>CAWJIM010000019.1:0-749892 GCA_963842945.1 uncultured Gemmatimonadales bacterium
CAGACGGTAGCGATCGGGGTCGGCCTGATCATTAGACCACAGACCACTCACTTACGGTATCGCCCAGCCGATTGGGCTCGTTCAGTACCCCAGTGCCCCATCGAGAGTCAGCTCGCCCGCACCTGACCCCGTGATCAGATTGAGTCGTGTCGTGCCCACCACCTCCGCTGTGCCGTCCGCTGCCGCGAAGCGGCCGGTCCCGCCAGTTAGATCCTGGACGGCCTCGAACGTCACCGTGGCGTCGGTGGGGTCCGTGAAGCTCAGCTCGGCGGTTCCGGTAAAGGTGAAGGCGAGCTCATCGCCGTTCGCGGCCACGTACACGCCCGTGCCGCTGAGTGCACCAGTAGTCACGTCGACCGTTTGCGTCAGCACCGCCTGGGTAAGTCCGAGGTGCGAGAGGTGGCAGGTGAGCTCGAAGTGCTGCACCTCGATCGGAGGAGGGACCAGCCTGGACACCGCGGTGGTGCAGGTGCCCGACAGCGGTCTCGCGGCCGAACTCGAGGCCGGTGTGACACCAGAACCGGAGATGGCCAGGCCTTCAGAGGACGGGCCGGTACTCCGGTCGGCGGACGAGCAGGCAGCGAGGGCGGCCAGGAACAGAGCCGTAGAGCGTGGGCGGCGCATGATGTGCTCCAAGGGAAGAAAGCAACAACATACGATCTGGTACAAGGCGGTGCCACAACCAGCACACCCACGCTAACGTCCGACATCGTCCGAGTGACCGGACTCTAGCCCCTTGGGCCAGCTACTTACCTGTGACACGGACCGGGGTCTGAAGAAGACAATGGAGGTGCCGTGCTCTTGCTGGCCATATCATGAGCGCTCACGGACTAGGTATCGCAGCCATGACACACAGTTATTGCTAGGTTATACGGAGCCCTATTTTCGCCACTGATGGCTGGGTCTCCGACGAACGATCTTAGACGGGAAGGCACTATGCGCACTGGCACAACGACGCTGGTTATCCCCTTCATTTTGGTAGTCGTTGCATGCAGGAGCCCCCGTGACACCACGGCGGTCCGGGACAGTGTGGGCACTGGAGCCGCCAACAGCGTGGATAAACAAGGCGAGGAGCAGAAGATCCGCGGCCTGGAACAGCGCTGGCGTGAGGCCCTTGCAGCCAAAGACAGCGCGGCCGTGGGGCGATTCTATACTGAGGGAGGATTCTACTTGCCGCAGGGTAGCAACGGCTACAACGGACCAGACCGCATCCGGAGCCGCTGGGCCCGCGAGTTCAGCGGCAGGGAATTCGATCTGGAACGAGAGCCTAGAAAGGTGGAGGTGGCTGACGCTGGCGACATGGCCTACGAGGTGGGCACCTACAAGGTGAGCTGGGACAAGCCACAGAAGGGTCAAGGCGCGGGCAATTACGTAACGGTTTGGAAGAAGGAGAATGGGGAGTGGAAGACCGCTGCCTATATCTGGAATCGCGGCGAGGAACGGCCCTGAGTTTGGGATCAGCAACAGCCTTCTGAGCCGAAGTTTTAAACGTGTTTAGATCGAACACAGCCGCGGAAAGCTTTGCTCCCAACGACGCAACTTACGGGCACATTCGGCTTGTCGATGCCTAAGCCTTACCCCTGCCCCGTTGTGAACAACCTGCACGTTTTCATAGGGAAAGATGTGCAGGCTGCACGCGCCGAACCCCCAAAATGTGCAGGATGTTCAGATCAAGTTGGCACAAAAGTTCGCACAGCGGCCACGCTGAGCACCTCGCCTCGGGGAACCGCGCGCGACTGCCCTGTGGCTCGGGGGCCGCTTTTTGAGCCTTCCACTCGTGAGCCGGGGGGGGAGCCCATGCGCGGGGCGCTGCGGGCGGGTCGCGGGGCGGTCGTCGCCGGCAACTGCGCCGGAGTCGCCGCCTTCGCAGGCGATGATGTTAGGCCGGCGGCATTGGCCGGAAGGTGTGGCCAGTTCAGTAAGCCGCCGGATAGTCGCGACTGCGGCGGTGTTGTGACGGAGAGCAAGAGGCGGTAAGGGTCACTTCGCTGCCGCCCGCCGATAGACGCCATCCTCGAAACCGTCGAGTCCCATGATAAAGTTGTAGTCGACGCTCAAGGAATTGCCATTGATGGTGCCCGTTGCCTTCCATTGTGGCCGGTTTGCATCGAAATCGAAATTGATGGTCGAGTTCGTGTTCCCCCACGAATATCTTCCTCTAAGCTCGCCAGTGAAGTCCCCACCGTACTGCAGGGCGAACGTGCCATCCTCGTACAAAAGATATTGGTCGAATCCGCCGTACGGATAGCCGAAAGGCATAACCCTGACGTACAGCCTCGGGTAGGTGCCGAGCTCGAAGAGGGTGACCTGCTGGGAGGCGGACCCCGCCTCCGCCAGGTTGTCGGTAACAGTGAGCGTGACCGTGTAGGTGCCTTCGTCCGTGTACTCGTGGACGGGATTCGCTTCGGTGCTGGTCCCGCCATCCCCGAAGTTCCAGGTATACGATGCCACCGAGTCACCGAAGTTGACGTCCGAGCTCCCATCGGTGAAAGTGCAGGTGAGATCGACGCAGGAGACCGAGAAATACGCCGTCGGGGGGACATTGGGTTCGTTTACCTCCACTTCTCTGCTGGCGGTCGCCGTTTCGCCATCGTCGTCGGTCACGGTGAGCGTGACGGTGAACAGGCCGCCGGGCGCGGCGTACGCGTGGGTTGCCTGCCTGGTGCTCGCATGGACACTGTTGTCGCCGAAGTCCCAGGCGTAGATGTCGATGGTGCCGTCGGTGTCGGTGCTGGTGTTGACGAAATTGCACTTGAGTGGCGCAGGTCCGCACTGGGCCGTAAATGCCGCGGTCGGTGCAACATTCGATGGACCGTTGCCTGATGGACCATTGCCGAGACTGCTGGTATCGTCACCGCAGGCCGACAGAAGCCCGGTCACGATGATCAGGGGGAAAGCCGGCGCGAAGCGCATTGTGCTATCCTGGGCGAGAGGGAGCTACGGTCACGACAAGGTGGGCCTGAGATCGTTAAAATGTCGTGAATGGGCCCAGGATGCCTTCAGGCCAATCGTGTCGAGTCCCTGGGCTGGCCTGACTGAGGACAACCGCCAGCAGGACTAGATACTTCCCATAGAAAAGGTCACCTCCCAAGGTGACCCGGTTTGGGCCAGCTCTGCCTCGAAGGCGAGCATCTGGAGCCGCATCGGGGAGAGACCCGTCGGCGCAAAGGGGCAGCCTCGAGGGTGCCCTATAGACGGCTTGAGGGATCGGTTACACGCGAGCGCACGCCCGTCCAGGAAGACCCTCTCGCAGTCCCGCCCTGGAACTCAAAGTGCTCATCCGGGAGAGTGCGATTGCTCAGCATGTAGCCAGGGCTGGGCTGCACCGCGTGGTGCGCCAAGAGCCTGGCCGCAAGCTCAGTGGCTGTTTGCCAGACCATGGGGTCGAGGCCGGGGTAGAGGCTGGCGAACTCGGGCCGCAGCCGCACCAGACGAATCCTGCTATTGATCTGCACCGCTACTTCCTCAAGCCGTAGTGCTCGGTTGAAGCTTGTCGCGTCTGGCGTTCCTCACATCCCTAATTAGTCACTGTCACCGTCTGGCTTCCCCAGGAGGGCACACCCCGGCTCGTGGTAGCGGTCAGGACGACCGTACCGGTTCCCGGAGAACCCGTGTGGTAGGAAACAGATGTGGCCTGGGATGTGCCGGACGGCAGTATCATGCTTTGTGGAGTCCGTGCATTGATTCTAGTAATCGCACCGGTGCGCGAAGCCGTCAGAGTCAGCGTGAGCTTTACCCCGCAGTTGTTCTTTACCGTGAAGTTGGCTGTAAAATCCGAGTTCTTGGTTCTCGCCACTGCAACAAGGTTGGGAATGGTGGCTCTCGGTGGACTGCACATCACTGCGAACTGTGGCTTGACATCTGTCGACGTAATGTCGGTTCCTGAACAGGCGAGTACGACGGGCAATAGTAAGTAGAGCTTTGAGCGAGTTTGCATCGTTAATCCTCGGTTTGAGGCCCGTTTGGACTTTCTGGGAGGAGCACCGAGGCTCGACCAAGGGGACCAGTGGCCGAAAGAGAGTAGAACTTCCTGGCAGTTGGCATAGCACCCAACCTAGGCTGTTGGCCCAGCTTGCACTAGGTCCTGTTTGGGAGATTGCAGGCCGCCTCTGATGGCGAACTTGGTGAGAACGACTGAATCAAATTGTTGGCTGACCACCAGCCGAGCCTCTGGAAAGGCGACCCCATTTTCCCACAGGGTACCTCATCCTCGAACAACCTTCTGGAGCTCCTCGCAAAGTTGGGGATTGGTCGGCCTCAGCTTACCCAGTCTGGCAATAGCCTCGCGATCCTTGCCATGGGGATCGCTTCGAAAGTTGATGATGCCGTCCCGGGCGAATGCAGTGAAGTAGACGATGTAGACCGGCAGCGGTTGCTCCAGGTAGTGCGAGGGTCTTAGCTGCGATCGCCCCAGCCAAGTCCGATGCGGCCGCCAAGACTACTTGCCGCTTTCCCAAGAGCGAGGCCTTCGGGACTGTGTATCGTAGAGGAGCCCGCTGATGAGGACGTGGAGGTTTCCATAAAGCTAGGCTCAGGGGTGCACCCTGACAGCAGAAGTGCAGCGTAGAACGCTACAGCCGCCCTAATGTTCAGCTTCATGATGATATCTCTCATTCTGGTTTAGTGGCCTGGTAACGGTAGCCCCTGAATCAGGGGAAGTCCCACCCGACTCATCATGACAAGGCGATCATAGGTCTCCTCGAGGAGCGAGAGTCGCCTGCCTGTTCCAACGATGCCTACGAATTCGTGACTGTAGCTCGCGTCGGAAGTCGCGCGTACCTATGAGATCGACCCTTGTGCGCTAGTGTCTCAAACGCTTCGATTGGGGGATCCATCGGCAGTCCGGTTAATCAGGTTCAGGGAAGCAGACTCCGGCTATTGTAACGCACAGCACCCCAAAGGTCGCCGCTGCGATACCCAGACCTACCAACGCAGTGTTCGTACCATTCACCCGGGGTACTTCCACATGGTCCACGTCCGATACAGCGACCGCGGTGCGCGGTTCTCGTTGCATTCCATAGTCGCCAACTGTGCCGTACAATGTGTCGCCCGAAATCTCGGGCTTCTGTAGCGTTATTCGGGAGCTATCCGACCGCGTAACCCGCACGGCATTGGGATGCTGATTTTCAAGAACATCTGCTGGACTAGCTGATTGGACTTCCCAGGTACTACATCCGGGAAGGAAGGTGACCAGCTGCACGAGAGCGAAGAATCTCTTTGCCGAACTGGAACGACAGAGCGGAGCCATGGGTTACCTCGGGTCGGGGTGCGGGCTGGTACCTGTTCTAGCGTACTGAGTAGGGAAATCGTGGGATGGGGCGGACTACCAATAAGTGATCTACGATCTCTTCATTCTCACCTACGCGGAGATCACCCTCTCCCTCGCTGATGCCGAGAGAATCTGCGGTATTGAGAACCAGGTGTCCTTCCTTCAAGGCAGTAGCCGTTTGAAGACGACCCTGGCCGAGTTCCTCCAACCACCTCTAGTGAGGATTGGCCATTCACGGCTACACGGGCCGCGCCGGCCCCTCTACGGGCTGTAGGAATTGCCTGCCGTGTTGTCCACGTGTGAGTGCTTGGCGTGTAAACCAGCATGGTCTGTAGCACAGCCGCACCAGCCAGGAGAGGGAGCAGGATCAGGAGATTGCGATATGACATGATCTCCCCGCCGAGAGTTAGTCCTGCATCCGCAGGAAGATGCGGTGTGCTTAGCCATATCTAGATCCGGATTGGATAGCTGTTCAAGAACAGCAGCCTACACCGTAAGGTTCTGCCACGCAGTCAGCCTCCGAGCGGCGTTATGCTGACTCTCAGGTGTCGAACATCGGCGTTACCATTGCGGTCAATGGTGGTCCGGAAACTTCCACGCACCTTGAAGCCCCCCCTCGGCCCAGACGCAGTGCCCACCAGATTGGTCCCAAAGCTGTTGGTCCGCTTGAGACTTGCAAAGACGTCATTGTCGGTCCCGGTCATGTGTGCGCGACCAGTGGCGAGTGGTGTGGCGTCTGCAAGCTCGCAGAGGTCGTCGGAGATCTCGGCTGCTGAGTAGACAATCACACGAGGTGTCCCATGGTACGTGATCTTTGCCGTCCCGTCGGGTCGGATGACTTCCACAAATCTGACTTGATCCACAGCGACGTCCCCACCGTGGCAGAAGGCGGGAAACTGCTCGGGCCCAAGGCCGACAATCGCCACTAAGCCCCGTGATTCGTCTATCCAGTAGTCAAAGAATGGAACCGTGAATTGGCTGGCACTGAATGAGGGGGAGGGGACCTCAGCGGCCGGCGTCGGGCTTGTATTGTCGTTGCACGCCAGCGTGAGTGTACTCGCGAGCGTAGCGCATCCGAGAAGAAAAAACCGCATTTGGCCTCCGGCAGGGTTGGTCATCCGCATCCGAGGACCAAGGGACGGACACTGGCTCCCCTTTCGGTAGCTCGGGGAATCGTGGGGTCCCCTCGTGGCGTGTTAGGCGTCGCGAGCTATTACAACTAGTTCCTTCTACACCACTCACGCCCACTCGTGGCCCCCATACCAGGCGAGGCTGGCGATAGGCAAGTGCTCCCGGGAAGTCCCGGAGTGCCCTAGGTTCCTCCGCGAATTATTTGAGTATGGGAGGATTAACTACAGGACAGTACTGACAACATACGAACGAAAATGGTCTGCACTGGCAAGAAATCGGTGGAGCGCAGTAGAATCCAGTTCGTTCTCCAAAGTATTTGAACTGCAACAATATACGCTATGTGTCAAGACTCGCAGTGCGCGGTGATTCAGAGCGCAATCACCGCGTATTGCGGAACACTTCAGGTGCGCGAGTTCCACCTGCACGTTGGCACGTTGTGTTGTGTATAGCCGAGGGTGGCATCCGGGAGGTTCGAATTGATGTCTGATGATGCTGCCGTAGGAGGCTGAGGCTATGCTAGAGGCTGACCCTTACGCTGCCCGAATCCGGATCCGATGATCAGGACCTTGTAACCTCACGACGCTTGGCGTTCAAATCACGAGATCCTCTATTGGGCGATACCACTCGAACCCGGGCTCGTGGTTCAGCAATTCTGCTGAGCCAGTGAGCGTTCTCCCTTTGTTTATCCATTTTTCCTTGAGCAGTTTCTGACCATTCTCGTCCACGTACGTGACGACGAGTTGCTCTGATCGAAACTCCAGCAGGGCAAACCCACAAAAACCTAGCCTGGTCCCATCGGCAGTTGCGGCGGCCTGTCGTTGATCCGAGAAGACGGCTGGATTGGGCTCTTTGTGCTTCCAGCCAATCTCGATCGGCATGCCGCCATGGCCGATACACCGAGCTCTCACCTTGGTACCTCTCGGTGAGAAGGCCGTGTAGCCGGCGAACCGATGCTCATGTCCCCAGAACCAGAGAGCGACTCGATCCAGATATGGTTGGAGCTGTTCGCCTATTGTGGGGTAGTCTCGGTCATCAAATGCGCTGAACCACTGATGATGGCTGAGAAGAATGGTTGGCCTGCGGTCTGCCGGATCTCGGAAGACAACGCGTTCGAGCCAGGTAAGATTCGCTGAGTCGAGCCTGGTCCTGTCGCCGAAGATGAAGGAAAGGACCTTCTTCAGTCCACGGGTGCAGTGGTAGCCCGTGTCGACCGCGACGATACGCCAGTAATCGTTCTCGAGGCAGAAATAACTGGTCTCTTGCTGCAGACCAGGGAGAGCGACATCGAAGTATCCGCGGCCGCCGCTGTACATCTCGTGGTTGGCGTTCAGAACATAGGTGCCACTTGCTGCATTAGTGCCACCTTGGTTGAGCTTTCCACGGGGCCAGCAGCCTGGGGCCATGAAGTAAGTCTGGTACTCCTCCTCGGTTCCGGAGTAGTACACATCGCCCAGATGAACAGTGACGTCCGGTTCCACCATGACAATCTGGTCTGCGACTTTATAGGCACTCGGAGTTCCCGTTCCCCAGTCAGAAGCAATTGCGACCAGAACGTCATTGGGGAGGCGATAGACTCCGGTGTGGCCCGTGCGGTATGCCGGGAGTGGGCGGCGGCTCTGAAAAATGTGCTTCAGGTACTCGTCCGCCCACCTGAGAATCGCGTGTCGGAGAAAAGCCACGCGCTCCCGGATGGTGCGCGCTGCAGGCTCGGTGGGCGCCAGCTCCACCGGTGGGCGAACTGGCCCATGTACGGCAACCTGTTCCTTGGCTGTACGCCAGAGGGAGCGTGCCGGTCCACGGGGGACGTTTTTTACTTCCTCAACGGATCGGACTCGCTGGCCGCTCGGCTCTTGAACTGGCATTCGGCTGCTCGTGTCGGGGCTCCCATGACATTACTCGGCAAGCGACCACAGAATAGGACTGAATTGCGACAATGAGGGCCCGATTTGCGACAAGTGACTGTCACATTGTGAGATGGGCTGCGTTCATTCGCCGAAAGGGGAAGGGGAGCGCTTTCTCTGACAAGCGACTACCCATGGTCAACCAAGACGAGCAGTTCGTGTATCTGGTGGCTTGCGACCTCGGCAGTCCTTCGGTTAGAAGCCATGTTTACTCAGTTCCCATCGAAGAGATGGCGCGAATCAGCTAGTGGAACTTGGAGACAGGGCTAGTTTCGCTTCGGCAGCTCCTGAAGCGACCACTTGTTGCCGTCGGGGTCGGTGATAGAAACGAAGCGGCCCCAGGGCTGCTCGTTGACCTCGCTGGCATCAATGCCGCGGCTGATCAGCTCGTTGCGAGCGGCATCGGCGTTGGCTACGACGAGAACGATCATATCGATCGAGCCGGGCTTGAGTTGAGTCAGGCCTTTGCCGATGCAGATTGAGCAAGCAGAGCCTGGCGGCGTCAATTGGACGAAACGCAGGTCCTCGCTGACGGTGTGATCGTGGTCGGGATTGAATCCTACCTTTTCATAATATGCCTTGGCGCGGTCTACATCCGTTACCGGTATCGCAATCAGTTCCAGTTTAAGATCCATATCTCCTCCCCGTATATGCCCTCGGCAAAGTATGCAACGACAAGTCCGGCGTAACAAACCGTAGCGAGCAGTCGCACAAGTAGAGAAGTCGCCCGATGAGCCGACGCGGTAGATTCTGAGAACCACACTGCGGAGTCGCCGCAGCTGATGCGCGGTACGTTAGGTGGACGCAGAACATCTCGTGCGCACGACGCAGAAGGAAATCACATGCATATTCCGCACTCCGCCGTTCTCCCTTTGGTAGTTGCAGCCAGTGTCGCCTGTGCTAAGGAGCTCTCACAGCCAAAGCAGTCAGCCGCCGACACATATCAAGCAACACTCGTGGCTCGGCAGGCGGATGCGTATAACAGTCGGGATCTCGACGCATTCGTGGCCACATACAGTCCAGATATTGAGATGCGGACCCTAGGCAGCGATAGCGTGGAGGTGCGGGGGCACAAGGCACTACGTGAGGCCTACAAGTTTCTCCTGACAATGCCGAAAGAGTTCCATGCCACGACAGTACAGCGAATCGTCAGTGGACCGTTCGTGATAGATCGTGAGCACCTGGAGGGGCTCGCCGAACCCGTTGCGTTCGACCCAGTGGTAATTTACGAGGTTCGCGACAGCCTCATCCGACGCGTTTGGTTTACTCCAAGTAAGTAAATCTCTGTGGCCGACTAACAAGCGCATGCAGCTGACGGTATGACTTGGAAGCCCAGGGAGGACGTTGACCAGAGTGGCCGCGAGTGGATGAAGGCCAGAGGGCTGGGAGGTCACCCGCGCCAACTATGACTTCGAGCGGAAGGGCCCACGGGTGGCGGCACCATGTTCGGGGTGGCCCTCCCCTACCGGATCAGCCGCCGCGTGCTTGAGGATTATCCCGCGTTCATTTATTCTGACATGCCGAATGTCAACCAACCATCAACATTCCGCCGTGTCTTCGGGGCAAGCGGATTCACGGAACTTTCACGATGGCCACTAAGCTTGCGACGTGTCCCTAACCCGCAGGAGGATCAAATGGATAAGCAGAAGCGTGTCGCGATTCAACTGACTGAGGCGCAGAAGGCGCAGGTCAGGGTCGCCACTGGCAAGGATGCTGAAACGGTTGAATTAAGTGTTGAGGAACTCGAAGAGCGCATTGCGCCGTCCAAGCAGAGTGTCACACCGAGAATCGGCCCTCGAGGCGGTCTCTGACACAACTCGCATCGCGATCCCCGTCTTCGGCGGGTCTTGGACGGGCTCAAGGTCGCTCGAGCGATACGGAGCCGGCCTGATGCTCGGTTAGTTGTGGTGCAGGATGGCTCTAGCGTGAGTCTGCGAAAGATGCAGCCGCATGTCGAGAAGTGACCACCCGCTCCGCTTCGCGCCGAGCAGGCGCGAAGCAGCGGAGTGCCCCAGTAGCGCCTGAACCCCTGAGCCGCCGCCATGTCCCGGGGCGTAATCTTGGCCGCTGCGACGAGCTCCGCTTCAAGGGCCGAGTACGTAGCGTGTTCCAGCCCCACCGAGTCCCTCCCCGATCTGCCCCGCGATGTAATTATGGATTTCATGTCCAGGTGGCTCCCGAGACGCCCGGGACTTGTCTGGAAGAGCCCAACGCTCAACATTGCGCTGCTGAGTAGCACCGGGCTATCGCCCACCAATGAACCCGAACAGCACCGCTGTGGCCGTCCTGACCTCTGTCTGGGGTAACCTCCCCGTGGGCTCCGGATGTGGAAGCAGCAGGACTGAGGAGCCCTACCGATGATCCGCATCTCAGAACGAGCGTCTCTGCTCGCCCTTTTCCTCTTAGCCGGCCTCGGCTGCGAGAATTCCGATCGCCTGAGTTCCCCTACCACAGACGACGGACTTGCTGCCGCCAGAGGCCCGACTGGCTCCCCAGGCATTCCCTTCGGCATGTTCGCCCAGCCGATCAGCCTGTACGGCCCCACGTATACCGGTGGGCACCTGAACCCGGTGAGGCCCGAGTCTCTGCTGACCCGACTCGCGGCCATCAAAGCCGCCAAGGGCCGGGTGGTGCTGGCTCTGGCGGGCGGTCCTGCCGGTTATACCAACGCCGACGGGACCTTCAACTTCGAGCTCTGGAAGTCGCGGGTTTCCCGATACACCGTGGACTTCAGCTCCTACATCAGCGACAGCACCATCCTGGGCAACTATGTGATCGACGAGCCTAGCTGCGGCAGCTGTTGGGGCGGGCAGCCGATCCCACAGGGCACGGTCGAGGCGATGGCACAGTACAGCAAATCACTCTGGCCCAACATGAAGACCATCGCCCGGGCCGACCCGACCTGGCTGGCGGCGTTCAGCGGTCAGTACGTCTATCTCGATGCCGGCTGGGCCCAGTACGTGATGCGGAAGGGTGACGTGAATACCTACCTGTCGCAGAATGTCGCGGCCGCTCAGTCGAAGGGCCTGGGTCTGGTCGTCGGGCTGAATCTGCTCGGTGGTGGTCTCAATGGGGAGCGCCTCACCTCGACTCAGCTTAAGGACTTCGGCTCGGTTTTACTGAGCAGCTCCAAAGCCTGCGCCTTCATCTCCTGGCAATACAACGCCGACTACCTCGCGCTGTCGGACATCCAGTCCGCCATGGCGCTGCTGAGCAAGAAGGCAGCGCGTCACGTCCGAACTCCCTGCACCTAGTAGCCGCTTCGGGTTGACTGTTTCTCCTAGCTTGGCAGCATGGCTGAAGAGAGTGGCCCATCCACGGGCCTCTAGTCCAAATGCCGACCGGGCGTTGGCGACCGCTATGGTTCGCTCGAGGTGGGGAAGGTGGCAAACGTGGTGGTCTGGACCGGCGATCCCCTGGAGTTCTCCAGCCGGGTGAATCACCTGTTCATCCGAGGAAAAGAGATCCCCTTGGTGAGCCGGCAAACCGAGCTGCTGAACCGGTATCGGAGCTTGCCACCCAGGTACTGAAGGAGGGTGGGCCGGGTTGGCCGGGTTGATGCCCACCCTCCCGTGGTTTCGGCTTACTGCGGCTTCGTGGTGTCTGCCTTGATCACGCCTGCATCACCGACGTGTGTGGTATCCGCCTTAACCGAGGTATCGGCCACGATGGTGGTATCCACCTTGACGGTCGTATCGGCAGCTACGGTGGTCTCCTTCTTCACTACCATCGTGTCTACAACCTGCTTGGTCTCGACCAGGGTGTCGGTCGCGACCTTGGTGCTTTCATCGGCGGATTCCTCACTCCGGCCTGCGCACGCCGCCAAACCAGCCAGCAGTATCAGGCTTCCAGGTCTGACTTTCATCGTCGCTCCATGTTGATGTCCATGTACCCGAGCCGGCCGGCAGGAGCCGCTGGAACACCAAACTTTTGCCCTCTCGGTGCGGTGAGCGAAGTCACTCCGGGCATGGGTATTCGGACTTGCGAGGTCGGGGAGGGTTCTGGCAAATTGTGACCTGCATCACACTCCATCACATTCGCAGAGCTCGAACGTCGGTTCGTTGGTATCTGCTCGACCGGGCTGCCGGACGGCCGCCCTTGAGGGTTT
Source organism: uncultured Gemmatimonadales bacterium (assembly GCA_963842945.1). GTDB lineage: Bacteria > Gemmatimonadota > Gemmatimonadetes > Gemmatimonadales > GWC2-71-9 > CAVVWJ01. Next base: position 12,410 of record CAWJIM010000019.1, read on the forward strand.
AGAACTATGATTGCGATTGTCCTCGCCGTTCTGTACCTGCTGCTCGGCTTCCTCGCTTCATCGCTGCTCCGCAAGGGTCGTCCCGAGGACTGGGACGAAAGCCTCCTGGCGTCGGTCGTCGCCCTGCCCATGGTCGCGCTGATCGCGGTGGCCATACTGGCCAGGCGCGCTCGGCACCTGTTGGACAGCGGCTCGGGCCCCGCGGCCGCCTGATCCAGCCCAGGAAATGAGCTTCTGCTCCGCCTCGAGCAGTAGCAGCTCACACTCGTTTTTCGGGGAGTTGCATCACGAGCCGCAGTGATCCTGGCTGCGGCCCGTGCGGAGTTCCTGAGGCCTAGGACTCGAAGCTGAAGCCGGGCTCCCGCCCGCACCCGTTCCAGCGCACCACCACACTGCCATTCGTCTCACCGCCATCTTCATTCGCAAAGGCGCCGGTGAGCCGCATCTCTCCGCCGTCGAACCGCTGCACCGTGTCGGTACAGCCGTTGTTGTAGTGCAGCGGCGTGGGGGTGGTCACGGTGAGCACGTAGTGCTCGGTGCCGCGGGTCCAGTCCAGCGTCCCGGCAAAGTCCAGGGTCCCGCCGGGGACTGCGGTGTTGATCTGGAGAGACTGCTCCGGCGTGAAGGTCAGGGTCCACTGCTGGTCGATCGCGGCGTCGGGCTTGCCGGCAAAGGTGCGGATCACCTGGAGGTCGGTGGACAGCAGCAGGGAGGACACCGAGCCGCTGAGCACCCGGGTGCCGTTCCGGGTCACGTCGTAAATGACCTTGTTATCGGAGGTAGTGAAGCGGGTGCGAAGCCCGGTCAGGGTGCCCTCGTAGCCGAAGCCCGCCTGAGCGGGGGCCGGGTCCTGGACCCGGAGCTGGCCTACTATATCCAGGGTTCCGCCCCGCCAGCCGGTGAAGCGGCAGGGAGGAGCGGTGAACAGGTAGATGGCGTCGTCGGGCACGCCGTCTCCATCTGAGTCGGCCGGTGTTGACGGAGTGACACAGCCCGGTGAGTACGCGGTCGGGGCCTGGGCGGTGCCCAGGGGGTCGACCGAGCTGGGGAGGGTGAGGGCGCTGACGGCGGCCTCCACCTCGTCCCGGGCGGTGGCGCCGATATCGTCGGCGGCTCCGTTGGGCAGAACCGAGTTGCCGCTGCTCAGGCTGTCACCGCAAGCTGTAGTGATCAAGGCAGTTAGGATTGCTGCGCCGAGCTGCGAGCGGGTCCAGCGTGGGGCCATGGTCCTGCGTCTCCTTGGGTGTAGAAGCCGGTGCGGCCGAACCAGCGGCCGACGTCATGCGAGTCCGGCGCGGGATCGGTCTTCCGTCTCTGAGCATAACCCGGGCCTGAGCGTCGGAACAACCGGGCCGGGTTCCTGTCCTGGAGCTTATCGCCCCCGAGATTACAGAAGCTCAACCTCTCCAAGCCATCTAGCCGCAAGTTGTTGACGGTTGGTTGTACGGCCGGCATACTCTTGCTATCCCGCTTTCAGTGAGACCCAATGGAGCCGCAACGGTACCTCCGTTGCCTGGGTCAGCCCGCCCTCTTCACCGCCACCGGTGAGCCGATCCGGTTTCGCACCCGGAAGCATCTCGCCCTGTTGGTTTACCTGGCAGTCGAGCAGCGAACTCAGCGGCGTGACCGTCTGGCCGAGCTGCTCTGGCCCCGCGTCTCCGCCACCGAGGCTCGCCATTCCCTGGCAACGGCGCTCTCGGTCCTCCGGCCCCGAGTAGGCATCGATGCTCTGGAGACCAGCCGGGATCAGGTGCGGCTGGTGCCGGGGCGAGTGACGCTGGATCTGGAGCGACTCCGGGCGGGAGACATCCTGGGAACGGAGGTCACCGGACCGCTGGCGGTAGCGGCCTTCCTCGACGGCTTCGACATCAACGACTCGGCGGAGTTCACCCACTGGAAGGACCAGCAGCAGGCGCGGTTGCTCCCGGTCATCAAGGACGCAATGCTGGTCTTGATCGATCGCTGCCGCCGGACGGGAGACACTCGGCAGATCGAGCAGGTCGCCGACCGGATGCTGGCGCTGGACGAGCTGAGCGAAGAGGCAATCCGCGCCAAGATGGAGGCTCGAGCCTTCGCCGGAGACCGGCTGACCGCGCTGGAGATCTTCGAGGCCTGGAAGAAGCAGCTGGCGGAGGAGCTCCAAGCCGTGCCGTCGGAGCTGGTGGAAGGGATGGCGCTGCGTTTGCGCCGGCGTGGTTGGGAGCGGACTACCCTAGCAAACGTGCCCAATGTGCCCACCGATCAGTGGCGTGACCGGCCTTTCGTAGGGCGCGCTGCAGAGTACAAAGTCCTATACGAGCAATGGGAGGCGACAAAACAAGGGCTTTCAGGACACGCGTTGATACTTGGTGACTCTGGAGTTGGCAAAACAACATTGGTCCAGCGGCTCACAACCGCAGCGGGATTGGAAGGCGCAGCTATCAGCCGAGTGCAGTGTTACGATCTCGAAAGGGACATCCCGTATTCGACTTTGAGCGGCCTTGTGCTGGGGTTACTAGATCGTCCAGGCGTATCCGCAACCTCACCCGAAGCGCTGGCCGAGATTTCCAGAACTGTTCTCGAAGTGAGCCACCGCTTCCCTTATCTCCCAGCTGTTAGTGAGACACGAGGCGAGACAGCACGCATCCGACTAACGGAGGCCTTCCTCCAACTGCTGCAGGCAATTGCTGAGGAGCACCCCGTGATCTTGGTGCTGGACGACCTACATCTAGCTGACGAAGTGAGCCTAGCAGTACTCCATCTCATCATGCGCCGAGCGCACGGCACACCAATGATGGTAGTTATGATTGCTCGTGCGGGGGAGTTGAGTCAGTCCTCCCAGGCAATGCGCCTCAGGGAGAGCGTTGTTCCTCTGAGCATCCGAGAAATAGAGCTTCAGCCTCTAGACAACAGTGAGAGCCATGAGTTACTCCGCTCGCTCATTGTCTCCGATGACTCAAAGCCGACAGACGGTGTGCAGAAGTGGATAGTGCGGGCCGCTGCAGGTTACCCTATGGTGATTGAGCTGTTAATCCAAGATTGGAGGATTAGCCAAGAAGACTCCCTTGGCTTGGCAATGGGCGCCATGACTACTAGCCTGCGAAGTCAAGGATCAGCTCACCTAGCCTATCGTCACATCCTCGATCGGATCTACAGATCGCTTGACAATACGACACAAAACGTTCTGAATCTCGCTGCCGTTCTGGGTCCTCGCCTGAATGATGTCGGGATGTATGCACTCGTTGACTTGAGCGTCGGTCACACAATGACTGGGATGGCCGAGCTTGTTCACCGTCGGGTTCTGCGGGATGGTGCATACGGTCTGGAATTCGTGAACGAGTTGGTGCGCGCAGCAGTATACCTGGATATATCCCCATCAGTCAGACGAATTCTTCACAGCAACATCGCTGATCGCTTTATCCACGAGCAATCGGGGAGCAGAGAAGACATGGAGCTTGAGATCGCTTGGCATTGCACAAGAGCAGGGCGCCTTGTCGAGGCAACTCCGCATCTACTGGCTGGAGCTCGCACCGCCATCTTGGCCGGCGCACCATATGAAGCCGAGCGGGGTATTGCCACAGCTCTCGGACAGCTGGTTGGGGGCGACAGAAGTGAAGCGCTGCTGTTGCTTGCCGAAGCCCTTCAAGAGCAAAGCAAGTGGACAGAATCCTTACAAGTTCTGGATGGTGAGGAGGTCCGACTATCCTCGTTTGGGGCGGAGATCTTTATACTCAGAACACGAGCTCGTCGGCGCTTAGGGTTCATTGACATTTCAGAGCATCCCGCACTAGCACAAGAACTGCTGAACCTGATGCGATCCACCGCGGAGCCTGTCAGCAAGATTCGCGCAGGTGTGGAAGGCGCGTCCGTTCTTGAGACGATGCGCTGCAATTCATTTGCCCCTGCCATGCTGGACTGCCTGGCGGAGTTGAATGCTGACAAGCTTGGTCTCGATGACACTGCGCACCTGCTGCTCGCGCGCTCCATGCTGCTTTACCAGATGAGGGACTTAGCGGGGAGTCTCGAGTGTGCGCGGGAGGGAGTAGATCTTCTCGAGAAGAACAATCACCCAAACTCCGTTCTTGCGATGCTTCAGAACGGGGTGGGGGCGATATTGGCTAAGCAAGGATTCTATGAAAGATCGATACCGGAATACCTAAAGTGCTATCACACGTCCACTCGAGTGGGAAACGACTGGATATATGTCCAGGCGAGTGCCAACCTGTCGTTGAGTTTCATGAGGGTAGGTGAGTATGAAAAAGCGATTTCATGGGGTGAGCTCTCTCTAAGACATGGGACAATGCAAAGGCACTATGGTTTTGCCCTACAAGGAGCCCAGGGAACGGTCCTCTCCTATGCTATGACGGGACAGAATAGAAGCCGTGTCGAGGAACTAATTGTTGAGACCACCTCTGAATTGGCCAAGCGCGCGCCCTCTGGGATATCACAGGCATGGACTTTGATTGCTGCAGATGCGTACGCCCTCATGGGACAGCATACCGACGCAGAGATCCGGGCTCGCCAAGCTCTTCAGCTTGAGCGCACACCACTGGACTTCTTTGCAGGACCGTATGCTCGCTGGCTGGCTAAAACCAGCTTCACAGATTATGAGAAGAAAGAAGCTTACCGCAAAATCGGATCCCTGCTAGAAACATTAGCTCGATATGATGCTCTCGATCAGGCAGATATCCTCACTGCCAAGTGTTGGCTGGACAATAGGCAGCGACGATTCGTCCTCGGTGATTTTCGAACAATGCAAGAACATCTGGAGGCGTTGCCGCGAGCAGCGCGGGAACAGCTTGAAAAATTAGGGATGCTAGACTGTATCGATCACCCTGGAAGGTCAACCTGACTTTGTCGTAGTTGCGGCAGTAGTGGTGCTACTACTTATCAGCGCTAGACTACGCCCGACGCTTCCACAGCCCTGAACTCGGCCAATTTACGCGCCTCGAACGGTGAGGCTCGGTACTTGGCAATGGGAACGAGGCGCCCTCAATGAGCCGGCGAACCACAACGGAGGCGACGACTACGTCCACTAGTTGTGGATCGAACTGCGTTCCTTTGCACTTTTGGAGTTCAGCAATCACAACCTCCAAGGGAAGGCGTTTTCTATACGGTCGATCGGTTGTCATGGCGTCTACAGTATCTGCGATCAGAATTATCCTAGCGCCTAAGGGAATGTTCTTGCCTGCGACCCCGTCCGGGTAGCCCTGCCCATCCCACCGTTCATGGTGATGTCTCACGGAATCTTGGATGAAGCCGTGAAACTTGGAGATAATTCCGACCAGAGCAGAACTCTTGGCAGAATGGGTCTGCATCAGAGCGGTTTCTTCGTCCGTTAAGCGGCCTTCCTTTCGCAGCAGTGGTGCAAACTCCTCGTGAATTTTTCCTACATCATGCAAGAGAGCGGCAGTTTCAACTTGCTCTATAATTCTAGCCGACAATCCAAGTTCCACGGCAACGGCCCGGGACATCTCGCTGACTCGAACAGAGTGCCCAGAAGTGTAAGGGTCGCGGGCTTCTATAGCCTTAACCATTACTTGTAGGAGTTCCTGACCACTATGTTCTAGTTGATGATAGAGACTGTAAACGTGGCGCACCGCAGTGATCGGAACAATTACGCCTAGTAGCCCTAGTGATCCGAATCCGATCCATCGATCAACTGACGCATATAGGATGGCGATAAGAATTGCGATTAGGCTCGCGCCTAGGTCATATCCCAGTACTCCACGAGTATTCAGGCTCCAGATCTCACGAAAAGCCCGTTCTGAGCTCAGCGAAACGGCAAGGCTTACCAGAACAGAATTGACCAGTAGATAGCTGACGGCCAAGACCAAGAACAGGCCTAAGTCGGCCTGAAGGATTCTAGAATTCAGGTGCAGTTCGGGAGCCAGGTAAGACGGCGGAAGATTGCCGCCGATGCCGGAGTAGATTGTGGCGCCTACGACAACCGCCAAAATCCTTTGAGAAACATTGAAGAGTACCTTTAGTGGTCGGGTGCCGGAGGAAACTTGGCTGAGGCATGTTGCCGTGCCTGCCATAAGACCTGCCCAGAATCCTCCGAAAAGCAGGCATCCCGCGAGGTGCATCAAGAATGAGGTGGAGCCTTTCGCCCCAACCCTTAAGTCAGTGTGGAGGGTGTCTAGTATGAAGGCTACGAAAACGAACGTGCCGAGAGGCCACCACCCTGGGGAGGGAAGAGAAAAAGAAGAGGCGGCCCCGAGCGCCAAAAGTGCGACGGCGCTAGTGGCGACGACGAATGCAGCTGTCCGTATCTGATTAGACATTATGGAGGATGGGGACCCCGGCCAAAGTTGTTACTTCCAGTCCTGCCCTTCACCTCCGCCGATCAATCTGGCGAAGAAGGCACTTACTCTAGCGATCAAACTGCCTTTCAACATGAGCGTCACCTCCCTTCGAGACTAAAGACCTCGGGAAGTGGCAAGCCTCGCTATGGCCTACCAGACGCTCCGCTCGACAGCCGCTCGCTCGTCTCCGCTAGTCCCACACCTGCATACCTGCGAAGACCGGGATCCCCTTTCCTTTTTCCTTTCTGTCTAGGGTCCAACCACCGACAAACCCCTACCGCAACCGTCATACTCCATCGCCTAGAGTTTCGGCATATGCCCGCATTCCGATGAGCCCACGCCGCAACCCCGCCTGGAGCGGTCGCGAGGGCTGCCTGAGTTGTTTCCTAATGAAAAGGATCCGGACGACAGGGGGTGACGTCCGCCCTACAAACTACTGCGCGCAACCGGTCTTGGCTAGACCCCTAAACTGCCCATGGTCGGTCGGTCAGCCGGTCGGAACAGCATGGCTCAGCATGCCCCGCTGACCCGCCTGACCACCGCCGACTACTCCGGTCTCCGGGTCTCCGTCCACCGGTTGGTCGCATCCAGCACCGCGAACACCGCCGCCCGCTCGGCGCTCTCCTTGATCTCCGCCGTGCCGCTCAGCAGCAGCGTCTCCCGCCCGCCCAGCCCCTGCACCGCCACGAAGGCGAACTCCCGGTCGAACCCCTCCACGATCTTGGCCCCCTCCAGCGCCAGGCTCGAGTCCTTGAGCAGCCGGTCCATCACCGCCACCGCCGCCTTGGCCGCCGCCTCCACCCGGCTCCGGGGAGTGTCCGACGCCTCCTCTTCCGCCGTCTCGGTCTGCCCCCGATACGACAGGGTCACCGAGATCGAGATCCGGTGCGGCCGCCGGCTGGGCCCCGCGGTCAGGTTCTCGAACAGCACCGTCCGCTGGAGCACCTTTTCCCGGACCGATTCGCGCTCCAGCGCCTCGATCGGCTTCACCTCGGCGGTCTGGGCGATGCTGATCTTCCGGTGATCGATCTTGAGGCCGAGCTGGGCCAGAAGCGCCGACTCGATGTTGCGCACCAGCTGCTTGGGAGCGAGGCCGGCCTGGGCCAGCACGTGGACCTCACTCACCTCGCCCAGCGGGGTGGTCACCACCCGGGCGGAAAGAATCCCCTCCAGGCTGGTGAGCAGGTTCTCCGCCCGGCGCACCCCCCAGGGATCGGGGAGGGCGTCGGCCGCGGAACTCCGCCCCGGCGGGGGCGGGCCTGGCTGCTTGGCACTCCACGTGGGTTCGGTCATGGTGTGTAGTCGCGAGTCGTGAGTCGCGAGTCAAGCGAAGCGACTCGAAACTCGGTATTCCGGTTGACCTCTAGGCAAACCTTCATCTCAATCGAATCCTGACCTTTGACTCGTGACTCGTGACTCGTGACTCGTGACTCGTGACTCATGACTCGTGACTCGCGACTCGCGACTCGTCCTTACGCCACCGCATTCCGTCCCGCCGCCTTGGCCCGGTACAGCGCCCGGTCCGCCGTCACCAGCAGGTCATCCTCCGGCTGGCGGCTGTCGAACTCGGAGAGGCCGATGCTCACGGTGATCAGTCCGGCCGGATAGCCCAGCCGGCGGCCGATCCCTTCGATCCCTGCCCGGAGCGCCTCGGCCACCCGCATCCCGCCCTGCAGCTCGGTGCGGGTGAGGATAACCACGAACTCGTCGCCGCCATACCGCGCCGCCACGTCCGACGCTCGGATCGCGTGGCGGATCTCCTCGGCCACCGCCTTCAGGATCTCGTTGCCCACCTCATGGCCGTAGCTGTCGTTCACGTCCTTGAAGCGATCCAGATCCATGAACAACACGGCGAAGCCCTCGTTGCTCCGCTTGCAGCGCTCGATCTCGAACACCAGCCGGTCCCGAAGCACCCGGTAGGTCGAGAGGCCGGTCAGGGAGTCCACCGCGGCCTGGCGCTGCGCCTCTTCCGCCCGCCGCTCCTGGTACGGCGCGCACTGCCGGAGCGACGCCCTTCCCACCACCGCGGCTTCGGCGAACCGCTGGCAGGTGGTGAAGCCGCAGGCCCCGCAGTCCCAGGGAGTCCCGTTGGGGCTCAGGCCGATCTGGTTGATGATCGCCGCCACCGCCGCCTGATCGGGCCGCACCGGCCGCTGCCGGATGGCGAACGCTGCCCCGACACTCGCTACCACCGCGCTGTCCACCACCGGCGAAGCGCTCCGAGGCGGCTCGGTGCTGGCCAGCAGCTCCCGCCGCCAGAACAGCTCCTCCCGGGGACCCGAGAGCGGATGATCCAGCGACCCCTCGGTCGACAGGATGTCCACGAAGCCCAGATCCAGCCGGTCCACCGCCACCGCCCGCGCCACCGACTTGAGCGCCTCCAGCCCCCGCAGCTTCCGGAAGCGGCGGCTGGAGTAGCGCGCCTCCTCCAGCAGCGCCAGCGGCAGGCCGCCGGCTGCACTGAGATGCCGTCGCCGCTCCTGCGGCACCCGCTCGAAGAAGGTCGGCTGGGTGAGGAGGTTCACCCCTTGGACCCGGAAGATCTGATCCAGGTCGCTGAAGGTGATCGCGGCGTCGAGCTCGGTAGTGCTGACTGGGGGACAGATGCCAGCGTAGGCAATCTTGAGGCCAGGGCCGTATTGGCCCCGGAGATAGCGGGCCTCCGCCACCGCCGGCAGGGTGACCGGAGCGAGGTAGGGCAGCAGCTCGGGGAACTGGTAGCGCACCGTCTCCACCACCACCGGGTCGGTGGAGCGGATCAGGGTACCCCACGGCTCCTCGTGCCATAGCTTAAGGTATTCAGCGGCAACGAGTTCATCGCCGATGACACCCCGGGTGACGGCCCGGAAGCCGACCTCGTGGCAGGCGTTGATGACCTGTTCAGGAGTGGCGGGATAGAAGTGGGCGACGGACTCGGGGCTGAGGATGAGTACGCCGTCTCCCCCCGTGGCGATGGCAAGAGCCCGCCCGATTTCGCCGTTTACCTTGACAGCGCCATGGGGACACACAGCCAGGCACTGACCGGAGCGGATGCACGTCTCATTGTCGATGACAGGCAACAACGGCTCGTCCACCGGCACCGCGATGGCATCGGTGGGGCAGACGCGGACGCAGGCCAAGCACGAGACGCAGAGCTCGGCGTCAATGACGAAATTCAAAGACCTGATCCGTCAGGGGGAGGGAGAATTTGCAATTTGACGGTCCGGTGCCACAGTGTCAAGCCGTTAGTAGCTGCAAATTATTTGTACAGTTACAGTTAGCGAGATGCATCGGTTTGCAATCAGTCCGGAGCCAGGAGTCGAGAGTCGCGAGCTATGGGCGTACTAAGTCGATCCGGTTAGTCACGGTTCTCAGCTCTCAAGCATCTGAGCGTCCTGGCGGCTGAGCTCCAGACTCGCGACTCAGGACTACTCCAACCGATACGCCTTGATCTTCCGGTACAGCGTCCGCTCTCCGATACCGAGCACTTCGGCGGCCCGCCGCCGGTTGCCCTTGTACTCCCGCAACGCTGCCTCGATGGTGGCCCGCTCCACCTCGGCCATGGTCATACCCGGCCGGTAGAGCACCGGCTGTTCCCCGTCGCCATCCACTTCCGACATCACGTCGGTAACCTGCGCATGGTTTCCCAGGTCGATGACCTGGACCCGCTGGGGATGCTCGTCGATCCGGCGCCGCATCTCCTCGATCTGGAGCCGGAGATCCACCAGGCTCCGCAGAATGAACTCCAGCTCTTGCAGCCCCGCTGCCCCGCTGCCCATCTGCCCCGCCGTTCCCAGCCGCATGGGGAGGAGCGTGCCCGCACCCTCGAGCACGTCCACCGGAATGTCGGTCGCCCGGATCTCCGCGCCGGGAGCCAGCACCACCATCGACTCGATCAGGTTGCGCAGCTGGCGCACGTTGCCGGGCCAGGGCGCGCTCACCAGCCGCTGCATGGCCTCGGGAGCGATTCCCCGGAACTGCCGGTCGTGCGCCTTGGCGAACTCCCGGATGAACCGGCGGACCAGGAGTGGGATGTCGCCCCGGCGCTCGCGCAGGGGCGGAAGATAGATGTTGAGGACGTTCAGCCGATAGTAGAGGTCGTCGCGAAACTCGCCCAGCGCCACGGCATCGCGAAGCGCCCGGTTGGTGGCGGCGATGACCCGGACGCTGACCTTGATCGCCTGGGTCCCGCCCACTCGAAAGAAGGTCCGGCTCTCCAGCACCCGAAGCAGCTTGACCTGGGTGGAGAGCGGAATCTCTCCGATCTCGTCGAGGAAGATGGTCCCGCCGTCGGCCAGCTCGAACCGGCCCAGCCGCCGCTCGGCCGCCCCGGTAAAGGCGCCTTTCTCGTGGCCGAACAGCTCCGACTCCAGCAGCGTATCCGGCAGGGCGGCGCAGTTCACCGTGATGAACGCCCCGCCTCGCCGAGGCGAGAGGTCATGCAGGGCCTTGGCGACCAGCTCCTTGCCGGTGCCGCTCTCTCCCTGGATCAGGACCGTGCTGGAGACCGGCGCCATCTGCTCGATCTTGACCAGCACCTCCTGGATCGGGGCGCTCTCGCCCACGATCCCGGTGCGCTCCTGCAGATGCCGCCGCTCGATCAGCCGCCGAGCGGTGGCCACCGCGTCGTCGGGCTGAACCGGCTTGGTCATCACCTCGGTGGCGTGGAGCCGTTCCACCCGCTCGGTGCGCTCCGAGTCGGTGGGCTCCAGCAGCGCCAGGGTGGAGATCTCCGCGTCGTGGGCCAGCGCCGCGAGCTGCTGCGCGTGCGGCTCGTGCACCGCCCCGGTGAGGATCACCAGATCCGGGTTCTCCCGGCGGACGGTGCCGCGGGCGTCGTCCAGGCTGGAGAACATGGTGGTGGAGAACTGGGCCGCCTCGAGCGCGGCGTTGAGCCGGACCGCGGTCTCGAGATCGTCCATGGTGATGAGGATCTGTGAAGCCATGGCGTAAAAACTAATGGGTGGGACGGGAGAGAGTCGTCAGTCGTCTTGCCAAAGCCGGCACACCGCACTAAGTCCCAGCCATCCCGCAACAATCGATACCGCTATGAGAAGCTCTGCGATGGTCCTGGGACTTACGCTTCTCCGGGCCGCTGATCTCGCTGCCCAGACCGAGGCCGAAACCCAGCGTGCCACTCTTGCCGGTCTAAGAAGCTTTGGGGTCCACGCCAGCGTGCAGCTTTCTCAGGGTGCGACGCTGGAACGGATTGAGGAGAAGGTGCTGCGCGACAGAATCGGGGATGCACTCCGTCGGGAGGGCATCATGATCCAGACCCGCAGCGACGTGCGGGACGGCTCGCAGGCGAGCCTGGACCTTCTCTATGTGGTCATGCAGACCAAAGACACTGCCGGCCACGCGCTCGGGTTTGCGGCGTCATCCTGTCTGCAGGCATCGCAGATGGTGAGGATCCCTCGCCTGACCACGCCGAAGCACATCGCCTACGCCGTGGTCTCCACCTGGCGAAGCTGCGGCCTGCTGGTGGGAGACAGCGCATCGTTCGGCCGCACGATGCTCCAGAATGCGGACCAACAGCTCGCCCGGTTTCTCGAGGCGTGGCGCCGGGTCAATCTCCCTCCGCCGGCACCGGCGTCTCAGGTCAGTCCCCAGACCCGCGTGTCGATGGAGTTGAGCCTCGATCGGTGACCCGGTGCCCTAATGCGACCACGACGGGTGGCTGTCGGCAGCTGGATCGGTGGTCAGCTGGATGAGGCCGGACCCGTCGGCGTTGACCACGAAGATGTCCTGCTCCGCGCTGTCCTCGGCGCCCCGGCTGAAGGCGATCTGGCTCCCGTCGGGCGACCAGGTCGGCGCGTGATCGTCTCCGGTGGTCAGCCGGGTAATGACTCGGAGCTCCACTACCCAGCGTCGAACTATGAAGATTCCCGGGCCCATCCGCCTGCGACGGGCTGTCGAAGGCGAGCCGGTTGCTGTCAACCGGCGAGAAGGCCGGGTTGTGGGCTTCGCGGCGACGAGCGGTGACGGATCCGAGCCGTCGGCGCTCATCGCCATGATGGCGCCATCGCTCTCGAAGGCCAGCGATAATCCATCGGGTGACCAGGCGGGCCGCCCGGCGGCGCTCCCCCCGAACAGGATGCGAGGGTCGCTGCCGTCCGCATTCATAGCCACGCTCAATGGTGGTCCGGGTCGGAGACAAACGCGATTCGGCTGGCGTCGGGCGACCAGGAAGGATCGGTCTCGAGCGCCGGTCTCCGTCAGATTGGTCTCTTCCGAGCCGTCGGCGCCGACGATGAAGATATCGTTGGCGTCCTCCGACGACTGCACGAACGCGATGGTTTGGCCGTCGGGCGCGAACGAGGGGCTCATGTCGACCAGCTCATCCTCGGTGACGCGGGTCTGCCCGCTCCCGTCGGGGTCCATCGGTATAGATCTCGGTAAATCCGTCCCGGTCGCTCTGGAACGCAATCAGGTTGGTCCCGGTCAGAGGCGGAGCGGTGCAGGTGACCGGGTAGGCGAGCGGCTGGGTCTGCCCGCCGAGGACGGTCAGGGGCTGAGTGGGGTCGTTCAGCAGGGTGCAGTTGGCAGCCACATCCTCGATCACGAATGTGTGATCGCCGATCGGGACACCGCCGAAATCGGCCTGTCCAGTGACCGGCAACTCCTGGGTCAGAGCAGTGGGAGTCCCGGGATCGAGAGTAACGAGGTAGCCGTTGCTGTCCAAGCCGAGGCCGAGGGTGGGAGCGGTCACCCGCACGAACCCCACATCGGGCGTTTCATTGGTCGGCTCTTGATCGTCGCCGCTGCAGGCTGCGATCGAGAGGGAGAGCAGCAGTATCAGGCGCGAGCGCACGTGACCTCCGCCGGGTCGCTGTTGGGAAGAGACGTAGATGGGATGAGGTACGGCAGCGAGACCTTACCGGCCCGAACCTGTGATGTCAAGAATGGGAGTCGAGGGCTGTGGCAACGGCTTCAGGTCGGGGTCGTTCCATACCCGCCGAGCCGCAACCGACATCAGCAGTTCCCTGGAGTAGTACTCCAGCAGCGCGTTCTTGTGGGCCAGCGGGCTGGCCAGCAGAGCTCCCACCCGATGGGCAAGCGTACCCTCCCGCTGTTCTGAGAGGAACTCCGCAATCAGATGGGCGTAGGCGCGGGTGATGGTCTCGTGGTATCCACTCGAATCAGTGTTGGCGGTGCCGTGCGAGTCATTGAGAGCCCGGATACCCTGGCGCAGCCGATTCACCGCCTCCTCCACGCCGTACCGGTGCACGTGCCAGGCGCCTACCGACAGATGGGCGGCATGGGTCCATTCGGACTTGGGCAGCGTCCGCTCCCGGAATCGAGCCACGAAGTCGTCGAGCTGGGCATCACTGGTCCAGGTCATGGCTCAATCTGGTTCCGGAGGATGGGTCAGTAGGACTTTACTCTCCGGTCTTGCTATGGGGGCTGGCTACCGGCTTGGACTCCGGGGACCCGCGCTGGCGCAGAAAGATCGACAACACCACCATGCTGCCGATCGCCAGAAACTCACTCTGCCAGTTCTGGAGCGACTCAAACCAGAAATGTGCGGTGCCGGCGTATTGGAGCGCAGAGAGCTTCCCGGGTTCTCCATGCTCTGTCTGCTCCTGGTTGTACGCCGCGGCTCCGGTTGCGGCGTGCGTCGCGATGCTGATCAGGAAGAAGAGGAGGAACGCGAGGGAGAGTGAGTTCTCATACAGCTTGAGGGCCACTCCCCCTTTCCGCACCGGCCAGGGCGCCTCCGGCTCACCCTCTCGCGGATGCTGGTCGACCGGGTCCCGCTTCTCAGGGTCCTTCGACTCGGCCGAGCCTCTCTGGAACAGGATGGCGGTCAGGATCACGTAGCCGAACATCTGCAGGAACTCGCTCTCCCAGTTCTCCGAGGTCGCTTCCCAGAAGTGCGCCGAACGGAGGTAGGAGCTGAAGCCGATCTCGGCCTGCCCGTGCTCCCGTTGCTCGTTGTTGTGCTCCCGGTATCCCGCGAGACTCTGACCGGCCCAGAAGATCAGGAACAGCGCGGTCAGGACGATGCTCAACCCGTTGTCACGGAAGAACCGGCGCATCAGGTCACCTCGAAGTAAGTGCTGTTAGCCGCTGGCAACAAACCGCCTGAGGCGGGCTCAATGCTCCGTCTTCACTCCGCGCACCAGCTCGACGGCATGCTCCACCAGGCTGGTCAACACCTGAAGGCCGTCGCGCACGCCGCCCGGACTCCCCGGCAGATTCACGATCAGCGTCTTGCTCCGGACTCCGGCGGTCCCGCGCGACAGAGCCGCGCGAGGAAATCGGGGAAACGAGGTCATCCGGAGCGCCTCGGCGATCCCCGGCGCCTCCTTCTCCAGGATGGCACGCGTAGCTTCGGGCGTAACATCGCGCTCGGTGAGTCCGGTGCCGCCGGTGGTGAGAATGAGATCGGCCCGGTCAGTGTCGGCCCATTCAGCCAGGGTGGCCGAGATGCGCACGGAGTCATCGGGAATGAGCGCGCGCTCCGCGATGGCGTACTGCCGCTCCCGGGCCCACGAGGCGATGAGGTCGCCCGAAGAGTCGGCCCGCTCGCCTCGGCTGCCCGCGTCCGAGATAGTGAGAATGGCCAGGCGGAGTGCCATGGGCCAAGAAGATAAGCTTGTCAGGGGGCAGGCGCGGCGCGGCAGGGTGTCACACTTGAGATGTGGCGACACTCCAACGCGCCGGATCCTGTGATCATGTCGGGTGCGGCAAAGTCGCGGTCAACCGGGTTTTGCCTGCCCTCTTCGGGATTATTGGCCAGGCATGAAGTTTGAGGCTGTTCCCAATCCCCACCCACCCTGAGTGAAGTTTCTGAGCCAGCCACTGATATCCACTGACGAGCCCCGTGTTGTCCTGGTGGTCGAGGACGAAGACATGGTTCGCCGGACCCTCACCCGGGTCCTCAATCAAGCCGGTTACCGTACCCTGGAAGCGCACCATGGCAGCGAGGCGCTGAGCATGGTCGCCCTGGCATATCCTTACCTCCACCTCGTCATCACCGACGTGCTGATGCCGGAGCTGGATGGACGAGCCCTGGGCCAGCGGCTGCGCGAGCGCTACCCCGCGCTCCCCGTGCTCTACGTCTCAGCCTATCAGCCGGACGACCTGTTCCATCGGGGCGCTCCGACCTCCCACGCGCCATTCCTTCAGAAGCCGATCGATGCGGAGGAGCTCCGTCGGGTCGTCCAGCATCTCCTGGTGCCGCTGCGCCTGGAGGGCTCCCAAGTCGCGGGGCCCTAAGCCACTTGACCGGCGCTTGACTGGCGCAGGATATCACATGCGCCATAGCCTGTCGGCCGTCCGCGGCCAGGTGTCAGGCGATTCCCGGGACCAGGAGAATCCGATGAAACAGGTTCGATCCGCGTTGGCGCCGTCCTGGTCGCGACCATCGCGGGATGCGGCGAGCAGCCCCAGTCTCCTACCACCCGCTATCTCCCAAGATCCGCTCAACGCCGTGAGGACTGCGGCCGCCCCTCTGGCTTCCCGCCAGCTCTCCGCGGTGATCGGGGCGGAGTAAGGTGAGCGGTCGCGAGCGTCGATCGATATGAACGAAGGCTACTGAAACTAAGGTCTGCCTTAAGGAGGTCACTGTGTCGCGGTTTACGTCTTCGATTCTGGTCGGTATAGGTCTGGTGCTGTCGGGCTGCGGCGAGGACGCCAATGCTCCGACCGCCCCGGAAACCGCGCCGGAGCTGGTGGTCAGCTCGGCCGCGGCGGCGCTCACATTTAGCGCGATAGCCGCCGGAGGGTTCCACACCTGCGGCGTAGCCTCGGATAACCGGGCGTTCTGCTGGGGGCTGAACGACAACGGCCAGCTGGGCGACGGCACCACGAAGCAGCGCTGGCGGCCCACTCTGGTGGCGCGCGGGCTCCGGTGGGCCCAGGTCGACGGCGGCCTCTACTACAGTTGCGGAGTCACCACCGGCAACGTGGCTTACTGCTGGGGCCTCAACGATTACGGCCAGCTGGGCTTCGGCGGCCTGAGCAGCCGGGTGCGGCCGGTGCCGGTGGCGGGCGGCCTCAAATTTCGCCAGGTGAGCACGGGACCGCTCCACAGCTGCGGGGTGACCACCGACGACAAGGCCTACTGCTGGGGCGCCAACTTCGACGGACAGGTGGGAGATGGTACCACTACCGAACGGCACTCCCCGGTCCCGGTCGCGGGTGGGCTTCGGTTCCGCCGGATCAGGGCATCGGGCTATACCTGCGGGGTGACCACCGACGACAAGGCTTACTGCTGGGGCGGCGACCATCACGTCCCGACCCTGATTCCGGGCGGGATCAGCTTCCGCCAGGTGAACGCCGGGTGCGGGCTGACCGCAGACCACAAGGGGTACTGCTGGGAGTCGTATGGCCAACCAGTGCTGGTCTCGGGCTTCAGCTTCAACCAGCTGGTTCGATCGGGACGGATCTGCGGGGTCACGACCCTCAACAAGGCGTACTGTTGGGGCGACAACTTCACCGGCGCCCTGGGCGACGGCACCGAAACCAATCGAACCAGCCCGACGGCAGTCCTGGGTGGCCTCTCGTTCAGCGGAGTGAGCGTGGGCGAGGGCTACCATACCTGCGGCGTGACCACGAGCGGCAAAGCCTATTGCTGGGGTCACAACCCCTACGGCCAGCTCGGTCTCGGCAGCAACACCGGCCCGGAGACGTGCAACTTCGAGCTCGCGTGCAGCAGGAGACCGAGGGCGGTGGTGGGACCGCTGTGAAGATGAGAGAGGGGGTAAGCGGTGAGCGGTGAGCGGTGAGCAGCTTGAGTGTTACAGCGCCTAAGGAGGATCTGATGATTTGTCCGTTGCGTGTTTGGGGTGTCATGCTCCTCGGGGGCATCACACTGATTGCTTGGGGCTGCGGAGAGGATGCCGAGCCACCCACTGTCCCGGAGGAAACGCCAACGCTCGCGGTAACCTCGGCTGCACCGCTGTCGTTCCGCCAACTCAGCGCCGGCGTCTATCACACCTGCGGGGTCACCACCGATGACCGGGCCTACTGCTGGGGAGAACACCGCTTTGCGCCGGCCCCGGTTTCCGGCGGGCTCCGCTTCCTCGAGGTGAATGCCGGACAGCCTGACCGGTTCGACGAGAGCATCACCTGCGGCGTCACCACCGACCTGCATGGGTACTGTTGGGAAAAAGACCTGGTGCCAAGGGAGATACCGGGCGGACGGCGGTTCCGCCAGCTGAGCGTTGGTGACCAATACATCTGTGGCGTGAATCCGTTGGACGTGGCCTTCTGCTGGGGCGTGAACAACCAGTGGGGCCAACTGGGCACCGGGGGCGGCAACATCGCCACGCCGGTGCGGGTGGCCGGCGGCCTGCGGTTCCGCCGGGTGTTTACCGCTGCGACGCATACCTGCGGTACGACCACGGACGACCGGGCCTATTGTTGGGGCTGGAACAACTTCGGTCAGCTGGGCGTCGGCCCCAACAGTACCACAATCAATCGCACCAAGCCGACCGCGGTGTTAGGCGGCCTCCGTTTTCGTCAGGTCAAGCCCGGCTCGGGCTATCCCACGGGCATACAGTTTCCTGAGGTCGACGGACCCGCCTACAGCTGCGGGCTGACCACCGACGATCGGGTCTACTGCTGGGGGGGAGGGGGTGCCCCGCTCGGTTCGGCATCCGGGGGCAGCAGCACGCCGATCCCCGTCGCCGCTGGAGGCCGCCTCTTCGACTTCGTTCACCCCGGTCTCTTGCACGCGTGCGCCCTGACGACCTTCAACAACGCGTTCTGCTGGGGCAACAACGAATTCGGCCAGCTCGGCACCGGCAGCACCAATTTCAGCACAACGCCGGTGCGAGTATCCGGCGGCCTGAAATTCGTGAGTCTGACAGTGGCTCCGACCGGTTGGCATACGTGCGGCGTGACCGCGGATCACCGGGCCTACTGCTGGGGCAGGAACTACAGTGGAGGGCTGGGCGACGGAACCCAGACCAATAGACTCACGCCTACGGCAGTCGTGGGACCGGGGTGAGGTAAGAGGTGAGTTGTGGGCCATACAAGGGAGGACATGGTGATTCGTCCGATGCGGGTTCGCAGTGTCATGCTCCTCGGGAGCATTGCATTGATTGCTGGTGGCTGCGGAGACGATGCCGAGTCACCCACTGCACCAGCCGAGGTGCCGACACTTGCGGCCGCTTCAGCCCAGGCTACGCTGGTATTCACCCAGGTCAGCGCCGGTGGAGGTCACAGCTGCGGAGTGACGTCGGATCATCGAGCGTTTTGCTGGGGCGCCAACGGCGGCGGGAGGTTGGGCGACGGTACGACGGAGTTTCATTCTACACCGGTTGAGGTTACCGGAGGGCTGAGCTTCACCCAGGTCAGCGCCGGCTCGGACTACACCTGCGGCCTAGGCTCCGACGAACATGCGTACTGCTGGGGATCCAACTACCAGGGCCAGCTGGGCGACGGTACCAAGAGTATTCGACTCACGCCGGTGGCAGTGTCCGGGGGGCGCCGCTTCAGTCAGGTGAGCGCGGGCTCCAGCCACACCTGTGCCCTCAAGGCATCGGGCGTCGCGTTCTGCTGGGGCCACAACAGCTCCGGTGAGGTAGGCGATGGCACGGCGGCCGAGCGGCTGACCCCAGTGCGGGTAGCCGGCGGCCGCCTCTTCAGCCAGGTGACCGCGGGCTACTATCACACCTGCGGGCTGGGCACCAATGCGCTGGTCTACTGCTGGGGGGCCAACTTCGATGGGCAACTCGGCGACGGAAGCACGGCAGAGCGCCTGTTGCCGACTGCGATCAGGGGTGGCCGCAGCTTCCGCCAGGTCAGCGCCGGTCCCACCAATACCTGCGGGGTGACCACAAGCCACTTGGCCTACTGCTGGGGGACTAACCGGTATGGTCAGATCGGCAACGGTACATCCGGCTACGCTGCCCGGCGGGTAACCCCGACTGCGGTGCTGGGTGGACTTCTATTCAACTCGGTAAGTCCGGGCGGCGGTCACAGCTGCGGCCTGACTACGGGGAACCGGGCCTATTGCTGGGGAAACAACGTCTTCGGGCAGTTGGGCGACGGCACCAACACGAAACGCACAACCCCGGTCCCGGTTTCCGGCGGGCGACAGTTCAGCGGCTTGAGCACCGGTTATTCGCATACATGCGGCGTGACAACGGGCGACCTGGCGTACTGCTGGGGATCCAACAACAACGGTCAACTGGGGAATGGGAGCACCGAGGGAAGCTCGATACCGGTGGCGGTGGCCGGGCCGTAGTACTCGCAGGGGGCCGGCCCTCGGCTTAGAGCGGAAGCTCCCAGTTCTGTCCCACGAGCGCCTTCCCGAAACTGCGGTGGCGCTCGCTCTTTACCAGGCGGAAGCCGGCCCGCTCGTACAAATGGCGAGCGTCCACCAGCACATCGTTGGTCCACAGGGTGAGCGTCCGGTAGCCAGCCTTGCGCGCGGCGTCGATGCAGGCCTGGACCAGCCTGGTGCCGAGGCCGTGGCCTCGAGCCCAGGGCTCGACCAGCAACAGCCGGAGCCGCGCGACCTTCTTCGACGCAGGCACCAGAAACACGCAGCCGGCCCGCACGCCGTCGATGGTGGCGATCCAGCAGCGTTGCGCCGGATCGTGCGCCGCAGCGAATTCTCCCACGATCCGGGCCACCAGGTGCTCGAATTCGGCGTTCCAACCGTACTCCTCGGCGTAGAGCTCACCGTGCCGCTGGATCACCCAGCCCAGATCCCCCGGCTCGGGTGCCCGCAAGCTCATGACCGGGGTCCTTGCTGCGTCTTTCTCGTCATCGAGCAGGGTTTCGATCATGCCGAGAGATTGGAGGAGGTGCTTCTGGTCCCTCGCCGAGAGGTCCTGCAGCATGCCGGCAATCTCCTGGGTGGCCCGGGCGTTTAGCACTCCGAACGCCTTCCGGCCCCGGGCGGTGAGCGCAAGCCGGCGCTCCCGCCGGTCGTGAGGCTCGGCGCGAGCGGAGACCAGCCCCCGCTGCCGCAGACCGCGGAGCAGCCGGCTCAGGTACCCGGGATCGAGCTGGAGGGTTTGACCGACGGTCTTGGCCGTGGGCCGTAGCTGGTGCGCGATCTCGTAGAGAACACGAACCTCGGCCAGAGAAAAGTGAGTCTGGAGGAGGCCCGGCTTCAGCAGACCCATCCTCCGAGTATAGAAACGATTGAAGCGCCGGATCCGGGTGGCGGTGCTGATGCGAGACATGGCTATCTCCTGGCAGGCTGCTCCAAGTTTCGGGAGATAGTTGCTTTTGTCAACTATTGCGGCGGTTCCAGGCGCCCTCTTCCTACTGTTGTTTTCTTGTTTATCTCCCGGCATCTCGATCTCGGATTTAGTTCCGACTTTTGCGGCGGGAGCAGAAAGGTAGGTCGCCGGCCTATTCGTCACTGGTGGGCTGGGCCTGGGGTTCTTCAGAATGGATGACAGCGGATCGGGCCCCCGACGTGGGAGCAGGAGTGGAGATCGGGATGGGCTATGACATCGGCCTGGTCCGGAATTTCAGCGTCACACCGTAGATCAACTGGTTTCACTTTCACACTTCGGATTCGCGCGGATCCGCTCTGGGAATCGGACTCGCCCTCTCAGTGCACTAGCCGGATCAGGCTCACTTGGCTTTCCTGGCGCTCCTTCTTCCACAGGCCGCTCGCGTCCGACAACAAGTCTTTGGTCGCCGCTTGACCCTGGCTTGACCGGCGGAGGATAGAGTGGCGTCGAACCCCTGAACGAGGAGACTCGGATGTTCCAGCCGTCGCGCGTTCTCACCTCAATCCTCTTGGCCGGCACTGAGATAGCTGTGGGCGGGTGCGGAGACAATACGGCCTCGCCCACATCCCCGGAGGCCGCCGGCCCAGCAGCGGCCGCGGCGGCCGCGGCCGCGCTCTCCTTTACCCGGGTAAGCGTTGGCGGCTATCACACTTGCGGCCTCGCCTCCGGCGGGGGGATCTATTGCTGGGGTAGTAACGAGTACGGTCAGCTCGGCGACGGGACTCATAGCCGCCGCACGGTTCCAACGCCGGTCTCGGGCGGGCTGGTCTTTGTCCAGGTGAGCGCAGGCACCAACCATACCTGCGGAGTAACGGCCCAGAACCGCGTCTACTGCTGGGGGAACAATGAAGGCGGGAGGCTGGGCGATGGGACCGCTCTGGAACGCAGTGTGCCCACGGCAGTCGGCGGTGGACGCCCCTTCGTGGAGGTACGCGCCGGAACCCTTCACACCTGCGCCGTCAACCAGTTCAACGTAGGCTTTTGCTGGGGCAGTTCGCGCTTCGGTGAGCTCGGCACCGATCCAACCACTCAGCAGCCCCTGCCGGCTCGGGTTGTGGGGGGCCACGCTTTTCGGCGTGTAGTCGCCGGAGGGGGCTTCACCTGCGGGGTGACCACGGCGGACAAAGCGTACTGCTGGGGCTACAACCTCGACGCGGAGCTAGGTGACGGTACCTACACAAACCGGTCGAAGCCGGTGCCGGTCTCGGGAGGGCTCAGCTTCAGGCAGGTTGTCGCCGGGGGGGGCGACATCTCGGACGCGCAGGGAGACGAGGTGGATCCGGGCCATGCCTGCGGAGTGACCACGGATCGCCGGGCCTATTGCTGGGGCTACAGCAGCTCCGGCCAGCTCGGCAATGGGGTCAGAGACGGCGGCGTGCGGAGCCCGGTAGCGGTCGGGGGCGGGCTGCGATGGAACCAGGTGATCGCCGGCCTCAATCACACCTGCGGCGTCACCACGACCAACCTTGCTTACTGCTGGGGGCTGAACGGCTCTGGCGAGCTCGGAATCTCGGGTGGCCCGGGCCCCGGCGTCGCATCGCCGACCAGAGTGGCCGGCGGCCTCCTATTCAGCGGCGTGACCACCGGCCCCGGGGGAGCGCATACCTGCGGAATCACTACCGGGAACCGGATCTACTGCTGGGGCTACAACGCCTTCGGCCAGCTGGGCGACGGGACCCTCACGAATCGCTCAACCCCGGTCAAGGTGGTGGGACAGTCGTGAGAGCTTGAGTTCATAATCCTTTCTTCGCGCTTCCTTTCTTCCAGAATGGCCGGCTGACGACCTCAGCCGGCACCCTAGCTTGACTCCTGCTTGACCCAACGCGGCAATCGTCCGTACCACTGAAACAGACCGGTTTCTTCATCTGGAGTTCCCATGCGAAGCTTCTGCACCAGGTCTTTAATCCTCTTGGCCGCCATGGCGGCCATCTCAGGATGCCAGCAGGACCCGATGTCCCCCTCAGACCTGGAAGCACCGGCGCTTGCCGCCAGCGCAACGCAGGCGACGTCGTTCCTGAACGTAAGCTCCAATTCATTCCGGAGTTGCGGGGTAACCCAGGACAACCGGATCTACTGCTGGGGTACGACCAGCGGGTTCGTTCCGGGCTCGCTTCGCTTCCAGCTGGTCAGCGTCGGCGGCGATCATACCTGCGGCGTCACCACCGACAAGGTGGCCTACTGCTGGGGCGCCAACTTTTTCGGCGAGCTGGGTGACGGAACCTTGACCTCACGCTCGGCACCCACCCCGGTTTTGGGCGGCCGCAGATGGAATCTGGTGCGCGCCGGCGGTTACCACACCTGCGGGGTGACCACGGACAACCGGGCGTTCTGCTGGGGGCGTGACAGCGAAGGGCAGGTCGGGGATGGCACCCCCGACAATTCCTGGCGGCTGCGTCCGGTACTGGTCGCCGGCGGGCTAAGCTGGCGTCAGGTCATTCCCGGGCACTTCCACACCTGCGGTGTGACCACGGGCAATAAGGGATACTGCTGGGGGGCCGGTGATGGCGGCCGGATCGGCGACGGCAAGACCGTCGAGCGACACGCGCCGGTGGCTGTCGCTGGGGGGCGGAGCTATCGCCAGGTTGCCGCCGGTGACATGCACAGCTGCGGTGTCACCACGGACAATCGGGCCTTCTGCTGGGGATATAATGCTGAGGGGCGCCTGGGCGACGGAACCACCACCGACCGCCTGAAGCCGGTGGCGGTGGCCGGCGGACTCCAGTTTAACCGCGTGGGCATCAACCGTGTGACCTGCGGCGTGACGACCAGCGGCAAAGGCTACTGCTGGGGCTTGAATGCCACGGGACAGTTGGGCGATGGCACCACGACGAACCGCTCCCGGCCGGCAGCGGTCTCCGGTGGGCTTCAGTTCAGAGAGATAAGCCCGGGAAACGGCGCCGACACCGCCGATCACACCTGCGGTCTCACCACCGGCGGTAAGGTCTACTGCTGGGGCGAGAACGGTTTCGGCCAATTGGGTGACGGAACGACCGACAACAGCTCCAGACCCGTGCCGATAGACGATCCGGCGTAACCGACTGCGGGGGGCGGGGAGGGCTACTGCCCCGCCTTGCGAACGCTACCCTTCTTCCAGAACGGCCGGCTGACCACCTCAGCCGGCATTCTCTCGCCCCGCATCTCGACCTCGAATTTGGTGCCGACCTTGGCGGCCGCCGCGGGCAGATAGGTGGTGCCGATGGGCACCCCGAGCGAGGGACTCATTGTGCCACTCCGCACGATGTCCACTTCCCGGTCGGAGGAGTAGACCGAGTATCCGTGCCGGGGAAAGCCTCGCCCCTGGAGCTGAAAGCCGACCAGCTTCCGGGTGACGCCTCTACGCTTCTGGGCGTTGAGCGCAGAGTCGCCGGTGAAGGGACAACCCTTGTCCAGCTTCACGATCCAGCCGAGTCCCGCCTCCAGCGGGGTGGTGGTATCGTCGATCTCATTTCCGTAGAGGGCATAGCCCATCTCCAGCCGCAATGAGTCCCGCGCTCCCAACCCGATCGGCTTGGCGCCGGCCCGAATCACAGCCTCCCAGATCTCGGGAGTCTCCCGCTCTCGGCAATACAGCTCGAAGCCGTCCTCGCCGGTGTAGCCGGTGCGGGAGATGAAACATTCGGCGTTGGCCACCCGGCCGGAGGCGAAATGGTAGTAGCCGATGTCGCTCAATATCGTTCCGGTGAGCGGCTGCAGCAGCGACTCGGCCTGCGGGCCCTGTACCGCGAGGAGGCCGACCTCGCTGGAGATATCCTTCAGCCGCACGTTGGCGCCGCCCTTCAGGGCCACCATGTGCTCCCAGGCCCTGGCCGTGTTCGAGGCGTTCACCACGATCATCAGCTTGTCCTCGAACCGATACACCGTGCAGTCGTCCACGAAGGTGCCTTGGGGCGTGAGTATGCCCGAGTACTGAACCGCGCCCGGCTTGAGCGCGCCTACGTCATTGCAAGTGATCCGATTGACGAAGGCATTCCGGTCCGGACCGGTGATCTCGAACTCGCCCATGTGCGACACATCGAAGATGCCGGCGGTCGTGCGGACGGCGTGATGCTCGGCCAGGATTCCGCTGGGGTACTGCACCGGCATCTCCCAGCCCGCAAACGGGACGATTTTGGCGCCCAATACTTCGATGCGCCTCGAACAAAGCGGTACGTCGGAGTGTCTGGGTAGTTGTCATGTCTTCACCAAAAAGCGTGAGCGGGGAGAAAACAACGTGAGCGGTGCAGCGGGACATCATGACCTGCGAGCTTTCCTGCTTGCGCTCCCCGCTTTCCCGCTTACGCTTTTCTTTTCCCGCTCACCGCTTACGCTGTCTCCCATCAGCATCGCCATAATCGCTTTCTGAACATGGAGCCGGTTCTCCGCCTCTTCCCACACCCGGGATTGCGGCCCCTCGATCACGTCTTCCGACACTTCCTCGCCTCGATGAGCCGGGAGGCAGTGGAGGAAGATGGCCCCTCGATCCGCCAGCTTCATCAGATCGCCATTCACTATGTATCCCTGGAATGCCCGGGCCCGCTGCTCCTGCTCTTCTTCCTGTCCCATGGAGGCCCAGACATCGGTGTTGATCACATGCGCTCCGTGGACCGCCTCTTCCGGTTCGGTTGTGAGGGTGATCCGCGCCTTGCTCCGGTTGCGCTCCAGGATCTCGGCATTCGGCCCGTAGCCCTTGGGGCAGGCCAGGCGGAGCTCGAAGCCGAGGCTCCCCGCCGCGTTGATCCAGCTGTTGGCCATGTTGTTGCCGTCGCCCACCCAGGCGACCACTTTGCCCTCCCAGCCTCCCAGAGCCTCCCGGACGGTGAGCAGGTCGGCCATCACCTGGCAGGGATGCAGCAGGTCGGTAAGGCCGTTGATGACCGGAATGCTGCCGAAGCGGGCGAGCTCCTCCACATCGCCATGATCGAAGGTGCGGATCATGATCCCGTCGAGGTACCGGGAGAGGACCCGCGCAGTGTCCCGGATCGGCTCGCCCCGGCCCAGCTGAATGTCGCGGGATGAGAGGAAGAGCGCGTGCCCGCCGAGCTGAAACGCGCCGACCTCGAAGGACACCCGAGTTCGGGTGGAGCTCTTGGCGAAGATCATCCCCAGCGTCTTCCCGGCGAGCGGCTTCTCCTTGTAGTCGCCTCGCTTCATTCGCTCAGCGAGAGCGAAGACGGCGAGGAGCTCTGGTTGGGAGAAGTCGGGGATGGAGAGGAAGTGGCGCGACAAGGTATCCGGGAGTCTGAGGTCTGGCGTCTGGCGTCTGGCAACTGACGCAGCCAATGGTACCCACCACCTGCTGCTATGGCAATCGGAGCCGTTTCACCAGGCGGGCGTAGCGGGGATCGGCGCGAAGTTGATCCAGCCGGGGGTCGATCCGAAGGTACGGCAGCAGCTCGGACCGCTCCTCCATCGCCTGTTCCAGTGAGGCAAACGCTTTGCTGCGCTGTCCCAGCGCCGCCTGCATCGCGGCCTCGCAGATAGGGTGGCACCGCGGTTGGCCAGAATGGAGACCGCAAACCTTGCATCATGACCCGAGCCGAATCGGACTGGCCGGCCAGAGCCAGAACTGAGCCGCAGCAACTCGGTGCCAGCCGAAGCGGCGCGCGGCGCGCGGCATTCTCAGAGTGGGTCCTCGCCCGGCCGTAGTTGGCGGCAGCACAACTCCAGCAAACCGAGATCGAAGTGGGGCCGCCAGGCTGATCGAGTCCAGCTGAATTGCCCGGGCAAGTACCTCGCGCGCCCGGTCGAAGTCGCGGGTATGCAGGTACAGCCAGCCCAGCTGCTCCTGCGCGCCAGGTGAAAGCGGACTCAGCTCGACCGCCCGCCGGCTCATGGCGAGCGACCATCAGCCCGGCCCATCGCCAGCAGGAACCTGGCGTATGCCGCGTAGCCATCAGGCGATTTCGGGGCCAGCTCGATCGCGCGTTGGAACTCTGTGTCGGCGCCGGGCCAGTCGCGATAATAGCCCATTCGGATCTCGCCCAGAACGCGATGCGGTAGCGCCAGCGTGCTGTCGAGCTGCAGGGCCCGGCGGGCGGCGGTTTCGGCGGTGAGCAGGGTGAGGCGAGGCGGGAGCTCCTGCTGAACCCCGGGCATCTGAGCCTCCGCCAGTGCCGCATGGGCCAGGGCAAAGCCCGAGTCGAGCTGGATTGCCTGACTGAAATAAGCCGGTCACCGTCTGTGCGGCGTCCCGGCTGTCGCCCGGGCCAGGAGATATTTCCCGGCGATGTAGGCGTCATATGCCTCTGTGCTCGACGTGGGACCACGCCGGGCTCCGAGAACGGAATCGGCACCGGGAACTCGCAGGGTCAGCGCGATGCGCCCGGGTGATCTCGTTCTGGACTTGCAGCAGATCGGAGGCGGCTGACTCGTAGGTCTCCGACCAGAGATCGAAGCCTTCGCCCACATCCACCAGCTGAGCCGTCACCCGAATGCGCCCGCCGGCTCGGCGGATGTGCCCTGGAGAACGGTCCCAACGCCCAACGCCTTTCCCACCTCGACCGGGTTGGCCTGACTGCCGTTGTCGCGTGGCCACGGCGGCTCCGCCACGCTGAGATGGCGCATGCTGGCTCAGCAGCCCGGGTCAGCTCGGTGCCCATCCCGTAGCCGAGGTAGTTGTCGGAGGAGTCGGGGTTGGTATTGAGGAACGGAAGAACGGCGATCGAGCTGGGCCGGGCCTTGACGATCACCGGGCTGCGGAACCGGTGGAGCGTTGAACCGGAGCCAAAGACTCACCAGCAGGAGTCCGGACACGGCGACGCCGAACAGCCGCCAGTGGGGCGGAATCCGGCTGAAACCCTCGCCGGGTCGTGCTAACGAGCTCTCGGCCATGTTCGAGTATAGACCGGCACGCGTATGTGAGCCACGAGACGTCATGATTGACGGTCCCTGCGTCGGAGGTACCTTAGCGCATGCCTTTCCTAAAACTGCTGGCTTCATTCTCGCTGCTGCTGGCGGGTTCTCTCGCCGCGCAACAACAGCCCATAGTGGTTCGCGCCGCGCGAATGGTGGACGTGAGCCGGGGTCAACTGGTCGCGCCGGCCGTTGTCGTTGTATCCGGAGGCAAGATCCGAAGCATCGGTGCTTCCGACGTTCCTGCCGGGGCCCGCACCATCGACCTGGGTGATCTCACCCTGCTGCCGGGCCTGATCGATGCGCACACCCATCTGACCATGGACATCTCGGGCGACTGGGTGACCCGGTCCGTCCGGGAGCTCCCGGCCGACGCTGCGTTGCGCGGGGCCCATAACGCGCGGCTCACTCTGCTCGCCGGATTCACCACGGTACGAGACGTGGGCGCGGGAGGCTTCGCCGACATCTCGCTGATGAACGCGATCGATGCCGGCATGGTGATCGGCCCCCGGATGATCCCTTCCGCCCACGCGATCGGCATCACCGGCGGTCACTGCGACGAAACCGGGTGGGCGCCGGGGGTAAACGAGCTGAGCTGGAAAGAAGGCGTCGCCGACGGGGTGGACGAGGTGGTGAAGGCGGTCCGATACCAGATCAAGCACGGCGCCAAGGTGATCAAGGTGTGCGCGACGGCCGGGGTGTTGTCATTCGACG
Organism: uncultured Gemmatimonadales bacterium; assembly: GCA_963842945.1. GTDB lineage: Bacteria > Gemmatimonadota > Gemmatimonadetes > Gemmatimonadales > GWC2-71-9 > CAVVWJ01. The sequence goes on from CAWJIM010000019.1 coordinate 40,431, forward strand.
CCACCCTCGGCGCCCAGCAGCTGAGCGACGAGGAGCTGCGTGCCATCGTGCAGGAGGCAAACCGCCACGGGTTGAAGGTCGCGGCTCACGCCCACGGGACCGAAGGCATCAAGGCGGCAGTGCGAGCGGGGGTCGCTTCGATCGAGCACGGCTCCATGCTCGACGACCAGGCAATCGAGCTCATGAAGCGAAGCGGAACCTACCTGGTTCCTACCGCCTACTTGTTCAGCACCTTCCACTTCGACAGCATGCCGCCCGCCATAGCCGCCAAGGCTCGGCAGGCCATACCGCTGGCCCAGGAGAGCCATCGGCGAGCGATTCGTGCCGGGGTCAAGATCGCGCTGGGTACCGATGCGGCAGTCTATCCGCATGGCGACAATGCCCGCGAGCTGGCCACCTATGTGGACTACGGAATGCGGCCTGCCGATGCACTCCGCGCCGCCACGGTGAACGCGGCCGATCTGCTGGGAGTCACCGACCGGGCCGTCATCGCCGCGGGGAAGCTGGCCGATCTGATTGCGGTGCGGGGGAACCCGCTGGAGGACGTGCGAGTGCTGGAGCAGGTGCGGTGGGTAATGAAAGCCGGCGAGGTGGTGAAAGGGCCATGAGAGGTCGCTGGCACGACATGACTCTCTGTCAGCAAGCCATCACGTTGCGGTTATCTGGGTTCGTCTACCAGCCGCGCCAGTTCCGCGCGCACCCGGTCCACCTCCGGTTTAACCGCAGTCTCAGGGTTGTAGCGCAGCGCGAGGTAATGGCTGTACGCCTTGATCGCGCCCTCGCGGTCCCCCACGAGCGCCGCGAGGCGGCCCTGCTCCCGCAGGCCATACGCGAGGTTCAATATTGGGAAATATTTCGAGAGCAGCCGAGTTGCCCGGAGCGCACCCTGCAAGTCACCCTGGGCCTCGCGCCACCGTGCAACTTCCATGGCCCAGCCCGGCACTCCTCCACCTGCACGGAGAAGTGAGTCCAGCCGGCCAAACGCAGCTCCTGCGTCGGGCCGGTGCTCCGCGGCGGCCAGTAGCGCCTCCAACAAGAAGCCGCACCCCCAAGCATTCCCCGCCGCCAGTCGCGCGATCGCCGATCGGGCGGTCCGGGTGTTGCCATGGGCCAGTCGCCACCACTCCACGGGGCACATAGCCTCATATTGTTGCTTTCGGGCCGCCGAGTCTCGCGCCACCGGGCCATCAGCATATGGCGCGAGGCGGGCCAAGGCTTCCACGCCTGCCGTGGTGTCGACGTTCCCGTAGTACCCGTATATCGTGTGGACGATGATGTACCCCTGCAGGAGGCGCGCAGCCCGTTCGCGGCGCATGAGTGTCGGGATGGCCTCCTTTGGACCCAACTGGGCGACCGCGGCCGTCGCTGCGGCAGGCCGACCCAACTGTTGATAGAAAACGAAAATGTCGAGGACCCCCCAGAAGCCACCCGGTCCCGGCCTCGACCGCCTCAGGTACAGCGCCGCACTGCGCTCGGCTTCCTGCATGGCGATTCCGAACAACTCTGCGTCGAGCAGCAGCTGATCAATGCCGTTGCCGGTGCTGTCGAACTCCTGCCGAGCCGCGATGAGCATCGCGCTATCGCCCAAGACCGCGCCGGCCTGTAGCCGACGCAAGGCGCTCCTGGGCTCATCCTTGGGAAGGCGGTTGATCAGCCGCCGCACCACGGCGGTGTCCCGCTCCATTTCGGCGATCTCCAGCAGGTGAATCATGGGCTCGACGTTGAGCGTCGAATCCAGCGCGAGCGCGCGGTTGAGCGCCTCCGCGGCGCGGCGGAGCGGCTCCTCGACGTCGGCCACGCCGCCGTCGTGGAAGTACGCGTCTCCCAGCTGGATCCACAGATCGGGGTCATCGGGCACCTGCCGCACCGCCTTTTCCCACGCCTGTATCCGCTCGGTGGATGACGGGGGATCAGGGTACCGGGGGCCCTCCAGCGCCTCGAGGAACACCTGCTCCCGTGGACCCAGCCGATCACGGTAAGTCCGGGTGAGCCGCATGGCGCGCGTATCCCCCCCGCCTGTATTCTCGGTCCAACCCGCCGATTGGAGATATCCGAGCGCGGCACGGGCAAAGGTAGAGTCGAGCTCGAGCGCGCGGCCGAAGTGCCGGACGGCCGTATCGTACTGGCCGGCACGATAGGCCGCGTTGCCGGCGAGATAGGCGTACAAAGCGGAGAGCGACGTGCTCGTCAGACTCGCGAGGCGATCCGCCGGCACGCCCGCTCCCTGCGCCGCGAGCTGGGCGGCAAAGTGATCGACCAGCGAGTGGAGACTGTCGGGCGTCCCTTCGACCTTGGCCTCGGCCCGTACCCGGCCGTCCTCGGTGTCGAGCAGCGACCCATTCAAGATCAGGCGTCCGGGCGTGGCCACGATGGTGCCCAGCACCAGGGCGCCGGCTCCAAGCCGGCGCGCCACCTCGCGGGCGTCGTCCTGGGTAAGATCTTGACCCCGCGGTCCAACGGCTATGGTGCCACGCGGCCAGGGCGGTCCGCGCCGGGACGACCCGGGCGCCGCCGGCGCCGGAGAACTCGACCTCCAGGAAGTCCACCATCCCTTCGCGCAGGGCGTTGGAACTCGTGTCGGTGCCAGTGAGCCTGAAGGGAAAGACTGCCATGAGGCCGGGATCAAGTTTCGCTGATGGCGAGCGTCGGGCAAGGATCAGCGTTACGCCCAGGAGTACCGCGAGCAGTCCCGCCGCAGCAACGATCCAGCCCTGCGCTGGGGTGCATGGGCGCGTAGGCCGCGCTCACGCGCTACTGGCGCATTGGGCTGGGCAAGAGCCTCTGCAAACCGACCCACCGTTGCGAAGCGATCGGCAGGCGATTTCGACAGCGCCCGGTTGATCGCCTGCTCGACATGGAAGGGTACCGACTCGCGCACGGTTCGGAGCGGCGGCACCGGTTCCGTCAGCCGCCGGGCCAGGATTGCCTGCGCGGTACGTCCGGTGAAGGGCGGTTCTCCGGCCAGCATCTCATACAGGACGCAACCCAGCGCGTACTGGTCGCTCCGCCCGTCCATGTTTTCGCCGGCCCCCTGCTCCGGGCTCATGTACAGTGGAGTGCCGAGGCTGAGCCCGGTCTCGGTCAGCGCCTCCGAGCTAGCCACAGTGATCGCCTTGGCGATCCCGAAATCCGCCACCACTGCGTGCCCGTTCTCCAGGAGGATGTTCCCCGGCTTGATGTCCCGGTGGATCACGCCGTAGGTGTGGGCGTAGTCCAGCGCGTCCGCCACCTCGCGCGCGATCTGCAGGGCGTCGTCGAGCGGCAGCTGCTTCTCGCGCCCCATTCGCTCGCGGAGGGACTCGCCCTCCACGAGGGGCATAACATAGAAAAGGAATTCGTCCGCCTCGCCGGAATCGAAGAGCGGGAGGATGTGGGGGTGGCGCAGGTTGGCTGTGGTGGTGACCTCACGCAGGAAGCGATCCCGGCCCAGGGCGGCGGCGAGCTCGGGGCGGAGCACCTTGATGGCGACCTGGCGCCGGTGCTTCAGGTCCTGGGCCAGGTAGACGATCGCCATCCCACCCGAGCCGAGCTCGCGCTCGAGGTGATACCGATCGGCGAGGGCGGCCCGAAGCCGCGTGAGGATGTCGGACAGGTTACAGGTCTGTGAGGGTGCTTGAAGATGGGCGACGCTTGCAGTGACTGGCTAGTCAAGCAGCCGCTCCAGTCCTGGAGCGAGCAGTACAGCAAACTCCACTCATCATGGGTTCTAGCGGTGAGTCGACCAGCAAGCAACGGGAGTACTAAGGCTAGAGGGGATCTGGATGAACGCAGCGGAGCCGCCGCCGGGGCGGTATATTTAGGTAGTTGTCCCTCCGCTGCGTGACACTCCCGGATCGGTCCCGGGTCCAAGGCCCCCATGAGTGCTTCCACGTCGGCGACGTCCGATCAGCCGCTCGGATTTTCGTCGAGTGAGATCCCCCCGCGACTGGCGGCCGCTCTAGCGGACCGCTACGTGCTGGAGCGCGAGCTGGGCCGCGGGGGCATGGCCACGGTGTACCTGGCCCAGGACCTCCGGCACCACGCGCTCGGTCGCGCTCAAGGTGCTGCATCCCGCCCTGGCTCAGGCGCTGGGGCCGGAGCGCTTCCTTCGCGAAATCCAGATCGCCGCCCGGCTCCAGCACGCCCACATCCTGCCGCTGTTCGACTCGGGCACCGCCGACGGGCTGCCCTACTACGCCATGCCCTACATCGAGGGCGAGTCGCTCCGGGCCCGGATGACCCGGGAGCGGCAGCTCGACCTCCCCGAGGCGCTGCGGATCAGCCGGGAGATCGCCGCCGCGCTGGGCCACGCCCATGCCCAGGGGATCGTGCACCGCGACATCAAGCCGGAGAACATCCTGCTCACCCGGGAGGGGAGTGTGCTGGTGGCCGACTTCGGCATCGCCCGGGCGGTCGGCCGCCGCCGGGGTCGAGAAGCTGACCGAGACCGGGCTCTCGCTGGGCACGCCGGCCTACATGAGCCCGGAGCAGGCCGCGGGGGACGACCAGCTGGATGGCCGCAGCGACCTCTACGCCCTGGGCTGTGTGCTCTACGAGATGCTGGCGGGCCAGCCCCCCTTCACCGGACGCACCGCCCAGGCGATCCTGGCCCGGCACGCCATCGATCCGGTGCCCAGCCTCCGCACGGTGCGCTCGACCGTCCCCCTGGCCCTGGACCACGCCATCAGCACGCCACTGGCCAAGGTGCCGGCCGACCGGTTCGCCACCGCGGGCGCATTCGTCAGCGCGCTGGACCAAGCAGCGAGTGTGACGGCGCCTTCGCGTCCCGGCCTTCGGATACGCAAGACACTGCTTCTGGGTTTGATTGTCGCGATCGTGGCAGTGGGGGTCGGCTACCTGATCAGGCGCTCACCGAGCACCGCCGCGTCGAGCCCGAAACTCGTGGCCATCCTCCCGTTCCGCACCTCGGGAGCAAGCCCCGAGCTCGCCTGGGTGCGCGAGGGTATGGTCGATCTACTCGCCATCGCGCTCGGCAGCGAGGGCGATCTTAGAGCTGTCGAGCCGCGGGCAGTACTCAGCGCCTGGAGCCGGGTGGCGGGAGCACACGACCAGGAGATCACTCCCGAGGCGGCACGCGATCTGGCGCAAAGTGTAGGGGCCGGGCGCGTTATTGACGGCGGCGTGGTCGGCACTGCCCAGTCACCTGACGCTGAGCGCCGCTTTGCTGGGCTACCCTGGGGCGCCGGGCAGGGGCCGCGCGAGCGTGGAGGGCCCGGTCGACAGCCTATCAATGTTGGTCAATCGACTGGCCGGACAACTGTTGATCCTAGAGGCCGGCACAGAAGCCTCCCGGCCCTCTCCGCTCACCACCACATCAATGCCGGCAATCCGCGCCTACCTTGCTGGGCGCGCGGCCTTCCGCAAGGGTCTCCCCTACGACGCAGCCCGCCATTATCGCGAGGCAACGGTTCTGGATTCCACCTTCGCGCTGGCGGCGCTGGAGCTGGTGCATGCGTCGAACTGGACCGGCGATTCGGAGGAAGATGCCGAGCGCGGCAAGCGGCTGGCCTTGGCTGGTAGAGGGCGGCTCGGTGCCAGCGATCAGGCGTTGCTGGATGTCTGGGCCGTGCCGCTGCCTACCATCCCCGACCGGCTGCGGCGATGGCACGCGGCTGCGCGCGCGTACCCCGACCGTCCGGAAATCTGGTACGGACTCGGAGATACCTACTACCACGTCGGCATGAAAGGCGGGGTGGACGATCCCCTGCGACTCGCGGCTGGGGCATTTCAACGGGGCTGGGAGCTCGAATCGGCGAGTGAGACCGATTCCCTAGCCGCTGCGCGGTCGCCCATCTTCGCCGAGCCGCTGGCGCACATGGTCGAGATCGCACAGGTGAAAGGCGATACCGCGTCGGTGCGTGGCCTCGTCGCTTTAGGGTTGGCCGCCGACTCGACGAACCGGGGTGGATGGTACCTGCGCTGGCATCGGGCGGTCGCGTTGGGGGACTCGGCCCGGCGCGCCTACTGGGCCGAAGCCCAGCGGATCCAGCTGGGGCCATTTCCGTTCGATTTGATCTATCGGTTCACCGCCTCATCGGGCATCGGAATGCAGGACTACGCTCGCGTGGCCGACTCGATGTTCCGGCTATGGAAGGCCGGCAACCCCGAACAGGCGGCCTTCCACCAAAGCGTGCACGAGCTGAATGGGGGCCATCCCCGCAACGCCGCACGCCTGCTGCTTAAAATCCCCGACGCGTCAGGTCTGAGCTTAGGCTTTCCCATTCGCCTCGCGCTGTATTGGGGAGGGGACACCAGCGCGGCAGTCGAGGGCGCCAGGCAGTTGCTGCCATACGCTACCTCCAGACTTGCCCGCGGTGAAGCCGGACAGGACCAGTTGCAGAGCGTCTGTGCTCTAGCCACATGGCGTCTTGCCCGCGGAGACTACCGATACGCCGAGGCAGCGATCCGACGGCTTCGTGGTACCGTGGTGACGGGGCTCCTCCCGGGTGATTCAATCGCCGTCAGCCAATACACAACCCTATGTGGTGCGTTGCTCGAGGCCTCACGGGCTGAGGGACTCCACTTGCCAAACGCCCGGGCCGCGCTCGCATTGGCCGATACCGCCGCTCGGACTTATGACGTGGGAGCATCGCTTGGTGCGAACCTCGTAGTCGCCCGTATTGCCGAGGCTCAAGCCAACCTCCCGTTGGCCATCAGGGCGGTGCGCCGGCGCGCCGGCAGCTATGATCTGCTTCCCACCTATTATCTCTCCACCTTCTTGCACGAGGAGGGGCGCCTCGCCGCGCTCACCGGCGACACGGCCGGTGCTGTTCGGGCATACCAGCACTACCTCGCCCTTCGACCGGATCCAGAACCGGAGGTAAAGCCGGAAGTCGAGCGGGTGCGGGAAGAGCTCGCGCGAATGGTGGGAGAGCACCCAGGGCAGTAGCCAAAGTGCATCGCCTGTGCGGGTCGATTATTCCGCGAAGTTCACCACGGTGAAGCGCCCGACCCGACGAGCATCGCCGGCCTCGATGTGGTAGAAATAAACCCCGCTCGCCACCACCTGATTATTGCGACTCCGGACGTCCCAGGTCTCCGCGCCCCCAAACGTGCTCGAGTGATGCTCCAGCAGGGTGACGAGAACCCCGCTGGAGGAATAGATCCTGATGATGGCATCGGCCGGCAGATTGACGAACTGGATCACCTTGCCCTGGGAGGTGCGTTCGAACTGACTGGTGACATAGTAGGGATCGGGCACCGTGTGCACCCGGGCCAGATCCTGTGATGTGGACGCTGCGAGTGCATTCGTGGCGCTGAAGGTGAGGTTTACCTGGGCCCCGAGTGCCGAGAAGGTCCGCGGCACTCCCGTGAAGCTGTATGGTCCCAGCGATCCCGCGGCACCGTTCCCCCCGTTCACATATCCGATGTAGCTGCGCATGGTCCAGATGGTGCCTGGGGCCGGCACACCAGCGCCGGGTGCGAGCTCGAACATGAAGATGTCGCCCGCCAGGTACATCGAAAAACCGGGGTTGGGACGAGCCGGAGCCGCAGCGATCTCAGCCGCTCCCCCACCGGAGATCACGGTCGATCCGGGGACGGCTGTGTTGCTCAAGGTGTACGCGACTGTACAATTGGACGCTCCGTTGCTGAACGCAAAAGGTTGGTCGGGCTGGCGGCTGGGATCATTCAGCGGGAACACGCAGCCATAGTCCAGCACGGTGAGATTGGCGGGGCGCGCATCCGCCGAGCCGGCCGCGCTGGTATTGGCCTGATTGAGGAATCCCCAGCCCCCACCCAGGCTCTCGGCGATGAACGGCACCGGAACGTTGTGGGTCAGGTCGATGACCGAATCAACCAGTCCGCCTGCTCCCCAATAGACGTTATAGTCTGCCGCCCGGACCGCGCCGGCCAGCGCGGCCTCGATCGCCCGGAACTCGCCACCGACCTGGTGGTATGACTGCGGGTGCTGGATCGTGAGCACCCCCGGCAGCTCACCAGCGTTGTTGTTGTCCGTGGCGTCGCCGCTGCCGGCCACGTTTCCCGCATTCGGGTCAGCCCTGGTTTCGTTAGACCCCGAGAACCAGCGGGGCCCATTGTAGGTGCAGTTGCCCCCGAACAGGTCGTCGATGTGGCAGCCCCGCCCATATGCCTCCGTGAACTGATACCCAACCAGGCCCTGAGTGACCTGCCCGTTCTGCACGAAGCCGGCAGGGACTCCGAACTTGGCGGCGAGAGACGGGTCCGCTGTTGCCGCCGGGACCGGCCCGCTCAGCATCTGCGGATTGGCCGTGTCCACCGGCTGGGCGATGGCGATGGCGATGGTATCCAGCACACCAGAGGCCGAGCTGGTCTCATAGGTATAGGTGACCGGGATACTGTTTCGGGAGTCGCCCAGGCCGAGCCCAAGCAGCCTGGCGCTGAAGGTGCCGGTTCCGCTGAAAATCGTGGCAGCCAGACCGCCGGAGAATCCGAGTTGAATGTTGTCGGCCGGGGGCTGCTTGCCGCTGAACCGGCCCGTGGTCGGCTCTATCGTCGGAATGGTTGCGCCCACGCTGAGATTCACGCCACGACCCTCGATTGATTGCGTCAGCGTGGCTGTGCTCTGGAAGTTCGCCGCCGGGGCCTGGGGCACCACCGGCTTGGTATTGCGCACGGACTCGTTGGTGGACGGGCCCGATTGAAGCGAATTCACGTCGAAGGCTGTCACCGAATAGAAGTAACGCAGGTTGCTGCGCACACCGGTGTCCAGGAAGGTGAACGGCACCCCGTTGTCGGACAGCTCGGGGGTGTTGCCCGACTCCGAGCCGGTGAAAGCGGTATCCGCTTGCAGGAGGATCGCCTCTCCGGTCGCAAGCTTGGTGCGTCCGCCGCGCTTTACCTGGATGATGGGTCCGACCAGGGGAACATCGATGCTGACGGTCGGCGCCACACCCACCACCAGCGAGTCGAAGTCCACCGGACAACCGAACGTTGTGTCGGAGAGGGCCGGATCATCCGGGGTCGGGCCGATGGTGACAGTGTTGATGCCCAACTCCGGGGCGCATCCCGGCGACGGATTGACCTGACCCTGGAAGTCGCTGATGCTGGTACCGGCATAGTCGAACTGCGCCACCAGGGAAAGCTCGTTCGGAGAATCCACCCGGCCTCGATAGACCCGGTATCCCTCGACGTCGAACTGCCGATAGTTCGGGTCGTACAGCGGATTGGGCACCGGAGCACCGCCACCTGGGGCCGGGACAGTGGGAGGACTGGCGCTGGCGAAGAACGGGTCTCCCGTGTTCTCGGTGGGACTGGACTGCCAGAGAACCGTTACCTGGTTGTCTCCTGGAATCAAATAGAACGGCGGTGGGTCTGGAGGGAACGGAAGCAGAAATCCTTCATCGAACACGGCCTGAGCTACCCGCGCCTTCCCCAACAGCGAGCCTGGCACTACCCGGAATTCCTCCTGCTCGACCCGGCCATTCCCGTTGGCATCGGTGAATCCACGGTATCCGGTGAGACGATCAATTGGGTTCACCCCAGCATCCATGCGCACCGGGTCACCGAGAATGGTGGCGTCCTCGGGACGGATATCGCACGGTGGAGTGCAGACCGGATCCTGCACTGGAGCGGCGAAGATATACGCCACCACGATAGAGCCGAACTCGCCTGGGTTCAGGGTCATCGGCCCGGAGGACTGGAAAAAGCGGATGTCGGCGGGTTGGGCATTATTGATGAAGCAGATATGGGTGACTCTGGGGTCGCCGTTGTTGCATTGGCTGTCACCCAGTGCCGGGTCCAGGGTGGCGGAGAGATAGCGGTAGAGCTGTTGGGCGGTGGACGGATCGTTAAAGGAGCCCCCATTGAGGGTGTTGCCGAACACCGTGAGCCCCACCTCCTGACCCTCGGAGTTCAGTGGGCTCCGCAGATACTTCACCCCGGCAAAGCCGGTTCCGGCGAAGAAGGGAGGGCCGAAGATTGCCGGGTCGTAGGTCCAATCCTCGCGCTGGCCGAAGCTGTGGTCGTAGGTGTAGCCCAGGGCAAAGGGAAGGTTCACCGAGGAATAATTCTGCCCCGCGTCGGCGACATCCATGTCGGCGGCGAACGCAACGTAGACCTCGCGGATGGGATATCCTCGCTCCGGAAGCGCCACGTTATACGCCGCATTGTTGAGCTGCTGGAAGTCTCTGGCCTTCTCCAGCAGGATCTCCCGCATGGCCGGCCGCACATTGGAATAATCCGCAACGTCGGTAGACGTGATATTGTAGATGGTATAGATGAAGTAGAGGATATCCTCGTTGCCGGCTGGGAAAGTTCCAGCCCATTCCCCGCTGCTCGAGCAGAACACCCAGTGGATGCGGCCGCGGCGCGCGGCCGGTGATAGCCGGGTTCCCCTCCCAGGTGAGCCACCAGACGTCGCCCGGATGAGGCTGACGCCCGCCCCCGAAGAATCGGGTTGAAGAGCTCCTCTGAGGCATCACCGGCCGGGACATAGGCGGCCGCCGGCCAGTCAGCCAGATCCACCGGGTTGTTAGAGTTAAAGATCGGACGCACCGGCTCGCCGTCGCCTGCCCCGACCGGGTTATAAAAGGTCGCGCTGCTGGTGTCCCCCGCCCACGGGTTGGCAGGCGCGCCACCCACTATACCGGCGAGCTGGAATCCCGAGGCGAAGATGTACTGATCGGCGGTTCCTTTGGGCCAGAAACCGCCACCCACAGCACCCGAGCCGGTGCTATCCACGCAGATTTGTCCGACGGCCACCAATCCGCAGTAGACCCGGTTGATGGTCAGCGCCCCCGTGGCACGTGCCAGCAGGCGAAAGCCTGTCTGGATATCCCCGGCCTCGGACGCACCGAACCAGCGGCCAGGAACTGGGGGTAGCCCTACGAGCCCGGCCATCATCGCGAGATTCACCAGGCAGGCTCTGCTCAAAACGATACCTCGATTCCCAGTCGCAGCCGGCGGGGATCGCCGGTGAGATTATGGCGGCCTCGGGCAAAGAAGGTGCGAGGTCCGGCCCACCGCCGCATAGAGGGCATCGGAGGCACGGCGCTGCTCGTCCAGATCGAACACGTGGTCCCCGTTTCCGTAGCGCTCCTCGGCCCGAATGAGGTAGACGCAGTTGGGCGCAGCCGGCAGTCCTCCCCCGCTGAGCCACTCCCGCGCATCCGGAGGCGCCCGCGCCTCCGAATTGAAGGTCCAGGGACCCGTCGCCGAGGTAGACTCCCGACGCATGTCCCCGCGGCCGCATAGTCGGAACTGTCGGTGGACCAGCGGTTCTGCCGGTCCGCCGAATTGACAATGTCGCCGGTGGTGCTGAAGACCCGTAGGGTGTTCACAAAGTTGAACAGGTTCCGGACGTCCAGGTACGCGGTGAGTCCAGCCGAGCCGATGCCGAACTCCTTCGTGAGCCTGAGATCGAACTGCCGCCAGGCGGGCAACCTGGCAGCCGTTGATGCCGCCGGCGCCCTGGCTGCAGCCGTCACCGGAAAGCCGGTCCTCATTGCCCTGGGCGGCCGAGCAGGTGGTATAGGGCGTGCCGCTGGCGTAACGGAAGACCGCAAAAAGTCCCAGGTTGCGCAACAGCGTCCCGGGGAAGGTTCCCCGCTTCCAATCGGGGGGAAATGTGATGGCGACGGCGCCGGCAAGATTGTGGGGACGACTGAAGTTCGTGGGCAGGATGGCTTGAGGGGGTGGCCCAATGGCTCCCCCGAGTCCTTCGAGGGCAACCACACCGGCATTTTGGTTACTGAATGGATCCGAGCCGGTGCTCTTGGCGTTCTGATAGGTGTAGGAGATGGTGCCGTTCAGCAGGCTTCCGATCCGCCGGTCAAGCCGGACATCGATCCCACGCGTGTTCCCGTAGTCGGCGTTGGTGAACTTGCCCTGGACACCGCCGGCGCCGGTGAATGGATCAGTCACCGGAAAGGTGCGGGCCGCCGCCACCGCGAGATTGTCCTTGTTGTACGCCGCGATGTCCAGCACCATGTCGTCACTGAATGCGTGTCGGACCCCGAACTCGAACAGGATCGTCTTCCCGAAATCCAGATCAGTCCCCGTCCCGCCGAAGTTGACGCCATCGAGCACCAGGCCGAAGTCTGGAGGTTGTACCTGATGGGCGTAGGACAGACGGAAGTTGGTGCGAGTGGTGACCGGAAATGAGACCTGAATATGGGGACTCAGGTATCCATGGCCGCCGTCGGGCCGCGTGGTGACCAATGGTCTGCCATCTGCTGAATTGCCGCCCGCTCCATACTGCGCCGCATTCCCGGTCGCGAGGTATTCTCCGAAGGTGGGGCTCCCCGCGATCGTATCGAGAAGGAGATCGCGACTGGCCCTGGAGGCATACGCGTCGAAGCGCACCCCTCCCACCAGTACCACATCACCCAGGTCGAGCCGATCCTCCAGGAAAAGATTCCAGCGTATGGGCCGCTCGAGGTAGGCATCGCTGAAGTCGCTCGCCTGCAGTTCGGTCACGTACCGATCGAGAGAATACTGAGTGAACTCACCCCCGCTCCGAAGCCGGTTGTAGCGATCGACCTGCCAGTCCAGATTGGCCTTGGCCAGGTAGCGTCTCTCCCGAACCAGCCGAAATGCCGCCGCTGGGGCCCCCGGACTCCCACCATCCCGGGAGACCGTAGGCATCATTGCTGAACTGATCTACCAGGCTGTACTGGCCGGTGTTTTCCTGGTCGTAAGGACTCCGCCCGGGCAGCTTCTTCTGCAGATTGTGCACCAGCTCGTCATTGATCGGGAAGTTGTCGAAATCGAAGAGGAAACCGAGTGGTGCGAGCATGAAGCCGCCAAAGGGGTGCCGGGTGGCCCGCTCAGTCTCCGGCGTGAGCGGGCCCTCGATTTGGCGGTCCTCCTGGTACGACAGATACGTCTCCAGTGCGAGCGCGCGATCGGCAGTGCGCCGCAGGTTTGGCGTCCAGCTCAGGCTCAGGATGTTGCTCCAGTGACGCCAGCCCTCCGTATCCGCCGAGTTGTACAGATTGGAGTAGTCGAAGACACGTCCCTGGTTTTGGCTGCCCAGGTAACTCAGCGCGATCCGAGACCCGCGACCATAGGTGTAATTCAGCTTGCCCTGAAGCTCGTAGCTCGAGGTACCACTCAACGGCGTGCGGATGCCCTGGCAGGCGAGTCCGTAGTTGGTGCGGATCCCCTCGTTGGCGCTGCCCGCGAATGCGTCGCACTGGCCCCGGTAAATGGCCAATCGGTACACCGGGACATAGACGTATCGGCGAACGGATCCCCCGCTTCGCTGGGCACGGCCACCGTGGTGTCCACCCCCGCCGATACGAAGATGGGCGCCTTCTCGGCGTCGAAGCCGGTCCGCGCTGACTGCTGTCCTTCCAGCACGCCGGAGAAAAAAAGGCTGAGGTGCCGAGCGACCGGTACGCTGAGCGTGGCCTGGAGCCGGTTGAAGCCGAGGCTGTGATTCACACCAAACGGCTCATCCGTCTCGTAGGCGAGAGATCCGGCCAGCTGATCGCCGGTCCGGGTCTGAATGGAGACGACCCCGGACAGTGCATTGCCGAACTCGGCCGATGCGGCCCCGGTCGTCAGTGAGGCCTCTTCCACGCCGTTGCTCCCGACGCTGATCTCGGTACCTGGAGGATCGCCATAGCCCACCGACCGATACCCTGGAGTTACCGGTACTCCATCGATATAGGTGACCGCCTCGTCCGGGCGGCCGCCACGGATTGATAGTGGCGGGCTGCCGCGGCCGTCGTCGTCCACGCCGGCCACGACCCCCGGCTGCAGGGCGAGTACGCCCGCGGAGCCGATCGACCGGTAACTCGTCGGCGAACTCCCCATTCACCCGTTGCTTGCTGGTGACTTCGTCGCGGGGGACCAGGAGGTTCTCCGCGATGACGGTGATGAGCTCCTGTAGCTGAACCGGCGCAGGCTCCAATACGAAGTCCTGGGTGATAGTCTGCCCGGCCAGGACTCGGAGATTCCGCAGCTCGACGGGACGATGGCCGATCAGCGCGACCCTCATGGCGATGGTGCCGGCGGGTATGTTGTTGATGAAGTAGTGGCCGCGAGGATCGGTCAGCGCGGAATACGTGGTGCCGACGATGTAAACTTGCGCTTCCACCAGAGGGCTGCCGTCGGGAGAACGCACCCCACCATCGATCTTGCCGGTCGGTGCCTGTGCCTCGAGTCGTCCCACGGCCAGCATAACCGATAAAAACAGAATGGCCACACGTTCACTGGGCGGGGCACGCTGCACGCGATTACTCCGGGGCTACAGAGGCGAGGAGAGCAGGGTTACTCTAAGCGGCGTTCGTGAAAAGGCCGTAAATCGGACGGGCAGGACGCGGGTCCGAGTTGCGACCGCAACCAGACTTCAAGATTAGCTGAGAGAAGAAAGGGCGAGCCGCTCAAACCTGTGGCGCGGTCCATTAGGCCGCAAGTGGACAGCGAGGTTGTGGGATTACTCGGTCACCTTCAGCGTAGCCACGGCCGCGGCGGTATACTCAAGGTAGTTGACCCTCCGCTGCGTGCACACTCCCGGATCGGTCCCGGGTCCAAGGCTCCCATGAGTGCTCCCCCGTCGGCGATCTCTGATCACCAGCTCGGACTCGTCGTCGAGGCGATCTCCCCCCGCGACTGGCGGCCGCTCTCGCGGACCGCTACGTGCTGGAGCGCGAGCTGGGCCGCGGGGGCATGGCCACGGTGTACCTGGCCCAGGATCTTCGCCACCAGCGCGCGGTCGCGCTCAAGGTGCTGCATCCCGCCTTGGCTCAGGCGCTGGGGCCGGAGCGCTTCCTTCGCGAAATCCAGATCGCCGCCCGGCTCCAGCACGCCCACATCCTGCCGCTGTTCGACTCGGGCACCGCCGACGGGCTGCCCTACTACGCCATGCCCTACATCGAAGGCGAGTCGCTCCGGGCCCGGATGACCCGGGAGCGGCAGCTCGACCTCCCCGAGGCGCTGCGGATCAGCCGGGAGATCGCCGCCGCGCTGGGCCACGCCCATGCCCAGGGGATCGTGCACCGCGACATCAAGCCGGAGAATATCCTGCTCACCCGGGAGGGGAGCGTGCGGGTGGCCGACTTCGGCATCGCCCGGGCCGCGGCCGCCGCCGGGGTCGAGAAGCTGACCGAGACCGGGCTCTCGCTGGGCACGCCGGCCTACATGAGCCCGGAGCAGGCCGCGGGGGACGACCAGCTGGATGGCCGCAGCGACCTCTACGCCCTGGGCTGTGTGCTCTACGAGATGCTGGCGGGCCAGCCCCCCTTCACCGGACGCACCGCGCAGGCGATCCTGGCCCGGCACGCCATCGATCCGGTGCCCAGCCTGCGCACGGTGCGCTCGACCGTCCCCCTGGCCCTGGACCACGCCATCAGCACCGCCCTGGCCAAGGTGCCGGCCGACCGGTTCGCCACCGCGGGCGCGTTCGTCAAGGCACTGTCGGCAAACGGAGCCACCGCGACTACCACACTGGTCACGCCGGCAACCCGCCGCTCCACCCTACGCCGAGCCAGGGTACCGGTGGCGGCCGCGGTCCTGCTCGGAGTTGGAGCCGGTCGTGATCGGCGTACTGCAGTCTCGCCGAGGCGGGCCGACCGTCGTTCCATCCGCATCCACGATGGCGGTTCTGCCGTTTTCCCCTACGACCAGCGACAGCGCTCTGGTCCGGCTCGGGCGGGACCTCGCCAGTACAGTCAGCGCCAGCCTCGACGGGGTGGGCGAGATCCGCACCGTGGATCGCCTCACCGTCCTGGCCCAAGCTCCCGAAGGTGGGGCCACCCTCACCCTGAGCGAAGCCGCGGCGCTGGCCCGCCGGCTTGGCGCCACGAGTGTCGTGCACGGCAGCCTGGCCCGAGACGGTGCGCGAGTCCGGCTGGACGTGGGCCTCTTCACCACCGATAGCCTGGTGATGCTCGCCCGGCAGTCCGTTCTTGCGGCCCCGGAGAGCTTGAGCGCGCTCACCGACTCCCTCGTGTGGAAGCTGCTCGGCGATATCTGGCGGCACGGCCGGCCGCCCACGCCGACGCTGGGAGCGATCACCACCCGGTCGGTGGACGCGCTCCGGGCCTATCTGGACGGCGAGCGCGAGTCGGTGAGGGGTAACCTCGAGGAGGCCCGTGCCGATTATGGCCGTGCCATCGCCGCCGACTCCAGCTTTTGGTTCGCCTACTTTCGCCAAGGCAACGTCGCCGGATGGGCCGAGGGAGACGTTGATTCGGCCACGGAGCATGCGTATTGGACCCACCGGCACTTGCTTCCTCAGCGCGAGCGAATGCTGATCGAGGCCGCCCGGCTGGACAGCGGCCTTTTCCGTCAGCGCGCACGGCTCGAAGATATCGTGCAACGGTACCCGGATTACTGGCCTGCCTGGTGGATGCTGGGCGATGCCCTGTCACATGTCTACGGGCACATCGGATCCAATGCTGCCGATACCCGAAGGGCGCTGGAGCGCGTGGTGGAGCTGAATCCCAAGATGGTGTTGGCCTGGGAGCATCTTGCGTGGCTGGCCAGCGCGGTGGGGGACACCACGACAGAGGCCCGCGCGCTCGACATGCTCGAACGGTTGAGGTCAGGTCCGACGTTCTTAAAGAATGTGGGGAGAGACCAACTTTTGGGGTGGCGGACGACCCTCGCGCTCCAGCGACGAAGCCCCGCGGCTCGCCTAATGCTCGACAGCCTGTACCAGGATATGGTGAAGCCAGATCGCGACCTGTTTGAGTCGGGGGTCATGATCCAAGCTGCCGGCTACCCGGCGGACCAGATCGAGATGAACCGCCGCTTGCTGCGTCACGGGGTTCCTCCGGAGGGGGCGCGCATCCTCACCTATCTGAACGCGATAGCCTGGGCCTCCCGCGGCGCCTGGGACTCTGCGCTGGCCACGCGGGAACAGCTGGTGCGATCGCTAACGGACACGGTCGGGCTGCTCGACGTTTACCGCACAGCGGTGCTGGCGACGACGGTCGGCGCCTTGCCGGCGGATATAGCAGCCCGGAGGCGACCCGCCGCAGCGCGCCTGCTTCTGCTCAACGGCCCGGCATATCGGGCGGAGCTGGCCTGGCTGGATGGCGTGCTCGCCGCGGCGACTCTGGATACCGCGGGCCTCGTCGCCACGCGCGTCAGGCTTCGAGCGACAGGCGCCAAGTGGAGCGCGAGCCTCGACCGGTCGCTTGGCGCATTTGAATCGGCGTTGCGAGGGCATCGACGCTCCGCCGCCACGGCGATGGCGGCGCTCGAATGGGAGCTCGCCGATGGGAGTCCTTGGTTCGCCCGGGACCCTGAGACCCCGCATAAACTGCTCCGCGGCATCGACCGGATGGCCGCGGCCAAGTGGTTGTTGGCAGAGGGAGACAGCGCTCAGGCGGTGCGCCTGCTCTCCTGGTGCGAGACCTTTCCGCCTCTCGACGACAAAGTCCCGCTGGCTCCGCTGGCCTACCTGCTGCGTGCGAGCATCGAAGATGGCCATGGCGATGTGGCCGCAGCGCGCCGCGACTACGAGCAAGTTTCTGATGCTTTACGACATGCCGCCGCCCGCGCACCGCCACCTGGTCACGGAAGCACGGGCGGCGGTCGCCCGCCTTGGAGCCATACCGGTTCCTGCCCCAGAACGTTGACGGGTGCTGGGCGGTTTCACGCACGAGAGAATTAGGTCTCCCTTCAACGGAGCCACCGCCAAGACGGTATACTCCGGTACTACCCTTCCGCTGTGTGCCACTCCCGGATCAGTCCCGGGTCCAAGGTTCCCATGAGTGCTCCCCCTTCGGGGATCTCTGATCACCAGCTCCAATCGTCGTCGGGGGATCTCCCCCCGCGGCTGGCGGCCGCTCTCGCGGACCGCTACCTGCTGGAGCGCGAGCTGGGCCGGGGGGGCATGGCCACGGTGTACCTGGCCCAGGATCTTCGCCACCAGCGCGCGGTGGCGCTCAAGGTGCTCCATCCCGCCTTGGCTCAGGCGTTGGGGTCGGAGCGCTTCCTTCGCGAAATCCAAATCGCCGCCCGGCTCCAGCACGCCCACATCCTGCCGCTGTTCGACTCGGGCACCGCCGACGGGCTGCCCTACTACGCCATGCCCTACATCGAAGGCGAGTCGCTCCGGGCCCGGATGACCCGGGAGCGGCAGCTCGACCTCCCCGAGGCGCTGCGGATCAGCCGGGAGATCGCCGCCGCGCTGGGCCACGCCCATGCCCAGGGGATCGTGCACCGCGACATCAAGCCGGAGAATATCCTGCTCACCCGGGAGGGGAGCGTGCGGGTGGCCGACTTCGGCATCGCCCGGGCCGCGGCCGCCGCCGGGGTCGAGAAGCTGACCGAGACCGGGCTCTCGCTGGGCACGCCGGCCTACATGAGCCCGGAGCAGGCCGCGGGGGACGACCAGCTGGATGGCCGCAGCGACCTCTACGCCCTGGGCTGTGTGCTCTACGAGATGCTGGCGGGCCAGCCCCCCTTCACCGGACGCACCGCGCAGGCGATCCTGGCCCGGCACGCCATCGATCCGGTGCCCAGCCTGCGCACGGTGCGCTCGACCGTCCCCCTGGGCCTGGACCACGCCATCAGCACCGCCCTGGCCAAGGTGCCGGCCGACCGGTTCGCCACCGCGGGCGCATTCGTCAGCGCACTCGACCAAGCCGCGAGTGCCGCGCCAGCTCCACGTCCAAGTTCTCGATCACGTCCGCGGGGCCTCTTCGCGGGAGTGGCTGCAGCGGTCATTCTGGCGGTTGTCATCGGACTGGTGATGATGCGCCGGTCGCCAGCCTCAACTCGGTCAAACCCGAAACTGGTGGTGGTCCTCCCGTTCCGGACCTCGGGAGCAAGCCCTGAGCTGGGCTGGCTGCACGAGGGCCTGGTGGACCTTCTGGCGGCCAAGCTCGAGGGCGGCGGAGAACTGCGCGCGGCTGAACCGACCTCGGTCCTGGGTGCATGGCGTCGAGTGGGTGGATCGGAAAGCACAGCGGTCCCCCAGGATGCCGCGCTCGAGATCGCGCGTAGCCTCGGTGCCGGTCGCCTGATCGATGGAAGCGTGGTGGGGACACCCGCACACCTGACGATCACGGCCTCACTGCTCACCACCTCTGGCGGACAGAGCGGTTCCCGCGCGAGCGCCGACGGGCCAGTTGATAGTCTCACGGTGTTGGTCGATCGGCTTGCGGGGCGCTTGCTCAGCCTCGATGCGGGAGTGGATCTCGCTCGACTTTCTACGACGAGCTCATCGCTCCCGGCGACCCGGGCTTTCCTGGCGGGCCGCGCGGCTTTTCGCAAGGGCGACATGGATCAAGCCTTTCGGAGCTTCCGCGAAGCGACGGTTCTCGATTCGACCTTCGCGCTGGCTGCGCTCGAGCTGGTGCATGCGTCAGTGTGGGTCGGCGGGGCGTGGAGCGAGGATGCTCAGCGCGGCAAGCGCCTGGCGCAAGCCGGCCGGGACCGGCTCGGCCCCGGTGACCGGGCGTTGCTCGACGCGTGGGACATGGACGACATCACCGGCCCCGGATGGATTCAGGCATGGCAGGCGGCCGCACAGGCTAATCCCGAGCGCGCCGAGACCTGGTACGAGCTCGGCGACGCGTACTTCCATAATGCGGCGCTGGTCGGCCTGGACAACCCCTGCGGCTGGCGGCCGAGGCCTTCCAGCGAGGTTGGGCGATAGATTCGGCAAATGGCAGCGATGCTCTTGCGTCCGGAGAATTCGCCCATCGTCGCCGAGCCAGTCGCGCATATGGTGGAGATCGCGCAGATCAGGGGCGATAGCTGCGTCGGTGCGCCGGCTCGTGGCGCTACGGCTGGGCGCGGACTCGACCAGCGTGAACGGATGGTACCTGCGCTGGCATCGGGCGGTAGCGCTGGGGGACTCGGCGCGGCGCGCGTTCTGGGCCGATTCCCAGAAAGTCGATCCACTCGCGTGGGGCCATATCTATGCGTTCATGACCTGGACCGGCGTGGGAACCCAGGATTTGCTTCGCGTGACGGACCAGGACACTCGACACGTGGAGGCGGGTCACCCGGGCGACGATTTCGTCGTCCCATGCCTTGGCCCTCCTGAATGGTGGCCGGCCTCGGCGACGCGCGCCGACTCCTGACATACAGACGACACCTCCATGGAGAACCTCACTGGCGGGATTCACGAGTGCGCTCTACTGGGAAGGGGACACCACCGCGGCGGTTGATGCCGCCCGGCGGCTGGCGCCTGTCGCTGCCGGCCGCTCGCACGCCGTGGCCAAGCCAGGACGACCACAGATCCGGGCCATCTGCGCGCTCGGCGCCTGGCATGCCGCACATGGCGACTACGACTATGTTCAGGCAGCGATAAGAAGCCTCCGCCCGGCCAGTGACGCCGGGCTCTTGCCCAACGACTCCCTGCCTCCCGGCCAGTGGGCCGCGGTGACTCTGCTCTGCGCTGCTCGAGGCCACCCGAGCCAGCGCGCTCCACCTGCCCGATGCTCGCACCAAGCTCGCAAAGGCCGACGTGGCGGCCCGGACCTATATCCTCTCGGCTCCGATGGCCGCAAACCTGATCATCGCTCGCGTCGCGGAGGCCCAGGGTGACTTGGCGCTGGCGCTCCGAGCGGTGCGGCGGCGGGGAAGCGGGTTTGTGGCAAGTTTCCCGTTTTACCTCTCGACCTTCCTGCACGAGGAGGGCCGGCTCTCCGCACTCACCGGCGACACCGCCGGGGCGATCCGAGCATACCAGCACTACCTTGCGCTCCGACCCAATCCCGAACCGGAAGTAAAGCCGGAAGTCGAACGCGTGCGTGGCGAGCTCGCTCATCTGGTCGGAGAACACCCGAAGAGGTAGTACCAGAATCTCTCGGCTTTGTGCACTCTGCCGCGAGTAGTGGGTGATCAAGGTTGGTGAAGCGAAAGTGTGGCCTGAGCCTAGGGCACTGCGTCACAACCGGATCTAGCATACGGGCGGCGCAATAGAAATCGGCTAACAGCTCCGGCTGGGAAAAGTCGGGGATGCCGAGAAGGTGCTGCAGAAAAATGCGACCATGCTTGGCTCAGGATCCCACCGCCCGAGACCGAGCTTACGGACGGACCTTCCGGTGCAGAGTGAGCGGAGCCCCCGGGCTATGGCAATCGGAGCCGGCGAGGGCCGAGCACGCGGAATTCGGTTGCTCTATGGGGCCCTCGCTGCGATCTCTCTCAGGTTCTCCTCGAAGTGTTCCTGTTGGATTTCCTGCCACAACCCTTTCATCACCTCCTCGGCTCGAATGGCCATCTCTTCCCAGGAGAGAGACCCGGGGCCGGGATTGATGAACTCGTTGTCCTGGAGGATGCGCTTCGCAAATGCTGGGTCGGCATCCGGCCAGTGTTCTCTCAGGGCCAGGCAGATGTACTTCAGCTTGCGGGAGAGGTCGAAGCAAAAAGTGGCGAGCATGTAAAACCGCTTGTCGACATCCTGCCCTACGGACTCGAGCTTCGGGGTGGCTCCCTTCGGGTGGTTATCCGTGCCGAGCGCGATGTTCGCGAGCGCTGTGGTCATTGTATCCTCCTAATTGGTGTGAAGTACAACCTGGCGATTGCCGCAGTTGTTCGTAGCGGCTCAGGGAGCAGACCTGCGCTCCAGCCGACCCATCCGCGCCAGGTAAAGGACGTCGGTGATGGCCCAAGAGTTGGAGAATGAGTCCCTGCCAACGTCTGGTCTGCGCTGCGTTACCTTGCCTTCCAAGAAGCTCGGCAAGCAAGTACCGCTGGGGCCCCATGGCGGTAAGCGGAAAGTTCGCCGTCCACGGCTCGGCGATGCGGGACACCGCCGTCTGCAGCAAGTCTATCGCCCGGGTGGTATCTGCGGCGAGGAGCGCCAGACGGGCGCGAAGCGAGGCTCTGAAGTGTCTCCGGTCCCGGATCAGCGGGGCTTCCTCGAGGGGCTTGCTCGATCTGCCGCAGCAGTCCGGTCACCTCGGCGGAATCGCCGGCCAAGGTGGCAGCGGTCCACCAACGCATCGAAGCTCTCGCGGACTTCGTCCCAGTACGGGCGCCGGAAATCCGGAGATCGTCTCGCCTCCACTTGGCGCCTGGCCCAGTCATACATTGGTTTCGCGAGATCTGCCGTCGGGAAGCCGGCCAGCGCCGCCTGGACTATCCAGGCATCGAATGGCTCGTCTCCGGCAACTGCCTTCCATGCGCTCACCGCATCGATCGAGCGCCCCTGTGCGGCCAAGGCGACCAGACGGTACTGAGCCCCCCTGCGTCGATCGTCCGGGGTCCGGTTGGCCCCGAGGAGGAAGCCCGCAACCGTATCGGCCAGCGCAGGGTCCCGTCCTCCATGCATAGCCGAGATGACTACCTGCGCCAGTGCAGGTCGCTCCACCGTCCCAAGGCGGCTCAAGGCGGCCGATCTCTCCTGTGCCGGACCGAACTGAATCGTGACGAGCGCCTTCCGCATAGGGCGCCAGGGATCGTCCACCCGCAAATGTCCTGAGGTACCGTTCCGCGGCACGCCCATCACCTTGCTGCAGCGCAAGCTCCAGCAGGTGGTCGTACACGGGGGCGAAGCTGCTGTCCAGGGCTGCAACCCGATCGAACGCGGCTCGGGCGTCCACCGGTGAGTGGGCGGCAAACGCACCGAAATGGAAGAGTGCCTCGCCCAGGCCATACCAGGCATCTATGTCGGTATTGTCATCGAGGACGGCGTCCTGGAAAGCTGCGATCGCACTGGCCCCATAGCCGAGTACAAATTGTCGCTGTGCCTTCAGGCGACCGAGCGACTGCCGATCCAGGTGGCCGCCCCGCGCCAGCCCGGCGTCGACGGCAGCGAGGGCTGAGGTATCATCGTGCTGCAAGGTCTGTATTACGCTCAGACGATGGTAGGCGAGCCCACAGTTTGAATCGGCGTTGATCGCGGACCGAATCGCGGCCGCAGCGGCCTCCAGATCGCCCAGACTGAACCGGGAATAAGCCTGCAGCAGCTGGCCGGCGGCCGTTGCCGAACTGGTGCCCGCCAAGATGGCTCTGCTGGCCCCCAAGTCGAGCCTCTCCCGGCGCACCAGCACGTTGAGTGACTGAATGGCCAGCCGTCCTACGGGGACATCCAGTGCCGTTCCGGGCGTGCTGTCTACTGCTCTCATTATCCGCTCCCCGTCAACGGCCGAGTACAGCTCGACGCTTACTCGCGTGCCGCCCACGAGTGGGATGCTAGACCCAGTGAGCAAGTAACGCCCCCCCAACTTTCTGGCACCGCGCAGAAGCTCTGGGAGGGGAACTGCCTGGGAGCCATGCCCTGCCCTTGCCAACTGACTCCCATCGATCGGCTGTAGACCAGGAATCCACTGCAGCGCATCCGCCAGGAGCAGATCAGGCGCCGGCTCACGCTTTCCCGACGGTTCGGCCGCCGGGACTCTCTGAAAAGGGATGATTACGACACCAAGCTGAGAACGGCCGACTCACCGACCCCCGCAGGCTGACCACCAACACCACCGCCAGCAACAGGAGAGCAGCAACACCTCCGGCCACGAGCCACCGAGTTGAAGGAAGGTTCGCAATCGTTCGCCGAGTACGTGGTTCCTCTATGGTTAACGCTCGAGCGAAGTCCTGTGCTCGCTGGAAACGGTCGGCAGGAACTTTCTCCAGGGCCCGTCTGACTGCGTGCAGAACCCTGTCCGGCACATTCGGGCGTACTGTTTCCAGGCTGGGAGGAGGCTGTCGAAGATGCTTTGCGGCAACCGATTGAGCCGACGGTCCCGTGAAAGGTGGCTCTCCAGCTAACATCTCGAAGAGGACGCATCCCAGACTGTAGATATCGCTCCGGCCGTCCACCTGATCGCTGCCCGTGGATTGCTCCGGACTCATGTATGCCGGAGTGCCTACCGCCAACCCTGATGAGCTCACGTCATCTGCCGCGGCATGAATGGCACGAGCTAAACCAAAGTCAGCGATCACCGCCCGACCGGCTTCCAGCAAGATGTTGCCCGGCTTGATGTCGCGATGGACCACGTCCTCCTGGTGGGCGTAGTCAAGTGCTTCCGCCACTTCGCGGGCGATATTGACGGCTTCGCTCACGGGGAGTGGGCCTTCGCGGCGGATGCGCTCACGCAGACTTTCTCCAGCCACATGCGGCATTACGTAGAAGACCAGTCCGTCGGATGTGCCAGAATCGTACAGCGGAAGGATGTTTGGATGGGTCAGCCGGGAGGCAATGCGGATCTCGCGAAGAAACCGGGCGTAGCCGATTGACTCTGCGAGATCCGGGCGAAGGACTTTAATTGCTACCGAGCGGTTGTGCTTGAGGTCGCGAGCAAGGTAGACAGTGGCCATTCCTCCGCGGCCGAGCTCACAATCGATCGCGTAGCGTTCCGCCAGAACGCTCCGTAAGCGTTCGACCGTGTCGATCATGACTGGAAAACCTTGGTGCTTGAGAGACTAACATACGGCCAGGGCTCGGGGCGGGCTAGACTGCTCTACACCCTTAGTCGTGTAGTGTAAGGGAGGCCGGTGTTCGGGAGAAGCTAGTGCAGTCCCTTGGTTCTAGAGGATATAGCGTCTGAGATCGTCGTCGCTGATGATCCGCACCAGCCGCTCCCGCACATTCGGCGCATCGAAGACGATGCGCTTCTCCGGATAGTCCGGCAGCTCGAACAACACGTCTTCCATCAGCGCGGCCATGACGGTGTGGAGCCGGCGGGCGCCGATGTTCTCCATCCGGTCGTTGGCCATGAACGCCACCCGGGCAACTTCGGCTATTCCATCCGGCGTGAACTCGAGCTCGGCCCCCTCCGCCATGACCAGCGCCTGATACTGCTTGGTCAGCGCGTTTTCGGGCTCGGTCATGATCCGGACGAAGTCCTGTTCGGTGAGCGGCTGCAGCTCGACCCGGATGGGAAAGCGGCCCTGCAGCTCGGGGATGAGGTCAGACGGCTTGGAGACGTGAAATGCGCCGGCGGCGATGAACAGAATGTGATCGCTCCGCACATAGCCGTAGCGGGTTTGCACGGTAGAGCCCTCGACGATGGGCAGCAGGTCGCGCTGGACCCCCTCGCGCGAGACGTCGGGCCCGCCGGCCTGGCCCCGTTCACCCGCAATCTTGTCGATCTCGTCGATGAAGATGATGCCGTGGTTCTCGACCCGGTCCAGAGACTCATTGACCACGTCGTCCACGTCCACCAGCTTCTTCAGCTCTTCATCGACCAGGATCCGGCGAGCCTCGGGCACCTTGACCGTGCGCCGCTTCTTCCGCTTGGGCAGCATGTCCTGCAGCATCTCGGTGAAGTTGATGTCGGCGCCCTCGATCCCCTGGGGCGGCTGGATCAACTCCATCATGGGATAGCCCTGCTGCTGCACTTCCACCTCGACCTCTCGATCGTCCAGCCGACCTTCGCTCAGCATGGTACGCAGCTTCTCCCGCGACCTGCCGCGCCGCTCCTCTTCGGGGCTGGGCGGCTTTTCCGATTTGGCCTGGCCGCTCGATGAGACGATGAACACCGACGAGCTCTCCCCACGTTCCCCAGGTTCCTCTCGGTTCCTCACGTGCTGGTGGGGGTGGTGCGGAGGGGAGCAGGAGATCCAGCAGCCGCTCATCTGCCCGCTGTTCGGCCTGGGGATAGACCTCGTCCTCTCGCTCGGTGCGGACCAGGTTTATCGCAGAATCGACCAGATCTCGCACCATGGACTCCGCATCCCGTCCGACGTAGCCCACTTCGGTGAACTTCGATGCCTCAACCTTTATGAATGGAGCGCCGCTGAGCCGAGCCAGCCGGCGTGCCACCTCGGTTTTCCCGACGCCGGTTGGGCCGATCATGATGATGTTGTAGGGGGTGATTTCATCTCGGATGTCATCGGGAGCCTGAGCCCGGCGCCACCGGTTCCGGACGGCGATGGCAACCGCCTTCTTGGCCGCCTCCTGCCCAACGATGTACCGGTCCAGCTCGGCCACGATCTGGCGCGGAGGCATCTCCTCCAGCCAGGGCATGGGCGATGTGGGGGGCGGAGGTGTCTCCGCTTCGACAGGGAGGGTGGTGGCCGGCTCGGTCATGCTTAAAGGTACAGCGTGAGCGGGACTAGGGCTTGCCCTGAGCTCCGGGAAGCGGACGAGGCTGGCTCTGAGCGGTAGGTCGGCATCCTGGCGCCGCTCCTGCTCACCGCTTACCGCTCACGCTTTCTTCCCATCACCCGGCAATTCCAGGATGGTGACATTGCGGTTGGTAAAGACGCAGATGTCAGCCGCGATTTCCATGGAACGCTGAACGATGTCGCGGGCCGAGTGACTGGGCTCGGGCAGCAGAGCGCGGGCGGCGGCGAGGGCAAAGTTGCCGCCTGAACCGATCGCCACGATCCCGTCGTCGGGCTCGATCAGCTCTCCCGCCCCACTCAGCAGGAAGCTGTGCTCCAGGTCGGCCACTACCAGGAGTGCCTCCAGACGTCGGAGTACCCGGTCGCTCCGCCAGTCCTTGGCCAGCTCGACCGCGGCGCGGGGCAGATTTCCCGGATAGCGGTCGAGCTTCTCCTCGAATTTCTCATAGAGGGTCAAAGCATCGGCCACCGACCCGGCAAACCCGGCGAGCACCTTCCCGCCCTTGAGCGCGCGCACCTTGTTGGATTGCGACTTCACCACCGTCTCCCCGATGCTTACCTGGCCATCGCCGCCGAGCGCGACTCGGCCGTTTTTCCGAACCCCGAGGATCGTGGTGCCGTGGAATCGCATGGTCGTTCCCTTACGCTCGCGGATGCGCCTGATTGTAGACCTTCTTCAGTCGCTCCACGCTCGTGTGGGTGTAGATCTGGGTGGTGCTCAACGATGCGTGGCCCAGCAGCTCCTGGACCGCCCGCAGGTCCGCTCCCGCATCGAGCATGTGGGTGGCGAAGGTGTGGCGAAGCGAGTGGACTCGGAGTCCGTCGCCGCCGATCCCGTCCAGCAAACGATGCACGATTCGCTGGATCCCGCGCGGGCCCAGGCGTTTTCCCCGCCGGCTCACGAACACCGCGCGGCGGTCTCCCCCAGTGCGAGCCACTGCGTCTTGGCGGAGTTGAAGATAGCGCCTGAGCGCGAGCACGGCCCGCGATCCTACCGGGACGATCCGCTCCTTCCGGCCTTTCCCTCTCACCTTCAGCTGATCGGAGAGAAGATCGAGGTCCTCCAGGTTCATGCCGCTCAGCTCGGAGAGGCGGATACCGGTGGAGTAGAAGAGCTCGAGGATGGCCAGATCTCTGGTGGGGCCCAGCTCGTCGCCTGCGGCCCTCGATTCGGCCCACTCGAAGAGCCGCTCGGTCTGACCGCGGTCGAGATATCCCGGCAGACGCTTCTCCAACTTCGGCACTCGGGCTGCTCGCGCGATGTTGTTGGGGACCCCGTGATGTTCCTGGAGAAACCGGTAGAAGCTCCGCACCGCCGACAGGGCCCGGGCGGCGCTCCGCTTGGAAAGGCCTTTCCGCTGCAGCTCGCCGAGGAACCCCCTGAGCCCCAATCGATCCACCGTCTCCCATTTCCAGCTTCCGTAGTGCCGGTCGCAGAAATCGGAGAACGCATCCAGATCCCGCCCGTACGCCTTTACCGTGTGGGGCGAGACGTCACGTTCCTTCTCGAGATACATCAGATATTCGCTAACTTCGCGCCGCAGAGACATTGAGTTCCGGTCGGTGTCACATGGTTGGGGCGACTGGGGTGACGCTCCTCCAGGCGCTGCCCAGCGCCGCGATGCCTGCCCGATCCATCCAGGTCCCAAAGTCCGCCTGGGCCCGCTCCACCAGCAGCTCCCTCTTCCGGTCCTTCTTCAGTTTTCCCGGCAGCGGATCCAATAAGCCGAAGTTCGCGTTCATCGGCTGGAAGTGTTTTGGATCGGCTTCCGCCAGATAACGGTACAGCCCTCCCAGCATCGTGGTGGCTGGTGGGACCGCGATCGGCTCGCCGGAAAGCCGGCGGGCCAGGTTGATGCCGGCCAGCAGTCCCGTCCCCAGCGACTCGGTGTATCCCTCTACGCCGGTGATCTGGCCGGCAAAGAAGAGCAGCTCCTCATCTCTTGCAGTCAGACCCTGGCCCAGCGCCGCCGGACTGTTCAGGTACGAGTTCCGGTGAATGCTGCCATAGCGGAGGAACTCGGCCGACTCGAGCCCCGGAATCATCCGGAACACCCGCTGCTGCTCCGGTATACGGAGCCGGGTCTGAAATCCCACCAGGTTCCACATCTGCCCTGCCGCATCTTCTCGCCTCAGCTGCACCACCGCGTGAGGGTCTTTGCCGGTGCGAGGATCCGGCAGACCCACCGGTTTCATCGGGCCGAACCGGAGCGTGTCTCTTCCCCGGCGGGCCATTTCCTCGACCGGCAGGCAGCCCTCGAAATACGGCACCTGGTCGAATTCGTGCCCCGCGAACTGATCGCCTTCCAGCAACGCATCGATGAACCGCTGGTACGACTCGGCGTCGAGTGGGGCATTCAGGTAATCGTTCCCCTGGCCCTTTCCATAGCGAGACAGCGCGTACAAGCGCCCGTGATCGAGCGAGTCGCCCGACACGATTGGCGCAATGGCATCATAGAACGCGAGCGCGGCAGCACCTAATCGTCTTACCATAGCCTGGCTCAGCCGTTCCGAAGTAAGCGGACCGGTAGCAATCACTGCCGGGCTGGGCAGCTCCGTGATCTCCCGTCGGACCAGCGTGATGTTGGGATGATCGGTCAGGCGGCGGTGCACCTCCTCGGAAAACCGCTGGCGATCCACCACCAGGGCGGTTCCCCCGGGCACCCGCACATCATCGGCGACGGGAAGCAAGACACTGCCCAGCGCCCGTAGCTCAGCCTTGAGCAGGCCGTGCGCGTTGGTGAGGTCAACCGATTTGAAGGAATTACTGCAGACGATTTCGGCCAGGCGATCGGTCTGATGGGCGGCGGTCCGGGTGCCCGGACGCATTTCGCAGAGGGTTACCTGGATCCCTCGTTCAGCCAGCGCCCAGGCCGCCTCCGAGCCGGCGAGGCCTCCGCCGACCACGGTGACGTTTGCCTGGGGAGCGATGGTCACCCCAGAGCGACTTCTTCCGGCTCGGCTACCACGAGCTGGTGGCCACACTTGAGGCATTTCCGGGTTTCGCCCTCGGCCTTGCTGATCTTCTTCTCCATGCCCAGCCAGCCGCAGGAGGGACAGGTCTCCGGAACCGGACGGTTCCAGGTGGAGAAGTCGCACTCCGGATAGCGCAGGCAGCCCCAGAACGACTTGCCCCGCTTGGTGCGCCGCTCGGTGAGATCGCCGGTGGGGCACTTGGGGCACTTGAGCCCCATGGGGATCGATCGGGTGCCCTTGCAGTTGGGGTACGTGGTGCAGGCGAGGAACTCGCCGAACCGCCCGGTCTTGATGACCATGGGCGAGCTACAGAGATGACACTTCTCATCGCTGGGCCGGTCTGGGACCTTGACCTTCTTCAGCGACTTCACGTAGTCGCAGGTGTCCTTGTACTTGAGGCACGCGAGGTAGGGGCCGAACCGGCCGGTCCGCAGCTCGATCTGGCTCCCGCACTTGGGGCAGCGCTCCTTGGCCAGCTCTTCCGGGTTGAGCCCATGGGCATCGGCTACCAGAGCCTTCATGTCGACGGCGTTGAGGGCTTTGGTGAACGGCCCGTAGAAGGCCTGGAGCACCCGCTGCCATCCCAGCTCGCCGTCTTCGATGCGGTCGAGCTCGTCCTCCATTTCGGAGGTGAACTCGACATTGAAGATTCCGGGGAACTTGCCGACCATGATCTTCTCCACCGTCTCGCCCAGCTCGGTGGGGAAGAAGCGCCTCTGGTCTACCTTCACGTACTCCCGGGCCGAGAGCGTTGAGATGATGGCGCTGTAGGTTGACGGCCGCCCGATGCCGAGCCGCTCCAGCTCCTTGACCAGGCTGGCCTCGGAGAACCGGGGTGGCGGCTCGGTGAAGTGCTGATTGGGCGTGATCTCGCGGACCTCGACCTGGTCTCCCACCGCCAGCGGCGGAATGGGCGGGAGATCGTCCATGGTCTTGCCTTCCTCTTTTTCCCGGCCCTCGGTGTAGATGACATGGTAGCCATCGAACAGGAGCACCGATCCCGTTGCCCGGAACAGGTACTCGCCCAGATCGAATTCCACTACCGTCATGTCATAGACGGCCGGCGTCATCTGCGATGCGACGAAGCGCTGCCAGATCAGCTGGTAGAGCCGGTACTGGTCCGGCTCGAGATACTGCTGAATCTGCTCCGGCCGCCGGCTGACATCGGTGGGCCGGATGGCTTCGTGGGCGCCCTGCACCCGGGCATTCTTCTTCGGGTTGTAGACGTTGGCGGCTTCGGGCAGATACGTCTTGGCGTAGTTCTTCTTGATGAAGCCTCTGACCGATGCAATGGCCGTGTCGGATACCTGGGGTGAGTCGGTCCGCATGTAGGTAATGAGACCGACCGGTCCGTCCTCGCCGGCATCCATGCCTTCGTACAGGTCCTGCGCCGCCCGCATGGTACGGCGGGAGGAGAAGCCCAGCTTCTTGGCGGCCTCCTGCTGCAGCGTGCTGGTGGTGAACGGCGCCCCGGGATTCTTCTTGCGATTTCGCTTCTCGACTTTGGTGACGACGAACGGCCGGGGCCTCACCGCGTCTACCACCGCCCGGGCATCGGCCTCGGTGTGGAGCTGCGGCTTGTGGCCTCCGACTTTGGCCAGCGCGGCCTCGAAGGTTTGGCCATCCTTGGCGCAGAGCGCCTCGATGGTCCAGTACTCCTGGGGCTTGAACGCGCGGATTTCCCGCTCCCGCTCGACGATCAGCCGAAGCGCGACGGTCTGCACCCGTCCGGCCGAGAGGCCGGTTTTGATGCTGTGCCAGAGAATGGGACTGGCCTTGTAGCCGACCAGACGATCGAGAATGCGGCGGGCTTGCTGTGCATCCACCTTGCGATCGTCGATCTTGCCGGGATCCCGGAGCGCCTCCTGAATGGCTTCCTTGGTGATCTCGTGGAACAGGATGCGGTGCGTGCGGATCGAAGCGGGGAGTCCCTGCCGGATCTGTTCCGCCACGTGCCAGGCAATAGCCTCACCTTCCCGGTCCGGGTCGGTGGCCAGGTAAATGGCAGACGCGGCCTTGGCCGCCTTCTTCAGCTCGGCCAGCGTCTTGGTCTTGCCTTTGATGGTGACGTACTTGGGCTCGAAGCCATTCTCCACGTCCACGCCGAGCTCCCGGGTTGGGAGATCTCGGAGATGGCCGACGGTGGCCTTTACGTCGTAACCCGAGCCGAGGTACTTGCCGATGGTCTTGGCCTTGGTGGGCGACTCGACGATAACGAGCGCAGGACGGCCGTCCCCCCGGGTACGTGCGCCATTGTTCTTGGCGCGACTCACCTTCGGGGTGCGCGCGGGCGTGGCCGGGGCAGATGCCTTGGCCGAGCCGGCATTCTGCTCAGGGGCTCTTCTTCCCGTGCGTCCGGACCTTCCGGTCTTTCCCGTCCTTCTCGTTCTCGTCGCCATAGACTCCAGTGTAAGTGACCGACTCATTCAACCATCAAGCCGGCAGGTAGCAAGAAACCCGCACCTCCGGGCCAAATGCAAGAACCACGACCTCAGGGCCCCGATCGGGCGAACCAGCCTCCGTGCTGTCTTGCCAGGGCCATGACCTCGGCCGCGACCGCCTCAGGTGAGGTGTTCTCGGTGTTTACCTGATGGTGCGCCTGCCGGTAAGCCGGGTCCCGTTCCTCGAACAACGCCCGCATCCGCTGGTTCGGGTCCACCCCCGCCAGCAAAGGACGGGCCTCGCCCTGCTGACAGCGTTTCGAGGCGGTAGCCGGTTGGCAGCGTAAGTAAATCACCAGGCCGGTCTGCTTGGCCCCATCCAGCTGTCCCGGCTGTGCCGCCCATCCCCCGCCGGGCACGATCACGCACGGATCCCTGGCCTGAGCGGCCTTGACCGCGTCGCGCTCCATCTCCCGAAACCGAGGCTCTCCCACCATGCCGATGATTTGACTCACTGGCATTCCCATCTCCCGCTCCAGGAGCCGGTCGATGTCAATGACGTCGGTGTTCAATGCCTCCGCCACCAGCTTGCCGACGGTGCTTTTGCCTGCTCCCGGCAATCCGACCAGCACGATGTGGCGGGGCATCAGCCCTCCTTCGCCTGACTCCGCTCGAACCAGCGGGAACCCAGAGCGGCCACGTAGCCGTCGTAGTTCCGGCGCATCTCAGCCAGGGAGTCACCCCCGAACTTCTCCAGCATGGCATCGGCCAGCACCAGCGCCATCACGGCTTCGGCGATCACTCCCATCGCCGGAACCGCCGTGACATCGGACCGCTCGCTGACCGCTTTGGCCGGCTGCCCTGACTCGAGATCGACTGTGGCGAGGGGGGACATCAGGGTGGAGATCGGCTTCATTGCTACCTTAACAACAACCGGTTCCCCATTTGTGATCCCGCCCTCCAGCCCTCCGGCGTTGTTGGTCGGCCTTCGGAACCCCCCACGCGGATCCGTCCCCTCCCGGCCTCCGCCCTTCCCCGCTTTCTGCCCCGCCGCCCCGCTGCCCCGCCGCCCCGCTTCGATAGGATCGTGGACCTCGGAGCCGGGCCTACGCGCTGCCTCGAAGCCCATCCCGATCTCCACCCCTTTGACCGCAGGGATCGACATCATGATCCCGGCGAGCCGTCCGTCGAGCTTCCGGTCCCAGGCGACGTGACTGCCCAGTCCGACGACGACGCCTCGGGCGATGACTTCGACCTCGCCCCCCAAGGTGTCGCCCGCTTTCTTGGCCGCGTCGATCCGGCCGATGATCTCGGCTTCGACCGCGGAGTCGAGCACCCGTATCTCGGACCGGTCTGCCGCCTGGTTGAGAGGCACCGGCAGCTCCCCCCGGGGGACCTCGATCCCGCCCAGGGAAACAACGTGACTCCCGATTTCGATCCCGAACTCATCGAGCAGTCGCTTGGCCAAGGCCCCGGCCGCCACCCGGGCCGTCGTCTCCCGGGCGCTAGCCCGCTCCAGGATATCTCGCGCATCCAGGCGATCGTACTTGAGCACTCCGGCCAGATCGGCGTGGCCGGGGCGGGGACGGGTCACCCGGCGGCGGCGCAGCTCCCCGATCATGATCCGCGGGCTCGTGCGCCATCACGTCTTCCCAATTGGTCCAGTCGCGATTGGGGATCAGCATGGCGACCGGGGAGCCCAATGTCTCGCCGGCGCGGAGTCCGGCCAGCCACTCGATCTGGTCGCGCTCGATCTTCATTCGGGCGCCCCGGCCGTAGCCCTGCATTCTCCGCGCAAGCTCCCGGTCGACCCACTCCGCTGACACCGGGAGTCCCGCGGGCAGACCCTCGACGATGGTGACGAGCGCCTTGCCATGCGATTCGCCTGCGGTGGTGAATCGAAGCATTGCACCAGCTTCCGGGTTGGGGTCTGAGATCTCCCTATGATAACGAACGAGCCCGGCAGGCGCCGGGCTCGTCGCAGATTGACCTCAGGCTCCTGGGCTGGCCTCACTCAGGAGCGATGTTGTCGTCGATAATCCGCGGCGTGACCAGGATGATCAGGTCTCGCCGGTTTTCATTATTAGAGCTGAAGCTGAACAGCTTCCCGATGATCGGCAACCCGGAGAGTAAGGGTATGCCGGAGCGGGTGTTGGTCACCTGGGTCACGGTCAGGCCGCCGATCACCGCGGTTTCGCCGTCGTTCACCAGGAGCTGGTTCTCGGCCCGCTGGGTCTGGAAGATGAAGCCCAGGTCAGTTGCAGCGAGCGGTTGGATCGACGACCGCTCGGTGTGCAGCTCCATGGCGATCTGGCGGTTGCTGGTGACGTGCGGCGTCACCGTCAGCCGGATACCAGTCTCCTTGAAGATGACGCTGGCCTTGGCATCGCCGCTGGAGCTGGCGTCGATCACGCGGACCGGCGTTTCCTCACCGACCAGGATGTCGGCCTTCCGATTATCCAGCGTAGTGATGACCGGTTCGGCCTGGATGTCGGACAGGTCGGCCCGCTCGACCGCACTCAGGAACGAGGTGAGCGAGAATCCGCCCAGCGCAGTGGAGAAGACCAGATCAATGGCGGAGCCCTTGATGATACCTTCCGCGTTGCCGATTCCGGACAGCGCGTTGCCGCCCAGGTCGACCACGTTGATCTCGGGCTTGTAGAGCTCACCGGTGGTCGGATCGCAGCAGCGCTGGACCACCTTATTGAAGAACTGGTTCTGGTTACCCAGGTCGTACTTGATGCCCAGCTCCTCGATGTCGGTCCGATCTACGAAGACCAGCTTGGCCTTGATCGAGACCTGCGGAGTACGCACGTCCAGTCCCCGCACGAAGTCGGTGAGCTGGCCGATCCGGCTCCGGGTATCGGTGAGGATGAGCGAGTTGGAGTTGTCGTCGGCTACAACCTTGCCCCGGCCCTTGGTCAGGCTGCCCTCGATGCTCTTGGTCAGCTCCTTGGCCTTGGCGTAGTTGACCCGGACCACGCTGGTCTCCAGCGGCTCGAGCGAGTCGAGCGACGCCAGCGCGGAGGGGTTGTCTACCCGAATGATGCCGCCCGCCATTTCCTGGGCGGAGAGTCCCTGCGCGGCCAGAACTGCCTGGAACGCCTGGGGCCAGGGCTGGTTCCGGATTTCGGCGGAGACCTCACCCTTGATGTCCTTGCCCAGGATGATCGTGCGCCCGCTGAAGGCGGCGAACCCGGCCACCACGTCGGCGATGCTGGCGCGGTCCCAGACCACGGTGATCCGCGGCTCTTCCGCCGCTGTGGTGCGGACCAGCCGGCTGGCCGGCAGCTGCACCTCCGGCTGCAGGCGGGTGGTGGTCTTGGCGGTGACGGCCTTCCGCTGTTGAGGCGCGGTGGACGACCAGGCCAGGAACGACTCGTCGGTGCCAAACGAGACCCGGATGGCATCGGCCAGACGCTCGACGTGGTAGTCCATGGTCCGATCGAGATCCATCACGATCCGAACCACATCAGGCGCAAACTGCGAGTAGCGGAGATTCAGCACCCCGCCCCGCTTCACTCCATCATAGGTGCCGGTGGAATTCCCCTTGAGCTTGGCGCCGACCACGTCGAGCACCAGCCGGTTGGGGTTCTCCAGCATGAAGTCGCGGACCTCGACCGCTCCGCGAACATTGACGATGACGTCGGCGCGTCCGGGTGAGGGCTGGACACTGACGCCCGTGACCTCTCCGCTCGCGGGGCCATCCGCGCGCGCCGCGGAGGTCACTCCGAAGATCGCGGCGGTGGCGACCATCAGGCGATAGACTCGGGTCATGGGGCTACGTCCTCCTGCTTCCGGAGAGAAAGGGTTTCCTGACGTTCAAAGCCGAAGTCCTCAATAGTGAATACCACGTCCCGTTCACGGATCTGCACCAGGCGCGAGCGGCCGACCTGGTCACCGGCACGGAGCTTGTGACGCTTGCCTCCGTCCTTCTCCCGGAACACCGCGATGCTCCCGCTGTGCGCCCGCAGATTCTGGTAGATGCCCACCAGCTGCAGGTCGGCCAGTTCCGGGCCGTTCTTGGCCATGTTGAGGAGTGAGTTGAACGGGTCCCGGGCCGCGCCGGAGTAGGCGAAGGTCTCCCGGGACAACTCCAGGTCCCTTGCTTTCTGAGCCGAATCCTGGGCGCCAGCATTGGCCGTGACAGAGTCGAGTAGTACCGGCATTGCGGCGGAAGGCTGCGGCGCGGCAGCCGGAGCCGGTTGCACGGGCTCAGGCGCAGGCGCCGCCGGAGCGGCCGGAGCGCGGAGCCGCTGCGTGCACGGCAGAAGAAGCGTCGGCCTTGGGCTGCTGCTTGGCG
This sequence comes from uncultured Gemmatimonadales bacterium, assembly GCA_963842945.1. GTDB lineage: Bacteria > Gemmatimonadota > Gemmatimonadetes > Gemmatimonadales > GWC2-71-9 > CAVVWJ01. The sequence continues at coordinate 75,993 of CAWJIM010000019.1, forward strand.
CTGTCGCTCGAGGCGGCCGAGCGCCTGATTGGCGGCCAGCGTGCCCTGAGGCGCACCTTCCATCTGTTCGCAGGTCTGCTGGGCCTGAGTGGCGATCAGCTCCGGAGACGGAGCCGGCGCCTTCTTCCGTTTGGCACTCCTGGTCTTCTTGAGCACCGGCTTGGACAGGTCGGCGCGTACCGAGTCGACGCAGGCCGCGTGGCGGACCACCGCAATCGAGTCGGCAATGCGGCGTGCCTTCCTCAGGCTGTCGGTCCGGGCGCGGAGAGCTACCAGCCTGGCCTGGGCCGCTTTCTCTTCCTTATCTCCGTTGAGCGCTCCCTTGATGGTGGAGCAGCCCCCCAGCGCCAGGGCGGTGAGGAGAGCGAGCGCGAAGGCATTACGAGCCACTGGCCTCTCCTTCCGAGCTGGGGGATTTCACGTAGGTGCGAACCTGGAACTTGGCTTCCAACAGCGCGTTGGTGCTGTCGCCCAGGACTTTGGCCGTACTGCCGGTGGCGGCGGCCACGATGACATCATAGGGAACGATGATCCGCTGCAGACTGGCCACATCGGCCAGGAACTGACCGATCTGATCGTAGCGGCCGATCACCGACATGTTGTACTTGTAGGTGTTGAAAGGAGCGGGCCCCGGCTCAACCGGCTGAGGCACCACCTGCGACAGCGTGACTCCGCGGATCTTCCCGCGAGTCGAGATGTCGTCGAGCAGGTTGGGGACCTCGTTCCGCTCCGGGACCAGCCGGCGGAGCATCACCAGGCTGGCGCGGTAGGTTTCCAGACGCTTTCGCACGTCGGCCACCGTACCCCGGGCCAGCTCCTTCTTGGCGCTGTCCGTGGCCGCCTCGAACTTGGTGATGGTGTCCCGCATGGCCACGATCCGTTCGCGGGTGCCGGCAAGGCCGTGGATTCCGACCGCCTGGACGACCGCACCGGTATAGCCGATGTACCCCACCAGCAGCGCGAGCAGCAGGGCGAGGAGCGGGGTTCCCTTCTGTCCGGAGAGCTCCATGGTTACCTCACCGACTGGCTGAAGGGAGCCGTGCGGATATAGGCAGAATCGGCTCGGTTATAAGTGGCCCGTATGGTGAACGCCGTCACCGGACGCTCTTTCTCCACTACCGTCATAGCCGAGACCGGCATGACGTCCATGATCCAGGGCGATGCTTCCAGCTGCCGCAGGAACCGGGTGTAGGCCTGGATGTCGATCGTCCGGCCGTTGATCTGGAAGGTGAGCGGCGGCGGCGGAGGAGGTCGGGGCGGTGTCCGGCGCAGCGCCGGCCGGCTTGTTCTGCGCGACCGCGGCGGCGGCCGGAGCGGAAACGCCCAGATCTATCAGCCAGGTATAGGCCGGCAGCGCCTTGGTGATCTCGTCGAGCAGGTGAGGCCAGATGTAGCGGTCGCCGTCGACGCTCTTGATCACGGTGATCTGCGCCAGCAGCGAGTCGCGAATCTTCTCCTGCCGCCGCTTGTCGGCCAGGAACGCCTTGAACCGCCGGTTCTCGGACCGGGCCTGCTCCAGACGGGGCTCCAGCACGTAGAGTTGGCGGAGATTATTGAGGTAAAGCAGCCCGAGCACCGCGATCACCAGGACCCAGGCGCCCACCGCACCCATCAGGAGCGGGTCCTTGATCTTGGCGCTGAGCTCCTTGAAGACGCTCAGGTTGTCCAGCAGCCCCTTCAAGGGATTGCCGGCGCGCTTCCGCCGCTGGCCCGGTTTGAGATTGACAGTAATCATGAGTCGACGGATCCCTGGGTCGGGGTCAGGCTGCGCTACGCAGCGCGAGTCCGATCGGCAGCATCAGCAGCGGGGCCACTTCGTCCACCTGCATGGCGTCGAAGACGCCTTCCGCCACCTGCAACTTCTCGATCGGGTTGGCGAGCTGCACCGGGATCTTGAGCCGGTCACCCAGCGCACGGCTGAGCCGCGGGATCCGGGCGCCGCCGCCGGTGATGAAGATCCGGCCAATTCCGCCGGCGGACCGGCTGGCGGTCTGCAGAAACGCGCCGGCCCGCTCGATGCCCACTGCCAGCTCTTCGGTACGGGTCTGGAGAAACCCTTCCGGGATCTCGCCCGACCCGCCGCCCTGGAGCAGCTTTTCCGCCTCTTCGGCCGACTGACCCCGTTCCCGCTGCAGGTCCTCACGGAAGCGGCGGGTGCCGACCGGGATGTCGCGGGTCAGCACCGGGACACCGTCGTCCAGGATGTAGATGTTGGTGTTCTCGTGCCCGACGTTCACCAGGGCGACCACCCCGTTCATGGCCTCGGGGTAGTTGATCTCGAACGCGTTGTGCAAGGCGAATGCGTCGACGTCGATGATGCTGGGTTGGAGACCCACATCGGCCAGCAGGGCAAGCTTGTGCTCCACCAGCTCCCGCTTGGCCGCGACCAGAAGCACGGTCATCTGGAGTCCCTCACCGTAGGGATCCAGGATCTGGAAGTCGAGCTCGACGTTATCCATGTCGAACGGAACGTGCTGCTCGGCTTCCCAGCGAATGACCTCGCGCGCGTCGGCCTCTTGCATCCGGTCCATGGTGATCTTCTTCACGATCACATCACGGCCACCGACCGCGACAACCACCTGCTTCGTCTTCACGCCGGCCGTGGCCATGCACTCCTTGATCGCTTCGGCCACGATTCCGGGGTCCATGATTTCGCCTTCGACGATGGCGTCGTTGCCGATCGAGGTGAACGCGACCTTGGTCAGAACCGGACCGCCGGACGCGTGGGAAACCGCGACGAGCTTGATGAGGCCGCTGCCGATATCCAGGCCGACCGTCGTCGCCTTGCGTCCGAAGAGTCCCATACGTGTCCGCGGGTTAAGGAGGCGTCAGGAAATCTTGGCGGTCAGAGGGCAACCGATGTGCCACACAAATTGCAGTTTGGTAATCGCTTACGCGACGATCATTTAACCGGGGAAAAATCAGTTCGCTGCAGTAACTTCACTGGAGCGCATCTTCTCTTTCGCAAGCTGTCTCTCGGGATGCAGCAGTGGCGACAAGGTGTTGAGCAGCACTGCAAGTTCTGGCAGCTAGTACAGTTGGAGCCACGCCCGTTGCCCAATCGGCCGCAGAACCTGCGACCCTGAGGCAGAATCAGGCACCAGACGGGTTAGCAACCCGGTCATGCTCGTGGCCAGCTCAGCTCCGGCCCCATCGAGCCGAGTGGCCCGGCTCTGGATCAGGAAAAGATTATCGGCCAGTCGGGCGACCTTCCGCTGCAACCAGAATCCCTGGCTGGGCGAGCCTGGTCCGAGATCCAGGGGCGCACCTCCGATCGGCAGCGCAAGCAGCGCCGGTCCAGAGACCTCCGACACAATGTGCCACAGCTCTCCCTGAGCGAGCTCTGACGCTTCAGTAACGAAGAGAATGTTCCTGCCGCTCTGCTGTTCCAGCAGTCCCACCAGGAAGTTGCCCGCCACCATGCCGCCGATGATGACGAGCGCAAACAGGGCAAGCGCCAGGGCCATTCCCCGTTCGTCCCGAGCCATGCGGTCAGTATTGAGCATTCTTCAGCGCGATCTGCGTACTCAGCGCTTCGGTCAGCGGCTGGGCCGGAGAATTATCCTCGTTTGTGCTGGCCCCGCGGATGCTCACGGTAATGCTCTTGACCAAACTGGGAGTTACGGTGGCCATCTGAGCGGCATCAGTGTAACTGAGACGGAACCCCTCAGCTGTTGCCAATGGTCCAAAGATCGGCTGGATGGCCTCGCCCGAGCTGATTGACCGCAGGCCCAGCCACCACTGCCCATCAGATTGGTATGCTGCGAGCTCCATTGGCTCGTAGATGCGTACCGGCGTACCAGCGGGTACCGTACCAATGCCAGCCGGCAGCGTCAGGGAAATGGCTGGCACTCCTCCTCCGCAGGTGCTCGAGGACGATACGGCAATAATGCCGGCAGTGATCCAGGCGGAATCCGTCGGGGTGGGCATTCCCGAGAGGTAGAGCAGGGCGCTATCTCGACCCGCCTGCGGATCTCGATAGGCGAAAAAGGCGCTGCGGCTGATGCGCAGGAGTCCCGGTCCCGCCGTTTGGCAGGTGTAGCCGAAACCTCGCATGGCTCGGTAGGAGATGGCGTGGGGGCCCAGGCTGAGCAGATCGTTTGCGGGGCCGCTCCCGCCCGCCGCGGTGCTGAGCTCCCGCAACTCGTTGCCTGCCACGAGTGCAGCTCCGCGCACATTGGACTGAAGCGCAATGTGCTCTGCCTGACTCCGGGTGAGACGGACCGTGCTCAGCAGCATGCGGTGCACCGATCCGCTGACCATGAGCAGCAGCACCATGGCCAACAGGGTTTCGGCCAATGTAAACCCGCGCCGGCCCCTGAGGATCAACACGGGATGCCGGTTTCCAGCACGGCCGAGCGACTGCCTCGAATGGTGAGGTATGAGACGCTGACCCGAACCTTCCGCACCGGGCCTGCGGGATCGACGGTCCAGGACTGGCGCAGCCCGTCTTCCCAGACCGGCCCTCCGCTGCTAAAGCTGGGCGAGGTGCATCGGGGCGACGTGGACGCTGCAGCCGTTCTGAGCTTTTCCACCCTGCGGGCAGCGAGCACCGCGGCATGAGTTTCCACTCTCCCCCGGCCAATCATTCGATTGACCATGGCGGATGAGCCGCTAAGGGCGAGGATTCCAACGCCCAGGATGATGAGGGCCACCATAACCTCGATCAGAGTGAAGCCGGCGGTGGTTTTCACTGCTCACCTCCACTGGTTCGACGTCACAAGGTGCGGCATTCCCCAGCTGATGCGGGTACCGGTTTCGTGCGGAGCGGGCTGAAGACGGGCGGAACGACGGAATGTAGGGAACGACGGAACGACGGAACGATGGAGGACTGTGGAAACGTGGAGAAGGCGGAACGTGAGGACAGCAGCGGGAAGTGTCGGTTAACGTCCTTCCGACCTTCCGACCTTCCGTCGTTCCGTCGTTCCGCCTACGCCGCCGGTAACCGCCGAAGCTTGTAGAAGAGCGTGCGAAGGCTGATGCCCAGCAGGTTCGCTGCCTGCCGGCGATTTCCCTTGGCGGCCTCGAGTGCGCGCTGAATGGCCGCCCGTTCCACCGCCTCGACCTGCGACTTGAGGTCGAGCGGCCCGGTGGGCGCGCCGTTTAGCGCCGTCGAGGTTCCCTCGGTCAGAGCGAAGTCCTTGCTGTCGAGCAGCCCGCCGGCGGACAGCACCGCGGCACGCTCGACGGCATTCCGGAGCTCGCGCACGTTTCCAGGCCAGTTGTGGTGGGTCAGCGCGACCAGCGCGGCCGGGGTTACGCTGACCGGATGCCCCAACCGCTGGGCAACCTGGCGGGCGAAATGAGTGAGCAGCTCGGGAACGTCTTCCGGACGCTCGCGGAGTGGCGGAATGTGGAGCCGCACGACGTTCAGTCGGTAGTACAGATCGGACCGGAACTCCCCCCGCTCCACCGCCTGCTCCATGGGCTTGCCGGTAGCAGCCAGCACGCGGACGTCGATCTTCTTGGACTCGCGGGCGCCGAGTCGGCGGATCTCACCCTCTTCCAGCACCCGGAGCAGCTTGGCTTGCAGCGCCTGGGGCAGATCCGCGATTTCGTCGAGCAGCAGGGTCCCGCCGTTGGCGAGCTCGAAAAGGCCTGGATGATCCGAGGTGGCGCCGGTGAAGGCTCCCTTGGTATGACCGAACAGCTCGGATTCGAGCAGCTGCTCCGGAATAGCGGCGCAGTTGATGCCGGTGAAGCTGCGTTCGCCCCGGGGGCTCATCCGGTGGATGGCGCGGGCTATGACTTCCTTGCCGGTCCCACTCTCACCGGTGATCAGCACGGTGGTGTTGTGCCGGGCCACCCGGGCGGCCAGCTCGATCACGTCGCGCATGCCGCGACTCTGGGACACGACCAGATCGCCCACGGCGCCAATGCCCAGACTGGAGCGAAGGGCGTCAACCTCACGCCGCAAGCGCTCCCGCTCCTCGGCCTTCCGAACGGTGAGAATCACTTCGTCGGGCTTGAACGGCTTCTGCAGATAGTCGTAGGCGCCTTCGCGCATGGCGGCAATGGCGGCGTCTTCGTCGCCGAAGGCACTCATCATGATGATCAGCGCCTGGCCGCTTTCCGCGCGATATCGCCGGAGAAAGGTGAGGCCGTCCATTCCGGGCATCTTCACGTCGCAGAGGATGAGCTCGAATTCCTCCGCGATGGCGCGGGCGAGCGCCCGCTCGGGGTCGCCCTCGGCCTCTACCCCGTAGCCGGACTCGCCGAGCAGCAGCGCCAGCGATTGCCGGAACCCCGCGTCATCGTCAACGATCAGCAGCCGCATCGGTCTCACCCGCGATTGGAAGAAATACCTTGAAGATGGCTCCACCTTCTCTCGCACGATCGACCCACACGGTGCCTCCGCATTCGTGCACCGTCCGCGCGACTATCGCTAATCCCAGTCCGGTGCCCTGACCCGGATCCTTGGTGGTAAAGAACGGATCGAACACTCGCTCCCGGTCTTGCTCGGGCACGCCGGGGCCGTCATCGGCCACGTACAGCATTGCGCCGGGAGTTCCCGGTAACAGCTCTCGAGGCCGCGGCTCCGGCAACCAGGTGCGCTGGGGGTCCGGCTGATGCCCCTCGCCGTCGTCGCTCCGACTGGCCGTACGGCGCTGGCTCACCAGGACCTTGGGCAGCGTACCGACCACCACCCGCCCTCCGGGATTTGCCTGGCAGGCATTGACCACCAGGTTAACGATGACCTGTTCCAGCAGGTGCTGGTCACCTGGCACCAGGGGCACGCGTTGCGTCCAGCCGGATCTCGAACCGCTGTGACCGCAACAGTCCCTGAGCTTCCAGGAAGTCCATCACCTTCCGCACCGCGGCATTCAGATCCGTGGTCGCTGCGTCGCTGGATAGCGGCACCTTTAGCGGACCCGGGCCGGGCATAATCCACGAGACCTTGCACGATCCGTTCGATTCGATCGATGGCCTGGCGCATGTCACCGGTCACCTTCGGATCGGTCCCGCGCCGCTGAAGCACCTCGACGTATGTTCCGAGGGCGCCGAGTGGGTTTCGCACCTCGTGGGCGACGCCGGCGGCGAGTCGGCCGATTCCCGCCAGCTTCTCCACCCGGACCACCTGGCTCTGCGCGTCTAGCAAATTCTCCGCCATGATCCGATACCGCCCCGCCAGCAGCTCCAACTCGGCGGTTTCCTGGGGCACGTGGGCCGGAAACTGGCCGGTGGCGAGAGCATCGGCTTCGGCGGTGAGTCGCTGCAGCGGCCGGATGACCATCCGGTGCACGGCGTAGCCGCCGAAGAGCACGAACACCGTGGTGCTGCCCAGCCAAAGCGCCAGCAGCGGCCCCAGCAATTCCGCCAGGTCGTTGCCGGCGATGAGCACAGTGGTCAGCCCGGCCATGGCGACTGCCGACGAGGTGATGAAACCCAGCTCCACCACTAACGCGGTGCGGAGCGATACCCCTTTGCGCTTCGGCGGAACGTCAGCTTGCGTGACAGGTTCCGTGCTGCTCGCTGCTGCCAGGCCGCCCGGGAGTGGGGCGACCACCGGCGCTACGGCGTGCACGCAATCTGGCCTTCAGCTGTGGCCGGGGCCGGCGCTGCCGCGGTGCCGACGAAGATCGAGCAGATGCGGCCGGTGGCGAAGTGAGTCGCGGTGGCGGCCCATCCCGCCGCCGACACGGCGCTCAGCGTGACCGTCACCCCAGGTGAGGTGTTATACGGCAACGTACCCGGCAACACACCGTTGTAGTACGTATTCGCGTTGGAGAAGTACCCTTCCTGCGCCGCCAGCAGGTTGTGCAGGTCTCCCCGCATGGAGGTGACGATCGCCCGCTCCTTGCCGTTGGCGAATTTGGGCACGGCGATGGCCACAAGGAGTCCGATGATCACGACCACGATCAGTAGCTCGATCAGCGTAAAGCCCTTGCTGTCGTACCTCATCGGTGTCCCCTGGTGCGAGAACTGACGCTGATTACTCCATGATCCAGCTGACGCCCTACACCCTCTGGTCCGTTACCCAACCATCATCGGTTATGCGGTGGCAGGTGGAGAAAAGGGCGGCGACCGCTAGGACACCGCCCTTTCCCCCTACACTACGCTGCCTGTGGCGCTCAGCTTAGTAGCAAGCCGGCGCGCCTTCGGTGACTACAGCCGCGTTCGGAGCGGCGGCCGAACCCACGTAGATGCCGCAGGTCTGGATGGCGCCCTTGATGGAGGCATTGGTGGCCGTCGCATTCCAACCAGCGGCGGTACAGGCACCCACGACCACGGCGTTACCGCTGGACGGCTGGAAGGCAACCGTACCACCGCAAGCACCACCCGCCACAGTGTTGACCTGAGCGGCGCCCAGGGCGGTGGAGTAGGTCTGGTTATCGCTGAAGAACCCTTCCTGCGCGGTAACCAGGTTACGCAGGTCCGACTTCATGCTGGCAAGAATCGCCTTCTCCTTCGTGTTGGCGAACTTCGGAATTGCGATCGCGGCCAAAATGCCGATGATCACGACCACGATCAACAGCTCGATTAGGGTAAAGCCCTTGCGGTTGCTCATTACTTCCTCCGGTTGAAGTGGTGCGCGGTCATCGGTGATACGGGATCGCTGAACACGTGGTGTAACCGGCAGCGGGTAAGGCAACACGTATGCCACCCCCCCTCCCTGATGTTCAACGTGCATCCACGCCGCCAGTTAACCATTGCTTGCACTAGCGAATGCAAGAATTTCTGCCGAGCGCGGAGGCGGATTCTGCAAGAGCAGCCGATGGCCAGGTGGAGTGACGGAAGTTGCCTTGCGTCGGGCATTTGGTCGCATCCTTTCCGTGCCACGCTGAGCCAATTCACGGTTTGTCGCATGGCCTGGGGAGAACGCCCGTGCCGCCGCGGTTAGCGGTACTGCGTCGGGCCGATCGAAATCGGGTCTCGCTACGAAGTCCTGACGCCAACATCACTTGCAACCGACGAATGGGGAGTGCCAACTCTTGCATAGTTTTTGCCCGCCCGCCTCTCCACTCGCCGTCCACTTCCACCAGCTGGCCAGGGTTCCCCACGATGATCAAGGCTCTGTACTTCCTGTTCGTCCTGTCCGGTGCGGCCGGTCTGATCTACGAATCGATCTGGACTCGCTACCTCGGCCTGTTCGTGGGACACAGTGCCTACGCCCAAATCATCGTGCTGGTGATCTTCCTCGGCGGCATGTCGCTGGGCGCCTACCTGATCAGCCGCTGGTCCGAGCGGCTCAGGGAGCCCCTGTACGGCTACGTTGCGGTCGAGTTCGCCGTCGGTCTCATCGGGCTCTTCTTTCACGACATCTTCCGGTCTGTCACCGGTCTCGGCTTACCAGTCGGTCTATCCCTGCGCTCGCCGGATCCTGGATGTTGACCGTCGCCAAGTGGAGCATCGCCGGTCTGCTGATTCTGCCCCAGTCGGTGCTGCTGGGGATGACCTTTCCCCTGATGTCTGCCGGCGTGCTGCGACTGCGCAGCCGCAAGCCGGGCCGGACGCTCTCACTGCTGTATTGCTCGAACAGCCTGGGAGCGGCGGTGGGCGTTCTGGTGGCGGGGTTCTATCTGGTGCGGCTGTCGGGATTGCCGGGAACACTGCTGTCCGCGGCCATGCTCAATCTGCTGGTCGCGGCTGCTACGATCGGTATCATCGTGGCGGCTCGCCGGGCCGGGGCGGGAGCGGAGTCGTCCTCCACTGGAGCAACGATGTCGGGCGGTCTGCAAGGTACCGGGCAAACCAGCGCGCTCCAGCGCCTGCTGCTGTTCACCGCGCTCGGTACTGCGGTGGCCTCCTTTCTTTATGAGATCGCGTGGATCCGAATGCTCGCCCTGGTGCTCGGCAGCGCCACCCACTCCTTCGAGCTGATGCTCTCCGCCTTCATTCTGGGGCTTGCGCTGGGGGCCTGGTGGATTCGGACCCGAGCCGACCGCGGGATCGATCCATTTCGGACTCTCGGCATCGTACAATGGACCATGGGACTGCTGGCGCTCGCCACCCTGCCGCTCTACCTGGCATCGTTCGGCTGGATCGCTTCACTCCTTTCGACCTTTGCCCGCAACGATTCCGGCTATATCGGCTTCACCCTGGCGAAGTACGGCTTGTGCCTGGTCATCATGATTCCGGCCACCTTCTGCGCCGGCATGACCCTGCCGCTGATCACCCGGGCCTTGCTGAAGAGTGGGTCGGGAGAGAAGGCGATTGGCTGGGTATACGCCTCCAACACCCTGGGCTCGATCCTGGGCGCGACGGTGGGCGGCCTGGTGCTGCTGCCGCTCATCGGGCTCAAGCCGATGCTGATGACCGCCGCCGCGATCGATATCGGCATCGGGATTCTGTTGCTCTCGAAGACCAGGCTGGCCGGGTTTGCGCCCCGCCGAGTGGCCTTCGCGGCGAGCTGCTGCCGCCCTGGTACTGCTGGGGATTGTTGGCGGAGCCGTTCGCCTGGACCGGGCCCTGCTGTCCAGCGGAGTCTATCGGACCGGCGACGTCGGTGCTGCAGATGGCCGGGAGATTCTGTTCTACCGCGACGGGAGAACGGCCACCGTCACCGCCACGTACACCAGGCCGCAGGGCTGGCTTTCGCTCTCCACCAACGGCAAGCCGGACGCGTCGCTCACCTCGGCCTGGCTCCGGGGCATCGGCGACTGTGGCGACTCGAAGGTCCCGTTCATCGCCGATGCCGGCACCCAAAGCCTGGTACCCCTGATCACGTTGGCGTATGCGCCGCAAGCCCGGAATGCTGCCGTGATTGGCCAGGGCTCCGGCATGTCATCCCACCTCATCCTGGGCAGCCCCACTCTCAGGGATCTGGTGACGATCGAGATCGAGCCTCAGATGATCGAGGGGTCGCGGGTCTTCCTTCCTTATAACCGTCGAAGCTTCGAGGATTCACGCTCTCGGATCGTGATCGATGACGCCAAGTCCTACTTCGCCTCGGAGCATCGCCAGTACGACATCATTGTCTCGGAGCCGTCCAACCCCTGGGTCAGCGGGGTATCGGGCCTTTTCACCACCGAGTTCTACCAGCGGATCCGGGGATACCTGAGTCCGTCGGGGGTGTTCGGGCAGTGGCTGCACGTGTATGAGCTGGATGACGCTCTGGTGTTGAGCGTGCTGTCGGCTTTGCATCAGAACTTTGCCTCCTACGAGATCTATCAGGTCTCCCATGGCGACCTGCTGATCGTGGCGAGCAACCGGCCCACTCTGCCGCAGCCGGATTGGTCGGTGTTCAATCTGCATCTGATCAAGCGGGACCTCTGCCACTTCGCCCCGCTGACTCCCGAGGTTCTCAACGGGCTGCGCATCGCCGGCCGGGATGAGCTGGGGCCGCTGCTCCAGTCCTACGGCGCCAACTCGGACTACTATCCGGTCCTCGATCTCGGCGCCGAGCAGCGCCGGTTCCGGCGGGACTTCGCCACCGGTCTGCCCAGCCTGTCCGCCGAATGGTTCAATGTTCTGGCGTCACTCAAGGGGGGCCGCACGCCGCCGGGAAGCGAGCCGATGCCGGCCTTGCCCGAGAACCCGCGGGTTCGGGCCCGGTCGCTCGGCGCGCTCCTCCGCTCGCCCACCATTCTCCAGCCGAACGACACCGCGATGGGGCCGCTCAGCCGGGACGCGGTGTATCGCTGGCGGCTGTGGCAGGCCACGCTGTCGTCCAATCAGCCCCCCGGCAACTGGGAGCTCTGGCTGGATCAGGCCAACACCATCGATCGGCTGAGAAACGGTGGGACGGCGGGTGTCGCGGACGAGGAGTTCTACGCCAACCTCAAGCGTTATATGGATCGGTTCAACGCGCCACAGGTGGCACGAGACGTGGTGACCTTCCGGCATGCCGTGGCGTCATGGCGCTTTGCGGAAGCGGCCGAGGCGGGGGAACGGCTGCTGCCGGTGGTCACGTCTCAGCGGCGCTGGATCGGGGCGGACGAATTCCGGGACGGCCTGGTGCTGGCCAAGCTGCACTTGAGAGACGCCACCGGGGCTCAGCGCAGGTTCTATCAGCTCGCCCCGCTGAGTACCCGCAGCCCGGCCGATCTTCGGTCTCAGCTGCTCGAGGCCTACGTCACCACCGCCGCCCAGTCTCAGCCCAACGTGGCGCAGCGGTAGTACGTGGGGTGACCTACCGCTAGACCTTCACCTCGACCTGCTCCTCGTAGCGGCTGAGCTTGCGGTAGAGAGTCGAGGGATCGATGCCGAGCACTTCGGCGGCGCGGGTCTTGTTTCCGCCTTCGGCCTGCAGCACCCACATGATGTAGGCCCGCTCGATCACCTCGAGTGTCGGATTTCGGTAGGACCGCTCGGCCACCAGCGGCTCCTTCCGCCGTTTGGTGATCCGCTCCGGCAGCGAGGCCGCCTCGATCAGGCTGCCCCGGGTCAACACCTGGGCATGCTCCAGCGCGTTTTCCAGCTCGCGCACATTCCCCGGCCATTCGTAAACCATTACCGCATCCAGAGCCTCCGCGGCCAGAGCCTTTGGCTCCGTCCCGGTCTCAGCGGCCAGGTTCTGCAGCAGCGCTTCGATCAGCAGCAGCAGATCGTCCCGTCGGTCCCGGAGCGGCGGCAAGTTGATGGCGATGACGTTGAGCCGGTAGAACAGATCGGACCGGAAGTTGCCGCGGCGGATTTCTTCTTCCAGCTCCCGGTTCGTGGCCGCAATGATGCGGACGTCCACCGGGATCGGCTCGGTGGCTCCGACCGGAATGGCTTCACGCTCCTGCAAGACCCGAAGGAGCTTCACCTGCAGTGACGCCGGCATCTCGCCGACCTCATCCAGGAAGAAGCTTCCTCCCCGGGCGGCTGCAAAGAGGCCCTGCTTGTCTCGTACGGCGCCGGTGAACGACCCCTTCACGTGGCCGAACAGCTCGCTCTCCAGCAGGTTCTCCGGAAGCGCGCCGCAGTTGATCGACAGAAAAGGGCCGTCGCTCCGGCTGGACAGGTTGTGGATGTATCGGGCGATGACCTCCTTACCGGTTCCGCTCTCCCCCTGGATCAGCACCGTCGAGTCGGTCGGCGCCACGTGCTCGGCCAGCTTCAGCACATCGAGGAAGCGCTTGGATTTCCCGATCGGCCGGGTGATCGTCGTCTTGTCCCGCCGGCGGATCTCCTGCTTGAGCTGGGTGTTCTCGACCTTTACCGCGCGGTACTCGCACGCCCGCCGGAGGATGGCCACCAGCTCATCGTTGGAGAACGGCTTCTGGATGTAGTAGAAGGCCCCGGAGTTGACGGCGCTGATGGCGCTTTGCAATGAGGCCTGGGCAGTCATCAGGATGACCGGGGTCATGGCGTCCTGCTCCCGAGCCGCCTGCAGAATGTCGAGACCCGATACCTGGGGCATTCGCACATCGGAGAGGATGATGTCATGCGTTCCCGACCGGATCTGCTCCAGTCCGGCCCTTCCTCCCTGGGCGGTAGTCACCTCGAATCCTTCATTTCGGAGCAGGATTCTGAGGGTATCGAGGATCCCCGACTCGTCGTCGACTACCAGCACTGACGGCTTCTGGCTCATGCAGCATCCTCCGCCACCATCTTGGCGGGCAAGAAAATGGTGAAAGTGGTACCGGACCCAGGTCCGGATTCGACCAGTACCAGGCCCCGGTGGGCCTCCACCGCGCGCTGAACGATGGCGAGTCCCAGCCCGCTCCCGCCCGACCGGCCGGAGACGAAGGGCTGGAATAGCCGCTCGCGGACCTCTTCGGGAATCCCCGGCCCGTTGTCCCGCACCTGAAGCCGAATGGCGTGCTCGAGATCCGTCCCGTGGGGAATCTCGGAGGACTGGGCGGCGCCGACGGTGATGGTGATCCGAATAGGACCCCGGGCGGCCTGCACCGCGTTGAGGACCAGATTCGCAACCACGCGGTGCAGCAGATCCTCGTCGCCCTCCAGCGGGGTATGCCCGCCTTCGACGGCAATCACCGCATCCGGACGGCAATCCGGGTGCGCCCGAATCAGACGCACCACGGCGACAACCACGGAATGGAGATCCACCGGGGCAAAGTGAGTTGCTCGCACCCGGGCAAAGTCGAGGAACTCGCTGAGCAGGCGGCTCAGCCGGTCACTCTCCCTTACGATCAGGCCGGAGAGGAACCGCTCATCGTCGTCCGCGTGTTTCGAGCGGGCCAGTTGCTCGACCGAGCTTCTGATGGAGGCCAGTGGATTGCGGATCTCGTGCGCCAGCGACGCGCTCAGCTCGGCCACCGCCTCCAGCCGCTCCGCTCGCATGTGCAGCTCCTGCACCTCCTTCAAATCGGAGATGTCGGTAAAGATGGCCGTGACCGAGGGGGCCTCCTGCGCTTCCTGGCGGAAAGTCGTGGTGCTCAGGCCGATCGGAAACATTCGGCCGGCGCCCTGGACCACCATGCCCTCGCCCCGGCTGATCTTTCGTCCGTTACGAATTCCCGCCACGGCCGCGGCCCAGAGCTCCGAGGAGCGGCTCTTCAGCTGATCCAGCACCGGTAAGCCGATCAGGGCCTCGCCATCGAGATCGAGCAGGCGCTCTGCGGTTGGGTTGATGAAAGCCAGGCGGCCAAACCCGTCTACGGTAAGCACACCGGACCGGATATTTCGCAGGATATCATCGGCCTCGAGGCGTACCCGCTGCAGCTCGGTGGCGAGAGTCGCCTGCTCCATTCCTGCTTCGCGCAGGCGGTGTCCCAGCACCGCCACGATCGCGAACACGCAGATTGAACACGCCGATCTGCGCCCACGACCCGGTGTCCAGTGAGGCGCCGTGGGTCCAGATGGTGTCTCCCAGAAACAGCACCGAGACCAGAACGGCAGTGACCGCGACCCAGCCTGGCGGCAGCAACAGCGAATAGGCGGCGACCACCAGCACGTACAGCGCGGGCGCCCAGGAAAGGCGGATTGAGGCTGCCCGGTAAAGTGGAGGATGGTGGTGACCAGACCCAGATCGACCAGGGCCTGGATGAAGAAAAAAGCGTTGGTCGGTTTCCGCCGGAGCAGAAATATCGTTCCCGCCCCATACAACGTGAACATCAGGGCAAACACCACCGAGACGCTCACGATGAACGATTCCTGCGGACGCTCGGTCCAGACCAGCCCGGCGCCGAGCAGGACGCCGGTGGCCAGTACCAGCCGGCCAGCGAACAGCCAGGTAAGCAGGGTGCGCTGATCGGGAAGCGTGTTCTTCCCGGGCCGGCGCCGGTCAGGCACCGTGGGGACCGCCGCCCGTCCAGACGGAGCGGAGATTGCCATCGAACCTCGGAGTAGCTGGGAGCTGGGAGCTCGGAGCTGAGAGCCCTGGGCTCTGAATAGAGGCTCCAAGCTCCAAGCTCCTAGCTCCTAGCTATCGTGGGGGACAGCCGAAGATAGGGAGGGCGACCGGGAATCCGGTAGTGCCCTCTATAATTAGAAATGATCTGGACGGTCTATCTTGCCCGCTGCGCCGACGGCAGTCTATACACCGGCATCACCACGGACCCGGTGCGTCGGCTGGCCGAGCACAACCGGGGGTGCGGCGCGGCCTACACCCGCTCCAGGTTGCCGGTTGTTCTGGTGTACCTGGAGCAGGCGGCGGACCGGGGGCAGGCGCTTCGGCGAGAGCACGCCATCAAGCGGATGAGCCGGGCGGAAAAAGAGGCGTTGCCACTACTGCGGCCTTCAGTCCCCGCCCGGGTAGGATCAGGCCGGGGCTGAACCGCGCCGCTCGGTAGAGCCGCTGCCAGGAGCTCGAGGTGCGCCGCCGAGCCCGGCACCAGCCGGTAGCTCGGACAGGGAGCTGGGCGAGTCCAGGTGTGCTCCGTCATCCACTCCCACACCCAGACGATCCACCAGCTCCCCACCCAGCCAGGCCGTTCCCAGAGCGATGACTACGCCGGTCAGCCCGGCAACGATGGCCCCCGTGGGCGGCACCTCCGGATTTTCCCTCCGCAGTAGCCAGCTCAGGATGAACAGGCCGACCACCACCACATTGCCGATGCCATGCCAGAGGCCCACCCTGCGGGCGCGGGTTCCGGCCGGTATGGCGATCCAATCCAGCCAGCCGAAGACCGCCGCGGCCAGCCCTCCGATGATGCCGGCGCCAATCATGTAGTACGCGACGACGGTCCATTGCGAGTTGCTCGACATCAGAAAAATGATGTCGAAGATGACCGCCGTTGCCAGCAGCCCGAGCGGAAACACAATGAGCATCGGATGTACCGGATGTCCGGCGAACTTGACCTTGCTTTCCATATATGTCTTCCTCAGCCCTGGGCTGTAGTCCCGTTCAGCTACCGAGTTGTTGCTGCACCGTCTGAAGACTGTGGTGATCGTCTATTTCAGCTGGGCGAACGCCTTGTCGGCCCGGACGTGCCCTGTAGGTCTGCCGGCATGGCGGCACTGTTGGCCGGGGTGACGCTTCCGCGCCCCGTTCACGGCAATCCGGCAAATGTCGGATTTGCCCGCCAAAAAATGCGGGACCTGGCGGCCAACGTGATGTGACGCATGACCTGCTGATTTTTACGCCGGTTTGGTGTCGAGGACTTCGCGGACCTTGAGGATCAGGCTCTCTGCGGAAAACGGCTTCTGAAGAAGAGGAATTTGGAAATTGCCAATTCCAGGTTGCAGCTTATCGGACTCGGAGTAGCCGGACATATAGAGCAGCCGGAGTTCGGGTCTCTGGGCCTTGAGCTTCTCCGCCAGCGCCACGCCGCCCATATCGGGCATCACGACATCGGTCAGAACTAGATCGATGCTTTCTCCCAGCTCGCTCAGAAGGCTCAGCGCCTCTTCACCGTTGTGAGCTTGAACGACCGTATAACCCTGATTGAGGAGCACCCGGGCCGCCACGCTGCGCACCGCGTCTTCGTCCTCCACCAACAGGATGTGCTCGGAGCCCCGACCCGGCCGGCTGGCTTCCACCGGGATCTGGGCAAGCTCGTCTTCCGCCTCGACCCGGGGGAGGCAGATCTGGAAGGTGGTGCCGCGCTCAGGCTCGCTGTCGACCCAGATGTAACCTCCGCTCTGCACCACGATTCCGTAGACCGTCGCCAGGCCGAGACCGGTGTTCTGGGTGGCCGGCTTGGTGGTGAAGAACGGCTCGAACAGCCTGGCCTTGACCTCCGGGCTCATGCCGTGTCCGGTGTCGCTCACCAGCAGCATGACGTATGGTCCGGGCGGGATGTCGAGTCCGACGTAGCGATAGGCATAGCCCTCGGGCAGATCGACGTCCAAGGTCTCGATGGTCAGGCGGCCACCCCCGCGCATGGCGTCGCGCGCGTTCAGCGCCAGGTTCATGACCACCTGCTCCATCTGTCCGTAGTCAGCCTCCACGCCGCCCAAGCCCACCGATAGCCGGGTCACCAGCCGGATGTCCTCGCCCAGGAGCGGACGGAGCATCCGCTCCATTCCGTTCACCACCTCATTCAGACTGAGCACGTGCCGGGCCACCAGCTGCTGTCTGCCAAAGCCAAGCAGCTGCCGGGTCAGGTGCATGGCACGCTCGGCAGCTTTGCGAATCTCGTCGGCGTCGGCCCAGCGGGGGTCAGTCTGCTCCAGGTTGGTCAGCAGGAAATCGCTGAAGCCCATGATGATCATCATCATGTTATTGAAGTCATGGGCCACTCCCCCGGCCAGCCGGCCGACGGCCTCCATCTTCTGCGCCTGGCGAACCTGTTCCTCCGCCCGGCGGCGTTCGGTCAGGTCCTGGACGTTGACGGCATAGTAGATGACGCGCCCGTCGGCGTCTCTCACGGCGGTGGCGTCGATCAGCGCGGGAAACACCTGGCTGTTCCGCCGAACCCGTTCCGTCTCCCAGATCTGATGGCCCCGCTCATCGAAGAGGGGATTCATGCGGGGGAACTCGTGCTGGGAGGCAGAGAGATCCGCCATCGGCTTGCCGCGAAGCTCCTCCACGCTCCAGCCGTGCATGGCGGCAAACGCCGGATTGACGCTTTCGATGATGCCATCGGCGCTGACAATGGCTACACCCCAGCCGGCATGCTCGAAGATCCGGGCCCAGCGCTGCAGCTCCCTTCCCACCTCGACTCGTTGGCTGACGTCCCGGCCCACCCCGACGATACCCGTTGACTTCGCCATAGGGGCCGTGCAGCGGTGAGAGCGTGGTTTGCATGTGCCGAACGCCGTGCGGTGACGCGGAGCATCCACTCGTAGGTTACGGTCTCACCCGCCAGGGCCCGAAGGTTGGCCGCCTCGTGCAGGTCGGCGTCCTCCTCACCCACGATTTGCCGGGTGGTCCGGCCCACCAGACTGGCTGGGTCGAGCCCCTCCCGCTCCAGAAACCGCCCGAAGACGTCAACGCAGCGCTGCTCGCGGTCCAGCCGGAACACCACATCGTCGATCGACTCGACCAGCTGGCGGAATCGGTCTTCATTGGCGCGCAACGCATGCTCGGCCTGGGTACCGTCAGGAAGCTCCCGGGCATAGCACACCAGACCGTTATTGGTGGAGGCGATTCGAAGGGAGAACCACCGGTTGAGCGCGGGAAGAAACTCCTCCAGCTCGACCGCGGAGCCCTGGGCATGTGAGCGAAAGGCCTCGGCCTGGATCCGGCTGCCGGCCAGCCCCGGGAGCGCGTGCCAGATATTCTGCCCGATCAGCCGAACCCGCTGCACTCCGAGGCTCGACAGCACGGCGTCGGCCCGGGCGTTGACGTGGCTGACCCGCCACTCATGGTCGCACCCGAGGAACGCCTCGTCCATGCCGTCGAGGATCTGGGCCGTGTGCCCGGCTTGAGGATTCTCCCGGAGCAACACCGTGAGGCCGTCATCCGTGGGATAAGCCCGAACCTCGACTGATCCCCTCGTGCCGATATCAGGAACCTCGTGGACCACCGCCGTCTGATCGGCATACGCGCGATGGAGCGCCCGGCCGAGCAGTGAGTCGGCCAATGCGGGCGGTCCCAGATGACGGTGCCAAGTAGATCGGTGGAGGGGGTACCGGAGAGACGGGAGAGCACCCGCTCGGCTTGCCGGTTCAGATATGCGAAGCGCCAGTCAGGGTCGAGGGCGAAAATGCCTTCGCCAATGCGCTCGAGCAGATCCAGCGGTTGGGAGACGTTAAGCAACCGATTAGACCTTGCATGTGAGAGGGGCGCTCAAAAGCTAGAGCATGCCGCCCCCGATGCAAGCTCACATCGGCGATTCGCTGCTGATGGCCTCCTCCGGCGCCGGGGGGATGTCTGCCTGAGCCCGGGTGGTTGTGGCCCTTCCGTAGAGCGCCCGATAGATCTCCTCGTTCCGCTGAATGACCCGCACGTAGTCCCGGGTCTCGACGAAGGAGATCTGCTCGGCAAAGACTTCGGGGTCGTTCACCCCGATCCGCTTGGACCAGCGATCGACCCGGGGAACGCCCGCGTTATATGCCGCGAGGATGTGGGCGGGCTGATCGTATTGGGCGAACAGCTCGCGCAGGTGGAAGGTGCCCAACTGAAGGCTGACGTCGGGCTGGTAGAGCAGCACTGGATCCCAGACTGGATAGTTGAGCTCCTTGGCCAGGCGTTCACCGAGCTCCGGCATCACCTGCGCCAGACCGCGGGCACCGGCCGACGAGGTGGCGGCCGGATTGAAGCTCGACTCCTGCCGAATCAGGGCGGCCACGAAGTTGGGATCCAGCCCCTTCTCAGCGGCCTCGGCCAGCAGCGCGTCGGCATGGACCACCGGATAGATCAGGCGATAGGTCCGCGCGTCGGGCGGCGCCCCAAGTGCCAGCGCCTTGCGCGCGAGTTGAATGGCCGGCGCGGCCATGCCTTGCGTCCGAAGCGCGTTCGCGAGCACGAGCAGCCGTTCCGATGAGGTGTCGGGTGAGCGGACCAAACGGTCCAGCTCCCAGCGAGACTCCTGCCGCAGGCCCATGCGGGAGAGCAATGCCGCGCGCGAGACTCCCCGCTCGATCACCGGATCTGAGGCAAACGAATCTGGAGCAGCGGGCGGCGACCACGGATCATTCCCCAGGCGGTTCGAGCTGAGCGTGGCGTAGTAGGACAGCGGGTCGCGGGCCAGCACGGCCTGCCAGCGCGCACGGGCCGCGACACTGTCGCCGGCCGCGGCCCAGGATCGTCCCGCCCAATACGCCGCGCCCAGGGCCTCGTCGCTTCTGGGCCAGCGCTCGATGAGGCTGTCGAACTCGCGCGCGGCCTCCCTCGAGTGCCCGCTCAAGAGGGCGACCATGGCCGACCGGAAACGGGCGGTGGGCGCGAATCGGCTGGTCGGATAACGGCTGGCGACCAGGCGGTAAAGGCGACGTGCCTTGCCGTCTTGCCGATCGTCCGACGCCAGATCGGCGAGCAGGAAGTACGCCGACGCAGCCGCGGTGGTGTCCTTGGCATAAGAGCGGGAGACTCGGACCAAGGCGGCGCGGCCCGGCTCGAGCTGCCCGTCGCGAACCAACGCGCGGGCGCCCTGGTAGGCGGCGAGTGCCGCCAGGTTACGAGGCGAGTGGACCTGCTTGAACTGGGCTGCGGCGTCGCGATTTCGCTTCAGGCGGGTGAGGGCATTGGCGTAGTCGAAGCGGTCCTGCCCATTCCCCAGGCTACGACTTCCGGCGCGGGCGAATCCTGCCGCCGCCCGGGCGGAGAGTCCCGCATCGGATGCCACTCGGGCGGCGAGCAACTCTTCCTTTGAAGACAGAGGAGCGAAGGCACTGTCGATCAGGGCAAGCGCCTGCCGCGCCGCGCCCGGTGAGACCCTGCCCGTTAGAAGGGCAAAGGCCTCTTCCCGGATGGTGGCATGCGAGGCGCTGTCGGAGCTCACGGCCAGGCGGAGCCGCAGGCTGGTCAGCGACTCTCCGAGCACGGCGTATCGCCGGGCCGCTTCGGCCCGGTCACCGATGCGCTCGTAAGCGGCCGCCTCTGCCCAGGGCATCCGTGCCTGGGGCAGCGGGTCCTGAATCGCAGCATAGAGCCGGGCCCGCGCGGTACTGTCTGAGGTTACGCTGGCCGCACGCAGTCGGAGCCAGTCGGCTATTTCCGGCAGGCGCTGGGCAGCGCGCAGGTACACGGCCGCCGCGCTGTCTCGCGCCTCAGTCCGGTCGAGTGAGGTGGCAAGCAGCATGAGACGCTCGCTCGACGTGGGAGCGCGCCGCAAGGCCGCGGCGGCGTGTTCCAATGCAGTACTGTCCTCATTCCGCTCCAAAGCGGCCCGTGCCAGCAGGACCCGGGCGCGACCCTCGTACAGCGAATCGATCCAGGGCTCGCCCTGGAGCAGCTGCAGCACTTCGTTCCACCCACCCCACTCGCTTGCGGCGGTGGCGGCCAGGAATACCGCGGCTGGGCTACGACTGGAGGAATCGCGCAGGATAGGATCTAGCAGGCGGGTAGCCTGCCAGGGCCTTCCCCGGGTGAGGGCCTCTCCGGCTCGCGCCAGGGTCGAGTCGACGGCGTTGGCAACCTCGCCGGTGTCCGCCCGGAAGGCTGTTGAGCCGGGCGGTTGGGGTGTGCCAATGGCAGCCAACCAGAGCCATATATGAACGAAATGCGTCACGGCATGACCGTTGATGAAGGACGTAGTCTGCTACAGCCCCGCAAATGCCGCGCCGCCGTAGACTTAGGCCCCAGGCCCCCAATCCGGGGTCGCCGCCTCGGATTCTGCCGGGGAGCCGCTACTTTGCACCTATGGACGAAAGCGAGGACAAGACCAGAGTCGATAAATGGCTTTGGGCGGCACGCTTCTATAAAACGCGATCACTAGCGGCCGAAGCTGTGGCGGGAGGGAAGGTCCAGGTCAACGGGGAGCGGGTAAAACGGGCCAAGCCGCTACAGGTTGGCGACGAGATCCGAATCCGGCAGGGACCGTACGAGCATCACGTCGTGGTTCGAGAGCTCTCAAGCCAGCGCGGCCCAGTGGCTCGCGCCCTGCAGCTCTATGAGGAAACCGCGGAGAGCCGCGCCGCGCGGGAAGCCATGGCGCTGCAACTGAAGAGTCTTCACTCGGCGTTTGTGCCGGATCGTGGCCGTCCAACGAAAAAGGATCGCAGGGACATCAATCGACTAAAAGGCCGTGAACGGTAAACAGTGAACACGTTTCACATGTTCTCCACCATGGCCCGGCCGAACTCGCTGGTCTTGAGCAGAGTGGCGCCCGGCATGAGCCGCTCGAAGTCGTAGGTCACCCGCTTCTGTCCAATCGTCTTCTCCAGCGACCGGATGATGAGGTCGGCCGCCTCGTGCCACCCGAGATAACGAAACATCATTTCACCCGAGAGAATTACCGAGCCGGGATTCACCTTGTCCTGGTTGGCATACTTGGGCGCGGTACCGTGGGTGGCCTCGAACACGGCGTGGCCGGTCATGTAGTTGATGTTGGCCCCAGGCGCGATGCCGATTCCACCCACCTGCGCCGCCAGGGCATCGGAGATGTAGTCGCCATTCAGGTTCATGGTGGCGATGACGCCGTACTCCTTGGGCCGGGTGAGGATCTGCTGCAGGAAGGCGTCGGCAATGACGTCCTTGATGACCAGCCCGCCCGGCAGCCGGCACCAGGGTCCGCCGTCCAGCTCGGTGGCGCCGTACTCCTCGCGCGCCAGCGCATACCCCCAATCACGAAATCCGCCTTCCGTGAACTTCATGATATTGCCCTTGTGCACCAGGGTGACGCTCTCGTACTTCTGGGCCAGGGCATATTCGATGGCAGAGCGGATCAGTCGCTTCGAGCCTTCCTCGGAAATCGGCTTGATCCCGATGGCACTGCTCTCGGGGAAGCGGATGGATTGGACTCCCATCTCCTCCCGCAGAAACCTGATGACCTGTATGGCCTCTTCGCTCCTGGCCTTGTACTCGATTCCGGCGTAGATGTCCTCGGTGTTCTCCCGGAAGATCACCATATTGACGTCCTGGGGAGCCTTGACCGGCGAGGGAACTCCGGGGAAGTAGCGGACCGGGCGAACGCAGGCGTAGAGGTCCAGCTTCTGGCGGAGCGCCACGTTCAGCGAGCGGAAGCCGCCTCCAACCGGCGTGGTAAGCGGCCCCTTGATGGCAACGAGGTAGCGTGCGATGGCTGCCAGGGTCTCTTCGGGGAGCCAACTGCTGGTCTGGTTCTTGGCTTTTTCGCCGGCCAGCACCTCCACCCAGGCGATCCGCCGCTTCCCGCCGTAGGCTTTGGCTACGGCACCGTCGAATACGAGCTGGGAGGCGCGCCAGATGTCCGGTCCGGTGCCGTCGCCCTCGATGAAGGGAATGATCGGGTCGGGCCGGCACCTCGAGGCGGCCATTGCGGAGCGTGATGGCCTCTCCGTCAACGGAGGCGGGAGGGCGGCTGCGTAGCGGTACGGGTGGCTGACATCGGGCGGATCCTTGTCGCCGGAACGATCGACATTTGTTTTGGGGTTGCCGCAATCTGACTGGGTCATCGATGAACAGCAATACGACGCTCCGCCCGGTTGGTGCCGCGGTAGCGGCCATCCATTCGGCCTACGATGAGTATGCCCGCGGGCTTTGAAGAGATCACCAGCCGGGCTCGCCGCCGATTCGAGCTGCGCGACTGGGCCGGCTCCCAGGCCGACGCAACGGCCAGGCTGGAGCTCTATAAGGCCCACGTCGATGCCGCCGTCGCTGATGTCCGCGACATCCTCGACGATGCGGTAATGGAGCGAACGGTGTGGGGCGCGATGAAGCTCGAACACGCCTCTCGGGTGGGCCGCAGACCCGATGCGGAGCTGGCCGAGACGCTTCTTCAACTCCGTTACCCGCCGGGTGTTCAGCACCGTGGGAGTGGACCCAGCGATCGAGTATCTGCAGCCCGCGGCGGCGGCCAAGACGGAGACAGAACCCGAGATCTACGTCACTCACTCGGTGTTCCGGGTAGAGGCCGAATTGATTCACCGCATCCTGAGCGAGATTCCCTGGACGGTTCCCTACGCCCAGCTCGACCGGGATGCGGCACTGGTGGCAGAGCTGATCGAGTCGCGCGTTCGGCAGGAATCCTCGGACAGGGAACCCCGCCAGCTCGAGCTGCTTCGCTCGATTTTTTACCGAAACAAAGGCGCGTATCTGGTTGGCCGGATTCGCGCCGGCTCCTCCACTATCCCCCTGGTCCTCCCGCTACTGCACGCCGAGCGAGGGATCGTGGTGGATGCGGTGTTGATGAGCTCGGACGAGGCCAGCGTCGTGTTCGGATTCAGCTGGAGCTATTTCCGGGTTGAGGCGCCACGGCCCCGAGCGCTGGTGGATTTCCTGAGCACGATCATGCCGCTCAAGCAGATCCACGAGCTGTACACGGCCATCGGGCATAACAAGCATGGGAAGACCGAGCTCTACCGCGGCCTGATGCGGCATCTGGAGGAGCCCGACGCCCGCTTTGCCTTCGTCGAGGGCGACGAAGGCATGGTCATGGCGGTGTTCACCCTGCCCTCCTGGAACGTGGTGTTCAAGATCATCAAGGACAGCTTTGGCGCACCCAAGAACACCACTCGCCGGGCGGTCATGGCCAAGTACCATTTCGTGTTCGTGCGAGACCGGGTGGGAAGGCTGGCGGACGCCCAGGAGTTCGAGCACCTGGAGTTTCCTCGCCACTGTTTTCCCGAGGAGCTGCTGAACTATCTCCTGGAGGTAGCCGGCTCAACGGTGCGGGTGGAGGGTGACCGCGTGGTGGTGCGCCACCTGTACACCGAGCGGCGGGTCATTCCGCTCAATCTGTTCTTGCGCCATGCCGATGAGGGCGCAGCTCGTGAGGCGGTGATCGATTACGGCAACGCCATCAAGGATCTCGCCGCCGCGGACATTTTCACTGGGGATATGCTGGCGAAAAACTTCGGCGTGTCCCGACATGGCCGGGTGATCTGCTACGACTACGACGAGCTCTGCCTGTTGTCCGAGTGCCGCTTCCGGCGCCTGCCTCAGGCCACCTCGATGGAAGACGAGTTTGCCGCCGAGCCCTGGTTCCACGTGAATGAGCAGGATGTCTTCCCCGAGGAGTTCGGCACGTTCCTGCTACCCCCCGAAAAGCTACGAGACACCTTTCTTGATGCCCATGCCGACCTGCTTGGGATCGAGTTTTGGCTCGAGGTCCAACGGAAGCTCTCCCGGGGAGAGGTGGTCGACGTCTTTCCCTATCGGCGGGAGGCGCGGCTGCAGCGCAGGCGCTAGAGGTCGGTCAGCGCTCGAAGTTGGTGAGCCCGGCCGCGGCCTCGAGAATTCGCCGGGTGTAGTCTCCGGCCGACTCGCGAGCCTTGCGCTCGGGAAGCACGAAGTTCGGATTGTCTGGCTCCGCCGAATCGGGCGAGTTGGTCATGGTGTCTCCACCCCGGGACTCGACCAGCGACTCGAACCGGTCGACCGCGGACCAGAGGTCGGCCAGCTCATCGTTGGACTCATCGCCGGTCAACAGTACCCCTCGGCGGGCGAGAATGTCAGCGGTATGCTCCCGGGCTCGCGCCTGCTCCTCGCCGCGATGCGGATTCAGGGCTTCATCGATCTCGCCCGATTCGGTTGTCTCCCGATCCATCTCGTCCCCCTAAGAATGCTTGCTGCGTGACTGCCGGTTGGACGCCCGTAGGTAACGCTCGGCCAGCTGCTCCAGGCGTTCATTTCCGTCCTCCCGGGCCTCCTCGAGAATGCGTTCTACCCAGGGCAGAAGCTTCGGCTCTCCCCAGTAGTAGCCGGTGGCGGATTCAGCGCTCGCGGTGTCCCCGGCATCCGCGCCCCGGAGCAGAGCTCTGGCTGCGGCTAGATCGTAGGAGGGGTCTTCGGGCGAGGGAAGCGGATAGCGGGGCGCTTCTCCGGTACCAGCGTCTTCGTTAACGAACGCTCTGGACATGCCGGAGTATAGCCTTTTTTGCGCCTGCCGACAGCCGGAAAAACACAGCCCCGGACGGTGGACCGTCCGAGGCTGTCGAGTGTTACGGAGCTTCAGCTACGGCGGAAGGGCGTGCCCAGGGTGACCTTCAGGCGGGACCCGGCGGGAACGACTACATCCCGATCCTGGGTCTGGATCGCCCGCTGAGTTCCTACTGCCGCACCGGCGACGCCGCCGATGACCGCGCCCTTGGTGCTGCCACCGCTCACCACCGTGCCCAGGAGGGCGCCGGCACCGGCCCCGGCGCCGACCTTGGCCAGGTCACCAGCGTTGGTTTTCCGGTCCTTCAGGGTCCGGTCGAGTGCCGTGGCAGAGCCCTTGAGCGGATAGGTCTTGCCCGCAATGGACACCAGAGTCGGGGTCAGGACCAGCTTGCCGGTCTTGTCCGACTTGTTCTCGGACTCGTGAATCGCGGCGATGGTGAGATAAACCTTCGAGCCCTTGGGAATGACTACCCGGCCGCTCTTGTCCTTCACGTCGGACGAAACGGTCCCGGTCAGCTTCTGTCCCGCCTTGTGGGTCCGGGAGCTGATGCCCTTGTCGAACTTGGCCGAGATCGCCGTCCCTGACGAGAGCATCGATACTGTGCCCTTTGCAGCCGGTTTCGCCACCGGCTTCGGCGCCGCCTTGGAGGATGCCTTCGTCGCCGGCTTGGAAGCCTGATCATTCAGGGGGGCGCTGGCATCTACCCCGGGACGTTGCAGATCGCGGTCGGACTCATCGATGAGGGAAGATTTTCCCTTGTCGCCGCCGCACCCCGCCAGAAGGGCTAGAGTGAGAAGTACCAGTCTGTTACCTGCCATGTGACGCCTCCAGAACTATTGGACTGGATTGCTGATCGGGATGCAGACCGTGGGCTCAGGGGCAAGTCCGAGGCCAGGGGCGGCGGGGCAGCGGGGCAGCGGGGCAGCGGGGCAGCGGAGGCGCGAGGCAGCAGATCGGACCTAAAAGAGAAGCGGGACCGATCCGAAGATCCGCCCCGCTGCCCCGACTTTCCCGCCTGCCGGCCCCTGAGGACCGGCCTATTGCACCGCGTTCATCATGTCGAAGATCGGCAGGTACATCGCGACCACCATACCACCCACGATAACGCCGAGGACGACGATCATCAGGGGCTCCATGAGCGAGAGCAGGGCGGAGACCGCGACGTCGACCTCTTCGTCGTAGAAGTCGGCGATCTTGGTGAGCATCTCGTCCAGGCCGCCCGTCTGCTCGCCGACGGCAATCATCGAGATCACCATGGGCGGGAACACCTTGGACTTCTCCAGCGGAGCGGCGATGGTCTCACCGCCGGCAATCGAGTGGCGGGACTGCATGACCGCGTTGTGGATGACCATGTTGCCCGCGGTCTTGGCCGTGATCTCGAGACCATCCAGAATCGAAACGCCAGAGGAGATCAGCGTACCGAGCGTCCGGGTGAAGCGCGACACGGCGGACTTCCGGAGGATGTCGCCCAGCACCGGCGCCTTGAGCATCATGCCATCGATCTGGAGCTTGCCGCTCGAGGTGGCGTAGTAGCGGTTGACGGAGAAGAACATGCCGGCAAAGGCGGCGATGATGGCCCACCAGTACCCGAGCAGCAGCTGGGACATGCCGATCACGACCCGAGTCGGCAGCGGCAGCTCCAGGTTGACCGAGGCGAACATGCTCTGGAAGGTGGGGATCACGAAGATGAGCAGCACCGCAATGGCGATCACGGCGACGCTCATGATGACCGCCGGATACACCATAGCGCCCTTCACCTTGCGGATGAGCGCATCGCTCTTTTCCAGGAACGTGGCCAACCGGATCAAGATGGTATCGAGAATACCGCCGGCTTCACCGGCGGCCACCATGTTGACGTAGAGGTCGGTGAAAGCCCGGGGGTGCTTGCGGAACGCGTCGGCCAGGGTGTTGCCGGCCTCGACGTCGTGGACCACCGCCCTGGTCACTTCCTGCAGGGTCTTGTTCTCGGTCTGCGATGCCAGGATGCTGAGCGATTGAACCAGTGGAAGTCCCGCGTTGATCATCGTGGCGAACTGGCGGGTGAAGATGACGATGTCGCGGGTCTTGACCTTGCCTTTGCGGAAGCTGCCCAGGGTGATCTTGGTGGGCGCCTCGCGCACGCTCACCAGAATAAGCCGGTTCTTCCGAAGGTAGGCGCTGACCTCCTCCTTCGACTTGAGATCCACCTGGCCCTTTTGGATCTGGCCGTTCGCGGCATTCCGCGCGGTGTATTCGAACAGTGGCATCAGTCCTCTCCGATTCAGGGGCGCGGGTAGTACACCCTGGGATTACCGCCGGATACCGGCGGATTTCTGCTGCGAATGCTGCTGCGGCCGGTCCGAGCTACCCATGCTCTCGTCCTCCATGGGCGTCACCCCGATCATCCGCAGGAATTCCTTCGGGTCGCTGGAGACCCGCTCGCACTCTTCCTGAGATACTTCCCGGCTGGTGTAGAGCTGGTACAGCGCGTCATTCATGGTTTGCATGCCGAACTTCTTGCCCGACTGCATGGCGGAGTAGATCTGGTGGATCTTGTCGTCGCGAATGAGCGCCCGGATGGCGGGGGTGGCGACCATGATCTCCGCCGCCATGGAGCGTCCCCGGCCCTTGGCCTTGGGCAGCAAGGTCTGGGTGATGACGCCCTCCAGCACGAAGGCCAGCTGGGCTCTCACCTGGGACTGCTGATTCGACGGAAACACGTCGATGATCCGGTTGATCGACTCGGCGGCGGAGTTGGTGTGCAGCGTGGCCAGCACCAGGTGACCGGTTTCGGCGATGGTCAGCGCGGCGGCCACCGTCTCGAGGTCCCGCATTTCTCCCACCAGAATCACATCGGGATCTTCCCGCAGGGCATACTTGAGCGCGTTGGCGAAGGTCTTGGTGTCGGTGCCGATTTCGCGCTGGTTGACGATGCAGGCCTGGTGACGATGAATGAACTCGATCGGATCTTCGACGGTGATGATGTGGCCCTTCCGCTCCTTGTTGATCTTGTCGATGATGGCCGCCAGGGTCGTCGACTTTCCGGACCCGGTGGGGCCGGTCACCAGAATCAATCCGCGGGGCCGCTCGGACAGCTTGGCGAGGACGGCCGGAAGGCCTAACTCCTGAAACGTTCGCACATTGAAGGGAATCATGCGGATTACCATGGCCACACACCCGCGCTGCTTGAACACGTTGCCACGGAACCGCGCGAGGTTCTGGATACCAAACGAGAAGTCCAGCTCGTCGTCGGTTTCGAAGCGCTTCTTCTGGTTCTCGGTGAGAACCGAGTACGCCAGCTGGAGGGTATCCTTGGGCGTCAGCACATCGGGCACGGAGCTGTCGACGATATCGCCGTCGACCCGCAGCTTGGGCTTCTCGGCTGCAGTGATGTGAAGGTCGGAGGCATCCTTCTGGATCATTTCCTCGAGAAGGGCCCGCAGGTTCAGCGTCATTCGGCAGTCTCCTTGACCACTTCCTCCAGGGTGGTAACTCCACGTTCGATCTTCTTCATGCCATCCATGCGCAGCGTCAGCATGCCGTCGATGACCGCCTGCTCTCGAATTTCGACGACCGAAGCGCCCCGAAGGATCATGCGCCTGAGCTCGGGAGACAGGGCCATGACTTCATAGAGGCCGGCCCGGCCCTTGTAGCCGGTTCCGCTGCAGGTATCGCAGCCGGTGCCCTTCATGAACGTGAGCTTGCGCAAACTCTCAAGATTTGTGCCCAGGGCAGACAGCTCCGGATCGGTGTATTGGTGCTCCGTCTTGCAGTCTTTGCAGATCCGACGCACCAAACGCTGCGCTACGACGAGGTTTACTGCGCTGGCGACGTTGAACGCCTCGATACCCATGTCGATCATACGGGTGATGGTGCTGGGCGCGTCGTTGGTGTGCAGCGTCGAGAGCACGAGGTGCCCGGTGAGCGCGGCCTTGATGGCAATGCCGCCGGTCTCCAGGTCTCGGATCTCACCGATCATGATGATGTTGGGATCTTGCCGGAGGAACGCTTTCAGCGCCGCGGCAAACGTGAGCCCAATCTCGGTGCGCACCAGCACCTGGTTGATGCCCATCAGGTTGTACTCGACCGGGTCTTCCGCCGTCATGATGTTGACTTCCGGCGTGTTGATCCGCGACAGCGCCGAGTAGAGCGTGGTGGTCTTGCCCGATCCGGTCGGGCCGGTGACCAGCACCATGCCGTACGGATTCAGGATGGCCTTCATCAGGTCCTTCTCGGCCTTGACCTCGAATCCGAACTTGGTGAGGTCGAGCGTCAGGTTGCCCTTGTCCAGGATTCGGAGCACGATCTTCTCGCCGAACAGGACCGGCAGGGTTGAGACTCGGAAGTCGATGACCCGGCTGCCCATCTTCAGCTTCAGACGGCCGTCCTGCGGCACCCGCCGCTCCGCGATGTTGAGCTGAGACAAAATCTTTACCCGCGAAGTGAGGGCCGCCTTCATTTTCAGCGGCGGCCGCATGATCTCGAGCAGCGCGCCGTCAATTCGGTAGCGGACCCGGATTTCGTGCTCGAAGGGCTCGATGTGGATGTCGCTGGCGCCCCGCCGTACCGCGTCGGTCAGCAGTCCGTTGATCAGCTTGACCACCGGCGCATCGTCGATTTGCGCCTGAGTGGCGGCCTCGTCCTCCTCCTGCTCCACCACCTCCACATCCTCGCCGGTCTCCTCCATGTCCTTGAGGATGCTCTGCAGCTGCTGGTCTGAGGCTTCGTAATACTTCTCGATCAGATTGCGCAGAGTGTATTCACCGGCGATGACCGGAAACAGATCGAAGCGAGTGATGAACTTCAGGTCTTCCAGCAGACCGAGATCGGTGGGATCGGCCATGGCGACGGTGAGGGTGCGGCCTTCCCGTTTCAGCGGGAGGACCACGCTCTTGGTGGCCATGTCGGCGGGTACCAGCTTGATGATCTTGGGATCGACCTCGAACCGGGAGAGGTCGACGGCAGGCATGCGGTACTGGCGGGCCAGCAGTTTGGTGATCTCCAGCTCTTGGACGAGCCCGAGCTTCACCAGCACATAGCCGAGCCGGTGCTTGGTGTTTTTCTGCTCCGCGAGCGCCTGCGCGAGCTGCTCCCGCGTGACCAGGCCTTCGCGGAGAAGGATTTCGCCGAGCCGATCACCACCGGCCGCTGCCGTTGCCATGGACTCGCCGTCTTAAGAGGGATGGGTGGACAGGGGTAATAATCGGCCGCTGGCGCCGCGAACCTTAGCCGTTCCTTACCGGGCAACGAGTTGACTCTGGAGGCGCGAGACGGCCGCGGGTCCGAAGCCGGGCACCCGCTCGAGCTCGTCTACCGAGGAAAACCGGCCCTTCCGCTCCCGGTACTGCAGAATGGCTGCCGCCCGGGATGGACCGATTCCGGGAAGCGCATCTAACTCGCTGATGGTGGCAGTGTTGAGGTTCAGCGGGGAAGCCGGCTGGCCGGGGAGCGGGGACGCGGCGGCAATGGCAGATGACGGGGAACTCGGGAGACCTGCCGCCCCGCTGAAGGCCACGTGAGGGCTCAGGGTCTTGAGCAGTCCGGGGCCGATCCCCGACACTCGATCGAGGCCGGCCAGAGAGCCGAAGGGCCCGTGCGCCTGGCGGTCGTCGACGATGACCTTGGCCAGCCGGATGCCCACCTTGGGCAGGCGGGCAAGCTCCGTGGCCGACGCCAAATCCACGTTGATTCGCTCGGCCGGGCCCAGCGGCCTGCCCTGCCGCATGGCGCTATCACGCTGGGCACCGGGGGAGCCCGGCGGCAACGCGCCCAGGAGTTGAACCTGGCCGGGAGGCTCGCCCGGGCGAGTGAGAAAATGCCGAACGCCCTGGCCGAGCACCGCCAGGGCCAGGAGCAGCAGCATGGCGCGAGCTTCGGATGGGGGCATGGTGGCACGGTAAAGCGGTAAGGTGGTTTTCTACTAATCAGCTTCGCGCAGCGTGGTGCCTTAAAAAACTGGGAAGGACGGGAAAGGCGGGAAAGACGGGAGGGTATGAGGAATAGGGAGAAAAGCTTTTAGGCGTTTGTTCCCCTTATCGCTTTCACGCCTTCCTGCGTAACCTTCACGTCCTACCCGTCTTTCCCTTCCTTCCCGTCCTCCTAGTCCCTCCCCTCCCGCCGTATCAACTCCAGCGCCACGTCGCCCACCACCTGCAGACTGTTGGCGCTGACCTTGTCGATGGTGTCGTACTGGGTGTGCCAGGCGGGATAGTCGAAGTCCACCACGTCGATGGCTCGGATGCCGGCCTTCTGCAGCTCCAGATGGTCGTCAATCAGCGTGTGCCGGGGTGAGGCGATGAAGTACCCGGCGTAGCCCAATTCCTTGGCCGTGTCCCAGACCAGCTCCACCACCTCTGGAGCGCCGACCAAGGAGTTCCCCTCCTGATAGATCTGCAGGTCCTTGTCGGCGATCAAATCGAACAGCACGGCGTAAAGTGGTTTAGGACCCGCGGCCTGATGGGCGCCGTAATAGCGGGAGCCGATCAGAACATCGTTCGGGGACTTGGTGAAGTCGCCATAGTCCTCCCCGTCTACGAAGAGTAGATCTACCCCAATGGTCGAAGGAGCTCGCTTCAACACATCGGCCACACCGAGGAGCAGCGCCACACCTGATCCACCATCGTTTGCTCCCATCACCGCATGGCTGGAGTCGCGAGAGGTGGGGCTATCCGACACCGGACGACTGTCCCAGTGCGCCAGGAACAGCAGCCGCTTCTCTGCGGCGGGATTGAACCGGGCCAGGAAATTTCGAAGCCGCAGCGTGTCCCCCTTCCCGGTGACGTGGTTCCAGCTCTGCACCAGCAGCGTGTCAGCCCGGGCATGCAGCAAGCTGTCCAGCCAGTTCCCCATCTTCTCGTGGGCGGGCGTACCCGGCACTCGGGGACCAAAGGCCACCTGGCTCTGGATGTACCCGAATGCTGTCGAGCCGACGAATTCCTGAGGAGGGCGAGGTTTCTCGCGGCAGGATAGGACGGAGAGAAGGAGGGAGCAGGCGCAGACAACGGAGATGATGGAACGGCGCATGAGGCTCTGGGCTGGGGTCTCTGGTTGCGTCGACGTCTGGAACGTAATGGATACCGCTCTCCGTCGTGCCTCCCCGGTTACCGGTAGTCTCCCGCGTAGAGCGACAATTGGACTGACAGCAGCACGAAAATTTGCGAGGTGCGCCGGCTCAGATGGCGAGCGTCATTGATGGAATAGCCGAACTGCAGCCCGCCGCTCACCGTTTTCAGCAGATCGGTATCGAGTCCGCCCCGGATCTCCTGCCGTCTGACATCGGAGACCACAGTGCACTCGGGATTGAACCCCTGCTCCAGACAGGTGACCGTCTTGGACGAAATTGCCGTGAGGTTGGAGCGTACCCGCTTTCGGGTCCGGCTGAGGGCAGCGGGCAACGCAAACGCGTAGTTGAGCGAGCCGGTTATATCATCCTGATCGAGCAGGGTGGCATTGCCGTTGTTCTCGGTGCGCTGGGAGCGGGTGGCCAGCGAGGCCGTGAGCGCCAGGCCGTTTCTGAACGACAGCTGCAGGTCCGGAGTGAAGGTCGAGGATGAGGTGGCGCTCCGGGCCCCGCCGAATCCACCCGGCTGGGTCGAGGTGCCTTCCCGCTGGCGTACAGCCGCGCCCGCCGCCACCAGGGTAATCGGCCCCCTGGGAAAAGGGCGGGTCCAGCGAAGACTCCCCACCGGCCACTCCCGCTGGCGGCTGGAGGTCTCACTGAAGCCATCGGCCACCAGCTGAAATCGATCGGTCTTGGTCAGCGAGTACGAGATGGTCGCGGTAAAGCCGAAGGGCAGATCCGCACCCGAGGAGAGTGTGCTGGAGCGGGTCTCGGTAGCCCCACGGGCGCTCTCGCCTTCGTGACTCAGGAAATCATCCAGTCCACCCAGACCAAGCATGAATCCGAGGTCGGGATCGAAGACGTTCAGGTCGTAAGTCGAACCGCGGGCCAGTCTGGTGGTGAAGTCGACCGGCCGTACCCGAGCCACTGCTTTGCCGAGGCCTCCACTGTCGCTCGAGATCTGGCGCAGGAGGCGGGCAAGGTCAACCGACACCCCGATGTCGCGGCTTCTGGTGTTGTTCAGGGTCTGCGGCAGGATGAAGGCGCCGCTATCGCCGTTTTCCTGGATGGGGGCTCGGCTGGTAAATGTCCGGGAGAGAAGGAAGCTGCTGCTGGTGCTGTAGCGAGGACGAAGCCAGGAGCTGATCCGGGGCGTCAATGCGAGGGCTGTTGTCACCGTCCGGTCTCGCTCCACCCCAACCGGTATTCCCAGGAAGAACTCGCGCTCGGCATAGGCAAGCCGGCCGAGGGAGGTCGAGTCGGGGTACACCCGGAGGTCGCGGGTGCTGGTGATGTCGGAGTTGAGCGACAGCATGCCGAGCGGCTGCCAGGTCAGCCCTCCGGTGTTGCGCCAGATGTGGGTCAGAGAGACGTTAGGCTGGATGAACTCGTCCTCGGGGCGCGCCACCGGTACGGAAAACAGCGAATAATCGGCCTGGTCCTTGGTCAATCCACTACTCCAGCGGACATTTGAGGGAACCAGGTTGAACTCGGCATCGCGCAGCGCCTTCCCTCCCTCGCTTTCCCGTAACCACTTGGGCAACCGCTTGGCGATACCCGAGAACGGGAGTCTGAAGCCATGCCGGTTGAGCTGGAGGTTGTATCCCAGAACCCCGGAGTAGGCCTTGCTGTTGGCGTCGGACAGCTCGGTGCGGGCGCGGCCCTGGGTCATATTGCTGATCAGGGATAATGGGTCCAGCAGCCCTCGGCTTACCCAGCCTCTGCCGCGCTGGCTCCGTCGGATCGCCAGGGTATAGGTGGCCGTCCAGGACACCGGGGTGCGCAATCGCTCAGTGCGTCGCCCCGGATGTCGGTGCCGGTGAGCAGCTGCGGGTCTACGTTGGTCCGGTTGTAGGAGACGCTGAACGGAATGGAAAGACCGAGCGAGGTGGGCAGGAACCGGTCGAGCCGCCAATTCGTGCCCATCACAAATGCGCCGGTGGTCCGATAGGTGGGATCGCTGTTGATCTGGTGAAACTGCCCGTCCCGGCGGATAAACGAGGCGTTCACGCTGCCGACATCGGATGCGATGAAGCGGGTGTCCACCGCCATCGCCGTGCCGATGTCCGATACCGGTCCGCTGAGCCGGATATCGTCGACCCAGAGCTCGGCATCAGGGCCGGCGGGCGATCCGGCGAGCCGATAGATACCGGCAGAGACCTCCTGCACTGCGGCCAGATTGGGCGGGCTGATGCCCGGATCGGCCAGCTGGACCATATAGGGCCCATCACAGATCACGTACGCGTTGGGGTCTCCCCCGCACTCCTCAGCACCGGACGGCGGCGCACCGCTGAGCCAGCGATTCTCCAGCGTGGCGCGAAGGCTCCGCCAGGTCTCGAGATCGATGACGAATTCGGGCTCCCACGTAGTACTTCGGGCGGGAGCGCGGTACAGATAAAAGTTCCGGTCGTCGCTCCCCAGCTTGATGAAGGCCTGGTAGTCGCCGGCCTCCCATTCCGCGCCCCTCCCTCGCATCCACACTCGTAGGGTCCGATAGCTCAGCACGTTCTGGGGACCGGCGGGAAATCGGAGATACGCTTCGGCGCGATCACCGACCTCCAGCCCCCGGCCGATCAGGCGCAGGGACTTCTCGTTGATCTGCGTGCCCAGTGCGGCGCGGTCTAGACCCCGGCGGGTTGCCCCTTCGAAAACACCGGGCGGGGGCTCGTATCCCAGGTCAGTCTGGTTCTCGGTCGAGATGATCGAAGCGATCACCTCACCAGTTGGCTCTCCCAGAGAGCCGGAAAGGCCGGCGATCGGAGTCTCGGCCCGGCGGATCCAGGGGGACCCGACCAGGCGGAGCCGAGCCATGGCGAATTTGGCCACGACGTCAGGCTGACTTGGATCCGGCGGCGCCACCACCGTCATCCGCAGATGCTGGATGAGTCTGAGGTTCGGCGTGCCGATGGTATCATCGGGAGTACGAATCGGGATCCGGTATAGCTGCCAGCCACTGGGGCTGCCGTCGCTCAGGACCCGCCCGTTGCGTACGTAATACTTGTCTCCCGGAACCAGGCTGACGACGTAGCGAAAGACGTTCTCGTTGGTACCGGTGGCGTTGAGGACGTTGTCGCCGTTCAGATCCTCGGTGTCCAGCGCGCCATTGCCGTTGGTGCAGCGGCCGCTCAGGTCGCCCCAGGGAAAGACCGGCACCGCGGTGCTCAGCTCGCGATGACAGAGCGGCAGGTTGCGGACCTCTCCTCCGGTCGTCGCGTCAACCAGCACGTCGGGGCGATCGCCCAGGATGCCGGTGTCCGCCACCTGGGCATCGAAGATGTCGATGTTGCTCCGCTCGGTGTCGAGCCGGCCTGAGCCGATGTATTGGCGCCCGGCGTACGTGGTGTCGCTCCCGTTGGTCGTAATGCTGTCGGGAGCAATGCCGATCGCGTCCTCATTCACCGTCCCCAGATCGAACACCACCCGCACCCCCGCCGCCTCGGCGGTCCGCGTTGCCGGGTCCTGAAAGACCCAGAACTCGAGGTATTCATCGCGGGTAAGGTCCAGCCCGGTGGGACTGAGAGGGGTGACCATGGAGCGCCACCGGGGGCGCCCCAGCCGTTCGGGCTGGCTCCAGCGCGAGGCGTTGTTTTGCTGGACAACTCCACCGGCGGTGTCCGCGTGCAGGGTGAGATACAGCGCGGTTTCCAGCTGCTCTGCGCGTCCGGCGATCCGGATGAGAGTGTCGATGTCCTGAGCCCGGAGCTCGAACGGCTGATCGGTGCCAGGTTGGGGAATCAGGTTTTGCCAGGTCAGCGCTACTGCGTCCTCGGGGAGAAAGCCGCCGGCAAATCCGATGTCCTCCACTCCATCGGCCTGCTGCGGCTGGCTGCCGAACTCCCAGACGTTCTCCTGCAGTGACAGCGGCACCCCAGCCTCGGCCTCGAACTCTTCTACATAGGCCTGCCCCGATCGATTCTGGTCCGGCTTGGTAAAGGCAAACTCGGCGTTCACATCGAGCAGCGAGGGAGCGGTGGCTGGCTTGGTGGTGAGTTGGCTCAGGAAACGGCTCACGCCGCTGGGCTTGAAATGAAGGGCTGTGTTGACTCCCCCGATGAGATTGGCCGAGGCTTCGAAGCCCAACGGCGGCCGGTTGAATGCGCTCTGCTCCTTCTGGTATATGCCGATGAGGTTGACCGCTCCGACTTCGCCCAGACTGTAGGTAGTGGCCAGGCCGAGAATGGTGGTGGGAGCAACGGCGAAGATCCCCTGCTCCTCGAACCTCGCCGTGATCTGTCCGGTCCCCGCCCCGAAGAGCGCGTCCGGGTTCAGGAAGGTGACCTGACCCAGCTCGTAGGAAATGGTGTAGTCCGTCCCCCGCTCCAGATGCCTCCCGCCCAGCAGGAGCTGTTCACTTCCTTCGCGGATCTGGAGGGC
This sequence comes from uncultured Gemmatimonadales bacterium, assembly GCA_963842945.1. Taxonomy (GTDB): domain Bacteria; phylum Gemmatimonadota; class Gemmatimonadetes; order Gemmatimonadales; family GWC2-71-9; genus CAVVWJ01. Next base: position 113,088 of record CAWJIM010000019.1, read on the forward strand.
GCCCAGGCTCAGAGTCGACCGGTCACCGGCACCGGTGGAGTTGTACCGGAGCCGCACCTGAAATCGGGCTGGAGGCCCCTGCGCCAGAAGGAGATAAAGCGGCGTGCGATAGAGTGAGTCCGAACGCTCGGCAGCACTCAGGCGGGGATCGGCAAAGGGCGTAAGCGTAGGAAAGATGATGTACGATTCTTTGAGAACCTCCGAGGCGTCCGGGTCACGCGGCCGGGGAAACAACCGGTTATCCCGGTCGAAGACATTCTGGTCCGTCGACGAGGCCAGCCCCAGCAGAGCCAGATAGGTGCTCGCCTGGCCCTGGGGACGTTCGGAGCGATTCACCGACAGGTTGACCAGCAGCGATGAGCGGTCCAGGTCGGTGCCGGCCGCCCGGTAGATCTGCCGCATCTCGTGGCGGAAGGTGACGGCCTCTGGTCCGGTCTTGGGCTCCACGATCAACCGCAAACTGTCACTGGAGCCCTGCCCCTGGTCCTCGGCCGGAAAGCTGCCAACCGTGGTTCCCGCCGCAGTGGTATAACTCACGGCCAGGAAATCGTTCTGATCCAGCTTGGTGGCCAACGCAAACCACAGCCCTGAAGGGTCGACGTAGTAATCGGTACCCTGAATCAGCAGCTGCCAGCGGACTGGCCCGAAGCTCTGCGCCGGGTCAATGGTCCGGGCCAGAGCTGTGATGCCGCCGAGATTCGGGTCGGCACCGCTCTCGGTCTGGGGCGGCCGGTAGCGGTAGACCCTGACCTCGACCGGCTGAACTGCCGGAGCGAGTCCGGCGGTACTCAGATTCAGAATATCGATGGCGGGATAGCCAGGGATGGCTGTGGTTGGGTCCACCACCCAGAAGAAGCGTCCGGTCTCGAAGTCCAGATCACGGAGCTGCCGGTCCTGGGGCTGGCTGTTCGTCTGGCCAATGGTGTAGACCCGTTCGGCAACCTGGCTTCCCTTCTGGGTAGCGGCCAGGGTCTGAAACTGGAGAGGCCCGACCTCGAACCTGGCGTTGACCCCGAAGTTGTTGGCCGGAATGGCCGCGGTGATGAACCTGGATTGGGGCGGCTGAAAGGTCACGGTACCCACCTCTATCCGCCGGATGATCTCGTCCTCGAGCCCCTGGTAGTAAACTTGGATGTTGTTGTTGGCGGAGAAGTCCCGTTCAGTGTCGTAGTCGACCGCCAGGTGTACCCGCTGCCCGATCACGCCGCCCGACTTGACGTTCACCTGATTGTCGAGGCGCGGAGGCTTGAACCCGCCCTGGCAGCCCGAATTCGGGTCGATCAGCAGCGCGGGCGAGCATCGCTCGTTCTTGAGCCGATCGGTTCGGATCTCCAGTCTCACTTGGCCGTCCATGGCCAGGTCGGCATACTTCTTGGAGAGCCCGAGCACACCCTTGCCCTGCTGCGGAGCCTCCTCTTCTTCAGAAGGCAGAGGTGGAAGCGGCTCCCCGTAGAGAGTCAGGAGCCGCTGGGCCACGGATCGCTCACGCCGGGTGGAATCGAGCACCGCAGACACCGTGGTGTCCCACGCGAACCCCCGAAGCAGCGGCGAGAGCCGCTCGGCGCCGAGCCAGGGAGCGCGCAGCTGCTCGGGCTCCTGCAGGATCAGCGGTGGAGTGGCAAAGGTGAGCCGGACCCCAAAGGGAACCGTGTCGGCCCGAGCCGTATCGGCTTGGCCCACCAGAACCCGCGGTATCGTGATGAGGCAAAACAGGGCGACGAGAAGGCGCGCCACTCTAGCGGAACACAGCGATAAGTCGTGAGCGTTGTTGGAGATAGGCAAATATAATGGTCGAACGAAACCCCTACAACCAGAGTAGTTAGCTCAGGTGAGACTGCTCAGCCGATACCTCCTGCGGCAGCTCGCTGCGCCGTTCGTCTTTGCCCTGGCGGCCCAGACCAGCCTGATGCTGCTGAGCCAGATCGCGAAGAAGTTCGGCGCCTTGGTCGGCAAAGGCCTGCCCTGGACCGTGATCGGGGAAGTGTTTGCCCTCAGTCTTCCCTTCATCATTGCCATGACCTTGCCCATGGCAGTGCTTCTGGCTGTGTTGTACACCTTCAGCCATCTCGCGGCCGATAACGAGATCACCGCCATGCGAGCCAGCGGCATCAGCGCCTACCAGGTGCTCAAGCCGGTTCTGATCTGGGGCGCCTGCATGGCCGCATTCAACTTTGTCTTCGTGGATCAGGTTCTCCCCCGAAGCAACGCCCGGCTCCGGGCCCTGCTGATCGATATCGGCCGGAAAAAGCCCACCTTCGAGCTTCGAGAACAGGTCATCAACGAGGTGCCGCCGTCGCAGTACTTCCTCCGGGCGAGCCGCATCGATGCTGCCACCGGGAAGTTGCGCGGGGTGACCATCTACGATGTGGGCGGAGAGGCCAGCCGGCGGATCATTTACGCCGACAGCGGCTCCATGGCATATGCCGAAGGCCAGACCGACCTCAGCCTTCGGCTCTACGATGGAGCGATCCACCAGTACCGCCCGGCTGAGCCTACCCGTTTTCAGCTGACGTACTTCTCGGTGAACGACATTCGGGTCAAGAACGTGTACGACCAGCTGCAGCGGAACACCAGCGAGTCTATCCGGGGAGACCGCGAGATGAGCACCTGCGAGATGCTCGAGGTCATCCGCGATGCGAGACAGCAGCAGGAGGAAGCCCGGGAGGAACGTTCCCTGCTGGCGGTCAACGATCTCCGGCTTCTCCTCAATCTGCCCCGAGTCGAGGCTACTCCGGTTCGGCCGCCGAAGGCCCAGGCCGCCTACTGCGGTTGGCTCAAGTCTTTCCAGAATCTCATTCTCCCCAAGACGGCCAAAGCCCAGTCCAGTGCACAGCAGCCTGCTCCTGCAGCCCGATCCAAGGGACGACGGGCAGCGGCTCCCGTCCAGTCCAAAGCGCAGGCGGCACCGGCTCCTCCGAAGCCCGCGCTCCGCCCTCCTTCCCGGCCCAGGGTCAAGCTGTCCAGCTGGTCCGAGGTGACGTCGGCTGCCGATCGGGTGCGGGAGGCGGACCGGCGGGCCGACCGCTACGCGGTCGAGGTCCACAAGAAGTGGGCGATCAGTCTGGCCTGCATTTCCTTTGTGATTGTTGGAATAGTGATGGCGCTACGCTTTCCCCGGGCAGGAATCGGACTGGTGATCGGCGGGGGGCTGGCGGTCTTCTCGATTCACTACGTGGGTCTTACCGCGGGCGAAAGCCTGGCCGACCGCGGGCTGGTATCGCCCTGGCTGGCAATGTGGACACCCAACATCGTGCTGACCGTGGTAGGGATCCTGGGGCTGGTGCGGGTCAGCCGCGAATCCGGCAGCACCCGAGGTGGCGACTTCCAGGAGATCCTGGATGGACTCCGTCACCTCCTGCGCCGAATTCGGGGAGCGGTTGTCCGATGAAGGCCTGGCTGGCGCGGCTCCGGCGGTTTCGGCCCACGGGTCTGCGCCATCTCGACCGATACGTGCTCCAAAGCTGGATCCGGATCTTTATCCTGACCGCGCTCGGATTCCCGCTGGTCTCGATCGTCATCAACTTGACCGACACCCTGAACCGATTGCTGGACCGCGGTCTCACCATGAAGGAGATCGTCGTCAGCTACATCTACTCCATCCCGGAGAACGCGTTCATCGTGATGCCGGCGGCGGTGCTCTTTGCCACCGTGTTCACGGTCGGCGCGATGGGGCGGCACTCGGAGCTTACGGCGGCCAAGGCGGGAGGCCAGAGCTTCCACCGGTTGATGCGGCCCATCTTCATTGCCGCCGCCGCGGCGTCAGTCCTGGCCTTTGTGGTGGGTGAGCTGGCGCCGGGCGCCACTGCGCGCCAGCTCGAGATTCAGAAGGCCAAGCAGGCCAGGCCGACGCGCACCCGCTTCAATTTCGTGTACCGGGGAGACCAGGGCTGGGTATATACCATCCGCTCGCTCGACGTGGCCAACCGTCAGCTCAAGCAGCTCATGCTGGAGCGGCAGGGCACCGGTCTCAATTACCCCGGCCTGGTTCTGACGGCGGACAGCGCCACGTACGATGACTCGCTCAAGATCTGGCGATTGCGGCGCGGAGCCAGCCGGATCATAGCGGGGCCCGCGAGACAGGCCACGTTCAACTTCCGCACGATGCGGCTTCGGGCCCTGCGCCAGGCCCCTACCGACCTGCTGGCGGAGTCCAAGGCGCCGGATGAGATGCGATATGCCGAGCTGGGCCGGTACATCGACGCGCTGAAGCGGTCGGGAAATGACGCCAACAAGCTGATCGTGGAGCAGGCCCTGAAACTGGCGCTGCCCGCCACCTGCCTGATCATCGCGCTCTTCGGTGCTCCGCTGGCAGTCACCTCGCCCCGCGCCGGAGCCGCCGTTGGCGTGGCCATCAGCCTCGGCACGACGGTGATTTTCCTCTTGTTTGTCCAGATCACCAAGGCTATTGGCGCCGGCGGAGTAATCGATCCGACCGTGGCGGCATGGATTCCCAACGTGGTGTTTCTGTTTGCGGGATTGGTGCTGCTGGCGCGAGTGAGGACGTGAGGGCAGCGGGGCAGCGGGGCAGCGGGGCAAGGCAGCGAAGCAGCGAAGCGGCACGAAGCGGGGCAGGACTCAGCCACTTAATACTCTGCTGCGTAAACTCATGCCCATGTCACCGCCACCGACCGATATAGGCCCCAGGTCAGTCGACCAGCGTGATCTCTAGAGCTTCGATCTCGCCCCATTCTTCGGCCTTGAGATAGGTCAAGATCTCGAGCCAGCAGCAGGATATAGGACAACTTCGGATATCGAACCGAGCGAGATATCGAGAAAGCGGCGGAATTCAGCGCTTCCTCGCTTTGCCGACTCCTTCCGGCGATGTTGGCTGCGGTGGAATACGCCGCCCGCCGAGCTTGAGCTATAAGACCATACTCCTCGTGACGAGGCCAGGCTCGAGAGACTTGGTACACTTCGATGCGCTCAAACTCGTGGCAGGCCGACCAGGACTTCAGCTTTCATGTCTTCTATTCGGCCCGCTTGCGTCGCCGAATACGACGCCGCTGCATGTAGCAAGTTCAGAGGCTCTGCAGCCAGCCATCTCACCATTTGCTCGCCGGCAGGATCGGTCGCACAGTTTCACCTGCCCCGCCTCCCCGCTGCCCCGCTGCCCCGCACGTATATTTGATCATGTCGACCCCCCTCCCCGTCATCGTCGGCACCGGCATTGCCGGCCTCTGGACGGCTTGGCGGCTCGCCTCCGAGGGCGGCTCCGCCGTTCTCATTACTAAGGAAACTCTGGTTGACAGCGCCAGCGCCTGGGCCCAGGGCGGCATCGCCGTTGCCCTGGGACCGGGGGACAGCCCGGGGCAGCACGCGGCCGACACCCTGGCCGCCAGCGATGGCCTGGCCGACCCCGAAGCAGTCCGGATTCTCACCAACGAGGGGCCCGACCGGATCTACGAGCTGCTGGAGCTGGGAGCCAAGTTCGACCGGGGGCCGGACGGCAGGCTCCGATTAGGCCTGGAAGCGGCCCACACTAGACCCAGGATCATCCATGCGGGGGGAGACCGAACCGGCGCCGCCCTCATCAGCTGTCTGGCACAGGTGATCAGGGATCATCCCGAAATCGAGATCCTGGAGCACACCGAGGTCACCGGCCTGGTCAATCAGAAGGGCCATATCGTTGGCGTCACGCTGATCCGGCAAGGCGGCCCAGCCGAGATACTGCCGGCATCGGCAGTCATTCTCGCGACCGGTGGAGTGGGCCAGCTGTATGAGGTCACCACCAATCCCCGGGTGGCGACGGCCGACGGCTGGGCTCTGGCCCACAAAATCGGCGCCCAGCTCCGCGACATCGAATTCCTTCAGTTTCATCCCACTGCGCTGAAGATCCCCGGTCTCAATCCAGCTCCCCTCATCTCCGAGGCCGTCCGCGGCGCCGGAGCCGTACTGCTGAACAAGGCCGGCCACCGGTTTTCACTGGACTTCGACAGTCGCGGCGAGCTCGCTCCCCGGGATATCGTAGCTCGCGCCGTGGCCGCAGCCGACGCCAGCTGGGGGTGCCTGGCTCGACGCGCGGGAAATTCCAGACTTTCCTACCCAGTTCCCCGGAATCACCGCGATGCTCGCGCGGCACGGTCTCGATCCCAGGACCGACCTCCTGCCGGTGGCGCCCGCCCTGCACTACGCCATGGGGGGCATCCAGACGGACCTCAAGGGGCGAACCACCAGGCCCGGCCTCTGGGCAGTAGGGGAAGTTGCCCGCACCGGCGTGCATGGCGCCAACCGCCTGGCTTCCAATTCACTCCTGGAGGGTCTGGTCTTCGCCGACCGGGCCGGCCGATCCGTCGCCGAGAAGTCGAGGAGCAAGACGGGAGCGAATCTCTCCGGTGGGGACATCGGGATCGAGGAGACAGGAGCAGACCTGCAGTACGAGGCCACCCGCGAGCAGATGCGTCATCTGATGACGGCCAATGTCGGGCTGCAGCGGAGCGAGACGTCCCTGCTCCAGGCCGAGCAGGAGCTCGAGCGACTTACCAGCACCACGCCGGTGGAGGCCTGGCGCACGAGAAACCAGCTGCTCGTGGCAGGACTCATCACCCAGGCAGCGCGCCGCAGACGAGAAAGCCGGGGAGGCCACCGCCGCACCGACTATCCGCCTGACTCGCTCAAGCGCGAGGCCGTCTGATGGCGGCCTCCACCAATGGCGGCCTTTCGCTCCCGGTCATCGAGTCTCCCCAGGAAACGCCGGAGCAGATCGCTGAGCTGCAGGCGGAAATCCGCCGGCTGGCCCGGGCCAGAAACGCGGTGGTGCTCGCGCACAATTACCAGCGCCCCGAAATCCAGGATGTGGCCGACTACGTGGGCGACTCATTGGGTCTGTCCCGTCAGGCGGCAGCCACCCAGGCCAACGTCATCATCTTCTGCGGTGTCCACTTCATGGCGGAGACCGCGGCCATTCTCTCTCCCCAGAAGCGGGTTCTGCTGCCCGACCTGCGGGCGGGGTGCTCCCTCGCGGCGACCATTACGGCTGATGATGTTCGGAGCTGGAAGGCTCAGTTTCCCGGCTACATCGCGGTGGGCTACGTCAACACCACGGCCGAAGTGAAAGCCGAGCTGGACTACTGCTGCACCAGCGGCAACGTGCTCGACGTGATCGACGCCATTCCGGAAGACAAGGGGATTCTCTTCCTGCCCGACTTCTTCCTCGGCAGTCACGTCCGGCGGATGCGGCCGGACCGGCGGATCGAGGTCTGGATGGGAGAGTGTCACGTCCACAAGGGTATTCGCCCCGACGTACTGAATCAGGCGCGGGCCGATTATCCCGAGGCAGAGGTGCTGGTTCACCCGGAGTGCGGGTGCGCCGGTCAGCTCATCTACAGCATGGGTCTGGGCGACATCAGCCCCGAAGGACTGCACATCACCTCGACCGAGGGGATGATTCGAAAGGTCACCGAGCGTCCGGCCACCACATTTATCGTGGCCACCGAGACCGGGATCATGCACCGGATGCAGCAGGTTGCGCCCAACAAGCAGTTCATCCCGGCGGATCCTGAGGCGGTGTGCGCATTCATGAAGACGATCACCCTTCCCGAGGTCCGCAATTCACTCGCCCTCGATCGATATCACATCACCGTACCTTCCGACATAGCTGCCCGAGCTCGCCGAGCCATCGATCGCATGGTGGCGCTGGGATAACGGCAGAGTCTTGGCGCCCCAATCGGCAATAGATCAGATCGCCGCTCTCGCGCTGGAAGAGGACGGCGTCCGCGACATCACCTCCGAGCTTACCGTTTCACCGGCGCTCAAGGGTTTTGGTGTGATCGAGTTTCGGAGTGGAGGTTTACTCGCGGGCACGGAATACGCCACCGCCGTGGCCCGGGCCTGCGGCTGCGCCATCGAGTGGAACGTTGGAGACGGCGACGTGGTTCGGCCTGGATCGACGATCGGCCTGGTGAGTGGCGAACTCCGCGGTATTCTCCGGGCCGAACGTCCGCTGCTGAATCTGCTGCAGCGCGCCTCCGGTATTGCCGATGCCACCCGGGGCTTTGTGGATGCGATCCAGGGCACGAGCTGCCGAGTCCTCCACACCCGGAAGACTGCACCCGGGCTTCGAGCGTTGGACATTGACGCGGTGCTGGCGGGAGGGGGACAGCGTCACCGGGCAGACCTGGCCCACGAGCTGATGCTGAAAGACAATCACTGGCAGGCCCTGGCCCGCGAAGGGACCACGCTGGCTCAGGTGCTCGCGCGAGCCGGGGCCGAGGGAGTGACCGCCATGTATGTCGAGGTGGAATCGGTCGAGCAGCTGGAGACCGCGTGTCGGGCCGGCGCTACCCGATTGCTGGTGGATAATCAGACGCCGGGCACGCTGCAGGCCTGGGCCAGGCTGGCGCGGGAGCGATCGCCGGGAATCGAGATCGAAGCGACCGGAGGAATTACCCTGGAGAACGCGCGCGGCCTACGCGGAAGCCGGCGCGGACTTCATCTCGGTAGGAGCCCTCACCCACAGTGTGAAGGCGGCGGACATCGCCGTCGAGATCAAATTTTAGTACTTGGCCGCATGCACCGCTCCGCGGGTATCCGACGGAGGTGAACGCAATCAGAACAGCTTAGCCACGGATGAACGCGGATAACTGCAGGGATCGTTCCCTATACCCAACAGTTCCCTGCTTTGAACTCTAAGATCAGCACTTTGGTCAAAGGCACACGGTTAAGTCTTAATGTGGGAAGTCTGTCAGGGAGCTGTTCTGGCCGGGGAGCGATCCGTGTTGTTATCTGTGTCCATCTGTGGCAGACGTTGTATCTGCGTTCATCTGCGTTCATCGGCGGCAAAATTCTTTTCCAATGCCGGCCCCGCTTCCAATGACCCTCGGCTTCTCCTCCACCAGGCCCACGCCAGATACGCCGGAATGCCGGCGAGAATGATTGCGAAGGTAATGCCGGTGTTTACCGGGTCGGTCCAGAGCGCGTTGATCACCATTGCCAGTGAGGCGAGAAGGAACAGCGCCGGAACCGCCGGATAGCCCCAGGTCCGATAGGGCCGGAGCAGATCGGGTCGGCTACGCCTCAGTACAAACACCGCCCCGACCGCGAGAGCATAGAAGGGCCAGATGCCCAGGATGAACTTGTCTGCCAGCTGCTGGAAGTCGTTGAGCAGGACATAGACCACGCCGAGTGCCGTGGCCAGCCACACGGCAACCGAAGGGCTGTGGTATCGAGGGGAGACCCGGGCGATCGACTGAAAGAAGAGGCCGCGGTCTGCCATGGCAAAGAAGATCCGGGGTCCCGTCATCATCGATCCGATCAGGGTGCTGAAGCAGGAGACCATGACAACGGCGGAAATTGCCGCACCAGCGTACCGGCCGAGCAAGGGTATCTGCTCCGCTGCCGTCGCGGCGATCAGGGGAGAGCGCGCCATCTGATCCAGCGGCACGAGGTAGATATAGGCGAGGTTGAGCAGGAGATAGATCAGCAGGATGCCGGATGTCCCAACGATCAGCGCCAGCGGCAGGGTGTGGCCCGGATTCCGGACCTCGCCCCCCACGAACGAGAGATCGGCCCAGCCATCGTAGGTCCACATGATGGCGATCAGCGCCGTCGCGATCAGTGAAAGATTGATCCCGCTGCTCCAGGCCGGGGTGAAGTGCGCCGTGCTGCCCTGCCCCGCCGCGAACGCCAGGATCACCAAAACGGCGAGCGCTCCGTACTTGGCAACGGTGGCAAGATTCATCAGAACAGCTGCGCGATTTACCCCGAGATAGTTCAGGAGTCCCACCGCAATCACCGCTGCAGCGGCCACCCAGCGGACCTGCATCGGAGTCAGCGCAATGAATCGGCCGAGATACTCGGCGAAGATGGTAGCGATGGCTCCCAGGGCGGAGGCGCGGATCACGGTGAGCTCCGACCAGCCGAACAGGAACGCCGGCATCGGGCCGAACGCCTCCAGGATGTAGGCGAAGACACCTCCCGATCGCGGAAGGGCTCCCGCCAACTCAGCCAGAGTGAGGGCACCGAAGAGGGCGATGACCCCGCCGAGAACCCAGGCCAGAAGGACCGGCCCGGGCGACTGGAGCCGCTCCGCGACGCTTGCGGGCACCCGGAAGATGCCACTTCCGATGGTCGAGCCGATGAGCACCGCGACGGCGCTCCACAAGCCCAGGTGGCGGGGTAGTCGTTCGCCCCAGGCGTCGCGTTCTGGAAGCATGGCCAAATATATGCCTCGCCAGCTATAATGGCTCACGTCACCATCTTGGAACGCTCAAAATCAGCGATGAACGAAACACGACACAGGGACCCAGGGCTGCTCCGGCGGCTGGCATGGACGGGAGCAGCGCTGGCCTTCGGGCTCATCGTGCTTGGTGGGGTGGTCCGGATTACCGGCTCCGGAATGGGGTGCGGCGAGCACTGGCCCCGGTGCCACGGGGAGTGGTTCCCCCCGCTCGACCTGCCCACCATGATCGAGATCGGTCATCGCTGGGCCGCTGCGCTGGTCGGCCTGGTGGTGCTCGCGCTTACGACCGTCGCCTGGGTGCGCCATCGCAGTGAGCCGAGGCTGAGGACACCGGCGACGCTGGCCTCGGGTCTCCTGGTGGTGCAGGTCCTCCTGGGGGCGGTAACGGTGAAACTGGCGCTGCCGCCCTGGGTCGTGATCACCCATCTGGCCAATGCCATGGCGCTGCTGGCCGTGCTCCTTGTAACGGCGCTCAGAGCGGGAGAGCCGAACCAGCCGGCGGTTCCGGCGACTCGCCATCGGCTCCAGAGGCTGGTGTGGACCACCGCGGGCCTCGGCTTTGTCGTGATTCTCTTCGGAGCCCAAGTCGCGAACTTCAGCGCTGGTTTGCTCTGCCTCGGCCTTCCGCTCTGCAACGGAACGCTGCTGCCTCCGGCTGCCCCGTTAGCCGCCCTGCACTGGACCCACCGGGTTCTCGCCTTCCTCTTTCTCGGTCTGGTGCTGACCCTGACCATCCTGGTGCTGCGGGACCGGACCTCCGGCCCCGGCCTCCGGCGGTGGACCCTCGTGGCTGCCGGGGTGACCGGGCTCCAGCTCTGTGTGGGCGCCATCATGGTAACCCGCCTGCTTCCTCCGGAGCTTCGCGCCGCCCATTTGATGGTGGGTACGCTCCTTTGGGCGACTCTGGTGATACTGGTATTCCAGGCGAATCGAAGCCCCAGCGGCGTATTCGAGACGGGTAAGACCCACACCAGCCCGCCCGGCCTGCTGGCCGACCTGGTCACCCTAACCAAGCCACGGATCATCTCGCTGCTGCTGGTCACCACGGTGGCCCCGATGTTCATCACCCCGGCGGGGCTGCCCTCACTCTCGCAGGTCCTGTGGGTGCTGCTGGGCGGCTATCTGATGGCGGGCGGCGCGAACGCGATCAACATGTGGTTCGATCGGGATATCGACGACAAGATGAGCCGAACCCGGTTGCGTCCCATTCCAGCAGGCCGAATCTCTCCCTCGGCCGGCCTGGGCTTCGGGATCGGCCTGGGAGTGGTGGCTTTTGCCGTCCTCTGGTACAGGGTCAATTCGCTGAGCGCCTGGTTGGCGCTGGGTGGGCTCCTGTTCTACGTCTTCATCTACACCATCTGGCTCAAGCGCTCCAGTCCGCAGAACATCGTGATCGGCGGTGCGGCTGGCGCCTTTCCTCCGCTGGTGGGATGGACCGCCATGACCGGAGAGCTGGACCTGGCAGCCATCTACCTGTTCGCGATCATCTTCTACTGGACCCCGCCACATTTCTGGGCCCTCGCGCTGATCAAGCAGGGTGAGTACGCCCGCGCAGGAGTGCCCATGCTGCCCGTGGTGCACGGCGAGCAGCGCACGAAGTTCGAGATGCTGGCGTACACCCTGATCCTGCTGCCACTCACGCTCATGCCGGCATTCTTCGGCGCCCTGGGCTCCTTCTATGGTTTGGCGGCATTGCTTCTGGGGGCCAGGTTGCTGTGGTATTGCGTCCGGTTGTTGCGAGAGCATTCCTCGACGCCGGTTGCCTGGAAGATGTATCGCTATAGTCTGCTCTACCTCGCTTTATTGTTCGTGGCCATGGGAATAGACCGGGCCCTGCCCTTCGGTCACCGTCCTGCCAGAGTGTTCATCCTCAATCACCCCGAGCGGGTGCTCGCAACCCCCGCAGGCGGGCACCACGACCGCTAGCGCTATCCCGCGGGTTCCGGCCCCCGGGCGGCTGGTCCGTCTCTGGCCCAGGGTCCGGCCGTATCGCCGGATGCTGGCGCTGGCCTCGCTGACCCTGACGGCCAGTGCCCTCCTGGGTCTGGCCTTTCCGATGGTCGTCCGTTTCCTGCTGGATGCCGCCTTCGTTCAGCGCGATCGGACCGTGCTCGATCGGATCGCCATAGGACTGGTGATCCTGTTCAGCGTCCAGGCGGTGCTCAACTACGCTCAGACCTATCTCCTGAGTGCCGTCGGTGAGCGGGTGGTGGCAGGACTCAGGTCAGAGCTCTTCTCCAAGCTGCTGGACATGCCGCCCGGCTTCTTCGCCGAGCGCCGAACCGGCGAGCTCACCAGCCGGCTCACCACCGACATCGGACTTCTCCAGGGAGTTCTGAGCCACCAGATCGCGGAGTTCTCCCGCCAGATCCTGGCTCTGATCGGGGGCATCGTCCTCCTCACGCTGATGCAGCCCCGGCTGACCCTGACGGCCCTGGGCGTCGTACCCCTGGTGATCGGGTCGGCGTTGTTCTTCGGCCGGCGGCTCCGCCGGATGACCGTGGGAGTTCAGGACAAGGTGGCTGAAGCCACGGCGGTGGCCGAGGAGGCGTTCAGCCAGATTCGAACGGTCCAGAGCTTCGTCCAGGAGCCGGCGGAACGCGAGCGATATGGTGAGCGGATCGGGGCCAGCGTCAAAGCGGCTCTGGTCCGGGCTCAGCTGCGGGGCGTGTTCTTCGGGGTGCTCACCTTCTCCACGTTCGTCGGCATCGTCTTCGTGCTCTGGCAGGGCGGGCTGCTGGTGCTCGAAGGCCAGCTCACCCCGGGCGAGCTGGTGCAGTTTCTTCTCTATACCATCACCATCGCCGCGGCCATTGGGGCGCTGGCGTCATTCTTCAGCAGCTATCAGGAGGCGGTTGGGGCGGCCGAGCGGGTGTTCGAGATCCTCGAGATGCAGCCGGGCATCACCGACCCCGTTTCGCCGGTTCCGCTGGCTCAGCCGGTTCGGGGGGAGGTGGTCTTCGAAGGCATCTCGTTCAAGTATCAACGGGACTCCTCCCTCCCGTGGATCCTGGAGGACATCGACCTCCGGTGCGCACCGGGCGAAGTTGTGGCGCTGGTCGGGCGCTCCGGCGCGGGTAAGACGACCCTGGTCTCCCTGCTGCCCCGCTTCTGGGACGTGGACCAGGGCCGGGTGATGATCGACGGGCTCGATGTTCGCACTCTCCGCCTGGCGGATCTCAGAGGGGCCATCGGGATCGTGCCTCAGGACACCGCGCTGTTCAGCGGGACCATCCGGGAGAACATTGCCTATGCCAGGCCGGGAGCGGCCCACGCCGAGGTGGAGGCGGCGGCCCGCGCGGCACATGCCCACGAGTTCATCGAGCGGCTGCCCAGCGGATACGAGACGGTGGTCGGAGAGCGGGGGGTCAAGCTCTCGGGAGGTCAGCGGCAGAGGATCGCGATTGCCCGAGCCATTCTCAAGGATCCGGCCGATGTTGATCCTGGACGAGGCCACCAGCAACCTGGATACGGAGAGCGAGCGGCTGATCGAGGATGCTCTGGCCAAGCTTCTGGTTGGCCGGACGACATTGATCATTGCCCACCGGCTGACCACGGTGCGCCGGGCAGACCGGCTGGTAGTCCTGGATCGGGGCCGGATCGTCGAGCAGGGCTCCCATGGGGAGCTGATGGAGCTGGGCGGTCTGTACGCCCGGCTGTATCAGCGCCAGTTCCGGGACGATCGGGTCACAATGGAGCAAGCGATCGGCTAGACGTCGAAAACAGCAGGTTACCAACCAAACGCCCCGCCGAAGCGGGGCGTTGTTGTGATTAGAAAATGCTCGGCCTTTACGCTAGTGAGTAATGCTCAACTGAATTCTGCCGGGAGGGGGGCCGTCAAAAAGGACGGCGGCAAAACGATAGGTTCCCGGGATCAAATTAAGGTCGACACTCTCGGGGTTCAAGCTACTAGCGCCGATGAAATTGTTGTTGTCCGCATCGGCACAAGAGGCATCCGAGCAGATAATCAGGTCGACGTCGGAGGTACTCTCCCACCCGACGGCCACGGTATAGATTCCGGCTTCAGTCACCGTGAATTGGTAATACTGGGCTCCTATACCTCCGTCGCCGGTAACATCAGCGCCGGTAAATGCACCCGCATCGAAGAAGCCGCTGGTCTGGCCGGCAGGAGGCGTGGGAATCACCGGTGCCGTTGCAGGTGCGGCAGCGGGGAAAAGAGTGTCAATCGATGGTATGGTGATCGAGTCCGCGGTTGGCACCTCGAGCGCGACTCCAGGAATGTTCGGTGCTTCGACACCAGTCACGACACCGTCTGTTCTCAGTGCAACTGTATCGAGGGTTGGGGCCGGGACGAAGCTGAATGAGGTGCTATCCGGCGACCTCACAGTGACTACCGACGGAGCTCCGGCAAACTCGATGTTTGCGTCAGGTAGGAACTTGTATCCGGGCGCCGCCGTTATCGTCACCACCTCGTTTTGGACCGGAGCGGGGTTGGAGAAGGTAGCGGCAAATGACGCTGGGACCACCTTGACCGGAACGGTGGTAGATATTCCTCCACTCACGACGTCAAAGGTGGTGGCCACCGGCGTCTGACCACTGACTATGAAACGGCTGGCGGTCTCGAGCTGGGTTCCGATGGTGGTCTGGAGGTAGGTGGTGTCCTTCTCCACCGTAATCCCCGCCCCCACATTCTGAACCTCAAAGTCGGCGGCCTGCTGGTTGCCGAGAGTGTCGAGCAGTTGAACGACGACGAACTCCGATCCCCCCTCCCCAACGAACACCGACGTGGGATCGGCAACGATGTGCTCGCCTACTCCGATTGAGTCCCCGGTCGGATCCCCACCGCAGGACCCAAGACCGGCGACCGCCGCGAGCACAATTAAACCGCACATCGAACGCTTCATACTCGGCACCTCATCGAGTGAGACTGTTGGAGACTGCGTTGGTCAACTCTTCAGTGTGGATCAGGCTCAAAACCTGTTGGCCGATGTGAGATCGATACCCAGGAACTGTGCAATGTCGGTTACGGCCGGACCACCGAGAATGTCAGCCCATCCCGGGATGCCGGTCTCCTTCAGATCGCTGGATCGGATCAGGGTAAAAGCCCCGAATCCCGACCGGTCGGCAAAGATGTAGTAATAGCCCTTGCCCTTGGCGTAGCTCCACACCTCATACGGTGGCGCCCGCCCCTTCTGCTGCTCCCGGAACACCTGGTCCGGCCGTCCGTACTTGGCGTAGATTCTCCCCCGGTCCGACCGCCACCCGGAGACCGGGTTCCGGCCGCCTTCCCTGAACGCCTTATTGGCGTAGTCCACCGCGGCGTAGTAGGACTCTCGCCGCTCGTTCTTGTCGGTCCCGGGAGTGGGATCCCGCTTCTTCCAGAAGTTGATCAGGAACCGGCGCTTGGCATCGAGGCTGAGCTTGTCACTCCAGGCGGAGAGCTCCCTCGGCTCGGCGATGTATTGCAGAGGGGCGTCGGCCGCCTCGAGATCCTCCTCGGACATCTGGCCGAAGTAGCCCTCATCGCTGACCCGCTCCGCCTCGCGCCGGGAGGCATCCTTGGCCAGGGTTTCACTCAAGCCCGCCATGCTGAAGTCGGCCGACCGCTGAGTGGTGCGTCCGCCCAGGTTGAGGTCGGCAACCATGACGTAGTTTCCGGGAGGCAAGCCCGGTGAGATCGAGCTGCCCCTTCAAAACGCTTCCTCCCGCCGTGACCTTCACCGGCGAGAGGCTGGGTCTTCATGATGGTTTTTCCCGCCGAATCCCTGATGGCCACCCCCAGAGTGCCGTCGGCGTCCCGCTCGGCGTACGCCTCCAGCAGGTAGAACACCGTGGCACGCAAGGGCGTGAGCAGCACCCGGGCGGTTGCGGTGACCAGGTTGTTGCCGGTCCGGAACTCTCCCGGCCGCGGCACCGTGTCGTTGGCGGTTGCCAGCCGCATTTCGGGAGCGATCAGCAGATCCGATGCAACGCTGGAATCGGACAATGCCTGCAGATCCGTGGCGCTGCTCAGCTTCCGGCCGGAAACCGAGTCTTCAACCGCCACCTCGAACCGGTATTTACCGGGCGCCACGGCAAAGTCCACGATCTCGACCGTGTACGCGTTCGAGTCTCCCACTACACTCGCGTGACTCTGCCAGGACTGCTGGTAGAGAGCCAGCCCGGTCGAGTCTGCCACCCGGACTGCCACGGTGTAGCTGGCCTGCCCGCCCTTCGGCGCCGGCTGAAGCGACGCCAGGGGGATCTGGACCAGACCCTTGACCCGGGTGCGGTCCTGATCCGCCCGATAGAAACGAACTGCCCGCAGCACCACCCCCGAGTCGCGCTGATCGGCGGCGAGACCCAGGGGAGCAGCCGGCACAGGCAACTGCAAGTACCAATTTCGAAAAGCTACTCATTGAATACCTTCTGCAAACGGCGGGCGATGCGGAGATCCGCACCGCCCCTCACCCAATGCTACCAGCCAAGGCTGACGCTGAAGAAGTTGGTTCCCCCGAGCACGCCCAGGTACTTCCAGGCGTAATCGAGGCCCAGATTGAAGTTGCCGGTGCCGTAATTGAGCCCGCCACCGAACGCGAGACCCTGAAGGCTCTCCTCGTCGCTCAGCGCCGTGGTGTTGGGATCGATCGGGTCCAGATTATTGGCCGCGGTATAGCTGTAGCTGCCCCGCACCGCAAATCCGAAGTTGGACCCGCCCAGCCGCTCCGTCATCCACTCGCCCCCGGCCGAGAAGCCGGCGCCGTTGTTGTTGGGCTGGTTGAAGTCGGAGAGGAGGGTCAGCCGGTTGTTGTCTCCGGTGATCAGGTCGTACGCCAGGCCCACCCGGAAAATGGTCGGCAGGTTATACCCGGTCGTCCGGAATTCGGACTGGCTGGCCGTTGGACGGGACGTCCGGCTCGCCCGGAATGGGCTCCCGGGGGGCGTCCGTCTCCAGCGCCTCTCCACTATAGGTAGAGGTTGGTTCCCAGGTTGGCCACCACGAAGGAGAAGCGAACCGGGTGGCCGCTCAGGGCCGAATGGAAGCTGGTGCCGAAGTCCACGGCAAACGCATTGCCGGAGGCGTTGCCGAGATTGTCGAAGATGCCCTTGGCCGTGACTCCGGCGGAAAACCGGTCGGAGAAGTTCTGGGCGAACGTCAAGCCGGCAAAGGTCTCGCTGACGGAATAGACCGAGCCGGTTCCCTCGGGCTGCTCGACCGTGTACACCTGCTGGTCTTTGAAGCCGAAGGTGCCGATCTGAATGCCGATGGCCCTGCGAGCCGCCGCTGAACGGGAACGCCAACGCCGCCCCAGCTATACCGGGTTTCCGCGACATAGTCGTAGGTGCCGACCATGGCGCCCGCCCTGGGCATCAGCGCCATACCGGCCGGGATTGTAGTACAGCGCGCTCACGTCGGTCGCGATGGCGGAGAAGGCGCCGCCCGAGCGCCGTTCCCCGGGCCCCGGCTCCGAACAGCAGGAATTCGGCCGACGTGGTGCCGTATGCGGTGTTGTCCTGGTTGATGTCGTCCTGCGCCATGGCAGCCGCGGGAAGCCCGCTCAGCAGGGCTGCCATCAGGGCCAGGTGTCGTGCTGTGGTGTGACTCATATGCTCCCCATCTCCTGGTGTGTGGGGGGCCGGCGAGCCGGCCCCCTCCCGTTGGCTGCTACTGAGCGAAGTTCACGACGGTGAACCGGCCGACCCGCCGGGCATCACCGGCTTCGATATGATAGAAGTACACCCCGCTGGCCACGACCTGGTTGTTCCGGTTGCGGACGTTCCAGTCTTCCGCCCCGCCGAACGTGTCGGAGTGGTGCTCCAGCAGGTCCACCAGCACGCCGCTGGAGGAGTAGATCCGGATGATGCAGTCAGCCGGCAGGTTCACGAACTTGATGATCTTGGTGTCCGTGGTCTGCTCGAACTGGCTGGTGACGTAGTACGGGTCCGGCACCGTGTGGACCCGGGACAGATCGTCCGTTGGTGGCTGGCAGCGACCTGGTTGACCACGTTGAAGCTGAGGCGGTTCTCCGCGCCGACGGCCGTAAAGGGCCGCGTCGCCGGAGTGAAGGCGTAGGTGCCGTCGTCTGCCTGCATCGCCGTGTCCGCCGGTGATGGCCCCGGTGTAGCTCCGCATGGTCCACACCGTGCCTGCGGCGGGAACGCGCCCCCCGGTCGCAAGCTCGAAGATGAAGAAGTGCCCCGGCAGGTACATGATGAAGCCCGGGCTGGCCGCGCGGGCACGCTGGCGAACGCCGGTCGGCGATGATAGGCGATCGGGCCCGGCACCGCGGTTTGGCTCAGCGCGTACGGCTGCAGCCGCGTAGCACGGGATGAGGCCTGCACCGCGGCGGAGCGTCTTCAGCGGCTCCACGCAGCCCATGTCCGTCGGCGGTCAGCGTCGGCCGATGGCGTCCGCCGACCCGGTGCCGCTGCAGCCGCTGCGTTGAGAAGCCCCAGGTCCCGCCTACCGTCGGCGCCGAACGGCACCGGAACGTTATGGGTGACGTCGATCACTGAATCGACCGGGCCGCCGCGCCCCAATACACATTGAAGTCCGCCGCTCGGGCCGCGCCGCCCAGGACACCTTCAATGTTACGCCAGACATTGTCGATCGTCTGGTAGGACATGTCCTCGTGGATGGTGGCAACCCCGGTCAGCTCGCCCGCGTTGTTGAAGTTGGCTGCACCGGCCGGGCCCGCGCTGTTCGGTCTGGTTCCCGGCGTTGGGGTCGAGCCATGGTCTCGTTCTGTGCCGGCGACGGGCCATCGAACCAGCGGGCACCGTTGTAGTCGCAGCCGCGGCCTCGAGCGCAAATCCGTCTGCCTGCGTTGACGCAGCCGCGGCCGAAGGCGTTGGTGTAGTAGTTGCCCGGCAGCGTTTGAACCACTTCCGCGTTCAGGTTGAAGGCCGCCACTGCCGCCAAAGCGGTCGGCGAGCGTCGGGTCGACCGGCACCGCACTGAAGACGCCGTTGCCGGTGCCGTCGCCATCGAATCTGGTCTTGGGTGACCGCCAATGCGTGACGGGAACGTGGTCCCGTCCCCGCCGGTCGCGGTCATGAAGTACGTGTTGGGGAGTAACGTCGTACGCCGACCCCAGCGTCAGGCTGTCCAAGCGCACCGAAACCGCACCCGGAGCCGCGATGACCTGCCGGGCGAACTGGCCCGCAAAGTGGAGATCACCACCGTTGGCCGGCGGGAACGGGCCGCTGAACTTGCCGGTGGCCGGCATCGAGGGTAGGGACTCGACGTAAGCACGCTGTCCTGCGCGACCCCGCGTCCGACGAAGTTGTTGGTGAGCGTGGCCGTGATTCTCGAAGTTGCTGGCCTCGGGCTGACGGCGTGATCGACTTGGTATTCCGGGGTGACTCGATGTTCGACGGACCTGACTGAATCGAGTTCACGTCGAACGCGGTTACCGAGTAGAAGTACCGGATGTTGCTCCGGACTCCGTTGTCCAGGTAGGTGAACGGCACGCCGTTGTCCGAAAGCTCGGGTGTCGCTGCCCGACTCGGCGCCGGTCAAGGCGGTATCGGCCTTCAGAATGATGGCCTCCCCGGTGGCCAGCGTGGTGCGGCTCGCCGCCGCACGGCACCTGGATGATCGGCCCGACCAGCGGAATAGTCGTTGCTGACCGTCGGCGCCACGCCCGGGACCAGCGAGTCGAAGTCCACCGGGCAGCCGAACGTGGTATCGGGCAGGTGGGATCGGTCGTGTGATCGACGGCGGGGATGTTGATGCCCAGCTCCGGGCGCGCAGGTCCAGCTGACTCCGGCGTTGACCTGGCCGGTGAAGTCGGTGATGAAGGTTCCGCTGATAGTCGAACTGCGCGATCAAGGCGAGCTCGTTCGGCGAGTCCACCCGGCCGCGATAGACCCGGTATCCCTCGACGTCGAACTGGCGGTAGTTCGGATCGTACAGCGGGTTCGGGCCGACGATGCCGGTGACCGGGTCGGTAATGGTCGGCTGGCTGGCCACCTGGAAGAACGGATCGCCCGTCGGTCTCGGTGGGCGAGGGCCGCCAGAGCACGGTGACCTGGTTGTCGCCCGGGATCAGGAAGAAGTCGGGCGACTCCGGGGCAAACGGCAGCAGGAAGCCGAAGTTGAACACCTGCTGCGCCACGAGCGCCTTACCGAGCAGCGAGCCCGGGACCGGCGTGGAAACTCACCCTGATCGGGCAGCCCGTTTGCCGTTCCCGCGCGGCGCGGCATCGAGTGATACCCGGTGAAGCCGGCCACCGAGTCGACCGGCATTGGCGTTGTCGGCCGTGGCCAGGCCGCTGAGCCGGGTCGGGATCGCCCGGCGCCAGGTCGCAGGTGCCGGGACCGGTGCAGCTCGCCGGTGATGACCGGGGCGGCAAAGATGTAGGCCACCGCGATCGTGCCGAACTGGCCCGGGGCCAGGGTCAGCGGGCCGGACGACTGGAAGAACCGCATGTCGTCGGGCGCGGTGTTGTTGACGAAGCAGATCTTGGTGGCTGCGGGTTGCCGGTGTTGCAGGGCGCGTCGCCGGCGGCCGGGTTGATGTTGTTGGAGATGTAGCGGAAGAGCTGGGTGGTGTTCTGCGGCGTCGTCGAAGGCGCCGCCGTTGATCGTGTTGCTGAACAGCGTGAGCCCCACTTCCGCGCCCGTTGACCACCGGGCTCTTCAGGTACTTGACGCCGACGAAGCCGGAGCCCGCGAAGAACGGCGGGCTGAAGATGGTGGGATCGAAGGTCCAGCCCGCGGCGCGGCGCAAAGTCATGGGCGTAGACGTAGCCCAGGGCGAACGGAACGTTTACCGAGGAGAAGTTGTTACCGGCCTCGGCCACGTCCATGTCGGCCGAGAAGGCGGCGAACAGATTGTCGACGGTGTAGCCGCCGTCCGGGATCTGGATGCCGAAGGCCGCTTCGTTCCGCTCCTGGAACTCGTTGCCCTTGCGCGGCCAGGATGTTCGCCATGCCCGGCCGCACGCCCGCGCGGCGTAGACCGCGGGGTCGCTGGCGGTGACGTTATAGAAGGTATAGAGGAAGTACAGGATGTCCTGATTGCCCGCCGGGATAGTTCCAGCCCATGCCGCGCTGCTCGACCAGGATGCCGAGCGGGTGCGGCCGGCCGGCGCTGAGCGACGGGTTGCCGTCCCAGGAGAGCCACCAGACGTCGCCCTGCGAGGCCGCGGTCGCGGCCCCGGAGCAGCGGGAAGAACAGGTCCTGGTTGGCATCGCCCGACGGCACCTTGGCCGCCTTGCAGACGTCGTTGCAGGTCCCGGTGGTGTCGCTGATGAAGGCGTCGTCTTCCGGGTTGGTGGTGTTGTAGATCGGCTGGACCTGCTCGCCGTGCTGGGTGGTGCCCTTGGGATCGAAGAAGAAGGCCCCGGTGGTGTCGCCGGCCCACTCCGGATTGGCATCGGCGCCGATGATGCCCGCGATCTGCAGGCCGGAGTTGAACACGTACTGGTCCGCGGTTCCCTTGGGCCAGAATCCGCCGCCGATGGTCGACGAGTTGGTCGAATCGACGCAGACCTCGCCGGTGGTCGCGAGACCGCAGTAGATGCGGTTGATGGTGATGCGCTCCCAGCGACCGGGCGAACAGCCGGAACCCGCGGCGCTCCGGCGCCGGGCTTGGGCTTCCCGGCCGCGGTTGCGGCCGACGGCGTCGTAGCGACCACCGCCAGAGCGCAGAGGCCCACGAACAGCAGGTTGCTCTTACGCAAGAAGGAGTGCATTGCGTCCTCTCTCGGGTGAAAAAAATGGCGAGGCCGTCCCCGCCGGGCGACCCCAAAGTGGCTCCGCCCGGCAGGTCCAGCCTGCTGCCTAGAAGTTCACTTCAATACCCAGCCGCATCCGGCGTGGGTTGCTGGTGAAGTTGTGGAGACCCCGGACGGTGTAGTACAGCGCGTCCGACGCCCGGCGCTGTTCGGCCAGGTCGAAGACGTGATCTCCGTTGCCGAACCGCTCCTCGGTCCGGATGAGAGCAACGCAGTTCGGGGCTGCCGGGATCGCCGGCCTGGTTGACCCAGCCGCCGCAGCCGGCCCGAGGATCGGCGGCTCCGCCGAAGCTCAGATCGATGGAACCATCCCCGAGCAGGGCGCCCGACTCGTCGGCCTCGTTGGCGTAGTCGGCGCTATCGGCCGCGAAGTTGGCCTGCTCCTCCGCTGAGTTGTTGACATCATTGGTCGTGGTGAAGACCTGGATGATGTTGGTCCAGTTCAAGACGTTCCTGGCCTCGAGGTAGCCGGTCAGGTCCAGCCCGCCGAGGCCAAAGCCCTTGGTGAGCCGAAGGTCGAGATTCTTGAACGACGGCAGCCGCGAGCTGTTGAGCGGATCGGGGAAGCGGTTGTCGCAGTT
Source organism: uncultured Gemmatimonadales bacterium (assembly GCA_963842945.1). Lineage (GTDB taxonomy): Bacteria > Gemmatimonadota > Gemmatimonadetes > Gemmatimonadales > GWC2-71-9 > CAVVWJ01. The sequence continues at coordinate 135,532 of CAWJIM010000019.1, forward strand.
GTCGCCGGAAACGACGTCCTCGTCACCGACGCCCGGCCTCGCAGCGGGTGTACGGCGTGCCGCTGGTGTACCGGAAGGTGGCGAACAGGCCCACGTTCTCCAGCACGGTCCCGACGATCGATCCCTGTTGCCAATCGTTCGGGAAGTTGAGCGCCGCGGCCAGGGCCAGGTTGTGCGGCCGGCTGAAGTCGGTCGGCAGAATGGCCTGCGGCGGAGGCTGGTTCCCGCCGGAGACCTGGTTGAGCACCCGGGAGCCGAAGTCCAGGTAGGTGTCCGGGTCGGAGCCCGTGTTCTTGGCCTGCTGGAAGGTGTAGGCCAGGGTGCCGTTGAACAGGTTGCCGAACCGGCGGTCGAGCCGGAGGTCAATGCCGCGGGTGTTGCCGAAGTCGGCGTTGGTCATGATCCGGATGTTCTGGTTGTTGCCCCGAAGCGGATCGAACCGGGACACCAGACGTCCGGCGGCGTTGGACAGGTTGTCCTTGTTATACGCGGCCACGTCCAGCACCATGTCGTCGCTGAAGGCGTGCCGGATGCCGAACTCGAAGGTGATGGTCCGGCCGAAGTCGAGGTCGGACCCGTAGAAGTTGTTGGTGTTGGTGGTGGCGAGGTCGGTGTTGATGCCCTGCAGAATCACGCCGAAGTCCGGCGCCTGCACCTGGTGGGCGTAGGACAGCCGGAAGTTGGTCCGCTCGGTCACCGGGAAGGAGACCTGGATGTGCGGGCTCAGGTAATTGTGGCTCTGGTCCTTGGGGAAGAGCGAGTCGTTGGTGAAGAACGCGTCCGGATTGTTGGGATCGAACAGCGGATTGGTCGAGATCCGGGGGAAGTTGTTCCAGTCGGCGCGCCCGGGTGTCGTAGAAGTCGTACCGAAGGCCGCCGACCACAACGACATCGCCCAGGTCGAGCCGGTCTTCCGCAAACAGGTTGTAGCGGATCGGCTGCTCCATGATAGAAGTCGGAGAAGGCCTGACTCTCCAGCTGGAAGGAGTAGCTGTCGATGTCGTAGTGGGTAAACTCGCCGCCCAGCTTCAACCGGTTGTAGCGGTCGAACTGCCAGTCCAGGTTGGCCTTGCCGATCAGCCGGTTTTCCCGGTACATCATTGACGATTGGTGAACCGCTCGCTGCCGGCCGGGCCACCCGACTCGGGGAACAGCACCGAGGCGAACTCATCGCGGTTGTAGAGGCCATAGGCGTTGTTCCGCTACTCGTCGACGATGGCGTACTGGGCGGTGTTCTCGAGGTCGAGCGGCGAGCGCCGGGTGCCGGGCGCGTTGGTCCGGAAATTGTGCAGCAGCTGATCGTCGAGCGGGAAGTTGTCGAAGTCGAACAGGAAGTCGATCGGCCCGATCAGGAACCCGCCGAACGGATCGCGGCTGCCCAGCTCGCCCTCGCGGGTCATCGGACCGCCGAGGGTGCGGTCCTGCTGGTACGACAGGTAGGTCTCCAGCGCCAGCGCCCGCTCGGTCGAGCGGGACAGGTTCTGGGTCCAGTTCAGGGTGAAGACGTTGCTGTAGTTCCGGAAGGCCGGGAGGTTCCCCGGGTTGTACAGCGATCCATAGGTCAGGAACCGGCCGGGCGACGTCCAGATTTTCCCGGAAGGTGCGGCCCTGGAACTGGCTGGTGAGAGCGGTGAAGGCCAGCCGTGATCCGGTGCCGAAGGAGTAGTTCAGCTTGCCGCTGAGCTGATAGGTCGAGCGAGCCGAGGACGGGACCCGGATGCCCTGGCAGTCGACGCCGTAGTTGCTGGCGATGTCGGGGTTGGTGCTGCTCTCGAAATCGCTGCACTCGCCCCGGCGATACCGCATAGTTGTAGACGGCGACCATCGTGGTGTCGGCCGTCGGGTCGCCCAGCGCGGTGGGGACGGCCACCGTGGTGTCGATGCCCGCCTGCACGAACAGCGGGAAGTTCTGGCTGTCCTTGCCACTCTCCACCGTGCTCTGCCCTTCCAGCGCGGCGGACACGAAGAAGGTCAGGTTCCGCATGATCGGACCGCCGAGGCTGCCGGTGAACCGGTTGAAACCGAGGCTGTGGTTGACGCCGAACGGCTCGTCGGTCTCATAGCCCAGCGTGCCGGTAAACTTGCTGCCGCCGGTCCGGGTCTGGATCGAGATGACGCCGGACTGGGCGTTGCCGAACTCGGCCGAGGACGAGCCCGTGGTTACCGAGGCCTCTTCCAGCGAGTTGGTGCCGACGTTGATCTCGGTTCCGGCGGAGCTCACCCGGCCGCCACCCCGGTAACCCGGCGTGACCGGCACGCCGTCGACGTAGGTCACGTGTTCCTCGGTCCGGCCGCCGCGGATCGAGAGCGTGTTGCCGTTGGGGCGTCGCGGCCACGACGCCGGGCTGCAGCTGCAGCACGCCGTTCAGCCGGTCGACCGGGAGATTGTTGGTGAACTCGCCGTCGATCCGCTGCTTCGAGGTGACCTCGTCGCGCGGCACCAGCGGCTGAGTCTGCTGGACCACGGTGATCTCCTGGATCTGGACCGCGGTCTGCTCCAGCTGGATGTCGACCGTGATGGTCTGGCCGGCGAGCACCTTCACGCCGTCCACCTGGGTCGACTTGTACCCGATGAAAGCGGCCCGAACACTGTAGGTCCCGGCCGGCACGTTGTTGATGAAGTAGTACCCCTGCGGATTGGTAAGCGCGTTAAACGCGCTCCCTACGATAAAGACTTGCGCGTTGGCGATGGGTGCGCCCGCTTGGTCGCGGACCCTGCCTTCGATCTTACCAGTCGACCCCTGGGCCAGAAGCGATCCCGCTCCGAACCCCAGTACGACTGCCGCGAGCGCGAAGTATCGCGCTGCGCGTGCGAAGGCGCTGACACAGCTTTGCTTCATGGATACGTCCTCCAAAGGCGTGGACCTGCCAGTACCGCCATGACTTCCTGAGAAGGCGCGCACACGCCTTCCCGCTGGCCCGAGGGCCTACTCCGGAAATGAGACTGCGTGGGATGACTACCTGCATGTGTGATGGGGACGGCGTAATACCAAAAGGGACTGCGTGAAACTCGAAAAGCGCGAGCGCGACCGCGGCCCGGTCGGCAGGTGCCTAATATGACGTGCACAAAATTGCATGTCAAGGAAAAGTCACGGGGCCATGGCCGGCGGCGGCCCGAAGACGTAACTGTCTGAAACCCACAAAGTTGCCCGATGAAACACGGCCGGCTTCAGGCTCCATTTGTTCGGAATGGAACCGGAATCGGCCGGCGTGAAATTTTGGCGGGAGAGTTGGACGGCCGCCCGCGGTCGTCATTCGGGAGTGTAGCGGAGTGACGTTACCGAGTGCTCAGCCGGAACTATCACCTCCACCTGCGGTTCCCGCGGCGTCACTTCTGGCCCCGAGGGACCCATGAACACATTCACCTCGCTCCGTATGCCGAACTCACCCTGGAGATAGATCCCCGGCTCCACCGAGAACCCGACCCCGGGCAGCAGCATCCGGTCGTCGTGGGTCTCGTAGTCATCCAGGTGGGGGCCGGAGCCGTGCAGGTCCCGGTCGATCGAGTGGCCGGTCCGGTGGACAAATGCATCGCCATAGCCGGCCGCTCATTACCACGGCGCGAGCCGCCTGGTCCGCCTCGTACCCGGCGATGCTCCGGTGCTCCGCCGCGGCCTCGCCGAATGACGTCGATCGCCGCGTCACGCGCGCGCCGCACCGTCCGCCACACCTCAGCGACCTTGGCCGGCAGCCGGCTCCCGGCAAACCCGATCCAGGTCTGGTCGGCAAAGACGGTGTCGAGGCTGCGGCCGGCCCAGAGATCCAGCAGAACCAGGTCGCCCGGCCGAAGCACCGCGTCCTTGCCCGGGTGCGGCTCGTAGTGCGGCTTGGCCGAGTTGGGTCCGAACCCGACAATCGGCGGCTCATTCAACACCAGCCCGCGGCGCTTCCAGCGCGGCGATCACCCGGGCCTGCAAGGCCGTTTCGGTGAGCGCACCGGTCTCCCGGATGGCCTGCTGCAAACGTGCTCCGGGCCACGTCGGCCAGAATCTCCGCCGCAAAATGATGGTCCGCGAGCTCCTGCGGGCTCCATCGCGCCGCGAAGCGGGAGACCAGGTCGCCCGAAGGAAGGATCTTTGCCCCCATGCTCTGGAGCAGTTGCACCACCCCATGAGGCACCCGGTCGAGATAGGGCACGGCGTCCCGGGGAGAGATCTCCATGCCGAGGGTCTTGCCCGCGACCGCGTGACCCAGCGCCTCATTCAGCTCGCTCCAGCGGGCGTACGGCACCACGCGGCCGGGAAAATTCTCCAGACCCTGCAGCTCGATCTTGTGGGCGATGACAACGGGCTCACCCTGCCGGGGAAACAGCGCGAACAGCCTGCGGGTGTTCAGTCCGGTGAGCCCCAGCACCCGGGTCGCCACTGGATTGAGACCCTTGAAGGCGAACAGGAGCCAACCGTCCAGGTCTGCCTCACGGAGGGCCTGCCGCAGCTCGACGAGGTCGATCATTCGTACGCCTCCGCCACCGCCGTCCGCCACACGCAGGCTTCCTCACCCCGGGACCGGCAGTGCTCGTGGATCAGCGCTCCCTCGAATCCGGTGAGCGCCCGGAGCAGCTCCTGATAGACCGCCCCATAGAAGACGCAGGCCTCGCCGGTGGGCAGCGCTTCGATGGAAAGCGGCGCCGGCATGCTGACCTCGACATCATTAGGACGAGGTCGCAGCTCCCCGCCGAAGATGCGACGCGAGAGGCGCGCCGCGCTCCTGAGCGCCAAGCCGCCGGGCCATACCGCCCGGCGACACCCTCGCCAGTGTTCGGGAGGAGCGCGCCCGGTTGCGCGCGGCATAGCGGGCGGCCCGCCGCCCGGCATCCGCGAATACCAGAGCCGCATCGCTCCGGCGTCCTATCAGACGGAGAACGGAGATCGTCTCCTCCAGCTCCACCGACCCGCCCTTGTCGGCCGCATGGCGGTACCGCTGGATTTGCGCGGCGACGGTAGGGCTGAGCCCGAGTCGCCGCACAACGATCTCTTCGGCCAGCTCTTCGAGCCCATCCTCGACCGGAGTATCGAGGTTGCGGATCGCCTCGAGCAGGCTGAGGGGGATGAGCGCGGGAACAGAGGGCTTGGGCACGGTCGGCGGGATAATACAGGAGCCAGGAGCCAGGAGCTAGGAGCTTGGACTTCAGCGCTACTTCCTCCCTGAGTTCCGGCTCCAGACTCCTAGCTCCTGGCTCCCAGCTTCCCTACATTCCGCCATGGCCGAGCCTTCTGCCGCAGGGCTTTCTTTCGATCAGGAAGCGCTGCCCCACCTCGATGCGCTGTACCGGGTTGCCTTACGGCTGACCGGTGACGCCAGCCAGGCCGAAGACCTGGTGCAGGACACCATGCTCAAGGCCTACCGGTCCTGGCGGCAGTACCGGCCCGGCACCAACGCCAAGGGTTGGCTGCTCACCATTCTTCGAAACACGTTCATCAATGATTATCGCCGGCGAAAGCATGAGCCGGTGGCAATGGACTTGGAAGCCGTGGAGCCGCACGCGCTCGACCGCTCGATCGAGGAAGTCGATCCCGAAGGCAACTTCTTTGCGCAGATCGTGGACGCGAAGGTTCTGGAAGCGATCGACGCGTTGCCGCACGAGTTTCGGGAGGTGCTGGTCCTGAGCGATGTGGAAGGCATGCGCTACGCCGAGATCGCCGAGACCCTGCAGATCCCGGTCGGCACGGTGAAGTCTCGACTGTTCCGGGCCCGCCAACAGCTTCAGGCCCAGCTCTATACCCACGCCGTCGAAATGGGATATATCCAGCCACGGGAGAGCCCGACATGAGCGGGGTTGACTGCGCCCAGGCGCTGACCAATCTGGGCGACTACCTCAAGCAGGAGCTTACGCCGGAGCTGATGGTTGAAGTTCGGCATCATCTGGAGCGGTGCCGCGATTGCTTCAAGCACGCCCAGTTTCAGGAGAGCTTCCTCAGCATGCTGGAGACGCGCGCCGGCCGGGAGACCTGTCCGGCAAAGCTGCGGGCCCGCATCCTCAGTCTGCTGCGGTCGGAGATGGAGAACCACTGAGCGAGCCGTCACTCCTGCTGGCGATCCTGGTCAGCGCGGGTGTCGTCTGCATTGCCTGGTTCTCGGCCACCCTCACTTCATCCGGTGCGCTGGCGGCCTGGATGGTGGGCGCCGGGATCCTCTATGGAACGGGTTGGACCGGCGCCGCAGTGCTGGCCGCCTTTTTTGTTTCCAGCAACCTGGTGTCCCGGGTAGCCCCCGGCCCACTACCGCCGATGCTCGACGCCAAGGGCGACCGGCGAGATGCCTGGCAGGTGCTGGCCAATGGAGCAGCGGCTGCGCTGCTCGCCCTCTTCGGTTCCTCCGATCCGGCCCTCAGAACCTGGCTGGTGACTGCAACGCTGTCTGCCGCAGCGGCGGACACCTGGGCCTCCGCCGTGGGTGCCCGAAGCCGCTCAGCTCCAAGGCTCTTGTGGTCCCGTAACCCGGTTCCGCCCGGCACCAGTGGCGGGATCACCGCCGCCGGGAATGTGGGCGCTCTTGCCGGTGCGGCGGTGGTCTCGGCGACCGCCGCGCTGCTCACGGGAAGCGCGCGGCTCCTCCCCGCGGGAATACTGATAGGTTTCCTCGGTATGCTAGTTGATTCGCTGCTCGGCGGTGTGATACAAGGGACGTTTTGGTGCCCTCAGTGCCGGCAGCCGAGTGAGTGGCGCGTACATCGCTGCGGAACCAGGACGGAACGGAAATCCGGATGGGTGTGGCTGAACAACGACGGCGTGAACCTGCTCGCGACGGCTATCAGCGGCGCTTTGGCTTGGGCCGTATGGCGCTGGCTTGACTGACCTTCCCCGCCAGGTCGACGTGCTGGTGGTCGGCGCCGGGCCGGCCGGCAGCGCTTCTGCCGCTCTGCTGGCTGAGGCGGGCTTTTCCGTTCTCGCGGTAGACCGGGCCCAGTTCCCCCGCGACAAGCCCTGCGCCGAGTACATGAGTCCGGAGGCAGTGAGAATTCTGACCCGGTTCGGCGTCGTCGATACGCTCGAACGGGCCGGGGCGGCTGCGCTCGAGGGGATGAAAATCACCGGTATTCACGGTGCCACGGCGCATGGGATCTTTGCTCTGGCCGGTCATCGGCCGTACCGCCCGACAGGACTCTCGGTCTCTCGCCGAATCCTCGATCATGCGCTGCTCAACGTCGCCCGGAAAGCCGGCGCGTCCTTCGCGGAACGCACTGCGGTGGAGGAGCTGCTGTACGAACGGGGAGCGGTTACCGGAGCCGTGCTGCGCGATGGCCAGGGACGTCGCCGATCGGTCCGGGCCCGGCTGACCGTGGGTGCCGACGGTCTCAGGTCAGTGGTGGCCCGTCGCATGGGACGGCGCACTCACCAGCGGCCTCGCCGGGTCGCATTCGTGGCGCATGTGGCCGGTGTCCGGAACCCGGGCAAGTCAGCCGAGCTCCACTTCGGCCGCAACGGCTACATGGGGCTGAATCGGATCGGCAACGACCTGGTCAATGTCGCCCTGGTAGTACCGGCGGAACGAGCAAAGGAGGCCAGGGGCAAAGCCCAGGATTTTTTCCTGCAAACCCTGGGAGAATTTCCCGATGCAGGCGGCCGTGTCCTGGCGGGAGAAATTGTCCGACCCGTCCTTGTGACCGGCCCCTTCGCGGCATGGTCGGGCCGGGTAGCGGTTCCCGGGGGCCTGCTGGTGGGTGACGCCGCCGACTTCTTCGATCCGGTCACAGGTGACGGAATCCTGAGCGCCTTGCGTGGCGCAGAGCTGGTGGCCGAGACGATGATCCCTGCTTTGTGCCAGCCAGGCTCGGTAGCCGGTGAGCCGCTTCGTCATTATCAGCGGCGGCGGCGGCAGGTGTTCGCCGGGAAGTGGATCATGGAACGGGCAACCCGCTATCTGATGTCCTCGCCCTGGTTCTTCAACCGCAGCGTCTCCCGGCTGGGCCGGTACCAGGACATGGCTCATTCTGCCATCGGCGTGGCGGGTGGGTTTGTGCCGCTCCGGGAAATCCTGAATCCGCTCTTCCTTGCCCGGATGGTCCTTTGAGCGCCGCTGAGGTCGACGCGGCACAGTTCCGCCAGCTGTTGGGGCGCTTCGCTACCGGAGTCGCCATCATAACAGTCACGGCGCCTGATGGGCGGCTCATCGGCATGACCGCCAACAGCCTGTCTTCGGTCTCGCTGTATCCGGCGCTGATCTCGGTCTGCATCGAGCGTGAGGCCGGGATGCACAACGCGATCCTCGAGGCAGATCAGTTCGTGGTAAATGTGCTCTCCAGTTCCCAGGAAACTCTGGCGCGCCGATTTGCCGACAAGCACGAGGACCGTTTCGAGGGAGTCGGTTACCACACCAGCCCCGAGGGCCTCATCCTGCTCGGCGGCGCCCTGGCCCACATCGAGTGTCAGCGATTTGCCCACTATCCCGGCGGGGACCATACCATCGTCGTCGGACGGGTGACCGGCGGAACCACCAGCAAGGGACGGCCCTTGCTCTACTACCGTGGGGGGTATGCCGCGCTGGAGTAGCAGTGGCTGAGCTCACCATCAGTCCCATAGGGACCGAGCTGCTGGACAATCCCGCGGCCGATCCGGTCACGGTGGCGGAGTCGCTCCGCAACATCGCGCGGGCCAATCGCTGGTTCGGCGGCGCCGCAGCCGTGCGCTTCGGTTTGGAGCGCACGCTCGGTGGCCTGCCTCGGGGAGAAACCCTATCCCTCCTGGATCTGGGCACCGGACTGGGTGATCTGCCGCTGATGGCGGTGCGCTGGGGTGCTCGGAGAGGCATTCGAGTCGTCCCCATCGGCCTCGAGCTCAACCGGGTTGCGGCCAGGATGGCCCAGCAGCGGGAGGTCGCCACCGTGGTTGGCTGTGCGGGCCAGCCGCCGATCCGGGACCAGAGCGTCGACGTGGTGCTGGTCAGTCAGGTCGCCCATCACCTGCACGCCGACTCGGTCATTCGCCTGTTTCAGTGCTGCGAGCGCCTGGCCCGGAGAGCGGTGATCGTATCTGATCTGCGGCGTCATCCGCTTGCTACCGCCTCCTTCCGGTGCGGCGGCCGGCTCCTGCGCTTCGATCCGGTGACACTTTCCGACGGGGTGACCTCCATCCGCCGGGGATTCAGCCGCCGGGAGCTGCTCGATCTCATGAATCAGGCTGGTGTCAGCGGAGAAGTGGCGTACCGGCCGGGGTTTCGAGTGGTGGCAACCTGGCTTCCAGGCAGCGCTTGATGCGTACGGTGGATCGCGTGCGGGTCCAGGCACCCGTCGAGTCGGTATTCCGGGCCGCCAGCGAGGTGGAGCGCTGGCCTCAGATACTGAGCCACTATCGCTGGGTTAAGAAGCTGGAGGGCACTGGCGCCGGGACGCTGGTGGAAATGGCTGCATGGCGTCCTTTCGGTCCACTCAAGTATCCCACCTGGTGGGTTTCCGAGATGTGGATTGACCATGCCGCGCCGGCCGTCCACTACCGGCACGTCCGGGGGATCACGACCGGGATGGATGTTGTCTGGCAGATGGTCCCCACCGCAGAGGGGACCGAGGTCACGATCGTCCACCAGTGGAGTGGGCCTCACTGGCCGATGATCGGCGCGACGGCTGCAAACTGGGTCATCGGACCGGTCTTCGTCCACGGGATTGCCTCCCGGACGCTCGCGGGCATAAAACGGTATTTGGAAGCGGAGCGGCTCGGAAGGGGGAAAGCGGGGGTGCCGGGCAGTGAAGTTGGAGCAGGAGCAGTGCGACAGGAGCGCAGATGAAGGAACGCAGAGTTGTGATCACCGGGATTGGCGCCATCACTCCAATCGGTACCGGGGTTGAAGGATTGTGGGAGGGGCTCCGGCGGCGGGAATCGGCCGTCCGCTGCATCACCCGGTTCGATCCCTCCATGTTCAAGTCCCGCATCGCCGGGGAGGTGCCCGACTTTGCGCCCAGCGATCACATCGAGGAGCGCCGGGTCCGCCGGCTCGATCGGTTCTCCCAGTTCAGTGTCGCCGCAACTCGAATGGCCCTGACCGACGCCGATCTCGACCCCGCTCGGGAAGACATGGACCGGATCGGCGCCACAATGGGCACAGCGCTCGGGGGCGTCGCCCACGGGGAGAGTCAGTACCGGAACTTCATGCAGGGAGGTCCCCGGGCGGTTGATCCTGCCCTGGCCCTCACCGTCTTTGCCGGAGCCGCCAGCTGCAACATCGCCATCGAGTTCGGCTTCACCGGGCCGAACTCGACCAACGGGATGAGCTGTGCCTCGGGCGCCATTGCTATCGGCGAGGCCTTCCGGGCCATCACCCGAGGGGAAGCCGATGTGATGGTGGCGGGGGGCGCCGAAGCACCGCTGGCCCCGCTCTGCTTTGGAGCGTTCGCCATCATCCGGGCCATGTCTACCCGCAACGACGATCCCGCGCATGCCAGCAGACCCTTCGACCAGGGTCGGGATGGCTTCGTGATGGCCGAGGGAGCCGCGGTACTGGTTTTGGAGGAGCGCGGGCGAGCTCTGGCCCGGGGAGCGCCGGTGTACGCCGAGATCTGCGGGTTCGGTCTGACCAACGATGCCTATCACATGACGGCGCCCCGGCCCGATGGAACGCAAGCGGCTCGCGCAATGCGGAATGCGCTGACCGAAGCCGGAGTGGCCCCCCACGAGGTCGGCTACATCAACGCGCACGGCTCCTCGACTCCGCTCAACGATCCGACCGAGACCTCATCCATCAAGCAGGTCTTTGGGGCACACGCCTACCGGCCGGCGTTCAGCGGAACCAAGGGCTACTACGGTCACGCGCTGGGAGCGAGTGGCGCTATCGAGGCTGCGATCTGTGCCCTGGCCAGTCACCGGGGTTGGGTGCCGCCCACGGTAAATCTCCATTGCCCTGATCCGGTGTGCGACCTTTCCCACGTCGGTCCCGACGGAATGCAGCTCCAGCCGGACTACTTGCTCAGCAACTCATTCGGCTTCGGCGGCATCAACGCCAGTCTCCTCTTCCGGCGCGTCGAGTAAGCTCCTAGATTCGCGCATGCCTTCCCTCACACGCCGGTTGACCGCCGAAGCGCTCGGCACCTTTGGATTGGTGTTCGTGGGCGCCGCGGTCGTGGTCGTCAATGGTGGGTTTCCCAACAGCGGTATCGGGCTGATCGGGATCGCACTGGCCCACGCGACAGTGCTCTCGGTGATGATCACGGCCACCATGACCATCTCCGGCGGCCACCTGAATCCAGCCGTCACCATTGGCCTGCTGCTCAAACGCCGGATCGATCCGGTCTCCGCCTTGGCCTACATCGCGGTGCAGCTGGCCGCCGCCTGTCTGGCGGCGTTGCTGGTCAAGCTGCTCCTGCCGGTTCACGGCAGTGCGCAATGCCATGCTGGGAGTCCCGGTGATCGCCAGCTCGGTTTCGCTGGGCCAGGCAATCGGGATCGAGCTGGTCCTGACGTTCTTCCTGATGTCGGCCGTGTTCGGAACGGCAGTGTCCCCGGATGCTCCCAGGGTGGCGGGGTTCGGTATCGGCCTGGTGCTGCTGTTCGACATTCTCGTCGGCGGGCCGCTGACCGGCGCGGCGATGAATCCGGCTCGAGCCTTCGGCCCTGCGGTTGTTTCAGGCGAGTGGGTAGGACAGCTGGTTTACTGGATTGGACCGATTGCAGGGGCGCTCTTGGCGGCAGTGCTCTGGGAGTTCCTGCTACTGCCGAAGGGTCCGAGTCGCCGGAGGAAGACGGACGAGGAAACCGTAAGCGGGAACAGCGAGAAGCGTAAGCGGTGAGCGGGAAATTAGCGAGATCATGACCATGGGCGGCATGAACGTTAGCTATAGCGGGCTTCTGCTACGCCGGATCATTCCTAGCAGCAGCCTCTGACTTCGTTGGTTCCTTCTGAGTAATACCGTCCCCAGTTCCTGGGAGACCGCCTGCACCTCCAGCGCCAACTCGAGCAATTCTCCTGTTTCCACTGCTGATCCGTAAGCAATAGAGAGATGTTTTCTGAAAGAGGGTGAATCACCGTAAGCGTAGCCCTCGGCAATATTGAGCTGTACCGAAAGGCAGGCACGTTGCAGCTGTGAGAACAGCGCCGACGCCCACGGCTTCCAACCAGTATGTGCCAGGTTGATCACACCTAGTACTACCGCTCGAGCCTCCTGCCAAGCATGTAAGGACCGATGATCTCGCATTCCGTATCATGCTTTTCGGCCTGCAACGGCACTTACCCAATTCTACCCGAGAAGTACCCGCTCACGCTGTTTGATTCCCCCGCTCACGCTTTGGTAGTTCCCGCTCACCGCTCACGCTTTTGAGTTCCCGCTCACCGCTCACGCAGTTGGTCTTCCCGCTTACGCTGTTTAAGGTAAAGCCGCACCCAGTACCCCCCCAAAATCACCGTGGTCACGATGTAGGCCGCGACCATATACCCGCCATTCTGGGGAGGCTCAGCCAACATCCGAACCCCCTTCCAGCTCCCGCCTCTCATCCGCGAGAGCCAGCCCGTAACGCGCCGTCACGAATCCGACGTACAAGAGCGTAAACACCAGAGTCGAGACCAGCAGCGTCCGTAGCATCTCGGGCGGCAGCGAGGGCGCACTTGGCTTCAGCACAATGGGCTGCGGGTGCAGCGTGCGAAACAGATATACGCTGAGATGAATGAAAGGGATCAGCAGAAGGCCGAGGATTCCAACCACCGCGCTGAACCGCGCCCGCTCGGCCGGATCGTGCAGCGCGGCTCGGAGTGCCAGATAGCCCACGAACAGGAAGAACAGGAACAGGGTGAGCGTGAGCCGGGCATCCCAGGTCCACCAGGTGCCCCAGATCGGTTTGGCCCAAATAGGCCCGGTAGTGAGCATTACGGCGCTGAACGCTACGCCCACCTCGGCCGAGGCAGCGGCAAAGCGGTCAAGCCGGGGATCCTGCAGCCAGAGGTAGAGGGCACCGGTCACGCCGACCAGCGAGAACGCCAGGAGCGCACTCCAGGCCGCAGGAACGTGGAGGTAGAAGATCTTCTGGGCCACGCCCTGACGGGCTTCGACCGGGGTGTAGCCCAGGGCGAGCACATAGACCAGGAGGAGCCCAAGGAAAGCGGCGCCACTGAGCCAAAGCCCGCGGCGAATGATTCGGTCGGCCTTAAGGTTTGCCGGGTCCATCGGGCTCACTCGTCCACCACCGCGGGGAAGGTCAGCGTGCAAAGTGTCACGAAGACGATGTCATAGAGCGCGAGAAGCCGAACCCACCCCAACATCTCGCTCCAGGGTCGTCCGGCCAGCAGCCGCGATGTGACCTGCACGGCTCCGATGAGCGGCGGCACCATGAAAGGCAGCAGCAGAACCGGCAATAGCAGTTCGGCATGCCGGGTACGCACCGCCATAGCGCTGAAGATCGTTCCCACCGCCACGAATCCGATGGTGGCGAGTACCGTTGTGCCCAGGACGCCGGGCAGGCTCGACCACAGGCTCACATTAAAGAACAGAGTGAAGAGCGGGAGAGTCACCAGCTCCACTGCGCCGACGAAGGCCAGATTGGCCAGCAGCTTGCCCAGGAATAGCGCCTCTCGCGGCACCGGGGCCAGCAGCAGTCCATCTAACGCCGAGTTTTCCCGCTCGATAGTAAAGGCCCGGTTCATCGCCAGCAACGCAGCCAGCGCAAATGTCACCCATAAAACACTGGGCGCGAGCGCCGTGGCCGAAAGCGCGGTTGGATCCCGGGCGAAGTTGAAGACTACCAGGACCAGAGCGGCAAAAACCAGCGCGGAGAGGAGGGCGGTTCGGCTCCGGAGCTCCGCCCGTATGTCCTTCCCGGCCACCGCCAGAATCAGGTGCATCGATCTAAGCACCGGTCAGCATGCCGTAGCGGGAGAGGAACGCGTCGATCTCCCCACTTCGAGGCTCGTCTACCGCCCAGCGGCCTTCGATCAGCACCGCAACCCTCGAGGTCAGGTCCCACACATCGCCCAGCTGATGGGTCACGATGACCACCCCCGCACCCCGCTCCAGCCGGGATCGCAGATCCGACCGAAGCCGCTCCGCCGCCGGAGCATCGAGCGCAGTAAAAGGCTCGTCCAGCAGGATAATGCTCGGGGCGTGTAACAAGGTGCGGGCGATCGCCGCTCGCTGGAGCAGACCCCGGCTCAGTCGCCGGGGCAGCTCCGACGCCCGGTTGCCGAGTCCGGCGGCGTCCAGCGCCGCATCGGCAACCTGACTGGGCTGATCGAGCGCATAGAGGCGGGCAGCAAAGGCAAGGTTTTCCCGCAGGGTGAGGTCGTCGTAGAGCAGCGACTGATGGGAGAGCAGACCAATCGCACCGCGAGCCCTGTCCGAGCCACGGCCCAAGCCGATGGCCCAGAACCCGGATTTCCCCGGCGCTCGGGCGCAGGAGCCCGGCGAGAGATCTCAGAAGAGTTGTTTTGCCGGCGCCGTTGGGGCCAATGATGGCAAGCGCCTCGCCCGGCCTGAGGGAGAGGTCCAGGCCGCGCAGGACGCGGGCTTGGCCGAAGGAGCGCTGGAGCCCGCGAGCTTCGAGAAGCGGGACGCCGTCATGAGACGGCATCGATCCGCGCGCCGAGCTCGTCGAGGCGGAAGGGTTTGACGATGTAGCCGGAGTGGGGAAGATCGAGAACCTTGAGCTGGGGCTCAATACTCATGTACGCGGTGGTGATGATGACCGGAAGATCCGGTTGAGTCAGCCGGATGCGGCGCAGAAGGTCCACCCCATCGGTGTCGGGAAGGCGCATGTCCAGGACCGCGACATCCGGCTTATGTTGCTCAAGCTGCTTCAATGCCTCGGCACCGGTTGAGGCGAACACCAGATCGTATCGAGGATTGAAGGCCCGCTCATAGCTCAATCGAAGCGCCGGCTCGTCCTCGACGATCAAGACGCGCCGGCGGCGTTTGCCCTTGGTCATTCCGTACGCCCCTGGGGCCGGTGCTGGAGCACTGGGAGAGGAAGTTCAACTCGGGGGGTACTCTAATGGAAAACGGGGGCGATGGAAAGGCGGCTTGGGCCGCCTTCCCTATTGACTAACCGCTGACTCATTGACTAACCGCTGACTCGAGCTGAAAGAGATCGTCCAGCTTGGTGAGCATGAGAAGGAATCGAATCTCCTCGCTGGCGCCTCGGAGGGCCACGACCTGGCGCCGCTCGGCGGCCCGCCGCTGGATCAACATCAGGGCCCCGAGTCCGGCCGAATCCACGTGGCGGGTGCGCGCGAGATCGATGACCAGCCGACCGGCGCCCTCGGGCATCTCCTCCAAGAGTCGGATGGCCGTTTTCCGGATTTCCACCCGGGTATCGAGTCCGAGCGTCTCCGGTGCAGCCATGTCGCGCTCTGCGTCGTGCGGCGATCTCATTTGCTCCTCCTTCGGCACCGAGCTATCTCAACCAGGTCCAGCAGACCAGGTGAGACCTCTAGTTTTGCGGCCCCGAATCACTCCGGGTGTGCTCTTATCGGGCGGATTTGCGCTTGGCCGCATCGACCGCGCGCCCTCGTGTCTCTAAAATGGCGAGACTGGTGCCAGCGGGGAGAAATCTTGGATTCGCAATCCTTTGCGAAGTGTCATACCAAGTCTTGCAGTTCCGTTTCACGCCGCACTCCGCGGCAGACTACCGCAAAAGTAGCGAATGGTAGTGCTGCACTCTTACTCCGTATGGCCGGCTCCCTTAGCTTCTGGCTGACTCTCACCCCTGCCGATCATGAGCGATCAAATCGATACACTGCTCTCCGAACAACGTCGCTTCCCTCCTCCGCCCGGTTTCGCCGCGCGCGCCGCTGCAACCGAGGCACTCTATCAGGCGGGCCGCGACTGGAAAAAATTTTGGGAGCAGCAGGCGCGCGAGCTGGAGTGGATCGCGCCGTGGGATCGAGTGCTCGAGTGGGAGCTGCCTCACGCCCGCTGGTTCGTCGGTGGAAAACTCAATGCCTCGGCTAACTGTCTCGACCGGCACCTGGATGGTCCACGCCGGAACAAGGCGGCCATCATCTGGGAGGGTGAGCCGGGCGAGCGCCGCGTCCTTACCTACTGGGACCTTGCCCGGGAGGTTCGCCGCTGCGCCAATGCCCTCAAGAATCTCGGTATCCGCCGAGGCGACCGGGTGGCGATCTACCTGCCGATGATCCCCGAGGCCGTTGTGGCAATGCTGGCCTGCGCCCGGATCGGCGCGGTGCATTCAGTGGTATTCGGAGGGTTCTCCGCCGAGTCCCTGCGAGACCGAATCAATGACGCGCAAGCCGTTGCACTGATCACGTCGGACGGTGGGTATCGCCGGGGGCAGGTGCTACCGCTCAAGCGGTTTGCCGATGACGCGCTGGCCCAGTGCCCTTCGATCAGGCATTGCATCGTGGTCCGTAGAGTAGGCGAGGAATCGGCAGCGGTGATGCGGGAGGGGCGGGATCACTGGTGGCACGAACTCATTCAAGGCGCCTCGCTCCGGAATGAGCCCGAAGCAATGGACGCGGAAGATCTGCTCTTCATCCTGTACACCTCGGGCACCACCGGGAAGCCCAAGGGCATCGTGCACACCACCGGCGGCTATCTCACCCATGTCGCCACTACCACACGCTACGTGTTCGACCTGCGGGAAGACGATGTGTTCTGGTGTACCGCCGACATCGGATGGGTTACCGGCCACAGCTACGTGGTGTACGGGCCACTGGCCAACGGCGCCACGGTGGTGATGTACGAGGGCGCGCCCGACTGGCCGGAGCGGGACCGGTTCTGGGGCATCGTGGAGACCTATGGCGTCACCATCCTCTATACCGCGCCCACGGCTATCCGCGCCTTCATGAAGTGGGGTCCCCAGCATCCCAGTCGTCACGACCTCGGCACTCTGCGGCTGCTGGGCACCGTCGGCGAGCCCATCAATCCCGAAGCGTGGATCTGGTATCACCAGCAGATTGGTGGCGCACGCTGCCCCATCGTCGACACCTGGTGGCAAACCGAGACCGGTGGGATCATGATCACTCCGCTCCCCGGCGTCACCACCACCAAGCCGGGTTCCGCCACTATACCGTTTCCCGGGGTAACTGCGGAGCTGGTAGACACTGAGGGCAAGCCGCTCGAGCAGGGCGGCGGATTTCTGACCATAAGCCAGCCCTGGCCCGGCATGCTCCGCACCATTTACGGCGACGACCAGCGCTACCGCGACACCTACTGGAGCCGCTTCCCCGGCCGCTACTTCGCCGGCGACGGCGCCAAGCTGGATGAGGAGGGTTACTGGTGGATTCTGGGCCGGGTGGACGATGTCCTCAATGTCGCGGGACATCGCATCGGGACCATGGAGGTGGAGAGCGCGCTGGTGGACCACCCCGCCGTGGCCGAAGCGGCGGTGGTGGGCCGTGCCCACGACCTGAAGGGTCAGGCGCTCGCGGCCTTTGTCACTCTGAAGGATGGGAAGCAGGCGAGCCCCAGCCTCAAGGATGATCTCAAGGAGCACGTTGTGAAGAAGATCGGCGCCATCGCCCGGCCCGATGATATTCTCTTCTCTGCCGATCTGCCCAAGACCCGGAGCGGAAAGATCATGCGTCGCCTGCTGAAGGACATCGCGGAAGGACGCACTCTGGGCGACACCACGACGCTGGCCGATCCCAACGTGGTGAACCGGTTGAAGGAGATGTACGAGGAAAAGGAGGGGTAGGAGGGAGAAGACCGGGAAGACGGGAAAGACGGGAAGGTATGAAGGAGAGGAGGAAAGGCACCTCCTAAATCTGCACCTGCGCTCCCAGCTCGACTACGCGATTCGGCGGCAGGTTGAAGAATGCCGTGGCCGACTGGGCGTTGCGGGCCATCAGGATGAAGAGCTTTTTGCGCCAGCGGGACAGCCGGGAGTTGCCGGTGGGCAGTAACGTCTCCCGTCCGAGAAAAAAGCTGGTCTCCATGGGTTTGGCTTCCAGCCCTCGAGCGCCAAGGGTGCTCAGCAGAGCCGGGAACGTCGGGTGACTCCATGAAGCCGTATCGGCCGGTCACCAGGTAAAACCCGCTGCCCAGATCCTTGACCTCGGCTCGGTCATCCGGCCTGACCTGAGGAATTTCTTCTCCCGAAATCGACATGATGATCACCTTCTCATGCAGCACCTTGTTGTGCTTGAGATGGTGCAGCAGGACCACTGGCGTTCCGCCGGGGTCAGACGTCATGAACACCGCCGTTCCCGGCACCCGGGGCGGCTGGCGGCGGGTGATATCCTCGAGAAAGAGCGGCAGCGGCAGCGCATTGTCGTGCAGGATCCCGGTGACCGTTTCACGCCCCCGCTTCCAGGTGGTCATCAACAGATAGACCACGCCTGCCACCAGGAGCGGGAACCAGCCACCCTTCGCGATCTTCACCAGGTTTGCCGCCAGGAAAGACAGGTCCACCACCAGGAACACCGCCCCGAGCGTGGCGACCCGGGCCACACTCCAGTTCCATCGCTGGCGGGCCACGGCGCAGAACAGCAGCGTGGTGATCGTCATCGTACCGGTAACGGCGATGCCGTAGGCCGAGGCCAGAGCGCCGGAGCTCCGGAATCCCAGCACGAGGAGCACGCAGAGCAGCCCCAGGGTTCGATTGAGCCCGGGGAGGTAGATCTGGCCGATCTCGGTCTGTGAGGTGTGTTGGATCGTCACCCGCGGGCTGTATCCCAGCTGTACCGCCTGCCGGGTCAGGGAGAAAGCTCCGGAAATCAGCGCTTGGGAGGCCACAACCGCCGCGGTGGTGGCAATGAGCACCATGGGATACAACGCCCAGGACGGGACCAGGCCATAGAAAGGATTCTGCGCGGTGGCCGGCCGAACCAACAGAACGGCCCCCTGGCCGAAGTAATTGAGCGCCAGCGCCGGCAACACCACGGCTGAACCAGGCCAGACGGATGGGACGTTTGCCGAAGTGGCCCATATCGGCATAGAGGGCCTCGGCCCCGGTCACCACCAGGATAACCGCACCGAGGACCAGGAGACCCTGACGCCCGTTGCGGAACATGAAATCGAGCGCGTGCAGCGGATTCAAGGCGCGCAACACCTCCGGATGCTGCACGATTCCCGCGACACCGAGTGCGGCGATGGTCCCGAACCAGACCAGCATCACTCGGCCGAATACGGCACCGATGCGGGCTGTCCCTCGTTTCTGGAACAGAAATAATCCAAACAGAATGATCGCGGCGATCACCGGGGTGATTGGATTCAGCGCCGGGGTGGCAACCCCGATACCCTCCACCGCGCCCAGCACCGAGATCGCCGGAGTAATCACACCGTCGCCATAGAGCAGTGCCGCCCCGAATAGTCCCAGGGAAACCAGCCAGCGCCGGGAGCCCGTCCGGTCCTGACGGGGATGCAACAGCGCGAGCAGCGCCATGATCCCCCCTTCGCCGCGGTTGTGGGCTCGCATGATGAAGACGAGATACTTGAACGACACGACGAAGTTGAGCGACCAGAAGATGAGCGACAGAATGCCCAGCACGTTGGCCGGCGTGGGGGCGATGCCGTACTCGGGCGCGAAACACTCCTTGAGAGCGTAGAGCGGACTGGTGCCGATGTCGCCGTAGACCACCCCGAGCGCTCCCAGGGAGAGCGCGAGCAGTGCCCGCCTATTTCGTCGCGGGGCCGGACGGGCTAGAGCTGGGGGGAGACGGACTGGTGACCGCGGTCACGACTAGAACTGAATCTGGGCGCCGAGCTCGACCACCCGGTTCGGCGGAAGCCCGAAGTACGCAGTGGCCGACTGGGCGTTGCGGGCCATCAGAATGAAGAGCTTCTTGCGCACGCGCCCCATCCGGCGGCCCTCGAGCGGTTTCTCGCCCCGGGGTTTCTTCTTGCCTGCCGCCATGGCGATCAGGGTTTCCCGCCCGAGATAAAATGTGGTATTGGCCAGCTTGACGTTGACGGATTTGCCGTCGTCTTCCGCCCGTCCCAGAGCCCGGAGCACATCCGGCACGTCCGGCGTTTCCATGAATCCGTAACGGGCCATAACCTGGTAGAACCCTTCGCCGAGCTCGGCGCATTTGACCCGGTCTTTTTCTGCGACCTGCGGGATCTCCTCAGTGTGCACCGACATGAGCATGACCTTCTCGTGGAGCACCTTGTTGTGCTTGAGATGGTGCAGCAGCACTGGCGGCGCACCACCGGTCCCTGAGGTCATGAACACCGCCGTCCCGGGCACCCGATAAGGCTGGCGGCGGCGGATATCATCGAGAAAGAGATCCATCGGGAGCGTGTTCTCCTGCACGATGCCCGTGAGCCGCACCCGTCCCTTCTTCCACGTGGACATCAGCAGATACACCAGCGCCGCCACCACCAGCGGCAGCCAGCCTCCATTGGGAACCTTGAGCATGTTGGCGCCCACGAACGCCAGATCCACCACCAGAAACAGCAGGGTGATCGGACCCGCCTTCCACCAGCTCCAGCCCCACAGCCGCCGCATGACGATGGAAAAGAGAATCGTGGTGATGGTCATCGTCCCGGAGAGGGCCACGCCATAGGTGAGCGCCAGAGCGCTGGCATTTTGGAACGCCACCACCAGCCCCAGGCAGGAGACCATCAGTATGGTATTCACCGTGGGGATGTAGATCTGTCCGATGGTGCTGCTCGAAGTATGGATGATCTTCATCCGCGGACTATAGCCCAGCTGAATGGCCTGGCGGGTCAGCGAGAACGCGCCCGAGATGAGCGCCTGGGAAGCCACCACGGCAGCGGCCGTGGCGATACCCACCATGGGGTACAACGCCCAGCTCCGGCACCAGCGCGTAAAAGGGGTTCCGGGCCGCACCCGGATCATTCAGCAGCAGCGCGCCCTTGGCCGAAGTAGTTGAGAACCAGCGAGGGCAGCACCAGCGCGAACCAGGCCAAACGTATCGGGCGGCGGCCGAAGTGCCCCATGTCCGCGTACAGCGCTTCACCTCCGGTGACGACCAGAATGACGGCCGCAAGCACCGTTATGCCGGTGAGGCCCTCGCGAGCGAAGAAATCCACGGCGTAGCGGGGATCGAGTGCCCGCAGCACGCCGGGCTCGCGGCTGATTCCCATCACGCCAAGAATGGCGATGCAGATGAACCAGATCCCGGTGATGGGCCCGAAGACCGCCCCGACCCCTGCTGTTCCGCGCCGTTGCAGGGCGAACAGCGCCAGGATGATCACGAAAAGAAATGGGAACGACCCAGTGCTCGAGCGCCGGGGTGGCCACGCTGAGTCCCTCCACGGCGCTCAACACGGAGATGGCCGGGGTGATGATCCCG
This sequence comes from uncultured Gemmatimonadales bacterium, assembly GCA_963842945.1. Lineage (GTDB taxonomy): Bacteria > Gemmatimonadota > Gemmatimonadetes > Gemmatimonadales > GWC2-71-9 > CAVVWJ01. The sequence continues at coordinate 156,661 of CAWJIM010000019.1, forward strand.
TCTCCATAGAGCAGCGCTGACCCGAAGAGTCCGGTCGCGATCAGCAGCCGCGCCTCTGGTAGTGATTCGCCCACTGGGCCGAACCAGCGCCAGCAGGGCAAGGATACCGCCCTCTCCCCGGTTGTCCGCCCGCATCACCATGGAGAGGTACTTGAACGTGACCACGAAGTTCAGCGACCAGAAGATGAGCGACAGGATGCCCAGCACGTTGCTGGTGGTTACCGGAAAGCTGTGGGGGCCGAAGAAGCACTCCTTGAAGGCATAGAGCGGACTGGTTCCGATGTCGCCATAGACCACGCCCAGCGCGCCAAAAGCCAGAAGCGCGAGCTGCTTGCCGGATTGAGATTTGGCCTTGCGGGACAAGCGCTACCAGCTCCGGGTGCGGGAGAGCCTGCGAAGCTCCAGGAGCGCCACGATGAAGATGGAGATGATGATGACCGCCGAGCCGACGCACCAGCGGCAGATGGCATGGATGACGAACAGCTCGAGGTAGGTCAGATACGCGGTAAACCCGACGCCGAGTCCCGCGAGAACGGCCAGCAGCCTGGCCGGCCACCACCGCTCCGCCAGAGCAGGCTGCAGCGCGGCCAGACTCACGGCCAGCAGGCCGGCATACCCTACCAGGCCGATGAGCGAAACCTCTACTCCGGCAAACCGGCTCCAGGGACTCTGCTGGACGGTCTCACAGCCCCCGGTTCCACAGGCAAGAGTTCCGATTCTTCCGATCTTGTAGAGATAGAGGTATGCGGAGATGAAGAACCCGATGAGGCTCAGCACAGCTGCAGTCATGCGGTGGATCATCAACGACGAGGGGCCAGAGAATCCACCATCTTGATTATGGCGTCGGAGTCGAGCCGCCCCCGGTACAGCCGGTTGCCGATCAGCAGGGTCGGCGTGGAGCTCACCCCCACCTGGACCCCCTCATTATAGCTCGCCTGAATCCGTCCAGCGTATTTCCCTGACTTCATGCAACTGTCATAGCGCCCGAGGTCCAGGCCGGCTGTCCGGGCGTAATTCCTGAAGAGCGGCCCCGCGTCGCGGGCGGCGGCCCACTCGGACTGGTTCTGGTAGATCTGCTCGTGCTGGGCCCAGTACTTCCCCTGCTCGTCGCCGCAGGCCGCCGAGTGAGCCGCCAGCCGGGCAAACTGGTGCTGCTGGAGCGGGAAGTCCCGGTAGCGCCAGCGGAGCCGGCCGCTGTTGATCAGCCGGTCCTCGATCGTGGGCATCTGGAGAGTGGCGAACGTCTGACAGAAGGGACACTGATAATCGGCAAACTCGGTGATCTCGACCGGAGCATCCTTGGAGCCCTTCACGTAGCCGTGAAAGCCCGACGTGTCGGAGGGCTGAATGCTTACGTTGGCCGGGATGCTGATGGTGCTGGGCTTGAGGAGCAGATAAGCCAGGACCCCTACCCCGGCAAGCGCCAGCACCGCGAACAACGTGTAGAACCGTTTCACTCCGGCCTGCGTCCCCGCCATGGCTCTTCGTCCTCCGGATCATCCGGGAGAAAGGAATCCTGACGCTGTGCATCCTCGACGATTCTTCGGCTGTCGGCCACTTCCGGAGTGTCGTAGGTGCTGCGCACCTCGTAGTGGAACAGCTCGCTCCGCGCGTCGCCCATCAGCCGCAACAGCTCCGGGACCGCCCCTGAGCAGTTGGCCCGAGCGGTCGAGCTCCTGGATACGCGCGGCCAGAGACCGCAGGAGCGCCGCCAGGCGTTGGGCCCGCTCCTCGTTGTACACCTCATCGTGCTCTGCCATACCCACCTCGAGAGGCGGTACCCACCCTCGGTCAAGTTCATGCCATTCGGGCTGATAAAGATAATGAGTCCGGAGACCCGAGTCGCGCGCCGTCAGATGGGGATCTGCCAGGGGTCAAGATGCAGGTCAGGAACCACCTGGTTAGCCGTATTGTTGTACTGCCACAGCGCTTACGTCGACAGCTCGCGGATCTCGCGAGTCTCCGGCGACTTTGCACCAATTAGTGCAATCGGTTATCTTGATCCTGCAAGAGAGTACCCGAAATCTGTCTTTAAAAGGATGGTGCATGAACAAGAAGAAATCCCGTAGTTCCTCTGAGGCGATCTCCTTCGCCCAGGCCCGTGACGAGCTGTTCAGCCACATCCTCCGCTGCGGCGTCATCGACGCGCTGCCGGAGCATCAGAAGGACTGGTTCGACGATACCATGGGGTATGTCGCTGACCGGTATGAAGATCTGACCGATGAGGAGCTGGCCGAACTGCGTACTCTGGGTGAGCGGTACTGCAAGCCGGTGCGGAGGGGCGAAGTGGTGGAATCAGGCGCGGCCTGAAACGGAATCAAAGCTTGAACAGCGCCCCGGAGAGCCGCTCTCCGGGGCGTTTTTATTGCCTGGATATCCCGGGAAATCGGCGCCAGCGGTAGCCCGCCGCCACCCGCACCCCCCCGCCAGCCCCCAGCTCGACGGCCCAGCCGGAGCGGCTTCCTGGTGCCTGCTCCAACCCCAGGGTCAGCACCAGATATCCTCGTCCGACGGGGCCCTCCACGCCCGCAATACCTCCAGCCACGTAGAAGCCAGGTTTCCGGGGCTCCTCCGGGCTCAACAGGAAATGGCCCAGCAACTCTCCTCTGACCGCCAGCTCTCCATCGGAGACTCCGGCACCGAAGCCCAGCGAGAGTCGGGTTCTGCCGGTGGTTCGGAGCGCCCCGAACCCGCCCGCTACCACGAGGCCAGGATCGGAAAACGTCCCGATCGCCTGCACGCCCAGCTCTTGAATCACCTGTGCGCTGCCGGCGTGGGCCCAGGCCAGGGTTCCCCCGGCCAGGAACAGCTCACGCCAGCGACAACGCATAGGTGATGGCAATGTCCGGCGCGAGGGAGTGAATGACGGAGCAATACTTCTCGAGGGACAGATCGATGGCCCGACGGACCTTGGCCGGATCCATCCCTGATCCGGTGATGCGATAGTCCAGGTGCAACGATACGTAACGGCGGGGCTCCGTCTCCCGCCTCACGCCGGAGACTTCTATCCGGAGAGCGCTGAACGCCACCCGCATCTTTTTCAGCACTACGACCACGTCGGACCCGGTGCAGGCGGCGGCTGCCAGCAGCAGCGTGAGCATCGGTCCGGGGCCCTCAGCGTTGTCGCCATCGATGAGGATGGACGGGCCGTTGGGCTCGCCGCCGCGAAAGCGGAGATCCTCCTGCCAGTCCAGCGTGATCCGCTTGGTCTCTTCCGGCACTCAAGCTCCGAGGCGCTTCTGAGCCCGGGGCGCCACCCGGTAATAGTCCCAGATCGCGATGACGGCCATCAGGGTCGTAGCCCAGGCGATGGGGCGCAGATAGGGTGAGTCCAGCAGAAACGCAATCAGGGTAAGAATCTGGGCGATTGTGACCGCTTTTCCGCTCGAGCGGGCGGGTATGGCTCGAGGTTCGTGGGAGATGAGGGTTCCAAGGAAGGCCAGCGTAGCCACGATGTCGCGCAGGAGAACCCCCACGATTTCCCAGATCTCGAGGCGCCCGGAGAAGGCGACCACCCCAACCGCAGCGGCCATGAACACTTTATCAGCGATCGGATCTATCACCGGGCCCAACGGCGAGCCCCCCAGTCGGCGCGCCACCGGCCCATCGAGCAGGTCCGTAACCGCCGCCGCCGCGACGATGGCCATGCGCCAGCTGGTACTGGAGTCCAGCAGAAACGCCGCGGCCAGAGGTATTCGCAGGCAGCTGATCAGATCGGCCCAGGACCACGAGGCGCGGCCTTGCTCGCCTCTACGAGCCGGACTAGCTTCGGTCACGCTGCTCCCCTCGCCGAACGTGAGCGTGCAAGATACCCCCTCATGATACTCGACACGGCGGTGATCCCGTGCGGTGGGCTGGGCACAAGGCTGCATCCCATCACCCGCTGGCTCCCCAAAGAGGTACTTCCAGTCGCACTCAAGCCGGTGTTGTATTGGACCCTGGATGAGGCCGCCGATGCCGGGCTGCTCCGGGCCATCATCATCACCAACCCCCATAAGCCAATGCTGGAAACGGTCGCCCGCAACTACCCGGGCCCGCTGGAGCTGGAATTTGTGCCCCAGGATCATCCGAAAGGACTGGGCGACGCGTTCCTCCGCGCCCGCGACAATCTCGGCGGCTCACCGTTCCTGGCCCTTCTTCCCGACAATCTCTTCCAGGGGCCGAACCCGACGGCCGCTGTGCTGGCCACCTACAAGAAGACCAGACTTGCCACGGTTCTGCTCGCGGAGATCGATAGGGCGCAGGCCGGTTCCAAAGGCGCCACCGGAAGAGCGGCGGTGCGGCCCGCAGCCGATGGGACACTCCGGGTGGTGGCCGTGGCCGACAAGGGATCTGGCCGGTTCGACACTGCAGGAGCCGACGCTGCCGTAACCCCGATCGGCCGAATGGCCTTCGGTGGTGACATCCTGGATCTGTTTGAGGACGTCGGCCGGGGACTCCCGCCGGGAAAGGAGCTGGATGATGTTCCGGTGCTGCAGCGCCTGGCCCAACGTGAGGCATTGGCCGGAGTCATCAGCCCTGCGCGATTCTTCGATGTTGGTGTGCCTGAGGGATACCGGGAAGCGGTGGCCGCTTCCCCCGCCCGGGCGTGATCAGCAGGTGCCAGCGTGAGCACCTTCAATCACTACCTGGTCGAGCTCACCGCGATCAGCTCCGAGCGGCTCCGCGACACCGATGCGCTTTCGGCGCTGGTGGTCGCGGCAGCAGGCGCCGTCGGTATGCCCGGGCTGGGACCACCGGTCGCGCGGCAGGGCGCCGGCGAAATAGCGGTTGCGCTCCTCTGCCTGGAGGGCCATATCGTGCTTCATTGCGCCCCCTCAGTCGGAGTCTGCCTGGTGGACATTGTCGCCCGCGCTCCAGCCGACGTGGGGAAAGGAATCGATGTGATCAGCCGCCGGCTGGCGGTCTGACACTGGTGCCGCGCACCACGCCCTCAGCTCGCTGCCCAGGATCCAGGTTGATCTGAGCAATCTGCAGCACCTCTTCGCGGGTGACCGCCCGGAAGGCCGCTGCGGGATCTTCCAGATCGCTGAGACCCTCGCCAATCAGCCAGGCCTCCAGCATCTCCCCCGCCAACGCGCCCGCGCTCTGTCTCCCGACCTCGGCCTGTCCTGCCAGGTAATTGATCGCCTGGCTCAGCTCCACCTCGTCCACCGGAGTGGTTCGAAACACCTCCAGCTCCTGCAGCATTGCCGTCCGCGCCTCTTCCTCCCGCTCCGGGGAAGTGGCGATGTAAGCGACTAGGGCCCCGGCCCGCCCTCGCTGCCAGCTCGAGGCAAGTACGGTATAGGCCAGAGAGCGCCGGTCGCGCAGAGCCTCGAAGAGTCGGCCTCCGAGTCCGCTGGCCACCGCCGCCCATACCTCCGCCGCGTGCCGCTGTGATGCTCCCCGGGCGGGCCCAGGGAAGATCATGGCCAGGGCGGTCTGCGCCTTCTCCCGAGAAACCACTCGCATTTCCCCGGCGTTTGGCCCCCCTACCGGACTTGTCGGCCTTCCCCTGGGTCCCGGGCCGATACTCCTGGAAAATTCCCGCCAGTGTGCCACTGGCCTCTTCCGGATCGATGTCGCCCACCGCGAGAACCACTGGCCGGACTCCGAGCATTGCCCGGCTATGCCAGGCACGAACCTCAGAGGCGGAAATGCCGGCAAGGGTCTCGGGCAAACCAGCAACCGGAAGCCCATAGGTTCGGTCCCCAAAAGCTCCAGCGAATCCCAGCTGGAACGGATAGCGGAACATGTCATCGGCCACCTGCTCGGCCTCGATCTTCATCAGGTCGCGCTCGGTGTTGATGTCAGCCTCGGCGAAGCGGGGAGCAGTGCAGACCTGGTCCAGCAGAGCTGCCGCTTCAGCCAGATGCTGGGTCAGAACATTGGTGCCGAAACCGAGCCAGTCCGAGGCGGCTGTCGGACTCAAAGTCCCGCCCAGCCGCTCGAAGGCGAACGCCAGGCCTGCTGCATCCAGATCTCCAGCCCCTCGCACCGAGCTGCGGACCATGAGAGTTGCCAGCCCCGCGCGCTCCGGCGGCTCGAACTCGAGCCGGGGCACGTAGAGTCCCAGAGAAACCAGAGGAACGCCGGTCTTGCGCCGAACCAGGAGATCCACTCCCTGCAAAGCGGTGTGGCGCACGTCAGCTTCCCAGGTGCCACCGACGCGAAGGGACGTGGAGGAGACTCGTACCGGCTGAACCGGCGGGGCAGTGGTGGTGCCTAGTGCCGTAACGGCAAAGCTGCGGGCCAGAAGGTCGGGCCCGAGATCTTCTCCTTCCTTTTCCGGCAGGTAGACCACCCCGGCGACACTGTCGGGGAGGAGATAGCGCGCGGCGGCCTGGCGAACGGTTTCCCGATCGACCGAGACCAGGGCGGCATACTCCCGGTCCAGGAAGGACACGTGCTCCAATGCCTCGGCCGATGCCAGGGCAGAAGCCTTCCCTTCCATGGGCTCCAGCCGTCTTGCCCAGCGGGCGGTGAGCAGAGTGCGCGCTCGATCCAGCTCGTCCGCCGTGGGTCCCACCAGTGTCAGCCGGGCCACGCATTCCGCGATCCGCTCGACCGCCAGCGGGACATTCTCAGGAGAGAGATCGGCGCCAATGCTGAAGACCCCGAGCTCGGTGGGAGAGTAGTTATGCGCCGAGACCGAGGTCACGATCCCAGTATCGCGCAGAGCTTGATAGAGGAGGCTGCCCCTGCCGGAGCCGAGCACCACCGCCGCGAGATCCAGCGCGGGCGCATCCTGGTGCAGTGCCGGTGCGGTCCTCCAGCCCAGCACCAGCTCGGCTTGAGCAACATCGCCGCGCAGGGTGCGGGCCCGCACCTCGTGCCGCACCGGTTCCTCGGGTGAGGGATCTATCGCGCCTGGCGCTGGACGCCCAGTCGGCATACCTGGCACGGGCCATTTCGAGCGCCTTCTCGACTGTCACATCACCGGTAATAGCGACGATGGTTCGCTCGGGCACGTACCGCGACTGATAGTAGCCACGCACATCGTCCCGGGTGAGGCGAGCCAGGTGATCTTCATGACCGATGCGCCAACGCCGGATCCTGTGCCGGTCGAACATCACTTCATGCAGGGTCTCCTGGGCGACGGCTCCGGGAGTGTCGCGTTTCCGCTTGGCCTCCTGAATGATGACCTGAAGTTCGCGGGCCAGCTCACCCGGATCGATGAGGGAATTGCGCAGCGCGTCCGATTGGATGTCCAGCGCAGCATCCAGACCCGATGCCGGAAGCACGGTGAAGTAGCTGGTATGATCGTATCCGGTGCCGGCGTTGAGATACCCGCCTGCAGCCTTGGTCTCCCGGGCGATTGCGCCAACTGCCCGGCGCGGCGTGCCCTTGAAGAACATGTGTTCCAGGACATGCGAGATGCCGACCCAGCGGTCCGGCTCGTCGAAAAAGCCCGCTTTCACGTGGGTCACCACGGCCACGACCGGGGCGGAGTGATCCGGCTGAACCAGGAGCGTCAGGCCGTTTGGCAGCACCTCCCGATGGACACCCTTGGTCCAAAGAGGTGAGCGGGGAGCCCGGCCCTCATGGGCCGCGGTAAGCGGTGAGCGGGAGGGGGAAACGGTCATCTCTATCCTTGAGGTAGTCAAAAAAACGGGGAGCTCCAAACTTAACCGGAACCCCCCGCTCACCGCTTACCGCTTACGCTTTATTGCATTATCCGAAGCACGCCCGCCTCGGCACTTCCTCTGATGAATGCTTCAGCATCCGTGGTGGGGATAACCACGCCGGTTTCAGCCTGGCCCCGGCGGGCCAAACTGGCCATGAAATCGCTCAGCGATCCATGAGCCCATTCCCGGTCGGCGGCTTTCATCTGCAACAGAATTTCATCCCACGTGCCCCGGATGGTCTGGCCTGCCAGGGTCATGATGAGGTGGGGTTCGCTCTGCCCCGGCCGCTTCTGCATGGCGTGCAGCTCGCTGAGCAGGGTGCCGAACAGCTCTAGCTGGTGCGGGTCGCGTACGCCCCCGTCGGCCTGCTGGGCCTCGACCTCGGCCAGCAGCATATCGATCGCATCCGGCTCGCCGGCCACTTCCGCGAGCCGGGCCAGCCAGGGGGCGAGCTCGGGATCTTCGTCGGGCAGCCGGTAGATCGACTTCTTCAATTCAATATGTCGCCAGATACCCAGCTCGTCGTAATGATCCTCGGGCTGGGTTCGCTCCAGCTGATGCAGCGCCGCCTCGCTTTCTCCCCGGTCGTAGAGCAGGTTGGCCAGGTAGATCCGGGCTTCGCTGTATCCCGCGTCGACCTCCAGCGCACGTCGCAGCCAGTAGAGTGAGCCGGCGTCGTTTCCCAACCGGTGCGAGGCATAACCGAGACAGGCCGCGGCGTCGGGCGATTCCGGTTGGGCCGCCACGGCCAGGTCGAAGAACCGGTGGGCTGGCGCGACCAGTCCCTCGCGGAACAGGGCGCGTCCGATCTGCAGCATGAGCTCGTGATCGTCCTGGAATCCGAGCTGCAGAATCCGCTCGACCGCCCGCATGGCGCCCGCCCGATCGCCCAGCTTGAGCAGGGTTTCACCCAGCCCCGCCAGGCCGTCCTCGTGATCCGGATCCAACGCCAGAGCCTGCTCGAAGCTACGTCTGGACCAGGCGTATTCCTCCCGGGCCAAATGGGCGTAGGCTCTTCCGATGTGCAATTCTACGGCGTGGGGGTATAGCGCTATGCCTTCATTGAGAACAGTCAGGGCTTCATCGTAGCGGCCTTCGTTATAGAGATGATGGGCTTGTTCGTCGAAATCGTCGGAGCTGAGGAATGCGTCCGACATCGGCAGGACCTCCCGCGACGGGTTAACGACAAGTTACGGAATCGAAGGAAGCGGAGCAAGAGAATCCCTCACCCTGGAACAACCGGCGGCATCGTCTTCCGCTGTGTGATTGCTGTCACACCGCAGCGTGTCTCCGGCCGATATCTCATTTTGGTGTGACGGACAGATCCCCTAGGTTTAGCTGATGACCCCCCAGCACCTCCAATCGGACGGCGCCGCGTTCGCCTCCAGTTCCAGTCCCTGACTTCCCAGGACCAGTCATGCGCCTCACCGCGGCTCTGCTGAGCGCGATGGTGGGAATCTCCGCGCCGCTCCTGGCGCAGAAGCCCACCGTTCCGAGCGGACCCATCAGCCTGATCGACGCGATCACCATTGGCCGCCGCCAGGGAGTGGAAGCAGCCATTGCCCAGCTGAACGTGCGCGCCGCAGAGGCCCGCAAGGGGCAGCGGCTGGCCGACCTTCTGCCCAACATCGAAGGACAGGCTTCCTACATTCGCCAGACAATCAACCTCGATGCCTTCGGCTTTCCCGGAGTCAGCGGTGTCACCGATGCATTCAATCTGTACAATGTCCAGCTTCGCGCCTCCCAGAGCATCCTGGATCTCAGCGCGCGAACCCGCTACCGGGCCGGCCAGGACACCGTGGCGGCAGCGAAGCTCGACGCCCGGGTGGTGGGCGATCTTGCCGGGGCCAATGCCGGCGTGGCCTACCTCCTGGTGCTGAGTGCAGAGGAGACCGTGCGAGCCCGAACGGCAGACAGCACCGTAGCCGCGGATCTCCTGCAACAGGCGCGAAAGCTGGTCGAGGCCGGAGTAAGTCCCGCGATTGATGCGACTCGCAGTGAGGTGAGCTTCGGTTCGGTACGGACTCAGCTGTTGATCGCGCGAAACCAGGCCGACCGTTCCCGGCTGGATCTCGTGCGCGCGCTCAACCTGCCATCCAGCACCCGGCTGCAGCTGTCCGATTCTCTTGGCCTGGCCCCGCTCGAGATACCGCGGGACCCCGAGGAGGCTGCGCGCTACGCCCGCGAGCACCGATCCGAGCTCCTGGCGGAGCATGCCCGCACCGAGGCCACCCGGCGAACCCTGCGGGCCATCGGATACGAGAATTTGCCGAGCCTCTCGGTGAATGGGTTTTACACTGAGAGCGGCCAGCAAACCCGGGTTCTGGCCGGCAGCTACTATCTGCAGCTGTTGCTGAGTGTTCCCATCCTGGACGGATTTCGCCGGCAGAACCGCTCCAAGGAGGAACGGGCTCGCCTGGAGATCCAGGAGATCAGAGAGCACAACCTGGCTGACCAGGTCGAGACCGAGGCCCGCCAAGCAGTCTTGGACCTTGAGTCGGCGGAGCAGCAGGTGGCAATCGCAAGGGAGCGGGTGAAGTTGGCCAACCGCGAGTTGAGTGAGGCGCAGCAGCGGTTCACGGCGGGCGTGGCCGGCAGCGTGGAAACCACCAACGCTCAAAGCTCGGTGATTGCCGCCCAGGACGCTCTCATTCAGGCTCGGGTGGGCTACGGCACGGCCCGGGTTGGGGCGTATCGCGCCCTCGGCGTCATCGAACAACTCCATTGATCGCCTGATGGGCGACCGGGACGGATAATGGCAGACGGCACCAACGAGGGCCCGGCAGAGGTCGGGGAAACCAGGCCTAAGCGGCGGCGGATTCCGGTCATCGTCGTGGGGGTGCTGGCGCTGGCGCTCGCCGTCTGGGGGGTGAAGCGCTATCTGTATTCCCGGCATCATGTCTCGACCGACAATGCCCAGATCGACGGCCACATTACTCTGATCGCGCCCCGGATCGCCGCCTTCGTTACCCGGATTCTGGTTGACGACAACCAGCACGTGCAGGCCGGTGATACGCTGGTGGTGCTGGACGACCGGGACCTCAAGGTCAAGGTGCAGCAGGCCGAGGCGGACCTGCACGAGGCCGAGGCAGCAGTCGGGAGCCGCCGCGGGCGGGCCGGGCAGACCCAGGCTCAGCTCCAGGCCACTCGGGCGGAAGCAGCATCGGCCCAGGCATCGGTCAGCGCGGCCGAAGCCGATTACCATAAGGCCGCGGCCGATGTGGAGCGCTATCGCAAGCTGGTGGATCAGAAGATCGTATCGGCCCAGCAGTTCGATGCCGCCGAGGCCGCTGCCGCCCAGGCTGCCGCCAAGCTGGAGGCGGCGCGCCGGCAGGCGGCCGCAGCTGGGAGCCAGGTGTCGGCGTCGGGCGCAGCCGTGCGCAGCGCCGATGCCCGCCTGGCGGCCGCTCAAGCCGCGGTGGACAATGCCAGGCTGCAGCTCAGCTACGCCTACATCACCGCACCGGTGTCGGGAACCGTGGCCAAGCGGAATTCCGAAATTGGAGCGCTGGTGCAGGTGGGGCAGACCCTCATGTCCATCGTGCCTGACGAGAACGTTTGGGTGACGGCCAACCTCAAGGAAACCCAGTTGACCCACGTGCGGGTGGGCGACCGGGCCGAGTTTACGGTTGACGCCTATCCCGGCCGCAGCTTTGAGGGCCGGGTGGAGAGTCTCAGTCCGGCGACCGGGGCCCGGTTTGCCTTGCTCCCTCCCGACAACGCGACAGGGAACTTTACCAAGGTGGTGCAACGGATTCCGGTCCGAATTGCCGTGGACCAGCCGGCAGGCACCCCGGTGCCCCTGAGACCAGGCATGTCGGTGGACGTGACAATAGAAACGGGGAAGAAATAATTCATCCGCCGGGACCACTGCAGCAAACAAGTAAAAGCAGCCACTGATGAACACAGATGAAAGCGGATCGACTCCGGCTAGACGCTAGCCTGGACTTTGAAGGGCCTGTGGTGGTTTGCCATTCACCACAACATCAGCCCGAAACCGACCGATTACATGTCCGCGAAAATAGACCTTGATGGGCAATTCTCTGTAGACAGCCAGGCCCTCCGCACGGAGCACTAAGCTGAGGGCCTCTACGTATACCCCCTCCAAGAATCCCTGGCCCAACTCCTTGTATACCTGGTAGAAACTCCCGATGACACTCCGTGTTATCTCATAGTGTTTCAGATCATTTCCATCCGTGTTCATCCGCGGCTCCGCCGATTGGCAGAAACAACTTACGTCCTACTCACGCAGCCCGGAGTATCGGTTAGCTTAGAAACGTGACCTTCCAGCGCAAACTCCTTCTTGGATTTTCACTTATGGCGCTCCCGGCTCTCGCGGTCGGGGCCAGCGCCATTCGGAGCAATCTGCTGGAGCGGCGGGCCCTGCAGGCGCTGGGCGAAAGCATGGCTCGCACCCGGACGTATGCCGAGCTGGAAACCGCCATGTTCGACCAGAGTGAGGTGATCTGGCGCTACCTGAGCGGCCTGGACCCAAGTGCACGTAACGAATTCCGGCTGACCGGGCAGGTGGTGGACTATTGGCAGCAACGCTGGGCCGCCGAGCTCCGACCGGAAGAAATGGGACTCGCCGAGAGCGTCCGCGGCATTCAGCAGCAGATTCAAACGGCGGCCGACAGCATCTTCCGGCTATACGATTCAGGACGGCGGCAGGCTGCGTTCAACACCGCCCAGCAGGAGCTCAAGGGACGTCTACTCCCCGCGCTCACTCAGCTGAACCGGGAGATCTACCGGCAGGCACGCGAGTCCAGCGTGCGGGGAGCCTACGCCCGGGTGGAAGAGATTCTCGCCGGTCAGAAGCGGATCCTGGTGTTGACCTTGATTCTGTCTCTGGTTGGCGGCCTGCTCGCCTCCTGGTTGATCTCTCGCAGTCTGGCCCGGCCGCTACGAGAGCTCACCGGTGCCATGGCGACCGTCGGCGCCGGCCGGCTGGACCACCCGGTCACCGCCACTTCTCGCGACGAGGTTGGGGCCCTGGCGCATGCCTTCGGCGACATGACCGACAAGCTGCGCCAGTCGCGGAGCGACCTGCTCCGCCTCAATACCGAGCTCGAGACCAAGATCTCCCAACTCGAGCGGACCCAGGCCCAGCTGGTGCAGTCGGAGAAGCTGGCCTCGATCGGAGAGATGTCGGCGGCGGTGGCCCACGGGCTCCGCAACCCGCTGGCGAGTCTGCGAGCCGCCGCCCAGCTGGTCCGACGTCACCCCGATGCACCCTCGGCCACCGAACATCTCACCGCGATCATCGACGAGGTAGATCGCCTCGACCGCCGGATCAGCCATCTGCTGAGCTTCTCCCGCCCCGCTCCATATCACCCGCTGCAGGAGAATGTCCCCCGCCTGATCGAAGGCCTGCTACCCGCCTTTGCCGAGTCGCTGCGCGAGCGTGGGGTCGAACTGGCGCTCGATCTCCCGCCTCTGCTGCCCCAGGTTCGGGTCGACCCGATGCAGCTGGAACAGGCGCTGCTGGAAGTCGTCTCCAACGCCCTCGATGCCATGCCCAGCGGCGGGACGCTGCGAATCTCCGCCACGCCAGCAGCGAGCAACGGCAGCCAGCCCTCCGAGGTAACGATCGAAATTGCCGACACCGGACCGGGAATTCCCGACCAGGTCATGCCATCGGTCTGCGAGCCGTTCTTCACTACCCGCCAGGACGGAACCGGATTGGGCCTCGCTATCGCCAAGCGGTACATCGAGCAAAACGGCGGACGGCTGGAGATCCTGAGCCGGCCGGGCGGGACCACGGTTCGGGTACGGCTCCCGGCGGCGGTTCGGAATGAGGCGGTCGTATGACGGCCAGCGGCGGCACGGTGCTGATCGTGGACGACGAGCGGACCCTGGCCCGCGCGGTCAAGGCCTTTCTGGCCGAAGCCGGCTATGAGGCGGAGGTCGCGGGCGATGGGGAACAGGCGCTGGCACTGGTCCAGACGCTCAGGCCGGACGTGGTGTTCACCGACGTTCGGTTACCCGGTATGAGCGGCATCGACCTGCTCCGTCGGATCCGGGAGTTCGATCCCGCCATTCCGGTCATCATCATGACGGCCTATGGGACCATAGAAGGAGCCGTGGAGGCGGTGAAGCTGGGCGCGTTCGACTACATGAAGAAGCCGGTCGATCTCGAGGAGCTGAAGCTCCTGGCCGACCGGGCCCGGGAGAACGCAATGCTTCGGCAGGAGCTGTCCTACTATCGCCGGCGGGCCGCGAACGAGGTCCCTCTCACCGGACTGTTGGGACAATCCGCCTCCGTGCTGGCGGTGATGGACCAGGTACGGCAGGTGGCCGAGCTCGATGAGACGCCACCGGTCCTGATTACCGGCGAGACCGGCACCGGCAAGGGGTTGGTCGCCCGAACCCTTCACCAGCTCAGTCGCCGGGCCGGTAAGCCCTTCATTGACGTGAACTGCACGGCTCTTCCGGCCAACCTCATGGAGGCGGAGCTGTTTGGGCACGAACGCGGCGCTTTCACCGATGCCAAGGAATCCAAGCTGGGGCTGTTCGAGGCGGCCGAAGGCGGATTCATCTTCCTGGATGAGGTGGGAGACCTCGAGCTGGCCTGCAGGGCAAGCTCCTCCGGGCGATCGAGGAGCGAATGGTGCGCCGAGTGGGGGGAATTCGGGACCGCCGGATCGACGTGCGCATCCTCGCCGCCACGAACCGGAATCTTGAGCGCCAGGTCCAGCAGAACCTGTTTCGGGGAGACCTCTACTTCCGCCTGGCGGTCATCCTGCTCCACCTGCCGCCGCTGCGGGAGCGGGGAGAGGACATCGGCCTGCTGGCCGAACATTTCCTGCGCCGGTTCAGCAGCAAGTACGGCAAGGGAACCCGGCGGATCGACGACCGCGCGCGCCAGGCCTTGATGGCCTACCCCTGGCCAGGGAACGTGCGGGAGCTGAGTCACGTCATCGAACGGGCGGTGCTCTGGAGCCGGGATCACCTTCTGACCGTGGATGACCTGTCCCTGGCCACTCCGCTCCAGTCCAGCGGCAGTTGGGATGGCCCGAGCGTGGTCCCGGCGCAGGAAGCCGCCTCCAGCCCTGCCGTCGAGCCGGCCGGCAGCGATCTCACCCAGTGGGAGCGGAGTCTGATTGAACGCGCCATGCGCGAATCCGGGGGGAACCAGACCAAGGCGGCTCAGCGCCTGGGCATTACCCGGGACACTCTCCGATATCGGCTGAAGAAGTTTGGTCTTCAGGGTGGGTGATATCACCCAATCTGACCCTCTGTCCCCCACCCAAAGCCTCTCACTCACGATCCGACTCTCCACCGCCAAGCTTCGCCCTGACAGAGCCTTGGGCTGCACTTCAGGTTTCCTGGATATGGTGGCACAACCAATGCCTTACCCACAGTGTCGTCGGGTCTCGCGACGGCCCGGCTGGGTGAGATCACCCAGTGTCGATGTCAGCTTACTCACTACCCATTGGAGCTAGAGATGACCTGGACCAAGCCTGAAGCGGAAGTCGTAGCCGTCACGATGGAAGTGACTGCATACGTCGCGACGCTCTAATCACAGCGGTAACTGAGGGGCCCGCGTAAGCGGGCCCTTCGGCTGTCAAACTTGCACGTCGTTCTCCTGGGCACCGCCGCTGGCGGGGGATTTCCGCAGTGGAACTGCTGGTGTCCCACCTGCTGCTCGGGACGATCCCAGCCCCACCGAGCCATTCCCCGCACTCAGTCATCGGCCGCAGTCAGCGCCGATGGCGAGCGCTGGTTTCTGCTGAATGCCTCGCCCGACGTCCGCGCTCAGCTGGCCTGCCTGCCCGGACTCCGGCCCACCGGCGTGCGCCACGTCCCGGCGGAAGGAATCGTGATCACTGATGCCGAGCTCGATCACACCTTGGGAATGGTGCTCCTTCGCGAGGCGCGGTCACTGCAGCTCTATCTGACCGGAGCGGTGCAGTCGATCCTCGAGGAGGACTCGAGGCTGCTCCCGGTCACCCGCGCCTTTGCCGAGGTGACGGTTACTCAGCTTACCCCGGGCCAGCGCACCGCTCTCCATTATCGCGATGGTAAGACCTGCCGGATCTGGGTGGAGCCCATCGAGGTCCCGGCCGGCCCGCCTCGGTTCGCCCCCAACTCGGCGAAAGGGCACACCACGGGGCTGATCATCGGAGACGAAGCCACCGGCGGACGTTGCGCCTTCGTGCCGGGGTGCGGCGAATTGAGCCCGTCGTTGCTGGAGAAGCTGGAGCAGACCGATCTCCTCCTCTTCGACGGGACCTTCTGGAGCAACGACGAGCTGATCGAATTGGGCATCAGCGATCGAACCGCGCGAGAGATGGATCACCTCCCGGTGTCCGGACCAGATGGGAGTCTGGCCCGGCTTTCACCGATAGACGCGCGCAAAGTTTACACCCACATCAACAACAGCAATCCAATGCTCCTGGAGGACTCGCCCGAGCGTTCAGCAGTCGAGCAGGCGGGGATTCTGGTGGGAGCGGACGGGATGAGCTTTACCCTGTGACCATGACCACTGCCCTCAATGCGTCGGAGCTGGCTGCCCCACCTCCACCGCCGATTCCTGGACTCAACCGGCCGCTGTCTCCCGACGCGTTGGCCGAGAGTCTTCGCGCATTCAGCACCTCCTACTACGCTCACCATCCGTTCCATCAGCTGATGCATGAGGGACGGCTCACGCCACGTCAGCTGCAGGGCTGGGTGGCCAACCGGCTGGCGTATCAGCGCGCGATCCCCCGGAAGGATGCGGCGATCATCTCCAACTGTCCGCTCCCCGAGGTGCGCCGCGCCTGGATGCAGCGCATCGTGGATCACGACGGCACCGAGCCGGGAACCGGTGGCATCGAGATGTGGATTCGCCTGGGCGAGGCGGTAGGAGTTCCCCGGGTAGAGATGGAGGACGAACGGCACGTCCTGCCGGGAGTCCGGTTCGCGGCCGAAGCGTACGTGACCTTCTGTAAGACCAGGCCGTGGATCGAAGCAGTGGCTTCCTCGCTGACCGAGCTTTTTGCTCCCGGTCTCATGCGCAGCCGGATCGCGGCGTTTCCCGAGCACTATCCCTGGGTGCGCCCGGAAGGATTGGCGTACTTCCGGAGCCGCCTGGTTCAGGCTCCACGGGACAGCCAGCAGGGCCTGACCCTGGTTCAGGAGCACTGCACCACGGTTGACACGCAACGGCGCGCGTTCGAAGCGCTGGCGTTCAAGCTCGAGATGCTGTGGGTGATGATCGACACCATCCATCACGCGTATGGAGAGTCATAGCGTGGCGCCGGATTCCAGGCTCCTCACGCCCGAGTCCAGGCCGAAACTCTGGCGGCTCGCCCGCCTGGATTTCGATCCGGTACGGCAGCGGCCCGTCCTGCTGTATCCCGAGGGCGCCGTGCTCCTCAACGACACCGGTGCCGCCATCCTGGAGCTCTGCAACGGCGCCCGTAGCGTGGCGGACATCGTGACCGTCCTCAACGAGCGTTACCATGCCGATGTGGAAGCTGACGTGACTGAATACCTCGACCAGATGGCCCAGCGGGAGCTGATCCGTGCCGGCTGACCGCCCGACCACCCTGCTGGCAGAGCTGACCCACCGCTGTCCGCTGCACTGCCCCTACTGCTCCAACCCCATCGAGCTGATGCGAGCCGAGGCGGAGCTGACCACGGACGAGTGGAAGCGGGTCTTCAGCGAGGCTCGTTCACTGGGCGTGCTACAACTGGGTCTATCCGGAGGCGAGCCTCTGCTGCGGAAGGACCTCGAGGACATGGCCGCGCACGCCAGATCGGTGGGACTCTACTCGACCCTGGTTACCTCGGGGCTGGGTCTCACGCGCGCCCGGGCGGAACGGCTCAAAGAGATTGGCCTGGAGCACATTCAGATCTCGATCCAGGACTCTGACCCCGAGGTGGCCGAGCGGATTGCGGGAGTCCGATCGGTGCGGCACAAGCAGGCTGCCGCCCAGCTGGTACGCGAGTTGGGATTTGCCTTCACCGTGAACGTGGTGCTGCACCGGGCCAATCTGGACCGGATCGAACAGATCATCGACCTGGCCGCCAATCTCGGCGCCGACCGCGTCGAGCTGGCCAATACCCAGTATTACGGATGGGGGCTCCGGAACCGGTCGGTGCTGCAACCGACTCGCGAGCAGGTCGAGCGCTCACGTGAGGTCGCCGAGCGCGCCATCCAGCGTTACCGGGGCCGGATGCAGATCACTTATGTCCTGCCGGACTATTACGAGGCGTTTCCCAAGGCCTGCTATGGCGGGTGGGGCAAGCTGTATCTGGTGGTCGCACCCAATGGAGACGTCTTGCCCTGCCATGGCGCCACCCAGATCACGGGCCTCAGCTTCGACAACATCCGCGACCATTCACTCGATTGGATCTGGCGGGAGTCGGAGGCGTTCGCGCTGTTTCGGGGTGATAGCTGGATGAAGGAGCCCTGCCGGAGCTGTCCTCGGAAGACCGTGGACTTCGGCGGCTGTCGGTGTCAGGCGTTTGCCCTTACGGGCGACGCTGCAAATACCGATCCGGTGTGTACCCTGACGCCCTTGCGCCAGATCGTCGACCAGGCGCTGGAGGAACCCGCCCTGCCGGACTATCAGTATCGCTACCCCTCCGAAGCTCCCTTGCCGGTCTGACGAACAGCTCCACCTCCGGTACATCGGTTGACCGGTACTCGAAGGTCGCGGCGCAGGCTGATCCGTTGCTCGGCCCGGGCCCGTACCGCCTGCGGTACAGCCCGGCTGGCCGGCACGCTGGTCTCCACCACGATAGTCCGGTCCCGCCTCAGTAAACCCAGCCCAGGATGCCAGACAAAGGTCCCCCGTTCTCGGCTGATCTGCTCCAGAGTCAGCGGTATGGTGTCGTACTGGACCGGAACGCTTCTGGTCTTCCGCGTGGCCTCGAGCGCATACCGGTATAGCGGCAGTCCGGACAACGCACTGTCCGATAGCCGCTGAATCCGAAGCCCTGACGTGTCGGTCCAGACCTCGCCCGGGTGAAGCGGACCTGGGGGGAGCTCCGGGAAGAAATCGTCCAGGGCCTTTGCCATGTCCGACACCTCCGCCACCTCTCCCGGAACGAAAGGCTGGACTCGGGTCAGGTACTTGCCCCCCGGGCGGAGCACTCCCCGGTAGCGGCCACCGATGAGACCGTCGGTATCGGGACGAATCGTGGTCTCCGGAGACCGGCGGAGCAGGACCAGGGTGTCCAGCCAGCCGGTCAGCGCCACGCCGTTGTTCGCCGGCTCCGCCCTGAACTGCCACACGCCTCTTCGCTCGACAGTCTGCTCCCGGCTCTGGCGTCCGGTCTGGGTGACAATGGTGGTTTGGGAGGTTTCCAGAAATTGCGCGCACTGCAACTGCGGCACAGCGTAGCCGAGTGTCGGGTCCGTTTGGGCGCCAAGGAAGCCCGGACCTGCCAACGCCGCTAGCAGCAGCGCTGCGGAGCGGCATCCCACCAGGTTCTACTCCGCCTCCATGAACGGGTAGCGATACTCCTTCGGTGGGCTGAGCGTCTCCTTGATGCTCCGGGGCGATACCCAGCGAAGCAGATTCAGGATCGATCCTGCCTTGTCGTTGGTCCCGCTGGCACGGCTCCCACCGAACGGCTGCTGGCCGACCACGGCTCCCGTCGGCTTGTCGTTGATGTAGTAGTTACCGGCAGAGTGTCGCAGTGCTCGATCGGCCTCGGCAATGGCCCTCCGGTCCCGCGCAAACACCGCCCCGGTAAGAGCGTAAGGACTGGTTTGATCCACCAGCTTCAGCGTCTCCTGCCACTTGCCGGCGGGATACACGTGCACCGTCAACACTGGACCGAAGATCTCCTCGCACATCAAGCGGTAGGCTGGATTCTCCGCCTGGATCAGAGTGGGCTGCACAAAGTAGCCCACCGAGTCGTCAGTCCCGCCGCCGGCCAGCACCTTGACTCCCGGATCTCGCTTCGCGGCCTCGAGATGATCCTTCAGCCGGGTGAACGCCCGCCGGTCGATGACTGCGCCCATGAAGTTTCTGAAATCAGCCACATCGCCCACCCGGATGTCCTCGATCAGGGGAACGACGCGATCTCGAACCTCCGGCCAGATAGTGTCCGGGATGTAGGCCCGGGATGCCGCACTGCACTTCTGGCCCTGGTATTCGTACGCCCCACGCACGATGCCAACAGCGAGAGCATCCAGGTCCGCACTGGTATGAGCCAGGATGAAGTCCTTGCCTCCGGTCTCCCCCACGATCCGGGGATATCCGGCGTAGCGATCGAGATTGTCGGCTACCGATCTCCACAGAGTCTGAAACACTGCGGTCGAACCGGTGAAATGGATGCCGGCCAGCCGGCGATCGGACAGCAGAAGATTGCTCACTTCGATCGAATCGCCGGGGAGAAAGTTGATCACGCCGGGCGGTAAGCCCGCTTCCACCAGGAGCCGGTAGAAGTACCAATTGCTCAACATCGCGGTGGCCGACGGCTTCCAGACCACCGCGTTTCCCATCAGGGCAGGCGCGGTCGGCAGGTTCCCGCCAATAGCCGTGAAGTTGAACGGCGTGATGGCGTACACGAACCCCTCCAGCGGCCGGTGGTCGAGACGGTTCCAGACACCCGGCGCCGAATCTGGCTGCTCGGCGTAGATGCGCTCGGCGTAGTGTACGTTGAAGCGGAGGAAATCGATCAGCTCGCAGGCGCTGTCAATCTCGGCCTGGTATGCGGTCTTGCTCTGGCCCAGCATGGTTGCCGCGTTCAGGAGCTGCCGATGGGTGCCGGCCAGCATCTCAGCGGCCCGGAGGAAGACGGCGGCGCGGTCTTCGAACCGCCAGTGGCCCCAGTCCTGTTGGGCCTGTACCGCGGACTCGACCGCGCTCTCGATGGTGCCCCGATCGGCCTGATGGGCCTTGGCCAGCACCCGCCCGTGACAATGAGGCGAAACCACGTCATGGGTGTTGCCGGTTCGAATCTCCCGCCCGTTTACTACCGCGGGGATATCGGCCTGCCGTGCACCTACCGATCCCAGCGCCGCCTTGAGGACGGTACGCTCGGGCGAACCCGGTGCATAGTTGAGCACGGGCTCATTGCGGGGATGGGGAATATTCGAGGTACCGCTCATCACTGCACCAGAAGCCAGAGGTCTGGTGAAGATAATCAGAAGAGTCCGGCGGGCGGCTTTCCGGGGCCGGCCACGAGAGGCTGCTCCAGCAGAGTAAATCCGTTCTGCTTGATGATGGCTTTTCCCTCGGGCGAAAGCACGAAGCGGACGAAGGCTTCGGCAGTGTGAGGGTGAGACGCCTTGATGGGAATGGTCAGGGCATACACGATCGGTTCACCCCGGAACTCGACCGAGTCCGGTCCGGCCCGATGCTCAGCCGGTAACCGGACAGATGCCTGAGCATACTGCTCGGCCAGCTTGGGGCTACTCAGGTCTATTTCGTCGGGCAGGTCGACGTAGTGGAGACCCGCGGTGCGAGCAATGGATGCGTAGGACCAGGAGTAGTCCAGCTCGCCGGCCTGAACCAGTGCGGTGAGATCGGCTTCCTTGGGCCGCATATACCGTGGGGGAAACGCCCGTTCCAGCTTGCCGGCCAAACCTGGCTGGTGATAGAACTTCTCGGCCAACTGAAATACCATGAGGGCCCGGTAACCGTTGGGATCGAGCGATGGATCCGAGCGGCCGGCCCGTATGCCTGGCCGAAGGAGCACCTGCCACCAGTTTTGCGGGTTGATTTCCTTGGCCCCGATGGACTGGTCGCTGTAGATCAAGACCATCGAGTTGCGGGCAAAGGTGGCATACCAGCTGGCATGCTGGGGAATCAGTAGTTTGGCAATGACGCCATAATCGGCGACGCCTATCACGTCAGGAATCTTGCCCAGATCGGTCAGCTTTCGGGCTGCCTCCAGGCTTCCCGAATTCTCCTGGGCCGGAACGACGTTTGGATGGGTGGCTTTGAACGCTTTGAGCAACTCGCTGAACGGCTTGGCCAGGCTGCCGGCATTGAATACCACCAGCGGTCCGGCCACGGTGTCCTGAGCCGCAAGATTATGAGGCGCAGCCAGCAGAAGCGCGATGAGCCATTTCATTTACTGTACCGCCCTGATGTGTTCGCCTGGAAGGATGCCTTGTTAAAAGCTAAGCTCCCACGCTACCGCGGCGCTGCCCGGACCCAGCAGAAACTGCGGTGGGCGAACATTGAAAATGCGCCAGTGGCCATTGACCAGCTTGGCGGAGGTAATCCCCAGCACTGCGCCCGCCGCCACATCCGACAGCCAATGCCGGTTGTCGTTTATCCGGGACCAGGCCACTCCCGTTGCCAGAGTGTAGAGGCCAACACTGGCCCAGGTGCGGTGGATGTCGTCGGAGAGGGCGGTCGCCAGGGCGAATGCCATGGTGGTATGGCCGGACGGCATCGCCTCCCGCCCGGAGAACGGGACGTAGGTATCGGCATCGAGGCTTTGGTTCGGTCTGGGCCGTCCGAAGGCCAGCTTGGCCAAGTTGGAAGTGGTCCCGGCCACGAACAGGGTCGCAACGAGCCTGCCGCCGGCCCGCGTGATCTCGTGATTCCCGCTGATGAGGCCGGCCCCGAGCAGCCCGAGCGTAATTGTCCCGTACACTTCAGGCTGTCCGATGTGGCGTACCCCGGAGGCGAGATCGTCAGCGGAGCCGGTGCGATGCTCCTGACTCAAGCGCTGAGTTGAATTGTCCAACAGCATGAGACCGGAGAGTCCGCCGAGGACAATTGCCCCGTGCCACCAGTGTATGACGGTGGGCTCATCGCTGGCCGGAGGCACCGCTGCCGTCTGCGCCCCAACTGCCAGTGGCTGCGCCACGAGCAGTGTCGATACCACTATAGGGCGCCACGCCCATGGCAGCGGGAGTTTACTTTGAAGCGTCGCCGTTGGTCCCTCAGCTGGAGGAGTTGGGATGCGCATTTCCCTTGGTGCCTTGCTGGTAGCTGCGAGTCTGTTGGCCTGCCGGGACTACAATCTGGGTGACCGGCTGGTCAATCAGGACGGCCTGGTGCCCGCTGATCAGTATGCCCGCTACGGGCGGGAGCAGGCGCAGGAGATCGCCATCGCTCGAGAGTTTGGGCAGGCCCATCGAGGCTCTTCGTCAGCCGACTTGGCCCAGCAGGCCGAGGCTGCCGAGAAGTATGCCCGAAGCCTTCCAGACGTCGCCAATGTGAAAGCCGATCCTCAGGGCCTCTTGCTGACGGTCCAATTCAAGAGCGGCTGGCGGACGATGATTGCTCCTCTGAACGACGGGAAGCGTGGCGCGGAAACGGCGGGACTTCCGGCCAAAACCAGCGCGGGGACTTCGCACTAGGACTCCGCAATATAACTATCGGTCTTCACCAGAGAATTTTTGAGGTGACCGAGTGCTGTCAGGTTACGACAACCTGGCCGGATCAGACCGGAGCGGATCACGCCGCCGGCAGTTTGGTGGCCGAACGCCTGGCCGCCTGTGCCCAGGTGCAGGGCCCCTTGGTCAGTACGTTTTTATGGAAGGGTTCGATTGAGCGGGGCCAGGAGTGGTATTGCCACTTCAAGACGACCATGGATCGACTGCCGGCGCTGCAGCACAGAATCCAGGAGCTGCATCCCTATGAGGTGCCCGAGATCATCGCGCTGCCGATCCTCGGTGGCAGCCCGGCTTATCTGGAATGGATCCGCAGAGAGGTGAATGCTGAGCCGAAAGGCTGAGTCTTCATGAGGTCCTCAGGCGTACCCGCACGGACTGGATCAGGCTTGGCGGAGCGGCACAGTTCGTCCTTTGTCGGGCCAGAATACGAAGCAAGGCACGGCCGCAGCCAAAGGCTGGATAGCACCCGGCGCAGCCGTCCAGGTGGTCCCGCACCTCTTCCTCCTCTTTCGGCCCAAGCTCCTGGTCCAGATATTCCCAGAGGCGGATCAGAACCTCTTCACATTCCATTCATTGCACCCTCGCTAGACGCGTCCCTCGTGGACGCTCCCTTCAGAACAGTGCCCCAGGTCACAGGGTTCCTGACCTGCCGGCCGGACCGGGTGGAGGAGTGATGACGAAACGTGGGCGGCTCGTGACCCTGCTGGTGGCACTGCTGTTTGGTGGCTTCCTGCTCTGGTCTACGCTAGCCTCCCAGCACGTGGAGTGCACCGTCTTGGTGGCCTTCGGCAAGGACCAGGGCAGCGGAACTGCATCGGCGGCGTCCCGAGAAGATGCCATGCGCGAGGCCCAAACTGCGGCGTGCGGGCCGCTGGCGCAGGGTATGAACGAGAGTATTGCCTGCAGCCGGGTGCCCCCGATCACCACCCGCTGCCGCAGCTTGTGAGCCCTCCCCGATTTCATTTCCCCCACCCGCTGAGTCTTCTGGTCGGCTGCGTGCTGCTGGCGGCCGTACTGACCTGGGTTCTACCTGCCGGTCAGTTTCAGCGACGGGAAGATCCGGCCACCGGCCGGAGCGTCGTTATTGCGGGAACGTACGGGCGGGTGGAGCAGCATCCTGTCGGTCCCTTCCAGGCGTTCGTAGCGATCCCGCGCGGAATTGTCGATGCGGCCTCAGTCATCGCGCTGGTCTTCCTGATCGGGGGCGCATTCACGGTAGTGGAGAGGACCGGCACCCTGGGACGCGTCGTCGGGGGGCTGGCTCAGCGGGTGAGCCGCCGGGGGCTGCTGGTGATTCCGATTGCCGGGGTGGCCTTCAGCCTCGGTGGGATCATGATGCAGATGCAGGAGGAGCTGATCGCCTTCGTGCCAGTGCTGCTGCTCCTGGTACGCCAGCTGGGGTTCTCTCCCGTCGTCGCCGTGGCCATGAGTCTTGGAACCGCGGCTGTGGGGGCTGCCTTCAGTCCGGTGAACCCGTTTCAGGTCATCATCGCCCAGAAGGTAGCCGAGCTGCCGCCGGCCTCGGGGCTGGGTTTCCGTCTCGCATTCCTGATTCCGGCTCTGGCCATCTGGATTGCGGGCACCATGTGGTACGCCAGGCGCACTCGCCAACCACCGGACCTTCCCCCAGCAGACCGAAGCATTCCTCTGGATTGGCGAGATCTGGTGATCCTGGTCTCGATTCTCGCTGCCTTCGCCATCTATATCTATGGCGCCCAACAGCTAGACTGGGAGTTCGATCAGCTTTCCGCCCTCTTTTTTGTGGTGGGAATTCTGGCGGGGGTGCTGGGCCGGCTGGGCCTGGCCGGCACGGCTGAGGCCTTTGTGGACGGCTTCCGATCCATGGCCTTTGCCGGACTGCTGATCGGATTTGCCCGGGCCATCTATGTGGTGCTGAACGAGGGTCAGATCGTGGACACCCTGGTGAACGGTATGTTCACCCCTATCGCCGGCCTTCCAGCCACCCTTTCCGCTCTGGCCATGATGGTGCTTCAGGCCGCGATCCACGTGCCGGTGTCCAGCACCAGCAGCCAGGCCGTGCTCACCATGCCATTGCTGGTTCCGCTGTCGGACTTGATCGGTCTCTCCCGGCAGGTGACCGTCCTGGCGTATCAGTACGGAGCCGGGTTGTGTGAAATTGTCACACCGACCAACGGCGCACTGATGGCGATGCTGGCTGCAGCGGGAGTTCGGTACGAGGACTGGTTGAAGCTGGCCCTGCCCCTGCTCGGCCTGCTCACCCTGCTGGCGGCAGTCGGGGTAATGCTGGCGGCGGGATTGCGGCTCAGCTGACGCCGCTCAGATTCTCCAGCACTTTCATATCAGCCAGTCCCACGTGGCGCGATCGCTCGCTTCCGCCCTGGAAGGCAATCACCGTGGGAATTCCCCGGATGCCAAATCGCGATGCCGTGAGGGGATTCGCATCGGTATCGAGCTTCAGCACCAGGACATCGCCGGCACGCTTCTGGGCAAACTCGTCCAGGGTTGGCGCCATCATCCGGCAGGGACCGCACCAGTCAGCATAGAAGTCCACCAGCACCGGCACCGCTGAACTGGTTATGGTCCGCTCAAAGTCCTTGTCACCCACCTTCTGGGGCCGGTCCAGCCGTAGCGGCTTGCCACAGTTGGCGCATTTAGGCCCGGCCGTCAGCCGGGCAAGGTCAACCCGGTTGGCGGCTGAGCAGAATGGGCAGGGAACGACCACCGGGCGCGCGGAGGGAGTTGTAGTACTAGTTGTCATGGGCCCACCTTCCTGAATATTCCAATGCCTCCCCAAGTTTAGCCTCCAGAGGGCACCAGGCAACCGGACATTTGCGCGGCCACTTGGCTGAGCGCTCCCGCACCGCGTGATTACGTTCACAGACAGGAACTGCCGGCGTGGCATTAGTGTTGCTGACAGGGGGAAAGGAGTCTCCCATCGGGAGGACGGTACGTATGAGCGAGCTGACCATTCGAGACATGGAACAGGACGAGGACTTCGCGGCCTGGTTCTCGGAGATGCTCGAGCAGGAGGAGGATCCCGCCGGCTGGTCCAGCGCGCTTGATGAGCGCTACCTCATTCTCAGCAACGAGATCGGCGACTGGATCGGGGGCCTCCGCTTCTGGCTTCGCGGCGGCGTCGCCCACCTGGTCGACGTGGTAGTGCTGCCCCAGGAGCGCCACCGGGGTCACGCCCACCGTCTTCTGACCGCCTTCGAGGAGCGCGCCGTCGAGGCGGGCGCCCACGTGGCCGAGTTCTGGACCGATGACGCCCGCTCCGAGGGGCTGCTGGCAGCCTTCGGCTGGCGCCGGATCTTCACCCGCGATCGCTATATCGGGCAGCGGACCTGGTCCCTAATGGAGAAAGCGCTCGGCCCGAAGGAGGCGTAACCCCCTACCGCAGTGGCACTCGCAGTACCAGCAACACTATATTTGATGGCTGGTTGCATCTTACTGCCTTGTCTTCTGTTGTCGAAGGTACTTCATGGGCATCGCTACCGACCCCGCACGAGAGCTGCACTCGAAGATCGAGGTTCTCGAGGACCTGGAAGACACAGTCCGGGAGCTCATGGACATTCACGAGCGGAAGCGGGAGCTCTGGTTTCCCGCCGATCTGGTAGGCCCTGCCCCCGATGAATGCCCCGACACCCATCTCGCTGCTCTGCGGGCCAGAGCCGAGGGCATCCCCGATCCCGCCCGCGCGGCGCTGGCGCTGAATCTCCTGACCGAAGAAGGTCTCCCCCACTTTCACCGCCTCCTTGCCGTGTACCTGGGAGACGACAGCTTCTGGCGCAGCTGGAACAATCTCTGGACCGCCGAGGAAGATCGGCATGGCCAGGTACTCCACGACTACGCCCGGGATACGCGTCTGCTGCAGCAGAGGAAGCTCGAAGAGATGCAGTTCGAGTATCTCAGAGCCGGCTTCCACCCCGAATGGGACCGGGATCCGTACCGGGTCTTCGCCTACACCACGGTCCAGGAGCGGGCCACCCAGTTCTCCCACAGTGAAACCGGCAAGATCGTGGCCGAGTACGAGCCGCAGCTCGCCTCCATTCTTAGCCAGGTAGCCAAGGAGGAGGCGCGGCACTACACCTTCTATCGCACGGTCTTTGACGAAATTCTCAAGCGCGATCCGGACCAGGCGCTCTACTCCGCTTCATTCATCCTTCCGGCCATCGACATGCCGGGAGTCACGATGCCCGGTTTCAGGGAGCTGGCCGACGTGATCCGCCGGGCGGGGATCTACGGGCCTCGAGACTACCTGCGCATCGTGCAGGAGCAGATCAGGTACTGGAAGATCGAAAGTCTGGAAGGGTTGAACGAGCTGGGGCGGAAGGCTCAAGAGAAAATCATGGGTATTCCCGCGCGCCTCAAGCGCATCGCCGAGCATATG
Source organism: uncultured Gemmatimonadales bacterium (assembly GCA_963842945.1). GTDB lineage: Bacteria > Gemmatimonadota > Gemmatimonadetes > Gemmatimonadales > GWC2-71-9 > CAVVWJ01. The sequence goes on from CAWJIM010000019.1 coordinate 183,944, forward strand.
GAAACCCGCAGCAAGAGCAAGACATTCAGTTTCGAGGTTGTGTTCAACCGCGAATTCGCGATGGAATGATCCGCTGGGTTCTGCTGCGCATCCCTTTCATGCTGGTGTTCGTGGTCGCGGGCTGCACCGGAACGGGCAGCTCGAGCTCGCGCCCGCGGGCCCCGAGCGAGCTCTCTCCCGATGAGCGCGACGCTCAAGTCCTCGGGCGGGAAATTTTCGGCTTGATTGATCGCGCGGTCGACTACCGAGGCTCTCACCGGGGACGGCCGCCTGGGACCCTGAAGCAGATGGGCGCTGAAAGCCTCACCACCACGACCGTTCGGCGAATCGTCAATGTGCAGCGGGAGCCGGTGGTCACGGTCCGGTTCCGTCAACCTGGCGGCCGGCGAGATCGTCTCCTGCTGGGGGGACAGCAAGATTCTGGAAGACGCGTCGGTCAGTGGGAGTTACACCCTCATGTGCACCGCCAGCTCCGGCGCCCAACGCCAAATGGAGGTGGTGACCTCGGGCGAGCCCTGAGTCCGAACTCTCCCCTCCATGAACCTCGCCACGCTCGACGCCGCCCTCCGCATTCTCGTCATCGTAGCCTTGTTGTACGCTTCGATCGTGGCCCTCACGTCCTGGGGGACACGGACCCGCCGGATCAATCCATTTGGAACCTGGCCCCGCTTCGTTCGCCGGGTGAGCGATCCGCTTCTCCTCCGCTTGGAGCGCCGGGTCATTGCCGCTGGAGGCAGCCCGCAAACCGCCCCTCTGTGGCTGGTCGGGCTGGTCATCGCCGGCGGGCTCGTTCTCCTGAGCCTGACACACTGGCTGATCGGAATGGCTGCCGGTGTTTCGCTGGCCATCAGAAGCGGCCCCCGGATCTGGCTGCGCCTGCTGCTGAGCGCGCTCTTTACCATCCTGATGACGGCGCTGTTGATCCGGGTCATCGCATCGTGGTTCGGGATCGGCCCGTACAATCGCTGGATGCGGCCCATCGTAGCGCTGACCGGCTGGCTGATCGACCCGATCAGGAGAGTGCTTCCACCCTTTGGGATGATTGATTTCAGCCCCATGGTGGCCTGGCTGGTGCTTTATCTGGTTCGCGGGTTTGTGCTGGGGATGATCTGATCGCGCCCGAATTGACTCCCTGCAGTCCGGCGGTTAACTTGAGTTAACAATTGAGCCCGTGGCGATTTGCGCTGATTGCGGCCACGTAAAATAACCGCTAAAACGCTACCCCTGAGGCGTTTTGGCTTCAGGTTTTTTGTTTGGGAGGTCTTTCTGACCACCGCCACCCATCCTCCGACTGCAACCCGCAGCAGCTCTACTCCGTCCCGCACCCGCGAGGCCCGCCTCCGCGAGCTGGCGCCCTTGCTGCAGCGGCGGATCCTGGTGCTGGATGGGGCGATGGGCACGATGATCCAGAGTTACCAGCTGGGCGAGCAGGACTACCGGGGCGAGCGATTTGCCGGCTGGCACCGCGATCTCAAGGGTAACAACGACCTCCTCTCGTTGACCCAGCCCTCGATCATCCGGGCCATTCACGCCGCTTACCTCGATGCCGGCGCCGATATCCTGGAGACCAACTCGTTCAACTCGACCTCCATCTCCCTGGGCGACTACGGAATGGACGAGCTGGTCTACGAGCTCAACCACGCCTCGGCCAGGCTGGCTCGCGAGGTGGCCGACGACTTCGAGCTGCGCGACCCCGATTCCCCGAAGTACGTGGCCGGCGTGCTCGGCCCCACCAACCGGACGGCATCGCTCTCCCCCGACGTGAACGATCCAGGGTTTCGGAACGTGGGATTCGACGAGCTGGTGGCCACATACACCGAGGCGGTTCGGGGACTCTTGAACGGAGGGGCGGACCTCCTCCTGGTCGAGACGATCTTCGACACGCTGAACGCCAAGGCGGCGCTCTTCGCCATCGAGTCGTATTTCGAGACGGCCGGGCTCCGGGTGCCGGTGATGATCTCCGGTACCATCACGGATGCGAGTGGGCGCACACTGTCCGGCCAGACCACCGAAGCGTTCTGGAACTCCGTGGCCCACGCCCGGCCACTCAGCATAGGCCTTAACTGTGCCCTGGGCGCTCAGGCTCTTCGGCAATACGTCCAGGAGCTCTCCCGGGTGGCACCGACCTTCGTGAGCACCCACCCCAACGCAGGGCTTCCCAACGAATTCGGTGGCTACGACGAAACGCCGGAGCACATGGCCACCATTCTGCGCGAGTTTGCCGAGAGCGGCCTGGTCAACCTGGTCGGGGGGTGCTGCGGCACCACTCCGGCACACATCAAGGCGATTGCCGAGGCAGTCGCAGGACTGCCTCCCCGCATCCCCGCTTCTCCTCCTGCCCGCTTACGGCTCAGCGGACTGGAACCGCTCACGGTCGGCCCGGAGACGCTGTTCGTAAACGTGGGGGAGCGAACCAACGTCACAGGCTCGCGGAAGTTCGCCCGTCTCATTCTGGCCGACGATTATCCCGCCGCCCTGGAGATCGCGCGGCAGCAGGTGGAGAACGGGGCGCAGATGATCGACGTGAACATGGACGAAGGAATGCTGGATTCCCAGCAGGCCATGACCACGTTCCTCCAGCTCCTGGCGGCGGAGCCGGACATCAGCCGGGTGCCGGTGGTGATCGACTCCTCCAAGTGGTCCGTCATCGACGCCGGCCTCAAGTGTGTGCAGGGGAAAGCGGTGGTGAACTCGATCAGCCTCAAGGAGGGCGAGGAAAGCTTCATTCGTCAGGCCACTCTGGTGCGGCGGTATGGGGCGGCGGTGATCGTCATGGCCTTCGATGAACAGGGACAGGCGGACACGGCGGAGCGGAAGCTGGAGATTTGCCGTCGGGCGTATCACATCCTGACCGAAAAGGTGGGCTTCCCGCCCGAGGATGTCATCTTCGACCCCAACATCTTTGCCATCGCCACCGGGATCGAGGAGCACAACAACTACGCGGTGGAGTACATCGAGGCCACCCGCCGGATCAAGGCAGCCCTGCCCCACGCCCTCATCAGCGGCGGAGTGAGCAACGTGTCGTTTGCCTTTCGGGGCAACGATCCGGTGCGAGAGGCCATTCACTCGGTCTTTCTGTACCACGCGATCGAGGCGGGGATGGACATGGGGATCGTCAACGCGGGCCAGCTCGCGATCTACGCCGATATCCCTCCCGATCTGCTGGAGCGGGTGGAAGACGTGGTGCTCAATCGGAGACCGGACGCAACCGACCGGCTCCTGGAAGTGGCCGACACCGTGAAGGGAAGCGCGGCGGCTCAGGGGGCCGACCTGGCCTGGCGGAACGCGCCGGTGGCGGAGCGCTTGAGCCACGCGCTGGTCGAAGGCATCGCCGATTACATCATCGAGGACACCGAGGAGGCGCGCCGCCAGGCGGAGCGGCCGATCCATGTGATCGAGGGTCCGCTGATGGACGGCATGAACGTCGTCGGCGATCTGTTCGGCGCGGGAAAGATGTTCCTGCCCCAGGTGGTGAAGAGCGCCCGGGTGATGAAGCGCGCGGTGGCCCACCTGATTCCCTACATCGAGGCCGAAAAGGAGACCCTGGCCGGCAACGGTGAAAGCCAGTCCCGGTCCAACGGCAAAGTTCTTCTGGCCACGGTGAAGGGCGACGTGCACGACATCGGCAAGAACATCGTCGGCGTCGTGCTCCAGTGTAACAACTACGAGGTGATCGATCTCGGCGTCATGGTGCCGTCCGCCCGGATCCTGGAGACGGCCCGCAAGGAGCAGGTGGATATCATCGGGCTGAGCGGGCTCATTACGCCCTCACTGGAGGAGATGTCTTTCGTGGCCGGCGAGCTGGAGCGGGAAGGCTTCACCATTCCCCTGCTGATCGGCGGAGCCACGACGTCTCGGGTCCACACGGCGGTCAAGATCGAGCCCAAGTACCGAGGACCGACCGTATATGTGGTGGACGCGTCCCGCGCGGTAGGGGTGGCAGGAAACCTTCGCAGCGACGAGCTGCGCCCCAGCTTCGTTGCGGGTATAAAGACGGAGTATCAGGAGGTTCGGACCCAGCGGGGAGATCGCAAGGCCGAGCAGAGGAAACAGTCGCTGGCCGATGCTCGCCGGAACCGGTTGGCCGTAGACTGGAGCGCTGCCGCCGCGGCCGAGCCCTGCTTTCTCGGCGTGAGACCGCTGAGGAACTACCCCCTGCAGGAGCTGGTTCCGTTCATCGACTGGACGCCGTTCTTCCAAACCTGGGAGCTGGCCGGGCACTATCCGGCCATTCTGGAAGATCCCACTGTCGGCGCCGCGGCCCAGAGTCTCTTTCGCGATGCCAATGCGCTGCTCCAGCGAATCGTGGATGGGCGACTGCTGCAGGCCCACGCCGTTTTCGGGTTCTTCCCGGCCAACAGTGTTGGCGACGATATCGAGCTCTACACCGATGATCGGCGGGAAAAGCGGAGAACGGTCATCCATACCCTGCGTCAACAGATGATCAAACCTCCGGGCCGGCCCAACCTGGCGCTGGCGGACTTCGTGGCGCCCCGCGAGAGCGGCGCGGCGGACTACGTGGGCGCCTTTGCCGTCACCGCCGGGGCCGGGATCGAGGAGCTGCTGGCCCGCTTCGAGGCCGAGCACGACGACTACAGCGCCATTCTTACCAAGGCTCTGGCCGACCGCCTGGCAGAGGCCTTTGCGGAGCTGCTGCACCGCCGGGTGCGAACCGAGTTCTGGGGCTATGCTCGGGGTGAATCGCTGGACAACGACGGATTGATCAAGGAGCGGTATCAAGGCATTCGGCCGGCGCCCGGATACCCGGCATGTCCCGATCATACCGAGAAGAGGATCCTGTTCGACCTGCTCAGCGCGGAGAAGCACGCCGGAATCACCCTAACCGAGAGCTTTGCCATGATGCCGGCATCGTCGGTCAGCGGATACTACTTCTGGCGTCCGGAGTCCCAGTACTTCGGTGTCGGGAAGATCGAGCGCGACCAGGTCGAGGATTACGCCAGCCGGAAAGGCCTCGACACGGCTGAAGTAGAGCGATGGCTCGCGCCCAACCTGAATTACGAGCGATAGAATGCCGACGCTGCGCGATCTGATCGGGGATGGCCGGGTCCACGTGCTGGACGGCGCGATGGGCACAATGCTGTACAGCCGCGGCGTCTTCGTGAATGTGAGCTATGACGAGCTCAACCTGAGCCAGCCCGCCCTGGTGCGCGAAGTGCACGAGGCCTACGTCCAGGCCGGCGCGGAGATCCTGGAGACCAACACCTTCGGGGCCAATCCGGTCAAGCTCTCGAGCCACGGGCTCGATGAGCAGACCGAGGTCATCAACCGCTCTGCCGTAGCCCTTGCCCGGCAGGCTGCCGGCCATCGCGCGCTGGTAATCGGCGCCATCGGCCCGCTGGGAATACGGCTGGAGCCCTGGGGACCGACGGCCCGGGGTGAGGCCATCGCGTTCTTCAGCCGGCAGGCCCGCGGCCTCCTGGAAGGCGAGGTGGACGGCTTCATCCTCGAGACCTTCAGCGATCTCAACGAGCTGGAGGCGGCACTCTGCGCCCTGCGCTCGCTCAGTGACCTGCCCATTATCGCCCAGATGACGGTAAGCCAGGATGGCAATACCAGCTACGGTACCTCGGTCGAGACCATCGCGTCGAAGCTGGACGAGCTGGGAGCCGACGTCGTGGGTCTGAACTGCTCGGTGGGCCCCGCAGCCATGCTCGACGGGATCGAGCGCATGGTCGAGCACACCCATCGCCCGATCTCGGCCCAACCCAACGCCGGATTGCCCCGGGCAGTGGATGACCGGCGTATTTATCTCGCCAGCCCGGAGTACATGGGGTCCTACGCCCGCCGGATGATCCAGGCCGGCGCCCGTTTCGTGGGCGGTTGCTGCGGCACCACACCGGATCACATTCGGAAGATCCACGCTTATGTGTCGAGCCTGCAGCCGAGACTCGTTGCAGCGGACCCCACTGCGCGAGCGCGGGAGCCGATCGGAGTAGCGCCTGCACCCCTGGCGGAGCGGTCCCGGCTGGGAGAGAAGCTGGCCCGGGGCGAGTGGGTGAATACGGTCGAGATCGCGCCACCGAAGGGTTGGAACGCCGCTGAGATGATCGAGCAGTGCCGCTCGCTGCAGGAGGCCGGGGTAGACGCGGTCAATGTGCTCGACAGCGCCCGGGCCCAGAGCCGAATGGGCGTGCTGCCCGCGGCCCTGATCGTCCAGCGTGAGACAGGCATCGAAACGGTGTTCCACTACACCTGCCGCGACCGCAACATGCTCGGCATGCTGAGCGACCTCCTCGGGGCGGCAGCCGGTGGGCTTCGCAACGTGCTGATCGTCACCGGCGATCCTCCCGCCATGGGACCGTACCCGGACTCCACCGCGGTGTTCGACATCGACAGCATCGGACTCATCAATGTCGTCCGGCGGCTCAACCAGGGGCTGGATCCGGGCGGAAACCAGATCGGCGAGCCCACCCGCTTTGTGGTTGGTGTCGCGTTGAACCAGGGAGCCGAGCAACGGCGCGAGCTCGAGAGATACGCCTGGAAGGTCGAGGCCGGAGCCGATTTTGCCGTCACTCAACCGGTATTCGATCCCGAACAGCTGGCCCGGTTTCTGGAGCGGGCCAAATCGCCCGTCCCGGTCATCGCCGGAATCTGGCCCCTGACTTCGCTCCGGAACGCGGAGTTCCTGGCCAACGAGGTCCCCGGCGTTGTGGTGCCGCCAGGGATCATCGAGCGGATGCGGAAGGCGCAGGAACATGGATCTGCCGCAGCGCGCTTGGAGGGCGTTGCGATAGCGTCGGAAATGGTGGAGGCCGTCAAGAATCTGGTGCAGGGAGTTCAGGTAAGCGCATCGTCCGGCCGGGTCGGTGTGGCGCTCGAGACCCTCTACAGCAGCTCCACGATCTTACGGTAACGCGCCTCGACCTGGTGAAAGCCCAGGTTGCTCAGGTACACCTTGTCCGCGCCGATCTCGCGAAGCATCCGGACCGAGCGGGCGCAGATAGCCTCCGGACTCATTCCGGCTTCGAATTCGCGGGTTAGTTCGGCGGCCGGGACCGGAAAGAAATCGGCCAGCTTGGCCAGGGTTGCAGGGTTGGCGCTGCGGTATAGAAACACCCCGAACACACCAGGATAGGGCACTTCTCTCCGGCGGGCCTCCTCGAGAAATCGCTCCACGGCGGCAATGCTGTGGTGAGACACGATCTGCGTCAGATAAAAGTCCGCTTCGAATTTTGGATCCAGTAGAAAATCCACCTGTTCCTCAGCCGGCCGGTGCGGGTTGGCCCAGCCGCCCAGGTCCAGGCCGGGGACCCGGCGGCGGATCAGCGTCCGCAGCTCTCGCGCATGGGGAACGCACCGCGGCGGGCCGGCGGTGTGGTCACCACCCAACACCGTGAGCGCCTCGAAGCCGTAGGATGCGGCTCGCGAGGCATGCATCAGGCAGTACTCGATCGAATGCTTGGAGGTGAGGAAGGGAACGATGTGACGCGGATCGACGTCGCCCGCCAGATTGGCGGTCAGATGGCCCAGGTTTTCCTCTTCCGAGAGCCCCACCGCATTATCCGTCAGGAAGATCACGGTGTCCCGGCGGGCCAGCCGCTGGATCGAGTGGTACATGTCGATCCAGAGCTCCATGCTGTCTGCCGACGACAGGCCGGTGCGGGGAGGCCGCAGCTCGACCGCCGCGAGGGGACGGTCCTGGCGGAGTCGCTGGAGCACGGAGCTTGCTGGACGTGAATCGATACCCATTGTGGCCGGGGAAACTAACGGGGACCGTAACTCGCAGCGAGATTATCTTGAGCTGAGAATCATGACCCCTGACCCGGACCATTCCATGTCCACGCTGTCCGTCGCCACGCCTGCCCTAACGATCCTGTCCGAGGAAGAGTCGCTGTTTCGCGACGCCGTCCGCGAGTTCGCGGAGACCGAGATCCGGCCACACGTACAGGCAATGGACGAGGCGGCGCAGTTCCGGCCCGATCTGATTCCCAAGTTCTTCGAGCTGGGATTGATGGGGATCGAGGTGCCCGAGACGTTCGGCGGGAGCGGTGGAAGCATCTTCATGGCCGCCATTGCAATCGAAGAGCTGGCGCGGGTGGATGCCTCCGCCGCCATCTATGTCGATGTGCACAACACCCTGGTGAACAACGCCCTTATCCGCTGGGCCAACAGTGAACAACAGGCGCGCTACTTTCCCCGGCTCACCACCGAGCTCCTGGGAGCATTCGCGCTGTCCGAACCGGGCAGCGGCAGCGATGCCTTTGCCCTGGCCACCCGAGCGGAGAAGAAAGGGAGCGACTGGTCGCTGACCGGCCGAAAGTTCTGGATCACCAACGGCGCGGAAGCCGGGCTCTTCATCGTGTTCGCCAATGCAGACCCGTCCAAGGGATACAAGGGAATCACGGGGTTCCTGGTCGAGCGAGGCTTCCCCGGATTCTCCATCGGGAAGAAGGAAAACAAGCTGGGGATTCGGGCCTCCAGCACCACCGAGCTGATTCTGGAGGAGTGCCAGGTTCCCGGTGAGAACGTGCTTGGCCCCGTTGGGCAGGGCTACAAGATCTCGATCGAGACTCTCAACGAGGGCCGGATCGGCATAGGCGCCCAGATGATCGGGGTGGCCCGCGGCGCGCTCGAGGCGGCAACCGGCTACGTCAAGGAGCGGCGTCAGTTCGGCAAGGCGATAGCGGAATTTCAGGCGGTGCAGTTCCAGCTGGCCCAGATGGCAACCGACCTGGAAGCGGCCCGACTGATGGTCTACAACGCGGCCCGGCTCAAGGATGCCCGCTTGCCGTTTGCCCAGCAGGCCGCGATGGCAAAGTTGTTCAGCTCCCAGGTGGCCGACCGGATCACCTCCGCCTGCCTGGAGCTCTTCGGCGGATACGGCTACTCGAAGGAATATCCCGCAGAGAAGTACTACCGCGACGCCAAGATCGGAACGATCTACGAAGGCACCAGCAACATGCAGCTGCAGACGATCGCCAAGGCGTTGCTGAAGTAGGCATAAAAAAAGTTCGGGGGCCGCTGGTGCGCCCCCGAACCGAGACCCGCTTCCTTCGACTTCTCTACAACGATCCGTTACCGGTTGGTCGAGTCCCGCGACTGCTGTGATGGGTTGTAACCGGTCGTATCACCGGTCTGCGACGTCCCGGTTGAATCGAGCTGCGAACCGGAGTTCGGGTTGGAGCTCTGGTTCATGCTGGAGGTATCGGCACCGACCGCGCCCGAGGTATCCTGGCCGGTCACGCCGGTCGTGTCGGTCTGATTCTGCTGATTGGCCTGGCCGGTGGTATCCCGCTCGATCCCGGAATAGCCCGCGGTATCCTGCGGGGTGCCCTGACCCTGATTCTCGAGGAACGTATCAGATGGGGTCTGGCCGGTTGGGGCCTGCGTGGTATCGCGCTCCATGCCCGAATATCCCGGCGGGGTCTCGTTCTGCCCGTTGAGGGTATCGCGGCCAGTAGTCGTAGTGGTGTCCTTGGCGGCGGCCGACTGATCCGCCTTGTTGCCTGCGCACGCCAGGCCGGCAATCAATGCCGCGAGCGTCGCGTAGCGCGTGGGAGCATTCATTTTCATTCGACCTCCTAGAGATCGCTTGCGTGAAGTCATTCGTGGGTCCCGCCATGCACTCTGCCCCACCTATTCGCCACCAGTGGGAAATCCGGACCCGAAAGGGGCGCAGTTCGCCCCAATTCTTGAGTTCCCGCTGGACAACCTTCAAGTTTTCGCGCCCGGTATCATATCCGGCCTAGGGGAGGGGGGCTGTGACCGAGGTCACGGGTAGGCTCCCCTGCGGAGGGCCACTACAGTGTTGTTACCGCACAACTGTTCTGAGGCTCCGGGGACAGTTTCTGCTGCTCCCTGGGGCCGGAAAGGCACCTTCCAGCGGGCGCAGGATTTGCCGCATACCGGCCCTGGTACGCTGCGCTGTCGCCAGGGTGGTTCTGTAACAGCCTTTGCCTCAAGCAGTTGAACTTGACTCCTAGGTGGGACCTCAGGATAGATTCCCCCCCTTTCTGGGTCAGTTACGCACGTGCGGTGTCCTCTTTTGCCTCCTCTTCGGTGAGTTGAATGGCAGGTTTGCGCGGTTCACGTCATTTCCGGTTGACACTGGTTCTAGCAGGTCTGGTCGGCTGGGCAACCGCCCTTTCGGCGCAGACCGATGCCCGCTGGCTGGGTTCGCGGATGAACGACTGGTACGCCGAGGCGTCTCGCAGCGCTCCAGGCGACTGGGGAATTGCGGTGGCAGACCAAGGCAGGGCAGATGCTCTGGAGCTTCAATGCCGACGCGTCGCTGATGCCCGCTTCGGCGGTGAAGCTGTTCACTACCGGGTACGCCAGAAGCGTGTTGGGGGGAAACGCTCGACGCGCAACTCGCCTGATTGGCTCCGGGGTGGTCGACCCCAAGACCGGCGAATGGCTGGGCGATTGGGCGCTCGAGGTGAATGGAGATCCCTCCCTGGAACGGGCCCAGGGCTCGGGGCCAACGCTGTTTGACCTGGCCACCCAGCTGGCGGATGCTGGTGTCCGGCGGCTCAGCGGTCCACTGCAGCTTCAGAGCGCCGATGGACCCGCGACCGCGATCTATCCCGCCGTCTGGTCCCGCCGCCACATGGGACGCCTGTTTGCTCCCCTGGTGGGACCGCTGATGGTGCACGAAAACATCGTCTGGTTCACCGTTCGGCCGGGGCGGCGCGTAGGTGAGCGGGTCAGACTGATCGAGACGGCTCCTGCGGGCATCAGCTCACTGGTGACGGTGACTGCCACCACCCGGAGCGGGCGCCGCTCCCGCCTGCGTCTGGTGCCGAGAAGGGGTGGCGGTTGGGTGGTCAGCGGCACTTTGGGCGTGCGGGCCGCGCCGCGCCGGCTCACGACCGTATCGAGCGATCCCAAGGCCGTCCTGTCCGCGGCCTGGAGCTCGGCGCTGAAGCGCGCGGGCATCACCTGGAACCGGACCAAAAGGCCAAAATCGTCGTTCGACGCGTCGCCCAGAGTGCTGGCCGAGGTGGCCTCCCCTCCGCTCGACTCGCTGGCCAGTGAGATCAACCGGCGGAGCCTCAACGCCGGGGCGGAGCTGCTGCTCCAGTGGGCTGGAGGACGGGAAGATGGGCCTGCCCACCTGGTGGACCACGTCCAGACTATCACCGGGCAGAATCAGGGCGTCTATCTGGTGGATGGCAGTGGACTGTCCTATGAAGACCGGGTCACCGCATCCACGTTCGTCTCCTACCTGGCAAAGTTCCCCACCACGCAGGCGGGCCGGAACTTTCCTCAGCTCCTGCCATCCAATGGCACCGGTACCCTGCGCCAACTGAATACCGGATTCCCCGGCCTCGGGCGTGGTTCGGGCCAAGACAGGGACGCTGGGTCAGGTGTCGACCGTGGTCGGCTACCTCGGGCGGCCGGAGGGCACCCTGCTGGTGTCACTGATGTACAACGGCGGGCGTCCCGGCGCGGCTCGGCAGGAGCAGTGGAAGCTGTTCCGCCTGCTCGGCGCCGATGGGGTGGTGATTCCGGCGGACACCAGCTCGGGCGAGCCGGTACAGCTGGGTGGGGAGCAGACGGCCCCGCCGGATTGGTGGCCGGGGTCCTCCGCCGACTCGAGCGATAGTGGAGCCGACACGCTCGAGACCGAATAGCGCTAGATCCCGACCTGTCACTTTCAAACTCCGACCCAGCACCTTCAGACTCCGACCGGTTCAGCCTAGGCGTCGAAGCGATGAGCTTCGGACGCGACCTGTTCGATCCCAAGCGCGATCCTATCATTCCAGACTGCGTCGCTCTCAACGCCGGATGCGAAGCAAACACTTTCGACGCGATAGCAGCCACTCCAGAGCGCGACCCGTTCATTTCCGTCTGCGACCGGTGCAGCGCTGATCACGACCTGCGCGGTTCCGACCCCGATCCGGTCAACTCGTGCGGCGAACCGGTCGCTTTCATGTGCGACCCGTCCAATTCCGGACGCAACACGTTCGATCTCAAGCGCGATCCTGCCAATTTAGGCTGCGGTTGGTTCATCAGCAGACGCGAAGCAGTCACTTACGACTCGGAACCGGCCACTCCGAAGCGCGACCTGCGCAATCCTGATCGCGACCCGATCCTTTGTCATTGCGAGTCGGTCGACTGCCTTCTCGACCGTGACGGCTTCGAGGTCAACCCAGTCATCCTCCCACCCGAGTCTCGCCAGTTCGACCTCTAGTCGTTCACTTGCAACGTCGAAGCAACTATCTCTGGGATTGTTCCGGACGATCACAATGTCTTCCCTGACGGGATCGCAGTCGCATCGGGTTCCGGGAATTCCGAGCCTGTCGCTGAGATTCAAGCTTTGCTCAACTCGATCGTTGGTGTAAACAAAAGGGCCGCCAAAAGGCGGCCCCTCGCTCAAGCAATTTGCTTCGACTGTCGGCCTACAGACCAGCGAGAGCTTCGTCTGCCGTGGCCAGACCCGCACCGGTGGCGTCAGACCCCCAACAGATCTTGTCATCCTTTGCCGTATTGGGATTGAGCACGTCCCGGCAGCCCGCCTCTAGCGGTATCGCCGTTGTCTTGAGGACGGTTTCGGCCTCGGCCTGGTCCAGGCTGTTCTTCTGCTGGGCCATGAGGGCCACAATGCCGGCCACATGCGGGCTGGCCATCGAGGTGCCGCCCAGGAAGAACCAGGAGAGCTGGCCCTGCTGCTCCTGGAACGGACCGACCACCCAGCTGCCCGGCGCCGCCACATCTAGCTGCTGGTCCTTGAGCTCACGGCTGGAGAAGTCGGTGATGTAGTAGTTAGCCGGGTCGGTCGGATCGGGAACGTTGCAGGCATTCCACCAGGAGCCGAAGACCACTGGTGTCGCGGCAATGCAGTTCCGCCACTCGCCGACCCAGCCCGATGCCGCCACGCTGATGACCGGCGGGTAGGCGCCGGGGTAGCCCATGCCGTCCTCACCCTGGTTGCCGGCGGATGCAACAATCATTACGCCTTGGCCGATAGCATAGTCGATCGCAGCCTTCTCCATGGCGTCCAGCTCCGGGCCGCCCAGACTCATATTGATAACAACCGGCGAACCGTGGAGCTGGCCTTTCTTCAGGTCGCCGATGTAGGTGATGCCTTCCGCAATGACCGAGGAAAAGCCGCTGCCGGTCTGACCCAGGACCTTGACCGGGATGACCGTTGCCTTGGGAGCTACGCCATTGAGCGGCACACCCTGCAGGGTGTAACCGAGAATGGTGCTGGTGACGTGGGTGCCGTGCGAATGGACGTCTTGCTCCCACTTGTTCGGCTGTTCCGACACATTGCCCAGATCGTTGCCGCCGCCGCCGAACGACTTGGCCAAACCGGTAGCAATCCGGTCGGCCGGGAAGTAGTAGCGCCAGGTCGGGAGCAGGCCGGTGTCGAGGACCGCAACGTAGACGCCGTTGCCATCCTTCCCGATGACTCGGTCATTGTTTGCGCCGGACACGCGGTCAGTGACGTTCACCGCATCCAAGTCCCAGGTGTTCAATCCGGCGGTCGCGAAGTCATTGATCGGGAGCGTCACATCGGGCGGAATGTTCCGCTTCACGTCGAAGTTCGCCGCCGCCACATATGGCAGCGCCCGGATCGAGGAAAGCACCGACTCCTTGCCCACCAGAGTCACCGCGTTGATCTCGACAATCTGCTTCTTGATGGTGCCGAAAGTGCCGAGTTGCGTCAGCTGAGCGGGCGTAGCCGGACCCTTGAGCACTACGTTGATGCCCTTGCTAGCCGATGAGGTTGCGGCTTCGGCGCCCGGATTCTGAGGTCCGGTGTTGGGCTCCTGTTGGTCGTTACAGGCCCCGATCGCGAGGACCGCGGCGACCCCGAGCATGATACGGCGATTCATAGACGAGCTTCCCCGTGTTGGAGGTAAGGATGCAGAGTAGGTATTGAAAGGGGATGGTACGGCAGGCGGGAAGACGGACGAGTTGGGCAGCCGAGGCCGCTCGGACGGGTGAGCAGACACCACCCATTCCCGCGCATATGCGCTTGGACCGAAGAACAAACTTGGGGCTTCACGCGCAATTCTATAGCCTCGGAGCCAGGAGCTCCGCTCGAAGACACGCCGTTGTGAATTTGAAGTTCCCGCAGAATCCCGACGAAGAAACCTACTGTCGGAACTCGGCGCCAGCTATACTACCCCCCCGTACCCCATACATGCAAGTCCGCAATTTTTCCAACCAGCATTCGGGGGGCTCAACTGGACGGCGCCGCCGGCCACCCTACTTTGGACCTTCTCTGCAAGTCCAGTGTTTACTTAGCCGTTCCCCATCGCTCCAAGGCATTCCATGGCGACCCAGACCCGCCCTGTCGCTCCCAAGCCCGAGCCACCTGCGTTCAAATCCTATGTCCCTGCATCTCAGGAGCCCGCCGAGCTTACCGTCCGAGCGGTCATCCTGGGAGCCATCCTGGGCATCGTGTTCGCGGCCTCCAGCGTCTATCTCGCGCTCAAGATCGGGCTCACGGTCTCGGCCTCGATCCCGATCGCGGTGTTGGCCGTGGCCTTCTTCCGCACCCTCGGCAAGTCGACCATCCTCGAGAACAACATCGTGCAGACCACCGGCTCGGCCGGTGAGTCCATCGCGGCCGGGGTCGTTTTCACGCTCCCGGCCATTTTGTTGATGGGCTATGACCTGACCGTGAGCAAGGTGGCGGTGATCGCGGTCATCGGCGGGCTGCTCGGGGTGCTCATGATGATCCCGCTCCGGCGCGCTCTGATCGTGAAGGAGCACGGCAATCTGCCCTACCCCGAAGGGACCGCCTGCGCCGAGGTACTCATCGCGGGAGACAAGGGCGGGCTGCAGGCCCGACTGCTCTTTCAGGCCTTCGGCCTCGCGTTCGCCTACAAGTTCCTGATGGCGGGACTGAAGTTGTGGAAGGAGTATCCCGGGCGGGTCTCCACCTTTTATAAGGGCGCCTCCATATCAGCCGAGGTCTCGCCCGAGCTGCTGGGTGTCGGCTACATCATCGGGCCCCGGATCGCCGGGTATCTGTTTGCCGGCGGCTCCCTGGCGTACCTGGTACTGATTCCGGCCATCAAGCTGTTCGGCTCCGGCCTCAATCAGCCCATCTTCGCCGAGACCAAGCTGATCCGCGACATGAGCCCGGGCGAAGTCAGGGCCGAGTTCGTGTTCTACATCGGCGCCGGCGCCGTGGCATCCGCCGGGATCATCGCCCTGCTGCGCGCCCTGCCCACGATTGTCTCCGCCTTCCGTTCCGGCTTTCAGGATCTCCGGAGCAGCGTTGGCGAGATCAGCTCCCGGGTGCGGACCGACATCGACCTCCCCATCTGGGTCACTATCGCCGGCTCGGTGGCCCTGGCGCTCCTCCTGACGATTCTGCCTCAGGTCGGCGTCAACCTGCTGGGCGCCATTCTCATCATCATCTTCGGGTTCTTCTTTGTGGTGGTCTCCTCCCGGATCACGGGCGAGATTGGCGTCAGCGCCAACCCCATCTCCGGGATGACCATTGCGGCGCTGATCGGGACTACCACCATCTTCCTCCTGATCGGATGGACTGGAGTGGACCACAGGGTGGCGGCGCTGTCTATCGCCGGCGTCATCGCCGTGGCGGCGGGCAATGCGGGCGCCACCAGCCAGGATCTCAAGACCGGCTTCCTGGTTGGCGCCACGCCCAAGCGGCAGCAGATCGCCATCATGGTTGGCGCCATCACCTCCGCCCTCGCCATCGGCTGGACTATCACCCTCCTGAACAACACCTACACCAACGTGGTCCCCGAGCAGCACGCGGGGGTCACGCTGCAGGCGTCGCCCCCGGGAGCGGCCGACCGCTCGGTGACCGGAATCGGCGAGCGGATGCGGCACCAGGGCAAGGAGTGGGAGGTAGTGCGGGTGAACATCCCCACCCAGGGAGTTCAGCCCGGGAAGTATCTGATCGACCCTCAGACTCACCAGGTCGCTTATCTGGTCGATCCGGGGATCGGCGGCAGGGTCCGCGAGATCGAAGGCAAGCCGATCACCAAGCTCGACTCGCCCAAAGCCACCATCATGGCCCTGGTGACCGACGGCATCCTGACCCAGCGGCTTCCGTGGGGATTGGTGCTCATCGGGGTGTTCCTGACCTTTGCCATCGAGCTGATGGGACTCCAGTCCTTGCCCATCGCGGTCGGCGTCTATCTCCCGATCTCGACCTCCTGCCCGATGTTCATCGGCGGGGCGGTGCGCTGGCTGGTGGAGCGGAGATCGCGCGGAGCCCAGCGCTCGCTGATGGAGGTGGAATCGGGACCGGGGGTGTTGTTCTCCAGTGGGCTCATCGCTGGCGGCGCCATCGCCGGAGTCACCATCGCCGGCATCGCCGCACTTCTGGTGTCCCGGGCCGAAGCTGCCCAGGTCCCGGCGGCCGACTACCTGGCCCACGTGGTGGGTCTGCAACGGCTACTGGGTGGCTTCGCTACCAGCGACCTCGCGGCGGTTCTGGTGTTCGCCGCCCTTGGCGCGGTGCTTTATCGGGTGGCTCGCCGCTAGATGCCGCCCGGAGCCCCCGTCTCCCCCGCAATCAGCGCCCGGATAATTCATGCTGCGTTGATGCTCGGTGTGATGTTGTTCTTTGGGGTTGCCTGGTACGTGGGCTCGATGGCGTCCATGCCGATCTCGGCGGTACCCGACCGGCGCGTGCTCTATCTGGGCCTCTTCTTCATCAGCGCGGTGCTCTTCGGTGCCGCCGTGTACTCTGCCGGACGGCTCACCAGCTCCAGCGCAGGCCTGTCGCAGGACGAATGGTGGCGGGCCAACCTGGGCCGGGCCGTTGTGATCTGGGCCTTGACCGAAACACCCACGCTCCTGGGAACGGTGGCGTATCTGCTGACCCACGATTTTCGCACCCTCATCGCCACCTTCACCGGCCTCCTTCTATTCGTGAACTACCGACCCAGCCGGCTGGCAGAGGCGTGAGTGCGAGTCGTTAGCCTGTTGCCGGCGGCCACCGAGATTGTGGCCGCCCTGGGAGATCGGAGCCTGCTGGTCGGGATCTCCCACGAGTGTGATTACCCGGCCTCGGTCCTCCACCTTCCCCGAGTTACCACCACCCCGATCGATATCGACGCCCCCGGGGCCGCCATCGACGCGGAGGTCCGGCGGCTGAGCCAGGACGGACAGCCGGTCATCGCCGTTGACGAGCGGGCGCTCCGGCGGCTGGCTCCCGATCTGATCATCACTCAGGATCTCTGTCAGATCTGCGCGGTCAGCGACGGCCAGGTTCACCGCCTCGCGGCCAGCTTACAGCCCGAACCGCAGGTGCTGTCCCTCAGCGCACAGAATCTGGCAGGCGTGTGGCAGGACATCCGGGCCATCGGAGCAGCCCTGCAGCTGAGTGACGAGGCGGAGGAGCTGGTTCTCGGGCTCCAAAACCGGCTCCGCAGGCTGGCCGCGGAACGTTCGGCCCATTCTCCCCGGGTGCTCTGCATCGAGTGGCTCGATCCCCTTTATCTGGCGGGACACTGGGTCCCCGAGCTGGTTGCGATCGCTGGAGGATTGGATGTCGGCGCAGCTCCGGGCAACCGTTCGGTCCGAGCCGCGTGGCCCGACGTGAGTGCGCTGGAGCCGGATTGCCTCCTGATCATGCTCTGTGGCTTCGACCTCGAACGGAGTCGGGCGGAGCTGGAGCAGCTGAATCAGCCGGAGGCGTTGGAGTTGTTCTCCCGGGTCCCGACCTGGATCATGGACGGCAACGCCCACACCTCGCGACCCGGTCCAAGGTTGGTGGATGGCGCCAGAAGGATGCGGTCGGCCTTCGACGGCCGGACCATGGCAAGTCTCGAGCGGTGGGCCACAGCCGGAGCATGCTGACCATTGCCCAGGCCCATGGTGCCGCCGACATTCTTCTGGCCCGCGATCTGTTTGAGGAATATGCCGGCTCGCTCGACGTGGACCTGTGCTTTCAGGATTTCGCATCGGAGCTGGCGGGATTGCCGGGCCAGTACGCCCCTCCTCGCGGAGAGCTCCTGCTTGCGTCCTGGGATCATAGGCCGGCGGGTTGCGTCGCATTGCGGCCGCTCGACGAGGCTGCCTGTGAGATGAAGCGGCTGTACGTTCGGCCCGAGTTCCGGGCACACGGGATTGGCCGAGCCTTGATTCAACGCATTATCGAAGTTGCCCGCAAAGCGGATTACCGGTACATGCGTCTGGACAGTCTTCCTTCAATGAAGAGCGCTCTCACTCTCTACCGGCAGCTCGGCTTCCACGAGATTCCGCCCTACCGGAACAATCCAGTAGCCGGAACCGTCTACCTGGAACTGCCCCTCAACGGTCGGTCACGTGAATCCTGATTCTCTCGCCTTCCTCAAGCGCCTGCTCGACACTCCAGGCCCCTCTTCGTTCGAAGCTGCGCCCGCCCGGTCCTGGAGAGCCGAAGCGGAGAAGTTCGCCGATACGGTGGAAGCCGATGTTTCCGGAAACTCTTTTGCCCGGCTGGACGGGTCAGGCGGGCCGCAGGTGATGTTCGCCGGCCACATCGACGAGATCGGGGTGATGGTCACCCACGTGGACGATGAGGGCTATCTCAGCTTCGATACCATCGGCGGCTGGGATCACCAGGTGTTCGTGGGGCAACGCGTCATCCTGCTCGGTCGGTCCGGCCAGGTAACCGGAGTGGTAGGGAAGAAGGCCATCCACCTGATGGAGCGGGAGGAGCGGGAAAAAGTCTCCAAGGTCGAAGACCTCTGGATCGACATCGGAGCCGCCAGTCGAGCCGAGGCGGAAGCCCGGATCCGGATCGGCGATCCCGGCGTGCTCTCGGCCGGGGTTCTCGAGTTTCCCAACGGGCGGCTGGTGAGCCGCTGCATCGACAACCGGATAGGAGCATTTGTTGTTCTCGAGGCGCTCCGGCTCCTGGCTGGAGACCGTCCGGCGGCAACCGTCACCGCTGTGGCCACGACCAGAGAAGAGATCGCGGCCACAGGCGGTGGCGCCCGGTCGTCGGCCAGCCGGCTGGAGCCCGACGTGGCAATTGTGATCGACGTGACGCACGCAACCGACTACCCCGGCATCGACAAGCGGCGCCACGGCGACTACCGGCTCGGCGGCGGCCCAGCGATCTCGCGGGGAGCCTCGGTGAGTGAGATCGTATTCGAGCTGCTGGTAGAAACAGCCGAGGCGGAGCAGATCCCCTACAAGATCGAAGCGGCTTCTCGCGACACTCACACCGATGCGGAAGCCATTTTCAACGCTCACCGTGGGGTGGCCACTGGACTGGTTTCGGTGCCCAACCGTTATATGCACAGCCCCAATGAGATGGTGGCGCTCGAAGACCTCGACCGTACGTCTCGCCTGCTGGCGGCCTTTGCCCGGCGGCTTCGGCCCGACACGAGCTTCGTGCCGCAGTAAGTAGCCCCTTCTATTATTCCCGGATGCGTAACGCGTTCGCAGCTGTGGGGCTGGCGCTCACGGCGGTGGTCCAGTCGTTGGCGGCTCAGAAGCTGGTCGAGCCGCCCCGCCTTCTGGACGACATCAAGTTTCTCACTGACGATCGGCTCCAGGGCCGGGCCACCGGCTCCCCCGGGGCCGACTCCGCTGCCACTTACCTTGCCCGCCGGTTTTCCGAGGTGGGACTTCAGCCCGCCGCGGGAGGCTGGTTTCAGTCGTTCAACGTAGGCCGGGATGCTCCCTCGGCTCGGGGCAGGGTGGTGTTGGTGGGAAAGAATGTGATCGGCATTCTGCCCGGCAGAGATCCGGTCCTGAGAAACCAGACCGTCATTCTCGGCGCCCACTACGATCATCTGGGGCTGGGTGGGTTCGGCAGCCTCGATCCCGACAGCACCGGCCGGGTTCACAATGGCGCGGACGATAACGCCTCGGGCATTGCCGCGCTCATCCAGGTAGCAGCCCGGCTGGCCGCATCACCGCCGGCGCGGACCGTGGTGTTCATCGCCTTCAGCGGCGAAGAGCTGGGGTTGCTGGGCTCGGCTCATTATGTGAAGGAGCCGATCTATCCTCTCGCCGGCACCCTCGCCATGATCAATCTCGACATGGTAGGTCGCCTCCGCGCCGGGCGGCTCATCGTGTACGGCGCCAAGACCGCCAAGGAATTCCCTCCACTGCTCGACTCGCTCAACTGGTATGCGGGATTGGACCTCAAGGCTCAGGGCGACGGCTACGGGCCGAGCGATCAGTCCTCGTTCTACGCTGCCAAGCGCCCGGTGCTCCATCTGTTCACCGATCTGCATGAGGACTACCACCGCACTACCGATGACTGGGACAAGATCAACGTCGACGGGCTGAAGCGCGTTGCCGACTTTGCCCTCGGACTGGTAACCGCACTGGCGAATCGCCGAGCTCCTCTCGCTTATATGGATGTGCCGGCGTCGGTCCCGGTACAGACCTCCACCACGGCCGCGACTTCGACTGGCTACGGAGCCTACCTCGGGACCGTGCCTGACATGACGGGGGCGCCCGGAGGGGTTCGGCTGGTCGGAGTGCGAGCGGGGAGTCCGGCCGAGAAAGCCGGGCTCCGGGGCGATGACATCATCACCAGAATAGGCGCGACCGAAACGCCCGATCTGCAGGCCATGACCGAGGCGCTTCGAAGCTACCGTCCGGGAGAGACGGTGGACATCGTGGTCCGCCGCGGCTCGGCAATAACAACCCTCCGCGCCACTCTGGGAATCCGGGGGGGCTGAGGTGGCAGTGCTCGATAGCGAACGGATCATCGCCGCCCTCAGAGGGGCATTCGTCCGGGAAGAAGGCAGAGAGGCACTGCTTCGCCTGACGGCGGAAAAGATCCGGGCGGCCGGCCCGCCGTACACTTCGGTGTATCTCTACATGGTCCACGGCGAGGAGCTGGTGCTGGAGGCGTACTCCGGCCGAGAAACCGACCACACCCGAATCCCGGTGGGAGTCGGTGTCTGCGGCACCGCCGTCGCCACCAAGCAGGATCAGAATGTTCCGGACGTCCGGGCCGTGGAGAATTATCTGGCTTGCAATGCGTGGACCCGCTCCGAGCTGGTGGTGCTCATCCGGCGGGGGCCTCTCATCCTGGGGCAAATCGATATCGACAGCGACGTACCCGACCCGTTTACTCCCGACGAAGAAGCGGCGGTGAGGCGGGTGGCCGACGCGCTGGCCATCCTGCTGTAAAGCCGGTCCACATGCCCATCGCCGAGGCACAGTCCGGAAGTCGACACGTCCGTGGCGTCAGCATTTTCGAGCGTCGCATCGGACAGGGGCCACCCGCCGTGGTGCTCCACGGTGGCCCCGGCGCCCATCACGACTACCTCCTCCCCGGATTCGACGACCTCGCCAGTGGTCGCGAGCTCATCTACTACGATCAGCGGGGCGGCGGCCAATCTCCTGTCACCCGGGAGACCCCGGTTGGCTGGCGCGAGCACGTGGCCGATCTGGAAGAGCTCCGAAAGCAATGGTCACTCGAGCAGCTGACCCTGGTTGGCTACTCCTGGGGAGGCCTGTTGGCGCTGCTCTACTCCACCGAGTACCCGAGCCGAGTCAGCCGGCTGGCCCTGGTCTCGCCGGCTCCCGCCTGGCGTGAAGCCCGGCAGGAGTTCGAGCGACGCTTTCAGGAGCGGAACCTGGACCCGGCTCTGCAGCAGCAGCGAGCCGATCTCCGAGCCAGCGGCCTCCGCGCAGAGTGACCCGGCTGCCTATGCCCAGCGGGCCTTCGAGCTTTCCGTTGCCGCTTATTTCTTCGATCCTGCCCGGGCTCGTGACCTCACGCCTTTCCGGGTAACCGGCCGGACTCAGCAGGAGGTCTGGTCCAGTCTGGGCGATTACGATCTCCGCCCGCGGCTTTCCGGGCATCCGGATCCCGGCCATCCTGCTTCAGGGCGAAGCCGACGTCATTCCCCTGGAAGCCTCCCGCACCGTCGCCCAGCTGCTTCAGGTGGACGCTGGCGGTACTTTCCCGCTGCGGCCATGTGCCGTACGTCGAAGCCCATCAAGAATTTGTGCGTTTGCTCCACGGGTTCCTGCCGCGCGCCGAGCCGGGGACGACCCGCTAGATTTCATTCATGCAGCGCTTGCGTCCTACCCCGTTCGACCTGGTGTTCGAGACCACCGCCCAGACCACCTTCCCGGCCATCCGAACCGCTCTTGACGAGGCTGGCCACGACGCCCGTAATCGAGACGGCTTCCTCATGCTGCGGGAGGTGGTGTCGCTGCTGCGGGACCTCCGGCCGGAAGACGGATTGGGCGAGGGCATCGATCAACTGGCTGCGCTCGTGCATCACGGGTACCTCTTCTGGGCCGGCGGCAGCCTCACCGTGAAGCTGAGCTCGGATCAGCTTTCGGACTTCCTCCGTAGCGCGGCGCCGCGGGCAGCTCCCCAACCCGATGGGCGAGCGTTCTACACCCAGCTACCGGAGCGGCGAGTCTGGGCTCAGGTCATTCCCGGAGATCCGCACGAGCCACTGGACGGCTGGTTCCAATACTATGAGCCGGACGCCGGACTGCTGCGGGTTCTGGGGGTCTTCGGAATTCATCCCGATCGTCCAGGCTTCAGCGTGGTCGAGGTAGGCGGGCAGCAGCCGATCGGGTTGACCAGACCGGACGGCACGTCGGTGTTCAGCCCCACCCTTTCCGGGGGCGCGGCCGCGGGACTCTTCTCCCTTGCCGGTGAGGAGGAGCTGCTCGAGCTCGGCTGGCGGGTCATTGAGCTGGAAGCTGGGAGCGGGGAGCTGGGAGCAAACCGCTCCGAGCAGCCCGATCCGAGCTCCCGACTCCCGGCCCCCAGCTCCTAGCTATCTATGGAGAGCGTCAAGGATTACATGGACAAGAAGGCGGTGGCTCAGGTGCTGGAGCAGATCGCCGCCTTCCTGGAGCTGAAGAGCGAGAACCCGTTTCGAATCAGGGCATTCAGGACGGCGGCCCGGGCCATCACCGGCTTTCCCGGCGACCTGCGGCAGTCTCTGGAAGATGGAGCGCTCGCATCGGCCAAGGGCATCGGGCCGGCAACACTCAACATCGTGTCCGAGCTGGTGAACACCGGGCGGGCGAGCATGCTGGAGGAGCTCCGCGAGCAGATTCCGCCCGGATTGGTGGAGATGCTCGAGATTTCCGGCTTGGGGGTCGCCAAGATCCGCCAGATCCACGAGGTGCTGGGGATCGATTCCCTTCCCGAGCTGGAGGCGGCCGCCCATGACGGCCGTCTGGCCAAGCTGCCTCGGTTCGGCCAGCGCACGTCGGAGAACATCCTCAAGGGCATCGCCTTCCTGCGGCACACCAGCGCGTATCGCCTGTCCCATCACGCGGCCGACGAAGCCGAGGGTCTTCGGGCTGCGCTGGAGAGGCTGCCCGGCGTCACCAGCGCGATCACAGCGGGTGATGTGCGCCGCCGGTCCGAGATCGTCCGGGACCTCATCTTCGTGCTGGTGGCCGAGTGCTCGCCCGCCGACCTGTTTCGGCGGCTGAGTCAGCTCCCCGGGGTCCATGAGTTTGCGGGACAGGATGAGCGGCGGCTGACCCTGCGGTTTCCCGGGGGTGCCAGCGCACAGATCGTGGCGACCACTCCGGTAAACGCCGGAACCGTGCTGGTTCAGGCGACCGGCAGCGACGCTCACCTGAGTGCGCTCGGCGCCCGCGCGCGCGAAAAGGGCTACACCTTGGCTGGCGCGGCGCTGTGGCGGGGAAGTCAGTTCGTGGCTACACCGGACGAGCAGACCTTCTATCAGGCGCTCGGTCTGGAGTTCATACCTCCCGAGCTGCGGGAAGGCACCGACGAGGTAGAGACCGCGGCAAAGAGCGCGATGCCCGCGCTGGTGACTCAGCAGGATCTCAAAGGCTTTCTCCACTGCCACACGAGCTACTCGGATGGTTCGAACACCGTCGAGGAGCTGGCCATCGCTTGCAAGAATGCCGGCTACGAATACCTCGGCGTCACCGACCACAGCCAGGCGGCCGCCTATGCCGGCGGACTGCGGCCGGAGGATCTCGCTCGACAGGCCGACGAGATCGATGAGGTAAACAGCCGGCTCAGCGGCTTCCGGGTGCTGAAAGGGATCGAGGCCGACATCCTGCAGGATGGGCGAGTGGATTACGAGGAACGGATCCTCGAGCGACTCGACTTCGTAATCGCATCGGTGCACAGCCGCTTCAACATGGGCGAAAAGGAGATGACCGCTCGCATGCTGGCGGCGATGGACAACCCCTATCTGACCATCATCGGCCATCCCACCGGCCGGCTGCTGCTCTCCCGGGATCCCTACCCGGTTGATTTGGACGCGGTCATCGGCAAGGCCGCCGAAACCGGTGTAGCCCTGGAGATCAACGCGGATCCTCACCGCCTGGACCTCGACTGGCGAGTGGTTCGGCAGGCGCGCGACCGAGGAGTCGTCATTTCCATCGGTGCCGACGCGCACAGCGTCTCCGGTTTGAGCTACGTGGAGTTCGGAATGAACATGGCCCGGAAGGGCTGGTTGAGCTCGAGCAACATCTTGAACACTCGGTCGGTGGGCGACTTCGTCGCGTATGCCAGGAGGCGGAGGTGAGGGTCGACGGACGGGCGGAGACGGCGGAACGGGCGGAAGACGCGCGAGGACTGCAGTTGCGAAAGGGCGGAAGAAGCAGGTCGCTCAAGAAATCGGTCCGGAGGAAGCTGTCCAGGTTCTGGCGTAGGGCGGTACCGTGGCACCGTCCGTCCGGCCGCCGGGAGAAGTACTCTCCCGACTCAAGGCAGCTTTACCCGGACGCAAAGTGCGCGCTGGACTACCGGAATGCCTTCGAGCTGCTCTCCGCCACCATTCTCTCGGCTCAGTGTACCGACGCTCGGGTCAACATGGTCACCCCGGTCCTCTTCGCCCGCTACCCTACAGCCTTCGAGCTGGCTCAAGCCGACCCAGCCGAGGTCGAAGAGATCATCAAGTCCACCGGATTCTTCCGCAACAAGACCAGGAGTCTCGTCGGCATGGCGCAGGCCTTGGTGGCGGACTACGGCGGCGAGGTGCCCAGGACCATGGAGGAGTTGAGGAAACTGCCCGGTGTCGGCCGGAAGACCGCCAATGTAGTCCTGGGAAACGCGTTCAACCTGAACGAAGGAGTCACGGTCGACACCCACGTGGGACGGCTGTCCCGACTGCTGGGTCTGAGCGCGGAGGAGGACCCAGTGAAGGTAGAGCAGGAGCTGATGCGTCTCTTTCCCCAGGAGGAGTGGGCCCTTCTCTCCCATCTTCTCATCTTCCATGGCCGCCAGGTGTGCATAGCCCGGCGGCCTAAATGCAGCGATTGCGTGCTATCCCGAGTCTGTCCTTCGTCTCTCGTCTGACCACCTCCAGGATCGAATCCATGCCCCGTAACCTCGTGCTGTTGTGCCTGCTCAGTTGCCTGCCCCTGGCGGCCCAAAGTCAGACCTCGAGCTCACCTTCCGCTGCTGAAAAAGTTGCCGGTGCAGTGGATCAGCGAGTGCTCCGGGCCCATCTCGAGTTCCTGGCGGACGATGCCCTTGAGGGCCGGCGACCGGGCACTCGCGGTGGTGAGCTCGCGGCCAAGTACATCGCGGCCCAGTTCGAGCGCCTGGGCCTGCAGCCCGCTGGTGACAGCGGCACCTACTATCAGCACGTCCCCATCATCACCCTCACTCCGAGCCCCACCGTCCGCATCGCGGCGCCGGCGCCCGGCGATCTGGCGTATCGGAAGGACTACGTGCTGTGGTCGATGCGGAACGATTCGCTGGTTTCACTCAAGGGCGATCTGGTGTTCGTGGGCTATGGCATCGTTGCGCCGGAGTATCAGTGGGACGACTACCGAGGTCTCGATGTCAAGAACAAGATCGTGGTGGCCCTGGTCAACGACCCCGGACTGAGAGACTCCACGATCTTTCGCGGCCCCATTCTGACCTACTATGGCCGGTGGACTTACAAGATCGAGGAGGCACAGCGGCAGGGAGCGGCCGGCATCCTGCTGGTCCACACGCCGGAGAGTGCCACCTATCCCTGGTCCACAGTACAGTCGAGCTGGACCGGGCCCCAAGTTCGAATCGAGGAGCCACCAAAGTCACTCCTGATTGCCGGGTGGCTCACCAGCGATGCCGCGGGAAGACTCTTTCAGCTGGGCGGAAAAGACCTGACGGCGTTGATGGACCAGGCTGCACGTCATGGATTCGAGCCGGTGCCACTGGGCGTCCAACTCGATGCCACAGTCCGGAGCTCCATTCAACGCTCCGGTACCAGCAATGTCCTGGGGAAGCTTCCCGGCCGGGGGCCCCTGGCATCAGAAGCAGTTTTGATCGGCGGCCACTACGATCACTTCGGGATCGGCGCCCCGGTGAACGGCGATTCCATCTACAACGGAGCCGAAGACAATGCCTCGGGCACCGCGGCAGTTCTTACCGCGGCTGAGGCCTTCGCCCGAAGCGGAGTGCGCACCGGGCGCTCTCTCGTATTCGTGGGATTCACCGCCGAGGAGTCCGGGCTGCTGGGCTCCCAGGCCATGGTCGGCCGATCTGCAATTCCGCTGAGCCGAATTGCCGCGATCCTGAACCTCGACGTCATGAACCTGTACGGCCGCACGAAAGATGTAGCGGCAGTGGGGCTCGATCAGTCGAATCTGAGCAAGACGTTCGGGCAGGCTGCCGCTGCAGAAGGCCTTCAGGTCACCGAGAGCCGGGAGGCTCTCCTTCACGGGGCCTTCTTCCGATCCGATCACTTTCCGCTGGCTCGCGCAGGTGTACCCGGACTCTCGATCGAGGATGGGCAGCACTATGTGGGTCAGCCCGCCGACTACGGGAAGAAGAAACAGGAGGAATACACCGAGAAGCGGTACCATCAGCCCAGCGACGAGGTCCTCCCCTCATTCAATTATGATGGTGCACGGCAGCAGCTTCGTGTCATCGTCCGGACAGCTGTGGCAGTGGCCGATGCTTCGGCCCAGCCTGCCTGGAATTCAGGCTCCGAGTTCCGCAAAGCGGGGGAGGAGCGGGTGAAACAGCAGTGAGCCTACCGCCTCTGCGGCTTGAGCGCATATCTTCTCCGCCGCCTGACCCCGCCAACCGAACCCCGGAGCGATCCTGGACCTGCCCACTGAGCACCGGATTCCGCTCACCTGGCTGCTGGAAAACGCCGGGGCTTCGATCCGGTATCGCACGTATCGTGAGCTGGCCCCCCAAGGTTACGCCCCGCCCGAGGTAATCGAAGCGGCCCAGCTCGCCATTCTCGATTCCAAAACCGCCTTGGCAGTAGTTAAGAAGCAGAAGGACAGCGGGATATGGGGTGGAAACCTGCTCGGCCTGGCGACGTCCGCCGCACAGGGAGTAAAGGATGTAGGCACCATCCCCCAGTACCGGCGTCTGCTGCAGCTGGAGTGGCCACGCTCGAGCCGCCCGTTCAAGCTTGCCGATCAGGGTTCTCTTTCGCCTGCTCTCCCGGGACGAAGATCCCTCTCTCATGTTCGAGTTTCAGAAGGCGGTCAAGTCGGATCCGGAAGCCGAGTCGTGGGCTCGGGGGATCATGCGAGAAGCCGCGTCGGCTTCACTGGCCGAGGCGGGCTACGGGGATGACCCCCGTTTGCGGGGCGCAGGGCATAAGATCGCCAGCGCCATCTCTCAGTTTCTGCGGGGTCCGCTCGCCGAAAAGCCCTTCATCAAGTCCGGCAAACAGATGGTCCTCCATCCTGAGGCTCACCCACCGAGTTGGTATTCTGTCGCGATGCTGGCGTCAATGCCGAACCTGCAGCGGGAGCGGGCAGGATTCACCGAGCGGTTGGGCCACTACCTGGCCCAGCCCGAGCCGAAGAAGGCGTTCGTGATCCAGGTGGGGAAGAAGACGGTGCGGCCCCAGCACCTGATCTTGGGCGACCCGATCGAGGCCGACAGCAAGGGCGTGCCCAAAGATCTTCCCCTGGCCCTGCACTATATCGAGCTGCTCGCGCGTATGGGTGCCTTGGAGTGGGCTCCCGTGGCCACCAAGGTCTTGGGCCGGCTGCTGCAGGATTGCGATGAATTGGGCGTATGGCGCCCGAAAAACCTCAGATCGCAGCCAAAAACGGGAAATAAGATCACTTATCACTACTATCCACTTCACCTGGATCCCAAGACCACCGAGGGTCGGGAAGTGGACGTGACATTCAGGCTCGCCCTCATTGCCCAGGCCCTTGGCTGGAACCTGAGTTACACCTGACCCTTGTGGCTTCAACGGTAGTATATGAAACTACTACCTTATGGGCCTAGATCTCACGAGCTTCGGCTTCACCCCGACGGAAAGCCTGGTTTATGAGGTCCTTCTCAAGCATGGTCCAGGCACTGGGTACGCTATTGCCAGAGCCGCCGGTCTGGCCCGGGCCAACGCCTACAGCGCACTCGAGGGGCTGGTGAGCAAGGGCGCTGCCCGGGTTGAAGCCGGACGCCCCCGCCGCTACCGACCCGAAGGGCCGGCGGGTCTCATCGCTCGAATCTCCAGCAACCACGGAACGGCCCTCGAGCAGCTCAGCATCGAGCTGGAGAGGCTGCCGGCTGAATCCGGTCCAACACTGGTCGAGATCGACTCCGGGCGCGGAGCCCTTCAACTGCTGACGCAGGGAGTCACCCGAGCCGCCCGGTCGGTGGACCTCCTGGCGCCACCCGATGCGTATCCTCTGCTGAGTCCGGCGCTACGACGCCCATTCGCCGCCGGGGTCGCCTTGAGCCTTTGGTCGACGGGGCCTGTGGATCTCGGATTCTCGGAGGTCAGGGTCTTGCCGGAGCAGCATGATTGGCCGGGAATGCCGGTCCTCGCGGTATTCGACGATCACAGCGCAATCATTGCTTCTCGCAGAAACGACGTGGTGCAGGGTCACTGGAGCACCGCCCCTTCGTTCGTGGCCGCTGCCCGCCTCTCGCTCGAGCGATTCACGGAACCGACATGACCTACCCGGTCGATGCCGCTCTGCTTCAGCTCCAGCGTGAATACCTGGGGTCCATGCCGCAGAAGCTCGACGAACTGAGATCCGACATCGCCGCGCTCGGCAGCGGTGCCGAGGCAGAACATACGCTGCGAGACCGGCTTCACCGCCTCGCCGGCTCGGGAGGCTCATTTGGCTTCTCCGAGTTGAGCGGTATTGCGCGGGAGGGGGAACGGTGGCTCGCCGCCAACCCGGGCTCGACCGACACCGCAAGTCTGTCTTCCCTGGTCGAGCGGCTCGGGGCCGCCGTCCGCAGAGCCGAGGCCCAGCTCGCCGGAGTGGCCGCGGGAGAGAAGTCTTCGCTGACTCCACGGGCCCTAGCTGGTCATGCGGGCCACTCCGCAGCGGGAGCGGATTGCCCAGGAGTTACGGCGGGCGGGATACGAGGTTCGATTCGGCGAACGGCGGGAGGATCCTGGCTCGATCCCCACAGAGGAGCTGCCCCACTTGGTGATCATCGGGGGTGAGGCGGGCGACGGCGACCTGTCAGCCGTCGCCTCCAGCTGGACCAGCAGTGCCGATAGACGTCCTGGTGCAGTCGTGCTGGTGGAGACGCTGCGGCCGGTCGACCGGCTTCGGGCCATAGCGGCAGGAGTGGATGCGGTGTTTCCCGCGGAGCAGGTGGAGCAGAAGCTGCCGCGCTACGCCCGGACCTTTGCCCGCATTGGTCCGCCTCCGTCGAACGTTGTGCTGGTCGAGCCCGATCCGGACCGGGCCGGCCGAATCTCAACCGCTCTCGACG
This sequence comes from uncultured Gemmatimonadales bacterium, assembly GCA_963842945.1. Taxonomy (GTDB): domain Bacteria; phylum Gemmatimonadota; class Gemmatimonadetes; order Gemmatimonadales; family GWC2-71-9; genus CAVVWJ01. Next base: position 213,477 of record CAWJIM010000019.1, read on the forward strand.
GAGCGCATATACGGGTGACCTGCAACGCACCCTCTCAATCCGTCACCGAAGCGCTGGACCGCGAGTCGCCAGATCTGCTCCTGCTGAGCACTCGTCTCAAAGATTCCGATGCCTTCGCCCTGGCCCGGATGATACGCCAGGACGCCCGCTACCATCTCTTGCCAATCGTCTTTGTGGGTGAGGACACAACGGCGGAGCGGGTCGCGGCACTCCGGGCCGGCGCCGACGATTTCGTGTCCGCCAACTCCGATTCTGCCTTGCTGGTCCAGACCGTGATCGCCCGCGCGGCCCGGGGCCGTAGAATCCGTGAGATGGTGCACCGGGACGGGCTGACCGGTCTGCTCAATCACGCCACCCTTATGACGGAGCTGGAAGGCGCAGTGGATTTCAGCCGCCGTTACGGCGAGCCATTGGCCTTCGTGATCTTCGAGCTGGCAGGATTCAAACATTTGGGCGAGCGTCTCGGGCCGCGAGCGGGGGATGAAGTGCTCCTCCATGCAGCCGGAGTGTTTCGCTCCAATGTGCGAGCCAGTGATGTGATCGGCCGCTACGGGGTGGAAGCGTTCGGAATGCTGCTCCGGGGAGCCAATGCCGGTGGCGCCAGCGTTCTGGCCCAGAACCTCCACCGGGCGCTGAGTGAACAACCGGCCCGAACCTCCGGCGGCGAGCTGGTACCTATCGAAGTGAACGCGGGAGCCGCCGTCTTCCCCCGTGACGGGACTACGCCGGCGGAGCTAGCCCAGGCCGCGGAGATGGGGGTGAGAAAGGCGGGGCAGCGGGGCGGAAGGGCAGCGGGGCAGTAAGTACAAAAACCCTCCCAGACGTATGTCCGGGAGGGTCTTTGTGCTGTCAGCCCGCTGCCCCGCTTGTTAGTGCCTGAACCCAACCGCCGAAAGCGGGAGCACGTCACGCGGGTTTTTCTCGTCGCCGAAGAGCAGGCGTCCCTCGCGGAACGTGGCGCCGCGGAGCGTGAAGGCAAGAACTTCGCCCAGCTCCTGAACCAGGAATACTTCGATCTTGTCGCGAACCTCGCGCGGCAGATCCTCCAGGTCCGGCTCGTTCTCCTTGGGCAGAATGATCTTGTTGATTCCTGCCCGCACCGCGCCAAGTACCTTCTCCTTGACGCCTCCGATGGGAAGCACCCGGCCCCGAAGGGTGATCTCTCCGGTCATGGCAATGTCATGTCGCACAGGCCTGCCCGAGAGGGTAGACACCACCGCAGATGCCATGGTGACACCGGCGGAGGGCCCATCCTTCGGAATCGCTCCTGCCGGCACGTGGATGTGAATGTCCCGATCGAACATGTCATCCGCAATCTGCAGTGCCGCTGCGTGGGACCGGGCGTAGGTCCAGGCGGCGCGGGCAGACTCCTTCATGACATCGCCCAGCTGACCGGTGAGGACCAGCTCGCCCTTACCCCGCATGGTTGACGCCTCGACGAACATGATGTCGCCGCCCGTGGGCGTGTAGTACATGCCGGTAGCCACGCCGACTTCGTCTTCCCGCGCCATCTTCTCCGGGTGCACCTTGGGCCGGCCCAGCAGATCGTCCACCTGCTCGCGGTCGATGGTTATTTGCTCCACTTCGCGCGTGGCGATCTTTCGAGCCACCTTCCTGGCCAGCCGTCCGATCTCCCGCTCCAGCTGCCGTACGCCGGACTCCCGGGTGTAGCTGGTGATTACCTCCGAGAGCGCCTCATCGGTAATCGTGAGTTGCTCCGGGCTCACCCCATTCTCCGTGAACTGCCGGGGGATGAGGTATTTCCGCGCGATCTCGCGCTTCTCCCGCTCGGTGTAGCCGGCAAACTCGACCACTTCCATCCGGTCCAGGAGGGGCCCCGGGATGTTCTGAATGAAGTTTGCCGTAGCAATGAAGAGCACCTCACTCAGGTTGAAGGGCACGCCGAGGTAGTGATCCACGAACGTATCGTTCTGCGCCGGGTCCAGAACTTCCAGCAGCGCACTCGCCGGATCGCCCTGGAAGGAGATGCCGAGCTTATCTACCTCGTCCAGCAGGAACACAGGATTCTTTGTGCCGGCCTGCTTCATCCCCTGGATGATCCGGCCAGGCATCGCTCCGACGTAGGTGCGGCGGTGGCCGCGCACGTCGGCTTCATCCCGGGCGCCGCCCAGCGAGATTCGGACGTACTTCCGGCCCATGGCCCGGGCGATGGACTTGGCAACCGAGGTCTTGCCCACACCCGGAGGTCCCACGAACAGCAGGATCGGACCCTTGGCAATGCGGTCATCCTCGTTGCCCTTGGGCGGTGTGTTGGGCGGTGGAACGGTGGCGGTGGCCTGCGGCGCATCGGTCGACTCACCGGCGGCAACCTCCTCCGCTTTGTGCTCGGCTTTTGCCTCTTCGAGTGAGCCGGTGCCATCCGCCATTCCATCGTTCCGCCGCTCCGCCTCTTCCTGCTGCTCCCGAAGCTGGCGGACCGCCAGGAACTCGAGCACCCGGTCTTTCACGTCGCCCAGGGCGTAGTGGTCCTCGTCCAGGATGCGCTGAGCTTCCGGAAGGTCGAGGTGTTCCTTGCTCCGCTCGTTCCAGGGGAGCTCGGCAATGTTCTCCAGGAAGGTGCGGATGACCTGGGACTCCATGGACTCCCGCCCGATGCGGGTCAGCCGGCTGAACTCCCGGTCCACTTCCTTGCGAGCCTCGGCCGGCAATTCGAGCGCCTCCAGCTTCTCCTTCAGCTCCTGGAGATCGTCCCGCTCATCGCCTTCACCCAGCTCCCGCTGAATGGTCTTGAGCTGCTCCCGAAGGAACATCTCCCGCTGCCGCTCGCCCAGCTCTTCCTGGACCTGGGATTTGATGTCTTCCTGGGCATCCAGCACACCGATTTGCCGCTGCATGTGGACCAGCACCCGGCGGAGCCGCTCCTCCACGCTCAGCGTTTCCAACAGCATCTGCCGCTGGGCCGGCGTGATGTCGATGTAGCCCGCCACCAGGTCCGCGAATTTGCCGGCCTCGTTGACTCCGGCCAGTACCTGCTGCACCACCTCATCCGGCAAGCCGGACTTCTGGCCCAGTTCGGCCGCACGGGCCCGAGCCTCGCGATGCAGCGCGACGAACGCAGGATCCTGAGGATTGAGCGGCTGCATCTCTTCGGCCTCACGCACGATGGCCTGGAGGTAGCCGTCCCGCTCGGTGTAGTGGATGGCGATGCCCCGCTGCTCTCCATTGAGCAGCAGCTGCATGCCCGATAGCCCGCGCTGCAACTGGCCAATGCGGGCGATGGTTCCGATGGTATAGAGCGCCTCGGAGGTCACGCTTTCCACGTTCTGCCGCTGCGACACCGCAAAGACCAGCCGATCGCCCGCAAGGGCGGCTTCGATGGCGCGCAGTGTTGCCGGACGGCCGGCACCGATGGGTGCCGTGACCCCGGGGAAGAGAACGACTTCTCTCAGGGGAAGAACGGGCAGTGTCAATCGTTCGGCCATTTAAGGCCCTCCTTACATAGCCCCAATCTGGGGCAAGAATGACAGACTCACAAACAGATCGGCCAGGCAAGTGCACCGACCGTGCCAGCCCATCTCTGTCCTATCATGGGTTTGAGCACTCGTTTAAAAGGATTTAGCAGGTCTATAAGTTCCCGTCCGACGTTCTGGCGGGTGCCTCCAGCCCTTACGGCTCAAGTGAGTTGGAATGCTGCCAGAATGGCCCAGCAGCGCCCAGTCCCCGGTTCCTCAGACCCGAGCCAAACCGTAGGAACTGCCACCACTCTCGACTCCCGACTCCCTTGGGTACAGATTGTTTGCCATGCTGGGAAATCTCGCCTTCCATCCTTCCCCAGCGCCGACCGCATGACGGCGCCGCACGATAGACCCCTCGCGGCTCGTTTGGCCGAGGCTTTGGGAGACGCCTATACCATCGAGGGTGAGGTCGGGCGTGGCGGAATGGGCGTGGTGTATCGCGCCCGTGACGAGCGGCTCCAACGGCGGGTCGCCATCAAGGTGCTTCCCCCCGAGCTGGCCTTTCAGCAGGACATCCGGCAGCGATTTACCCGGGAGGCTCAGACTGCGGCGCGGCTGTCTCACCCGCACATCGTCCCGATCCACTCGGTCGGTGAAGCCCAGGGTCTGGTCTACTTCGTCATGGGCTATGTGGACGGCGAATCGCTCGCCGCCCGGGTCCGCCGGCGGGGACCGCTGCCGGTCGAAGAGGTCCGCCGGATCATGAAGGAAACCGCCGACGCGCTCAGCGCCGCCCACGCGCTCTCAGTCATCCACCGCGACATCAAGGCCGACAACATCCTGCTCGAGGGAACTCGGGGCCGGGTCATGGTCACCGACTTCGGGATCGCGAAGGCGCTCTCGGCGTCCTCGGGTGCCACGCTTACCGGCGTTGGCGTGGCCATAGGCACTCCCGCCTTCATGAGCCCGGAACAGGCCGCCGGTGAGCGCAACATCGACGGGCGCTCCGATCTATACAGCCTCGGCGTGGTCACCTACCAGATGCTGACCGGCAAGCTCCCCTTCAATGCCCCGTCCGTGGCCGGCATCCTGATGAAGCAGATCACCGAGCCGGCGCCCGACATCCGGCTACTTCGGCCGGATATACCGGAGGACCTGGCGCTCGCGGTGGCCCGCTGCCTGGAGAAGGATCCGGAGAGCCGCTGGCCAACGGCGGATGCGCTCCGCCGTGCACTGGAGACCCGGAATGTGGGGGACTACCAGCCGACTGGTGCGCGGCGAGCCGGCACGGCGGGACAGCGGGGCAGCGGGGCAGAGTTCGGGCGGGGTAGCTCCCGGGTTCCGGATTCCAGGACCGGCCGCGGAAATCGCCCCCCCCATCCGGGCGGCGGCCCGGTCGCGCGGTTGCCCGACAGTGCGCTGTCCCGATCCCAACGTCGGGCGGCCCGGCGAGATCGGCAGGGCTTGGAGATTCCTGACACCGGCGAGCCCAAGATCATCCAGAAAGTCCGGGGTCAGTTCGCCAGTTGGGCGGCAGTCAGCGCCGGGTGCATGGGGATCAACGTCGCCACTGGGCTGGAACACCCCTGGTTCCTCTTCCCGATGTTCGGAATGGGCATTGGGCTGATGCGGAACTATGCCACCCTGTGGTCGGCTGGTTATAGCTGGCGGGACGTGTTGAAGCGTCCGCCGGCCCCCGATGCCGTCGAGACGACGATGATCGGAGGCAAGGCTCCCCGGCAGCTGCCGGTTCCCGATATCGAGGAGTACGGGTCCCAGCTCCCGGCAGTGCTGCAGGTGCACGGCGACCGGCAGGCCATTCTCAAGCTGTTGTCCAAGCTGCCGGCATCCGAGCGCAAGATGCTGCCTGAAGTCCAGCAAACCGTCGATGCCCTGTACTCCAGGGCCACCGACCTGGCCAAGACCCTGCACGCCATGGACAGCAACCTGGACACCGACGGTCTGGCAGCCATCGACGAGCGGATCGCCGGCCTCTCCCGGGAGCCGGACGACCCGGAGCGAGCCCGCCGCCTCAATCTGCTCGAGCGGCAGAAGCAGACCATCTCGGATCTGCGAGGCCGCCGGGGCCAGGTCGCCGGCCATCTCGAGTCCTGCGTGCTGGCAATGCAGAATGTGCGCTTCGATTTGTTGCGGCTACGCTCGGCGGGAGTGGCGGCGGTGCTGGGCGATCTCACTCAGGCGACTCAGCAGGCGAGGTCTCTCTCCCGCGACGTGGACAACGTGATCGCCGCCGCCGGCGAGATTCGAGAAGTCATGAAATAGCGCTATTGACTGGCGAGTGTCTCCACCATACTCATGTAGGGCACTCCGTCAGAAGGGAGGGGCAGCGGCACTCACCCAGCGCAGGGTACCCCACAAAGTGCGTGCCGGCATATGAACCGACTCACCCACAATCACACGTAGCATCGAACAAGCAGACCGTAGGTCAGTGTGGACTGAGCAAACGTCCACACGCACAGCGGCATAATCGTCGCTAGCCGATTGGCAACGGGGCCCGGACAAGATCCGGGCCCCGATTCGTTTTCAGCGGAGTGTCGAGGGGAAATCCGGCTGCTAAAAGGCCAGGATCTCCTCCATCGCCTTCTTGAGACTCTCCACCTGCGGCAGAATCACATCCTCCAGCTCCGGCGCATAGGCAACGAAGGTATCGGTGGCCGCAACCCGCCTGACCGGCGCATCCAGGAACGCGAAAGTCTCGTCGGCAATCCGGGCGGCGATCTCCGCTCCGTAGCCCCAGCTCAAGGAGTCCTCATAGGCCACAATCACCCGGCTGGTCTTCCGAATCGACTCATAGATCGTGTCCCAGTCCACCGGTGAGAGCGAACGCAGGTCGATCACCTCGACGCTCAGGCCCTGCTGATCCTCCAGGGCCTTGGCGGCCATCAAGGTCCGCTGAACCACGGCGCCGTAGGTGACCACCGTCAGATCGCTGCCGGTCCGCACCACCTTGGCCTTCCCGAAGGGAATCATGAAATTCGGGCCGGGGTTCGGAGCCTTGTTGTAGGTCTGGCGGTAGAGGTGTTTGTGCTCCAGGAACATCACGGGGTCGTCGCAACGAATGGCGGTACGGAGCAGCCCGTTGGCGTCGAGCGAAGTGGAGGGACAGATGACCCGGAGACCGGGAACGCCGGTAAAGACCGCGGCGCCGGTTTGAGAGTGGTAGACCGACCCGCCTTTGAGGTACCCGCCGTAGGTCACTCGCACCACCAAGGGAGCGGCAAAGGCGTTGTTCGAGCGCCAGCGCATCAGGGCGAGCTCATTGCGGAGCTGCATATACGCGGGCCAGATGTAGTCGAAGAACTGAATCTCCACCACCGGCTTCAATCCCCGGGTGGCCAATCCAATCGCCCGCCCGATGATGTTGGCCTCGGCCAGCGGTGAGTTGTAGACCCGTTCACTGCCGAAGGCGCGTTGCAGTCCCCAGGTCACCTTGAACACCCCACCCTTCCCTTTGACGTCTCCGAGATGCTCTTCCCGGCTGCAGTCCGCCACGTCCTCGCCGAAGATCACGATCCGGGGGTCGCGGGACATCTCGTCCCGCAGGCAGATGTTGAGCAGGTCCACCATGGTGGTGGGATCGCCGGTGAACTTGGGATCGTCTTCGGTATCGAACTGCTCGGAGGTCGGATCGACGTCAGGCGAGTAGACGTACTGGTAGATCGTTTCGGGCCCCGGTTGAGGCGAGGCCAGCGCTGCATCTGTCGCCCGCTGCACCTCTTCATCCACCTGCCGGGCCACGGCGTCCAGCTCATCCTGGGTGACCAGCCCCTGAGCCAGGAGGTACTTGGGGAATCGGGTGACGGGGTCGCGCTCCGCGTCGGCCTGCCGCTCGGCCGACGGGCGATAATGGACTTCGTCGTCCGACAGGGAATGGCTATAGGGACGGATCACGTGCGCGTGGACCAGGGCGGGACCCTTCCGGGCGCGAGCGTACTCGGCAGCCTTGGTCAGGACCTCCAGCGAGGCCATCACGTCACAGCCGTCCACCTCCTGGATGAACAGGCCGGGGAAGCCGGTAAGCAGCTTGGAAATGGAGCCGCCCGGGGTGTTCACCTCGACCGGGACTGAGATGGCGTAGCCGTTGTCTTCCACCAGGAACACGACCGGAAGCTTGAGGTTGGTGGCGCTGCTCAGCGCCTCCCAGAACTCGCCCTCGCTGGTGGTGCCATCACCGGTGGTGCAAAGCACGACTTCGTCGCCCCGGATCAGCTGCTGCTTGTCCTCAATACCCTCGATCCGCGAATACCTGAGCCACGCCTCGGCGCATCCGACCGCCTGGAGAAACTGGGTGCCGGTAGGGCTGGAGGCGCTGACGATGTTCAGGTCCTTGTGCCCCCAGTGGGAGGGCATCTGCCGGCCACCCGAGTTGGGATCGGCGGCGGCACCTACGGCGGAGAGCAGCTGCTCGGTTGGGGTCATTCCCAGGCCGAGGCAGAGGGCTCGATCTCTATAGTAGGTGTAAAACCAGTCGTAGGCGGGACGAAACACTCGGGAGGCGGCGGCGAGCACGGCTTCGTGGCCGGCCCCGGATATCTGAAAGAAGATCTTGTTCTGACGCTTGAGCTGGATCTCCTTGTCGTCGATCCGCCGGGCCAGCAGCATAAGCCGGTGGATGTCGAGGAGATCGGATTTTTCGAGTTTGAGGGGGCCTTTGGTGCGGCCCGATGTGCGTGTGGCCATGGAACCCGGGGTTCGAAAGTCTAGGTCACGCTGCGAACTCCGAAAGATAGCTGGCGGCCGGACGCTCGGGCCAGCGGCTCTCAGTTGCTCCAGTCGACCATCTTGACCTCGGCGAGCACCCCATCCAGATCGTTGAATTTGAGCGCCTTGGGCTCCGCCGGCATCAGCGGCAGATCGATCTCCGACTTGGGTCCCCGCACCTTTACCCGAAGCCGCGCTACCCGGTCATTTCCCAGATCGAGGGTCACCGGCACGTACATCTGGAAGTCTTCGGGCACATGTGCCTGCGCAACCTGGAGCTTCACCCGGTACTGCCCGTTATCTGCCGGGACCGTGCGGTAAGCCACCCGGTAGGTGGGCACATCGCTCCCATAGATCCACTGGTCGAAGAACCAGCCGAGGTCGGTGCCCAACTGCTTCTCGGCCACCTTACGGAAGTCCTCGGTGGACGCGCGCTTCCCCTTATAGGTCTGATAAAAGTCTCGCATGGTCGCGGTAAAACGATCCTCGTTCATAGTTTTGAGGTCCAGCATCATGATCCGCAGCATGTGCAGAGCCCAGGCACCCTTGCGATAGACGATCACGCTGTAGCCTGCCTCGTCCATGCCACTGCTGTTCCGCCATCCCAGCCACACTGGGGCGGGATCATTCCGGCGGTTCATGATGTCTGCTCGCCAGCGTTCCAGCATGTCGTAGTACTTGTGATTGTCCTTGCGAAAGCGTTGGAGATACCAGAGCCCGGCGAAGCTGGCGAAACCTTCGCTCAGCCATTGCTCATGGTAGGTCGTGTAATCCACACCGAGTCCCCACCACTGGTGAGCAACTTCGTGGGCCCGGAAAAACTCGTCGAAGCCGTCCTCCTGGGTATTCCGGAATGTCGTCCACGACAGATGAACCAGGCCTGGAAATGCCACACCATGGAAGTAAGGCACTTCAGTGGCATAGAAGTGGCCGGCGGGCGCGGTGCCAAACACGCTCTGGAAAAACTTCATGCTGTTCAGGACGTCCGATCCGACGACTTCCTTCATCTTCCGCTGCGGTCCCGGCCCAGCCTCACCGCCTCTGAGGAGTGCGCGGGTGTACGCCTTGTGGGCGTCGTCCGAAGCCAACACCGTGATGGGCGGTGCTCCCTCCTGGCGGATCTGATATTCCTTGAATCGGCCGACGTTGAACGCCGCGAACGATACCGGCGTCTTCGTGACCCACCGAGTAATGATCGTCCGGTTCTCGGCCGTGGAGTCCTTCCGCTCTCCCACACTAGCCAAGACCAGAGAGGACGGCACCCGATAGGTAAGGTCGAAGGTGGCGAGACTCCTGCCATCGAGCGGAATCGGATACCAGGCCGCCGATGATTTGATGAAGAACCAGTCTCCGAAGCGATCGATGAGATCGCCCCGGTAGAAGAGCGTCAGCGTCTTGGTCTCTCCAGGGCTCAAGCGACGCTCCAGGTTGACCCAGAGAATCGGGCTCTTCTTCGGCTTCGCGAAGCCCGCGGGGGTTCCCCCTTCCCATCGAGCAGAGTCAACGTCGAGCTCGTCGAAGAGCCGCAAGGGGACCCACGGTCCAACCGAAGCCTCAGCCGCTACGACAATTCGAGTGGCGGCGCTGAACCGCACATCACCCATGGCCGTATGCTCGAGATGAGTATCGATGGTGTAGTGGGAAATCCCGACTCGCGGCCGGCGCTCGTAGGTGGAAGCGCGGACCGTGTCCCCCTGTCTCGGAAATTGACTGATGACCTCCGTCTGTTTCCCAATCCACCGCTTCCTGCGTGCCCGGGTCGCCAACTGAACCGCCTCGTTAAGCCGGGAGTTCACAGTGAACATCAGGGGGTCTTTCTTCGGGCGTTGGATATGGGCGTAGAAGAGATCCGTAGAGTCCTGGTTCAGAAACGCTTCCATCAGATCGGGATCGAAGCTGGGGCTGTCATCATCCCGCAGGTATTCGAGAGCGTCCTTGATGGCTCTCGCCGCATCGGGCGACACCGGGCCGTCTCGAAAGCTGAGACTCCGCTGCAGCTGAACGGCCGTGGTGTCGGCAAAGAGGAGCACCACCGCATTCAGGGGCGCCACGAGATCCTGGGTTTTCTCAAAGAACGCCAGGCGCTCGCGCTCCATGCAGTGGGAGGTGCGAAGGAGAAGGTTCCTCTGCCCACGAATACCGCCCCAACCACCCTGCCGCCTACCGGCTTCAGTAGATAGAAATTGCCGCGCTCGAAGGTGAAGCGACCCACGTCGCGTCTCAGAACCAACTCGCTTACCGCCGCTACCGCCTGCGGCTGCGGTCGCAACGAGACGAGCTCCTCGTACAGCCGATCATAGGAGGAGGCTTCCGCCCCCGGAGACACTCCTAGTCCCGAGCCCGCTTGGGCAAACCCTGCTGACAACCAGCCCCACTGCATCAGAAGAGTAGTTGCAACAAGTTGCCAATACCGGGGGCGATCCTGAGCTGCCATGGGCTGTAGTATCAAGAAGTACTACGTCGTATTACTTGTGTGAATACACCACCTTACCGCCAACCAGCGTCATCATAACCCGGGCCTTTTCCAGCGCTTCGGGTTTCACTTTGGTCAGATCCTGATCCAGGATGACAATATCGGCCAGGTAGCCCGGGGCCAGCTTGCCGCGCTTCTGCTCGGCAAATACGCTATAGGCGTCGCCCGCCGTGTACGCTCTCAGGGCTTCTTCGACCGTGATCTTCTGTTCCGGCACCCACCCCGCCGGATTCTTCCCATCCAGGGTCCGCCGGGTGACCGCGGCATAGATCCCCAGCAGCGGATCGAGCGGGGCCACGGTCCAGTCCGAGCCGAAGGCCAGCCGCGCACCGGCGTCAAGCAAGGAGCGGAATGCGTAGGTGGTCTTGATCCGCTCCGGTCCGATGCGCTTCTCGGCCCAGCGCCCATCGTCGATGGCGTGGTAGGGCTGCATGGACGCGATCACGCCCAGCCGGGCGATGCGGCCGATGTCCTGCCGCCGAAGGTGTTGCGCGTGCTCGATCCGAAAGCGGCGGTCTCGGGGGCCATGGGCCCGACCAACGCTGTCGTAGATGTCGAGCACCAACCCGTTAGCGCGCTGGCCTATCGCGTGTACCGCCACCTGCAGGCCGGCTGAATCGGCGCTCCCGATCCAGGACCGGAGCGAGTCCTCGGGCGTTACCAGGAGGCCGCTGGTCTGCGGCGCATCATTATAAGGCTCATAAAACAGGGCGGTGGTGGAGCCGAGCGACCCGTCCACATACCCCTTCACCCCGGCCACCCGCAGCCAGTCGTCTCCGACGCCATTGGCCCGCACGGTGTCGGCCATCTTGTGCCAATCCTCCAGCGGTACGAACACCGCGACCCGGGTCTTGAGCGTCCCCCGGGCGCGAGCTCGTTTCAGGGCGGCGACCTCGAACCAGGGCACCGAGACGTCAGCTACGGCGGTGACTCCCTTGGAAGCGGCCCAGCGCACCGCCCGCTCGATGGCCGCGTCGCTTTGCTGTGGGGACGGGGTCGGTTGGACGGCATAGACCAGGTTCTGGGCCGCATCCTTCACCACTCCGGTCGGCTCCCCATCCGAACGCCGAACGATGGTCCCACCGGCGACGTCTTTCGTGGACCGATCGATGTGGGCCAGCTTCAGCGCCAGACTGTTGGCGAGCGACATATGGCCGTCCAGCCGGTCGACGAACACCGGATTGTTCGGCGTCACCGAATCGATCCAGCTCCGATCCGGAAGCGGCGTGCCCGGCCAGCGCTCGTGATCCCAGCTTCCCCCCAGGATCCATTCGCCAGGCTTGGCCTTGGCCGCGTAGTTCTTGATACGCCGCGCGAATTCTTCGGGGGTGTCGGCGTCGCGCAGATCTACCTGGGTGAGCTGAAAACCCCCGTAGATGAAGTGAGTGTGTCCGTCCATGAATCCGGGAACGACCATCGCCCGCATCGCGGATCACCCGGGTGCCCTCCCCACCAGCTTCGCGACTGCAGCGCTGTCGCCCACCGCCGCGATCTTCTCGCCCGACACCGCGATGGCCTGAGCCCAGGGCTGGAGCGAGTCTCCGGTCCAGATCCGGCCGTAGATCACCAGCTCGGCCGGAGGTGCGGCGGCGGAGATTGGCCGGCTGAAGGCGTAGCCGGCGATGCCGGCCAGACCGGCGAGCAGCACTGACAGGGAAGACAGCCGATGACATGAGGAATGGGCCTTTCAGGGCAGCTTGGTGAGTCGGCGCAGGGCCTCGAGACGCTCCAGCGCACTTCCGCCGGAGGCCGCGGGAGCGACGGAGAACAGATCTCTGATGTCCAGCAGGATCTCCAGCATCAGCTGGTCGCGCATGTATGCGCTGTCCAGGTCGATCATCCGCCCTTGATCGGCCGCCTGCTTGGCACGGTCGTAGGATTCGCGGTAGATGCTCTCGAGGTTGGCCAGAATCCGTTCACGAGTTCGCATGGAGCCTTAGAGCTGTAGGTGTACGGAAATTCGGCGTTCGGCGATGTAACACAAGTAGCCGCGATCAAATCCGACAAAAATGGCCGAGTGCAGTCCCCGGCAGGTTTTCTCTGCAAACGCTGGTTTGGGGCGAAAACTATTTCACCAGGAGCGGCGGATTGCAGCCGGCTAACTCGCCGCGCTGACTGGAGATGCTAGAAAAGGCCAGGCGGCACCCTTCGTGCATTCAGGCAGGCGAGCGAAACACCTGCCACCGCATTCGATGGACCCTTTTCTCGAGTCCGACACTGGTCGCCGCATATATGGGAGGCCCCATGCTGCTTCATACTCCGCGGGCGCGCACGGCACCGGGTGGATTCACCCTGGTTGAGCTGCTGCTGGTGATCGTGATCATGGGCATTCTCAGCGCGATCGCCTTGCCGAAAATCGACGTGGCCCAGTTCCAGGTGAACTCGGCGGTACAGGCGGTGAGCACCACCATGGTGGCGGCTCAGCGCGAGGCGATCACCAAACAGCACGACATCATTCTCACCTTCGATGCGGGCAACCGCCAGGTGCGGCTGGTGTGGGACGCCAACAGCGACGGAGTGATCGGCGCCGATGAGCGGAGCCGGGTCTTCACCCTGGACGATCGCGTGGTATTCGGCCGCGGCCTGGCCCCGGCACGGGCCTTCGGCGATCAGCCGATCGACTTTGACGACGTGATCAACGGCCTGCCGGCCCTCACCTTCCATCGTAACGGCAGCGCGAGCGGCGTGGGTGGATTCTATCTCACCTCCCGGGGCGCTGCGGCAGGCGATGTCAGCCTGAAGAAGCACACCCGCGCGGTCGAGATCATTCGCGCTACCGGCCGGACCGAGTGGTGGCGCTACAACGGCTCCGAATGGCTGCGAGGCTTCTGATGAAAACGCGCGCCAAGTCTTCCGCTGGATTTACCCTGGTCGAGGTGCTGATCGCCCTGGCCATGCTGGGCGTGGTCCTGCTCGCCGCGGCGGCGAGCACCACCAAGTACCTGGGCGTGATCACCCGCAACCGGATGCGGATCCAGGCCGCCGCGCTGGCCGATGCCCAGATAGCCAAGGTACGGGTGTCGCCCGGCGTACGACTCGCTCACGGTCCGGTTCGACAGCACCCGCAGCGGAGTTCCCTTTCCGGGCTACACCCGCTCGACCCGGGTCATCCGTACCGGGGCGGGAACCACCACCGATGTGACCAAGATCAGGGTCACCGTATCGGGCCCTCAGCTCAGCACCCCGGTGGTGCGCTACGCCACCATCGCTGCTCCGTGAACAGCGAACTTCCATGAGGTCACGCTCCGGCTTTACCCTGATCGAGATGCTCATCGCCATGGTGGTGTTCATGGGCGTGCTGGGCGGAGCCTTGAGCTTTCTTCGGGCGCAATCGGGCGGGTTCCGGAAGGGCGACGAGGAAATGTCCACCCTGCTCAACCTGAGCTACGGCGCCGACCATCTGCACGCCCAGCTCCGGACCACCGGGGCCAGGACGCTGGACCGGCAGCCGCCGATCGTCTACGCCGGCGCCAACAGCTACTCATTCAACGCGGACTACGTCTCGAACGACGTGTCCGATATCTCGGCGGTGTATGTGGATCCCGATGCGCCGGCGGAGGAAACCGTCGGCCTCCGCCTGGCCGACCAGATCGCCATTCCGGGCTCGACGCCGGCGTTTACCTACCCCGCGCAGGACTATCTCGATGAGCTGGGCAACAACACGCTGGCCGAGACCATCACGCTGTTCTTTCGGCCGGACGTGGAAACGCCGCGGGCTGATGACTTCGTTCTCCTGCGCCAGGTGAACGGCCAGCCGCCGGAGCGGCTGGTGCGCAACGTTCTCCCGGATTCGACCAACCTCCCGTTCTTCCGCTATTACAAGCTGCGGATGCCCGGCGCCGGACTGGCGCCGGTCTCCACTCTGGTGACCCAGGCCGAGCTGCCGATGCGGCACAACATCCCCGGGCACGGGAGCACGGCCGATGCGGGGAGCCCCATCGACAGCCTTCGGGCCGTGCTGGTGAGCTACATCATCACCAACGGCCAGACCGGAGCCAAGGAGCGGTGGCAGCGGATCAGCACCACCATTCCTCTGCCCAACATGGGCCTGAGGGAGCTCAAGATCTGCGGCTCTGCCCCGGTGCTGGGCCAGCCGTTGAACGCGGCGTACGACAACTCCACCGGAGTCCATCGGGTGCTGCTGAGCTGGAACCGGGCCTTCGACGAGAACCTGGGCGAGCGGGACGTGGTGCGCTACGTCCTCTGGCGCCGGGACGTGACCGATCCGGACTGGTCCGACCCGTTGACCTCGATTCCGGCCGCCGACCTGGCGACCTACTCCTACGCCGACCAGGACCTGGTGCCCGGCACCAGCTACGTGTACCGCCTCTCGGCGCAGGACTGCACGCCCCGGCTCTCGGCGTCGGCGCAGTCCATACCCATCGCGATACCCGGCCCTTGAGGATCTAACCACAATGACCCACGACTGGCGACTGAACGCGAGGCTATATGAGCCGCTCCAGGAAGGTCAGGAACGAACGAGGCATCGCCCTGATTACCGTGTTGCTGGTGGCCCTCGCGGTCAGCAGCATCGCGCTCGCGGCCGCCATGTGGACCCTCAACGCCGCGCTGATCACCAAGAGCGGAGACCGTACCGCGACGCTGAATGACATCGCGCTGGCCGGCCTGGAAGAGGGCCGGAGCCAGCTGAACGCCAACCCGGCCGTGTACCCCAGCACCGGGTACGCCACGCTGGCCACGGCCGCGCCGGTGACGGACGTGCTGGGCAACACGGTGCCCAACGTCCGCCGCTCCATTTACGTGGGGCCCGACGGAATCACCGGCGGGCAGTACGGGGTTTACGGAACGATCATCAGCACGGTGCGCGACACCTTCGGCAACCAGGTGGTCCGCCGGCTCCAGATCAATCAGGAGAGCTTTGCCAAGTTCTCCTACTTCACCAACACCGAAGGCTCGATCGTCTTCGCCAACAACGACCAGATCCGGGGGCCGGTGCACTCCAACGACCAGATCAAGATCAATGCATCCGGCGCCACGTTCTTCGATCAGGTGACCACCGCGGCTTCATCGATTCAGGGGGAGAACAGCGCGACTTTCATGGGACCGGCGCCAAAGAAAAACGTCGCGCCCATTGCGATGCCCACCACGGCGGCGTTTCCGGCGCTCCAGGGCCGAGCTGCGGCCGCGAGCATGTCCTTTGCCAGCAACCTCAACGGCAACAGTCCGGGCGAGTCCTCGCTCCGGATCGAGTTCGTGGCCCTCGACCTGAACGGCGATGGCGACTCGACCGACGTCAACGAGGGCTTCATCCGGATCTATCAGGACAATCTGCGGCCCTGGTACGTGACCGCGACGCTGAGCGGCAATCCCGGGCCCGCTGGAGACATCCGCCGCTCACCCAACTGCGGAGCCGCCATTCCCGGCGGCGCGGGGGGCACCAACGGCCGATTCCGAACGGCGGCGGATACCAACTTTGCGGGTGCCCCGAGCCCTCCGACTGCGGCGGCGCGAGTTACCGCCGCCACCAACCTGCTCTCGAGCGGCAACCGGAAGTGTTATCTGGGCGGAGACCCGCGGCTCACCGCCGTCAATTGGCCCAACGTTTCCGCGGCTGACTGGGCCGCTGTGGTGGGCGACTGGCCCGGCACCGGTCGGGGCTGGATCCCTCGTCCGGTGGCCATCGGCGCGCCTACCGCCAATGCGCTCTTTACCGCGCGGCCGGACAACGCCTATCTCTGGCCGATCAACCGGGAGTACAACCCGGCCTGGCAAGGCGTCATCTACGTGCAGGGCAAGGTGGCGCTGAGCGGCGTGGTCAACGGCAGGGTGACGGTTGCTTCGCCCAACACGATCGTCATTGCCGACGATTTCCGTTCCGCGGTTGACCCAGGCTCCGCCGCCGCGGCTGACTGCGCCGTCATCGCGGGATTCTTTGCCGGCGCCGACGTTCTGGTGGCGAACAACACGATCAACGCTCCCCAGCAGATTGGTGGGGTGAACCCTTATCGCACGTACGACGAGACCACTCAGGAAGACATACACGCCGTACTGCTGGCGTTGAATATCTTCGGCGCCGAGAGCTATGACACCGGGCCGGCGTCTGGTGAGGCCTGCGGCGCGGTCAACAACGGCCGTGGCTGCCTCAATCTGAATGGGGGAGTAATCCAGAACACCCGCGGCGCGGTCGGTCTGGTGGGCGGCCAGGGGTACGTCAAGCGGTACAGCTACAATGCCTGCGCGGCCACCGATCCGCCGCCGTACTTCCCCACCACCGGCCGCTTCGTGCGCAACCGGATTTACGAGCTGGACCCCAAGGGGTTCACGGTGGCCGGCTGGTTTGCCGCGAACCAGAACAATTAAGCAAGGCCGGTAACGTCCGCGTAACGGACGCTCGGGCAACACTATAGCCGCGCAATTTTCGGCGGCTCTACGCCTTTCACTTTGCGGTAGTTGGGCTCTGCTCATGCCCAGGCACGAAACCGCCAAGTGTCGGCTTTCCAAATGGTTGCCCGGACACCCCCCGGCGGCACCCTTCGTGCTCGTAACGGAAGCCTATGCCCAAGCCCTCCTCCCTGCCCGGAAACCGGTCCGGCTTCACCATGATCGAGCTGGCGCTGGCCCTTACGGTCATCGCGATCATGACGGCCATGATGATCCCCCGTTTGGGGCGGGTCATGAACTCGACCCGCGTGAACCGGACGGCGACGATTGTGGCCAGCGACCTGGAGCAGGCTTTCACCCTGGCCGGTCGATTCCGCAAGCCGATGCGGATCACCTGTGACTGCCCCAACTCCATCTATACCATAGCAGACCGGTCGGACGGCACGCTCCGCCTGACCCGCCGGCTGCAGGGATGCCGACCTGGGCAACATGACCCTGGTGAGGGAAGTCCCGGGTGGCGCTGTGGACGTCTTTCCGTCGGGAGTTTCCACCGCTCTGCTGCGATTCAGAATTACCGCCGGCAACAGTACTCGCGCAGTGACCCTCTCGACGGCAGGGCATAGTGAGGATCATCCCATGAGGAAGCGTCGCGGGTTTACCCTGGTCGAACTGCTGCTGTCGCTCATCGTTACCGCGGTCGTCGGCGCCGCCCTGGTCCGCATGGTCACAGGGCAAGCTCGCTTTATGGATCAGCAGGAGGCATGGCGCGGCGCCCGAGCCGTGGCCCGCGGCGGTGTCAACCGCCTACTCTCGGATCTCCGGATGGTGGAGGCCACCAACGGGATGGCCGCCGCCGTGGCCGGCGGTCAGGACTTCACGTTGCGGGTGCCCTACGCGTTCGGAGTGATTTGCAGCTTACCCAATGCGAGCTCGGCAATCATTACCATGCTGCCGGTGGACTCTTCGATGTACAGCGCCCCCGGTCACTCCGGCTTTGCCGTCCGTCGGGATGACGGCACGTACGACTATTACACGGCCCAGGCGCCCAACACTCTGCCGGCCAACGCCGGTCTGGGCACCTGTAACGCCCCGGCGGCACCCAATGCAGCCTATCCGATGCAGGTGAACCTCACGATCAACGGTTCGCCTCAGGGTCCAACAGTGCAGGTGACCGCCAACGCGGCCTTGAATCCGGTGCCCAAGTACGGGCACATCGTCTTCCTCTATCGCCGGATCCGTTACCAGTTCAAGAACTCCGTCGCACTTCCCGGACGGACCGGCCTCTTCCGTGCGCCGGTGGACGGTAACGCTGCCGATGAAGAGGAGATAGCCACCCCATTTGCGGCGACGGCCCGGGTGAATTTCTACGTGCTCAACAACCCGGCGGCCCAGGCCGCCGTGCCGGTCCCAATCGGCAACACCAGGGGGCTGGAGCTGGTGCTGGACGGAATGAGTGAGCGCACGCCCCAAGGGAGTGCCGCGCCCAAGACCGCGACCGTGCGGACCGCGGTCTTTTTCGAGAATCGGCCCGACTGATACCGGAGGACGGACACATGGTCGAGCTATATAAGCCGAGTCACGGACGGGATACGGACTGTGGCTTCACCCTGGTCGAGGTCCTGCTTTCCATGACCATCCTGGCGGTGGGCATTCTGACCCTGGGTGGTCTCCTGACCCGCTCCGCCCGGACAGCAGACGCGACGGGGCGGCTGGGCTACCAGAGCGGAATGATGTCCACGGAGGCAGCCCGATATGACGCGCTGCCCTTCGACCAGCTCGCGGCCGGCACGACGTGCAGCACCACCACTACCGCACCGCTGCCTCACACTTTGTGCACCACGATCACTGTGCTCTCGGCCAAGGTGAAGCAGGTCAAGGTCAAGTTCACGCCAACCTCGAACTATCTCGTGCCGGCTGATTCCGTGATGTTCGAGCGCAGCGTCTCGGGTAACGGCAGTCCGTTGAATACTCCTTAACGGGATTGACACCCAGCAGAGAGGCCCCCATGCGGTCGATTTCGTTTCGGCTGAACCGGCGAGGAGCCGTGCTTCCCCTCACCATCATCGTCCTGGCTCTGATGGCGGTGGCGGTGGCGATCACCTACGGCCGGATCTCGGCCGAGCGGGCGATTACCAGCGACACCAAGGCGCAGCAGGGCGCCTTTGCGGTGGCCCAGTCCGGACTGAACCGCTTCCTGGCCAACCTCAACGGCAAGCCGGTTGCTCCGGTGACTTGGCCGGCAAATCCGATAATCCAGACGGTCAACTACAACGACCTGCCCGATGGCACCGCCCGGGTGGACATGGCGCAGCTGCGGGATTCGACCACGTCGCTTCTGCCCGCCGTCTACGTCATCACCTCGCGCGGCCGGTATACCGCGGCCAAGCGCTGGAATTCCAGGGCGCCTTCGGCCGAGCGGACTGTCGCCACCTATGCCCTCTGGACGCCTGCCCCATTCGACCTGAATGGCGCATTTACCAGCCTCGGTTCGGTGGCTTACAACGGTAACTCGGCCATTGTAAGCGGAGTCGATCGTTGCGGGGTGAATGGGACAATTCCAGGTCTTTCGGTGCCCAATGGCGATGTCATCTGGGTTTAACCACCCTGAGATCATCGATGGAGTCCCCGACGACGCGGCCTCGAATCTGGGCACCCCCGGACCTGCCGGTTCGGCCGCGGCCAATGTGCAGATCGACTGGGCCGCGGTCCTGGCGGGCACGGCTTTCCCCGCCGACCGGGTTTACCCGGCACAGACGTGGCTGCCCATGACTGGAACGCCGTCGATGGCCAATTGGCCGGTGACCCGGGTCAATGGGGACCTCACCCTGCCCGGAAGCGGCAACGGCATTCTGATCGTCACCGGCAACCTGACCTGGAACGGAACTCCGCTGAAGACCTGGCAGGGAGTGATTCTGGTGGGCGGGTCGATCACCATGAATGGTAACGGCAACATCTATGGGGCCATGATCACGAACCTGAACGTCAAGATCGGGAACGTACCGACAGTCAACGACCTCGGTAACGGTACCAAGATCCTGCAGTACGACTCCTGCTCGATCAGCCGGGCCATGGGTCACATCGGCTCCGTTCAGCGGGTGCGGAACGGTTGGACCGACACCTGGTCCAGCTATTGAGCTGATCGCAGTCCATCACGAGCAAATCGGCGGTCACCTGGGTGGCCGCCGATTTGTTTTCACGACCTCCCTGGCTTTTACTTCTTTCTCCTGACCTTCACGGCAGAGTACTCATGAGTCTCGACGGCAAGATCGTTCTGTTCTTTGCGGGTCCGCTCTATGAGGACCTGGAGCTGTGGTACCCCAAGATCCGGCTGGAGGAGGAAGGCGCCCGCACGGTCGTGGCCGGCACCGGAGAGAAGACCTATCAGGGAAAGCGGGGATACCCGCTCACCGTCGATACCAGCGTGGACGAGATCCGCGCCGCCGACTTCGACGGCCTGGTGATACCCGGCGGCTACGCCCCCGACATCATGCGGCGGTCGCAGAAGCTGCTCCAGCTCACCCGGGAGATCTACCAGGCCGGAAAGCCGGTGGCCTTCATCTGCCACGCCGGATGGGTGCCCATCTCGGCCGGAATCGTGAAAGGCAAACGGGGCACCAGCGTCGGCGCCATCAAGGACGACCTGGTCAACGCAGGTCTGCTCTGGGAGGACAGCCCGGTGGTGGTGGACGGAAACCTGATCTCGTCCCGAACGCCGGCGGATTTGCCGCAGTTCTGCAAGGCGTTGATTGCGGCGTTAGAAAAGCAGTCGGGAGCTGGGAGTCGGGAGCTGGGAGCCAAAGCAGGCAAAAAGCCTGAGCCCGCCTCGGCGAAGACCACTGTTTCATCAGTTCACCGAAGGTAGATCGTTGCGGACTTCTCCTAGCTCCGAGCTACCAGCTCCCAGCTCTCTGCGAGACGCTCAAGCCCGCGTTCACGCCTGGATCCGCCAATACGAAGAAGGCTACTTCGATCCGCTCACCAACCTGGCCCGGCTGGCGGAGGAGGTGGGCGAGCTGGCCCGGGAGATCAACCACCGCTTCGGCCAGAAGACCAAGAAGCCGGAGGAGCCCGAGGGCGACCTCGGCATGGAGATGGCCGACATTCTGTTCGTGCTCATCTGCATGGCCAACCGCGAGGGGATCGATCTGCAGGACGCGTTTGATCGGATGATGGGGAAAGTCGAAGCCCGTGACCAGGATCGGTGGACGAAGAAGAGCGTGAGCGGGGACAGCAGAAAGCGTGAGCGGTGAGCGGGCCACGTTCATGGTAGTTCAGCCGCTTCGCTCGCTCCAGTCCGCTGCTCCCGCTTTTGCCGCTTCCCCCGCTTCACTCCCATTCCGCCGGCGCGCTCTCCAGCTCCTCCAGCAATATCCGGTAGCTCTCCAGCCGGTCGGCCTGGACCCTGCCCTCCTCCACTGCGGCCCGGATCCGGCAGCCCGGCTCGCTGATGTGGCGGCAATCGCCGTAGCGGCACTCGCCGATGAAGGGCCGCATCTCGGGAAAGCAGCTGGCCAGCTCCCGAGGCTCGATGCCCCAGAGTCCCACCTCGCTGAATCCCGGCGTGTCCACCAGGAAGCCTCCCGCGTCGAGCGGCAACATCACCGCGGAGACGGTGGTGTTCTTGCCCCGGCGCACCCGGGCGCTGATCTCGCCGATTCGGAGCTTGAGCCCCGGCTGCACGGCATTGAGCAGGCTGGATTTTCCCGCACCCGATGGCCCGGTCACCACCGAGACGCGTCCCTTCAACGCTTCGGCGAACTGGTCGATGCCCTGCCTGGTCTTGACGCTGGTAGGATAGACGACGTAGCCGGCGGCGCGGCAGCGCTCGATGAGCTCGGTGCCCGGCTCGAGCTCCACCTTGTTCACCACCACGGCGGCAGGAATCGAATTGGCTTCGGCTACCACGAGGAGCCGGTCGATCAGCTGGGGAATGGGGGCGGGATCCACCGTCGCGGTGACCACGAAGACTTCGTCGATGTTGGCCGCCACCGGGCGGGTGCCGCGGCCCTCGGGCACCCGGCGCTCCAGGAGAGTAGTGCGGGGCTCGACGCCGACTATCCCGAAGACCTCTCCCTCGGCCTCGGGCTCCAGCCGGACCCGATCGCCCACCACGACCCGGGGAGTCTCTCGCTTTGCCTTGCCCCGGAGGATGGCCCGAATCTCCCGGCCGGGAGCCGCCACCCGGTATACCGATCCATCCCGTTCCAGGATGGTTCCTACCAGGTGCTCACCGCTCACGCTGCTGCTGTTCCCGCTCACCGCTCACGCTTTGCGGTGCCCGCTCACGGCTTTTCACCAGCTTTCCGGCGCTTGGGATATGGCTTCGTCCAGCGCGGCTTTGACATCGTACAACGAGAGATTCTCCAGCCGAGCCTCCGCTTCCTCAGGTGTCCGGCCCCAGGCCAGGGTGTCGGTTTCAAGGTGCCCAACCGGCCGGTCTCCACCGGGCGACCAGCGCACGAACAGGAGGGCCGCGCCATACATCCCTCTGACATCGGGCTCTTCGTCCACGTAGATGGCCACGGAATAGGACTGGCCGTCGCTGCCGCCGAAGGCGGCCGCCCGGTCGTGCTTTCGCATGTAACCACCCAGCGTGAACTCGCTCACCGGCCCGGCGCTGACTCCCGTACGAGGTTCCCCAGAATAAAGGCGATATTGGCGGGCCGTTCCGCCAGCCGCCGCATGAGATAAGGATACCATTGGGTCCCGAAGGGGATATAGACCCGCATGTTGTACCCGGCCTGCTTGAGGCGCGCCTGGAGGTCACGCCGAACGCCGTACAGCATCTGAAACTCGTACCGCTCGGGTTTGATCTGCTCTCGCCGGGTAAACTGCCGCGCATGCTCGATGATTTTCTCGTCGTGGGTGGCGATGCCGGGGTAGTTCCCCTCCCGCAGCAGCTGCTCCATCAGCCGAACGTAGTTCCGGTCCACGTCTTTCTTGTCGGGGAACGCGACCGTCGGGGGCTCGAGGTAGGCACCCTTGCAGAGCCTCACCCGGGCCTTGAGCCGAATCAGATCGCCGATGTCGGCCTCGGAGCGGCGGAGAGCCGATTGGATCACCACCCCGCAGTTCTCTCGATGGCTGTCGAACAGCCGCGTGGTAAAGAAGTCCAGCGTCTTCTGAGTGTATTCCGAGCTTTCCATATCCAGGCGAACGAAGCCCCTCAGGGCTCTGGCCTTGTCCAGGATCCGGATCATGTTCGCCTGGCAGAGATTCTCATCGATGTCGATCCCCATCTGGGTCAGCTTGACCGACACGTTGACCTCTTGGCCGGCCTGGGCCAGCCGGTCGAGCATCTGCAGGTACTGATCGCGGGCCGCGATCGCCTCCGCCTCTACGGTGACGCTTTCGCCCAGGAGATCGAGGGAGGCGGTGATGCCGCGCTGGGCCAGCTCTCCCGCAGCCACAACGGCTTGATCGATGGTTTCTCCTGCAACGAAACGGGAGGCGAACTTCCGGGCGAGCCGATTGCGTCGGACGAAATCGAAGACTCTGCGCTGCTCCGATAACCAGAGCAGACTCTGTCGCATGATCAGATAGGTACCCCGCCGCTACGTTGAATGCATGACAGAAATCGCACCCGAAGCTAGCCAACCCGGGAAAAATTCACCACAACTCCAAAGGAACTCACCACGGAGACACGGAGGGCACGGAGGCTGCACGGACTGCTGATCAGACATCACGCACAAGACTTTTGGTCAGAAGCACACCAGTCTGGTTCAATTCAGGGGGATACAATGGTGTGCTGTTAACTAAAGAGTTCTGTGCGCAATGTGTGATAACCGGTCCGTGCTGCCTCCGTGTTTTCCGTGCTTCCGTGGTGAGGCTGTCTCCATGTGATACCCGTCACGGGTTTGCCGTCGGATTCTGATATTGTGAATTGGATTCTCACCTCGGGTTTCTCTTCAGGCGGAACAATGGCAACTCGGCACCGGTCAGGGCAGACACGGCAGCGGCGGTGGAGGCGGGTGGAGAAGAAGGTGATCAAGCGGATGCGTAAGGTCGCCACTCCCCCGCCTGAGGTCGTGAGCGATCCGGTCGAGTCCGCTCAGGCTGCCGGCCTCCGCTATGTGAGCGACACCCAGCCGGGGATCCGCCGGAAGCGGGCCGGCAAAGGATTCGTGTACGTGGGGGCGGACGGCAGGACGATTCGTGACGCCAAGGAGCTGACCCGGATTCGCTCGCTCGCCATTCCGCCGGCGTACACCGACGTGTGGATCTGCCCCAGCCCCAACGGACACATCCAGGCCACCGGCCGGGACGCGCGCGGGCGGAAACAGTACCGCTATCACCCCAAGTGGCGCGAGGTCCGGGACGAGACCAAGTTCGGCCGCATGCTGGCCTTCAGCCAGACGCTGCCGAAGATCCGGGCCCGGCTCGAGCGCGACCTCAGCCTGCCGGGGCTCCCCCGCGAAAAGGTCCTGGCTACTGTGGTCCGGCTGCTCGAGTGCACGTGCATCCGGGTGGGCAACGATGAGTACGCCAAGTCCAACCGCTCCTTCGGACTCACCACTCTCCAGGACCGCCACGTCGAGATCTCCGGGTCCAATCTCCGGTTCGAGTTCCGCGGCAAGAGCGGCAAGATGCACAAGGTCGACCTCAATGATCGCCGCCTCGCCCGGATTGTGGAGCGCTGCCAGGATCTGCCGGGCGAAGATCTGTTTCAGTTCCTGGATGATGACGAGGTGCGGCAGACCATTGGATCGGGCGACGTCAATGAGTACATCCGGGAGATCTCCGGCCAGGAGTTCACCGCCAAGGACTTCAGGACCTGGGCCGGCACTCTGCTCGCGATCGAAGCGCTGACCAAGATCGGCTCCTTCTCGACGCAGCGAAACGCAAAGTCCAACGTCCTCAAGGCCATCGACCAGGTGGCCGAGCAGCTGAACAACACCCGCTCAGTCTGCCGGAAGTACTATGTGCACCCCGCCGTGTTGGAGTCCTACATGGATGGCAACCTGCTGGAGCATCTGGGCAACGGCAGCAAGCAGAGCGCCAAGAACGAACTGGCGGCCAACGAGGCGGCAGCGGTCCGCCTGCTCCAACGGCATATCGGGAACGCCGCTAACGGAAATGGGAAGAAGTGAGGAACGTGAGGAACGACGGAACGACGGAACGACGGAAGACTTTCCTTACGGTTCCGTCACGTTCCTCACGTTCATCGCTTGTTCCCCTTCAGGCGACAAGACCGCTGTGAAGGCCGACTGGAGCCGGGTTCCGGTCGCGGTCGAGTTGCGATTGGCCCAGGGTGCTTCCGGCCCTGACATGGTCCGCCAAGAGGTGTTCGGTCAGGGTCAGACGGTATATCTCAGTCCTCGAGCTCAGATCTCCAACGCGGACATTGCCCGAGTAGAGGCGGTGAAGACCAGGATCGGAAAGGGGCTGATCCTGCAGGTTTGGTATACCAAGTCCGGAGCCAAGCGGATTGCGGAGTTGACCAGGCAGCATATCGGCGACAGTCTCGCCGTACTGATTAATTCAGTCGTCGTGGCAATCCCCGTCATTCAAGAGCCTATCAACCCCGGCACGCAGACCTCGAGCGACATCGGAGTTCCCCTGGAACCCAAAGAGGCCAACCAGCTGGCCGCTGCGGTGTCGAAGACCTGGCCGGCGGGCGGTAAGGCGGTAAAGCGGTAAGGCGGTCGTTCCCCACGTTCCAGTCGTTCCCCACGTTCCTCACGTTCCGCCCTGTGTGACCCTCGCGCTCCTCCGGCGTCTCCCTCCTGAGATCCTGACTGGCGCGGCCCCTCCTCGATCCTTCCCCAAGTCGTTCGTTCCCCGCCAGCGGGATCTCACACCGCGGGACATGTCGTTCATGCCCGAAACGTTCGTGGAACCAGTGCCGTTGTTTAAGGTAGGTCCTATGGCGATTCCGCTGATCCCCGGTCGCCAACGGCTGGCGTGGACCCTGGTGCTGGCCGGGTGGACTCTGGTCGGCCTGGGATATTTCGCATCGCTCAGATACGGCATGGCACCGGCGCAGACTGGGACGGAGATCCAGCTCCTCGTGTATGCGGTCGGGACGTCCTGGATCTGGGCCGCTCTGACTGCTCCCGTGCTGCAGGTAACCGGCAATACCGGTTTCACCGCAGATCGTGCCGCCCACAGCAGCGGCATCTACGGCCTGGCGGCAGCCGGATTTTTTCTGATCTCCGGCTCCCTCGAGTGGGCGCTCGGCCGGTCAACCGGGATGATCGCGCCGGGCCAGTTCTGGACTACCCTCTTTACCGAATGTCTAGGAACTCGCCTGCTCGCCTTTCTCTCGATCGTCACCCTCGGCTGGGCCGCCCGATACTTTGCGCTCTACCGTACCCGTCATCTCGACGCATCGGAGCTGGAGGCGCGGCTGGTCCGAACTCACCTGCAGGTGCTCAAGATGCAGCTGCAGCCCCATTTCCTCTTCAACACCCTGAACACCATCGCCGAGCTGGTGCACACCGATCCGGAAGCGGCGGACCAGATGATCACCCGGCTGGGACGGCTGCTCCGCCTTTCGCTGGATCATGCGAGCCATCAGGTGGTGCCACTGCGCCAGGAAGTGGACTTCCTCCGGGTGTACGCCGAGATCGAACAGGTCCGATTTCAGGACCGTCTGCAGATGGTATGGGATGTGGCACCGGAAACTCTCGAGGGCGCGGTCCCCACGCTGCTGCTGCAGCCGGTCCTGGAGAACGCCATTCGGCACGGGGTGACGCCCATGGCCGGACGCGGGCGCATCGTGATCGCGTCGCGGTGCGAGGGTGAGGACCTGGTGCTGGAGATAGGCGACAACGGACAGGGCCTTCCGCCCGGCGGAGTACCCCGCGAAGGCGTGGGACTGCGGAACGTGCGGGAGCGAGTAGCGCAGCTGTACGGACGGCGGGCTCACTTCAGCCTGACGCCGGCGCTGGGCGGCGGAACCATAGCCCGGATGCGGCTGCCGTTCATTCACTGCGACGTGCCGCATACCCCGGTACCGCTCAGCACTCTGGAGGAACTGGTACGATGACTCTTCGAGTGGTAGTAGCCGACGACGAACCGATCGGCCGGCAGCGCCTGGTCCGCTTGCTGCAGGCTGAGCCGGAGACGGAGATCCTGGCGGCCTGCGCGGATGGTGAGGAGGCGGTGGAGGCCATCCGGGAGTACGCCCCCGATGTGGTCCTGCTCGACATCCAGATGCCCAATCTGGATGGCTTCGAGGTGGTGGCGGCGCTGGGAGAGGCCCAGCAGCCGGCGGTCATCTTCGTTACCGCGCACGATCAGTACGCCCTCCGGGCCTTCGAGGTCCACGCCTTCGATTACCTGCTGAAGCCGGTAGATCAGGAACGGTTGCGCGACGCGTTGGAACGGGCCCTGTCGCCGGGAAACCGGGCGCCCCAGGTCAGCACGACCCGGCGAATTCTCACGCTGTTGGAGGAGCTGAACGCCAGGGAACGGGGACGTGGCCGCGAGCGGCTGGTGGTGCGCACGCCGGAACGCGCGTTCTTCCTTCGAACCGACACGGTGGACTGGGTTGAGGCCGCGGGAAAGTTCGTCCACCTGCACGTCGGCCGCACGGTTCACGCGCTCCGGGAGAGCATGGCGGAGCTGGAGCAGGAGCTGGATGCCGTGCGTTTCCTGCGAATCAGCCGATCCGCCATCGTCAATGTCGATCGGATCCAGGAGATCCAGCCCTGGTTTCAGGGGGACTACGTGTTGATCCTGACCGATGGCACCCGCCTCACCTCCACCCGCGGGTACCGCGACAACATGCGGAAGCTCCTGGGAAGGTCGGCGTGAGGACAGCGGGACAGGTTGGCAGCGGGGCAGGGGGCGGCGGGTTTCGGGCTTGTTGCTCGTCCTGGCCCTCGCGTGTGCGGGGCCGAGGCAGAACGTTGATCCCGCTCCGGAGGATGAGCCCAAGGGGTTCCTCCTGCTATTGACCAACCGTTATCTGCTCGACGTGAACGTCTTTCTCCAGCATGACGGGCAGGCCGACCGTATTGCCATGGTCAATTCCGCATCTTCCCGCACGCTCGAGCTCCCACTGCACATGCTGGGACAAGGGGGAGCCATCCGCCTGATCGCGGAGCCCATAGGAGATGACAACCGCTATACCACGGACATCCTGACGGTGCAGCCGGGACAGATGGTGGAGTTGAACGTGGAGAATCCGATCGCGCGATCCAACTACAGCATCCAGTGAGTTAGCGTGATTGCCCGCCGGGCTGGCCGTTGGTTCCTTCCGAGCTTCCCGGCCCGCTCAACAACTGGTAGGCCAGCACCAGACCTGCGGTCACTGCTCCCGCCAGCAGCCCCGTTCCACCGATCGAGAGTCGGCGCTCCTGCATGCCGGCCAGCGCCTCCCGGGGAAGCCGCACGTGTTCCCCGTGCCAGCCCGACCGGAACCCTCGGTAGGTCTCGACCTCGTGCACTTCCAGCTCCATGCCGGCGGAGTCCGCGCTGAGCACGCTCCCCTCCAGGTGGAGCACTTCGGGGCCGATCTGACCCGTGAGATCACGGGAGCCTTCGGTGGTGAGTTGAGCCGAAACGCGATCGCCCGGTGACGGCACTGGATCGGAAACCGGCCGGTAGGTGTAGCAGGACGTCAGCAGGACGAAGCCGCCAATCAGTGTACGCATAGTCAAGAGTCTGGAGTCCAGGGTCTGGGGTTAAGTCTGTCCTTTGACCCCAGACCCTGGACGCCCGGACATCCTCTCAATTCCCCAACGGTACCGAGCTCACGTAATTCAGCACCGGACAGGGATTCGGATCGTTGGCATTCCGGCCGGTCGACGACACGCCCGGTGTATTGGGATTGGCGTTGATCTCCGTGATGCCGTAGGGTAGCCGACCCGGTACCGGAACGTTCCCCGGCACCGTACTGGTCGTAGCGGCCGGCGCCGGCGCCAGCGCCGGGAGGCAGGTCCGCTTGTAGTCGTTCCACGCTTCGATGTTGAGGAAGAGGGTGACGTACTTCTCTTCCATGATGTTCTCCAGCGTAGCCGGGGCGGATCCGAGCGGGGTCAGGAGGTTGGGTACCGTTCCTCTTGCCCCGTACGACGGCTGAGCCCGGGCCGCATCGAGATAGGGCTGGGCCGCGCCTTGCCCTCCGGTCTGAAACGCAGCTTCCGCTCCGATCAGCTGGGTTTCGGCGTAGGTGATGACCGGCATCCGCATGTCGCCCGGATCGGTATTGACGTCAATGAAGTTGAAGTTGGAGAAGTTGGAACCGGCGTCAGTGGGCCCTCCTGCTCCGGCGGGCGATCCGCTGCCGTTATAGATCCCCGGTGCCGTCTGCATGCCGCGGATTCCGCCCGGGCGGCGCCCGAAGAATCCCACGGCCACTTCGTCACCGGTGACTTCCGGGTCGGGATCGAACGCTGCCTGCTGGAAATACAGGTTTAACCGCTCGTCGGTGTCGACCCCGGCCGCAATCCGCCGCTTCAGGATCTCGACCAGGGCACCCCCCGGTGCGATGTCGCCGCGGGCCCCCATGAACTGCCACCACACGTTCTGACCGGTGGGCGACTGATCGTGGAACCAGTTCATGTCATTGGCGGGGGTGTTGATGCCCAGCGGCACCTCGGCCAGGGCCAGGGCATAGTGGGCTGGATCCACTTCGGCCAGGTGCATGTGGTACCGGGCCTTGAGGGAGTGTGCCACCTGGGTGTACACCGCTGCCAGCGCGGCCGCATCGCCTCCCCGGTCGACGTAGACCAGCTCCGCGTTGTCGGCCGGTGGTCCGGCATTGGGAGGACCCTGCGCCGCCGCCAGGAAGAAAATGGCGGAGTCGAGCTGGGCCAGCACGTCGGAATAGACCTGGAGCTGGGGATCGAAGGCCGGTGTTTGATTGGTGGAGTCCGCCGCCTCCCGGTAAGGAATGTCCCCCCAGATCGACGCGGCCATGCCGATGACCAGCGCCTCGTATACCTTGCCGATTCCGATGTAGATGGAATCGTTCACCGCCCGGGCCAGCTGCTGCATCTTGTGGATGTCGAGCAGCCCTCCCCCGCCCTGAATGGTGATCGAGGAGCCGTACACCGAGTAGAAGTACCCGTCGACATCAGACGGGCCCAGGCCGTAGAGGTCATAGCCGATCTGCTGCCGGGAGTGGCCGGCAATCTGCTGCACGTACTCGGCGGCATTTCGGGCCAGCTGGCCTTCGAACTGGACCGACTGCAACGCCTGGATTCCGATGTAGAGCGGCCCTGGCCGGGTCAGGTTGGTGATGTTGTTGGGGTCCTCGTCCACACCGGGCCCCGAGAGAAAGTCGCCGCAACCGATGGTGCTTCCCGCGAGGGCAGCACTCAGCAGCAACAGGAATGTGTGTCGCATGGCTGGTCTCCCGCTCGCTAGCGGTTGAGGGTGAGGGAGAAGACGTACGAGCGGCTCTGGGGGTTGTTGAAGTAGTCGAAGCCGCGCGCCGGACTGGCCGACCCCAGCAGTGACGTCTCGGGATCAACGCCGGTGTAATCGGTCCAGGTCTGGAGATTCCGCCCCGCAACGCGCAGCTCCATGCTGCTGAAGCCGAGCACTTTGTTGACCCAGGGCGAGTCGAACAAGTAACCCACCGAGACCTCGCGCAGCTTGACGAAGCTGGCGCTCTCGTTGAACTGCGACTTCGGGCCGTTGAAGATGCCGCCGCTCCCGGTGAACCAGGCCTGGCCGATCGGAACCGCCATGCCGGCGCCGGGACCCGCCACCGGCTCGTCGTTGAAGTAGGTGTCACCGAAGACGAAGTTCCCTCCGTCCCGCATGACCTGAGACTCCTTGGAAGTGCCAAAGTGGTTCAGCGCCCCCTTGGTCTGGTTGCTGGCCACGCCGCCCTGGCGGATGTCCACCAGCCCGCCGATGGAAAACTTCTGGATCCGGAACGAGGTGCGGACCGACCCGGTCCAGTCCGGGTTCGGATCGCCGATGACGTAGTTGCCGGCGTTATCGGCTTGGGGGTAACCGGTCGAGTCGATGTACAGCGCGCCCGCCGGCGCGCCCTGGCACTGCCCTGCCGTATTGTCGATATCGATTCCGGCGTAGGTGAGGCCCCGGCCACAGCGAACGAAGTCGGTGCCGTAGTACACGCCGAGAGGCTGGTCCTTCATGGCTACGGCCTGGATCCCGGTCAGGCCGTTGTTACCTCCGCTGATCGGGAAGGGAACAAACTGTACGCCGGCCAGATCGAGCACCCGGCTCCGGTTGGTGGCAAACTGGAGCCCGAGATCCCAGGAGAAGGTCCGGGTGGTGACCGGCCGGAGGTTCAGCGCAACCTCCACCCCCGACGTTTCTCAGCTCCGCCGCATTGGACGGCTTCTGGGTGTAGCCGCTGCTGCCGGCGACGGGCAGGTTCAGGATGACGTCGCTGGAGACGGCTCGATACCAGGTAACGCCGAGGTCGGCCTTGTCCTGCCACAGACCGAGGTCGAATCCGGTCTCGAATTCCTTCACCCGCTCGGGACCGAGATCGCTGGTGGGAAGGTTGTAGCTGGAGATGAGACCGCCTGCCCCGTTCTGCTGGGTCGAGACCGCCGGTCCCCAGCCTCCATCGGTTCCGTTCCAGCCGCCGAACATGACGCTGGAGAGCAGGTACGGCGCCGGCTGGGTCCCGCTCTGGCCGTAGGCCGCCCGCAGCTTGCCGTAGGTCAGGAAGCGGTCGGTGCCCTCGGCGCTCCGGAAGAACGTCCAGGCCGCGCTGCCCTTGGGGTACCAGTTGTGCCGCGTGGTCTCACCGAAGGTGGACGCCCCGTCGTTCCTGACGGCGGCGGTGAGGAACAGCTGATCCCACAGGTCGGCGGAGACCTGGGCGAAGTACGACTCCAGCCGGATCGTCTGCTGGTAGTCGTAGGGCGGCAGCTGGGCCGAAGTGTTGCCCAGGTTGAACGGCTGAGGGGCGATGAGTCCGGTGCCCAGCGTCTGCCGCGTTTGATAGTCGTTGGAGTTGAGGTTCTGGCCCACCGTCACCGCCCCGCTCCAGTCGGGACTCAGCTTGTAGCGAGCCGTGGCAGTGAGGTTGTGGTCGATCTGGAAGGTCTTGATGTAGCCGGCGTTGACCCCTCCCACTCCATTGACGCCTACCACGGTCGTGTTCGAGGTGCTCCAGGGCCACGCCTGGGTGCGCTCGTCGTTGGCGTAGTCGGCGCCGAGGGTGTAGTTGAACGACAGCCACGAGGTGGCGGCGAACTCGGCGTTGATCCCGCCGTAAGTACGCCCTACCTCCGACTTGTTGAACGACTCATTGGCGACGAAGAACGGGTTGTCGTAGCTCCGCGACCGTTGCTCCGAGCCGGCCGCCGGGTTGGGGAACCGGTATGAGCGGTGCAGGCCGGTGACCGGATCGAGATAGGGCTGGTTGTTGAAGTCGGGGGGCGTGCGCCAGGCGCCCAGCAGGAGCCCGTCGGTGCTGTTGCGGCTGGTGATGAAGCCGCCGTTGCCGTCGGCGTAGGCGATGTTCGCCCCGACCTTCAGATTGTCGAAGACCCGGTGGGACCCGTTGAAGCGAAACGAGAATCGGTCGAACTTGTCGTTGTTGCCGGTAATAATGCCGCGCTGATTGGTAGCACCAGCCGACAGGAAGAAGGTGGTCCGGTCATTCCCGCCGGAAACCGTCAGCGCGTTGTCAAAGGTGTGGCCCTCCTGAAACATCTCGTCAGAGTGACCGAAGCTCGGGGCGCCACTGGCAATCGCCGGGCCCCAGCTTCCCGCCTCATCGAAGCCGACGCCGCAGTTCGGCGTGCTGCCCGATACGCAGACCGGGGCCACTCCGCTCAGCCCGAGGCCATACGTCCGCTGCAGCTCGGGCACCCTGGCCACCTGATCGAACGAGGCCTGGCTCCTGAGGGAATACTTGGTGGGGCCGGGGCGTCCCTTCTTGGTGGTAATCAGGATGACGCCCTGACCCGCCCGCGACCCGTAGATGGCGCCCGATGCGGCTCCTTTCAGCACCTCCACGTTCTCGATGTCATTGGGGTTGATGTCGGCCGCGCGATTCGAGGGGGCCGCGCTCGAGTTGAGTGAAGCGACGTTGGGGTTGTTGTAGCTGATCGAGTTGTCGACCGGTACCCCATCCACGATGATCAGCGGCTGAGCATCCGCGCCGCTGACGCCGCTGCCGGCGCTGATGGTGGTCTGTCCCCGGATCAGGATGCTGGACGAGGCTCCAGGATCGCCCGAGCTGGAGACCACCGTGACATTCGGGGCCTTTGCCGCCAGCGCGTTGATCACATTGGGCTCCGCGCTCCGTACGATCGAGAGCGAATCCACGCTGCTTCGCCCGGTGCCGAGCTTCTCCACCTCGCTGACGGTGCCGGCGCCGGTAACGACCAGCTCGCCCAGCTGCAGCGGATTGTCGGCCAGGCTGAAGTCCTGCACCGCAGAGCCGCGGGTGAGATCGACCTGGGCCGAACGCGGCTTGTAGCCGACGAGACGGACCGTCACGACCACCGGAGCCGACGGAACCCGCGCGCCCGGGATGAGGATGGTATAGCTCCCGTCCGGACGGGTGGATGCTCCGGCACCCAGTTGCTCGATGGTGACGCCGGCTGAGGGAAGGGGCTGTCCGGCGTCGGTGGTCACCCGGCCAGTCAGGGTAACCGGCTGCTGAGCCGGCAGCGCGCCCGGGAGTAGAGCCAGCCCCAGAAGTGCCAGCCCGGCGAGCCGCAGCCGATCGCGCAAATGATCAAACGATGAACGTGCCATGTGTCCTCCGTGTAGCGAAGCAAGACTCTGACGAGGTGAATCAGGGACGAAAGCGGTAGCCCCAGGCCAGTGCGGTCAGGATGTGACGAGGATTGGCGGGATCTTCCTCCAGCTTGCGACGAAGCCGCGCGATGTGTGTGTCGACCGCACGACGGCTCACCGCGGTACCGGACCCCCAGACCTCCCCCAGCAGCTCCATCCGCGAGGCAATGGCGCCCCGGCGCCGCATCAGGGCGAGCAGCAGCCGAAATTCGGTGTGAGTGACCCGCACCGGTTGCCCGTCGCGAAGAACCGTCTGGGTGGCCGGTTCTACCATCACGGTGCCAAAGCGAATGGTGCCGCTCCAGGCGGCGGACGCGGCGGCGGGAAGCCGACGAGTCCGCTGCAACAGCTCCTGGACCCGGGCGATCAGCTCACGCACCACCGTGACGTCAGCCGAACCGGCCTCTTCCGGCTGGGGCGCGGTGCCGACCGTATCCACCAGAATCGGCGCCGGAGTGGCGACCTGATACTCGTGGACGACCGGCCGGGCTTCTCCGTGCGATGGAGAATCGGCCGGTGGCCCGAGGCCGTTGAGATCCATCCCTTCCATCCCCGAAGTGCCGTTGGGGGTTGGGGCCGGCGATGACTGCGGCCGGGGATCGTCGTCGATGATGAGAATTCGCGTAGCGCCTCCGAGGCACCGCGATGGCGGTCATGACACCCCGGTGACGTTCGGGGCGACGCTACGATAGGATTGGCGGGCTAGGTGAAGAACAGGATGGGAGCGGAATGCTACTGGAGAGACATGAACCGCTGGTTCGCCGGCACGAAAACGGAACAACGGTTCAAGTTCCGACACACGTCCGACGTTTCAGATCGAGCGCTCACCGCCTTCCTTGAGGGCGTCCAGCTGGCGGGCCATCGTGTCGGCCCGCAGATCGAAATGAGAGCCGTGCCAGGCCGGAACGCCGGCTCTGAGAATGATCGCCTGGGGGGACGCATGCACGATGCCGAGCCGCTCGGCGATGTAGCGGGAGAGCGGGCGGGAATGGATCACATCGACGAGGTACACCGGCACATCCTGCTGCAGCCGCCGCAGCGAGCGAATCTCCTCCAAGGCAATTCCGCTCGTGGGACAGATGGGGCTGTGCTTATAGACTACGGCGAGTGGTTCCGCCAGTGCGGTAGCCACATCAGCTTCGGTATCGAGTTTCTGCATCTCTCATCTCACGTTCCGTCGTTCCCCACGTTCCGGCGTTCCTCACGTCAGCCGCATGCGCTCGAGCAGCCGGTGGAAACGGGCATCGTCCCGAATGCCGTCGAGCATCGGCTCGATCTTCAGATACGCCAGCCAGCCACGCCGGTCCTGATACGCCTTGTCCAGCCACTCGAACGCCAGGTCTCGCTGGTCGAGCGTAACATACAACTGGGCCTGCGCCACCGGTGACACGTAGCGTAGTTTGGCCCTCGCCTCCAGCTCACCCAGGACGGCCCGCGCCTCGTCCACTCGCCCCCGGCGGGCGGCCACGTGCCCCAGGCCCCCCAGCGCCAGCGCATCGTTCGGCGAATTGGCGAGTGCCTCCTTGAAGGCAGCCGCCGCTTCGTCCAGCGACCCCTGTTGCAGGTAGACCAGCCCAAGCAGGCGGTGGGTTTCCTCTGCCGTCGGATCCATGGCAAGGCCGCGCCTCAGATTGTCCAGGGCCGCATCGTGCTGCCGGGCGTAATACTGCAGCCAGCCCATGCTCCGCCGGATCGAGACCGAGGCGGGGTCGAGCTCGATGGCCATTCGCCCGTGCTCCAGCGACTCCTCGAATCGCCCCATCGCGGCGAGAAACCAGGAGTACCACTGGTGAGCGGTCGAGTAGCGAGGGTTGAGCT
Source organism: uncultured Gemmatimonadales bacterium (assembly GCA_963842945.1). GTDB lineage: Bacteria > Gemmatimonadota > Gemmatimonadetes > Gemmatimonadales > GWC2-71-9 > CAVVWJ01. The sequence goes on from CAWJIM010000019.1 coordinate 248,943, forward strand.
CCACCGCACGGCGGAACTGCCGCTCGGCACCGGCCCAATCCCAGTCATAGATAAAGGTCACCCAACCCAACGAGGTGTGAGCCTCGGCCAGGGTTTCGTCCAGCGCGATTGCCTTGCGAGCCTCCGCTTTGGCCCGCTCCATCCCCTCGAACACGGGCGCGCCCTTGTAGTCGAGGTCCAGGGCGTAGGAATCGGCCAGCCCGCTGTAGGCCAGGGCGTAACCGGGATCTTCGGCGATGGCCTGCTCGAAATACCGAATGCCCTCCCTGATTCCCTCCTGGGTGCGGCGGTTCCAGCAGAAGCGTCCTTTCAGGTACAGGCTATAGGCCTTCACATTGGCGGTGTAGCGGACCGGCGTCGGATCCCCCAGGTCGCCCAGCAGCGTTGCTCTAAGGGTCCGCACGATAGTACCCGCGATCTCATCCTGAATCGCAAAGACGTCGGACATTTCGCGGTCGTAGCGCTCCGACCAGAGCAGGCGCCCGTCACTCACCCGGCTGAGCTGGATTGTGATGCGGATCCGGTTGCCCGATGTCCGCACCGTGCCGTCGAGCACGGTGGTGACGTTGAGCCGGCTGCCCAGGGTCCGCACGTCTTCCCGCAGGCTCTTGAGCGCGAACACCGACGTGCGGGAGGCGACCTGCAAACCCTCGACCTTGCTCAGCGCGGTGATCAGCTCGTCGGTCATGCCGTCGCTGAAATACTCGTTCTCCGGATCGGCGCTCGAGTTGACGAAGGGCAGCACGGCGATGCTACGCTGGTCGAGGGGACCCGTCATCGGTATGGCGGTCGGCGCCGGAGCAACCAGCGCGTCGCAAAACTCCGCCATCGTGGCAAACCGTTCCGACGGGGACTTGGCGAGCGCCCGCTGCAGCGCAAGCTCGACCGCCAGCGGAACGGTCGGCCGAAGCGAGCGGATGGGGACCGGAGGCTCGATGGCATGACGGGCCATTGTCGCCCGAGCGCCCGAGCCGGCAAAGGGAGGCTGGCCCGCCAACATCTCGTACAGCACACAGGCCAGGCTGTAGAGATCGCTTCGGCCATCCAGGTCGCGCTCGGCGCTGGCCTGTTCCGGGCTCATGTATGTAGGCGTGCCCACCGCAAAGCCGCGATCGGTGATGTAGATGTTGTCTCCGCCTGCGGCCGACATGGCCGTGGCCACCCCGAAGTCGGCCACCACCGGCTCCCCTTCCTGGAGCAGGATATTCTCCGGCTTGATGTCGCGATGGATGACGTGATGCCGGTGGGCATACCCGAGCGCCGTGCCCACGGCCCGGGTGATCCGGAGTGCCGCATCGATCGGCAGCTGGCCCTCGCGGTGCAACCGGTCCCGCAGACTCTCGCAGCCGGCATAGGGCATCACGAAATACAGCAGCCCGTCGCATTCCCCGGAGTCATGGACCGGAAGGATCTGGGGATGAGAAAGCCGGGCTGCAATCCGGATCTCGCGAAGGAAGCGCTGGGGCTCGTACGAATGGCCGGGGGCGGGCAGCATGACCTTGATGGCGACCTTGCGACCGTGCTTCAGGTCCTCAGCCAGGTACACCGAAGCCATTCCTCCGTGACCGATCTCTTCTTCGATTCGGTAGCGATCGGCCACGGCGGCTCGCAGCTGTTCTGGCACGGCGGGCATGCAATGGAAGATACCCTATAGACCCTCCACAAATTGACGAATGCTGCCGAAGTACGTAGCGGAGTCGAGCTCGAACGCATCGCCGTGGCCGCCGTTGAGCTCGACGAATGTCTTCGGCGGCGAAGCGGTCTCGAACAGCCGGCGGCCGTGTGCCAGGGGAACCACGTCATCAGCCCGGGCGTGGAGGAAAAGCTTGGGGATGTTGACCCGTGAGATCTTGTCTATGGAGGAAAACCGGCTGCGTCCGATCCATCGGACCGGGATATAAGGATAGAGCTCGGCGCCCCGCTCGATCACCGACGTGAGCGCGCCCTCCAGAATCAGCGCCGCCGCGGGAACCCGGCTGGCCAGGTCGACCGCAACGGTCGAGCCCAGCGAGTGGCCGAACACGATGATCCGCTCCGGCGGAACCCGCAATTCACCCCGCAGGTACTGATAGGCCGCACCGGCGTCCTGGTAGAGCCCGGCTTCGGAAGGCGCACCTTCGCTCTCGCCATATCCTCTATAGTCAAATGCGAGCAGACTCAGGCCCAGGGCGTGGAGACCGGCGTAATGGGCCGGTCTGCCGAACTCCGACAGATTGCCCGCGTTCCCGTGGCAGATGAGCACCCAGTAGCCGGTCGAATCCGCTCCAGCCGGGATGACCCAGCTTCCCAGGGTGAGGCCATCTTCGGTCCGAATGGCAGCGCGCCGCACCGGCAGCTGCAGCTCAGCCGGTGGATCAATGAGCCGGCGTACAGATCCTGGGAAATAGATGAGCCGGGATTCGTTCAGCCGGAGCAGAAGCAGCAGTCCGAGGTAGGCGATCGCCACCAGGAGGATGAGGTTCCAGGCCATGCGTCGTGAGGAACGTGGGGTACCGGAGGAACGTGGGGACGTTCCGTCGTTCCTCACGTTCCGTCGTTCCTCACGTCAAGCTGGATAGTAGTGGCCCGAGCGGCGAGACATCTCGAGGAGCGCGGGGGCGGGACGGAACCGCTCCCCAAATTGTTCCTGCAGCTGGTACAGGGTCTCGACCACGCGCCCTGCGCCGAGGTCATCGATCATCCGAAGGGGTCCGCCTCGAAAGGCGGGGAATCCAATCCCGAATATCGCGCCGATATCGGCATCGCGCGGAGACCGCACCACCTTCTCGGCGCAGGCCAGAGCAGCTTCGTTCAGCATGGCATACACCAGCCGGCGCTGCACCAGATCGGAGTGAGCCTCCGCCGGCTTCACGCCGAGTAGGGGATACACACTGCTGTCGACGCCCGCCTTGTGCCCCTCGCGATACTTGTAGAAGCCGCGGCCGTTTTTTCGCCCGAGGCGGGTGGCGCCCAGCATCCGGCTCAGCGCGCCCGCGGGCTTCATCCGCTCGCCGAATGCCTCGTGCATCACGCTCCCCGCCTTGTCGGCGACGTCCAGCCCAACCTCATCCAGCAACGCGACAGGACCTACCGGAAAACCGAACGCGGTCATGGCTTGATCGATGACCGGGATGGGTACCCCATCCTGCAGCAGATGTCCCGCCTCATTGAGGTAGGGTGACAGGATCCGGTTAACCCAGAAGCCGGGCTTGTCGGCCACCACGATTACCGTTTTCCCCATTCGCCGGCCGAACCTGACTGCGGTAACCAGCGTGTCGCCGGAGGTGGCTTCTGTCGGAATAACCTCGACCAGCGGCATCCGCTCCACCGGCGAGAAGAAGTGCATCCCCAGCACCCGTTCCGGCCGGCGGGCGTTCTCGGCGATGCGGCCGATGGGAATAGTGGAAGTGTTGGTGGCAAAAATGGCGTCCGGCCGCACCACCGCCTCGACTTCCGCGAGCACCTTGCGCTTGACCTCGAGATCCTCGAAGACGGCTTCGATTACCAGATCGGCCCGCTGAAATCCGCTGTAGTCGGCCGAGCCGGAGAGCAAGGCGCTGAGCCGCTCGTACTGGGGACGGGTCAGCCTTCGCTTTTGCAGCCGGTCGCTCAGCAGGCGGTTGGCCGCCTTCAGTCCCTTCCCCACCCGCGTCAGGTCGGAATCCTTGAGCCGGGTGTCGACCTCGACGTTCAGCACGGCGGTGCCGGCGATACCGGATCCCATGAACCCGGAGCCGATGATGCCAAGTCGCCGGATCTGTCTCGGCGTGGCGGAGCCGGGAGTGACACCGTCGTCCTTCTTGAGCGCAGTCGTCGCAAAGAAGATCTGCACCAGCTTGCGCGATACATCGCCCACAGCGAGCTCGCCGAAGGCGCGATGCTCCTCGGCCAGGCCCGCGGTGACTCCCTGCTCCAGGCCCACCCGAACCACCTCGAGTGCAGCGAGCGGCGCGGGGTAATGTCCGCCGGTGCGCTTCAGGACCTGTTTTCGGGCGCCCCGATACACCAGGCGCCGTCCCAGCCCCGTCCGGTCGAGCAGCAACCCTGCAGCTCCGCCCTTGGGCCGACGCTGGGGCAGTCCCTCGCGGGCCAGGCGATCCGCGGCCGAGACCGCCACCCGCCGCAGAATGCTGGGCGAGACCAGCTCATCCACCAGACCGAGCCGCAGCGCCTTGGCGGCGCGCTCGCTCCTGCCGGTGAGAATCATGTCGAGTGCTGCCCGCACTCCGATGAGACGGGGAAGCCGCTGGCATCCGCCGGCCCCGGGAATGAGGCCGAGCTGCACCTCCGGGAGTCCGAGCTGGGTCTTGGGATGATCGGTGGCAATCCGGTAGTGGCAGGCCAGCGCAACCTCGAGTCCGCCGCCGAGGCAGGCACCATGGATGGCGGCGACAATCGGCTTATGGAAGGTCTCGACCCGGCTTACCGTCTCCTGGCCTTCGAAGCTCAACCGCTCGGCCGCATCCTGGCTGGTGAGGGCGGTGAACTCTTCGATATCGGCCCCGGCGATGAAGTTGTCGGGCTTTCCCGAGATGAGAACGACGCCACGGGTGCTGGCGTCGTCGCGCAGGCGAATCAGCAGTGCCTCGATCTCGACCCTCACCGCGGCGGTGAGCTTGTTGACCGGCTCGCCCGGCAAGTCGAAGGTGATCACGGCAATGCCGTTTTCGTTCTGGGTGGTGAAGGCGCTCACACCCTCTCCAGCACCATGGCGTACCCCATCCCGCCCTGGGCGCAGATCGAGAGGAGCCCGAACTGCACATCGCGCCGGCGCATCTCGTTGGCCAGCGTGGTGACCAGCCGGGCACCGGTTGCGCCGAAGGGATGCCCGATTGCAATGGAGCCGCCGGAGACGTTGGTCCGTTCCCAATCCACCTCACCCACGGGCCCGGGGAGCCCCAGCCGATCGGCCCAGGCCTGCGAGCCCCAGGCCTGCACATTGGAGAGGACCTGGGCGGCAAAGGCCTCGTGAATCTCGACCAGCCCGAGATCCTTCCAGCTGAGCCCGGCCCGCTCCAGCGCCTTGGGCACGGCGTAGACCGGGCCCATGAGCAGCTGCCAGCCGGGATCCACCGCCGCAACCGCGTAGCTTCGGATGTACGCCAGCGGCTCGTGTCCCAAGCGCTCGAGCCGTGTCCTCGCCCATCAGGAGGACGGCCGCGGCACCGTCGGTCAGCGGCGATGAGTTGCCCGCGGTCACGCTGCCGTATTTCCGGTCGAAGACCGGCTTGAGCTTGGCCAGGGCCTCGAGCGAGGTGTCCGCGCGGATGCCGTTGTCCTCTCGAACGACCTGATCCATGTCCTTTCCGGAAAACCAGGGCGCGATCTCCGCGGGCAGGCGGCCATCGGCGGTGGCCGCGCTCGCCCGTTGGTGGCTCATATAGGCGATCCGATCCTGCTCCTCGCGGCTGATCCCGTTTTCCTTGGCCATCTTCTCCGCCGACTGGCCCATGGTTTCGCCGGTGGAAGGCTCCGCGATGGCGGGTGTGACCGGGATCAGGTCACGTGGCCGCACCTGTCCCATGGAGGCCAACCGACCGCCCAGGCTCTTGGCCTTGCTCGCCTCGACCAGGACCCGGCTGAACCGGCGGGAATGAAGGATCGGCAAGTCCGAGAGTGATTCCACGCCGCCCGCCAGCACCACGTCAGCGTGTCCCAAGCTGATCTGGTCGGCCGCGTTGTTGATGGCCTGAGCCGCAGAGGCACACGCCCGATTTATGGTATAGGCCGGGATGCTGGGCGGAAGCTGGGGCAGGAGACTGACCTCACGAGCCACGTTGGGCGTGAGGACCGAGGGCACGACCTGGCTGAACACGACCTCATCGACCTCACGGCCGTCCACCTCGCTGCGATAGAGCAGCTCCCGCGCGGCGTGGCGCGCCAGGGCGACCGCGCTCACGTCCCGGAACAGGGTGCCGCTCTTGGCGAATGGAGTCCGGATGCCGGCGACAACCGCGACGCGCCGGCCGCCGTTGGTTTCAGCCATGTTGTCCCTTTACTTTTTCACTGCGACCACGCTCGCTACCGCGCGCCAATGCTCGGAATCCACGGTTTCCAGGGCTTCGCGCCCGTGCAGGACCGTTAATGGAGCAACCAAGCGGGCAAGCTCACCGCGCACAGCAGATGCGCGCTCGAGGTCGGGCCCCAGCCCGCCTCACGCTGCGCCTCGAGAAATGTTTCCATGATGAGCAGGCCGCTGGGCGCGACCAGCTGGAGAATTCGCGGCATGTTGGCCCGGTCAAGATAATTGAATACCAGAACTGCATCAAAAACCCCGAGCGCCGGCCATTCGCCCTCGAGATCCAGCTCCAGCCATCGCACCGATAACCCGGCTGCGGCGGGCTGGCGTCGCGCCACGGCCAGCGCACCAGGGTCCCGATCGATCCCCACCACCTGGCAACCCAGCTCCGTGGCCGCAATACTGTGCCGCCCCTCTCCACAGGCAAGATCAATCACGCGGCTTCCGCGAGAGTATGCGATGAGCATGCCAGACAAACCAGGTACTTGGTCGCATTCGCGGCGATCCGTGGAGCGCGCCTCGCTGGAGCAGTTGTCGGCTCAACCGGCGGATCTCCTGGTTATAGGGGGTGGCATTAACGGGGCGGGGATAGCTCGAGACTCGGCGATGCGAGGACTGCGGACCATACTGGTCGAGCAGAACGATCTCGCATCGGGAACCAGCTCACGCTCGAGCCGCCTGATTCATGGTGGATTGCGCTATCTGGAACAGGGTGAATTCGGGTTGGTGCTGGAGGCAAACCGGGAGCGCCGGATCCTCCGGCGCATAGCACCGCATCTGGTTTGGCCTCTGCCCTTTGTGTTTCCGGTCCACGAGGGCGACCGGATTTCCCGTTGGCAGCTCGCGGCCGGTATGCTGCTCTATGATATCCTGGCACTGTTTCGGAATGTGAGGCCGCATCGGTTGCTGGGCAAGCGTGGCATGCTGGAGGCCGAGCCGATGCTGCGCGACCGGGGCTTGCTGGGCGGCGCCCGCTACTACGATGCCCAGTGCGACGATGCCAGGTTGGTGATCGCCACGGCCCGCTCGGCCATTCACCACGGGGCGCTGGTCGCCAACTACATGGCGGTAACCGGACTGGTGCGAACCGCCGGGCGGGTAGTGGGTGCTCAGCTGGAAGATCGGCTGACCGGCGAGCGGCGGGGTCGTCCGAGCGAGTGTGGTAATCAATGCCACCGGCCCGTGGGCCGATAAGGTGCGCCGGCTGGAAGATGCGGGTGCGGCGCCACTGCTGCAGCCCACCAAAGGCGTTCACGTCGTGGTGAACCGCTCGCGGCTGGACCACCGGGAAGCCATCGCCTTCACCAGCCCCATCGATGGCCGGGTGATGTTCGTGCTTCCCTGGGGCGATCTGTCCTACATCGGCACCACCGACAGCGACTACGGACGAACCACCAGATCAGCTGAGCGTGAGCGCCGATGACATCGTCTATCTGCTGCGCTCGGCCAACGCCCGTTTTCCCAGCGCCCGGCTCAGCGTGGAGGACGTGCGCGCCACCTGGGCAGGGTTGCGACCTCTCCTGGCCGACCAGGGCCGCTCGGCGTCAAACCGCTCGCGGGAGCATGCCCTGGTTCAAGGCTCGGGTGGGATGCTGACTGTGGTGGGCGGCAAGCTCACCACTTACCGCGCCATGGCGGCTGAAGTGGTGGACCTGGCCATGCGCGAGCTGCGCCATCGAGATGGCCGGCAGCGTCAGGCGGAGGCCCGCACCGACGAGGACCCGCTGCCCGGAGGAGAGACCGCCGATCTCAGCCAGTTTCGTGACCGGGGATTGGAGCTGGGCATCGCGCCCGCGAGCGTGGATCATCTGTTGCGCCACTACGGGACGGAGGCTGCCGGCATCTTCAATCTGGCGGGCGCCGACCGGCGACTGCTCCGGCCGTTGTTGGAGCCGCACCCGGCGATCGAGGCGGAGGTGATTCACGCGGTGCGGCGGGAGCTGGCCCAGACGGTGGAAGATGTCTTGGTGCGCCGCTTTCATCTCTACTACGAGCACCCGGATCACGGTGCCTCGGTGGCCCACAGGGTAGCGGAGTTGATGTCGGAAGAGCTGGGCTGGAGCCCGCCCCGCATCCAGGAGGAAGCGGAGCGGTATCTGGAGTTTGTGATCCGGGAAGGCTGTTAGCCGACTACTGCACCGTGATCGTTCCTCGCATGCCTCCAAGCGCCGAGCCGTGCACCTCGCAGAAATACACGTAGGTGCCGGGGGTGTCGAACTTGAACTGGTAGGTCGCAGGGCCGTTCACGCGGGTTGCCGCTCCGCGTCGGCTGTGAGGCGGCAGGCGCCACATTGTGGTTCTGCGCTGTCGAAGCCCAGGTCCAGACGACGGTTGTTCCTGCGCTGATGGTGAGGGAAGCCGGAGTGAACTGATTGTTGGTCACGCTCACGTTTGCGTTGGTAGCGGAGGGGGCGGAGGCGGCTGTTCGGTCGCTGTGGCCGAAAAGGTTAGGGGTGATCCGGTCAGACCCGTTGGCGGTGGCCACGATGCTAATCGGAGCCCGGCCGTGCCGCCCAGCGTTACCGTCGCTGCCGATATGCCCGAGCCGTTCGATGGAACCGTGGGAGCCGCCACGGTGGCGCCGGTAGCACGACCAACCCACATCCACTCCTGCCACAGCCGTTGCCAAACTCATCGGTCACCTTGGCCTGCACCGGAAGGGCCAGTGCAGTGTTGATCTGCCCGGTTTGGTTGTTGCCTCCAGCCTCCGCCAAGCTTGTAGCCGGACCCGCGGTTGCGGTGGCGGTAAAAGTGATGGGCGACCCACTGGCGCCGCTGAGCGTTGCCTGAGCACTCTGCGGCCCGGCCACGGTGCCCAGCGCCCAGGAACTGCTGGCGATGCCGTTCGCATCGGTTGGGGTGGAAGTCGGGGTCATGCTGCCGGTCGAGGCGGTGGTGGACCAGGTGACGGTTGCACCGGCTGCCGGTGCGCCTCCGTCGGTCACCACCACTTGGAGCGGAACGCCCAGGGCCTGACCGACCGGACCGGTTTGCCCGTCGCCGCTGTTCGACGCCTTGGCGATGGTGGTGGTGGAAGGGGGAGTTCCCCCATTATCGCCGTCGCCACCACAGCCAAGCGATGCCAAGCCAGCGCAACAGGCCCAGCAGGGTGATGCATCTTCCGGAGAAAGCCGACATATCGCCGCCAGTGAATGGATTGTGCCAAGGATGGATACCTTAGCATATCCCTGGGCGCGGCGGGGGCAAGATCCTTATCTTTCACCTCTGCCATACACCTTCGTCGGGATGTGACCAGTGGACCCGAACGTTTTCGAGACCGCCAACGCCGGCTTTGCCCAGGCCATCTACGAGGAGTTCCTCCGCGATCCCACCGCGGTGGATCCCGAATGGCGGCGGCTGTTCGAGAGTGGGGTGGTTGGACAGCGGGACGGCGGGGCAGATGGGCAGCAGGGCGCGGGGCCGTAGGGCAGCCTCAAAGCACACCGTTAGAGTCAAAGCCAGGCGCCACGGCCACTGCCCAGAGTGCTCCAGCTTCTACTGCCCCGCTGCCTCGCGGCCCCGCTGCCCTGCCTATAAAGGGCCCCGCCGCCAAGCTGGTGGCGAATATGACCGAGAGTCTCACGGTCCCCACCGCCACCACCTTTCGCGAGCTGCCGGTCGCCAATCTCGAGGCGCAACGGCGCCAGCTGAATGCGGCACTCCAGGCAGCGGGACGAAAAGAGAAAATCTCGTTCACCCACCTGATCGCTTACGCCATCGTCCAGGCCACCCGGCAGCAGCCGGTGATGTCGCACACCCTGGCCATGATCGATGGAGCTCCCCATCGGGTCCAGCCGGAGGGGATTGGACTGGGCCTGGCGGTGGACGTACAGCGAAAGGACGGAAGCCGCGGGTTGGTCGTGCCCGTCATCAAGCACGCCGAGGCCATGGACTTTGCGGCCTTCCATACGGCGTACGAGGCGCTCGTCGAGAAGGCTCGGACCAACAAGCTGATGCCCGACGATTTTGCCGGCGCCACCATGTCGCTCACCAACCCCGGCGGCCTGGGCACCGTGGCCTCGGTTCCCCGGCTGATGACGGGACAGGGCAGCATCATTGCCGTGGGCGCCATCGGCTATCCCGCGGAATTTTCGTCGGTGGCCGAGGATCGGCTCAGCCGAGCTGGGCATCAGCAAGGTCATGACGGTCACCAGCACTTACGACCATCGGATCATCCAGGGCGCGGAGTCGGGTGCATTCCTCGGCATCGTTGACCGCCTGCTCCAGGGCGAAGAGGGATTCTACGACCAGGTGGCCCGGAGCCTCGGCGTCAGCCGCGGGCGCGCCGGTCGGGGCGCTCAGGCAGTCCTCCCGGAGAGCGGCTTCGACCGAGCCGGTTGCGCCCGAAATGCTCTATCATGTGGCCGCCGCCATGGCGCTGGTCAAAGCATTCCGGATGCACGGCCATCTTGCCGCCCATCTCGATCCGCTGGGCTCGGAGCCGCTAGGCGATCCGGCGCTCGATCCGAAGACGCTGGGGCTCACTCCCGAGATCATGGCGGCCATACCCTCCCGGGTGCTGCGCATTGCCGTGCCCGGCAACACTCTCGCCGAGTCACTGCCTTATCTCCAGGCTACCTATTGCGGGACCATGGCGTATGAGATCGAGCACATCTCGACTCACGAGGAGCGGGTCTGGCTGCGGGAGAAGATCGAATCCGGCGCTTATCGAAAGCCGTTGTCGCCCGAGCGACAGCAATTGCTGCTGAAGCGGCTTATCGAAGTCGAGACACTCGAGCGCTTCCTCCATAAGGCCTACCTGGGACAGAAGCGATTTTCCATCGAGGGCGTGGACATGCTGGTGCCGATGCTCGATCTGACCATCGAGAGCGCGGCCGATTCCGGCGCGCGCGACGTGGTGATCGGCATGGCCCACCGTGGCCGGCTCAACGTCCTGGCCCACACCATCGGCCGGCCCTACGAGACCATCTTCGCCGAGTTCGAGGGCGGCCGGCAGGTCGAAGCCGGCCAGCTCACGCCGGAAGGCGGCACCGGCGACGTGAAGTACCATCACGGCGCGGAAGGAGCGTACCTAACCTCCCAGGGCAAGGCGATCACCGTCAGCCTGTCGCCCAACCCGAGTCACCTCGAATACGTCTCGCCGGTGGTGGATGGGCGGGCGCGGGCCAAACAGACCCAGCGCCGGGGGCGGGAAGCGCACCACGATCCTACCGCCGCACTGCCGGTGGCCATTCACGGCGACGCGGCGTTCGCCGGCCAGGGCGTTGTGGCCGAGACCTTGAACCTCGGCGCGCTGAAGGGATACCGCACCGGTGGCACTCTGCACCTGATCACCAACAACCAGGTGGGGTTCACCACCGACATGGAGGATGCCCGCTCGACCCGGTACGCCTCGGATCTGGCGAAGGGCTTCGACATACCCATCATCCACGTCAATGCCGACGACGCCGAAGCCTGTCTCTCCGCCGTTCGGCTGGCGATGGCTTATCGGGACCGGTTCCATCAGGACGTGGTCATCGATCTGGTGGGATACCGCCGCTACGGGCACAACGAAGGGGACGAGCCGGCCTACACTCAGCCGCTGATGTACGAGCGAATCAAGAGCCTGCCCACCGTGCGGGAACGCTACGCGGGTGAGCTGGTCCAGGCTGGGGTGATCACCAAAGAAGAGTCCGATCGGCAGTCCACCCAGGCCTACCAGCGGCTGGTCGACATTCAGCAGGCCTTCAAGACCAGCATGGCCCGAGCCCCCAATCAGGAACGAGCTGTTCGGCTGAGCGGGCCGGGCCAGGAGGTGGACACGGCGCTTCCAGCGGATTTCCTGGTCGCGCTGAACGACCAGCTGCACAGCTGGCCCGAGGGCTTTCACGTGCATCCCAAGCTGCGGCGACAGCTCGAGCGCCGGCGCTCTGCGCATGGGCCCCGAAGGCGGCATCGAGTGGGCCCACGCCGAGGCGCTGGCACTGGGGTCGCTTCTGACCGAGGGGGTGCCGGTCCGGTTCACCGGTCAGGATACCGAGCGCGGCACCTTCAGCCAGCGTCATCTGGTGCTGCACGACGCGGAGCGCGGCACCACCATCACCCCTATCGCCAACCTGCCCGGCGCCCTGGCCCCCATGGAGCTGCACAACAGCCCCCTCTCGGAGATGGCGACTGTGGGGTTCGAGTATGGATACAGCGTCGCGGCGCCGGAGGCGCTGGTGCTGTGGGAGGCGCAGTTCGGCGACTTCGTGAACGCGGCTCAGGTCATCATCGACCAGTTCATCTCGGCTGGATTGGCAAAGTGGGGGCTGACCACCCGGCTCACCCTTCTTCTGCCGCATGGCTACGAGGGACAGGGCCCGGAGCACTCCAGCGCCAGGATGGCCCGGTTCCTTCACCTCGCTGCGGAGGGAAACATCCGGGTGGTCAACTGTACCACTCCTGCCCAGTACTTCCACTTGCTCCGCCGCCAGGCCAAACGCTCCAGACAGCGTCCGCTGATTCTGTTCACGCCCAAGAGCCTGCTGCGTCACCCCCTGGCGACCTCCAAGCTGGAGGATCTCACCACCGGACACTTCCAGCGCCGTGATCGACGATGCCTCCTTCCGGGCGAACCCAGAGCGGGCGGAGCGGCTGTTGATGTGCACCGGAAAGGTGTACTACGACCTGCTTCCCGAGGCCGAGAAGCTGGGCGACAAACGGCCGGCGATTATCCGGCTGGAGCAGTTGTACACCTTCCCCTGGACCGAGCTACGGCAGGTACTTCCTCGCTACAGCAATGCCCGGGAGCTGGTCTGGGTGCAGGAGGAACCCCTGAACATGGGTGCCTGGCGCTACCTCGAGGCCAAGCTTCGCGAGCTGGTCTCCGAGGGACCCCCCATGGACATCCGGTACGTGGGAAGGCCCGAACGGGCGAGCCCGGCGGAAGGGTACCCGGCCGCGCATGCTGCGGAGCAGAGCCGCATCGTCCGGGAGGCATTGGAAGCCCGGGCTCCTCGGCCTTCGCTGGAGACGATGGCCAAGGCAGGCGAGGGCCAGGGGTGAGGGTCTAAAGGACGGGAGGGACGGGAAGGGCGGGACGGAATGATGGAAATGGAGAGGGCAGTTAGGGGACACCCTGCTGCCCTTCAGCTCATCCGCATACCTTCCCGTCTTTCCCGACCTTCCGTCTTTTACTCCCTTGCCTGAATAGGTCGCTCGGAAGCCTGGCGAATCAAGGACCGCACGGGCTCCGAGAGATGCTCTCCATAATGAAGGAGGTACACCCCGCGAGAGCGCCGTTGCATCAGAAAGGCGACTAGCGGGGTGTCGGCTTTGGCTGCGTTGCAGTCCCGGCAAGCGAGCACCAGGTTGTCTGGACGGTCATATGCCGTCTGACCCCTGCGGGGCCGGACGTGGTCCAGGGTAATGGTGTCTTCGCTGGTTTCGCCGCCGCAATATGCGCATACCGGCCCGTGCTGGGCCAGCAACCAATCGCGGTGCGACTGCATGGAACGACCGGGGGAACGACGGAAACTAGGGACGGAAACTGCGGAATGTCTTCGAGATCTGCGTGCCACAAAAGACCGAATTAAGGGTTGAGTTGGACCTGCAAGCAGGTCGTCTGATAACATGAGCTAAACCTAGCAAGAATGACGCCAAATTGACAGCCCGAGGTGGCCTAACCTACGGTCCGGCCGACCTTTTCTCTACTTCGGCCGCCTCGGCCCGGTGCCGGCCATCCAACAACAGCCCCCAGCGGCGGTCGTAGGGGTGCACCAGGGGGGTGGGCCGATTCTCGTCCTGAACCATGGGTCTTCCCTCGTTAGCCCACTTGAACAACCCACCCGACAGGTTGACGACGCTGGTATAGCCCGCCCGATTGAGCCAGCTCATGACCCTCGCTCCGCGGTATCCGGCAGACGAATAGACCACGATGGCCTCCGAAGGACGGATCCCCCGAAGCGGCCGAAGGCTCGGCCGATAGGGATCGACCAGCACCGCCCCCCGCAGATGGCTGACCCCAAACTCAGGCTGGGTACGGGCATCCAGGATCAGGGGCTGAGGCTGGCCGGCGTCGTCCTGCCATCGCCCGAGATCTTGAGTACTGATCCATTTTACCTCGGGGAAACGCGCTGCAATACGACGTTGAAGGACCTCGAAGGCCACCGGCCGTCCGGCCACGAACAGGACGATCGCTCCCACCAGGATCGGCAGGACGATGATGATAAGGAGGAACTTGAGCCAGCCGGGCATGCGGTTCCTCAGTCGGGAAAGGCGGGAAGGACGGGAAGGACGGGAAAGTAAGGAAGGTATGCAGATCGGCGGAACAGGAGTTAGGCGTGAGACTTGACCGCCCTACAGCCTTCCCCTCATACCTACCCGTCCGTCCCGTCCTTCCCGCCTTTCCCATCTAATCAATTATCTTCCCAACTCACCCGCCCGAGGGTTCCCTCCTGAACGCCGAAACCCAACCCCGAGTCGCCCGCCCGGACGGCTCACTGTCTTCCAGTCGCGAAATGGATACAAGCCCCGAGCTGGTCTGGCGCAGCATAAACGCCATTCGCGGGCTCTCCATGGATGCCGTCGAGCAGGCGCAATCGGGCCATCCCGGCACGCCGATGGCCCTCGCGCCGGCCGCCTATCTGCTTTGGAGCCGTTTCCTGCGGCATAATCCGCGAAACCCGGAATGGCCCGACCGCGACCGATTCGTGCTGTCCTGCGGCCACGCGTCGATGCTGCTCTACTCGGTGCTCCATCTCAGCGGATACGATCTGTCGCTGCAAGACCTGAAGGACTTTCGGCAGTGGGGATCGAAGACGCCCGGTCATCCCGAACGGGGCCACACTCCCGGAGTGGAAACCACCACCGGACCATTGGGCCAGGGCTTCGGGAATGCGGTAGGAATGGCCATGGCCGAACGATTCCTGGCCGCGCACTTCAACCGGCCAAACCATGCGATTGTCGACCATCGGATCTGGGCCTTTGCCAGCGACGGCGATCTCATGGAAGGGGTCGCCAGTGAGGCCGCCTCACTCGCGGGACATCTCCGGCTGGGCAAGCTCACGGTGGTGTACGACGACAACCATATCACGATAGACGGCGACACCGCCCTCACCTTTTCCGAGGATGTGCCCCGGCGGTTCGAGTCTTATGGCTGGCGGGTGCTCAAGGTAGCGGACGGGAATGACCTCTCCGCCATCACCGACGCATACGAAGCGGCCCGGGCCGACTCCGCCCGGCCAACGTTGATCGCGCTGCGCACCATTATCGCCGATCCCGCGCCAACCAAACGCAACAGCGCCGACGCGCACGGCGCTCCGCTGGGAGCCGACGAGGTCAGCCGCACCAAGGAGATCCTCGGCTGGCCCCAGGAGCCGAAGTTCCATGTTCCGGACGATGCTCTGGAGCACTGGAGGGCGGCGGTGGGCCGGGGAGCGGAGCTCGAGGCCGGCTGGCGCAAACGCCTCGCTGCGTACGCCGCAGAATTCCCCGAGTTGGCGCGAGAGCTCGAGCAGTGGCTCTCTGGGTCGCTTCCGCGGGACTGGGACCGGGGCCTGGCGGAGCTCGAGCCGGGAGAAAAGCCGCTGGCAACCCGCCAGGCGTCGGGACTTGCCCTGCAAGCCCTTGCCGCCGCCATACCCAATCTGGTCGGCGGCTCCGCCGACCTCGGCGGCAGCACCGTAACCTCGCTGAAGCAGGGCGGCAGCTTCGGTCCGGCTTCAACCGGCCGCGCCATTCACTGGGGCGTGCGGGAGCACGGGATGGGCGCGTGCCTGAACGGCATCGCCGCTCACGGAGGACTCCGGTGCTTCGGCAGCACCTTTCTCGTCTTCTCTGACTATATGAAGCCCGCCATCCGGCTGGCCGCCATCATGCGATTGCCGGTGATCTACATCGGCACTCACGACTCGATCGGGCTGGGGGAGGACGGGCCTACCCATCAGCCGGTGGAACATCTAGCCATGCTGAGGGCCATACCCAACCTGGTCACGTTACGCCCGGCGGATGCCGCGGAGACAGTCGAGGCATGGAAGGTGGCCATGGAGCGAGGTACTGGGCCAACCGTCCTGGTGCTCACCCGGCAGAAGCTGCCGATTCTGGCTCGAGGCGGAGTGAGCGCCACCGAAGGGACCCGTCGGGGAGCCTACGTCGTGCGCGACCCCAACGCCGGCGAGCCGGACTCCATCATCATCGGGACCGGCTCCGAGGTCGCGGTGGGTCTCGCGGCCGCCCAGCTGCTGGACCAGGAGGGAGTCCGCACCCGGGTGGTGTCGATGCCTTCGTGGGAGCTCTTTGCGGCGCAACCCGAGAGCTATCGTGACGCGGTGCTCCCACCTTCGGTCCGGATCCGGGTAGCGGTCGAAGCGGGTGGCCCCATGGGGTGGTCCCGCTGGACCACGGACGACGGCACCATGATAGGCATGGAGGGGTTCGGGGCATCGGCACCGGGGGAGCGACTGTTCGAGGAATTCAAGCTGACGCCCGAGCACGTGGCACAGACCGTCAGGAGGTTAATGCATGCCGCCGGCTAATCCGCTCCTCCGGCTCGACCCAGCTGGGGCAGAGCCTCTGGTACGACTACATCACCCGGGATCTCCTGAGCTCGGGAGAACTGGAGCGGCTGATCCGGGACGACGGGCTTCGGGGCATGACCTCGAACCCTACCATCTTCGAGAAGGCCATTGCCGGAAGCCACCTGTACGACGAAGACATTCGCCGGATGAGCGAGGCAGGCCTGAGCGCGGCCGAGATCTTCGAGAAGCTGGCTGTTCGGGATGTGCAAGCGGCCTGCGACGCGTTCCGGCCGCTTTATGGCGAGACCGGTGGGCGGGACGGTTTCGTCTCCCTCGAGGTCTCTCCCCAGCTGGCGAGTGATACTGAGGCGACCGGGAAGGAGGCTGAGCGACTGTGGCGCGCGGTGTCGCGGCCCAATGCGATGATCAAGATTCCGGGGACCCAGGCAGGGCTCGCGGCGATCACCAGCTCGATTGCCGCTGGAATCAACGTGAACGTGACCCTGCTGTTCTCGGTCCAGCGGTACACCGAGGTGATCGAGGCCTACCTTCAGGGACTCGAGCGCCGGATGGAGCGCGGCCTGCCAATCAGCGCGATTTCTTCGGTGGCCAGCTTCTTCGTCAGCCGGGTTGACGGCAAGGTCGACCCCCTGCTGAGTGAGAACGATCGGGGGTTGCGCGGCAAGATTGCAATCGCCAATGCAGCACGGGCGTATCAGCTGTTCCGCGACTCGCTCGCCACCGAGCGTTGGGCTCGACTGGAGCGTGCCGGTGCGGTGCCCCAGCGTCCGCTCTGGGCCTCCACCAGCACCAAGGATCCAGCATATCCCGACGTGTATTACGTCGAGGCGCTGATCGCTCCGGAGACCGTCAACACGGTTCCACCGGAAACGCTGGAGGCCTACCGGGATCACGGCGCGCCGGCAGTCCGGATTGACGAAGCCATCCAGGCTGCTCCGGGGCAGCTCGCCGCGCTGGCGCAGGCCGGCATCGACCTGGAGGCGGTCACCCGCGAGCTGGAGCACGAGGGCGTCTCCAAGTTTGCCGCATCCCACGCTTCGGTGCTGAGCGGGATCGAGGCCAAGGCGGGCACGCTGGCCACCCGATGAAGTGGCTGTGGAGATCGCTCCGCCGCATATCGCTCACCCGGTGGATCCTCATCTCCATGGTCGTCGGAGTCCTGATCGGCTGGCTGAATCCCGAGTCTGGGTACCAGCCTGAGGCCGCTCTCAACCGTTTTCCTCCGGATGATCAAGTCGGTGGTGGTGCCGATCATCTTCGGCAGCCTGGTGATCGGCATCGCCGGCCACGGCGACGACATGAAGCGGGTCGGCCGCCTGGCGCTCAAATCCATCATCTATTTCGAGATCATCACGACGCTGGCCCTGATAGTGGGCCTGGCGACGGTCAACCTGACCCGGCCTGGGGTCGGGGTGCAGCTCACCGCTTCGGCCAGCGAGGGACAAGAGCTGGCGCAGAAGACGCCGTCGTTTGCCGGATTCCTCGAGCACATCGTGCCCCAGAGCTTCTTCGAGGCCGCGGCCAACAACGAAGTGCTCCAGATCGTCTTCTTCTCCATCATCTTCGCCGTGGCGCTCTCGCAGGTGAGGAACGGCCCCAAGCAGGCCATGCTCGGCTTCTGCGAGGGGCTGGCGGAAACGATGTTCAAGTTCACCGGGATCGTGATGAAGTACGCCCCGATCGGTGTCGGAGCGGCGATCGCGTTCACCGTTGGGCACAGCGGCCTCGGCGTCCTGCTCAGTCTGGGAAAGCTGGTTCTTACGCTCTATCTGGCACTGGTCATCTTCATCCTGGTTGCGCTGGTGCCGGCGGCGCTGATTGCCCGGGTGCCCATCAGGCGGTTCGTCGAGCTGGTCAAGGAGCCCGCGCTGATCGCCTTCGCTACCACGTCCTCCGAGGCGGCGTTGCCCAAGGCCATGGAGAACATGGAGCTGCTGGGCGTGCCTCGCCGCATCGTCGCGTTCGTCATCCCTACCGGCTACTCGTTCAATCTGGACGGTTCGACGCTCTATCTCGCCGTCGCCGCGATCTTCGTGGCCCAGGCTGCCGGGGTGCCTCTCAGCCTCGGGTACCAGGTGATCATCCTTCTGACCCTGATGATCACCAGCAAGGGAGTGGCGGGTGTGCCTCGCTCTTCACTGGTGATCCTGGCGGGGACGCTGGCCCACTTCGGACTGCCGTTGGAAGGCGTGGCGGTGATTCTCGGGGTCGACACCCTGATGGACATGGGCCGAACCACCATCAATCTGGTGGGCAACTGCCTCGCGTCGGTGGTAATGGCCCGCTGGGAAGGGGAGTTCCAGCCCCAGCCGGTTCTCGCGTCACCGGCGCCGGTCGTGGCGCGTGAGCGTACCGGCACCTGAAGAGTTCTCAAGCATGATCACCACAGAGGCACAAAGCGACACAAAGGCAACGCCATGTGGTTCTCCTTTGAACTTTTGGTATTCGCTAACGTCGTAGGCGCATGACCATCCTCCTAAACCTCACATGATTCCTCGATCCCTTCGTGGACTCGCGGGCAGCGCTACTTCTGGCCGCATCCTCAGCCGCTGCCCAGCAGACCACCCCCATCGCAGCGCACGGCGCCAGCGCGTTCGGCGCCACTCAGCAATATCCGCTACGAGATCACCTTCGATTCGACCACCGCGCGCAACCGGCTGATCAAGGTGATGATGTCGTTCGACGTGGGGGGCACCGGGCCGGTGTTGTTGTCGCTCCCGGCCTGGACGCCGGGCGCGTACGAGATCAGCAACTTTGCCCGATGGGTGGTCAACTTTTCGCCGGTGTCGGCCGGCCAGCCGATTCGCTGGGACAAGCTCGACTACGACACCTGGCGGCTTCAGCCGGCCGGGAGCCGTTCGCTGTCGGTGCGCTTCGATTACATCGCGGATACGCTGGACAACGCGATGGCCTGGGCCCGGCCGGATTTCGCGCTCTTCAACGGCACCAATCTGCTGCTGTACCCCGAGGGAGCCGGCTTCGACTTTCCGGCGACAGTCACGGTCAAGACCCAGCCCAACTGGACGGTGGCCACGGCAATGAAGCCGGCCCAGGCGCCGCGGTCGTACCAGGAGAGCTCCTATCACGACCTGGTGGATATGCCCTTCTTTGTCGGCCGCATGGATTACGACAGCATGCAGGTGGCCGGACACTGGACCCGCCTGGCGACCTATCCCTCCCGGGCCCTGCCGGAGAGTTCGCGCAAGCAGCTCTGGAGCGAAATCGGCAAGATGATTCCGGCCGAGTCGGCGGTGTTCCGGGAGACGCCGTGGAGCAGCTACAACATCATGATGATCTTCGATCCGGCATACGGCGGCGCGAGTGCGTTGGAGCATCAGAGCTCCCATGTCGGCATCTACAACCCGGGCCTGATCGGCAATCCGGTTCTCGCTTCGATCACCGCGCATGAGATCTTCCACGCCTGGAACGTCAAGCGGCTCCGGCCGGCGGAGATGGTGCCCTACGACTATCACCAGGCCCAGCCGACACCCTGGCTTTGGGTCAGCGAGGGGATCACCGACTATTACGCCGACCTCGCCCTGGTCCGCGGTGGCATCATCGACTCCACCCAGTTCATGGGTCTGACGGCGAACAAGGCGAACACCGTCGACATGACTCTGCCAACCGCCCTGGAGGACGCCTCGCTATCCACCTGGATCCATCCGGAGGACGGTAGCGGCTACATCTACTATCCCAAGGGCTCACTCGCCGGGCTGTTGCTGGATATTCAGATCCGGGATGCCAGCGACAACGCCAGATCGCTCGACGATGTCATGCGGCAGCTCTACCAGAACACCTACAAGAAGGGCCGCGGCTTCACCGCGGCCGATTTCTGGCCCGAGGTGTCGCGGGCGGCAGGTGGGCGACCCTTCGAAGACTTTGGCGTCCGCTATGTGGACGGGCGGGACAGCTATCCCTTCGATCGAATCCTTCCGCTGGCCGGGATGCGGGTTGCGCTGGATACGTTGCGGGAGCCCCGGCTCGGCCTGCAGACGTCGGGGGACTCGAGCGGCATCATCGTAACCGGGCTGGCTCCCGGTGGTGCTGCCCAGGAGGCCGGTGTGCAGGTGGGCGATCGCGTGATCTCGCTGGGCGACCTCTCGCTGTCAGATCCGGACTTCGGCCCCGCGTTCCGGGCCCGCTTCGGCAAGCAGGACGGAGCTCCCCTGCCAATCAAGGTGCGCCGAGGGGGAGTGACACCCTGACCTTGAACAGCAAGGTTCGGCTGGTGGCCCGGGTCGAGCGCCGATTCGAGATCGATCCCTCGGCGTCGGCCAAGGCGGTTCGGATTAGGAATGGGATCATGAAGGGAGTTGTCGGCAGGTAGTCGGAGACACGAGTAGCGCTCCCCGCCTCCTACCCGTCCTCGACCCGAGTCAGGACCCCGCTCCAGGAATTATCCCGCTTGTGCCCGCCACGGAACTCGAAGTGGTCGTCAACCAGAATCCGGCGGGTGAATTCCCAGGTGGGTTGCTCGTGAAGCCGGTGTCGAAGCACCAACGGCACCAGTTGGGCCGCAACGACCCACACATTCGGCTTCCAGTCCCGGGTAAAGGTGGGCCCATTCCGGCCGCAGCCGCGCTTCCCGCACTGCCATTTTCGAAACCGCCCAAGTAGTTGGCAACTGACTAGCATCCTCGCAGTGCGAGTGAGGGCGGTGCTATGGCCTATGTCACAGTTCAGCAGCGATCTTACATTCCAGCGTCATGCCGATCACCGAAATTGTCCTGACCAGTCTGGGCGACCTGATCGATAAGGTCACGCCAACGGAGCCCGACCCCCGCACCGGCCGCCGTCGCGACAGCGGCGTATATCGCGGAGACGGAGACGCCGGCTGGCCCTTGCTCACCAGCCTCGACAAGCTGGGTGGAGTCAATCCGCCGCACACCAAAGCGGATCTGGAGGAGCACATCGTCCGCAACTTTATCCGCTACTCCCGTCCCTACTTCGCCCAGCCGGCCAGCGACTGGGAGGTGCTGGTTGCGGCGCAACACCACGGGCTTCCGACCCGTTTGCTGGATTGGACCTACTCACCCCTGGTCGCGGCGCACTTCGCCACCCTCAACAGCGAGCGCCGCTCCGACCGGGTCATCTGGCGGTTGGACTGGAAGCAGGTGCACCGGCGGTTCAACCTGCCGGAGCTTTCCTTTTTGATTCAGGATTTGGAGGGGACCCTGGGGGAGAACCGTCCGCTCACGCCCTGGGCGCTCTTTTCCGCACGGGAGAAAACCAAGCCCTTTGCCTGCATGCTCGAGCCCCCGTCGATCAATCCCCGGATTGTGGCGCAATCCGCCACCTTTACCCTCTGCTCCGATAAGCGGCAGTCGTTCGACTGTTTCCTGGAGCAGAACGGGGTGGGATCGGCGCTCACCAAGTTCGTGATTCCCGGCCAGGAGACCGCTCGTTTCCGGGACCAGCTGGATCTGGTCGACGTAGACGAGCGGCGGCTATTTCCTGACCTGGATGGTGTGGCGGCCGAGATGCGGCGGTACTACTCCTGAGGCAGATCGGATTCCGGCGGGCGGTCTCGGCCGGCCAGCCGCGCCTCTGCCCGATCATTGTCGCCGTGGGCCAGCAGAATTTCGAAGTTGTCCACCGGGGCGGCTACGCTCTTGAGCTGGACGAAGTCACCGGGTGCCCAGCTGGAGGCGACGGGACGCTGGGGTAAGCGGATCTCCCACACACTGCCGTCTTCCAACACGACATAGCTCCCGCCATCCACGACCTCTCGCACATACAGGCCGTAGGGCAGGGTGACGCTGTAGCAGTTCCAACTGCAGCCCGGAAGCTGGGGGGCGACGTTCTGGGCCTGGGCGGCCGCTCGATGCGGCAAGAACAACACGAGCCCCAGGAGTGGAACTAGGCGAAGCATCTTCACGGGATTACCCTCAGGAAGGTAGGTACCACTAGCTTACCTCCGATTTTGCGAGTCCGCAGTGGGGGCGGTTACGGACGGAACGTGAGGAACGTGAGGAACGTGGGGAACGGGCGGACCGGCCTTTCTCCACGTTCCTACCCCTTCCCAGAATCGTGTAATGCCAATAGGTTAGTGGGCTATGCTTACTTGGAACCATCCAGAGGAGAAGCTGTCGTGAATCGTAGGGGACCCAAGGTTAAACTGGCCCGCCAACTGGGCATCGCACTCACGCCCAAGGCCGCCAGAGTCATGGAGCGCCGTCCCAATCCGCCGGGGCAACATGGCGCCTCGCCCCGCCGAAAAGTCAGCGGCTACAAGAAGCAGTTGGTAGAGAAGCAGCGGCTCAGGGCTCAGTACAATGTGAGCGAGCGCCAGCTGCAAAACGCCTTTGCCCAGGCCATCCGGCAGACCGGTAACACGGGCGTTCGGCTGCTTCAGCTGCTCGAGCTCAGGCTGGACGCCGTGGTCCTGCGGGCCGGGTTCGTCCGAACTATCTACGCGGCACGGCAGGCGGTGACGCACGGTCACGTCACTGTCAATGGGCGGAAAGTGGATCGGCCCTCCCGCCGACTCAAGCCGGGAGACGTGGTCGCCCTGTCGCAGCGGAGCCGGGATCTCGCAGCATTCACCGCGCCGCTCGAGGTGGCCCGGCCGCCGGCCTATCTCGAGCTGGACAAGGACAACCGGCGGGTTCGGATCCGGGAGATCCCCGAGCGGGAGCAGATCCCGGTTCAGTGTGAGGCTTCTCTCGTTATCGAGTACTATTCGCGCTGACGCGTGAGACAGGTGAAAGAGGAAAGACCCTTCGGCGGTGCCGGAGGGTCTTTTGACATTCAGCGCTCGGCCTCCTCGTGGGCTAGAGCGTCCGCGACAACCTCACACTCTACTGCCGAGCCAGCCGGTCGGTGCTCACCCTGAACTCGTCGCGGCGATTGTGGCCCCACGCCGCCTCGGTCTCACCGGGATCGAGCGGTCGCTCCTCACCATAGCCGACGGTCTCCAGTCGGTCTTCCGAGATACCCAGGTTGACCAGAAATCGCTTCGCCGCTGAGGCGCGTCGGTTGCTGAGGGCCAGGTTGTATTCGTCCGAGCCCCGCTCATCAGCGTGCCCGTCGATTCGGAGCGCCAGGTTGGGGGCAGCACCGAGGATTTCTCCTTTTTTCATTAGGCTTTGGCGGGCGGCAGGGCTGAGCTCATGTTCGTCGAAGCCAAAGTAGATTCGTTCCTCGAGCGTAGCGAGCAGAGTGCGGTCGAGCACGTCCTCCGGAACCGTCTCCATGCTGGCAGGCGTGGATGGGATCGTGCTCGAAGGGGATTCCTGGTCTTGGGGCGCCGGGGTTTCGACCTTACTCTGGTGTCCGCAGCCGATGACTAACGCGGCCGCAGTCACGAGATATCCCGCCTGTCTGATTGATCGATGCATGTGGGAGCCTCCTCATTGTGGTTCGTCCGGTGGGCTCTGCTGCAAGTCGCTGCAGCAGCAGTGCCAAAAGGGGCAGGAGATTTCTGGCTTGAAGGCGTAAATCACGCCTGAAGTCTCGCGAGTTCGGGTACGTGGCAGGTACCGTGCCTCGAGCGGGCGCTGACGCCCAACTATCGCCAACAAAAAAGCCTCCAACATGGAGGCCTAAAGGGATTGCGGCTCAGAGAGGCGCCGATCCTTTCTTCATGATCAGCACGATAGCGCTGTCGTCCCTCACTGCACCATTGTGGTCGTTCCCTGATCGCCTCCAGATGCTCGCCTTTGGGGCGGAGCTGGTCCACCTACCCAGCTCTCTCATCTCGGCGATCTGGGAGGTCCCTCAGTGAGTTGTGGTCTGCAGGGAAGCGCAGACTTAAGGCAGGGTGGAGCGCCCGATCGTCACCGGACGATCGAAGATTAGGTTTAGCGCGATCGCCAGCAGGGCCAGATTGGTGCACGCTCTAGAGAAGGCCTCGGCGCCCGTCTGCATAATTGGGCCACTAAAACTGGCCACAACAGCTAGCACGAAGGCCAGCGCGGCTAGACCTGTGAACGTCCTTGCTAAGGTGTTCATCTCGCCTCCTGTCCAAGTGCATGAAGAAGATTCCAACCGCCTCGGAGTGGCTTCACCATCAACTCCGACGATCCCCAAACCAGGGTGTACACGAGGATGCGACAAGCTATGGCTGCGGCCCGAGCATTTTTTTGCTGGACATGCCTTTGACCAGGAATCGTGAGCCTGAGTTATCGTGCGGTACGGGACCTGTCAAGCCAGCAGGGAGGGAGGTCGCAAGGTTGGTAGTGGGCCGGGCAAGCTCAGTTGGTTCCTGGCATTTTCTTCCCAAAAACCCTCCCACACAAGAAAAGAGCCTCCGCTCAGGAGGCCCTAAGTGCTTGTGGCTCAGAGAGGCGCCGGTCGGAATCGAACCGACGAATGGAGGTTTTGCAGTTCTCCCAAGGCTCTTGCGGGGCTTCCTATACTTCCCGAAGCCGCGACACGGATAGCGATTAGCTCGGCCTACTATTGCAACTGATTTGCAATTGTTTGCGTCCTTTTCGGCCAAAACCTTCCCAAAATCTTCCCATCAGGCCTTCCGTACCGGTCAACCGGCCTCGAAGGGCAAACTCCCACGACTACAAGGAGCCCGGGGTATTATCTCGGGCTTTTCGCATCGGTGGGTTGAGGCGGAGGTGGCCGCGCTCGCATCGAGGTGATCGCCTGGGCGAGAGAGGAGCGCGAACGCGTGACTGACCATTACGGGAGAACACTGACATGCGGGCAGTTCGCACCCGTGGTACCCAGAGCTGAAGGCAACCCCCACGAACAGGTGGAGCACCCGCATGATCGGATTTGCCGCGGTCGGGAAAGTCAGGCTTCTATTCGGAGGGTCTGATCGAGCTAACAGCGGGGCTGGGTACATGCACGGTCAAACTGGCGACAACGTTCCGTGCGGTTACGGTAACTGGGCATCCCCCGGCGCCTGACCTTCCATCCACATCGCCCTCGAGTTATCCCAACACTGTGGCCAGAGCCTCGTGTAGGGGCAACCGACCTGCGCATAGACGATTCCGGATGGGCTCGAGTTAATGAGGAGAGGGAGCCCGTAGACCGGGACCCCGCTCCGGAGAGCCACCAGCCTGAAGGCTACATAGGCTTCGACACCCAGATCGACCGAGGTCACGTTCTGCGAGGAGTTGTCCATGCTGGCAATATCTGGATCGCATCCAGCGGAAGCGGTTCGCTGTTCACCTCGATGTGGACCAACCGGGTCACCGTGTCGGCACGGACAGTCAGCTCTGCGGTGCCGGGCGCGTGGGCAACCAGAGTCACGCTGGCAGGCGCGCTTACCTGCTGCTCGGCCGGTCCGACCACGGCTGGATTGGACGAATGGATATGCACGACCGCAGTAGTCGGGCACCATCGATAGCCGATCGGGCAGCCGTAATAAGTCCGGGGCTCGATCTCGGCTGACGCAATCTCACCCACCAGCATGAGACTCTTCTCGGCGGTCCACTCGGAGCTCTTCACCACCACGGAAATCTCGTCGAGGGGGGTCGACGGTTCGGTGCCAGAATTGCCGCCGCAGCCGATCGACAGCCCAGCCGCCAAGGCCAGCGCCATGCAATCCCGAGTGCTTATTACTTTGCTCATTAACCACCCCCTCACGTACGACGAGTGTTCCGCCTACGTCGGCAGCTTCCGGATCCGCTGCAGCTTCGGCTCAGTCCAGTACACGTACTGACCGTCCACCGCCACACTCGATGGCGAGAACACGTCCATCTCGCCGGAGAACCTGAAGAGCTGCGTGTAGTCCCATGGTCCAAGGGACGATCTTATCGGCCTTGCCGAGCGAGACAGATTGATCTCCTACCATTGGAGGTGCTCATCAGCAGTACCCATCGCAGGTACCTCTCGTGGCAACGAAAGCAAAGAGCCACAAGCCTCCGATCAGGCCGACAGTCGACACCGCGTCTTTTTTGCGCACAGCGAGGTGCACAGCGTCGGCTGTAGCGACGCGCATCTGGTGATCCCCGGACTGGCCCACCAAGGTGTCTTCCACCAACTCAGGTTGGCTGAGGACCACTTTCGAGCTGTCGGCCAGAGTGATCCGGATCTTGGCCGGATGCTCGTTCGCAAGGAGTTGCTGTGAAGGGAGAGTGGAGACCTTCCAACTGGAACAAGCGGGGAGGCATGCCACCAAGAAGACCCAAGCAATCGACCGGGGCTGGCTGCGGAACGACATAAGCCCTTTCAATCGATTTGTGATGGCGACCATGGCCAGGAAGATCCGAGCAACGAATCAAGGGCCAGTCAAGTCGAGCACCGTGCCTCGAGCAAGCGGTGTGCCTTGAGAATGCTTCCTGCTGAGCTCACGCTCACGCGTCCCAGGTTGACCGTTTGCGCAAGCTGGAGTGTTCGCAGAACGCGGTGATAGCACCCGGAATTACCGCGGACTGCGAGTCTTGACGACCATCGTATGTTCTTCCTACGCGCACATTCGCCGAGAATCTTCGTCTGCGGGTGCAGTGATCCCCCCAGTAGTCACCCTCACATAGCTTGGTCTAGATCCCGTGAAGTGCGATGAGTTGTGGCGCTTGACCCGCACTTGAGGGCCGCGTGTTAGCGATGGGGCAGTTGACCACCGAATCAACTCGAGGAGGGGAGCCATGAACCGGTACCTCGTTCAGCTCCAA
The DNA here is from genome assembly GCA_963842945.1 of uncultured Gemmatimonadales bacterium. GTDB lineage: Bacteria > Gemmatimonadota > Gemmatimonadetes > Gemmatimonadales > GWC2-71-9 > CAVVWJ01. The sequence goes on from CAWJIM010000019.1 coordinate 275,975, forward strand.
AAGTCTGTCATGCCGTGCAAGGACTGCCTGCGCACGCCGTCTTGCGTTAAGGGAGGTCGTTAATGCGCAGAGCAACAAGTACTCAGGATTACTTCGCGCTGGCCTTAGCGGCTGGGCTGTTGATCGGCTGCGGCAGCAATGCCGGTACCGAGCCGTCGGGCACCATCGGGATTAACGGGCTTTCCGTGGTGGTGAAGAGCTCCGAGTGGACCGCCGAGAAGAGCCTCATGGTGGTGGGTGAGAATGCGTCCGCCCAGATCGATCCCCTGACCCATGACAGCTGTCCGGTCGGAGTTATACAGTGCCCCATTCCTGCGGTCGTGCAGATCCGCTCATCCAACCCAGACGTCGTCGGACCGGCCGAGCAGCAGGTGAGCGCGCCTGCCAGGGTGACTCTGGTTGCCCGCGGGCCCGGGACCGCAGAGCTGACTGTCCGTGCCGACACGGTGACCCGGTTGGTCTACATCGAGGTGAGCAGCGAGCCGCTTCCGCTGGATGCCATCCAAATATTCCCGGTGTACGACCCCTCGCAGAACGTGACCTCAGTCGAGCTGGGTCTCGACTCCGTTGCAGTCTTCACGTTGGTTGCTCTCCGGGGCGGCGCCGCGGTCTACGGACCCGTTCTGGCCTTTAACTCCAGCTCATTGGACATCGTCTCTGCATTCATAGGTTGCTTCGACACGCCCTACCCACAGTGTCCCGATGACTCGAGGGCGATGTGGCTGAAGGGCTGGGGTCCGGGGGATGCCCAGGTCACGGTAACCGGACGGAACGTTGTCGCCAGTTTGACCGTGCATGTACCCAGCCCTGCTGTTAGCGCGCTCAGACCCTCCGAGTAGAAGTACGGCGGCAGCTGGCTAAGGAGCCTTTTGCATCCATTTCCCCTGAATCTTCCTAAAACCTTCCCAGGTGAACAGCCGGACTCCCTCTCGGAGAAGTCGAAGCGACTAGGCATACTAACGGCTAACCACTTGAACGAACTCGGGTCGCTCAAGCGATTCTCATGCAGTCACCGGATCTGGCCGGCGGTATTGTTCCCAGCAGAAGCGCAGGGTTTCCGGTCATGGCTCAGGTATGCTGGCTCCCAAAGGATCGTCACAGGCCTCTCCCTCCTGGCTTCATCCATGGGATATACGCTAGTACGTCCCGTTGTCCAGCCGGTTTATCTGTCGCAACTCCAGGCCTGCCCTCATCTGTCACTTGGACATCGTGACGCCAGGGAGTGTGTCGCGCCGGTCGAGGAAACGCAGAAGGTGATTGAGGAGTAAGAAGTCAGCGTGCGTGTCAAGACTCGCAGTTTAGAAGCGACTTGGGGTGAAATCACCGCGTTTTGCGAGGACCGGCACTACAACACTTCCAATTCGGCAATCACTTACGTCGTTGGCATCTCTCTTCCCAACGAGTCAGCCGATCCTTGTGTTCATAGCGGAGATATAGTTCGATCGTTCTCGCTCCCGACGCAACAGTCCACGCCGCGGCCGTCGGCTGGCTAGTCTGAGTACGCTCGTGAGCGGCTGATTTCACCTTGGGGCTCCACATGCGCGTGCGATCGCTCCGATTTAGTCAGTTAGTGACAGCGCCCGTCGCGAACGAGGGTGTCCCCGAGCCGAATGTGGATGTCTCGCCCTACATGAGCGTCGAGACGAAGGGCAAGAGTGGTGCGACTTATTCGCCTCGATGGTCTTGGAGCGCCACCGCAATCCTGCTGTACGGCACATTGTTGCCGCCCGGCGCGGCCATTGCCCAGACAGGCTTCACTGGCGTCGTGCGCATCCGGAGCACGGTGAACGCCCGCCAAGACACGATCATCCAGACGACCAAGGGCGGTCGGGCACGGTTCGACTACCTGTGTGACCTTGTCCGCTCGTGCACGATGATCGGCGATTCCGGTACGCACACGCTGATGGCCATCGAGGACGACAGGAAGATCTACGTCACCATCACGCAGGCGGACAGCTGGCAGCTTGAGGCGATGACGCAAACGCTGGAGCCCGTGCTGCGGACCCGCTTGGCGGTGTCCCGCCTGTGGGACGTGAGCGGACTCAAGTTCAAGAAGACCCGTAGGAGCAGTCAGGTGGCGGGTCAGCGGTGCGAGGTGTGGGCCGGTCACTATCCGGGTGCGACTCGGGACGAGGCCAGCGAGGCGTGTCTTGGGAACAGTGGGGGCATCGCCGTGGGACTGCTTGTCGGCGTGTTCAAGTCGGAAACCACCGTGCCTCCGGCGTACGACGAGAACGGCCTCCCTCACAAATCGCTCAACGCAGGACTCCTGAGGCTCAGGCTGGTCAAGAACGGGAGCCCGACCACAGTCGAGGTCCTCAGCATCGAACCCGGCACCGTGGATGACAGCCTGTTCGACCCGCCCGCCGGATACGAGCACATCCGGATGGCCGCATTCATCAAGGGGATGCAGGCAGCGCGCCAGCAAGCCGAGCGCCCCGGGCCGAGCCTGAGCCCGCGGCCGGGCGATTCTCTCAGTTACCCGCTGCCCGACGATCCTCAGATTTCCAAGCCTCCTTCGCTCACCGTGTGTGCCTGGGACTCGCTCGCGCCGGCAGTTTACCAAGGTGAGGGGGAGGTCACCTATCGCGTCAGGCCCAACGGTGTGCCAGATACCGCGACGATGATGGTGGAGCGGTTGTACGGCGCCGACCTCCGCACCTTCCGGACGGCGGCCCAGAAAGTCGTGGCGGTCTGCCGGTTCACCCAGGTTGCCGCCGACAACGCCCCGCCGACCCTTATGCGCCAGCGGATCAGTTTCGCGGGTGGCCGCGGCCGGTTCGATTCGACGGAGTCCGAAGTGTATATCCCAACGGACTCTTTGGAGCTGGAGCCCGTCGCTATTGTAAAGTGTGAGCCGATTCTGCACGAGGAGGGCCGCATCAGGGTGCAGATGGTCATCGGAACGGACGGCCTCCCCGAGCCGGGGAAGATCTCCGCGGTCAACGAGACGACGCACATGCAGGTAGCAGAAGCGCCGATCGCCTTCGCGGGTTGCGTTTTCACCCCGGCCCGGTACAAGGGCATTCTGGTGCGGCAGAAGATTGAGTTCACCATCACGTCCAAGTAACCGCTGACGGTGTAAGTCAGTCGTCCGGGAACGCGGATCGACCGCTGGACCTGCTGCTGTGTCTAGCTCTCGCCTTCAATCCCCAAAAGCATGAGGTCGAGGGTGTGCGAACTTTTGTGCCAATTGGATCTGAACATCCTGCATATTTTGCGGGCCTGATATGTGCAGCCTGCACATCTTTCCCTATGAAAAAACGTCCAGGTTGTCACATTTGGCCCCGGGTAAGGCTTAGGCATCGACAAGCCGAACGTATGGCAGAACCTTCCCATGATGCAAAAAGGGCCTCCACTTGGAGGCCCTAAGTGCTTGTGGTTTACAGAGGCGCCGGTCGGAATCGAACCGACGAATGGAGGTTTTGCAGTTCTCCGAGAGCTCTTGCAAGGCTTTTCATTCTTTCCGAACTTGTAAGAGAACCAGGGGTTAGCTCAGTCCGCCCTGCCATTGATTCACGTCTTTTTCGATCTTACTCCGCTCAACCTTCCCAGGATCTTCCCATTCGGGCCAGCAATCGTGAGCTGAGTGGTTAGCCGAAGCTGAACACGAGTGCCTCCACTCCTGGGTCGAAACTGGATCTGGAACTGGCGGTCACTTACGCGGTCTGCTTCCCGAATTAGCTGATACATCCGAGGCTCGGCAAACGACGCCGTCCACCTGCTCGTCAACATCGACTCCATGCGCGGGATCGCAGGGCTGGTTATCAGGTGTGGCAGGCTACGGATAACGCGGGAGTGGAGGGGGCCGATAGTCTGGGCACCTCTGCTACTTCCGTAGAAGTGCTGGCTTGAACAGGGCAGAACCCGCACCAATTGCAGATTCGGGCAAGCGCCAACGAGCTTACTCTCGGTATAAGATCCGATATGTTCCAGCCAAGGCCCCGAAAATGAAGAGCGCTGATTTGTGCCTAGATCCACGCGTCTCGAGTGGCTATCGCGGCTAATTGTGCCGGTCCAATTCGATTCTGGAGGGAAGCGTCATGGACTTCAGATCCCTTCAATCACTTGCGCTGAGTGTCGGCGAAGCCTTCAGCCTGGACGATGTGTTCCACCGGATCGTCGCCGGACTGGCAGCACAATCTGACATTGCACTGGCCCGGGTCTGGCTCGTACTCCCCAGTGATATTGCCGAGTCCCCCGGCATGGGGGTGGAGAGCCCGGACGAGGCACGGTGCCTCCACCTGGTCGCCAGTGCCGGAACGCCGGTAGCGTCCGCCGAGGACTGGACTCGCGTGGACGGATACTTCCGACGCATCCAGCTCGGTGCCAACAAAGTCGGGCAGATCGGCGCTAGTGGCGAGCCGGTACTGATCAGCAACAACCTGGCGGAGAGTCATTGGGTCGCACGCCCCGATTGGGCCCGGCGCGAAGGGATCCTAAGCTTCGCCGGTCAGCCCCTGATCTATCGCGGCGATATCCTCGGCGTGCTGGCGGTGTTCAGTCGCGCGGAGATAACGCCGGGCGAATCCAATTGGCTGCGCATCTTCGCGGATCATGCGGCGATCGCCATCGCTAACGCCCGGGCCTACGACGAGATCGAGCGCCTGCGCCGACAACTGGAGCTCGAACGAGACTATCTGCGCGAGGAGGTCAAGGAGGTCCTCGCCTTCGGCACAATCGTGGGCCGGAGTGCCGCCCTGCGAGATGTCTTGGAGCAGGTAGGGCTGGTCGCCGCAACCGACACGACGGCGCTGATCCTGGGAGAATCGGGCACCGGGAAAGAGCTGGTCGCGGCCGCCATTCACGAGCGCAGCCGGCGGCGGGATCGCCCCTTCGTGCGGGTCAACTGCGGCTCGATCCCGGCGGAGCTGTTCGAGAGCGAGTTCTTCGGTCACGTCAAAGGTGCGTTCACGGGCGCCCTTCGGGACCGGGTCGGCCGTTTCCAGCATGCGGATGGTGGTACGCTGTTTCTCGATGAAATTGGAGAGATTCCACTCGCGCACCAGGCTAAGCTGCTCCGGGTGCTGCAGGGGGGACAGTTCGAGCGCGTCGGTGATGACACTACGCGCACCGTGAATGTGCGGCTCGTTGCCGCCACGAACAGAGATCTCAGGATCGACGTTGCTGCAGGACGCTTCCGGCAGGACCTCTTCTATAGAATAAGCGTCTTTCCCCTGGAGCTCCCGCCGCTCCGTCAGCGGCGGGAAGACATTCCGGCCCTGGCCCATCATTTTGCCTCGCGTTTTGCCGCTCAATTGAATCGCCCCGAGGTGCGACTGACCAACGACGACGCCGCATTGCTGATGCAGTACGATTGGCCGGGCAACGTGCGAGAGCTGCAGAACGTCATGGAGCGCGCAATTATTCTGGCGAAGGGCTCTCGGCTCCGCCTCGATCTGGCGCTGGCGTATGGGAGCGCACACGCCCTTGGCTTCGGAGCCGACGGCCGAGACTCCGCCAGCCTCCGCTCCTGAGAAGGTCATTCGCACCGAGGAATTGAAGCGCCTCGAGCGCGACAGTATCATCGCCGCCTTGGAGCGCGCGCATCGGAGAGTCTCGGGGCCGGGTGGCGCAGCCGCCCTCCTGGGCGTCAATCCCAATACGCTGACCTCCCGCATGCGCTCGCTGGGCATCAAGCGCAGGGATTGAGGCCCGTGACGCAGGAGATGCACCCGTCCGCCATTCTGAGGGTCACCTCCCACGGTTAGTAGTGTGACGGGAGTCTCCCTCCGCTTCCATGAAGAGGCCGTGGGCATCTCGACCAGTTGCACGTCCTGCATCTCCCGCCTAGCTCATCCGCCCGCTTCTCGGTACCCAATGCCCACCTCCGTCTCCGCCTGACTGCTCGCAAGGCGTTTAGGGAGGCGCCTTGGGTTTACGGGGGCGCCACAGCGATTAGTCGTCGGCCCCGACAGCAGATGGCCTCGCCACGATTTTCAACGAAAGCTTCGTGATATCACAAGATGGGAGCGCTGTCCGATCAGCTAGCCGCCATTTGACGGGGTTCGCGGGCGGCATCCGAATTGCCCATGTACCGGCAGCAGGATCGTACAAGCAGATCACATTGCAAGAGGAGTATCCGAACATGACAACCATGACACTGTTCGCCCCGTTCCAAGGTCTACCGGCCGCACCGAGCGTAGCTCAGGCCGTGCTCCTCGCCCAGCTCATCATCTTGCGCCGACTAGAAGCAGCCGGGACCAAGAGGGCCAACTAGCCATGGCCCATTTCCCTCGTACTGCCCGTCGTTCCTTGCTTGTCGCCCTCATCGGCGCTTGTGGGTCGGCGCTCGGCGCGCCTCACGCTGCGGCCCAGATGCCCGCAATCGGACCTGAGACGCGTTGGGCGATCGCCCCTTGGTTCTTCCCGACCGGCGCCGAGATCACTTTCGTCGACGGGAACCCCAACATCGACGAGGCCTTTCTCGTCCGCCTCGCATTTCCTGAAGACTACCGGATCCCGCCGCATTACCACGGCACAGACATCCACGTCGAGGTGCAGCAGGGTGCGATGGCGATCGGCCTCGGGGATCGAATGGACCTGGGCCAGACTCGCCTCCTGGCTGCGGGCGACACGGGAAGCGTGCCGGCGGGGACGCATTACTACATCGCCACGAGTGCGACCACGTTGATTGCAATGCGAAGCCGGGGACCGTTCACGCTGACGTACGTTCATCCCGACGACGATCCGTCGCGTCACCTGCCCTTTGGCCGATAGCGGAATCGGCCGCCAAGTGTTCGAAGCGACCACCCACATTCAGAGATCAGGGAGACACATCATGACCAACATCATCACCGAGACCGCCAAGTCCGCGAGGGCGGGTAATAGGCGTGGCCTGAGCGAAGTCCTCGACTTCCTCGTCACCGAAGAGCAGCTTGGCGTGACACTCTTGACTGCCGCGATCGAGAGTGCTCCCGGAACCCCTTCGGAGGCCTTCGCGCCGGTCCTGCGCAACGGCGTCACCACGGAGTTCCATCATGTGGAGGCTCTCAAGGCGGCGGGCGGAACGCCGCTCACTTCGAAATACTGGTTGCCGGATTCGGCGTTCGGGGGCGGTGGGGTCGGACTCTTTTCGACGCTTGAAATCATCGAGACAGTGGAGATCAGCTTGTATCTCATCGGCGTAAGCGCCTACGCCCGCCTGGGTGACGAAATCGGAGCGCGCCTGTGCGCCGAGGCGATGGGTACGGAGGCGGTGCACCGGGCCCTGGTGCGTTTCGCCCAAGGCCAGCTCGGCAAGGACGTCGGCGTGCCGAACGATGTCGGCTTCGAGAACTTCGACTGGCCAACGGTGGAGAGGGTAAGAGAGGCACTGGAAGGACTGGGCATCGGGTACGGCACTCAGACCAATCAGCCTGGCCGTTTCTACCAGTATCCGGGCGATCCGATCGCGCGGGGTGTCGGCACGCCGGTCAGCCACACTCTTCCAGCCTGAGTTGCCGTCGATGGTGGTGGGTACTCCGGTGCCCGCCCCAGGTCTCTGACAATCGCTGTGGCAGGATCACACTCGAGAGAGGATACGGACATGACAAGCATAAGACGCAATACCCTGAGCCTGATGGCCGGCGCCCTTTCCATCGCGCTTGCCGTTGGTTCGCCCACGATTGACCCCGTTGGAATCGACGATGGCACGCGGGCGCTGCTGAACAGAGTCGAGAGGTCGCCCGAAATGGGCACATCGATCGGAGAGGGGCGGTCGGTCACTGGGCAGCAGGCACTGCTGGACGAATTCGCCGGAAGCCTGGACCCTGCACCGGCCGCGGACTCTCCAGCCGATCGGAGCCACATGCAGATCAGCGGGATGCAAGCGCTGCTCAGCCGTAACTGAGCGGATGGATCGAGACGGCTCGAGCGCGACAGCATCATCGCCGCGCTGGAGCCGATTGTCAGGTCGGCATCTCCCGCCTCAGCTCGCCGTCACTTTCAACGAAAAATTCGTGAGATCACAAGACACGAGCGCTGCCCGACCCGGGGAGCGCCATTTGACGGGGTCCCGGGCGGCATCCGAGTTGCCCATGTAGCCGGCGTCCGGCGTTGCCAACGGGCGGCGCCGTCCTCCCTACAACCGGATTGGAGCTGAAGAATGTTAAAGGCTCACATCGCCGACCTATCCACCCCGATCGTCCTCGCGCTCTCGGCATTTCTTGTGGGGGGCGACTCCCTCGGGGCACAGCAGCAGCACATCAGGCAGCCGGTCGCCGAAGCGCCCGCGCCGCAGGACCTCTCCAGAATCGTGGAGGCGCACATCAGACAGCCAATGCTGGACAATTCAACCGTTCGTCCTATTCAAGGAGATCACTCCATGTCGAAATTGCCGAATATCGTGCTGGTTCACGGAGCCTGGGCCGATGGGTCCAGCTGGAGCGGCGTCATCGCTGCGGCTCCAGCGGGCTGGGTACCACGTCGCTGCCGTGCAGCTGGGCCTGACCTCGCTCGACGAAGATGTGAGCAGGACCCGCGCCCTGCTGGCCGCGCAGACCGGTCCCACGCTTCTCGTTGCGCATTCGTTCGGGGGTGCGGTGATCACTCAACTGGGCAGCGATGCCCCGAACGTGATCGGGCTGGTATACGAGTCGGCCTTTGCACCGGATCAAGGGGAGACGCTGAAGGGATTGCTGAGTCAGCCGCCTCAGCCCGCGGGCGTGGCCGCGATTCATCCGGACCAAGGGGGGTACCTGTGGCTGGATCCAGAGGGGTTCCTCAAGTTTTTCGCGCCTGACGTGCCCGTGGCCCGGGCCCGGGTGCTGGCGACAGTGCAGAAGCCCATCGCGGCTGACGTCCTCTTCAGTGAGGCAGCGTTCGGCCCGCCCTCGTGGCGGTCATTCCCCTCATGGTATCTGATTACCACGGAGGACCAGATGCTGCCTCCCGATGCCCAGCAGCTCTTCGCCAAGAGGATGGGCGCGACCGTGACTACACTTGCGGCCAGCCATGCGGCGATGGTGTCGCATCCGGACGTCGTGGCGAGCTTCATCGTGAAGGCGGCCACGGCTGCTGAGGCAGAGGCAGCGCTCGCCGCTCACTAGCTCAACCCAGACGCCTCGACTGCCCAGAGTGGTCGAGGCGCCGTTGCATGAGTCAGGAGGACAGCACAATGCGCACTTTGAATATCAACCAGGCAGGATCATGGGCGGTCCGCGGGCTGCTGCCCGCCCTGGTTTACTCTATCGCCTTGTTCCTGGGCGCCCCCAAGACTCACTGCCCAGGATGCGGCCACAGCAACATCATTGCGCTGGGAGGTGGCGCCTCCGTTGCTGCCGCCGGGCGCGCTGATCGCCGTGGTATCCGGTGATCCCGCGGGGCCGGGTCAGTCCACCATCCAGCTCTCGATGCCGGATGGCTACCGGATGCCGCCCCACTTTCACCCCACCGACGAGCGGGTGGAAGTGAAGCAAGGCACGCTCCTGGTCGGAATGGGAGACCGGCTCGACCCGGGGAAGACTATGGCCCTGGCAACCGGGGATACTATCGTGGCCCCGGCCGGCTTTCATCACTACTCGATCGCCAAAGGAACCACGGTGGTCTCGGTGCGGTTCATCGGCCCCTACACAATCACGTACGTGCATGTTTACGAGGCCCCACAGCAGGCCTCCTTTCCCTATGGCTATTAGCATGGACAAACCTCGCATCTTCCTGGGCTCTTCGGGAAAGCAGGCGAAGCTGTTGCGAGCGCTGACTCGAGGTCTCGAGGATGTCGCGCAGGTTGAACCTTGGACGACATCCTTCAATCCTGGGGCCGGTCAACGCCGAGTGGCTCGCTTTCTCCGGAGCTAGCCTGGTCGCCTACGGGACGTAGCCTAGAAGGGAGCACACAATGAACGATCACGCTTCGCTCACTCGTGACATCACATCGGTAGAGGATGGCCGGCGGTTGAGAGCGGTGTCAGACACATCACCGCCTTCGTCGCAGCCGGACACTCCTTCATTTGGGCACATCGCCACGCTTGACAGCCTGCGCGAGCACCTTCAGTGGGCAATTGAGCTCGAACACTTCACGATCCCGCCGTACCTGTGCGCGTTGTACTCGCTTGACGCCGTGCGCAATCCGGGAGCCACAGAGGTGGTCGCCAGCGTTCTCGTCGAAGAAATGCTGCATATGACTCTCGCAGCTAACCTGCTGAACGCCGTGGGCGGACGCCCACGGCTGGACGCGCCGGAGATGCTGCCGGGCTATCCTGGATGCCTGCCGCACGGCGACCGCTCGTTCGAGGTCTCGCTGGTCCGCTTCAGCCTCGACGCGCTCGAGGTCTTTCTGAAGATCGAACAAGCGGCCCCGGCGGGCGCTCAGCCCGAGAGCGACGACTACGAGACGATCGGCCAGTTCTACGAGGCGATCGGCCGCGGATTGCGCGAGTTGTGCGCGCATCTGGGCGAGACTGAAGTTTTTTGCGGCGATCCGGCGCGGCAGGTGGCCGACGCGCCCTTCCCGGGAGGCGGGCGCATCATCGCGATCGACAGCCTCCCAACGGCTCTCGCGGCGCTTGAGGAAATCGTCGAGCAGGGCGAAGGCGCCGACCCTCTTCAAGTCTGGGACGGCGATCACGACTCCTCCCATCCCGAGCGCGAACAGGTCTCGCATTACTGTCGCTTTCAGGAGCTCAAGCTCGGGCGGTGTTTTCGCAGCGGCGACACCCCGTTGTCCGGGCCCACAGGCGACCCGATTTCCATCGACTGGAAGGGCGTGCGACCTATGCGCAGCAACCCGCGCACCTCGGACCATGCGCCGGGCAGTCCCATCCGCACGGCGCAGGAGGAGTTCAACCACGCCTACTGCGCGCTCTTGCGCCACCTCGAGCAGGCGTTCAACGGCAACCCGCAGGTGCTTACGGCCGCCATCGGCTCGATGTACGGGCTAAAGGCCAAGGCCCAAGCGCTGATGCTGATGCCCACCGAGGATGGACTTGGGACTGCGGGTCCCACCTTCGAATACGTTGCGCCCCGGTTGTCGTCCGTGGACAAGACCGCGCCGACAGGAAACTCGAAGTCGCAGCCCTCGCGTGAATAGGAGCCCTCCATGTTCGAGTCCACCGAAACCCTTATTTCCACGGCGGCGGCAGACCCGGTGTCGTACTGGAGCACATGGGTGAACTTGGTGAGCACTGTGGCGGCGGGAGCGACAGGAGCACTCGCGTGGTTCGCCAAGGTGCAAATTGACAGCGCGAACCGAGAGAAGCAGGATCGCCAAGCGGTGGCGGATGCACGAATCTCCGCGCTCGCCTACGCAGTCCGGCGGCAAGTCAGGTCATGGCTCGCTTTGGATAGCGCGCCGCAAATCGTCAAGTGGAAGGCAGAGATTTCTCCGACCTTTGAGCGGGTGGAGAATTGCCTGCAAATGGCGCTGGCAGAAGTGCACGCCTCCCCCATGGTGCGCGCCGCCCTCCGCGAGGCGCTAGTGCGCTACTATCGCGCCATGGACACGTTTGACCAGTTGCCGTCCCCGCCCGGCGAGATGTCGGTGGACAAGGGCGCGAGCATCTGGGGTGGCCTCGGCACCTTACACGCTGAGGTTGAGTCGTGCGCGGACAGTCTTAGAGGCGCGATTGACCCCGAGCTTGAGGCGGCTGACAAGGGCATCCCGCACCTTTTAGGGGAGGCTGAGCGGCGGGAGGCCGACGCACTGGCCGTGCCGGCCCCGCGAGGCTTCGCAAGCTGGCGCAACCGTCGCTGAGACGCCGGGCGTTAGGACTCAGAGCGTATGCGGATGCACGACCACAGCACTGTGAATGGTGGTTTGTGGTGTAGCCTGCGCTCCGGAGCAAGAGGTCACAATGAAGTGGACTGGCCAGGTCACGCCTCGCCGCTAGCAAGTTCTTCCTAAAATCTTCCCACGTACAAAAAAGGGCCCCCAGAACGGAGGCCCTAAGTGCTTGTGGTTCACAGAGGCGCCGGTCGGAATCGAACCGACGAATGGAGGTTTTGCAGACCTCTGCCTTACCACTTGGCTACGGCGCCGGGAGGCAGGTAAGCTATTCCCCCGTGTAGCTGTCCTCAAGCCGCAAGAATTTCGGGAATCCTGGACTCTTGCGGAGTCGCCGATTTGGGCGACCATTAGAGCCATCCTGCGAGTCGTTTCGGGAATCGCCCCGCCCTCGCGATCACCGGCTTTTAAGAGGAGGCTTGATGTTGCAGGGAACTATCCGCGAGGCCCGGCTGCGGCCGGAGTTCGCGTCGCTCTACCCCAGCCTCGAGCCCGGTGTTTGGCTCCCTGCCACCACGGTGGGCCAGAAGCTGCTGCTCTGGCATCTAGCCACAGCCGCAACTCCCCAAGGGGAACGATTGATGACCGAGGAGCACTTCGAGTTTCGCGGCGGCGGCACCGCCGAAACCCGCAACGGCGCCCGCACCCGGGCCAGTGACCAGTACCGGATGGAGGACCCGCCCGAGCCCTTCTAATTCATCACGGGTCCCCCGAGCTGCACCGGTGCGTTGAGTGCGGGCTCGGTGGTGGCGTGCAGGTAGGCGTTCGGATCGTGGTACAGCGCGCCCTCCGGCAGGAACTCATACAAAGGCCCGAGCTCCTTCCGAATCCGCGCCGCGTAGAACTCCGGCAGGGTATCTGATTCCCCTTCGAAGTAGTCCCGCACCGACCGGTCGGTGTCGAGCAGGCGCCGGATAGTCTGGTGATAGCGAATCCGGCCAAACCCCTCCGATGAGACCGCCCGAACCACGTTCATCCATTTCGGGATCGCCGTCTGGGTGGCGGGGATGCGGCGGGCAATAGCCTTCCAGGAGAACGAGTAGCGGGTGACGTCCACCAGATGATCGTAGAACTCCGGCCAGGAGTAATTCTTGGGCCGGACGTTCATGGCGTGGTTGTTGTTCAGGAAGTGAAACGGAAAGGGCAGAACCCGTCCGGCGCGCTGATACTCCAGATTCATGGGCGCGGCTCGCCCGAAGGCGGAGAGCAACGAATAGGCCGGAAACGCGCCGGGCGAGAGGTCGATGAACTTCTTGGTCAGCTCGAACGGCTCCGGCCCCATGTCGCCGTCGAGACCCATGACGAAATTCGTCTGAATGTAGGGGATGTAGCGCAGGATCATATTCACGTGCTCAGACACCAGCTTCACCTTGTCCATCCCGGTCCGGCGGGTCTTGGACTTGTTGCCCAGATCGTACCACGACTCGATGCCCGGCAGGATGGCTCGGAAGCCGTTCTTTTGCAGCCGCTGGAGGTGCTTCTCGTTCAGCAGCGACAGGCTGCTCTCTGCGATGTGCCGGATCCGCCCCTCGGGCACCGCGGCCTCGACCGCCTCCATGTAGTCGTCGAACCGAACCCCGAAGTTGGGATCGTGCCAGCCGACGATGGGGTTCTTGATCTTGGTCAGCAGAAACTTGAGGTCATCCCGCAGCCGGTCGAAGCCGAGCGGCTGATAATCGACCGTCGAATCGATGCAGAAGCTGCAGGTGTAAGGGCATCCGAGGCTGCCGATCATCGGCACCATCTTGATGGTCGGCGCCTTTTTCAGCGTGGCCTCCACGAACTTCCATCGCTCTTCCAGCGCCGGCAGCTCCAGCGGCTGCCGGGCCGCCGCCACGTGCCGCCCAACCGGCCGATGCGGGGCGCACTCGCGGCAGATCTCGGCAATGGTGGCCCGATCGGTGAAGCCGAGCACGTAGTCAGAGTACTTGCTGGCATCCTCCGGGTAACAGCGGGCATGGGGACCACCCAGAACGGTGACCGCGCCACGCTTCTGGAAGAAATTGCTCAGCGCATACGCCAGCTGAGCTGACTGGCTAAAGGCGCCTATGAAGACGAGATCGACTGCGGAAGGCAGCTCCTCCAGCAGGTCCTCCACCCCGGTGTAACACACCACCTGGACCTGGTGCCCCTCCTGCTCACACCAGACCCCGACGACTTGAGGCATGATGCTGGCCAGGTTGGCGTTCATAACCCGGCCGTACAGCGAAGGATTGGGACTTTTGGTAACGAGATCGAGAATGCCGATTTGAAGTCGGCGCATGGGCAGTCCTCATACGGGACGGCCTTTTCCCTGGGAGGCCCTGGTACGTGGGCGCCCGAACCGAGCGGAAGGACCGAAAAAAGGAACAGCTGCGGGAACGTGTAGGCAAAACTGACTATTTCTGGCGGTTGGAAGATGGTGGAGGGGCCTGTGGATAGCAAGCTGAAGTTTCCGCGGGGACACACACGCGGAGCGCCGCAGGCCGGACCCGATACTCCAGCGGAGAGGCCAAAGTGACCACCTCGCCGTCCAGCGCCACCTGGAGCCGCGGCCGGCGGGTCTCGATGGTAGCCTCTTCCACCGTCAGCAGATCCAGCTCCTTCACCTTATCCACCCCTTGTCGAAGCACTTGCCAGGCCAGTCGCAGCAACCCGATCCGCCGGTCGGCGTTGAGCAGGTACACGGCTATATGCTTTCCAACCAGCGCCTCCCGGGAGCCGGCCTGCAGGCCCTCCATGCGGTACTCATTGTTCCCAATGAAGACGAAGGGGGTGCGTCTGACGGTCGACTGGCCATCCACGATGATCCGGACCGCCAGAAATGGGTTCCGCCTGAGCACCACCAGGCTGGCCCACAGGGCGGCAACCCACTTCCCCATTCCGGTCGCCTGGTAGCGTTCGCGGAGACGGACGATGGCCGGATAAACCCCCAGGCTCGAGTTGTTGACGAAAACGCGCCCGTTCACTTCACCGACATCCACCCGACACTCGGTTCCCTCGAGCACTACCCGGGCGGCATCCTCCAGCTCGAGCGGAATTCCCAGATCCTTGGCAAAATGGTTGAGGGTGCCGAGGGGCAGGACCCCGAGCGGGACATCGCGGTCCACCAGCACCGACGCCGCGGTATTGATGGTGCCGTCGCCACCACCCGCCACCAGCACCTCGCATCCGTCCCCAACCGCGCTCTCGATGAAGCTGCGGATCTGGTCGCCACCTCGGGCGACTTTGACTCTTGCCTCCCGCCCGGCCTCGGCAAAGATCTCCTCGAGCTGCTTGGCCTGGGCCGCGCAATCCCCGGTGCCGGAGGAGTCGTTGAGCACCACGGCAATCCAACCCATCAGGCGGACATTCGCCGGTGCTTGCGCCGGGCGGCGATTCGGTCGCCCAACGGCGACGGCCGTCACCCAGACCACCGCCACCGCATAGCCGGCAAATACGTCACTGGGATAGTGCACCCCGAGGTACACGCGGGAGAAGCCGATGAGCAGGATGAGGGCCAGCGCCAGAACCCAAAGTCCGATCTTGAGAGCCAGGCTCCGGACGCGGGACGTGGCCAGCACGGTCAGGCCTCCCAGGAAGCTTGCGGCGAAAAAAGCATGGCCACTGGGGAAACTGGCCGAAGCGGGCAGCGGGTAATCGAAGAACGGAGCCGGCCGGGTGCGGGCGAAGCCCTGCTTGAGCAGGACGTTGAGCAAACCCGCGCCGGCCAGCGTGATCACCACCAGAAGAGCCCCGCGGTGCCAGCCATGAATCAGAAACGCGAGAGCCAGGCAGAGCCCGAGCGGGACCAGCCAGGACGGTCCGCCATACAGACTCGCCGCAATCATGATGGCGGTGATCCGAGGCGACGTGTGAGAATGAATCGTCCGGCGAAAGCCTTCGTCCACCGCCGGGGTGGCTCCGGCTACGATCTCCCGTCCCAGCCAGGAGAAGAGCAGCAACGCCATGGCAGCGGCAATCAGCCCGGCGATCAGGGTTGCGGTCAGAAGCCGCTGCGATTCCTCCGAAGTGTTAGTTTGCGTCTTCATCCTTCGTCGGTGGAGTAACCCGCCGTTCCACGGGCAGGAGCGTCTCCATGCAGGTCATGAGTTTCATCGGGCAGGGCCGACGCGGCATAACCGTCCTCGCGCTGCTCCTCATCATCATTGCCGTGATCGTCGCGGCGATTTTCCTGCTCCGCTACCTCCGCCAGCCGGCATGAGACGTTTGATCAGCTGAATCTGTCCGGTGTGATAGAGATCGTGGGCCGCCACGCCATGGATCTCCTCCGCCGCGGTCCAGACTCCGCGGGGTGAGCGGACGGTCAGGGCGGCGGGACTCAGCCCGGCGACGAGCTCCCGGAGCTTGCGGTGCTCACTCTCCAGGAAGCTGACGTCTCGTTTCCATGCGCTGCTATCGGCCGGCTGCGGAATGTCCGGCCAGTTGCTCGGCCTGCGCTCGAAGGAGCCCGACCGAATCCCCCGCCAGACGCCGCCGCACGATGTACTTCCAATAGGCGGCGTGGAGCGTCAGCTCCCAGATGTTGTGCCGGTTGGGTCCGGGCCTCCACAACGCCTCTTCGGCAGTGAGCCCTCTGAGAGAGCCGCGCAGGGTGGTTCCGTGCCAGCTCTTCTGGTCATAGGCCTGATCCATCACCCGCAGCAGCAGTGCGACCAGCGGATGTGAGGTCCTCAATTCAGACCTCGGGTCGGCGCGCCGAATGCGAATCCCTTGCCTATCGTGATCACCCATCCCGCCTGGTCCACGTCATTGGCAAACCGGTGCGCCAGGTCGAAGCGCAACGCCGGCACATCGGTTGATCGACTGGCTCCCAGTCTGAGACCAATGCCCGCGTCCCATCCGGTTCTGCGGGGCGACCCCGAGTACCAGGCGCCTCCGTAATCCACGAAGCCTGCCAGGCCGAGCCCGGCCAGACCCCAAAGATCATCCACCATGGTGTACCGGTATTCGGCGGTGCCGAAGAACGACCGGTCCCCGGTAAAGGAATGACTTCCAAAGGCCCGCGGCCCGCTGCCGAGTCCCAGATCGAACTCCTCGCCGGGGACCGGATCCTTCAACCACCCGCCTTCGAGGTGGAACACCGCGACGTGGCGAGGCGCGGGTTGCAATACCACGGTGCCGCCGATCTGCACCGTCCCCGAATCGAGCCCCACCGAGGTGAAGAGCCCATCGGCAAAGCCATCGAGGTAGCCGAACCCACCAGGAATTCGGCTGCCTACCCGGGCGCTCACTTCCGGACCGAGCCCATCTTGCTCATACCCGAACAGCCCGGGCGCAACCAGAAGCCCGACCCGGACGGTGGTCCCCAGGTCAACGTCCTCTTCCCGGGCAAAGCCGGCAAAGCCCTGGGCCACGAGAAACCTCGATCGATTCCAGACCACATAGGATCCGACCGTACCGGTGACGGTTTTGGGGATTGGGTCCGCTGACGATTCCTCGATGCTGTCGTCTCGCCGAATCTGTCCGGTCAGCCCGAGCCGGAGGTATCCGGTGGTGGCTGCCCGCAGGGCCCAGGCATACGAGGCTCGCGCGAGGGCGAACCGACGGCTGAGCGTGTCTCTTGCCAGATCCTCGCCCTCGAAGAACCGGAGCACCCGTGCTTCCTCGTCCACTGCGCTGAGCCGGAACGAGTTAGCCGAGGTGGTCGAGAAAAAGGGGCGGTCGATCCCAATCCCGGTGAGCCGCCCATCCGACCGGTTCTCGTAGCCCAACTCGAGGCCCACGGTGCCGGCAAAAAGACGGCGGCGGCGGAAGCCGAGCGCGAAGCTGGAACGGTCGGGATCGTGCCGGTAGCGGATGGCCGCACTGGAAGCAGTCCCGAGAAGATTGGTTTCGATCAAGCCCAGGGTAAATGCGACCTCTCCTCCCGTGCTCCTGAACCGCCAATCCAGCTGGGTGCTCCAGCCATCTTTGGTGAGGACCTGAACTACCAGGCCTGAGTCGGTGCGGACCGAATCGATCTGCACCCGACGGAAGATGCCCAGCGCCCGCAGATTCCGCTCGGACTCGGCCACCAGAGCGGAGTCGTACAACTGCCCTGGCCGCAGGAGCACCTCCCGCCGGATCACCGGCGCCCGGGTCTGGAAGTGAAGCCGGTTGCCCATTCGGGCCAGCCAACTCTGCTCGTTGGGATCGAAAATATCCCGCCGAATCAGCTGCACCCGGCGGATCACCAGCGTGGAGTCGACCGACGCGGCTGAATCGGCTTTGCTTTGGGCGGCAAGACTGAGCGGGCAGAGAAGCACCGCGACCGGCAGAAGGTGCCGAAGGGGCAACAGAACTCCAGGTGAAAACGCCGGCAGGCCGAGCCGGAAGATAAGGGGTTGCTACTCCACCGCAGCTACACTGCCGATGATGCGGTCGGGTTGGACACCGCTCTCCAGGAGCAGGGACTCCCTGAACTTGCCGGTGCGGACCAGCCATCCCTGAAGCCCGGCTCGCTGCGCACCGGCTACATCGGACCAGAGATCGTCCCCAACCATTGCGGCCGCACGGGAGGGCCCGAGGCCCAAACTCCCCAGCGCAGCCACATAGAACCCCGAGCTTGGCTTCCCGGCCACGGTAAACTCTCTTCCGGTGGCAAACTCGAGTGCGGCGACAAAGGGCCCCGCGTCGAGAGTCAGACGCTGGTCCTTGAGCCAGTAGCGGTCCCGGGAGAGCGCAATCGCGGCGGCACCCGCCATGATGTACTCGAATGCCTCCTGAAGAAGGTCGAAGGTCCAGCGCTCGGCCATGTCGCCCAGCAGGACCGCATCCGGGGGGCTGGCGCTCCGGCGCCGCGACGTGCCTCCGACCAGCTCAATGCCCTTCAGGTCCTCCAAGGCCGGCTCCGGGATGAACGGGGCGACCCTGGAGAAGTCGGCCGCACGGGCGATCTCCGCACCCGCCAGGGTGGCGGTAAAGACTTCCGGCTCCGAGACATCTATGCCGTAACCAGCCATCCGTCCAACGATTCCAGCCCGGGACCGACTGGTGGTATTGGTTACCAGGCGAAAAGGGGTCTGGTGTTTCCGCAACCGCCGCAGGGTCTCGGCTGCGCCGGGTATAGCCGCACCTCCGGCGTACAGAGTGCCATCCAGGTCCAGCAGATAGGCCCGCGGTGTTTCTGGGGTCACATTTCCAGCCAGAAGACCTCCTTATATTCCCAGAATGATCCCCGTACCCCAGCTCCTGGCCCAGGCCGCGCTACTTACCCGGTTGGCCGCCCCCGCCCCATCCCCATACCCCTTCACTGTGGGGGAAACCCTCCGCTACGAGGCGAAGTTAGGCTACTTCTCCGTGGGGGTGGCATCGGTCTCAGTGGCTCGTATGGTGAAGGAACGCGGCGCCGATGCATTCGAGTTCACGGCATCGGGCGAGGGCGGGCCTCCCGGGTGGAGGGTTGCCTACGACCTGACCTCGCACGTGGGGGCGGCAGAGTTTCATTCACTCCGGTTCCACCGCCGCCTGGTGCAAGCCGGCAAGGTGGACGAGCACGGGTACATCATTATTCCCGACTCGGCCCGGTATCGGGAGGAGGGGGTTCCGGGAGAGTGGATGGCGCCAGCCGAGCCGCTCGATGAGCTGGCCTTCCTCTACTTTCTCCGGGCCGCTCCGCTCAAGGTCGGCAAGAGCTACAGCCTGCAACGCTATTTCAAGACCGGGTACAATCCGATACAGGTGCGGGTCACCGGTCGGGAGGCTGTTGCGATGGCCGATGGCAGCAGCGCGAACTGTCTGGCGGTAGAGGTGACATCGCGGGGTCAGACGATGCGGGCCTGGTTCACCGACGACCAGCGACGCCTCCCAGCTCAGCTGGAGCTGCCTTTGCCATTTGGAAGTGTGACGCTTTCGTTAGTGGGGCAGCAGGGCTGATCAGTACCTTCCCAGATAGTTGTCGATCTCCCACTTGCTCACCTGCAGGTTGTACTGCTGAACTTCCTCGCGTTTGGCTTCCAGGAAACGTTCGGTCAGATGGTCGCCTAGAGCGGCCTTGATAACGTCGTCCTTCTCGAACAGTTCCAGCGCCTCGTGCAGGTCACGGGGCAGCTCATCGATCCGGTACTTTCGCCGGTCGCGATGGCTCATGGTGAAAATGTTCCGGCTGACCGGCTCCCGCGCTTCCAGCTCCCGCTCGATGCCGTCGAGACCCGCAGCCAGCTGGACCGTGAGTGCCAGATAAGGATTGCAGGACGGGTCCGGCATCCGGAGCTCGCAGCGGGTGCCCAATCCCCGCCGGTCCGGTATGCGCACCAAGGGCGAGCGGTTGCGCATGGACCACGCCACGTTGACCGGAGCCTCGTAGCCCGGCACCAGCCGCTTGTAGCTGTTGATCAGCGGGTTGGTCACCGCGCAGAACCCGCGCGCGTGCTGCAGCAGTCCCTCGATGTAGCTCAGGGCGGTGGAGGAGAGCTGATACTCTGCCTTGGGATCGAAGAACGCGTTCTCCCGGCCCCGAAAGAGCGACTGGTGGGTGTGCATGCCGCTCCCGTTGATGCCTTCGATGGGCTTGGGCATGAACGACGCGATGTAGCCGAAGCGGCTCGCGACGTTGCGGACGACGAACTTGAAGGTGGTGAGATTGTCGGCCGTGGTGAGCGCGTCGGCGTACCGGAAATCGATCTCATGCTGGCCGGTCGCCACTTCGTGATGGGCAGCCTCCACCTCGAAGCCCATTTCGACCAGCTGCTCCACAATGACTCGCCGAATCTCCTCGCCCCGGTCGAGCGGACCCAGGTCGAAATAGGCCGCAGAATCGTGAGTGATTGTGGTAGGGCGATCCGTCCGGCGCCTTCTCGAACATGAAGAACTCGGCTTCGCAGCCGGCCATCATGGCAAAGCCGAGCTTCCCCGCCCGTTCAACCTGACGCTTGAGGGTGGTTCGGGGGCAGCCGGCAAAGGGCTCCTCATCCGGGGTGAAGATGTCGCAGAGTAACCGGGCCACCCGGCCGCCCTCATCATCGTAGGGGAGAATGCGAAGGGTGTGGAGGTCCGGCTTGAGCAGCATGTCGGATTCTTCGATCCTGACGAACCCCTCGATCGAGGATCCGTCGAACATGATCTCGCCGTCGAGGGCCTTCTCGAACTGACTGCGGGGGACCTCCACGTTCTTGTTCACGCCCAGGATATCGGTGAATTGCAGCCGCAGAAAATCCACGCCGAAGCGCTGGGTCAGCTTGAGGACGTCATCCTTTCCGGCGCCGCTCAAGTCGCGCGGAAAGCCTTCGAGGGTAGGACGCGCGGTGGCAGTCGGCTGTCGCTGCGGTCGCTCGGGCATCGTCAACAAACAGCGTGAAAGGTGGAACAGTGAAGGGTGAACCGGGAAAGGTAAGCGGTAACCGGTAAGCGGTAAGCGGACGCTCACCTTACCTCCCGCTCACCGCTCACGCCTTCCCATTCCCGCCTTACCGCCTTACCGCCTTACCGATTACGCTTCGGGCATGACCTGTCCTTCATGCGGCACAGCCGGCAGCGGAAACTTCTGCAGCTCGTGCGGAGCCAGTCTCACGCCCCGAGCCTGCGCCGCCTGCCGCGCCGAGCTGTCGCCCCAGGCTCGTTTCTGCCATCGGTGTGGGCAGCCGGTGAGCGGCAGCGCTCCTTCCATTCCCCCGTCCGAGCGCCGGGCGTGGATGGTTGCCGGAGCGCTCTGCCTGCTGCTGGTGGGCGGCATCGTGTACAAGGTGTCGAGCGCATCGCCCCAGCCGGTGGCCCCCGATATGGCCAATGCGGGAGCGAGCGGCCCAGGCCGGGCCCCGGACATCAGCAGCCTGAGTCCGCGCGAGCGATTCGACCGGCTGTTCAACCGGATCATGCAGGCGGCCGAGCGGGGCGACTCGGTCCAGGTGGCCCAGTTTACGCCGATGGCCCTGGGGGCGTACGAGCAGCTCGATACCCGCGACGTCGACGCCCGATACCACGCGGCGGTCATTCATCTCCAGACCGGGCAGATGCCCGCCGCCGCGGCCCTGGCCGACACCATCCTGGCCGAATCTCCCGGCCATCTATTCGGATATGTCATCCGGGGCACGGCCGCCCGTATCCAGGGTAATCGTGCCGCGGAGGCTCGTGCCCAGCGCGAGTTCCTGGCTCACTATCAGAGCGAAATAGACAAGAAGCGGGTGGAATATCTCGAACACGGGCCGGTCCTCGACGAGTTCAAGGCGGAGGCCCAAACAGGAGTGAACAGTAAACGGTGAAGGGTGAACGGGAGTCTTAAGTCCCCGTTCGACAGTTTTACCGTTCACCGTCTACGCCATCTCGGAGCACCATGTCCAAAACGATCCACGTCGCCCACAGCCCGGATTCCGACGACGCGTTCATGTTTTACGCGCTGGCGGAGGGGAAGATCGAGACCGGCGACCTGCAATACGTGCACGAGCTGGCCGATATCGAGACCTTGAACCAACGCGCCCTCCAGAAGGAGCTGGAAGTCACTGCGGTGTCAATCCACGCCTATGCCTATCTCTGGCGCGACTACGCCCTGCTGAGCTCGGGATCCTCGATGGGCGATGGGTATGGACCCCGCCTGGTGGCCCGGTCGCCCGCGCCCCGTGACCCCCGCAACGCCCTCAACCGGCGGCGGGTGGCCATCCCGGGCAAGCTGACCACGGCTAACTTGGCGCTCCAGCTCTATCAGCGCGGCTGCGTGACCGAGGTGCTTCCCTTCGACCAGATCGAGGAAGCCGTCGAGCGGGGCGAGGTTGACGTCGGACTCCTGATCCATGAGGGGCAGCTCACCTTCGGAGATAGCGGACTTCATCTCTGGGCTGATCTGGGCGCCTGGTGGTTGGAGGAGACCGGCCTCCCCCTGCCGCTGGGCGGCAACGCCGTTCGGCGTGACCTCGGCAGCCAGGTAGTTCAGCAGATCGCCCGCGATCTGCGGGCGAGCATCGTGTACGGCCTGGAACACCGGGCCCCGGCGCTGGCTCACGCCAAACAGTTCAATCGTGGCATCGGAGACGAGCGGACCGATACCTTCGTCGGGATGTACGTGAATCAATGGACGGTGGACTACGGACCCCGCGGCCGCGCGGCGGTCCAGCTGCTCCTGGATCGGGCGTTCGAGAACGACCTGATCCCGGAGCGGGTGCAGGTGGAGTTTGTGGGGTAGGTCTGGCTGGCGACTGACCAATACCCAACACCGCGCTTTATAGCTAGCTTGTCTTCACCCTGACTCATTTTTAACTGTCCTCAAACGGCATCAGGTACAGCCTGAGCCCGAGTCTGCGTGCCCCTGAGGCTGAGGTTGAGCAGTGCAGATCTTTGCACGCAGCGTGGTGCATTCGATTGCCTGATCACGCCGATTGATCGGGGACGTCTCAGCCGGGCCATCCACCTCACACTCCAACGGGCGGCATACCTACCTGGAAGGCCAGCAGATCAATCAATGGCTCAGGTATGACGTCACAGACCGGGTCGGTCGGGATCTACGATACCATGATCCGGTGGTACACTAGGCACTCGAGGCTGTCGTGTCTCATCGGCAGGCGCTCGTGTTCCTGGACGACGCCCGCGTCTGATCCCCCCGGTATGCTGCCCCTGCCGCCGATCCAGAGCGGCCATTGGACTCTCTCATGAGCGGAGTGGACCTGATCCTCCTCGCAGCGGGCGGCATGCTCGCTGTTGTGCTGCTGAGCATTCTGGCCTGGCTGCTGTACACCGCCTACCTGAACCGGGTTGAACGCCGGCTCGCCGCTCGCAAGGGACTCTACCGGGAGCTCGTTTCCGAGCTCGCCACCCGGGACCGGGCACTCCTCGGGCCCACCATCAATCAGATGAGCACGCTGTACGACCTGGACGCCCTCGAAGCGTTGCTCGAGGAGCAGGCTCGCAGCGCGACCGGCCGGCCGGCGTGGCTGCTCGAGGTCTACGACCAGCTCGGTCTGGTCGATAAGTACATCGAGAAGCTCCGTACCGCCCGCAAATGGCGGGACCGGGCTTTTTCCGCCGAGCTCTTGGGGCGGGTCGGCAGCGCCAAGGCGGTCCCCGCCCTGCTGGAGACAGTTCAGGCGACGCAAACTGAAGACGCCGACGTGCGGGAGATCGCGCTGCGGGCGCTGGCCCGAATAGCTGATCCCCATGCCGTGGAGCCGCTGGTTCTGGCGCTGGCCCAGGCCGAATCATGGCTTGCCCCCCGTATTGCCGACATCCTGGCTCGTCATGGCGACCTCGTCGTCGACCCTTTGCTTGCCCTGCTCCACGATTCCGATCGCCACACCGCCCGTGCCTGGGCCGCCAATGTGCTGGGTGAAATCGGGGCCCCGGCCGCTCTTCCCGCCCTGATTCGCAGCCTGGACGATCCGGATGACGAGGTGCGAGCCAAGGCGGCCACGGCTCTGGGCCGCCTGGGAGACCGGCGCGCGCTCCAGCCGCTGCTGGATCACCTCCTTGTCGACCCCGCCCCCTTCGTTCGGGTGCGCATTGCATCCACCCTGGGGCAGTTCGGCGGTCCCGAAGTGGTGAACCGCCTGGTGCGAACCCTTGGCGATCCCGCCTGGTGGGTTCGCTTGCGCGGGGTCGAAGCTCTGGAACAGATCGGTCCCTCGGCCGAGGGTCCGCTCGTCGTCGCGCTCGGCGATCCCGACCCCGAGATCCGCCAACGGGCGGCCGTGTCACTCGAGCGGCTGGGCGTTTCCACGGCCTTGCTCCGGCGAATCGAGCAAGACCAGGGAGCAGAGGAGGCGGCCGACACGCTTGGCCGCTTGGCCTCAGCCGGCACCAGAGAGTTACTGACTGAGCTCCTCCTTCATCCATCCCCGATCGTTCGGCGCGCGGTGATCAAGGCGGTTCGCGAGTCTCGCCGGGGCGACCTTGGTCCGGAGCTGATCAGAATTGCGGGTGGCGACCCGGAGCCGTCGCTTCGCGTTATGGCGCTGGAGACGATTCGAACGCTTCGAGCGGGAGGGTCGCTCCCGGTGGCGCTCTCTGGAGCGAGGGATCCAGACCTCGAAGTCCGAATAGCCGCCATCGGGCTGCTCGGGGAAAGCCGAGGCGGAAACGCGTTGGATGTCCTCCGGCAGCAGACGGCCGATCCCGATCCCGCGATTCGAGCCGCCTCGATTGCCGCTCTGGCCGCCGCTAGCCGCACCGCGGCGGAGCCCGAGCTCCTGAGGTTGCTGCGAGACTCCGAATCCGCCGTGCGCGCCGCCGCTGCACTCGCGGCGGGTCAATCTGGAGCCCGGGACCTGGTCCCGGCCCTGGCCGAGCTCCTGAGCGATCCCGAGCGTGAGGTGCGTCTGGCTGCAAGCCACTCGCTCGGGGTCCTGGGTGACCGCGCGGCGGTTCCGCTCCTGCTGGCGGCGTGGGATCAAGCCAGCTCCGATTTGAGGGACAGCATCACCCGGACGATCAGCCGTCTGGATACTGCCAGTCTGGGCGACCTCATCGACCGATTGATCCAGCATGACGATCCCCAGAGCCGGCTCGCGCTCGCCCGCAACCTCGGCCGAGTCCGCTGGCATAATGGAGTCCAGCATCTGATTCGACTGGCTGCGGATGCCGACCCGACAGTTCGGACGGCAGCCCTCCAGGCCCTGGGTCAATGCGACCGGCGAACTTCACCGCCACCGGAGCGTCTGACTCAAACGCTGGACACTGCCCTGCGCGACCCGGTGGCACCGGTTCGGGCAGCGGCCATCGACGTCTGCGCCCGGCTGGGTCTGCAAGACCAGAGTCGCCAGCTCATCGCGCTGCTCCAGAGGGATTCTGCGGCCCTGGTGAAGGAACGAGCGGCGCTTGCCATCGGTCTCCTGAGGAGCCCGGGAGGTGAGGCAGCGCTCACTGCCGCGTCGCGGCGGAATGAGCCGGCCAGTGTCAGGGCGGCCGCCATTCTCGCAGCCGGCGCATATGACCGGAGCAGCCTGGTCGGGCTGGCGTTGGAGATGCCCGATCAGGCCTCCGTGCGAGAGCTGCTCCGTGAGCGAATCAGGCACGATCCATGGTACCGGTTGCTCAGCCGAAGGCTGCCCCGGACCAGTGATGTCGAGCTTCGCGCCCTGGCAGCGGGATCTCCTGCCGAATCACAAGTCTCCCTGGCGGACGGACTCCGTGGCGTGCTCGACCCGGCTGAGCGGGTCCGGCTGATCGGCGGGCTCCGTACGTTCCAGGGCGAGCACAGCCGAACTGCTCTGCTTCAGCTGGTGCGAGGCGACCCTAGCCCTGAAGTCCGGACCGCTGCCCTCAGCTCCATCGCTGACCTGCTCGACCCGGACGAGCTGCTCAGCTTTGGGGACCGCGCGTTGGGTGATCCCAGCGCGATGGTGCGTCAGGCCGCGGTGAGCCTTTTCGCGCGAGCTCCTGCCTCCCGCGCATTTCCTCGCCTGATTCAAGCCCTGAGGCTTGACGACGATGCCGCCGTTCTGGCCGCGGTGGGCGCATTGGCGGAAGAGCACTTTTCCGATTTCCGCGACATGGCCGTGGGTCCTTTGGAAACCAACCGGTCTATGCTGGTGACTCGGATCGCCCGGTATATCCATCACCCCGACGTTCAGACGCTGCTGAGCCCGCTTTCCCGCAGTGCTGATCCGGAGGTACGGGAATCGGTGGCCGAGGCCTGGGGACACCGGCCGGATGCGTCCGAACCGTTGGCCCTGGAGACACTCTCCGCCGACCCGGTGCTTTCGGTTCGACGCATGGCCGTTGGGGCGGTGGTTGCAGCCGAGCGATACGAGCTGCTGGATCGGATGCGGCAGGACCCGGAGCCTGAGGTGCGCCGCGAGATTGCCTTGAAGCTGGGCTCCGCTGCTCCGGTCGGACCCGAAGGTCTGTTGGTGTTGGAGCACCTCGAGTCCGACGGCGACATGACGGTCCGGGCTGCGGCGCACATCAGCCGGCTGCTGCAAGGCGTTCCACTCTCGCTGCCCCCCAATCTCGACACCCGGGTGGCTGCCGATGCGGTGCGCCAGGGAGCCGAGCTCGGTGCATTGCGCCACGTCGCTCGCACGGCGCCATCGGAGGACCGGCGACTTTCCGCCGGCCTGGCGCTGGCTCTGATTCACGACGAGGTAGCCCGTGAGGTGGCACGGTCCGATCCGGCACCCACGGTGCGTCATCGGGTGGCCGGCGCCCTCGAGCTGTCACTGGCCAACCTCGCGGGAGGTGCGCCGTGATCAGCATAGTGGAGTGGGTGCTGATCGCGCTGGTCCTCTCGATCCAGCCACTATTCCTGGCATACTTCATTCTCTACAACACCTACACCTTGTGGCTGATTGCGCTCTCCGCCCGGCAGGTCCGCCGGCGGGTGGCCGGACACTTCATCGAAGACCTCGATCTGATCGATGAGGCAGATCTGACCAAGCCACTCACCATGATCATGCCGGCCTATAACGAGGAAGTGCCGATCGTCGACACGGTCACCGGCCTGATCAATTGCGACTACCCCCGCTTCGAGATCGTGGTGGTGAATGATGGGTCGTCTGACGCGACCCTGGAGCGGCTCAAGAGCGCCTTCCAGCTCCGCCGGACTGACGCACCCTATCGCCCGGCTATCACCACGGCGCCGGTTCGGGCCATGTACCGGGCCACCATTCCCCTCCCGGCTCAGGTGATGCAGCTGATCGTGATCGACAAGGAAAACGGGGGGAAAGCAGACGCCATGAACGCCGGCATCAATGCTTCCACCACTCCGTATTTCGTCTCGCTCGATGCCGATTCGATTCTGGACCAGCACGCGCTGAAGGAACTGATGCGCGTCATTCAGGAAGACCCCAGGGTGGTGGCGGTCGGAGGACAGGTGGCCATCGCCAATGGCTGCACCGTACGCAACAGCCACGTGGTGAAAGTGGGGCTCCCCGCCCGGTCGCTGCCGCGCTTCCAGATGGTGGAATATCTCCGTTCCTTCACCGCGGCTCGCACCGGTCTCGATCGGATGCACGCCATCCTCATCCTGAGCGGCGTCTTCGCGGTGTTCGAGAAGGAAACGGTGATCCGGGCCGGGGGATATCTCACCCCATTTCTGCGGAACCGGCTGGTTGAGGAGTATGTAGGGACCGGCCTCGGCACCGTGTGCGAAGACATGGAGATCATCGTGCGGTTGCACCGGTTCATCCTGGACAAGCTGCACGGCCGGCGCATTGCCTTTCTTCCCCATCCGGTGGCCTGGACCGAGGTCCCCGAAAGCTTCGAATCGCTTCGCAAACAGCGGGGGCGCTGGTACCGCGGACTCCGCGAATCCTTGCGCTATCACCGGGCCATGCTCTGGCAGTCTAAGTTTGGCCGGATCGGCTGGTTTGCCCTCCCGGCGTCCTGGCTGTTCGAGTACTACGGTCCGCTGGTCGAGATCGTGGGCTATGGGTGCATCCTCTTCCTGTTCTTGATGCAGCAGATAACCGGCCTTCAGTTGTTCGGCACCGAGTACCTGCTGGCATTTGTGCTCGCATCGCTTGGCTACGGGATACTGGTCAACGTGCTATCCGTTTTGGTGGGCGCCTGGCGATTCCGCTACGGCCTGGCCGACCGGCTCCAGCGCCATCTCCTGCCCTTCAGCCGCCGCGGTGAGGTCCTGATCCTGCTACTGTATGCCGTCTTGGAGAATCTGGGATACCGCCAGCTCACTCTGTACTGGAGACTGCGGGGCCTGTGGGACGCATGGCGAGGCAAGACCGGTTGGGAGAAGTTTGGCCGGGTCGGCTTCCGGCCCGGAGAGGTGACGCCACATGGCTGATAGCGCTCGGCCCCGCATTCTGCTGGTGGACGACGATCCGGACATGGTGCGGCTGGTGCAGCACGTGCTGACGGCGAACAGGTTGGGTCCGGCGGCCGAGGTGAGAACCGGCCGCGAAGCCCTGCTTACGTTGAAGGACGCGGACATCGTCCTGCTGGATCACCAGCTCCCGGACACCAGTGGTCTGGACCTGCTCGTCGCCATTCGCGCCCAACCGTCACCTCCCGCGGTCATTCTGGTTACGGCCCACGGCAACGAGGCTTTGGCCGCCTCCGCCCTCCGTCTCGGCGCAGACGACTATCTGGCCAAGGACGCCGCCCTGGCTGAGCTGCTGCCCCAGGTCCTGGAGCGGGTCCGGCGCAATCGGGAGCTGAGCAAGGCGCTGGCCGCGGCCGAGCAGGACCTGGTGCGGGCGGAGCGGCTGGCCGCCATCGGTGAGATGAGCGTCACCCTGCACCACGAGATCAACAACCCGCTGATGGCCGCGTTTGCCGATGTGGATCTCCTGCTTGCCGACTTGCAGGGAGACGTCGAGGAACGGCGCCAGGGACTGGAGAGCATCCGCCATGCCCTCCGCAGAATCCGGGACATCCTGCAGCGCATCGGCGACCTGCGGGAAGCCCGGAGCAAAGAGTACTTGTCGGGCGTTCGCATGCTCGATCTATCCCGCTCGGCTGACGCGCCGCGGGAGGCGGATCGCGGTGAAGCGGTGATCTACCTGGCCGACGAGGATCTCGCCCGGATCACCTCGCTCCTGCTGCGCGATGCCGGGTTTCAGGTACGCCGGGCGAGTTCACTGGCCGATCTCGAGAGGGCGGCGGCCCGGCTCGGCGTGGCAGTGGTGGTGGTCGCCGGGAGCGGCAGCACGCCGGGAGCGCATCCGCTGGGCGGATTCGTCGCTACGCCCGACCGGGAGTATCTGCTGGTGGCATTGGTCAGGGGTGAGGGCACGACAGCGCGGAAGGGCGGGGCCGATCACATCGTGCGGCTCCCCTTCGACCCCCGAACTTTTACAGCGGAGATCCTGCGCCGGCTCGCTCCACTTTCGCCTGCTGATACGCCATCCCCCTGAGGCGAATGACCCGCTGCTGAATGGGCGGGTGCGAGACCATCACATCGGCCAGCAGTCCCTCCTTCGAGGCGAGGGCGGTCGGGGCAGGATCCACGATACAGAGATGCGCGGCGCCCTGCGTGATTGAGCGGGTAGGCTCGGCAGCGGACGCGAGCTTCTCCAGGGCCGTAGCCAGTGCCATCGGATTCCGGGTGAACTGGGCCCCACTGGCATCGGCCAGGTACTCTCGCTTCCGGCTCACCGCCAACGCCAGCACCCGCGATACCACCGGCGCGATCACCAGGGTCAGCATCCACAGGATCAGAATCACCAGGCCCAGGGGGTTCCCACCCTTACTGCTTCCTCGCCGGCCCGCCGCCCCGCTGCCTCGCACGACCCCCCGCCCAA
The DNA here is from genome assembly GCA_963842945.1 of uncultured Gemmatimonadales bacterium. GTDB lineage: Bacteria > Gemmatimonadota > Gemmatimonadetes > Gemmatimonadales > GWC2-71-9 > CAVVWJ01. The sequence continues at coordinate 305,756 of CAWJIM010000019.1, forward strand.
GCATGCGTCCCATGCCGTCAGACATGAGCGCAATGGCGCCCACCATCCCGGCCAGAAGTGTCATCAGCCTGATATCCAGATTGCGGATGTGCGCCATTTCATGGGCCACCACCGCCTGCAGCTCGTCACGGGACAGCAGATTCAGCAGACCTTCGGTAACCGCCACGCTGGCGGTCGCGGCGTCGTGGCCGGTGGCAAAGGCGTTAGGGTCCGGGTCGGGCACGATCCAGATCTTGGGTCGGGGCAAACCCGACGCGATCGCCATTTCCTCCACCACGTTCACCAGCTGCTTTTGCTGCGGCGTGGCCGGCTCGATCAGCTCCCAGGCGCCGGTGGACCAGAGCACGCGGCCTGGCCCATAGTGCGAGGCGTGCCAGCAGATGCCGGCGGCGGCAAGGGTACTGAAGATGCCGATGAAGGGAACGACGTGGTGGTACTCGGAAGGACCGGCGTTACTGGTGAGCAGGTAGAACCCGAGGTCTCCGCCGAAGCCGACCCAGGCGAAGAACAGCACAAACCCGATGATCAGCCAGCGCGAGCGGCGTCGATTGGCTTCCTGTTGAGCAAAGAGATTGACGTCCTCGCTCACGAAGCCGGTTTGTTCAGCGAGAGGTCGACCACGGGGACCGCCCGCTCCCCGGCATCCTCGATCTCCCACAGCTCGGCGGGAGAAGCCTTGGCCAGACCGGCGATGAGGTTGGTGGGAAATTGCATCTGCTTGGTGTTGTATTGAGTGGCGACGTCGTTATAAAGCTGGCGAGCAAAACCAATCTTGTTCTCGGTACTGGTCAGCTCTTCCTGAAGCGCAGCCACGTTGCCGGTGGCCTTGAGGTCCGGGTAGGCCTCGGTCAGCGCGAACAGCCGGCCCAGCGCCTGGGTCAACTCTCCTTCCGCCTGGGCCGTCTGCCGCACCCCGGTGGCGCTCACCGCCCGATTCCTGGCGGAGATCACCGCATCGAGCGTAGAGCGCTCGAAGTCCATGGCCCCTTTGACCGTGTTCACCAGGTTGGGGATCAGATCGTGGCGACGCTTGAGCTGCACGTCGATCTGCTTCCAGGCATTGATCACCTGGTTCTTCAACGAGACCAGGCCGTTATAGGCCCCGATCACCCACAACACCAGCACCGCAAGGACGACCAACAGGACGACCGTGCTCATGTCGGATTCCCTTATTGGGTGAGAGTCTCTATTCGGACCTTTCGCTGCCCACTGCCGGCTGGTCGAACATTTCCGAATCCGCCAGGGTCGAGCTCCAGGCCGATGCCGCCATCCGCGACAACTCGGTTGAATTCGGAGCGTTGGCGGCTTCGAGGCCGATCACTGACGCCAGCGCCTGACGAAGGGCTTCGGCGATGATGGTGGGATCGCGGTTCAACCGGAGAGCGGGATGCTGCTCGTCCATGAGGACCTCGACCCCCGGCGCTACCAGGATCCGGCGGCAGGTAGACCCGGCCGCGCTCAAACCTTCGACCGGGGCCAGCCAGGCCATGACTGCACGGCCCACCCTTCCCCGCCCGGTGCCGGGAGTCCGGAGCAGAGGGAGCTGATCGGGCGGCGGCAGGCCGGGCCCCAGCGAGCTGGCGGCACGGCGCTCGATCACGTCGCCGGTCATCCCCGCAAACTCCTTCAACATGGAATCCAGCGTGGCCCCCTCCATCTGCCGCAGCTTGATCGCGAGGACCTGCAGGAGGTGACGGTAGGAGTAGACCGCTGCGGTGCCCCGTCCATCGGGAGGGCTGACCAGACCGCGCGCCACATAAAATCGAATGGTGCGCTCGCTGGGGCGGGCACGGGCGGCCGCGTTGACCGGCACCACTCCCGAGGCGTCGAGAATGCCCCCGGCGAGGGCTGCCAGATCCCGTAGTCCCCAGGGCGCCAGCGCTCGGTATTCCCGCAGCGTGGTGAGCGGGTCGGGGGGGGCGTGAGTAGCCGTATTCATGGATTCCCGTTTCCCTCCCGGATGTCGGAGTCGGGCTCGAGGTCGGCGAGTACCCGGCTGACGATGGTCACCAGGGCGTCCAGGTTGAAGGGTTTATGGAGTACGGGGCAGCCGGCCAGTTCTATGGGCCAGTCCGGCTGGGGCGGAGGAGGATCTCCACTCATCAGGATCACCCGTCCCAGCAGCCGCGGCCACTGTCGTATGATGGCCAGGAAGAAAGCGTCGCCGGAGATCTGCGGGAGTCGGAGATCGAGCAATACCACGTCGAAGCTGGTCTCGCCCAGCATCTGGTAAGCCGAGTCTGGATCGGCCACGGATACCACGTCATAGTGATGGCCCCGGAGCGAGCGCTCCAGAATACGGCGCACGCCTGGCTCGTCGTCAACAACCAGGACTCGGTACCGGTTCATGAGGCGGCCTGGGTCATCGGCTTGAGATACCGATCGGTCACGATCATCAGCGCCTCTTCAGTCGAGAGCGAGACTCTGAGCTCGCCGGCTGTCACTCCGAACACCGCGCGCAAATGCATCTGCAGGGTTTTGGTCTTGCTGTAACCTAACTTGAGCGCCACGTCTTCGACGGTATACCCCGGGTCGAGCAGCAGGCGGTGGGCATAAAGCAGCCGGGTCAGCACCATCACCGTTCGGGGCGAAGGCAACCCCACCTTGGTAAACCACCGCTCGCAGGTCCGCCGGGTGAGCTGAGCCCGCTCGGCCAGAGCTGTGACCGTGGGCGCCTCGTCTCCTGCGTGCAGCATTGCCTCCAGCGCCCGAAGCAGCTCGCGGGGAAGCTGCTGGAGAGCCCCTCCCAGAGCTTGCATCACCTGTTGTGACGCGGATTGTTCCAACTCGGCTTGAATCGCGCTCCGGAGCGACGCGGGTGCGTCTTCGAACCGGTGGAAGACCACCCGCCGGATTCCGGAGCGTCCGAGCTGGAGCAGCACGGATGCGGTGGCGGGAGCGAGCTCAGTGTAGACCAGGAGCGGCAAGGAAGGGAAGAGCAGCCGCAGCCGTTCTATTCCGTGGGCCTTGGCCTGACCACCGAGGAGGGGATCGACCACCGCCATTTCAACAGGCTTGGCCCGAATAGCGTCGACCACGTCGGGCCACCCAATCCCCGCCACCCATTGATAGCGGTCTGGATTGACCGAGCGAAGCCGGAGCAAGCGATCGGGAGGAACTGCTGCCAGGAGCAAATGTCGCAAATCGGCCCCTATCTGTCGCAAATGGGCCCTAATAACACCAAACAGGCATCCCCAGATTGGCGCAGCACTCCCCTCCAGGTACAAAACGTCATCTGAAAGGGACCCTTACATGTCTCGTTCCACGATTTACGGCCTGGTACTCGCCCTGATCGCCTCTGCCGCCCTGAGCACCGCGTGCACCCGTAGCGATACTACTGGCCCGTCCGATCAGCCGCAGGCGTCGCTCCGGGAGGGCCAGGGGGCCACGAACTAGGCGATCGCCCCTGGCTTCCAAGGCGTGGACACCCACTGAAGCCGGCTATACGACGCCGGCCGCCGCGTATTCCCGCAGCCCCAGCTCGATCTCCCGAAGAGGAGAAATGTCGTCAAAGTGAGAGTTGGGCTGAGCGGCTGTTGGCGTTTCCACTTCCTCGCGCAGCTTCCGGATTGAATCCTCGACCTTGAAGTACCAGGCGTTCAGCTTGTGCTGCTCAGCGAATTGGAGCGCCACGGTCAGGAACACCTCAGCGCGCTTGGTCTGGCCGAATCGGCCCAACCCGATCCCGAGTTTGTAGTTGTAGTCCACGCTCATGCTGGGGGACATGCAGTCGCGGTGCGCCTGCACCGCGGCGCGCCAGCGCTCGAAGGCTACCCGGTTCCCGACCGAGGACTCCAGGTCCATGAGCTCAAGGAGGGCGTTGGCGCGGACCAGAACCCGGGCTTGTGACTTGGCCACAATCTCGAACGCGATTCGAGCGGCGTCGTAGGCCCCGATCTCGGACAACCCAAGCGCCAGGTCGCCCAGGCTGCGCATCCGCTCCACCGGATCGGTGGTCAGCTGGAAGGCGCGATAATGAGCTTCAAGGCCTTCAAGACGTGAGCCTTGGAGGCTGTAGAGAACGCCAAGATCTGAGTATGCCATGACCTGCACGTTGGTCAAACCGAGTGCTGTTGCCTCCTTCAAAACACTCTCGGCAATGGCCCGGGCCGCCGGAAGATTCCCTTGCCCGCGGAGCACTGCACCACGGCCAAGCCGGCCGCGAAGTAGTGATGTCGGCTCGCCGATCCGGGCCGCGGTCTCTTCGGCGGCACCGTAACACCGGGTGGCCGCTTCCCACCGCGCGAGCTGCCGATTCAGCCTCCCAGCGAACAGGGCGTAGGCCGTGAAATCGCTGGGAGAAATGCCCTGCCCCTGCGCCCGCGCTGCGAGGGTGAGCATTTCCAGACTTTCCTCGAGCCGTGCCTCATGCTCCAGGAAGTAGGCGTAGGCGGTGAGATTTTTCCAAACACTCGGCGCAATGGCGGGGGCGAGGGGAATTGCCCCGACGATGCCAGTCAAGTGAGCTGTCTCAGGGGCGTTCTCGGGCAAATCGCCCACATGCCGGCGCACGGCTTGGAGCTGCCAGCGGAAGGCTTCGATGTATTCCGGATTGGAGGAGAGCAGCAGCAGCTTGTCTACTAGACGGGCAACGACGTACGCACCCAGAGCAAGGCGAGCGGAGCCGTCATCGGCCTGCTCTCTCTGAACCCGGGCACGCTCGAGGAAGGGCTCGTGCGTGAGAATATCTGAAGACGACTCGACCTCACCGAACAGTTGCCGAGGCGTATACACGTGCGCTTCCTTCCGTGTTCTGCTGAGCCCTCGTGGGTACAGCTAGTATTGCGGCCCTGGGCGAGCCACACAAGGGCCGGCGTTTGCAGGCGGCTACGGTCCGCCCTTTGCCGCCTCGCATCGCACAAAAACGGTGCCGGTCGAGAGCGAGTCCCGTCTATTCTGGGCTCATGAAACGAGGCTTTACCCTTCCGGAATTACTGCTGGTCCTTGCAACAGCGGGCATCCTGATGGGTATTGCCATTCCCCAGCTCTCCCACGCGTGGGATCGGGTGCAGGTCCAGGCCGCGGCGTCTCACCTGGTGGCCGCGCATCAGCGTGCCCGCATCATGGCCATCGCGCGCGGAGTACCGCTCACACTCACCATAGATTCGGCAGCGCTCACCATTACACCACGTTCCGGAACCGTCGCGCTTTGGGCGGAACCCGGCCCAACACTTTTCGAGGTGTCTCTCGCGGGCCCGGCCCGGCAGGTAACGTTTTCACCGGAAGGGTTAACGCTGGGACTCTCGAACGCCTCACTACACCTCGTGCGCGGGTCGGCCACTCGCACGGTTGTGTTTTCCCGGCTGGGAAGAGTAAAGGTCATGAGAGAGCGCTGAACGCATGGAGGGCAGACGGCCCCTTCGGCGGGCGGCGGGCCCGGACGCCAGTTTTGGATCCGGGCCAGTTATTTCCACTTCAACCGGAGCCGGTCTGCCGAAAGACGGAGATCCACGTGGCACATGCTCGATTCCGTCATCTGGTACAGGATCACCGCCGGCCTCGTCAGCCGTCCTCCAGCTGGTACTTGCGAACTTTGTTGAGCAACGTAGAGCGGGATATGCCAAGGATAAGAGCCGCCCGCCGCTTGTTCCCGGCCGTATGACGCAGGACAAGCGATAGGTGCCGCCGCTCTGCGGCTTCGAGAGAATCCGGCTCGGCCACGTCCGGCAAACTCAGCGCCTGCCGCACGGCCTCTCGGTTCATGCCGGGCTGCTTCAGATCCAGCAGCATCAGATCCACCTCGCCATCCAGCTGCGCTGCCGCGCTGGCCGCAGAATCGGCGGCCAGGGTGGCATGCCCGCCTCCCCGGAGGATGGAGACGAGCTCCTCGAGGCAAACCGGGTCGTGGTGCATCACCAGGATGGTCATGGCTTTCATCGGTGAAGAATAGCTTCCATAAAAACGGAACGGCCGTCTAGTCGTGGCTAGACGGCCGTCCCCCGCATGGACTACCCAAGGTCGTGGCACTACTGCCGCCGTTCTTCTCTCACCTGCCACCGGTTGGCTGGTTCGCCGCTCGGGAGGGCACGGTGAAGCCTTGGCTTCGATCCCCAGGCCGGATGGCCATCCCACCTGGTTCGTCTATGGGAGCGCTGCGAGTCGGATCGGGTCGCGGACCGACCCTTCGCACTGCACCCCGAGGCGCTAGATCGGGGCGGATGAAGCACGCGACTGGCTTCATCTGTTTGAGCCGGGGTGATCACCAGGATCAGCGATTGCCTGAGCCCTTGGTTGCGTCGGCACTCTCCCCTGATATCCCGCTCAAACCCACTCGCAAGTCGCCCTGAAACCTGAGTCCCAGCACGTACCTGTAAGCGCGTGAGCCTAAGATAGGAACCCGACAAAACGCCGCAAGTGCCTATCTTTCTTCGGGTTACGACACTTGGCGTGGGGACGGATGTGGATAGCTAAACACTGGGACCGGAGTACCATAACTCGGTCCATCCACAGAATGTGGACATGTGAATCCACATCGTTGTGGCTTAGTGGGAGGGTCCGGCGCTGACTCCGAGGGGTAAAACTTGGATGCCCATGGTGCCCAGGAACTCGCGCAGCACCTGCTCGTAGCTTCGCATAGCGCCCTGAACCTTCGTCGCGCGGTCGTTGCCGTAGCCCCGTACCCGTTCGGCTTCTCCGGGCTTGCTCATGGCAGCAAACTCGGTCTCGCAGGTGCCCAGAGCTTGGGTGAGATGGTCCATTGCTTGAACCAGCTCCTGGCGTCGCTCCACCTTGACCGGCTGACTCACCTCGGTGCGCTTAACCGCCAACCGAGTTGGCGGAACCGTGCGGCCGGAACGAGCGCAGGCCTCGTACATCTGCTGCGCCCGGGAGAGCAGGGATGGTCCGGAGGCCTCCCGGTAATCCCGCTGCAGCCGTGCCGCCGCGCCGTCGACGGTCACCAATGAATCGCGGAGGACCAGAACGGCATCGCGCAGCGAAGCCCGAGCGGAGTCGAGTGGAGGAGGGGAACGAAGCACCGTCTGCGCCGCCAGTCGCTCTCCGCCCAGCATGGCCAACACCAGCAACCCAACCGTTCGTCTCACGATTCCATCCCCACTTCGATATAGCGGTAATTGGGCTCGCCTCGACCGTCGAGAACAGGCAGCCTGCCGCGCCGGCGGCAAACCAGCCCGCCACCAGCGGGCGGGGAATGTCGAGTTGCTGGATAATCGGTCCAAGCCAGCGGCGCAGGTGCCGAATCTCGGGTGCCCGCCTGCCCAGCAAAGCAAGCAGAGCGCCGGCTCCGGCAGTGGCTCGTAGAAAGTGGGCCAGGCCGTGGGCCCGCTGAGTGAACTCGACCGCTTTGACTCCCGGCTCATCGAACAGAATGGCGCCCTCGAACACATCCATGGGCGGAGCATCCAGCCGCGGCCCCAGGTAGACGTAGCGTCGGCCGTCCTGGGATTTACGCTCGATGACGGCGGCAGCGGTCTCGCTGGTGAGCCGGGCCGCATGGAGCAGGTCGTCATCCTGAAGGATTCCAACGGCGCCGGTCCACTCCAACGCTGCCAACGCGGTCTCGACCGGACACCCCAACGCATCGTCGAAAGCGAGCAGTCGGGGCGCCTCACCCGCGCGAAGCACGAAGTGGGACAGGCCTTCGGCCCGGTCCGTGAAAGTCCGGACGACCAGGGTTTGAGCAGAGGACATGAGAAGAAATATAGCGGCTTAAGGCACCAACTCCGATTTCGACTCCACCTTCACGATCCACAGACCGGAGTTGATATCGGGGACGTAGATCAATCCGTTCCGGTAAATCGCGCCCCACGCGTTCGGGGCGTTGGGAACCACGCCATCGCGATCCCCGGTGACCACGTGCGCCATCTCGCGACCCTGCCGCAGGAGGTCGCCCCGAAGCTCTCCGGAGATATCGATGACCCGAAGGCCGCCCTGGTAATCGCCAAGGTACAGCGTATCGCCGGCTACCCACACGTTGTGGCTCCCGCCGTCCTTCGGCTCGTAATAGGCGACTTCCCGGGGGCGTTCCAAATTCGATACGTCGAGCACGTGGAGCCGCCCGTAGGCCCGGCCCAGGCCCACGACCCCACCGCCCTCGGTCGGGCGTGGTGTAGCGGAAAAGACCTCGTCTCCCACAAAGACATACTTGCCCGCCCGCCAGGCGGTGTGGGTCCCCCGGATGAACCCCGGTCCGCCGACCGCTTCCACCTCGCGATACAGCGCGTTCAGATCGTACTTGTACTGAGCCACCAGCTGCGGCTTCTCCGGGCTTCCCTGCTTGATGCCGTTGCCTACATCGAGGATCACCAGGCCTTCATTCCAGTAGCTCAGATAAGCCAAACCATCCTTCACGTCTATATCGTGGAGGAAGTTGCCGGCCTCGTCCGGCCGGGTCTGCCAGCGAGCCACTTGTTTCGGCTTGTAGGGATCACGGATATCGATGACCCGGAGTGACCCGGTGGCATCATCGGTCAGGTAGACATGCCCCCGGTAGATGAACGTGCTGTGTACCCCGCCGGTGACCGTCTCGGTGAACTCGGCGATCGGTTTGGGATGCGCCGGATTCTCGAACGAGAGAATCACAATACCGTTCTTCCGGGTGGACGCGCCCTCGCGGGTGAGTACGCCGTACTTCCCGTCTTCCGTCGTCATCACGTCGTTGATAGTGCGGGCGTCTACCACCACGGAGTCGGTGATGGCCGGCGCCGCTGGATTGCTTACATCGACGGCGTAGATCCGGTCGCCAATGGTGCTGATGTAGCCGTGCCGGCCGTCGGGATGGAGCCAGAACTCGGCGGCCTGAAGCTTCAGCGGAAGCCTTCCCACCAGCGTTGCCGGCCGACGGGCGTCCCGGGGCCGTACCTGTACCGCCGTCTCGGCAACGCGCCCGGCGAATCGGGCGGTAACCCGATAGCTGCCGGGAACGTCAGCCACGAAGGTACCGGCCGGCTCGATTTGCCCATTGCCTGGACTGAGCTCCCACTCAGGCATGATGTCGGGCAGAACCCGCCCAGCCTTGTCCCGGGCTCGGGAGGTGAATCGAACGACTTCGCCGGTTCGAGCGGAGGCCACCTCCGGCTCGATCTGCAGCGACACGACCGGGTTGGCGACCACCTCGATGGTCTGAGAGCGGGTCGCGTTTCCCGCCCGCGCGGTGACTGTGGCCCGCCCGGAACGCCCCGCGGTCAGCCGCCCCGTCGCGGCGACCGACACCACCGCGGGATTGTCCGACTTCCAGAGCACCTCGTCATAGCGCCGGTCGTTGTTGGCCGCGTAGGGCGTGGCCTCGAGCGTGAGGGTTTGTCCCTCATAAAGCCGGGAAATCTCGCGGTCGAACGAGAGCTTGGCCGCCGGCTGCGGCAGAACGGTGACCCGGGCAAAGCCGGCTGCCGGCGCACCTCCTGATTTGCGGCTGACCAGGGCGCTGACTGTCAGGGTCCCGGTCGATCCGCCGGTGACCAGCCCGGTGGAGTCCACCTTTCCCTCGAAATGCCCGCCCGATTGGAACCACCGTACCGTGATGTCCCGCTGAGGACGTCCGGCGGAGTCTCGCGCGCTGGCTCTGAGCCGTACGGTATCCCCGACTTGCAGTGCGACCTCAGCCGGTTCCACGGTGACTGCGGCAATCCCCGAGGTGGCGGAGGGTGACCCGGTCGGCTGCTGCTGCAGCGCGGCGACCATAGCCAGGAAAATCACCATGCAGTTCCTCGAGGTAACCAGTGGAGGCGGACCCGGACGGGAGAATGTAAGTTAAGGACGGGAAGGACGGGAAGGACGGGAAGGACGGGAAGGACGGGAAGGACGGGAAGGACGGGAATGACGGGAAGGAGGAGTACCCGATGAGGGTGGAGTGGACGTCCTACGACTCACCCGTCGGTCTACTGACACTGGTAGAGTGCGAGGCGGGTCCGCTCGTCATCGAGTATCCCAATCGGGCGGTGACGATCAAATGGGCGGTCCGGCTCCGGGCTGCCGTGCCCGAGCTCCACATCGCCCAGGGCAGTTGCCGGGTGACCAGCTCCTGGCTCAACGACTACTTTGCGGCATCTCCCAGCCCGACACCTTCCCTCGACCATCTGAAACACTGGTTCGATCTCTCGCCGGCGCAGATGGCCGTGCTCCGGGCGCTCCGCAAAATCCCCTTGGGCGAGACCCGCTCGTACGACGACCTCGCGCGCATCACCCACCTCCACCCGCGACAGATCGGTTGGTTGGTTGCCGCTAATCACTTGGCCATTCTGGTTCCCTGTCACCGTGTGGTGGGGAAGGACGGAAGCCTGGTGGGCTACGGCGGCGGGCTCGCCAAGAAGCGATGGCTGCTCGACCATGAGCTGCGAGCCGCCGGAGTGGTGTTGCGTTAGTTGACTGCCAGAGTGACAAATTTTGCAGCAGTGGGGGGCTCGCCTCTGGACCAATGGCTAGGGTCGACTCCATTGACAAAATCATTCCCAAGCATGACCTTATGGCATGCAATACGCTGTGCCGCCCTTCCATTTCTGAGTAAGCTTGAGCCGCCGGACGCTGATCCGGGCGGCTTTTTTTAGGGGTTTTTAACCCGGCCAACCCGGCTGGGGGTTCCCCCCGGGGCCTGAGGGCTCCCTTTTCAAGAGGTTGCAGCAATGGCGAAGGGTACGGTAAAGTGGTTCAATGATGCGAAGGGGTTCGGTTTCATCGCGCAGGATGGTGGCAAGGATGTATTTGTCCACCACACGGCAATCATCGCCGATGGCTTCCGCTCGCTTTCCGAAGGAGACAACGTGGAGTTCGAGGTGGTCGAAGGTCCGAAAGGGCTCCAGGCCTCGAACGTCCGCAAGGTCTGACTCCCCAGCGCCCTTCCCCTTGAGTCGTTAGTTCAAGTCGAGCCCCCCGCCACTCGTGGCGGGGGCTTTCGGCATCTCTAGTTCCCGCCCAACCGGCCGATAATCCTGCTATCTCGTCCAGGGTCTTGGCGCATGGTCACGGCGCTGCGTGCGGTCGTGCTTGCAGGTCTCTTGTTCTTGCCCTCCCAACGCAGCGCCACCGCCGTACAGGCAGGGGGCGACACCACCGCCTTGGATTTCCTGGGCTTTCGCCCGGGAGCTCGCCTGGAGGAGCTGGATTCTCGGCTCCAGAGCAGCAGCGGCTCGCTGCGCTGCCGACAATCCCGGGCGGATCGCCGGGTTTCGGAGTGCCGTGGGGCGCTGCCCAAAGGCAAAGACCAGCCGCGGGTGGACGTCTGGGTCTCCGCGATCGACAGTCTTGCCGGGGTGATGATGTTGTCCGGGAAAGTCGACTCGGCGCAGCTGGGGAACTGGCGGGACACTCTCCAAAGCCGCTACGGCAAAGTGGTCACCCGGGTGCAGGGCACCCAGCGCATGCTGCAGTGGGTGCGCCGGGGACGAATGATTCGGCTGACCTGGCGCATGGAGGGCGGGGCTCAAGTGGCATCGGTGAGTCTGGTGGATGGACGGGTGCTCGATAACTGGGGACGCTCCAGCAGAATCGGCCGGCCCCAGCGGCCAGCAGAGCCCGACACTCAGCCCCCGAGCCGGACGAGATAACTGCCGTCGGTGTCCTCGAGCAGAAAGTCCCGAACCACGCCACCCGACTCCTTCAGTGCGCGGAGCAGGCTTCGGATCCGGGTCCGAACCGGCGCGCCGCCTCCGGCTCGGCCCCGGCCGGTAATCAGCCGGACCACGCCCCCCGGCCTGGCTCTCGCCTGGGCACGCAGAAAGCGTTCGGCGTTGGTGACGGCATCGAGGACGGTCTGACCGTGGAGGTCGAACGTCGCGTCGGGGCTGCGATCGGTCCAATCAGGCATGGTGCGAAACCTATGAAGAAAGTGCTGGCCGGATTGCTCGTGATGGTAATGGGCGCGTGCCATCTCTCGCGCGAGCCCATCCGAATCGGGCTGGCCGGGTCGCTGAGCGATCCCGTAGGCATTCCCATGAAGCGAGCCGCCGAGCTGGCGGTGGAGGAGATCAACGCCAAGGGCGGAGTGCAGGGTCGCCCTCTGGAGTTGATCGAGCGGGACGACTACGCCGACCCGGATTCGGCGGTCTTCGTGGCCAGCGATCTCTACGACGCCGGCGTGTCCGCTGTGATAGGCCACGTCTTCTCCGGAACCACTCTCGCCGCCTCTCCGGTCTACAACGGCGGACCGGATCCGGTCGCGGCAATCTCGCCGTCTTCGAGTTCTCCCGAAATCTCCACCGCGGGCGATTACACCTTTCGCATCTGTCCCAGCGATCTGGCCCACGGCATCGCCCTGGCGCGCTGGGTCCATGACTCGCTCGGACTGCAGCGCGGGGCCGTGTTGTACTTGAACGACCAGTATGGCCGCGGCATTCGCCAGATGTTCGTGCGGGATTACATCCGGCGAGGCGGCCAGCTGGTCGCCATCGATCCCTATCTCGGTGATACGCCCGATGTCGGGCCCTATCTCGATCGAATGCTAAAGGCGGGCCGGGTCCAGTTTCTGGTGGTGGCGGGTAACCGGGCGGAGGCCGAAGAGGTCCTGCGCCAGGCCCGAAGCCGGGGATTGCAGATGCCGGTGCTCGGCGGCGACGGGCTCGAGGGAATCGAGGAAGCGGGTGCGATCGCGGACGGGGTCTACTTGTCGTCCGCGTATTTGCCCACCCTGGAGACGGCGTCGAATCGCGCGTTTCTCCAGGCTTACCGCAAGAAATTTCCCAAAGCCGGCCTGCCCAACCAGCCCGCTGCCGCCACCTATGATGCCGTCTACCTGCTGCGCGATGTCTTCGCCCGTGCGGGGTCAAAGCGCGCCGATGTGCGCCGGGTGCTGGCTCAAATCGGGACCACTCTGCCGGCGTTCAACGGGGTGACTGGAAAAGTGGCCTTCGACATGCGCGGGGACGTACCGAATCAGGCGGTGTACATCGGCGTGGTACGAGACGGCGAGGTGCGTCTGGCGAGCCATCGATGAGCGTGCTCCGAAGCCTTCGAAGCCGGGTCGTAGGGGGGATGGCCATCCTCCTGGCGCTGGTGTTTGGTCTCGCGCTGCTGGGAGTGAATTCCATCGATGCCCTGGATCGGTCAGTGGACCAGGAGCTATCGCTCCTGCTGGAAAGCACCGACCTGAGCAACGGCCTGATCGCCTCACTCAGCTCCGAGGTTCGGGCAGCCGAGCAGTATCTGATGATTCCCTCGGAGACGTCGCGTAGACGCTTTCTGGACGAAGGTGATTCGGCCTACGTGTATCACCGCCGCTACCGGATCCTGGGCGCGCTGACCACGTCCGATCGGTACATCGTCAACAAGATTGCCGCCAATCAGGCCCAGCTCGAGGTCTCTTATGCCCGGGCCCATGCCCTGGCAGATCTGGGTCGGACTGATGATGCCCGACGCGAAGCGGAGTTGGCCCGGGCCCCCGCGGACACGCTTCTGGGTGACGTGCGTGCGCTCGCATTGGCGCAGACCAACCGGTCCATGGTTCGGGCCACTGAGCTCCGGCGCAACGCAAGCCACCGCCGGCTGATGCTGTGGGCCCTGCTGTTCATCTCCCTGGCGCTCGGTGCCGCTACGTCGATCCTGACGGTCCGCTGGGTCGACCTGCCGCTCCGCCGTTTGATTGGCGCCGCCGACCGATTCGGTGCCGGCGATCTGCGTCGGGTGCAGCTGGGGAATATGCCCACCGAACTGGAGCAGCTTGCCCGAGCCATGGACAGCATGGCAGCGCGGCTCCGCGGCGTCGTGGTCTCCGTCGTGAACGAAGCCAGTCAGATCGGCAACAGCGCAACCGACTTCTCCGCCATGAGCGAGGAGCTCGCCGCCAGCAGCGGCCAAATCTCGACCGCCATGGTCCGGATCGCTACGAGCGCCGAACAGCAGGTGCGAGGAATGGAGAAGGCCGACGCGCTGCTCATGAGCCTTCGTCAGATTGCAGAGACCAACGCGACGGCGGCGTCCCGCGTGGTGGAGCTGGGCGGTCGTATCCGGCAGCTTGCCGCCCGGCACAAGGGCGATGTGGGCGCAGCCGGTCAGACGTTGCTGGACATCCAGAAGATCGTCGCCACTTCAGCCCAACAGGTTCAGGAGCTCACCCGGCTGTCTGAGCCGATCACCGCCTTCATCGATCTCATTCGGCAGATCTCATCCCAGACCAACCTGCTGGCTCTGAATGCGGCGATCGAAGCCGCCCGGGCCGGCGAGCATGGTCGGGGCTTCGCCGTCGTAGCAGAAGAGGTTAGGCGGCTGGCCGACTCCAGCTCCAGCGCGGCGGAAGAGGTGGCCAAGACCGTCCAGTTTATCCGAAAACAGGTCCGCGAGGTGGCCGGCACGATGGACGTGGGCTCTGCCCGGGTTCAGGGCATCGAGGTCGTGGCTACTGCGGCAGCCCGGGCGCTGGAGGACATTGCGGCCGCGGTGCACGAGGTGCATGCGGCCGCAGGCGAGGTGGTGCGCCAGGCGGAGGCCAACCGTGGCATCGTGGTGCAGTTAGGCGAGCGTACTCAGGAGGTTAGCCACGCGGCAAGCGAACATGCCTCGGCCAGCGAAGAGGTAACCGCGGCAGCTCAGGAACAGACGGCGTCCACCGAAGAAATGGCGGCGAGCGCCGGCGACCTCTTGCAAGGCGCCACCAGGCTCACCGCATTAATGCAGGACTTTAAGACGTGAGGCGGGTTACTTCTTTCTGCTGGCCTTGACCGGCTTCTTAACCGCCTTGGAGGGCTTGATCCGCTGCACCGGCTTGGTCTTGGCTCGCGCCTTTGCCCGCTGAGCCCGTTCCCGATCAGCTGCCTTTTCCAGCCGCTTCTGCTCGGCCGCGTGCACTTCGGCCAGGATCCGCTCCCCCTCATCCATGCCCAGGAGTCCTCGCCGGGTGGCGTAGCGGACGAGCTCATCGGCATCGGCCACGTTGAACTCGCCTACCCTTGCTGCCGCGCGAATGATGCTGCCCAAAGCGTCCGCCACGGGACTTCGCAGCACATTTGCAATACCGGGAAGGGTTTCCAGCAGGGTTGAGATCTGCGAACCACCAAGTTCCGTCACCACGAAGAGTCCTCCTCACTGCGTGCCAAAGCCGCTCCAGCAGCCGTTCCGGCAGGGTAGATCCCGCCGGACGGAAACTTCACCTCAGAGAGCGTCTGGCGCTAGTAGTATTAAATACTACTTCGCTATCCTGAGCTCGCCTCGCTCGTCGTAGGCTTTGTGAGGAAGACAATAGAAGTGGTAGACCCCCGGGGAGACCCTCGGCACCACGATCCTGTACTCCGACCCGTCGGCCTGCAGCAGAGGACTACTGAGGTCCCCGGTGCGGCGGCCCATGGCGCCGTTCATGGCCTCGTGGGTAGCCTCGCTCAGGTCTCCGCCTTCAAACACGATGCTGTGCGGAGAACCCCGGACGGCCTTGAAAACCAAGACGTCGCCCGGACTGGCCGTCACCTTGGCGGGAACAAAGCGGTAGACATCTTTCTCCCGGTCGGCCTCAATCCGGATGAGCTGTCTGTTCTGTGCCTGGGCCGAGGTGGCGCCAGCCAGGAGAAGCATCACGCTGAATTTGGCGGAGGCAAGACGATCCATGGGGTCCTTCCCCCGACAGTGTGAGCCAGAGCTTTGCGCGGTCCCAAAAATCTCGTACATTCTCGAAGGGTGGGGTTAGCTAGTTCCGTGCCACCAGCCCCCCTGGAAGGACCGACCGTGGGACGTCGGGGAGTGAAGGAATACCGGGCGCCCGAGGCGCTCATCCTGATCGCGGCAGACCGAGACCAGAAGCCTTTGGTTTGTCCTTCCTGTGGCTCCATCACCGTAGAACGCTACCCTGAACGCTTGAGCTCTGAGGATGCACCTGGCGGGCGGGTAACCTTGCACTGCAAGGCCTGCGGGCGCAGTGCGGCTTACATTCCCCGTACCCTCAGTCGCTCTTCCTTGCCTGAGTCTCCCCGGCCGTCGCATTCATCGAGCTAAGACAGAAGCCTCTCCGCCCTCGTGTCATTGCGGCGCCGTGAACAGCCTTTGCCACCTTACCGCCGTAATGAAGGGCAGCGCCCTCCAGCTGCTTGGGTCGTAGCTGAAGTACACAATGAGCGGCTTACCGCGGACGTTCTTCCGCGGGAGAAAGCCCCAGTAGCGCCCGTCGTACGAGCTGTCTCGATTGTCTCCCATCATGAAAAAGGAGTCGGCCGGCACCACGATAGGCCCCCATTCCTGCAGGTCGGGCTGATAGCCTGAGGGATCGCGTCGGGCCAGATGGGGCAGCTGCCACTCCCGCATCTTGGCCCGCTGGATCGGATCCTCGGACCGGGTCGGATCAGAGTGCAGCGCGTAGGGTTCGTTCACCCGCTGGCCATTCCGGAACAGCTCCCCGTTCTCCATGCTCAGGGTGTCACCAGGCATCCCGATCAGCCGCTTCACCACCTTCAGCCCTTCCTCCTCCACCGAATCGAAGACCAGGATGTCATCCCGCTTGGGCTCCCGCACCGCAGGAAGCCGGGCATGAATGAGGGGGACCTCAGCGCCGTAGAGGGCCTTGTTGACGAAGAGAAAGTCACCGATCAGCAGGGTGTTTTCCATGCTGCCCGAGGGAATTCGGAATGCCTCCACCAGAAACGTCCGCAGAAAGAACCAGACGACGAGCGCGACAATGATGGACTTGGTCCAATCCCAGAACCAGTGAATCACGGACCGGGTATGCGCGGCGGTACCGGTGGTCATGACGACGTCATCCTCGATGAGATGGAAGGGCTCTGCCTAAAATACCACGATGGTCTGCTAGTCAGGGCACCAGGACAGTTGGGCCCGCCAGCGGTTGCCGAACCCGGAGAACGGGGTAGGGCAATCCGGCCTGCAGCTCCCGGTCGAGCAGATTCCAGGTCACCACCCCGTCCTCGGATGCCGGCTCGAGCAGATAAGCGGCCAGTGTGCCCAGCGGCTGATCGGTCGAGACCCGGAACCAGCCGCCAGTGATTGCGCTGTCCAGCGGCTCGCTTCGCCACTGCCCCTGGATCCGAACGCTTCGGTGGCCCTCGAACAGCGAGTCCACCGAGAGGCCGTCCACCGTGAACTGCTGAACCGAGGTCCGGAGCGGACGCGAGATCCGCTCGACGGTCACCCCCTGCCGCCGGAGCAACTGAACGATGTCCGTCAGCCGCGCGGGTATGAGGTACCAGCGGGGCATGGCTTCCTTTCGATCCGCGGTGAAGCGGTCGAAAACCGGCATCCGGATGGCGCGGTAGACTCCGGTGCGGCGGCGGCGGGCATAGCCGTTCGTGCCTTCGCCGGCATCCTGGGTGATTTCTGCAACCACCTCCTGGACCACCGGAGCCGCGAGCTTCGAGCGGACCACCAGCGATTCCGGTCTGGTCCGATCCGATTCGCGGACCGCCGACTTGATCAGCGCGGCCTGGTCGCCGGCCAGCTCCAGCACCTCGCGTACAAAGTTGTAGGTGGCCGACACCCGGGTTCGGAAATCCGCATTGCTGTACCCCTCGCTCAGAATCGACAGTCGGCCCCGCAGCCCCATCCAGTTGGTCCCGAATCGCGGGCGCGCATCATAGGTCTCCCACCCCTGGACCAGCGAATCAGGATCCTGATTGCGAAAGTTGCCGTAGGAGAATGTCGGCTGCTTATGGCGCTGCTGCATTCGCTGACGCAGGCTCGGGAGCAGGCGGTCGCGCACCAGGGCGACCGCGGGATTGGAGTTGGGGTTCAGGCCTGGCGCATAGGTGAGGACGTATCCGTGATAGCTGCCGTTGGTGGTATGGAGGTCCATGAAGAGGTCCGGGTCCCAACTGAGAATCAGCGCCGCAGAGCCCCGGGTCTCCGGCGCCTCCATCTTCACGTAGTCACGGTTCAGATTCAGCCCCTGGCCGTTGGTGTTCTGCCCCACCGGCTCCGGCCCGTTCTGCCCCGGACGGTTCTGTTCTCCCGGGCCCCAGCGTTCGTTCCCGTCGGTGTTATAGATCGGCACCACCAGCAACACGACCTTGTCCAGCAAAGGCCGGAGCGGGCCCGCCGTCAGATCTCGAAGCAGCATCTGAGCGGCTTCCTTTCCCTTCGACTTCGCCCGCGTGAATGTTCGCCTGCAGGTAGATCACCGGCTTGCCCGAGCGATGGGCCTCCGCCGGACTACTGACCATCGGGCGCGATGCAATCACGTACGGGACCGCTCGCCCCTCTGGACTGCTGCCTAACGTCCCCACCCGAAGATCGTGAGTTATGGTCTGCAGAGAGTCGAGAAACCCGAGCACATCGGCATAGGATGAGGTCTGCCGATAGCCCGTGCGCTCGGCCCGGGTGGTCTGGGCGGCCAAGGCTGGTGACAGGCAGGCTGACACCAAAACCATCGCTCCCATGACTCGCACCATCAGCGGGGAACCAGGATGCGGGTGGCTACAACCTCGGGAAAGCCATCGTCGACGGTGAAGGTGACCTCAGGGATAAGCGCCTGGAACGTGGGCGAGGACAGTTTCCGATCCTCGGCGCTGCGGTACTTGCTCCATGCCTTGGTGAGGGCCGGCTCCCGGGCGATAGCAGCCGGGTCATCGGCATGGCGGAGCAGCACCTGAGTAACTCGTGCAGGGTCGGCCAACGCGGAGGCGAGGGCTCGCACCATGACATATCCCAGAGCGTGCTGATCGTCAGGTCCCCGCTGATTCAAGTCGGCTCGCTTCTCCAGTTCGCCCAGACCTAACAGCGGCCACCGCGTGGTGATGGGACTCAGGATCCGCTCCGCGCTCCATTCGGCAAAGCCTTCGGCGACATGAGGCTGGATTCCCGGCAGCCGCAGGGTAGGCCGAGGCTTGTCTCCCAATGAGTCGGCAAACTCCTCGAGCTGTCGGCGCCGAAACAGAAGATGCTGCCACTCATGGACAATTGCGCCGAGGGCCAGCAGTGGTGAGTAGCCGGGATCGATAGCGATGGCGTCATCGGGCTCGAGAAAGCCGTTCAGGCTCTCCTTGGATTGTCGAGAGACCGTAGTCAGCCGGAGGGTCTCGGTCCCCGTGTGGAGCAGGGCCAGGCTGGTATCGCCTTGAGGCAGCCAGCGCAGGGTGCGGAGCAGGTCGGGCTGGCCATTCTGCCGCAGCCATTCGGATGCGCCGGCGTTGTCCGCGTGGATCAACCGTTGGAAGAGCGCAGGCGGCACTCCATATTGGGGCACCGCCTGCGGGTAGCCGAACCATCGGGTCTCGATCCGGGGCAGCGGCGCATGAAAATTGGAGCCGTACGCGGCGAGCCATTCCTGTCGGACATAGTCCTGAACCGACCGTCCTCCTTCTTCGGGAGCCCAACGCTCCCGCAGAAAGAAGTCCAAAGCGTCGGCGTACCACCGCTGCCCTTCGGTGTAACCGTTCAGAAGCAGCAGCACCGCGCTGGCCGATGCCGAGTCCGTTCGCCACAGGGATGCTTTGGCGGCAGCAAAGGCGGTCGAGTCGGTCGCAGCCATCACCGCCAAGCCATACAGCGCTCGCGGCAGAGCCTCTGGCTCTGATTTCCCGGTGTTCGAACCCAGCCAATGCGTGCCGGCCAACGCGGAGCGGGCCGTCTCCCAGGTGAGCGCTGGCGTACGGCTGCGGGCCCAGGCGAGCGCGGCGTCATGGAGATCCACGATCCACACTCCGCGGGGTCGGAAGATACGGTCGAACCGGACCCGGACCCTATCCAAGGGAATAGTGGTCCGAATGCTTTCGAGGGTGCGCTGGAGTGCCGCGACCATCTCGGCCCGGCGGTACAGCCCCATGACATGCTGAGATCGCTCGGCCGCGAGCACAGTTCCTCCCAACGGCTCCATCCCGAGCTGTTGTGCAGCTGTCCGATACGCCCGCGTGGCTACCGATTCGGGAGGGACACTGGTAGCCGCACGGAGCCATGGGCCGGGCAGACGCACGAAAGGTCGATTAGTTCCCAGGATGATTTGCCGCAGGGTGAAGCGGGGAAGCTCGCCCGGAACTTGGACTGGAGAGCTGGGCGGTGCTTGAGCCGCCCCCGGCACTGTCGGTCCCAAAACGGCCACAATGGCGAGAGAGACCGGGAAACAACGTACCGACCGCAATGCTCTTAGCAGGAAGACTCCATGAGCGATGAGCCAAGACCGGGACCCAGGCGCCAGGCACCACCTCCTTTGATGGACCGCCTGGGCGAGCTGTGTAAGTCCGGCCGTGACAGCGCCACTTACCTGTGGCAGGTTCCGGACGACGAGAGCGTACGCCTGAAGATCGCCGCGATTCTGGCGGAGATCAAAGTGGAGGCTGCCAAAGGAGGGCGCCAGGAGATGGGGCGGCTGGTGGGAGAGCTGCAAACCGCTCTAGCTGCCTCGCCCAGCCCCCAGCAGGTGGAAATACTGCAGGACGGATTTGACCGACTCACCCGACTCTGGGCTGCCGCCAAGAGCGGTTTGTTCTAGCGATTGGAGCGCGCCTCGCCTACGTCTTCCTGCGATGCGGTAGCGGGGCGGCGCTCTACCAGCTTGGCCTGCACTGGGGCACCCTCGGCGAGACGCTCCTGCCCCCCGACCACCACCTGCTCGGTGGACTGCACACCGTTCCTGACCTCGACAAAGCCCGGGGTACGGACGCCGAGCTCCACCTGGCGCCGAGTGGCCTTGCCATTGTTTACCACCCAGACGAAGCTGGACCCCTGCAGTGGCAGCACCGCGTCTTCCGGAATTACTACCGCGCTGGGCCGAACGTCTGTAGCCAGCCGGGCTTCGATGAACATGCCCGACTGCAACTCCCGCCGCGGGTTAGGGACCGCCGCCTTCACCATGATGGTGCGTCCCGGCAGTTTTACTACCGGATCCACGAAATCCACCTGCCCGCTGAACTCACGACCGGGAAGCGCCGCTACTCGGAAGCTTACCCGCTGTCCTTGTTTCAGCTTATCGGCGTAGCGCTCGGGCACTTGGAACGAGGCCCGCTGCGGAGTAACCGTCTGCAGGGTCACCAGTCGGGAATCGGTGTTCACGTAGTCGCCCAGGCTGACGAACCGCTGGCCAACGACACCGGCAAAAGGCGCGCGCACCAAGGTCCGCTCCAGCCTGACCCTGAGCCGCTCCAGCTGGGCTTCGTTGCTTCGCATCGTCGCTTCGGCCCGCTCCAGCTCGGCCTGCGAGGACGCCTTCTGGTTCAGCAGGTCCCGCGTACGAGTCAGCGACTGCCGGGCAAGGTCGCGCTCGGCGGTGACCTCAGCAACCTGGGCCTTCAGCTCCGCGTCGTCGATCTTGAACAGCGGCGTGCCCCGCGCCACCAGGGCCCCTTCCCGAACCAGGATCTGCACCAGCCGACCCTCCACATCGGGCCGGAGGTCGATCGACTGCATGGCCTCGATCTGCCCGGTAGCAAGAATGGCATCCACCACCGTATCGGCTCGGGCGGCCGCGGCTTCGACCGGCATGGCCGGAGGGCCTCCAGCTGGTCCACCACCGCCTTCGGACGCTTTCCCCTCGGATTCTGCTCGATTGCAGCCCGCGAGCGCGGCGAGCATCAGCATTCCTAGATGAATGAGCTTCACGGAGCATCCTTGTTCGAGAAGAGACGGCGTCCGAGAATGGCTTCGAGCTGCGCCAGCGCCAGACGGGTCTGATACCGAGCCTGAACCAGCCCGGCTTCTGCCTCGGCCAGACTGACCTGGGCATCGAGCAGGTCGAGAATCGTGCTGGCCCCGGACCGGTAGCGCAGCTCCTGCATCCGATAACTCTGCTGGGCCACAGTCACCGCCACACGGGCCAGCTCAACCGCGGCGGTGGCGGTCTCGTATGTGTCGTACGCGCTGGAGACGTCGCGCCGGACTGCGCGTTCGAGATCCTCCCGGATCGCTCGCGCCACATCCCGGTTGACCCGGGCTCGGCTGACCTCGATCTCCCGTTTCCCGTTGTCCCAGAGCGGAAAGGAGAGGCTGAAAGAGACCGAGGTAATGTTGGAGGCCCCGGGAAAGAGCTGGGTGTCGTACCGCTGGTGCAGACCTCCGACGCTGAGGACCGGCAGATAGTCTCCTCGTTCTGCGCGGAGGGCTGCGTCGGCCGAGCTTTCGCTGGCCCGGGCGGCCCGATACTGCGGCCCCTGGTCCAAACCAATTCTCACAGCATCGGCTAGAGAGATGGGAAGCGGCGGTGGTGCGGCGGCATCGGCCGGAACCGCGTCCACTGGCGTTGAGGCGCCGACCCGACGTCCCAACTCCAGTTGCGCGGTGCGCAGCGCATTGCGCTGCCGCAGGCCTTCGACTTGCGCCCGAATGAGCTCTAGCACCAGCTGAAGCGAGTCGGTTTGCACTGCGGCCCCGGATGTGACCCGGGCACGAGCGACAGCCAATCCCTGCCTGGCTCGCGTGACGCGTTCCTGGGTTACCCGGGTCAACTCCTGGTTGACCAGCACATCGTAGTAGCTCGATTCGGTCTCCAGAGCGGCTCGAAAACGCTGCTCCAGCTCACCAGCCTCGGCGCTGGCAAGATCCGCCTTGCTGCGGGAAACATCGGCGAACTTGCGCAGGCTGAAGATCTCGTAGTTGGCGCTGGCCCGACCCACCACCAGGGTACTGGTTGGATTGGCGGGATTGGCGGGATTGAAGAACTCCTGAGAGTACTTGGTCTCGTCGATGCCGAGGTCAATGGTGGGAACAAAGAACGCCAGCATCGCCGCCCGCCGCCCCCACTCCGCATTTTCGATCTGTCCCAGCGCCTGGACGTAGTCTGGATCCAGGCGAGTCGAGCGTCTCAGCGCCTCGGCCAGGGTGATGCGGGGCAGCGAATCGGTGACAGGGATCGAGTCCTGATGACCCGGTGTGGCCTGGAGCGCCAGCAGCAGCAGCAGCATCAGTCGGCCTCCGCCGGGGCCAGGACACTCTGCCGGGCGGTCCGCCGGCGGGCAGAGCGTTCCAGCAAGCCATCGAAGATCAGATACACCGCGGGCACGACATAGAGTGTGAGCAGAGTGGAGAAGATCAGACCTCCGACTATGGCATATCCGAGGGGGCGCCGGCTGAGCGACCCCGCACCCAGTCCCAGTGCGATGGGCAGAGCGCCCATGACTGTGGCAACCGAGGTCATCAGGATAGGCCGGAGCCGGATTCTTCCGGCTTCCTGCACCGCGGCCAGGGCCGTCATCCCCCGCTCTTTCAACTGATTGATGTATTCGACCAGCAGAATCGAATTCTTGGAGACCAGGCCGATCAACAGGATCATGCCGATCTGGCTGTACACATTGAGGGTGGAGCCCGCCAGCTTGAGGGTGAACAGCGCGCCGGTAACAGCGAGGGGAACGGCCAGGAGCACGGTGAACGGGTGAATCAATGATTCGAACTGGCTGGCCAGGACCATGAACACGACGATCAGCGCCAGAAGGAAGGCGAAATAGAGAGCCGACCCGCTCTCCTCCAGCTCCCGCGATTCACCGGCCAGGGCGGTACTGCTTCCCTTGGGCAGCACCTCTTTCGCAATCCGGTTGAGCGAATCGAGTGCCTCGCCGAGGGTGAAGTTGGGCGCCAGGCTGGCAGTGAGGGTGGCCGACCGGACCCGATCGAAGTGGTTCAGCTCCCGGGGGCCGACCCCTTCCTGGACGCTCGCCAGCGCCTCCAGCTTCACCAGTTCGCCGCCTCTACCTCTGACGTACAGACCGGTCATGTCGCTGGGTGTGGCCCGGGCGCGAGGGTCGAGTTGAACCATCACGTCGTACTGCTTGTTGGCCCGGGTGAATGTGCTCGTCTTGTTGCCGCCCAGCAGCACCTGCAACGTCGTGGCGACGTCCGCCACGGGAACACCCAGATCTTCGGCCCGATCCCGGTCGAAGCTCACCGTGAGCTGCGGCTTGTTGACCCGAAGATCGCTGTCGACGTTGACCAGCCCGGCGATCTGACGCGCCCGCGCGAGCAAGGTGTCGTTGCCCTTGGCCAGCAGATCGAAATCGGGATGCTGAATGACGAAGTTCACCGGACTCCCCCACCCGAATGCGGGCGGGTTGTTCGCGAAGGCGAGCACTCCCGGGATAGCAAAGAACTGGGCCTGCACCTCGCCGATTATCTCCTGCACCGAACGGGTGCGGGTGGACCAGTCGTCGAGGTTGGTGAAAATGATTCCTCTGCTCACCCCGTCACCGATGTTGACAACGCTGAAGTAGCTCTCCACGCCTTTGGTCTTGGCCAGGATCGCCTCAGCTTGGCGCTGGTAGCTGTCGGTATAACCCAGGGAGGAGCCTTCGGGAGCGATGATGAAATTGAAGAACCAGCCCCGATCCTCCGGCGGAACGAACTCCCGTTTCAGTGAGCGAAAGACTAGAACGGCTCCAACTGTCACCACGCCCGCAAGGGTTACGACGGCCAGACGGTGCCGGAGCGCCACAGCGAGTGTGCGACCATATCCTGAGGCCAAACGGTTAAATCCGGTTTCCAGCAGCCCGTAGAGCCTTCCATGGCGCGGGGGCACTCGGAGGATCTTGGCGCACAGCATCGGAGTAAGAGTCAGGGCGACAAAGCCCGAGATGATGACCGCCCCCGCTACCGCGATCCCGAATTCGTTAAACAGCCGACCGGTAGACCCCTTCAAGAACGCCAACGGAGTGAATACGGCCACCAGGGAGATCGTGGTGGCCAGCACCGCAAAGGCGATCTCCCGAGTTCCATTAGTCGCGGCCTCGATCGGGTTTTCGTGCAGCTCCTCCTGATGACGATACGCGTTCTCCAGCACGATGATGGCATCGTCCACCACGATGCCGATGGCCAGGGTCAACGCCAGCAGGGTGAAGTTGTTGATCGAGAAGCCGAGGAAGTACATGATCGCGAATGCGGCGATGATGGATGTGGGAATGGCGAGACCAGGGATTATCGTGGCCCGCAAGTTTCGCAGAAACAGGAAGATGATGACCACTACGAGCAACGCGGCGATTCCCAGTGTTTCTTCCGCCTCCTGGATGGAGCGCTTCACGAAAATCGACTGATCGAACGCCGTGTGGATCGACACCCCGGGCGGCAACGAAGCCTGGATCCGGGGAAGCTCGGAGCGAATTTCATCCGCAACCGAGATGATGTTGGCCTTCGACTGACGAATGACTCCGATTGCCACGGATGGGGTGCCCTTGAACCGGAGAGTGCTGCGTTCATCCTCAGCGCCCAGCTCCACCCGGCCCACATCCTTGAGCTTGACCAGCACGCCATCGGTGTTGCTGACTACCAGATTCCCGAACTCATCGGGCGTCTTGAGCTCGCCCATCGAACGGACCGTGAACTCCCGTCGCTCCGACTCGATCCGGCCAGCAGGCACCTCCACGTTGCGAGACCGGATGGCCTGCTGCACGTCCTGCACGGTGAGCCCTCGGGCGGCCAGCTCGGAAGCCGAGAGCCAGACCCGCATGGAGAAACGGCGCTCACCGAAGATGCGGGCTTGACCTACTCCGGGCAGGCTCTGCAGCCGGGCCTTGACCAGCCGATCTCCGATGTCACTGAGCTGGAGCAGATCGTAGTTTTCGCCCGAGAGCGCCAGCCAGAAGAAGGGCTGAGCATCCGCATCCTGCTTGGCCACCACCGGCTCCTCGACGTCCTCTGGAAGCCGCTCCCGGACCCGGGCCACCTTGTCCCGCGTGTCCTGCGCGGCGGCCTCGACGTCCCGCTCGAGGTTGAACTCCAAGCTGATGTTACTGATGCCCTCGCCGCTGGAGCTGGTCAGGGTGCGGAGGCCCTCGACTGTGCTCAGCTCTTCTTCCAGGATATCGGTGACCGCTGACTCGACCACCTGTGGGTTGGCCCCGGGCAGCACCGTACTGACTGAAACGATGGGGGCGTCCACATCGGGAAACTCCCGGACGGCAAGCTGGGTATAGCCAATGACCCCGAACAGCACGAGAGCCAGGCTGAGCATGCTGGCCAGGACGGGCCGCTGAATGGACAGGTCGGAAATTTTCATGAGTGAGTCCGGGTCACGGGTCTCGCGCTGAGCTTCTTACCGGATTTCTGTTGGCCGAAGTGGTGGACCGACAACTGGTAGTCGGTCGGGACCCTCGAAAATCGACCGAGAAGCACTACTACGGAGAAAGTGGAATCAAGATTCAACCTGAGACGGGGCGGGGGCGCCCCAGAGGCACTAGATTCGAGGGCGCCCAATCCATCTGCCATGGCACATAAACTCTCAAGCCGCCAGCAAGCTCAACTAGCGTTTCTCGAGCGCTTGCCTCCGAAGTTCCAGCGGATGCATGGGATCATCGAGCAGATGGCCGGCCTCAAGGTGGACGAAACCATTCTGCGCGGATTCGGCCGCCTGTTGGACGAGATCAAGGGCAACGCCCAAGCCTTGAGTCTCAATGGCATTGCCGAGACCGCCGGACTGATGGGCACCATGCTGCGGCGAGGTGGGGGATTGCAGTTTAGAGTGCGGGGACTGCGAGAGATGCTGGGGAGCCTCAAAACGAACTACGAGGGGGCCTTACGTGCCGCGACTACTCCCGAGGGCCCGGAAACCGGCGAGCCGGAGACCTAAACGGAGCGCCGGGTCCGGCGGGCCAGCAGCCGATCGATCAGCGGGCCGCACATCAGCACGATCATGGAGGTAACCAGCCCGCCAATGAGCGCCGAAACGAAAGTCAGGGCCCCGAGAATCAGCGAGGCTCCAATGGTCGCAAGGAGGATGACCAGCCAGGACATTTACGGGGACCTCCGGTTAGAGGCAGGAAGCAGAATGTGGCCAAGGTTAGTCGGTGGAGGTGCAGGGCCGCAAGCCAATCTTCTCACCCTCAGCTGATGGAATCACTATGCCGTCCCTGATACTTCGAATCTTCCTTGGCGCAATGCTTCTGGTGACCAGCCGGGCGGCATCCCAGGCCACCGATACAGCGGCCGG
Source organism: uncultured Gemmatimonadales bacterium (assembly GCA_963842945.1). Classification (GTDB taxonomy): domain Bacteria; phylum Gemmatimonadota; class Gemmatimonadetes; order Gemmatimonadales; family GWC2-71-9; genus CAVVWJ01. The sequence goes on from CAWJIM010000019.1 coordinate 332,466, forward strand.
CAAGAAGGGAGGCGCCATGCAGCCGGCGGCGCTGCCCCCGGGCTGGACTGCCCGGCCCGACGAGGGAGGCGATCCCGCTAAGATTCGATTCGTTACCATGGAACCGGGTTATCACCTGACGCTCGGGCCGGCCACCATACTCTATCGGGCTGAGGATCTGGCCCAGGGGCCGTTCCATACGCTCGCGACGTTCCACCAAACGAAGAAGCCACGGCACCCCGAGGGCTACGGCCTCTTTGTCGGCGGGAAACAGCTGGATGGCAAGAATCAGACGTACACGTATTTCCTGGTTCGGGAGGACGGAGCCTACCTCATAAAGCAGAGGAAGGGAGACTCGACGTCGGAAGTGACCAAGGGGTGGAAGCCCAGTCCGGCAATCAAGAAGGCCGATGCTCAGGGCAAGGCTACCAACCTGCTGGAGATCGATGCCAAACAGGACTCGAAAAAAGTGGACTTCAAGGTCAACGGCCAGAGCGTGTACAGTGCGCCGGCCGACCAGATGGACCTCACCGGCATCGTAGGGCTCCGGGTCAATCACACACTGGACGTTCACATCGAGGGATTTGCGGTTCACCAGTAATCCTTGAGTGGTAATTTCGCCCCAGCACATTGGCCCCGTGCCTGCAACCATCCGGCGACATCGGGATCAAATGGCGGTCTGCGCCGCCATTTGCAGTGTCGCCTTTTCCTTTTCTGCGGTTCCGCTGAAAGCTCAGACGCAGGTCGGGGTCGACGTGGGACTCTTCAGCTCCTACGTCTGGCGCGGGGTGACCATGACCAACAAACCGGTCCTGCAGCCGGCCGCGTATTTGTCCATTCCCGTTGGGAATGCGTCGGTCACCCTGGGAGCCTGGTCCAACATCGATCTGGGTAAGTACGATGACCCTGCGGACGACATCTCGGAGAGCGGGGGAAGCTCGGGCTTCAACTTCTCCGAGATGGATCCATATGCCGAGCTGAGCTTCCCCGCTGGCAAGACCACCCTGACCGGCGGCGTGCTGGGATACGTCTATCCCAATTCTGATAGCGCTCCCAATTCCTCTGGTGTCACCAGCGACGCCAACTCGGCGGAGATTTATGGCAAACTGGGTGTGGATGTCCCCTTGAGCCCGGAGCTTTCGGTCTACTATGACGTCAGCAAGGTCAACGGAGCGTACATCGAGGGAGCGCTGAGCTACTCCATGGTGGCAAGCGAAAACCTTTCGATGGAGCTGGGCGCCGTGGCGGGTTTCAATGCGGGCCGCGGGGTTCCGGATGATCCGCTGTCCGACGAGATCTCGAACTACGAGGACGACGGATTCACCCATCTGGATTTGTCGGCTGGACTGCCCTTTGCGCTGGGCGCCGTCTCCATCGCCCCGGTGGTGCACTTTGTAGTAAACGGAGATGATCGCACCAAGACCACCTCACCTACGAACGTCGACGAAGACGTCAAGCTCTGGGGCGGGGTGTCACTCACCTGGTCCAGCACCCTGGGGCCCGAGTCTCCCCCCGATGACGGGAGCTGACGATCACAAGGCCTTCGACACCTCGCTAAAGCTGTCCTCCAGCCGGTTCAGCATCTCCTTCAAGAGCTCGACGGGAATTCCCAAGGCCGGCTCGACCCGGATGACCTTGGCGTTGGCGTAAGTCCCAGCTACCAGCACCCCGCGCTTGAACAACCCTGAGGCCACTTTCCACCCGATTTCCTGAGAGGGGAACTCCAGACCGATGAGCAAGCCCTTGCCGTGGGCCTCCTGGAGCACGCGGGGGTACTTCTGCTGGAGCCACCCGAGCTCTCGCAGCAGGAACTCGCCCTTTGTGGCTGCCTGGCCCGGGAGATCTTCCTCCAGGGTTACCTCGATGGCAGCCAGGCCAGCGGCGCAGGCCAGGGGGTTCCCCCCGAACGTGGTGGAGTGAATGATCGGATTGGGGATCATTACTTCCCAGATCTCTGCGGTGGAGATGAACGCCGAGAGCGGCATCACTCCACCACCGATGGACTTCCCGATGCACAAGATGTCGGGTACCACCTCCCAGTGGTCCACACCCCACAACTTCCCCGTCCGTCCCATCCCGGTCTGGATCTCATCGGCGATGAGCAGAGCGCCGTAACGGGTGCAGAGCTCACGCGCTCGGGGGAAATACTCGGCCGGGGGAACGATGCCGCCGGCTTCTCCCTGCACCGGCTCGAGCACCAGGCCGGCGATCTGAACTCCTACCGACGCGCAGCGCTGGAATTCAGCCTCCAGCGCGTCCCCATCACCGTACGGCACGAAACGCACGTCCTGCAGGCCGGACTGGAAGGGCTCCCGGAACGAGGCCTTCCCCATAAGCGAGAGCGATCCCATGGATTTGCCATGAAATCCTCCGAGGGTGGAGATGAAAGTGTGGCGCCGGGTGTACAGGCGAGTCAGCTTGATGGCCCCTTCGATAGCATCGGTACCATTATTGATGAAGAAGGAGTTCTGCAACTCGCCCGGGGTGATGGCGGACAGAACCTTGCCCAGGGCTGCCCGCCACGGCTCCAACAGCTCCTGACTGTTGAGCGCCATGCGCTGGATCTGGTCGGTAACGGCTTTGACGACCTTGGGATGATTGACGCCGGCGCTGAAGATGCCATAGCCGCCTAGGCAATCGATGTACTCCCGACCCAGCAGATCGCGCAGGATAGAGCCCTGTCCAGACCACTCAATGGCTGCGAACTGGCCGGCTTCGGTCACCGACTTGCGGTAGGTGACGAATCCGCGATTGTAGTACTTCTCGTAGCTGTCGACAGTCTCCGCGATGAAAGACTGCTGTTCTTGCACCGAAAGCTCCCGTCCCCCTATCAACTCGAGATAGCGCCGGGTCTGCTGCAACACTTGCTCGTTGGGTAGCCGCAATGCCGCTCCTTCAGGCCGATTTGATCTCGGTCCAGATCTGATCCCAGGTCGCTGTCTCTCTGCCGAGATCCACCGGGTACTCCAGCCGCTTGAGCTCCGCCTCGGTGGGATAGGGCACCGGCGGAACCAGCATCTCGGCCGCCGCCGCGTTGGGCGTCCCGTAGCCGGTGGCCCGGGAGATCGCCGCCCCCACCTCGGGCCGGAGGATGTAGTTCATCCACTCGTGTGCGGCCCGCTTGTTGGGTGAGCTCCGGGGGATGCACATCAAATCAGTCCAGATGGTACAACCCTCTTTCGGGACGACGTAGGCAAGGTTGGGCTGTTCGGCTCTGGCCTGCGCCGTGTCGCCGTTCCACAGCTGCGAGATCCAGATGTCGCCCGAGATCAGCTGGGCCTTCACCGGGGCGGAGATGTACGCCCGAAGCTGTTTCTTGGCCGAAATCGCATCAGCCTTGGCTCGGGACAGCTCATCCGGATTGCTAGAGTTGAGCGAATGCCCGCGATAGCGAAGCTGGGAGCCAATCACCTCACGCGCATCATCCATCATGGTCATCTTGCCGGCATACTGCGGATCCTGGAATACGGCCCAGGTCTCGACCGGGCCCCTCACCTTGTCGGTCCGATACGCGATCCCGCTGGTCCCCCACTGCCACGGCACGGTGTACCGATTCTCCGGATCTGCCGGAATATTCTGAAAAATCGGAGACAGGTTCTTGGAGCTGGGCAGATAGCTGCGACGAAGTGGAGCAATCAGATTAGTGGCCACGAGCACCGGCAGGATGTAGCCGCTGGGCACGATAATATCGTACCCGCTGGCACCCGCCTGAAGCTTGGCGACCATCTCCTCATTGCTTTCGTAGGTATCGTAGGTCACCCGAACGCCGAACTCTCGTTCGAAATTCGAAACGGTGTCTTCGGCGATGTAATCCGACCAGTTGTAGATGTGCAGCTCTTTTTCGAGCGGCGGCAGTTCGGCGGTGTCATTATCCGGCCTGCCCTCTCGCCGGCAGGCTTCCAGAATGCCACCAACCACAGGGAGGCTCAGGCCCGCGCTCAATCCCCGGAGCAGGAACTTGCGGCGGCCGATCGAAGCTGCGGTCTCGTCAGGGCTGATCATTCAGGTCACCCAGTCCCGCGCCCGATAATATCCTCCGACCAGCGGTAGAAACCAGGGAAATCCATTATAGAGCGGAAGCGCTCGAAAGCGCTCACTCCCCAGATCGGGGATTTGGCCGGCGCCGGCAATGACCTCCGCGATTCGGTGCCCCAGGTACGTGGCCAGCGCTACCCCATGACCACAATAGCCCATCGCATAATGGATTCCATCGAGCTTTCCAGCGTGAGGCAGATGGTTCCGCGGGTAGGCCACTTTGCCGGACCAGGCAAAATCGATCTCGACTCCGCCGAGTTGAGGAAAGACCTCCTGCATTCCAGTCCGCAGGATTGCAACGATCCGGTCGATTCCTACCGGTGTGAACGAGGCTCTGCCGCCAAACACCAGGCGGCGATCGGGGGAAAGCCGGAAGTAGTAAAGCAGGTGTTTGGTGTCGCTGAAGACCCTGCCCCGCGGAACCAGCCGCTGTGCCAGCCCGGGCGGGAGCGGCGCGGTAGCAATCTGGTAGCTGCCGATCGGAATCACTCGGCGGCGAAGGGGTGAGAGCGCTCGCGGGGTATAGCCATTGGTTGCAGCCAGTACCTCTCGCGCGCGAATGACCGCGTCACCGGTGACAATCTCGAATCCGCCTTTCACTCGCCTGATCCGGAGGACGCGAACGTTCTCCTGGATGCGGGCACCGCCTCGGGCCGCGGCCGCTGCCATCCCCCGCACATATCTGGCCGGGTGCACGGCACAGGCTCCCGGATCCACCAGTGCCCCGTAGTAGCGCAGGCTGTCAATCTCCCTGCCCACCTCGCCGGGGCCCAGCAGCTCTGTGTGGTAGCCCAGCCGTTCATGAAGAAACCGGGCGCTCGCTTCCAGCGCGGCGACATGACCGGGCTTGGCGGCCAGGGTGACCGCGCCACAGCGAACGAAGTCACAGTCTATACGCTCATCGCTTATGAGGGTCGCGACGTACTCGATAGCATCAAGGGATAGCCGGAACATGCCGGCGGCGCGTTCGGAGCCCAGGCGACGTTCCAGCTCCTCCATCTCAGGCTTGTAGCCCGGCAGGATGAAACCGCCGTTGCGGCTACTGGCTCCCCATCCTACGGTATGCTGCTCCAACACGGTGGCTTCCAGTCCGAGTCGGGCCAGCGTTCTGGCCGCGGACAGACCGGTGTACCCCCCGCCGATGATCACCACGTCGCTGGAAGGGGGAAGCGGGGATGGAGGAACCGGGAGAGGAGGAGCTGTTTCAGTCCAGAGGCAGCGCTCAATCATCGGTGACCAGCTCGATCCCCCCAGTCATGCGCTTCATCGCATCCTCGCCTCCCTGCCTCCCGCGTCCCGCCGAACCAACCGGTCAGCCAGGTAGATCAGCAATGCGGTGACCAGCAGGATGATCGTGCTGATGGCGTTGATGCTTGGCTCAACGGTCTTGCGCACCATCCCATACACCACAATCGGAAGGGTGGAAGACCCGGAGCCGGAGACAAAGGAGGTGATCACGAAGTCATCGAAAGACATCGTGAACGCGAGCAGCGCCCCCGCAAAGATTCCGGGCCACAGCTGCGGCAGGGTGACACGCCAGAAGGTTGCCATCTCGTCTGCGCCGAGAGTCATGGCTGCTTCCTCGAGATGCTGGTCCATACCCTGCAGCCGGGCCAGCACTACAACGACGACAAAGCTGATGCAGAACGCAACATGGGCGATGGTGATGGTGGCGAAGCCCAGCGGCAGGCGAAGGAGAACGAAAAGGATCAACAGTGAAATCCCAACCACTATTTCCGGGGTAACGATAGGGAGATAGAGGAACGCTTCAACGGCCCGGCGGCCGGTAAACCGATGCCGAGCCAGCGCCAGGGCGAGCAAGGTTCCGAGAAGAGTAGCAATCAGCGTTGCCGTCAGGCCCACCAGTAGGCTCAGCTTGAGGCCGTGGAGGATCTCGGGTCGTTCGAGCAATCGCTGATACCAGCGGAAGGTGAAACCCTCCCATTCGACCGAGAACTTGGAGTCGTTGAAGGAGAAGACGATCAGGATCAGGAGGGGCAGGTGGAGAAAGGCATAGACCATTCCGCTTACGGCCAGAAGCCAGCGCGGAGCTGGCCGGTTCATGACAAGGTGCCGGCCGGTGCCCGGCCTTGTATCCGGAGATAGATCAGAACTGCCACGAGTACCAACGCCATCACGATGAACGAGGCCGCTGACCCAAACGGCCAGTTTCGGGCGGCGGAAAACTGATTCTGTACCAGATTCCCGATCATCATCTGCTTTGCGCCACCGAGCAGATCCGGCGTGAGGAATGAGCCCAAGGCTGGAATGAAGACCAGCAGTGAACCGGCAATGATGCCCGGCATGGAGAGGGGAAGAGTTACTCGCCAGAAACGGGCAGAGGGCCGGGCCCCCAGCACCTCCGCGGCTTCGAGCAGAGAGGCATCGAGCTTTTCGAGCGACGCGTAGACCGGGAGAATCATGAAGGGAAGAAAGCCGTAGACCAGCCCCACCATGACGGCGGCGGGCGTGTACAGAATGGTCAATGGCTCGCGAGTCAGACCCAACCGAAGCAGCCAGTCATTGATCAGCCCGGTGTCGCGCAGCAGAAAGATTATGGCGAAAGTCCGGACCAGGAAGCTGGTCCAGAAAGGCAGCACCACCAACAGCAGCAGCAGGTGCCGCCAGCGACCCGACCGAGCGATCAGATATGCGACCGGGTATCCCAGCATGAGGCAGATGACCGTGCAGGCCACCGACCAGAGGAAGGTTCGCTGAAGGACGTCCAGGTAGAGAGGATCGAAGAAGCGAGCGTAGTGCTCGAGAGTAAAGCCAGGGTCCACGCCGCCGTAGACCCCCCGGGGCATGAAGCTGTACGCCAGCATGATCAGAATGGGGACCAAAAAGAACACAATCAGCCAAAACATGCCGGGCCCCAGCAGGGTCCAGGCTTGGATGCCGGGACGGGAGAACCGACGGACAACCCGGCGATGCCAGGAGGTGCTCATCCCGCCTCGAGGACTTGGCATTCTTCAGGCTGCCAGACCACGGCGACGGCCTCTCCCCGCTTCCAGGCCAGTGGCTTGAGCAGCTGGCCTTCATTCCGGACCGCCACCTTCACCTTGCCTACTTGGGGAACGGTGACGACGACATGGATGGTCTCGCCCAGATAGATGATGTCACCGATGGTGCCGATCACAGCGTTTTCTGCCCCGGGCACCTCACCCGGGTGGCAGATGTCCATCCACTCCGGTCTTACGGCAATGCACACTTCCGACCCGTTTTCTAACCGGAGACTGTCAGGCAGCCTGAACGACAGCCCGGGACCGCGCGCGGTCCACTCTCCCCGGGAGTCCTTCGTCGCGCGGCCCTGGAAGAAATTGGATTCGCCGATAAACGTGGCGACGAACGCGGTTCGCGGGTTCTCGTAGATCTCGGCCGGCGTGCCCAGCTGAGCCAGCCGGGCGTTCTCCAAGACGCCGATCCGATCCGACATCGTCAGGGCTTCCTCCTGATCGTGGGTGACGTATACGAAGGTGGTGCCCAGCTGCTTGTTCAGGGCCTTGAGCTCCAGCTGCATTTCCTTCCTGAGCTTCAGATCAATCGCGCCGAGCGGCTCGTCCAGCAGCAGGATCGCCGGCTCCAGAACCAGCGCCCGCGCCAACGCCACTCGCTGCCGCTGCCCGCCGGACAGCTGGCTCGGCCTGCGTTTCCCGAACAGGTCAGGATCGAGCCGCACCATCTCGAGGGCACGCCGAACCCGCTGATCGATCTCCGCTCTCGGCGTTTTTCGCTGCTCCAGTCCAAAGGCCACGTTCCGAGCCACCGAGAGGTGAGGAAACAAGGCGTAGTTCTGAAACACCATGGAGAGCGGTCGCTCATACGGTCGTGTCTGGTTGACCGTTTGACCGAGGAGACGGATTTCCCCGCTCCCTTCATCCGGTTGCTCCAGGCCGGCAAGCAGTCGCAAGGTCGTAGTCTTTCCGCAGCCGGAGGGGCCCAGGAGGGAAAAGAATTCACCTGGGTATATCTCGAAGGAGATATCGTTTACGGCCTTGATCTCGCCAAAGCTCTTGGTAACCCGGATGAACTGGACAACAGGTGGGCTCGGTACGGCCGTGCTCACGACGTCGCGGCTTCCAGCGACTGCTTCAGAACGTCGAGACCCTCCTTCAGCACGGCTTCCGGCGTGGTGAGCGGGGCCAGAAGTCTGATCGTGTTCCCGTACGTGCCAGCCGCCAGCAGAATCAGACCGCGCTGCATCGCTGCCGAAAGCACGGCCTGAGTCAGCTCGGGATTTGGCGCCTTGCTTCTGCGATCCCGCACCAGCTCCATCGCCATCATCGCGCCCAGGCCTCGGACATCCCCGATGACCTCGTGCTCGGTGACCCACCGGCAGAAGCGCGAACGGATCTGCTCACCCATCCGCGAGGCCAGGCCGACCAGGTCCTCGGCTTCCATGGCGTCAATGACGGCGAGTGCCGCCGCACACGCGAGAGGATTGCCGCCATAGGTCCCTCCCAGCCCACCCACCTGGGGCGCATCCATCACCTCGGCCCGGCCAGTTACCGCAGCCAGCGGGAACCCGCCTGCCAGCGACTTTGCGGTGACGATGATGTCCGGTATCAGGTCGTAATGCTCGCTGGCGAACAGCTTTCCGGTGCGGCCGAACCCGGTCTGGATTTCATCGGCAATGAACAGGATGCCGTGCTCCCGGGCGAAGGCGGCCAGCTCGCTCACGTACTCCTTCGGTGCCGGAACGAATCCCCCTTCACCCAGCTGCAACTCCATGACTACGGCGGCAACCGACTGGGGATCCACGATGGCCGCGAACATTTCCTCCAGCCTGGGCCGGCTCGCCTGACAACACCTCCCGGCATCACCGGCGTGCCGTGCCTCAGGGCAGCGATAACAATAAGGAAAGGGAATGCGGTAGACCTCAGGGGCAAACGGCCCGAAACCCTTCTTGTAGGGGCTCACCTTCGAGGTGAGCGCCATGGCCAGGTTGGTCCGGCCGTGGAAGGCATGTTCGAAGCACACCAGCGCCGGCCGGCCGCTGAAATGGCGGGCGACTTTGACCGCGTTCTCGATCGCCTCAGCTCCGCTGTTGAGCAGGAACGTCTTCTTCGGGTGGGTGCCCGGAGTTATCCGGTTCAGCCGTTCGGCGAGTCGGACGTAGGGCTCGTAGGTTGACACCGGAAAGCAGACGTGGGCAAAACGATCCAGTTGGCTCCGAACCGCCTCCACCACTCCGGGATGGCGATGTCCAGTGTTCACCACTCCGATGCCACCGGCAAAGTCTATCAGGCGGTTCCCATCGGCATCGGTGATCACGGCCCCCTCGGCATGGACCACTGCGATGGGAGTCACGGCCGGCACTCCCCGTGGAACCGCGGCAGCCCGGCGCTCGAGGAGGGCCCGACTGGCCGGTCCTGGTATCTCGGTTCGCAGCTGAATGACGGGAGACATCACACCTCTGCTGGAATAGCTGAAGAGCGGACGCGAGATCCGGAGATTATCGTGGGCCGGGGCGGGGCGTAAGAGGGTACGGCTTTTCTGGTACCCGGTGCACTGGACTGCAGCGGCCTTTTTCGGGGCGTTCCCTTCAACTCGTTCCTGAGTAATAAGTTGCCTAGTGGCATAGAGATACCAATCTGCACACCTGCCAGTGGCAGTGTGACGAGGGGGCTGGACAGGGGGTGGGGGGCCGGAGCTACTATGGCTGAGTACCAGCCCCCTCTTCGGGGGTGCGTACGTTTGCATCCTCCGACCAAGCGGAGGGTCCACTCTCACAGCTGACGATCTCCTTGAGCTGTGAGCCCCCATCAGCGGCGGGGGCGAGGTTCCGCAGGCGGATGTTGCCGACGGGGCCAGACCGAGTGCCGCACCAACAATGAAAAGAGGAGTTTGTGAGAGTCCTGCTCCTGGGTGCCGGCGCGGTGGGGACCGTGTCCGCCCTCAAATTCGCGAAGGAGGCGATGCTCGAGAAACTCGTCATCGCCGATGCAGTGGCCGCTCGCGCCTCAGTTCTCGCGGACCGGCTCAACGATTCGAGGGTTACGGCAGTAGAGCTCCACGCGGGCAACCGAGACGCCGTAGCCAATGTCATTCGAGAAACCAGTACTACGCTTCTCTTGAACGCGGCGCTTCCCGCGACCAACCTCGCTGTGATGCGGGCCTGCCTGGATGCAGGCTGCGATTACATCGATCTTGCCAGCGCGGGAACGGACGCGGACGGCATCCCCAAGATGGATGACCAGTTTGCGCTCGGGGCCGAGTTCAAGGCCGCCGGCCGGCTCGCCCTCCTGGGCATGGGCGCCGACCCCGGCACCACGAATGTCTATGCCGCCTACGCGGCCAAGCACCTGCTCGATGTGGTCTCCGAACTGCGGGTGCGGGACGGCGACAACGCCGTATGCCAGGGAAGCAGCGGCCTTATCGCGGCGTTCAGTCCCTGGGTCATGATCGATGAATGTCTGTGCCAGGCGGTGTCTTACCGGGCAGGGCGCTACTGCCTGGAGGAGCCGCTGAGCGGAGAGGAGCCGTTCGATTTCCCGGAGCTGGGAGTCTTGAGCTGCTACTATGTGGACCATGAGGAATCCAAGACGCTGCCCCGGTTCTTTCCCCAGGCGCGGGTCATCGACTTCAAGTTGTGCATGGATGAGCTGACCGTCGAGACGCTGCAGGTCATCAAGCGTCTGGGGCTCTCCCGCACCGATCAAGTGAAAGTCGGCGAGGCCAGCGTGGCCCCTCGCGACCTGCTGGTCTCACTGCTTCCCCAGCCCAAGGATCTGGCCGGGCGGCTGCGGGGCAAGACCTGCGTCGGCACCCTGGCCCGAGGCTACAAGAACAACGAGCCAAAGGCCTACTTTGTCTATAATGTGAGCGATCACGAAGCGACCTATCGTGAGCTCGGCGTGCAGGCCACGGCGTACCAGACCGGAATTCCGCCGGTCATCGCCGCACGTCTGATCTCCACCGGAGTCTGGAAGGGAACCGGCGTGATGTCTCCCGAGCAGTTCGACCCCGACCCCTTCCTGGAGCAGCTGGCCAAAGAGGGGATGCCTTGGCAGGTGCGGGATGATTCCCAGCGTCTTGGCGTTCCGCGCGGTCGCCCATCCCGCGAGATCGCAGCGGCCTAGCACATCGGCTCAGTACGAAAAGAAGGGGGAACCATGACGACCACGGCTCGGGTGCACGGGCCGGCGAAGAAGTCGCCTGTCACCCGCTATCAGATGTACATCGATGGCCGTTTCGTCGATGGACAGGACGGCCAGACTCTGGAGGTGTACGATCCTTCCACCGAGGAGGCCATCGCCACCGTCCCCGCCGGTAAGGCTGGGGACGTAGACCGGGCGGCCCAGGCCGCGACCCGGGCGTTTTATCAGGGATGGAAAGGTGTCACGGCTCAGGAACGGGGCCGAATTCTCTTTCGCCTGGCAGAACGGGTGCGGGCGCGGCGGACGGAACTGGCCGAGCTGGAGACCCGGAACACGGGGAAGCCGATTACCGAGTCTGAATACGACATGGACGATACGGCGACGTGCTTCGAGTACTACGGCGGCCTAGCCACCAAGATCAATGGCGAGGTGCTGCCGGTTCCCGCCGAGGCGGTCGCGTTCGCCATGCGAGAGCCCGTGGGCGTGGCCGGTCAAATCATCCCCTGGAACTATCCCCTGCTGATGGCGGCCTGGAAGATCGGACCGGCGCTGGCGGCGGGCTGCACGGTGGTGCTCAAACCGGCCGAACAGACGCCCCTGTCCATTCTGGAGCTGGCCCGGGATTTTGAAGGGCTGGGACTGCCGCCGGGCGTGGTAAACATCGTCACCGGTGACGGACCCGGTGCCGGAGCCCCCCTGGTGGCTCATCCCGCGGTGCGCAAGATCGCCTTCACCGGCAGCGCAGAGGTGGGCAAGAGCATCATGCGGAACGCAGCCGATCAGCTCAAGCGGGTCTCCCTCGAGCTGGGCGGCAAGTCTCCCAACATCTTCTTCAGCGACGCCGATTTTGAGAACGCGGTGGACGGCGCGCTCTTCGGTACCTTCATCAACCAGGGTGAGGTCTGCTCCGCCGGCAGCAGGGTGCTGGTGCAGCGGGACATCTATAAGAAGTTCGTCGACGCTGCCACGGCCAAGGCCAAAACCATCAAGCTTGGTCCGGGACTGGACCGGGAAACCAAAATGGGTCCCCTCGTCAGCGCCGAGCAGCGGGACCGGGTCGCAGGGTACCTCGATATCGGTCGAAAGGAGGCGAAGGTGGCGGTCGGCGGCGGCAAGCCGAAACAGTTTGACAAGGGCTGGTATATCGAGCCGACCATCTTCTACGACGTGGACAACTCGGCCACCATCGCGCAGGAGGAGATCTTCGGTCCGGTGATGAGTGTGATCCCCTTCAACGACGAGGCCGAAGCAATCCGAATTGCCAACGCGACACCTTACGGCCTGGCGGCAGCAGTGTGGACCCGCGACATCTTCAAGGCCTTTCGAGTGGTCAAAGCCCTGGAGGCCGGGATTGTCTGGGTCAACCACATGCAGCCCACCTTCGTGGAAGCCCCGTGGGGCGGCTACAAGGCGTCAGGTTTCGGGCGGGAGCTAGGGCACTGGGGGGTCGAGGAGTACCTCGAGACCAAACAGGTCTTCATCAATCTCGATGAGAAGCCCATAGGCTGGTATTAGGAAGTCGTGAGTCAGCAGCCGCCGGTCGCCAGACTATCAGATGGGATGGCGACTCTCACCTGGCGGCTGTCGACTGATGACTGACGACTGAGAAGCAGTTGCACTTGCGCAACGATGGGTCGCCACTACCCCCCTGCAATTCCTGGCACAACCGCTCCAGACAATTGCGACGCAACAGCTTCGACTGGTGCAACTCGGGCACGATGCTCGCATTCCCCGCCTGTCCGTCGTGGTCGCGCAGGCTCATTCTACCATCCCACAATCCAAAACGTGAATCCTCTCGCTCCGAGTGAGAATCAGCTGCGCAACGTTCGGATCGAGGATCTGCTCGGCCGCCCCCCAGTCAATCTGGATCTCTCAACCGCGCGGGCGGATTTGCAGGGTCGGGTCATTCTCCTGACCGGGGCCGCCGGATCGATTGGTTCCGAGCTAGCCCGTCAGATCATGCCCTTTCGCCCGGCCCGCCTGGTGCTGCTGGATCAGTCTGAGAGCGACCTGTATTTCGTTCACCTGGAGCTCAAGGAATCTCATCCTCAGGTGGAGCTGGTTCCAGTCATCTGCGACATCACCAATCAGAGCCGGCTGGCCCAGGTCTACGCCCAGTTTCGCCCGGAATACGTCATCCATGCTGCGGCGTACAAGCATGTGCCGCTGATGGAGGCCAACGTGCTCGAGGCGGTGCGCAACAACGTCCTCGGCACTCTGCTCGTCGCCACCAATGCGGTGCGCTATGGCGCCACCAAGATGCTGCTGGTCTCGACCGACAAGGCGATTCGGCCCTCCAGCGTCATGGGCGCCACCAAACGGGTGGCTGAACGGATCATCTTCGGCCTGCCCAATCTCCACCGGTACGGGACCGACTTCAGGGCGGTGCGCTTTCGTAATGTGCTGGCCTCCAAGGGAAGCGTCATCCCCTTGTTCGAGCGCCAGCTGGCGGCAGGCGGGCCGATCACCGTCACCCATCCGGACGTCCAGCGCTACTTCATGACCATCCCGGAAGCGGCCCAGCTGGTGCTCCAGGCGGGATCGCTGGGAGAGACGGCCGGCGCGATTGCGATGCTGGAGATGGGGGAGCCGGTCCGAATTCTCGACCTGGCCGAGAAGCTCGTCCGCTTTTCCGGTCGGGTTCCCGGCAAAGACATTCAGATCGTGTTCACCGGTCTCCGTCCCGGCGAGAAGCTGCGCGAGGAGGAGATCTCGACCCTCGAGGCCACGGTACCGACCTCTGCCGAAAAAATTCGGATCAGTCAGACTACGGAAATCGCAGGGCCCGAGCTGGTCCAAAAGCTCAGCCGGCTCTTCGCCTTCCTCGAAGCTGGAGACCGCGAGGGTCTGCTCACCACGCTGTGCGAGCTGGTACCCGAGTGCGTGCCGCCCCTGCGCCAGTTTCTCTCAGCACCCTTCGCAGCCCGCGTCGATTCTGTGGGCACCCAGACCTGGCCGGCGCTAGTCGGTTCCAGTGAGACTTACCGGTGCGAGCGCCGGCGAGTCGCTGGCTTGGTATCAGAGCCTTCCGAACTTCGGTTGACGAACCGGCGGGAGGGAGTCGCATGCCGCCGTAAGACCCCTCGCACGGGTGGGCGCCGGCGCACGGACCTAGGTGTGCTGCGGGATCCCCTCGGGCCGCCTCGCAGGCAGCCGGTTGAACGGTGATTCCGGTATGGCAGGCGGATTAAGAGTTATTCTCATTGCCGACCAGCCGGCCGGCGTGGAAGCTCTCCGCATGCTGAGCGCAACACACCACCAGGTAGTGGCGGTGATGACGCGCGAGGCCAGCGCCCACGGAGCCACGGTCGCCGGCGTCGCCTCGCGACTGGGTTACCCGCTCTGGCCCGCACGGCAGGCGAGAGAACCCGGCTTCGGGAAGGTCATCAGGGCCCAACGGATAGATTTGGTCCTCAACGTCCTGTCCTCGCATGTCCTGCCCTACGAGGTGGTGACCGCTCCCCGGATCGGGAGCTTCAACCTTCACCTCGGCCCCCTCCCCACCTATGCGGGACTTCATGCGCCCAATTGGGCCATCTACCAGGGTAAGCGCAATCATGCGGTGACGCTCCACTGGATGGACGAGGGCGTCAACACGGGTCCAATTGCCTATACCGCTGAGCTTCCGATCGATCAGGACGACACTGGTCTCACACTTAGTGCCAAATGCGTACGAGCCGGTCTTCCCTTGCTCCACGACCTGCTTGCCGCAGCGGTACGAGGAGAGGCGCCCCGGCAGCCCCAACTCGGGGTCAGGCGTCATCACGGTCAGGGAGTGCCGCACGAAGGCCGGCTGATCTGGAGTGACGCGGCCGTCGGGATAGTGAACTTCGTGAGGGCTTGCGACTACTTCCCGTTTGCTTCACCCTGGGGGTCGCCCCGCGCCTATCTCACTGGACGCGAGATCGTGGTCCTGAAAGCCACCCTGACCGGTGAGCCCACTGATGCCCCACCGGGAACCGTCGGCCGTCATGTCGACACCGATGTCCTCGTCGCTGCACGGGACCAGTGGGTACGGGTTCGACGAGTCCGGCTGGGCAGCTCGAGTTTTTCCCCAGTTGATGTACTCAGAGAGGGTGAACGCTTCGCCCTTCCACGTCCATCCCTATCGGTTCCCCAGCCCCAATAAGCAGGACTTTCCGACCCTATCCGCCCAACACGCGCTGCGGCGTGCTGCGACGGTCGAGGGCATGCGCCTTGCCCCTGTCCGCGGCAACCGACACTTCGGATTCAGCAGAGACTCCGTGCGACGGTCTCTTCGCTCATTACCCGAATGCAAAAAATGGCAGACCGGACGAGCCTGATGTGGTATCGCGGACCATTCGCTGTTGCACGGCAGTGGCTCCGTGGCTCACGGGCAACAGTCACCCGAGGAAGGTGCCGTATGTCCAGCCCCCGCCGTCTCGACTCGATTCTTCTCTGCTCTGCCGTCGCCTTGGTCGGCGCTGCCATTGGCTACCGAGGCGACAGGAATCCGCTCGAGCTTTATCTGGGCGCGGTACGCCCGGCCGCGGTTACCCGGTGAGCACACTGGTCCCCGGACCTTTGCCGTTGTCCAGCCAGCCGGCCCGGGGGCCTCGGCGCAGGCGCCCCGCGGGGCCGCCGCCGCCGCTCCGCCGGTGAACACTCTTCTGGAGCAACTGGCGCGGAGCCTCGAGCAGCACGGGGTGGCGTACTGCCAGTGGAAGGGGCACTGGAGTGCACACCGCTGGGCCACGGGGCACGGGGACGTTGATTTGCTGGTCGACCATGAGGCTCTCACCACGTTCCGCCGGCTCGCAGAGGAACTGGGATTCAAGCTGGCTCGTCCGGCAGCGGGACGTGAGATCGCCGGAGTCGAGACCTACTTTGGCCACGATCCGCAGATCAATCGACTGCTGCACTTGCATGTTCACTATCGGCTGTTGCTGGGCGACTACTGGAAGCCTGTCTACCGCCTCCCAATCGAGCGTCACCTGCTGCGGCGAACCGTGCAGGGCTCGGTGTTCCGCATACCCAATCCGACCGATCAGTACCTGGTGTTTGTCCTGCGAATGATGCTGCGCCAGGTTGGTCGCCCTCTGCTGTCAGCCCAGACTGTCTGGACCAGCGGCATTCGGATTCAACTGGCGGCCCTGGAGGCGGCCAGTGACCGGAGCGAGCTGGCCAGCGTGCTTCGGGAACATCTTCGACCACTTGATCTGCCCTTTTTCGAGCGGTGCGTGCGCTCACTAGAGGGCGGATGTGGCGTTGTGGAGCGTGCGATTCTGCCCTGGCAGCTGCACCGAGGCCTTCGCGCTCTGGCCCGTCCAACGCCGGCCATGGCGCTGATCCCGGCCGCCGTCGAAAAGATCTTCCCCGAGTCGATCGCCCAAAAACTCTGTGAGCGGCGCATGTGGCTGGCAGGGGGTGGTTTGGTTTTCGCGCTCAGCGGTGGAGACGGTGCCGGAAAGTCGACCTGTGCCCGTGAGCTGGCCGGCTGGCTTGCCCCGGCATTCCCGACGATGCGAGCGCACCTGGGCAAGCCACCGCGTTCGCTGCTCACCTTGCTCGTCGGTGGAGCGCTCAGGCTCCAGCACTGGATGCATCGCCAGCTGAGCCGCCCCAGCCGGCCCAACAGTGCCACCGAGCTGCTGAGTCATGTCTGCACGGCAAGAGATCGGTTCCGGCTGTATCAGAAGGTCCGTCGGTTTGCGGTGAGCGGCGGGATTGCGGTCTGCGAGCGCTACCCGGTTCCGCAGAACCGCAAGCTCGTGGGCCCCTGCATCCCGGAGTTGCTCCCGGCGAACCCGGGCTGGTTGGCCAACCTGCTCCGCCAGGTCGAGGCTTCCTATTACGATCGCATCCTGCTGCCTGATGCGTTGGTGGTGTTGAGACTCGATCCCGAGCTGGCGGTTCTCCGCAAGCCGGAGGAGCCGGCTGAGTACGTGCGCGCCCGCGGCCGGATCATCTGGGAAACAGACTGGAGCGCTACCGGAGCCTACGTGGTCGACGCAAGCCGTCCGTTGGAAGAGGTGATAGGAGGCCTCAAAGCCATCGTCTGGTCTCTGCTTTGCTGATGTAAAGCGGACCGCTTCTCGCATTCCCCCCGCTGTTCGGGGTGCGGGCTGTTGCGAAGCCCCGATTTTCCCCGTTTGTTTCGAACGATGCAAGCCGTCCAGCTGTCGACCGACGCCATCGAGCTCGACGCGGCTCTTCTTCAAGCCACGATCACAGCCGCCCTGGCCGCGCTCTGCGCTTTCCTCTACGGGCGCTATCGAAAGTCGTATTTCGCCTGGTGGTCGGCCGCATGGGGATTGTACTTCCTGCGGATCGGAGCGATCACGAGCTTTCTGCTCACGTCGCAACGAGTGTGGCTGTACTGGCATCAGGTCGTGACCGGCTGGACGGCGCTGGCGTTGCTCTACGCCGCTCTGGTGTTCTCCCAGCAGGTTCGGTGGCGGCCCTGGTTTCTCGCGCTGGTGCTCTTCCCTCCGCTCTGGGCCTACATCGCCATCTATCAGCTCCAGCACTTCCTCTGGGCGGCGGGCCCGGCCGTGCTGTTCCTCAGTTTCGCGACCCTCTGGACCAGCTGGGTTTTTCTCCGCTATCGCCGTCGCGTCAGCTCGAGCGGAGCCACCCTTCTTGCCGTGGCGTTTGGCCTCTGGGGACTCCACCACCTCGATTATCCCTTCCTTCGCGCCCGAGGCAGCTGGGCTCCGTGGGGCTACTATCTCGATATCCTCTTCGCCCTGGCGGTGGGAGCTGGAATCCTCCTGCTGGTGCTGGATGATCTTCGCCGCGGCCTCAGTGCGCTGTCCGCCCTTTCCGGAGACCTTCAGCGGGCCGGTAGGGAACAGGACGTGCTCGATATCCTGCTGGCTCGCCCTTTGACATTGCCCGCCGTAAGCGGCACAGCGCTGTATACCGCCGATGGAAGTGACCTTCGATTCGTCCAGGGAGCCGGAGTGTGTGCCTCCTGGTCCAAGGGAAGCCTCCCCGAGGCCGCTGCCGCAGTGCTGAGACGAGCTGTGGAGAGCGGCAGGCCGCAGTTTACTCCCGAGTGGCCCCATGCCGATGGAAACGCATCAGCCTTTCCCTATGCTGCGGTCCTGCCGATTCTGCGGGGCGAGCGAGTAGTGGCCGCCTTGACTCTGGTGGGCCAGGCTCGCGACCCGTTTACCGCCCTGGACGAGAAGTTCCTGCTGGCCTTAGGGCATCAGGTCGGCGCCGCCTTGGAGAACGCTGACTTATACACCCGCCTGGAGGCGCGCAGCCTGGAGCTGGCCCGCTTGTCGGGCCGGATGGTGGAACAGCATGAGGAGGAGCGGCGCCGGCTATCCCGCGAGCTGCACGATGAGACAGCCCAGGTTTTTACCGCGGTGAAAATGGAGCTGGGGGTGCTCCGGGAGAGGGTCCAGCCGGAGCAGGCCGAGCGCCTTTCTCAGGTGCTCGCGCTGATCGATACCGGCATCCGAAGCATTCGTAACGTGACCAACGACCTCCGGCCTTCGCTGCTCGATGATCTCGGGCTTCTGCCGGCCCTGCGCTCGCTGGTTGCAGACTTCAGCCAGCGCAGCGGCATTCGGAGCGAACTAAATGCTCCGGCGGTTATGCCTCCGCTCTCCCGAGAGGCCGAGCTTGCCCTGTTCCGCGCTTTGCAAGAAGGTCTTTCGAATGTGCTGCGGCATGCCGGTGCCCGTGCCGTTGACGTAGCCATCACGGTTGGCCGGGACGAATTACGGCTCAGAGTAGGCGATGATGGGCGAGGGCTGCCTGATCTGAGCCCCGAGCGGCTGGAGCTTGCCGGCCACATGGGCCTGGCCGGCATGCGGGAGCGAATCATGGCGCTGGGCGGAACGGTTCGCTTCCACGGTAGAGCGAACACTGGAGCAGAGCTGGAAATCGTAGTGCCCATTCACCCGTCGAATGGCGCATGACGGGCAAACCTATCCGGGTGCTGGTCGCGGACGACCACATGATCGTAAGGACCGGCATCAGGCATGTCGTTGAAAGCGAGCCTGATTTCGAGGTGGTCGGCGAAGCCGCCAGTGGCTCCGAGGCGCTGTCCCTCGCCTCCCGGCTGCGGCCCGATGTGGTGGTGCTGGATATCTCCATGCCGGATCAGTCGGGTCTCGAGGTGGCAGCCAGTCTCCGCAGCATGGCGGGCCCGCCCCGGGTGCTGATACTCAGCATGCACGACAACCCTGAGTACGTGCTCGAGAGTGTGCGCGCGGGAGCCCATGGCTACTTGCTGAAAGACACCGCTGGAACCGAGCTCCGCAACGCCATCCGGGCGGTCTGCCGGGGAGAGTCGTATTTCAGTCCGCCGGTTGCCAGCCGTCTTTCCGCGGCGGTACGGGGCGAGCAGGACCACCATCCTTTGGATCAGCTCACCTCCCGTGAGCGCGAGGTGCTCCTGGGAATCGTTCGCGGGCGAACGAACAAGCAGGTCGCTGCCGATCTGGGTATCAGCCACCGCACCGTCGAAACTCATCGGGAAAGCCTGATGCGAAAGCTGGAGATTCACACCGTCGCCGAGCTGACCCGGTTTGCCATCGAAGCCGGAATGTTGCCGACCTGATCAGAGTAGCCATTATGTTCCGCTCATGACTGACGTTCAGCCCTGGACACCCCAGACCGCCCTACCGGAGGCATCTTCTCGGCCCAAAACCGGCGTGGTGATGCTCAACCTGGGCGGCCCTGCAACCCTGGACGACGTCCAGCCTTTTCTCCTCGAGCTGTTTGCCGACCGGGAGATCATTCAGCTCCCATTCCAGCGCTGGCTCGGTCCTTTTATCGCTCGACGGAGAACGCCGAAGGTTCGCCAGCTCTACGCCAACATCGGCGGCGGCTCACCCATTCTGCGCTATACGGAAGCACAGGGTCAGGGAATGGTGGCGCGACTGGACCGGATCTCTCCGGAAACTGCGCCTCACAAGTTCTACGTGGCTTTTCGGTATACCCGGCCCACCAGTGACGACGCGCTTCGCGCCATGCACCAGGATGGCGTTGACCGTGCCATCGCCTTTACTCAGTATCCCCAGTTCTCCTGCAGCACGACCGGCTCCAGCTTGAACGAGCTGTGGCGTGCCGCGGATCGGACCGGGCTCCGCGAGGCCTTCCACTGGAGTATTGTGGATCGGTGGCCGGTTCATCCCGGCTTCATCGAGGCGATGACCGAGACGGTGAGGGAGGGCCTCAGCCGCTTCGCTCCCTCGATTCGCGACCGAGTGATCATCTTGTTCAGCGCCCACAGCTTGCCCCTGGATGTGATCGACCGGGGTGACTCGTATCCTCAGGAGGTCGGGGCCAGCGTGCAGCGCGTAGTGGAGTCCCTTGCGGCTCCGAATCCCTTCATCCTGGCCTATCAATCGGACGTGGGCCCGGTTCGCTGGCTGGGGCCGAGCACCGAGCAGGTGATCCGCCGGCTGGGGGAAAGGGGCCAGCGGGAACTGCTCGTGGTGCCTATCGCATTCACCAGTGACCACATCGAAACGTTGTCGGAGCTGGATCGGGAGTACGGCGAGGTGGCCCACGAAGCGGGGATTACCCAATACGAGCGGGCACCGGCTCTGAACGCGCGGCCCCGGTTTTTGGATGCGTTAGCCGAAATCGTGAGAGATCATCTTCGGGCGGGCGCGCCCCACAGCACGCAGTACACCACCCGCTGTGCCGGCTGCACCAACCCGCAATGCCGGAACATTCTCAATCCGGTGGGAAGCCCCGCCATGCCGCCAGGGAAGCGGGCCTAAGTGTCTAGCTCTCTACCCTGAGATTCTGACTAAGGGGAAAGAGCACCCGTCTGACCAGCCGGTCGGCCATTTTCCGCACAACCTCGCGCTCGGCCGGAGACAGCGTGTCCAGCTGAGCCAATGCCCACTCCGATTCCTGCTCTGCCATCTGCCGGCTGATCTGATGTAATTCTGCCAGCCGGGAGGCGGCCGTCCGCCCTCGCAGGCTGAGGCCCAGGCGAATCAGCTCGTCCTCGATGATGCCTTCGGCATCCGCCAGTGCCGCGGAAGGGCGACCGGCGGCCGGACAACGGAGCCGTTGCAGGTCATCGAGGTCGAGCAACTGAAGGTCTGGGATGCCGCGGGACTCGGGTTCAACATTCCGCGGAATGGCGAGATCTACCACTACCAGTTTCGACCGCGAGCGCGCCGCGATGGCCTTTGAGAGCTCGGCGGCCTTGACCACCGGCCGAGAGGACGCGGTGGCGACCATCAGAATATCTGCCTCAGCTAACCTGCGCTCGAGCTCCGTCAGCAGGCCAACCTTGGCTCCCCAGGCGGCAGCCAGAACGGCCGCCTTCTCCGGAGCTCGGCTCAAAAGGGTGACTTCGCCTGCTCCGCGCTGATTGAATGCCCGCAGCACTCCCTCTGCCGCTTCACCGGCGCCGAGGACGATCACCTCCGGATGACGGGATTCCTCCCACTCCTGAAGCACCAGATCTACTGCAGCCGAGCTCACCGACGACGGATGCCGACCCAGCAGGGTCTCTCGCCGAACCCGGCGACCTGCCGCCAGGGCCGCAGAGAAGATGAGATCCATCTCTCGAGTGGTTGCTCCGGAGGCACGTGCGGCATCATATGCCCGGCGCACTTGCCCGAGAACCTCGACCTCACCCAGAATCTGAGAATCGAGACCCGAGCAGACCCGAAACAAATGGCGAACCGCGGCCATGCCCTCGTGCCGGGTGAGCACCAGGCCTGCCGACAGCGGGTCGGCTCCATCCCGGCTCAGGCGATGAAACCAGGCCTCCCCCTCAGCCCGAGCCCGCCCAATAGAGCTCACATCGGTTGCAGGTAGAAAGCAGAACGGCCGGCATCCCGTTCGCCTTGAGCAACTCCAGGATCGCCGCAGTCTCCGCCGGGTTGAATGCGAACCGTTCCCGGACCTCGACCGGGGTCGTATGGTGGCTTACACCAATGAGATGGAAGGACAGATTACGGGGCACGCCCAAGGGTACGGGTCCCATCAAGTCCTCACAATCCGCGACTCCCCGGATCGGATCTCCGTAGTACTACGGGCAAACAAAACCCCCCGGCATTGGCCGAGGGGTTGGATCAGGTGACTAGTGACTACCGGCCGCTCTTGGCTGCCGAGCCCTCTTCCTCGGGATCGCGTGCGCTAGCGTTGCCGCTCGATCGCTGACTGTTGCCGCTGCTTACCCGCTGCGAGGGAGATCGCGTCCGGATCTGAGACGAGCCCGAGCTCGAGGCGTTCACCCGAATCTCGCGAGGCTTGGCGCGCTCGGCCTTCGGGAGGCTCACATGGAGCACGCCGTTTTCATACTGGGCGTCAATCCGATCGGTATCCACGGTATTGGGAAGTACAAAGGTCCGCTCGAACATTCCGTAGGTGCGCTCGAACCGATGGACCCGCTCGTTGTTGTCATCGACTTGTTGCTTCTTCTCGCCCCGGATGGTCAGGACGTTGTTCTCCAACGGCAGGACAGTTACCTTCGTTCGGCAGCCCTTCGCATCGTTTGCTGATATTGCCGAATCAGGCGCTGCATTCTATCCACGTGCTGAGGAAGCTCGGATCGATCGAGCTCGGCCGATGTACCGGCACCCCCACCCAGGTCATCCAGGACCGAGTCGCCGAGGGCCCGGAAATTCCCCGAGTCGGCATATCCTGCCCGGTACAAATCGGCAATCATGGAGTTGATCAGATCCCCAGCCATGTTCTTGTACGCCGTCAGATTGTCAGGATCCGGAGGCCGGGTTCCGTTCGCCATCAGGTTCAGCTGATTCTGCGTGGCTGGAATGAGGCGGGGGGCCTCCAGCTCAGAACCGCTATTGGTTCCCGCCACCCCATCCTCGCGGGCACTGCTATCGGAGTCTGAGGTGTAGGCGGAGGCCGAGGCGTTCCCGGCCTTTTCCCGGCTGCACGCGACTGAAAGCCCGAGGGCCAGCAAAAGAAGAGCTCGATTCATGTGCGCTCCTGACTGAGTGGCGGACGTTCCTGCAATCAAGGGTCGAAACCGGCGTGACTCAGTGTCCCGGGTCACCCGGTGTGCGAGGCGACTGGAGCGGTGAGATCAGACTCGTCCGGTTCAGGATCACCATGGCGTCCACCGCGCTTCGCAACGCGAATCTCGAGGGCCAGAACTCCAGCCGGAAACCTTCCTGCTCGACGTCATAGAGCGGCTCGCGGACCTGGTCAGTGGTGGAATCGAGTACCACCCCGAAGTTGCGCCCAGCCTCTTCGGAAGACAATCGATCGAACATGCGGGTGGCAGGGTTGGCGCCCGCCTGTCGCGCATCGGTCAGGATGGTGTACACCGAAGTCCCGGCCTCGGCCAGGTAGCCGGCAAACCAGTGGTCGAAGCGATCGTGCACCCTCCCCAGCGCAACCTGTCCTCCCACCTGCTTGAGACCATGATACCCCCCCATGAAGATCAACACCCGCCAGGCAGGATGCTCCTGAAGGGTTTTGCGGAATGCTGCGGCCATCCAGACGTCACGGTTGGCGAAGCCCCCCGTAGCCATGTGTTGGGTCAGGGGAGCAATGGGCCAGCCGCGCAGGTCGGCCGCGAGAATTCGGATGGGGTGGCCCGGGTGCTCGCGGTTCCAGCGATACACACGCGCGATAAATCGAGAGGTACTCGGCGCTGACTCCCCAGTGCGCCCGAAGCGTGCGGGGATGGTCCAGAAGGACGCTGATATCTTCGGGCTGGGAGGCGAGATACTTATCGACCCACTCCTGCTGTTCCGACGCAACTTCGAGCGCCAGCAAGTCTATAGCCTGGTCCTCCCGCTGCGAGGCGATGAGTTCGGTAACCAGGAGCTTCGGCTCTGCCAGAGGATGAATGTCGCCCAGGAATACGACCTGGTGGTCGCGCACCGCGGACTGCAGGAGTCGAAGCGGCTCCAGCGGGGTGCCGAGCCACGAGAGTATGGAAACCAGCAGGACGAACATGCCCTACCGCTTGAACAGCCTGCTGAACACACCGGTGGTAGCGGTGGACTCGAGCGCGTGGGCCATCTCCTCCATCGA
The DNA here is from genome assembly GCA_963842945.1 of uncultured Gemmatimonadales bacterium. Lineage (GTDB taxonomy): Bacteria > Gemmatimonadota > Gemmatimonadetes > Gemmatimonadales > GWC2-71-9 > CAVVWJ01. The sequence goes on from CAWJIM010000019.1 coordinate 356,543, forward strand.
CCCGTAACGATCCGTGGGATTTACCGAAAGCGCCTTGTTGATCACCGTCTCGAGTTTGGACGGGAGGTCAGTTTTGACCTCACGCAGCTGGGTGGGAGCGCCTCTGAGCCGGGCAATCATGGTCTCCTGCGCGCTCTTTCCGGTGAAGGGCAACTGACCAGTGAACAGCTCAAACGCAAGGACCGCAAGCGCATAGATATCACTGCGCCCGTCGAGTGGCTTTCCCCGAATCTGTTCCGGGCTCATGAACTCAGGAGTGCCGAGGACAATGCCGGTGGCGGTCAGCTTGACCACATCAGGCCCGGCTCGCCGCTCCTTTGCCAGTCCGAAATCCATGACCACGGCCCTGAATCCGTTGGCAGCGGTGGAGTCCGGGACCAGCATTACGTTTTCCGGCTTCAGATCTCGATGGATGATCTGAAGATCATGGGCATGTCCCAGCCCGTGACACATCTGGACCAGCAGAGGGATTCCATCCGCCAGCGAAAAAGGACCTCGACGGGTTTCATGCTCGCTCAACGGCTCCCCCTCGAGGAATGGCATGACGAGGTAGAGCAGCCGATCCGCGGTCTCGCCCAACCGGAGAATGGGGCAGACATTGGGATGGTTGAGGCGAGTGGCAATGGTCGCCTCGCGGCGCAGCCGTTCTACCGAGGCCGGGTCCCGGGACAGGCGGGGAATCAGAATCTTGACCGCGACCGGCCGGCCGGTGTCGATCTCCTGGGCCTGATAGACGTAGGACATCCCGCCTTCGCCCAGCTTACGGGTAATGTGGTATCTCTGGTCGAGCACCTGACCGGTGAGCGAGGCCAGGCTGGGCGGGATATGATCGGGTGCCGGCCGGGACCCCAAAGGATCGGCAGAGTCTCTGGCGGAAGCCCGGGCTGCGGCTGAAGGTGCGGGGTCGGCCGGCTTGGTGTCGCTCTCGACCAGGAGCGATCCGTCCTTGACGCAGAACCGGGCGGGCGCTGCATAGGTGGTCTGGCAGCGGGGGCAGCGCCTGTTGCTCAATCCCTGAACCGATTCCGGCCGTCGCTTTTGGCCCGATACAGATGCGTGTCTGCCACCCGCAGCAGCGACTCCCCATCACTCACGCTCTCGTCGGGGTAGGAGGCGATCCCGATGCTGATGGTGACCCGCACCGGACGGCCGGGCTCTCCAAAGTCGTGGGTGGCAACTCGCCGGAGAATGCGCTCGGCGAAGTTCCGGGATTCGGCGCTGGTCGTCTCGGGCAACAGCACCACGAACTCCTCCCCACCATAGCGCGCCACAATATCCACGGAGCGCTGTTCCCGCTTCAACAGGTTGGCCAGCTGCTTCAGCACCCGGTCACCCACCAGGTGGCCATACGTGTCGTTGATCTGCTTGAAATTGTCGATGTCCACCATCATGCCGGTGAGCATGGTGGCGTAGCGTGCCGCGCGATCCATTTCCTGCTCCAGCTTGTCCATCAGCGCTCGACGGTTGAAGCAGTTAGTGAGGGGATCGGTTTCGGCCAGGTGCCTCATCTGCTCCTGGCCCAGCACCGCATTCTCCAGGTCGTAGGCTCGTTCCAGCGCGGCCACGGCGGCGTTGGTGACTTCTTCGGCAAACTGGACGTCGTGCTCGTTCAGCGGCGGGTCTTCGCTCGTGGTTCTGAGAAAGAACACACCGAAGGGCTGCTGCCGCAGAGAGAACCGCAGTGCCACGGCTGAGCGGGTGTCCACCGGCCGTCCCTGCGACCCCCAGTCGTCCCGAACTCCGCCGTACAAGGGGTCGGTCTGGACGTCCCGGACCAGCACCACTTCGCCGGTCTTCAAGGCGTGCCTGATCTCGGGATACCGCTTGAGGTCTACCGGCAGATTGTGCAGCATGGGGTTCTCAAAGGCGGCCACGACAGTCCCAACCTCCTCGTCCGGCCCCGCCATGATGATGGAGCATCGCGCAATGCTGAGCGCCTGGGCCACTCGCCGCACCAGGATGCCGTAGATCTCGTCCGGCTTCAGTGAAGCAGTAACCTCCTGCATGATGTCCATCATCTCCGAGCGGGACCGGGCCTCCGCCCGCGCCTGGTTCAGCTCCCGTCCGACCCGCAGATGTGCCTTGACCCGGGCCAGGAGCTCGCGCACCCGAAATGGCTTCGGAATGAAGTCCGCTGCACCGAGTCCCAGTGAACGGACCGTGGCTTCCTCCGGCGGCATCGAGGAGATCATCAGCACCGGAAGGTCCTTGAACCTGGGATCGGCCTTAATCCGCTGGAGCAGCTGGAGACCGTCCACCTTAGGCATCATGATGTCGAGCAGGAGAAGATCGAATTGCTCGGCGGTGAGATGCTCGAATCAAATGCTCACCACCGGGGGCGGTGAACACATCGTAGCCGTTCTCTTTCAGGATCCACGACAGGGTACGGGAGAGCGCCTGATCGTCGTCCGCCACCAGGATTTTGGGTGCAACGGTCATGGTTGCACCAGCCGCTGAAACACCGCGGGCTCCACGTTTCCGCCGCTGATCACGGCGACCGTGGGTCCGGACGGCCGGACCCGCCCGGCCAGAAGAGCCGCGGTCGTGACTGCCCCCGAGGGCTCCACCGACAACCCGCCTTGATGGTAGAGGAATCGCAGCGCCTCGACGATCTCGGACTCGTCCACCAGGACCGATTGGCGGACGATGCCGGACAGAATGCCAAAGGGAATCGTGCCGATGGACAACGGGAGCAGCCCGTCGGCAAGGCTCTCGGTGTGATCGAGCTTGACCGGTCGGCCCGCCTCCAGCGCACGGGCCAGCTTGGGGGCCCCCGCCGGCTCGACCCCGATAACCTGAACCTCGGGCTTCAGTGCTGCCGCTGCGGCCGCGATCCCGGCGATCAGGCCGCCGCCGCCGACCGGAACCAGGATGGTCTCCACCTCGGGACATCGCTCCATGATCTCCAGGCCGCAGGTGCCCTGCCCGGCAATAACGTCCAGGCTCTCGAACGGCGGCACCATGATAAAGCCCTGCTCCTCGACCATCTGCTGTGCTTTGGTATAGCGCTCCGTGGAGCTGTTCCCGGCGATGATGACCTCCCCGCCCAGCCGGCGGACGCCCTCTACCTTGACGGCGGGGGCCCGCTCCGGCATCACCACCACTGCCCGAGTGTCGAGGCGGCGGGCCACAAAGGCCACCGCTTGCCCATGGTTGCCACTGGAGTAGGTGATCAGGCCGCGGGCGCGCAACTCGGCTGGAATCCGGGAGGCAGCGGTGTAGGCTCCGCGGACCTTGAACGCGCCCATGGGCTGGAGATGCTCGCCCTTGAGGAAAATGGGAACGCCGCACTGCGCATCGAGACTGGGAATGCGCAAGAGCGGCGTTTCCACGGCCACGCCTTGCAGGCCTTCCGCGGCGGCCCGGAGCGCTGCAAGGGACACCACGGAGCGCGGCGGAGAGTCAGCTCGGGGGTCGGTCCACCTATCGGCGGCTGGGGTCATTGATAATCATAGCGACTACTCCACCGCCGCGGTCGGGGCGACCTCATCACCGCCCGCCGCGGGTTCCGCCCCTCCTTCGTCTTCCTTGACCACCCGGGCAACATCGACCACGGCGTCGCCTGAATCCAGGTTCATGACCCGGACGCCCTGAGTGTTTCGCCCGATAACCCGGATTCCGTCTACCGGAAGCCGGATGATTACCCCTTGCCGGGTGATCATCATGAGCTCGTCGTCGGGGATGACCTCCTTCAGGGCCACGATCGAGCCGGTCTTCTCCGTCTTCTTGAGGGTGATGATGCCCTTCCCGCCCCGCTTTTGCACTCGGTAGTCAGCCAATTCCGATCGCTTGCCATAGCCCTTCTCGCTTACCACCAGAATGCTCGCGTCGCGCCGCACCACTACCATCCCGATGACCTCGTCATTCTTCTCCAGCTCGATCCCTTTGACTCCAGTGGTGGCCCGGCCCATGTCGCGCACGTCGCCCTGATGGAACCGGATGCTCATCCCGCCCTTGGTAGCCAGAATGATGTCGCTGTTCTGGTCGCACACCTGGACGTCGATCAGCTCGTCGCCCTTTTCGATGTTGATGCCGCAAATGCCGGTGGCTCGTACGTTGCCGTAGGCCGACAGCACCGTCTTCTTCACCGTCCCCTGCCGGGTGGCAAAGATCAGGCACTTGTCTTCGGTGAACTCCCGCACCGGCACCAGGGCCGCGATCTGCTCGTCCGGTTTGACGGCGATGCAGTTGATCACCGGCTTGCCTCTGGCTGCCCGGCCCGCCTGGGGAATCTCGTGCACCTTGAGCCAGTAGACCTGGCCCTTGTTGCTGAAGAACATCAGATAGTCGTGGGTGCTGGCGATGAACAAATGCTCCACCCAGTCATCGGCCTTGAGATCGGCCCCCGTGAGTCCCCGCCCTCCGCGCCGCTGCCGCTTGTAGGTCGTGATCGGGATTCGCTTGATGTAGCCGCTGTGGGAGATGGTGATCACCATATCCTCTTCGGCGATCAGATCCTCCACCGTGAACTCGCCCTGATCGGCCACGATCTCGGTGCGGCGGTCGTCTCCAAAGGTGCCCGCGATCTCCTCCATCTCCTCCTTCAGAATGGCCATCCGCTTGGACTTGGAGGCCAGAATCCCCTTCAGCTCCTTGATCGTGGCGCGCACCTCCTTCAGCTCCGCCTCCAGCTTCTCGATCTCCAGCCCGGTGAGCTTGGCCAGCCGCATGTTCAGAATGGCGTCGCTCTGCTTCTCAGTGAAGCCGAACCGCTTCCGCAGCCGAGCATCCGCCTGGGCGGTATCATTCGATCCGCGGATGATTTTGATCACCTCGTCGATGTTGTCGACGGCGATCTTCAACCCGTCCAGGATGTGCTCCCGGGCCTGCGCCGCGTCGAGATCGAACTGCGTGCGCCGGACGATGACGGTGTGCCGGTGATCGATGAAGTGCTGGAGCAGCTCCTTCAGATTCATGATCTTGGGCGCGCCGTTGGTGAGCGCCAGCATGATCACCCCGAAGGTGGTCTGCATCTGGGTGTGCTTGTACAGCTGATTCAGCACCACGTTGGGAATGGCGTCTCGCTTGAGCTCGATGACGATCCGCATCCCGTCTTTATCGGACTCGTCATTGATCCCGCTTATCCCCTCGATCTTCTTCTCGGCGGCAAGCTCAGCGATTGCCTTGACCAGGTTCTCCTTGTTCACCTGGTAGGGGATCTCGGTCACCACGATCTGTGACCGGCTGGTGGTCTCCCGCTCCTCGATCTGGGCCCGGGCCCGCATCACCACCCGGCCGCGACCGGTTTCGTAGGCTTCCTTTATTCCCTCCCGCCCGTAGATGTAGGCGCCGGTGGGAAAGTCGGGTCCCTTGATAACCTTCCGCAGCTCACCGATGGTCGCTTCGGGATTGTCCACCAGCAGATGGACGCCTTTGACGATCTCACGGAGGTTGTGCGGCGGGATGTTGGTTGCCATGCCAACCGCGATGCCGCTGGAGCCATTCACCAGCAGGTTGGGGATCTTGGCAGGAAGAACCGTTGGTTCCTGCAGCCGGTCGTCAAAGTTGGCCTGGAAGTCGACGGTGTTCTTGTCGATGTCCTCCAGCATGGCCATGGCGATTCGGGTGAGCCTCGCTTCGGTGTACCGATATGCGGCCGCGGGGTCACCATCGACTGAGCCAAAATTCCCCTGACCGTCTACCAGCGGGTACCGCAGGGAGAACTCCTGGACCATTCGCACCAGGGCATCGTAAACCGACCCGTCGCCATGCGGATGGTACTTGCCGAGAACATCGCCTACGACGGTAGCCGATTTCTTATACGCGCGGCCGGGCACCAGTCCCAGCTCATTCATCGCGTACAGGATCCGCCGGTGGACCGGCTTCAAACCATCACGCACGTCCGGCAGAGCGCGGGAAACGATGACGCTCATCGAGTAATTGATGAACGACTGCTGCATTTCCTCTTCGATGAGCCGGGGCAGAATCCGTTCGCGCGAGTTCGGTGCTGTCATGGAGTTCCTGTGCTGGGGCTATGACGGCCAAGGGAGGCGTCGAGTCGGAGAAATATAGTCGGGCATGAGGCCGGGCAGCAACGCCGCGGTACCGGGGAAAGCTGGTCTGCAATAAGGACTTAGACGCCGGGCCGGGGCTACTCTTTGCTCGGACCGGGTTAAGCTGAACGGACTTCCGCCCGATACTTCGCTCGATACTTCCAAGTACAGCTTCTCTCGACCCCTGTGGCCGCCGGCCCAAGGATTCTCGCATATGGCTAGATGCTCGATGCTGCTTCTGACTCTCCTCCTGATGGCTCCTCCCGTTCTGGGGGCTCAAAGCAAGGGCGGAGGCACCGCGCCGAGCGGCTTCGACAGCTTCATCATGCTGGTACCGCCGCGGGATACGGGCAGCATCAAAAAGCAGATCCGTGTGACCACTGCCGCCATCCAGGCGGCAGAAAAGGCTCGGCAGCAGGCGGAGACCATGCGGCTCGGCGCCACCTCCAGGATCGAGTTCAAGAAGGTCGAGATCGTCCGGATCAAGGACCGCATCAATGTGGCCAAGAAGGAGAAGCGCGAGGCGGACCGGGTTGGACTCGAGGCAGAGCGGAAAGCGGCTGAGCGGGAGATCGAGCTGTTGAAGCGGCGCGAGGAGCTGCGGGAGGCAGAAACCGAGCTTGAGAGCAAGCGGGCCGAGTTCGCCAACCTGAACAAAAACGCCTTGGAGCTGGAGCTCCAGTTAGCGACGCGTCGTGCCGGACGGCTCCGGGCGCCCGTTGGGGGCACCGGGGGAGCCAGCCTGGATCGGGTGATCGGGGAGTTGGAGAAGCAGACCCTCGACGCCCAGCGGGCCCAGGCCGCCGTCAGTATCGAGGTGTCCGATCAGGAAATCCGGGTGCTCGACAGCCGCCTGGAGCTGCTCGATGCGCAGCAAAGAGTCTTGGGAGGAAAGTGAGATCAGCTCTGTAGCAGCCTTTCTGCCCCGCGCTCGCCTCGCACCAGCAGTACCGTCCTCGCGCCTACCCCTACCACTGGAGAAGTCTTTGGCTGAATAACCTGGCCAATCTGCTCTCCGTTGCGGTCCAAAACCCTGAAAATCATTACCGGCTTGCGGTTGGCAATCTCTACCATGAGTCCCTCGCGTTAGCTTCGTTGCCTGGGGGCCGTGCTTCTGTTGTGGTGTTGAGATGCCAGGATCTTCCAGAAGGTTGCTTGGTCCCGGGAGGATCCCGGACGCAACCGTATCGCGGCGAAGCGTGTCAGAGGTGCGATTCAGTCGAACGACCTACGCTCCGGAGCCGGTGGAAGAACGCGAACTGATCAGTCGAGTCTTGGCGGGAGACCCGAGCGCCGAGCGTGCCCTCTACGATGCGCACGTGGACCGGGTCTTTCGACTGGCGTACCGGATGGCAGGAGATATGGATAAAGCTCAGGACTATACCCAGGAGACGTTTATCCGCGCGTTCAGCCGGCTGCAGACCTTCCGGGGTGACGCAGCCCTGTCAACCTGGCTGGGATCGATTGCGATTTCGGTGACGTTGAATGGTTTGCGGAAGGTACGTCGCCGCAACGAGCGCGAGGTTGGGCTGGAGGACTTCACCCAGCCGGGCACACGAGACCTGAAGCCGACCCGGACCTCAAGACCCGGCTCAACCAGGCGATCGATGATTTACCCGAGGGATATCGAGCGGTGTTCATCATGCATGACGTCGAGGGGTACACCCACGAAGAGATTGGCGCTACGCTCGGCGTGCACCCCGGAACGTCGAAGGCGCAGTTATTCCGGGCCCGGGCTCGGCTCCGGGAAACGCTGGCCGACTTTGCCAAGGACTGAGGAATGATGGACGACCGATTCGACGATCGGCTGCGCGACTCCGCTCGCGAGTATAACGAACCCCCCGAAACACCCCGGGAGGAGCTCTGGCAGCGCATTACGGCGGCCCGGGAGGCGGAGAGGGCGGCGCCGAAGGAGAAGACCGAGAACCTGGAGCGCCCCCGCGTGCTCCCATTCCGTCGTCTTCGCAATGTCCGTCCGAATCGCCCGCTCACCTGGGCCGCCGGGGTTGCCGCCATCCTGGCGCTCGGTATCGGCCTGGGTCGCCTGAGCGTGGATCGTCCGACCACTGTGCCCCAGCCGCAACCGGTGGCGGTGGTGGAGTCTCCTCGAATCAACGCAACGGCCTATCGGCTCACCACCACCGAGCATCTCAGTCAGTCCGAGGCCTTTCTCACCCTGTTTCGGGCCTCCGTGCGGAAGCCCGGTACCGAGCGGTTGGCCTCGGCGACGGCTCGGCAGCTCCTGGCAACCAACCGCCTTTGCTCGACTCGCCTGCGGCGAGTGATGCCCGGACCAAGTTGCTGCTGCAGGATCTGGAGCTGGTACTCGCGGAGATCGCGCAGCTTTCCCCCGAGCCTCGGTCGCGCGATCTAGAGCTGATCACTGATGGAATGGAGCAGGGCGGCGTGCTGTCCCGGCTCAGAACCGCCGTGCCCGCCGGCACGAGTGCAAGCCAAGGAGCGTTGTGATGTACTACTTGCAGTTTGGGGTTGCGTTGGCTGCTGTTGCCAGCGTGGCAGGCTATCCACTGACGGTGACGGGATCGGACTTCCCATCGACGGCGGTGCATACCACCATGGATTCGGTCAGTCCCCGGATCCCTGCAGCCTGGCTCCAAGGTGATCCGGCCGACTCGCTGTACCGCAGGGCCCGAGAGACGCTCAATCGGCGCGACTATCGTGCTGCAGCCGATCTGTTTGCCCAGATTCACATCCGCTTTGCCCGGTCCGGGTATGCGGGGGATGCGCTCTACTGGGAGGCCTTTGCGCTGTATCGCCTGGGAGGCGATAACGACCTCAGAAGGGCTCGCACGGCCCTGCGGCAACAGCGGAAGAAGTATCCTGAGGCGGCCACCCACGGCGATGCCATGGCTCTCGAAAGCCGGATTCTGGGCGAGCTCGCCCAGCGAGGAGACGGCGAAGCGGCCGCAGAGATAGCGAGAAGGGCGGACAGCATTGCGCCTTTCACTCCGCCTATAGGACCGACGCCTCCAACGCCACCGACGCCACCGACACCGCCGACGCCACCGAGCTATGGGTCATCCAGCTCGTCGTCCCGCTCGAGCTCGAGCCATTGCGCCAGCGACGATGACGACATGAAGGTGGCCGCGCTTAACGCCCTGCAACAGATGGACGCGGCACGGGCCCGGCCCTTGCTACGACGCGTGCTTGCCAAGCGGGATTCTGCCTCGGCCTGCATCCGTCGGAAAGCCGTCTTCCTCGTAGCGCAGCAGGATGAGCCAGGAACCGAGGATATCCTGCTGGAATCGGTGCGGAGCGATCCCGACCCCGAGGTTCGGCGCCAGGCGGTATTCTGGCTTTCCCAAGTCGGAACCGACCGTGCCGTCGGGGCTCTGGATTCCATCCTCCGATTCTCTCGCGATACCGAGATCCAGGAGCGGGCCGTGTTCGCTCTGTCGCAACACGACAGCCCTCGGGCCCAGCAGGCGCTCCGCACCTATGCCGAGCGCAAGGAGATTCCGGATGCTATTCGGGAAAAGGCGATCTTCTGGTTGGGCCAGCGCCAGACGCCGGACAACGCCGCTTTCCTCCGAAGTCTCTATGGTCGCCTGGACAGCGAGGAGCTGAAAAAGAAAGTCCTGTTCTCCATCTCCCAGATGGGTGGAGAAGCGAACGGACGGTGGTTGCTCAGCGTTGCTCGGGACAGCTCGGAGAAGCTGGAGACCCGGAAACAGGCCCTCTTCTGGGCCGGCCAGGGCGGGGTCTCTATCGAAGAGTTGACCCGGCTCTACGCCAACGTAAGCGACCGGGAAATGCGCGAGCAGCTGGTGTTCGTGTACTCCCAGCGGGATGAGCCGGCAGCGCTGGACAAGCTGATCGAGATTGCCAAGAAGGACCCTAACCCCGAGCTCCGGAAACGCGCCCTCTTCTGGCTGGGGCAGTCGGACCAGGCTCGTGCGGTCCAGGCCATCCAGGACATCATCGATCAGCCCTAGGCCGAATCATGCTGCGAGCCTGTCTTATACTGATCGTGGCCGGAACGCTGCCCGCGCCCTCTTCGGCTCAGAGTCTTCAGCAGCGGATAGCGGCGATTGACAGCGATAGAGTGCACTTGAGCTTCGCCGCTCGGACCGGCGTCTGTGGCGACGGAAATCAGAACATCAACGTCCAGGACAGCGAAGACTGGGAAGTAGAATGTGAGAGCCAGCCGGTCCGGGTGACTCTCGACATCCGCAACCACCATGTGGTTGCCCTTCGAACCTTTGTCGGTGGCCGCTGGCGCAACGCTTCACCGGCCAAGGATCTCGGCACCATCCGCCCGCAGGAGGCCGCGGAGTACTTCCTCGATCTCGCAGGAAGCCGGAGCGATCTGAGGGGTGATCCCGTGCTGCCCGCCACCCTCGCAGATAGCGTCACCATCTGGCCTTCGCTACTTCAGTTGGCACGCTCTCCCCGGCTCCCGCTGGAGCGGCGTCGCAGCGCAGTATTCTGGCTGGGCCAAGCCGCAGGAGCGGCGGTGGATGGAGCCCTCGACTCCATTGCCGGCGACACAGGCACCGATCGGGAGGTGCGGAAGCAAGCGGTATTTGCCCTGTCCCAGCGTAGTTCCGAGGAGGCGGTTCCGGCGCTCATTCGCGTCGCTCGAACCAGTCGGGACCCGGAGCTCAGGAGAACCGCGTTGTTCTGGCTGGGCCAGAGCAACGATCCCCGAGCCATCGATGTTTTTGAGGAAATTCTGCGGTAAGGCCAACCTTCTGACCGGATCCTCCGTCTAAGCCTCGCGTATCAGCACTGGCTTGCACGACGGAGGTTTCGTGGGAGATCCCACAACCACATTGGCACTGTACCTTGCCCTGTCCGGTCTGGGTGCTGGGCAGACCGATACCATTCCCGGTGGTCCAATCAAATCGAAGGTACACGCGGCACGCGCCTCGGCTGAAATCACTCTCGATGGGCAGCTGGCTGAAGCCGTGTGGGCGGCCGCTCCGCCGGTCTCCGGTTTCATCCAACGCGAGCCTAACGAGGGAGCTCCCGCCAGCGAATCGACCGAAGTACGAGTGCTCTACGATGACGATGCGCTCTACATCGGCGCTCGGCTTTACGACAGCAAGCCAGACAGCATTCGAGCCCAGCTCGCCCGCCGAGACCGGATCACCAACTCAGATCGGTTCCTCGTCTTCCTCGATTGCTACCACGACCGCCGGACCGGCTTCTACTTCGGCATCAACGCGGCAGGCACCCTCTACGATGGCACGCTGTTCAACGATGACTGGGACAGCGATACCTGGGACGGGGTGTGGGAGGGCAAGGTCGGCCGCGATTCGTTGGGCTGGACCGCAGAGCTCCGGATTCCCTATTCCCAACTTCGGTTCGAGCGACGGAAAACGCAGTGGGGCATCAACTTCAAGCGTGAAATCGCGCGTCGCAATGAGCGCGCCTATCTGGTGCCCACCCCGAGCAATGGCAGTGGATTCGTCTCCCGGTTCGTGGAGCTGGCCGGCATCGAAGAGGTCTCGCCACCGCGCCGGTTGGAGGTTCTCCCGTATGTCACCACTCGCGCCGAATACCTGAATCATGAGGCTCAGGATCCCTTCAATGATGGCTCCTATCTCGGGGCTGGTATGGGAGGCGACGTCAAGCTTGGTATCGGCAGCAATCTGACCCTCGACGCCACCGTCAATCCGGACTTCGGCCAAGTCGAGGTCGATCCAGCGGTGGTCAATCTCAGCGATGTCGAGACGTTCTTCGACGAGCGTCGGCCGTTCTTCGTGGAAGGGGCCAGCATTTTCAACTTCGGAGAAGGGGGGGCCAACGACTTCTGGGGCTTCAACTGGGCCAACCCGAGCTTTCTCTATACCCGGAGAATTGGCCGGGCTCCCCAGGGCGAGTTGCCCGATGATTACGACTATTCGGAGGTGCCGTCAGGCAGCAACATCATTGGAGCAGCCAAGCTCTCGGGAAAGGTGGGCACCTGGAGTTTGGGTGCGCTCAGTGCGTTCACCAGCCGCGAGCACGGCCAGTTTGCGCTGGACCAGCAGCACTGGCAGGAAGAAGTGGAGCCGCTCACCTATTACGGGGTATACCGGGCCCAGAAGGAAATGCAGGGAGGGCGTCATGGCCTCGGCTTTATGGGCACTCTTACGGCCCGCTCCTTCGATGAGCCCAAGCTGCCAACGGAGCTGAGCTCCACCGCCACCGGCCTGGGCATGGATGGTTGGACTACCCTGGACCCAGCGGGAATGTGGGTGATCAGCGGCTGGGCCGGCGTGAGCCGCTCCCATGGCACTCCCGAGCGGTTGCAGAGTCTCCAGGAAAGCTCGGTGCATTATTTCCAGCGGCCTGATGCGTCGTACCTCGGCGTTGATTCCAGCGCTACCTCCCTGGGCGGCTATGGTGCCCGGGTCTCGCTCAACAAGCAGAAGGGCAACTGGATGTTCAACTCTGCCCTGGGAATCATCGACCCGAAATTCGACCTGAACGATCTCGGGTTTCAGTTCCGCAGCGACCAGATCAATAGCCATATCATGGTCGGACACAAATGGACCAGGCCCGGTCGGCTCCTGCGAAGCTGGCGGCTGAACCTCGCAGGATTTCGGAGCTACAACTACGGTGGCGACGTGACCTGGACCGGGCTGTTTCTGACGGGACTCTACGAGATGCGGAACTTCTCGACCGGACGCTGGTTCGTGGCCTACAACCCGAGCACCCTGAGCGACCGCCGAAGCCGCGGTGGTCCACTCATGATCAATCAGCCTGGAGTGGAGTGGGACTTCCAGATGGACTCTGATCCGAACAAGCGATGGATCTACGGCTTCGGTCTGCACGGCAACCATTATCAGGAGGACTGGGAGCAGAGTTGGAGCGCCAGGGCCGCACTGGAATGGAAGCCCGGAGCACGCCTCTCGTTTCGCGTGGAGCCGCAGATCGAGCGAATCGGCACCTCGTCCCAGTACGTCGACACCTTCGACGACGTGCTGGCCACGTCCACCTATGGTCACCGCTACGTCTTCGCTACGCTGGACCAGACCACCGTTTCGGCCAGCGTGCGCTTGAACTGGATCTTCACTCCGAAGCTCAGCCTCGAGGTCTACGCCCAACCGCTGGCCTCTTCGGGGCGATACACCGGGTTCAAGGAGCTGGCCCGGCCTAGGAGCTACGACTTCACCCCCTATCCCGACCCGGTGGACACCAGCGATCCCGACCGACTCGCGATCGATCCCGATGGAGCCGGCCCCGCCGCCCAGCAGGAAATCGACGACCCCAACTTTTCGCTGGTTTCCCTCAGAGGAAACGCGGTGCTGCGCTGGGAATACTCACCGGGATCGACCCTGTTCCTGGTCTGGACCCAGAATCGGTCCGACAGCCAGAGCATCGGCGGCTTCTCCACCGGTTCTGCGCTGGGGCGGCTGTCCTCAGCTCCGGGCGACAACATCTTCCTGGTGAAAATTTCCTACTGGTGGAATCCCTAGAGTAAGGAACGGCATGCAGGCCATTACCTTTCCTGCATGCATCGCGGATTGATCTCTGGCGGCCTCTTCCTGCTCGCACTCCTGCTCGCCGGATGTGGAGCCTCGCAACCCAAAACGCCTGTCGTCGAGCTCACCGCGAGTGGTGATACGGTTCTGGCACCCTACGGAGAGATCACCGAAGCATCCTGGCTGGGGGGAAGTCGGTGGGCCGTCATCTCCCCGGCCGAGGAAGCAGTCGCGATCGTTGATCCCGCTCGACACACCACCACCCCGCTTGGTGGGCGCTCCTCGAAAAACCTGCGCAATCCGGCAAACATCTTCGTTGCCCAGGATACGCTCTTCGTGGGAGACTGGGGACTTCGGCGGCTGACCTTGTGGGCCCCGCCGGGCCATCTCGCCCGGGCGATCGCAGCTCCCGCTATAACCCGTGGCACGCTGCCGCGGTCCCGCGATGCGGCTGCGCGGTACTACCTCGACCTCTACCCCCAACCGGGACCGGACGGCAGCGGCAACCGAGATTCCGCCGCGGTGGTCCAGGTGAACCCTGAATTAACCCGGATCGATACCATCGCTCGGCTGGCCCCTCTGGACATTGCCGAGGTAATCGGTGACGCCGGACGTCGGTTCGAGCGGCGGGTATTCAGCGGGGTGGATCGCTGGGGCGTACTACCTGACGGATCGCTCTGGGTGGCACGGGTGTACGAAAACCGGGTGGACTGGCGCTCACCCGAGGGGAAATGGTCGAAGGGTGTGGCGCTGCCCGACCGGGTTCTGGAGGTCACGAGGTATGACCGGGAGCTCTTTCTCCGGAAATTCCCGGCTGAGCTCAGGCGTACCGCCCAGGACCTTCCCTTTGCTGCTCTCAAGCCGCCCTTTGAAGCGGGAGTGTCCGACCCCACCGGCCAGGTCTGGCTGGAAAAGAGCCGGGCACCTGCTGATTCATCGAGGCGCTACCATGTAGTGAACCGGGCCGGCCAGTTGGTGCGCGAGGTCAGAATTAGAGGATCAGGTCGCATCCTGGCCCTGGGAGAGCACACCGCCCTGGTGGCCGAGCCTGCGGCCGATGGCACCCGACTCATTGCGCTGCCGACTCCCGGCCCATCGCCCACGTCGATTACGCTTTCCCGCCCGTAGAAGAAGGATTGCCCATGAAGCGAGCCCTCCTGATCTGTGTCCTGGCCGTGGCCGGTGCCCTCGCCTGCCGTTCGGCGCAGAGTCAGAGCGTACTCTCCCACGACGCGCGATTCCCGAACAAGTTCGGGATGCTCAGCAATGTGGTGGAGCTGGCCAATGGGGGCGTGGTATTCACAGACACGAAGAGCAAGTTCTTTTTCAGAGGCAACCTCGCCAGCGGAAAAATTGACACCCTCGGTACCCGGGTGGATTCAATCGCTGAGGGAAGCCCGGCGGGGCAGTACAAGTTCCCCGGATGGGTCGCTCATCTCGCGGGCGACACGATCGCGCTGGTCGACTTTAGTGGGCTCCGCACCACGCTGTGGAGCGAAGCCGGTAAGCCGCTCGGGGTACTTCCCTCCCATAATGCCGCGGGCAAAACACCCATTCTCCTCTACGACACGCTGGGGCGGGGTTACAAGATCGACTACCAGGCAGTCCTCGGTGGTGGAGAGCCCGGTCGAGCCATCCGGCCGGACAGCATTCCGGTTCTCCGCGTGGCTCTCCGGAGCGGCAGAATAGACACGGTCGCCCATCTCACCTCTCCGGAGTATGGTGACGCCGTCTTTGGTGAGCAGGTACAACAGGCGGCGAAGGTCTTTGCCCCGAACGACTTTTTCGGCGTGCTGCCGGATGGCAGTGCCTGGGTGGCCCGGGGCCGGGAAGGCCGGGTGGATTGGCGCTCGCCCAACGGAGAGTGGCTGCAGGGACCGCCGCACAAGTTTGCCAGGATCCCGGTAACCGAAGCCGACAAGGCACGGGTGCTGGCCCAGGTCCGGGAGCAGGGAAAAGAATTCGGCATGCCCCAGGATCTCGCGATTGTCTATCCCTTCGCCGAGACGAAAGCGCCTTTCGATTTCGCCCTGGGCCGACCGAACGGTGATGTGTGGCTCCAGCAACCGCGCAATGACGAGAAGGCTGCGCTGGCCTATGCGGTCTTCGACCGCAAGGGACGCTGGCAGCGGGATGTATCATTCCCCAAGGATGCTTCGCTGGCTGGATTTGGTGCGAAGGGAGCGGTCTATGCCTCGATCCGGAACGCCGACGGTTCCAGATCGGTGGCGCGGTTTACCCTGAAATAACGGCGGGCGCGTTTACTGGGAGCCTACCCCTCGCGACTCATGACCGGTGACTCGTGACTCAGCTCTTCTCCCGCCTTGCTGCCATTCCGATCTGACGTCCGCCGGTCCCGGCGCTGACCCTCCTCGTACCAGCGCCGGGTGATCTCTCCGGCCAGCTCCCGGTTACCCAAGCCAAACGCCAGTCCGACCGCCAGAGCTGCGGCCCCGAGAATCAGGGTGAACGCGGCCGTGACGATCTCCTCCGCCACCCCAACCTGCTGCAGGGCCATGAACAGGGCGATGGTGATCACCGCACCCTTGGCCAGCTTGGCCACGGTCGGCACCCCGGACACACCCCCGGCCGACGCCAGAATCAGCCCCCGGACAAACTCACCGACGATGATGCCCAGGATTACGATCACAATCCCGGCGATCAGCGTGGGGATGAAGGCCAGCATCGCACCGAACATCTCATTGATGCTCTCGAGCCCGAGGGCAGTGCTTGCCAGCAGAATCACCACCAGCATTACCAGCCAGAAGATCAGCTTCGCCAGGGCCCGCACCGGATCCAATCGAAGTCCCGCACGATCCACTACCTCATCGAATCCGCCGGCGCTGACCATCCGGTCGAACTTGAGCCGCTTCAGCGTCTCGTCGGCCCAGCGCTGGACCTGGCGGGCGAGGAAGTAGCCGGTCATCAGAATGACGAATGCGCCAACCAGCGCGGGCACCACGCTGCTGATTTGTTCGCCGCCGGCCACCATCCGCTGCCAGAGCTCGTTCACTGGGCAACCTCGATCACGAGTTTTCCAACTTGCTCACTCCGGTCCAATCGGCCGAAGGCGTCAAGGGCCCGGCTCAGCGGCACTACCTGGTCGATTACCGGCCAGAGTTTGCCGTCGCCGGCCAGCCTCACGATTTCGGCGTATTCACGTCGGCTTCCCAGGGTGGAACCCAGAATGCTCCACTGATGCCAGAACAGCCGTCGCAGGTCCATCGAGACCATCGGACCAGTCGTGGCTCCACAGATCAGGAGCCGGCCCCCTCGTCTCAACGACCGGAGCGACTGCGGCCAGCTCTCCTCGCCCACACTGTCCACGATGGCATCGACTCCAAGCCCATCTGTCAGGCGCCGGACCTCGCTGACCACATCGGCCCGGCGGTGATTGAGAATCGCATCGGCCCCCCGGGATAATGCGAACTGCAGCTTGGCATCCGAGCCACTGGTGACAATGGTGCGGGCGCCGAGCGATCGGGCAATCTCTAGTGCGGCCAGGGCTACACCGCCGCCGATGCCCCAGATCAACACGGTCTCACCCGCTTGAACCCGGCCACGGGTGGTCAGCAGGCGCCAGGCGGTGAGCGTCGCCAAAGAGAAGGCGCCGGCCTGGGGCCAGGGCATCGAGTCAGGCGCTCGCGCCAGGTTCTCCCCGGGGACGACCATGTACTCCGCGGCCGACCCCGGCCGATGCTCCCCCAGCACCTGCAGCTTTCGGCACAGCGATTCCTCGCCTTGCAAGCACCATGGACAATTGCCGCAGGAGAACGTCGGATTGATCATTACCCGGTCGCCCGGCCGGATCCCGTCTACCTCGCCTCCAACCTGAACGACAGTGCCCGCGCCATCGGAGCCGACGATATGGGGAAAGCTGTAGTTCGCCCCCGGCAACCCCTCCGCCACCCACAAGTCGATGCGATTTAGACCGACGGTATGGATCCGGATGAGCGCCTGGTTCGGCGCCTGAATTACTGGCTTCGGCAACTCCTGTACCCGCAGGTGTTCGATTCCGCCTGCGGCCTCCAGGACAAGCGCTCTCATGATCTCTAGAAAGTAGGACTGAGGATCTGCTCGCCGGGCTGTAACGGAACACTTACTGGGGGACTGCCGGGTGCGGTGGCCTGGAGGAAAAGGCTGAACTCGATTTTGCCCTTTGCGGCGTCCCGAATCTGCCCTACCACATAGGCCAGCCGGTCGCCCTCGCGGGAAACAGCCAGGGAGGAAATTGGATCATTGGTCTGCAGCACCTGTGAGATATTGCCGTTCGCCGCGATCAGCCGCATGACCCGCGAGCCCCTGGATCCGCCGCCTCGTTCGACCACATAAAACAGATCCCCATTTCGAGCGTAGCGAGGATTGGTCTCCCGCGCCGAGCCCTTGGTGAGTCGCCGCTGATTGGTGCCGTCGAGATCCATGGTGTAGATGGCGTGGTTACCGCTTCGCGCCGATACGAAAGCGATCGTTCGGCCATCGGGTGAGACGCTGGGCGAATGATTTCCTCCCGACGCCGTTGTCAGTTGGCGATTATCGCCGCCCTCCGCCGTCACGATCGCGACCTGGGTCACCGTCCCCGTGGTCGCGGTGTACACGATCCGCCCCCCATCCGGGGTCCACGCTGGCTCTCCCTCACCGCCTGAGCTGGAGGTGAGCCGGCGCGGTCTCTGACCGTCGGCATCCATCAGGTAAAGATCGAAGCTGCCGGACCGGTTGGAGCTGAAGGCCAGACGAGTCCGGTCGGGCGCTAGGGCAGCCTGAATATTCGTGGCACTGTCCACCAAGACCGGCAGCATTGGGGAGGGTCCCGGCACCCTCATCTGGTAAATCCCGCTGTTGCCACGCCGATTCGAGCTGAGGAAGAGATCCGCGACCACAAAGACGTCTGCGCTGGCCTGTCTTCCCCAGGGCGTCAGTGCCGTGATCACGGCGTGACCCGGGGCCACCGCCTCAACCTGGCCGTTTTCCCGCACCGTCGCGGCCTCGCCCCGGTCCGAGGTCCACTTGGTGGCTGGCGTCTTGGTCGCTGCAGGGTCCTGGTCCCGGGGCACCGCGGACAATGTGGCCCGCTGTCCCACCAGCAGGCCGGTTCGGGAGGGCTCGATAGTGATCTCGCCGGTGACAACCTGAATAGTCCACACTGCGGGCGTAATACCGGGCAGTCTGGCGGTGAGCGTGGTAGTGCCCAGGGCCTTGGGCGTGAGTATGCCGGTGACCGGATCAAAGCGGGCGACCAGCGTATCGCTCAGCTCCCAGTTTACCTGGACATCGGCGAGCGGAGTCGAATCGGCGGCCTCGGCCACTGCGCTGAACTGCTGCTTTGACCGAAGCGGCAGCTGCAGGGTGCCGCCCTGGTGAGGGGACACGACCAGGGCATCGGGAGTGGCGTGGACGGTAATCGTGGCTCGCCGTTCCTGAGAGAACGCGGTGCCGATGATCTCGGCTTTACCGGCCGAGCGACCGCGAACCACCCCGCTTGAGGTAACCCCAACTACCGATGTATCGGTGGACCGCCACTGTACCACTCCCTTTAGTTCGCGATTCTGGTTCGGAATCAGTGCGTGAAGAGTGTCAATCTCATCCACTCCAAGGCCCAGGGACTCGGGATTGACGGTGAAATCACCGGGCACCACTTCCACCGGCAGTGTGGCCATTAGCCCGCCGGACGCCGCCTGCAGGATGGTACGTCCAACCCCGGTTCCGGTAACCAGTCCTCCCGAGTCAACTCGGGCAACGTCAGGCTTGAGGGATTTGATCGTTACCCTTCCTACCGAGACCGGGGTGCCGTCTTCCTTCAAAGCCTGGGCCCGGATCCGTGCGGTCTCACCGGGCATCAGGGTGAGGGAGGGTGGCTCCAGAGTGAGGACCGATGCGGTGGAGGTTCGGGTGCCAGCCGGATCGCCCGGCGCGCTGCCGGTGATGAGCACCGCCAGGGAAGCCCGCTTCCCCTGCGAGCGCGCCTCGATCTTCGCCAGACCGGGCTTTATGCCGACTACCGTCCCGTCCTTTCTGACCTGGGCGATCAGACTGTCCGAGCTCCAGAAGCTGAATTTGGCGGTGGGAATGAGGTTGCCTCGCTGGTCGAAGGCCGTGGCGAATAGCGCCTGTTTCTGGCCTACGCCCAGAGTCATCGTCTCCGGGGTAACCTGGACCTCGGCCACGGTCTGCGCCCTGCTCGGCGTACTGATCGAGGCTACAACAACAAATACCGCAACGAGATGAGACACGACATATCGGCGCCGGACTCGCGCGGCGATTAACTGGCGAAACCAGCGCTGAGTTCACCAGGGCTTGACCCAAGGGAGAGGCGGAATAGCGATAAAATAGCTCACTCGAATGGGGGGGGACTAGCACGTCCCAGCCGTGTCAGTCTCCGAATACGGCTTGCACAAGCCTTGAGGATGTGCAAGTTATATGTCCTGTCTCACCGGGTGGCGCTTGTGCGCCTCGGACCGGCGGCGGGTGGCGCCGCACACGCGTTCGGAGGAAGCTAAGATGGCCGAACTTCATAATATGGAGATGGGCTGGTCGGGCTCTGGGTGGATGGATCCCCTGCCTTCCGAGAGCAGTTCGTCAAGTCCCTCGTCGTCCCGTTCATTCGATTTCGGAGACAGTTCCGATAGCCAGTCAAGACGTCGGGAGGCAGAAGAGCCAAGAGGTCAGCTCGAAAGGCCGCCCGGAAATCTGGCAGAGCGACGAAGACGCTCGGCCCGCAAGACCGCCAGGAAAGGCCGTCGGGCGGCGCGGAAGAGCGGCGAGGGCCACCAAGCGTGCGGCGCGGAAGAGCGGCCGGGCAACCAAGCGTGCGGCGCGGAAGAGTGCCCGGACCACTAGGCGTGCGGCGCGGAAGGGTGGCGCGTCCAAGAGCGCGGCACGAAAGAGTGGCAGAGCGTCCAAGAGCGCGGCGCGCAAGAGGCGCGCTCGCGAAAGGGCCGGAAGGCTGCCCGGAAAGCTGGACGCACGACCAAGCGTACAGCCCGGAAGAGCGCCCGCAAAGGCAGGAAATCGGCCCGGCGCTCCTAGCAGTATCAAGCGCGGGTCTGACCCTCAGCCCCGCGCGTCGAGGCCGGCCAGCGCAGCGGCACAGTTGATCAACGCAATGTGAGTAAAGGCTTGGGGAAAGTTTCCCAGGAATTCACCGCTGTAGGGGTCGATTTCCTCGGAGTATAGGCCTACATGATTGGCGTGTCGGAGCATCCGGCGGAACACCCGATCCGCCCGTTCCCGCTCGCCAATCATGGCCAGTGCCTGGGCCAGCCAGAAGGTACAAATCGAGAAGGCGCCCTCCTCGCCCTCCAGCCCGTCGGGGTGGCGGTACCGGTATACCAGCTCGCCGTCCTGAGTGGTCAGCTCCCGGGCAATCGCGTGAACCGTTCCATGGACTCCGGGGTGGTTCCACGGGAGGAACCGCACCATGGGGATGGCAAGGGCCGCCGCATCCAGCGCGTCGTGATCGTAGGACTGAACAAAGGATTGTCGCTCTTCGCTCCAACCCCGCTCCATGATCTCAGCGTGCAGTCGGTCCCGGGCAGCCCGCCAGGTAACGGTATCAGACTCGAGGTTCAGCTCCTCCGCCATGTGAACCCCCCGATCCAACGCCACCCAGCTCATCACCTTGCTGAAGACGTAGTGGCGGACCTCACCCCGGACCTCCCAGATGCTGGAGTCGGGCAAGTGCCAGTTCCGGCTGACCCAGTCGACCAGCCCCCGCAGTACCCGCCACGTGCCTTCGGTCATCTCGTGATTGCGGCGCCAGATGTCGGCCGTTTCGAGGACCTCTCCGTACACGTCCAGCTGGAGCTGACCCACCGCTCCGTTGCCCACCCGGACCGGCCGCGAGTTGCGATACCCGCTCAGATGATCCAACTGCCGCTCGATCAGGTCCCGCCGCCCGTCGATACCGTACATGATCTGGAGGTGGCCGCCGCCTTCGTGGCGGCAGACCTTCTTCAGGAAGCGCATGAACTGGTCGGCTTCCCGGTAGTGGCCTACGGCATCCAGTGCCGCCAGGGTGAAGGCGGCATCGCGGAGCCAGACGAAGCGGTAGTCCCAGTTGCGGATCCCGCCCACCGTCTCCGGAAGCGAGGTGGTGGGGGCCGCAATCAGGGCCCCGGTCTCGGCATGGGTCAGGAGCTTTAGGGCTAGCGCCGAGCGCTTGACCATGCCTCGATAGGGACCGCGGTAGCGAACCTTGGCCGACCAGCGCTGCCAGAAGGCGGCGGTATTGTCCAGCTTCCGAGAGCTCTCGTACCGATCCACCGGGTGGATATCGTCATCGTCGTAGCGCAGGACCATCCACCGCTCTTCACCCTTCTCCAACTCGAAGCGGGCACTAGCGCTGGACTGCTCGACCTGCCACTCGAACGGCTTGGCGCTGGAGAGAGTGAGCACCTGGTCAGTACGGTCGGTCGCGAAGAGTCCCGCCCGGAGCAGCTCCAGCCGGGTGGTCCGGGCGCCATACTCGAAGCGGGGCATGAAGATCATGCTCATGCGCACCCGGCCGCGGCTGCAGCGCATCCGCCGGTGGATCTCCGGATGCTGGCCCGACGGACGGCCATCTTCGGCCACCGGCATGAAGTCGGTGAGGCTGACCACCCCACCTTCGGCGGTGCGGAACGTGGTCTCCAGAATATTGGTGCGGGGAAGGTAGCGTTGGGTTGAGGTCCAGCGGCCTTCGGGATGGATCGCCCAGGTGCCGCCCCGTTCCGTGTCGAGCAGCGCGGCAAACACACTGCCGCTGTCGAAGCGGGGCAGACAACACCAGTCGATTGCTCCATCCAAGCCGACCAGGGCCGCCGTTCGCATATCGCCAATCAACCCGTAGTCGGAGATCGGACGATGGCGAACCGCGCCCGAGCGCCGGCCGGGGGCATCGGCCGGCGACTGAGGCTGGACGTCAGTCATCGCCCAAGTATAAGTCGGCGGAGCCGGATCTTGCATCGTTCGCTGCGAGTCATCCACCTTGAAGCACCTTTTCCCCTATCTCCATGCGTCCCTCCTTGCCCATTCTGGTGCTGCTGCTGGTGGCATGTCGGCCCGCCGGACAGCCCACGGCGGACTCCTCCCTCGATCGTGCCGGCGCTCACCCGACACACTGTCGGCTCAGCTGGACCGGGCCGCCGGTGACTGGAACCGGGGCGACCTGGACGCGTTCATGTCGGACTATGCCGCCGAGAGCACGACCACCTACGTGGACGGCCGCCGGGCACGGCATGGGTTCGACTTCATTCGCAACAACTATGCTCCCCGGTTCGCCCCCGGTGCCCGGCGGGACAGTCTCCACTTCGAGGAGGTCGAGGTTCGGCCGCTCAGCCCCACTCTGGCGCTGGTAACCGCCCGATTCATTCTTCAGAGAGGCGACAGCACCACCGCGAGTGGTCCGTTTACTCTGGTCATGGAGCCAGATCTGAGGGCTGGAAGATCCTTCACGATCACTCATCCAGTGATCCGCGCTAAACGACTCGTCGTTGGCACATTTGCCGGCTGCCTGTTCCTCGCGGCTTGCAAGCCCGGCTCGCCAGGACGGTGTGGCGCTGGTAGGCGCCACCTTGATCGACGGGACCGGTGGACCTCCCCTGGCCGATGCAGCCGTACTGGTCCGTCGCGGCAAGGTCGAATCGATCGGACCTCGCTCCGGATTCGAGCTTCCCCGCGGGGTCAACCAGGTCGATGTCTCCGGCCATTGGATCATCCCCGGACTGATCGATGCCCATGCCCACCTGGCCCAGGCTGCTGGCTGGGCGCCGGCGAGGTATCTCGCCTGGGGAGTCACCACCGTGCGCGACATGCACGGGCCGCTGAATTCTGTCATCTCGGTCCGGAGGAGATCGAACACCCCGTCGAATGGGTCCCCCCGTATGTACGCGGCCGGGGCAATGATCGATGGCCTGCCGACCACCTACCCCGACGCGATCGGCGTCAACAGCGAGCAGGACGCGCGCAAGGCTGTCGATCGCCTGGTGAGCGCGGGTGTCGACTTCATCAAGGTCTACACCCACATCGACCCGCCGCTGCTCCGCGCCATCCTGGATGAAGCCCACACGTTCAATATTGCCGTGGCAGCCCACCTGGGTATGACCGACGCGCTCGCTGCGGCCAAGGACGGGATTTCATCGATTGAGCATCTGACCGGCGTGCCCGAGGCAATCTCGCGCGAGCGGTCGTCGCTGCTCGCGGCGCACTACCGCGGTTTTTTCCCCGGCTGGACCGCGTTCGAGCGCCGCTGGGCCGATCTCGACTCGGCGGCGCTGAGCCAGCTGGCAGGACGGATGGCCCAGGAACGGGTAACGCTCGTGCCGACGCTGATACTGCACGAGACTCTGAGCCGGCTGGATGATCCGGCTGATCCTCCGGGATTCCGCTCTCCAGGAGGTTCCGGAAGGTGCCAGACGAGAGTGGGACGTGCCGGGGATGATCAGCCCGGGCCGGATGGGACCCGGCCGACTTCGCCGCGTTCCGGCAGTCTCGGCCGATGCAAAATCTCTTCATCCGTGCCTTCGTCGCGGCCGGGGGAAGGATCGCCACCGGAACCGACTCTCCCAACCAGCTTCTGGTTCCGGGTTATAGTGAGCACCGCGAGCTCGAGCTGCTGGTTGCCGCCGGCATCAGCCCGAGGGAGGCGATCCGGGCAGCGACCCGGAACGCTGCAGTGTTGCTGGGCGTCGATTCCCTAGGATTGATTGCTCCCGGCAAAGTGGCCGACCTCATTGTCCTCACTAGGGATCCGCTTACCGACATCCGTAACACCCGGTCGATCCAGGCCGTCATGTCCCGTGGTCACCTGCTGGACGTCGATTCCATCCGGGCAACTTGGTAACGGTGCTGCCGGGGTGCCGCCCCCGAACATGAGGCCCTTCTGAACCCACCGGTGCCCGCAACCGAGGGAATCCAACGCCTCGCCCTCTTTTTCGCCTCCGCTCCCACCCGCCAGGGCCTGCTGGCTCGACGCGCCCTCGCTCGCCCTGCTCCCGATGAGGAGGAGCTGGTGCAGCGTTTGATCCGCCAGTTGGAGGAGGAGTCTGCGGCCGTCGAACGGATCGAGGGCGCGGTGGTGCCCACGATCTGGCGGGCCCATGAGCTTATGGATCTCGGTGCTGCGCGAGGGCCGCTGCGGTCGAGTGATGGAATGGATCCTGGGACTTCAGGGTAAGCCCGGAGCTTTCAGCCAGGGCTGCAGCCGGATCCGCCACGCCCAACGCGTCTGCGAACATTTCATCTCCGGGTTCTTCTCACCCGCTCCGCCCGAGCAACGGGTCGCGCCGGTCATGTTGCCGAACGGGAAAGTGTTTCGCGCCGAGCCCGCAGCCCGGTTCGTCATCAGTTGCCTGGCTCTCCGCGCAGCATTGCGAGGAGGGTGGGGAGATCGCGCGGCGGTCCAGCGCCACCTGGCCAGCCTGCATCAGCTTCAGGAGCAGTGGTCCGATTGGAGCGGATACTTTGCGGCAGACGCGATCGTCGCCGGAATTCACGCTCTGGCTCTGAGCCCGCTCAGCCACCAGCTCCGTGACCGGCTGTCGTCCTTGATCGCGGCACACCAGGCGCCCGACGGCACCTGGCCCACGGCGGATCTGTTCCATACCCTCGAAGCGCTGCTTGCCCTGGGTACTTCCCCCGCTCAGGCAGCCATCCGCCGGGCTGTTCCCGCGCTGCTGTCGCGTCAGCGAATCGACGGCACCTTCGGCTCGACTGCGCAGCAGGAGCGGGCCTTGATTGCCTTGCGCTCGTTGATCTGGGCCGAGCAGGAAGGCTAGACTGCTCGAGGGAGGAGGTGCCATGAGCGACGCACCCATCGATCAGAAACCGCGCATCCGGCTGACCGCCCTTTCGCACGGCGCCGGTTGAGCCTGCAAGCTCGGCCCCGCCGATCTGGCGCAGGTCCTGCGCCTTCTGCCGAGTGTGGAGGATCCCCGCGTTCTCGTCGACGCCGCCACGAGGGATGACGCCGCGGTTTTTCTGTTGTCTCCCGATCGAGCGCTGGTATCGACCGTGGACTTTTTCACGCCCATCGTGGACGACCCCTCCGCCTGGGGCGCCATCGCCGTCGCCAACGCGCTGAGCGATATCTACGCGATGGGAGCAACTCCGTTGTTCGGGCTCAACCTGGTGGGCTGGCCCCGGGAGCAGCTGCCCTTCGAAGTCCTGGGGAAAGTGCTTGAGGGAGCGGCCGATGTTGCCCGGAGAGCCAAGTGCCTGGTCCTCGGGGGTCATTCGATCGACTCGGCCGAGCCAATGTTCGGTATGGCGGTGGTGGGAGAGGTCCATCCGGACCGGATGCTCACCAACGCCGGCGCCTGCGCCGGTGACCGGCTGGTGCTCACCAAGCCGCTGGGAACCGGGATCCTGGCGACCGCGCTCAAGCGCGACGCTCTCCTCGAAACCGGAATGACTGAGGCAGTCCGCTCCATGACCACGCTGAACGACGGCGCCGCCCGAGCCGCACTCAGGGTCGGAGTCAGCGCCGCCACCGACGTGACCGGCTTCGGACTGCTGGGACATCTGACCAACATCCTGGATGCGAGCAAGGTGGCGGCCGAGATCGCCTTCGACAGCGTCCCCGTACTTCCGCACACGCGAAATCTCGCCTCCCGCGGAGTGATTCCCGGGGGCACTCAGCGTAACCTCGCCGCAGCTGACCGGGTGGAGTGGGCGCCCGACCTGACCGTCACTGACCGTTATCTCTGCGTGGACGCGCAGACTTCTGGTGGCCTGCTGTTGGTGGTGCCTCGCGAGCACGAGGCCGCGTTGCTGGCGGCGCTGGTCGAGGAGGGAACTCCTGCGGCTGCGGTAATCGGTCGCATTGTGGCCGGCAGCCCGGGTACTATCCGGGTCAGTCGGCAGCTGGGCTAGCCCCCGTTCCTTGCTGGCCTATCGGAACTCTTGGCAAATCTGGAAGAACGGAGTTGGTAGATGTCTACAGTTCGCTGGACCACTGAACGCATGGATCAGTTGGAACGGGCGGCCAGGGACGGCCTCCGGGTCGCCCTATCGCGCCGGGGAACCGAGTATGTCGTGGTGGCCCAGCGGGTCACCTCGATCGACCAACACGAGGCGCTGGTCGGCTGGCTGCCCATGACGGGTGAAGAGCTCACCTTTCGCCTGGAAGAGATCGAGAGCTTTCAGGTGATCGAGTGAGCCGGGTGGCCATCGTTCATCTGGATGAGAGCTGCCTGGGAAACGGTCGCGAAGGTGAGAACCCGGGTGGAGCGGGTGGTTTGATCGAGGCCCGGGCCTCCAAGCAGATTCAGCGCCGCGACTTCTACAGCTACACCCCGAACAGCACCAACAACCGGATGGCCCTGAGTGGGGCCATCACTGCGCTTCGAATCCTGGCTGGAAAGCGCAATCGTCTTCGAGTGCTCATGGTCTCCGATTCCGAGTATCTGGTGAAGGGTATGCGGGAATGGGCCCCCGGCTGGGCCTCCCGCGGTTGGGTTCGGAAGGCCGGCCCGATCGAAAACCTGGAGTTGTGGCAAAACCTGGCGGAGACCGCCCGTTTGCATGAGGTACAGTGGACCTGGGTTCGGGGCCACCAGGGACACCCCAAGAACGAATACGCCAACGACCTGGCGATCGCCGCAGCTCGCGGTGGCAAGAGCTCGGAGGGTGCCATTGATTCGGGGTTTTTACCCTGGCTCGAGATCAAACAGGCCAAGGGAAAGTTTGTCGGGTACGATCCCGACGTGGCCTTTGCCACGCTGGAAAGGAGGGTTGCGGAAGGCGAGAGCTTTCCCCTGGCCGAGAAGGTGTAACCTCCCCTCAGCGAGCCCAACCCCTCAGCACGAAACCTGCTGGCAGCCGCGGCAGTTAGACCGTCAAATTCCGGTGCAAAGAATTGCGTCCCTGAGCCGAGCCAGGAGAGCATACGTGGATCTGGAGCGACTCTTTCGTCAGATCGTGCTGAACCTTGCCACCAGAGATCCTGGCGGTCTTCGCCGAGCCCTTAGCCTGGCCGAGGTCCGGGACGGGGTTATTCCCTATCGAGCCAACCGGCGAGCCCTCGGCATCGAGACCAGCGAAGACTACGAGTTGGCATTGCTCCGGCTCTATGCCGGCGAAAGCGGCTTGGCCCGCACCGCGCCGGCCGAGGCCCGGATCGAGCTCGCAGCGGAGCTCAGCCGCCCCCATCCAGATCTGGCTATCCTCCAGCAATATGAGACGGCAACGATCCGGCTCGATCCCGCTGCCGTGGACAGGGTTTTGGATCCGGAACCTGAGCTGAGGTTTGCTCCCAGCAATTCCGCGAGCTCTCCCGAGCCCAAGACCCCCCGGAAGCGCAGCCGCAGCAAGCCGGAGATTCGGCCGGCCGACCCTCCACAATCCTGCTGCATCCGCTGTAGTGCCACCTTGCCCTCAGGTCGAGTCGTCAACTTCTGTCCCCAGTGTGGGCAAAATCTGGCGATCCGGTACTGCGCCGAGTGCGATACCGAGCTCCAGGTCACCTGGAAGCACTGCGTTCACTGCGGAGTCTCGGCGGCGCCCAGACGACGTACCGGCTCCGATCGCTGAGCTTTGCGGCGACCGGCCAGCCGGGCATATTTCAATCCTCCACACTTCACCCCCCGGGGTACCTCAAGGTGAGCGACAGCGCTGACATCGTCTTTCTATCCGGTGTCCGAACCGGCTTCGGCAGCTTCGGCGGGTCTCTCAAGGATTTCTCAGCCACAGACCTGGGTACTCACGCCGCGCAGGTTGCCATCCAGCGGAGTGGTGTGGAACCTGGGACCTTCGATCACGTCGTCTTCGGCAACGTGCTCCAGACTTCAGCCGATGCGATCTATCTCGCCCGGCACGTAGGACTCCGGTCCGGCCTCCCGGTCGAAACTCCGGCGGTAACAGTGAACCGGCTCTGCGGATCCGGCTTCGAAGCTGTCATCCAGGCTGCTCAGCAGATCCTCTTGGGAGAGTCGCGAGTGGTCTTGGCCGGCGGAACCGAGTCGATGAGCCAGGCTCCTCACGTGGTCCGTGGCGCCCGTTGGGGACTGCGGCTCGGGCCGGCAGCTCCGCTGGAGGATACGCTCTGGGAGGCACTGAGAGACCCCGCTTGCGGGTTATCGATGGCCGAAACGGCGGAGAATTTGGCCCAACGCTATCGAATCAGCCGGCAGGCGGTCGACTGCTACGCCGCGCGAAGCCAGGCCTGCGCCGCAGAGAGCTGGAAGGCCGGAGCCTTCGCCGACGAAGTCATTCCTGTCCCCATTCCTAATCGAAAGACAAAGCAGAGCGAGCCTTGGGCGGCCGACGAGCACATTCGCCCCGGCACGTCTCCTGAGGCGCTGGCCAAACTTCCGCCCTACTTCAAGAAGGATGGTGTGGTGACCGCCGGTAACGCCTCCGGCATCTGCGACGGTGCGGCAGCGCTGGTTGTCGCCAGCGGCCGTGTCGCGGCCGACCGGGGTCTCCGTCCGCTGGGACGGCTGGTGGCATGGGCCACCGCCGGCGTCGAACCCAGCATCATGGGCATCGGGCCAGCTCCGGCCTCGCGCAAGGCTCTATCCCGCGCCGGCCTCAAGCTGGATGATATGGACTTAGTCGAGGTGAACGAGGCATTCTCGGCCCAGTATCTTGCGGTCGAGCAGGAGCTGGGGCTCGACCGGGAGCGCACCAACGTCGACGGCGGCGCTATTGCCCTGGGTCATCCGCTCGGAGCCAGCGGAGCCAGGATCACCCTGCATCTACTGCACGCCCTCCGGCGTCGCGGCGGCCGCTACGGTCTGGGCAGTGCCTGCATCGGCGGAGGTCAGGGCGCCGCAGTGGTCGTGGAGTCCTATTCAGCCTGAGAGCATAATCATGGACGTTCTGCTTCCTGCGCTCGCCGTTGCGGTGATCTATTCCTTCCTGAGCCTCAGGGTTCTGCGCCAGTACGAGCGTGGAGTCACCTTCTTTCTGGGACGGTCATGGGGCACCAAGGGCCCCGGCCTCATCTTCCTGCCCGCCGGCTTCGCCACCCAGAAGCGGGTCTCGCTCAGGATCGTAGCCTTGGACATCCCGCCCCAGGACGTGATCACCCGGGATAACGTCAGCGTGAAGGTGAACGCGGTGTTGTACATGCGGGTTACCGATCCGGGCAAGGCCGTGATCGAGATCGAGGACTACCTCTACGCCACCAGCCAACTTGCCCAGACGACGCTCCGATCGGTGCTCGGCGAGGTCGAGTTGGATGAGCTTCTCTCGGATAGAGAAAAGATCAATGCGGTACTGAAGAAGATCATCGACGAGCGGACCGATGCCTGGGGCATCGAGGTCTCCGCCGTTGAAGTCAAGGACGTCGATCTGCCGGATCAGATGAAGCGGGCCATGGCCCGGCAGGCCGAGGCCGAGCGCGAGCGGCGCGCCAAGGTCATCGCGGCCCAGGGCGAGTTGCAGGCATCCGAGACCCTGGCGCAGGCAGCGCGAACGCTGGCCACGGAGCCCAGCGCCATACAGCTTCGGTACCTCCAGACCGTCACTGAAATTGCCGCGGAGAACAACTCGACGACCATCTTCCCTATTCCTATCGAGTTGTTCAGACCCTTCCTCAACCCGGCCCGCTCCACCACGCCTCGCCCGGAGGACACCGCCGAGCCGGCCGGACCGGCCCTGCCGGCAGCGGACATCTCTTCCCTCATGTCCCAGCTCCGAATCCAGGCGGCACGGACACCTCCGTCCGAGTAGCGATGAGTGAGGGTCCCCTGAGCCCTGCCCCCACCCGGATCGACCGAGCGGCACTCGAGCGGATCATCCGGCGCGCCGCCGAGCTCCAAACCGCAGAGCGCGAGGTTGGCGAGACGCTGACCTCGGACGAACTGATCTCGCTGGGACGCGAAGTCGGCATTCCGGTCCGCTACCTCCAGCAGGCTCTGCTCGAGGAGCGTTCCCCGCTGGGCACGCCGAGAGCTCCGGGATTGATGGACCGTATTGCCGGACCCAACCAGGCAATTGCCCACCGGGTCGTGCCGCTGGATGCGGATCAGGCCGAAGTGGCCCTGCTCCGCTGGATGGAGCGCAACGAGCTGCTCTGCGTGCAGCGGCAGCAGCGCGGGCGGATCAGCTGGGAGCCGCTCGGCGGATTTCAGGCGGCTGTCCGTCGTTCCGCCGCGGCACTCGGGGCCGGTAAGCAGCCGTTCATGCTTTCCCGAGCCGCCACCGTTTCGGCCACCATCCTAGCTTTGGAATCGGGCTACTCCCATGTCAGTCTGCTGGCCGATGGTCGTAAAGTGAGGAACGAGTACCTTGCCAGTGGGACCGCGCTGGCCGGCACGGGAGCGGCGGCAACGGGTG
Source organism: uncultured Gemmatimonadales bacterium (assembly GCA_963842945.1). Lineage (GTDB taxonomy): Bacteria > Gemmatimonadota > Gemmatimonadetes > Gemmatimonadales > GWC2-71-9 > CAVVWJ01. The sequence goes on from CAWJIM010000019.1 coordinate 387,228, forward strand.
CGATGGTGGCACTCGGCGCCCTGCTTCCGGTGGCGATCTTGCCGCTGCCGATAGCCGCGGCCGTGGGCTACACCGTTCTTCGGCGATACGGGCCGGCCCTTGCCCGCATGCAACTCGGGCTGGAGAGAGCGCTCGATTCGCTCGAGAGCAGCGGTGGTGCGCCACCCTCCAAAGGGAATGACCGTTCCGGGCTCATGGGTCTGCTAACCGACGAGCTGAGAAAAGCCCTCAAGTCGTAATCAAGGACTCTGGATGAACCAGATCAAAAGAGTGGGCGTGCTCGGCTGCGGACTCATGGGCAGCGGCATCGCCCAGGCGTCGGCGAGCGCCGGATTCACCACCGTGGCGCGCGATATCGCCGCTCCGTTCCTGGAGAAAGGTCGAGCCGGGATTCAGAAATCGATGAGCAAACTGGTCGAGAAAGGAAAGCTGTCTGCGGCTGACCGAGACGCCGCCTCGGGCCGACTCTCCTTCACTACCGACATGGCCGACCTGAAAGAGTGTGACATCGTTATCGAAGCGGTTACCGAGGACTTGGTCCTCAAGAACGAGCTCTGGCGCGAGCTCGACCGACTCTGTCCGCCCACCACCATCTTTGCGTCGAACACGTCCAGTCTGACCATCGCGGCCATGGCGGCTGCCACGCAGAGGCCTGACCGTTTCGTCGGTCTCCACTTCTTCAATCCGGTTCCTCTGATGCCGCTGGTCGAAGTGGTGAGGACGGTCACGACCAGCCCGGAGACCTTCGATCGGGCGTTCGCCTTTGCCCGGGCTCTGGGTAAGGAGCCGGTTGCCGCCACCGACAATCCCGGCTTCATCGTCAATCTGCTGCTGGTTCCCTTTCTCCTGGATGCCGCTCGCGCCCTGGAGCGCGGGATTGCCTCCACGGCTGATCTGGACCGGGGAATGCAGCTTGGCTGTGGGCACCCCATGGGTCCACTGGCCCTCATGGACTACATTGGCCTCGACACGGTCGTCCGGATCGCCGAGATCATGTTCGACGCCTACCGGGAGCCGCGCTACGCCGCGCCACCCCTGCTACAGCGAATGGTTGTCGCCGGGTTTCAAGGCCGCAAAAACGGCCGGGGGTTTTATGATTATTCGGTCGATCCCCCGGTGCCGGTTGACCTTGGATTGGGGAAAGCGTGAACAGTCAACGGTGAATAGTGAACGGGGCCCCACCCGTCACCTCCTGTTTACTGTTCACCCTTTACCGTTCACGCTTCGGAGAAAACATGCTCGGCTACGACTGGCCCCGCCTCCATGCCGCCCTGAACGACCTTCCCACCGCCCTGTTGCTCACTGCCCTCCTGTTCGACCTGGCGGCACTAGCCACCAAGCGTGAAGGATTCCGCCTGGTCAGCTTCTGGACGCTGATGGTTGGGGCTATCGGCGGAGCGGCGGCAGTAATCTCCGGCCTGCAGGCAGAGGAGCACATCGCCCACGGCGAGGCCGTGCATGAGGTCATGGAGACGCACGAGAAGTTTGCCCTGATCACCCTGGGAATCTTTGCCGTGCTGGCGCTCTGGCGCATCGTCCGCGAGCGCAAGATGCGCTCGGGCGAGCGCTCCATCGTTTTGGCCCTTACCCTGATCGGCGTAGGCATCCTGTTCGTAACAGCAAACTACGGCGGCAGGCTGGTCTTCGAGCATGCGGCAGCCATTCCCACGCCGGTGCTGCAGGAGGAGCTGCACGAGCGGAGTGAAGGGCACCACCACCACGATGGGGAGGAGGAGTCGCCCGCTACATCCGCCGACTCCGTCAGCTTCCAGGCTCCGGCGCACGTGGATTCGCCGGGCACCCCACCACACACACACTCGCATCCTCCCGGCACTCCGCCGCACCAGGATTAGGGTGCGCGGTCACATCTTGTGGCTGACTCTGATCCTCGGCGTGGCGTGCCAGCCCAACACCGGCCGACCGGTCTTCAGCCCGCTCCCGGAAGCTGCCGGCACCGAGGTTCGTCTCACCCCGGCGGAGGCCACCCGGCAGCTGGCTGCCGCGCTGCGCGCGGACTCGGTACCGGTGAGCAAGGTCCTGGTTCGGGATGCTTATCTGGAAACCGGCTGGTTCGACGCGAAGACAGGGCGGACCCGGGGCAGTTCTCTGGGCACAGGAGTGGTACGGGTGCGCGCGTGGGCCGATCCCGCCCGGCCGGGTAGCTCTCAATTAGCAGTGGAGACCGCGTACCGGCCCCTGGCCGACCCGTCACTACCTCCGCGGGAGCTCGATCGGCAAGTCCCCGCGAAGCATCCCGTGGCAGTCAAAGTGGATTCGGTACTGCAGCAACTGGTTAAGCGATTCGGGGGACCGCCGCCACCTCAGGCGGAAACGCCAGCACCCGCCGCGGCCCGCCAGGCGCCGCCTGACGTTCAGTAGATCGGATCAGACCACGTAGGAGCGAACCCACTGCTCCAGCTGGACGAGGTCGAGCGCCGCGTCCTTGCAGGGACCGGATGGCAGCGTCATCGTCAGTCCCAGAACCGGGATCTTCCCCGCTACATCGTGCAGGCCGCTGACCATGTCGCGCTCGCACGCCACCGCTACAACAGCTCGCGGCCGCCGCTCGCGAATGACCCGCCGGGCCAGTTGACCCCTCGTTGCCACGAAGACGGGCACCCCGTACTTCCCAGCGATACCGAGCACCCCATCCAGCGTCACCTTGGACAGGCAGCGGGGGATCAGTAGCAGCAGCTCGCCCTGCCCAACCTTCCGGCCGCGAGCCGCGGCCAGCGCGTTGTACACCTTCACCGCTGCATTCTCCACCCAATCTCTTCGGCCAAATCGATCCGCCAGCCGGGAGGTCAGACGCATCAGCCTCAGAAACGGTCCCCGCTCGGCCAGGCGTTCGGGCAAGAGCGACCGGCCGGCAATGAACGAAACGAGGAGGAGCCCCCACCACACCCACAACACTGCAGCAGCTACGAGTAGCGCACTCCAGAGAACGGCCGGAGCTCGGGAGTGAACCGCGCCCAGTCTGGGCCCCAGAAGGAACAGGGCGAGGGCGACGACTCCTGGAAGCAAGACCAGGGTCAAGGCTGACCACGCGAAGTACAAGGCAGGCGGGGAGTCGTAGTTGCCCTGATTGGGCAAAGGCCGGCCGTCCCACTCGTCCCACTCGTGGCCCAGCCGTCGATCCACATCGATATGGATGAGTTGAGCGCGAGGAAGCTCGGCCATGGTGACAAGATAGTTAGCTTAGGGCCATGCTGCCGCCGCCCGACATCAAGGGTCAATACCGGGACGACTCCCGCGCTCGAGCCGCCTACGCCGAGGGAGCCGGGATCTACCGAATTCTTCCCCGAGCGGTCTGCCTGCCCAGGGATGAGGCCGATCTCGTCCGCCTGGTCGGCTGGGCAACCGACCTGGGCATCGGGCTGATCCCGCGGGGTGCGGGTAGTGCCATGGGCGGCGGGAATGTCGGCGAAGGCGTGATCGTCGATCTGACTCAGCTCAGCGGCATGCGCCTGCAGGTCGAAGCCGGCGCGCGCCAGGCCGTCGCCAGCGCCGGAGTGACCCTGGGCCAACTCAATGAGGCCGCGGCCGCCCATGGTCTTCGGCTTCCTCCCGATCCCAGCAGCGGAGCATGGGCGACGTTGGGCGGGATGGTGTCCACCAACGCGGCGGGCCCGAGATCCGTTCGGTACGGCAGTGTGCGCCAGTGGATCGAATCGGTGGTCCTGGTAACGGCGGATGGAGAATCGGTGACGCTTCGGCGCGGAACTCCTCGGCCCGGCTCGAGCGCAATCCATCGCTTCAACCAGGACGCAGCTCCGGCGATCCTCCAAGCATCGGCCCAGATCGAGAGTCGGTTTCCTCACACTCGCAAGAATTCCTCCGGGTACGCCCTGGACGCGTTCGTGAGATCCGGAGATGTGCTGGATCTGGTCATCGGCTCGGAAGGCACTCTGGGCATCATTACCCAGATGGAATGGCGGTTGGACCATATGCCGGCGCATCGTGCCGGGCTCCGCGCCTCCGTGCGGTCGATCGATTCTCTCAGCGAGGCCGTGCGCGCCGTCCTCCCCTGCCAGCCCTCCGCGGTTGAACTGCTGGATCGCACCTTCCTCGACCTGCTCGCCGGAAATCCGCTCGGGGGAGCTGCCTTTCGCTTCAGCGAAGCCGAGGCGGTGCTCCTGATCGAGCTGGAGCGAGACGATCCCGGTTCCCTGAGGGAGGCGCTCCAGCTGGCTACCGCACGCCTCCGGCCCATCGCTCATGCGGTGGATACCGCATTCACCGCGGAGGCGGCGGAACGGCTCTGGAGCATCCGTCGCGCCGCCAGCCCGATCCTGGCTGCTCTGCCCGAGCAGCGCCGATCGCTTCAGGTGATTGAGGACGCCTGCGTGCCCATCGAGCAGATGGGGCGCTACCTCCGCTTTGTCCGGCAGGCGTCCGCCGCACGGGGCCTCCCCGTCGTCATGTTCGGTCACGCCGGCGACGGCCATGTCCATGTGAATCTCTTGCCCGACACTCGCCGAGCCGGTTGGGAGCGTGCCGTCGCCGAGCTGCTGGAGGAGGTGACCGAATGCGTGGTTGAGCTGGGCGGCACGCCATCCGGTGAGCACGGCGATGGCCGGCTTCGGGCCCACTTGCTCGATCGGGTCTATGGGCCGGACATCGTCTCCCTCTTCCGGCTGGTGAAGAACAGTTTCGACCCGGGCGGCATTCTGAATCCTGGTGTCATCCTGCCGTCGGACCGGCCCGCCATCAGCCGGCTGAAGGTGGGTGAAGGCGCCCTCCCCATCCCTCCGGACGTGGAGCTCGCGCTTCGCGAGATCGAACGGACGGGTGGATATGGGAGGTCGAGATTGGAATTGGCCGATGAGCTAGGAGCTAGGAGCTAGGAGCTAGGAGCTAGGAGCTAGGAGCTAGGAGCTAGGAGCTGGCGCTGCCGCGGATGATATTGTACGGAACCAGACCGAGTGACGTCGCACCCTGCGAATCTACTTCGACTAAGACTACGAGGACTCGATCGTGGCCCCCGCTGAATCAAGTACCTTCGGGTCCATAGCTCCCAGCTCCCAGCTTCCAGCTCCCATGGAAATCATCCGCGGTCCCCGCGTCACGCTCATCGCCCGTCCCCAGTTCCTGGAGCCGGCCCATCTACCGGTCCAGTGGAAGGGTGAATCCAGCGACGGCGAAAGGATCGCGGAGTTTGCCGGTCGCCTCTGCTACATGAGCCAGCACAATCCGGCGGGCCGGAGCACCGCCGAATATCTCCAGAACATCCTCAAGCAGGGTCACGGGTCGGTCTTCGAGCACTCGACCTACGTGATGCTGATCGAGGGGATCTCCCGCTCCTGCAGCCACGAGCTGGTTCGCCATCGCGCCGGCTGGGGCTACTCCCAGCTGTCGCAGCGGTATGTCGATGAGTCACACGCCGCGTTTGTCATGCCCCCGGCCATCATGGGCGATGCGGCACTGGAAGAGGCCTGGACCAGGCAGGTGGAGCAGGCCCAGGCAGCCTACGTGGAGGCGGTGGAGCGGCTGATGGACCGCTACGCCTGGGTCGAGAACAAGGTTCACCGGAGGAAACTGGCGCGGGAGGCGGCGCGAAGCGTTCTGCCCAACGCCACCGAGGTGAAGATCGTGGTCAGCGCCAACGTCCGGGCTTGGCGCACCATGCTGGAGCTCCGTCTGGGAGAGGGGGCCGAGCTGGAGATTCGCCGGATGGCTGCGGCCTGTCTCCGGGTCCTCCAGCAGGAAGCGCCCGCGCTCTTCGCCGACTTCGAGCTCTATGAGTCGGGTGAGGGTGGAGAGGCCGGCCGGGTCGGGTTCCACAAGGTGTAGTCGCGAGTCACGAGACTAGAGTCCCACCAGGATGGACACCATCCTCATGCCGAAACCGCTCAAGGCTCGTGACTCGCGACTCGGGACTCGCGACTGTCTAAAAACTCACTGCCACTTTTTCCCCAAAAAGTATTGTGCCGCAAAAACGTTTTTCTTACTTTAGTTGCGTCGATCGTTCGACCCGTCCTGGCTCGTCTCTCTCGGACGGCCTTTTTTGTAGAAGGGGATCATTTGGCAGTTCGGATCGGACTCGCCTTTAATCTCAAACCCGAGGCGCCGGCTAACCCAGCCGGGGCGAACTCCGAATCCCCTTCGTCTGACGAGCCTCCCAGTCGGGCCCTCCGCCCAGACCTCTCTCAACCAGATCTCTACGCCGAGTGGGACGAGCCCGCCACCATCAACGCGGTGGAGCGGGCGCTCAGCACTGTGGGCCAGGTCTACCGCCTCGAGGCCAACAGCAGCTTCCCCGCTCGGCTCGCGCTGCTCCGTCCCGATTTCGTCTTCAACATCGCCGAAGGCCTCTACGGACCGAGCCGCGAGGCGCACGTGCCTGCAATCTGCGAGTTTCTCGGGATCCCGTATCACGCCTCTGATCCGCTCACCTGCGGTCTCGCGCTTCACAAGGGTCGAGCCAAGGAGATCCTCTCCTATCACGGCGTCCCCACCGCGCCTTTCATGGTGGCCCGATCGCCGGCCGATGCCCGGCGAGTGACTCTCCCCTTTCCGCTCTTCGTCAAGCCGGCCTTCGAGGGGTCCGGCAAGGGTGTCACGACTCGGAGTCTCTGTAAGAACCGCTCGCAGCTGGTGCGGCAGGTCTCTCATCTGCTGGCTACCTACGCCGAGCCGGTGATCATCGAGACCTATCTGCCGGGCCAGGAGTTCACCGTCGCCATCCTCGGCAACGGCGAGGAAGCGCGCTGTATGCCGATCATCGGCATGCGTTTTGATATGCTGCCCAAGGGAGCGCCACCGATTTACGGCTATGAGGCAAAGTGGATCTGGGATACTCCGAGCAATCCCCTGGAGATCTACGAGTGCCCGGCCCGCATCTCCGAGAGTCTCGCCCAAGAAATTCGGGCGGCCGCGCTCGGAGCGTACCACGCCCTGGAATGCCGCGACTGGTGCCGCGTCGATATACGCTGCGACGCGGATGGTCGCCCGATGGTCGTCGAGCTCAACCCGTTGCCGGGCGTTTTGCCCGACCCGCGGGACCATTCCTGCTTCCCCAAGGCCGCTGCTGCGGCCGGAATGGGCTACGACGATCTGATCCGCGCTGTCGCCGACGTTGCCTGGCGGCGGATCAGCGGTCGTTCACTCCTGGCGGAGGTGGCCTGATGAAAGTCGCGATCCTCTTCGATGCCGGTAGCGAAGAGTGGAGTCCCCAGGACGTGGCCGCGGTGGTGGCCAATGTCCACGAGGTGCGCGATGTGCTCCGGCGGCGGGGGCACGAGGTGGAGCTCCTGCCCGTCCGGTACGGCGATTTCCGCTGGCTCTCCCGGGTACGGCGCTCCGATCTGGTCTTCAATCTCTGCGAGGGCATCAACGGGCATGCCCGGTTCGAGGATCTGGTCGTGGGCACCCTCGAGCTGACCGGCGTCCCCTTCACCGGGTGCCTGGCCTGGCCCACCACGGTCTGCCATCGCAAGCACGTGGCCAATACCCTGCTCTCGTCGGCTGGTGTGCCGGTGCCGGCCTTCACCCTGGCCCAGGCCAACAAGGGACCGGCCGAGTTCCCCCTTCCTGCCATCGTGAAGCCGGCCGCCGAAGACGCCAGCGTCGGCATCGACAACAGTGCCGTGTGCACCAGCAAGCGTGCCCTCAAGCGGAGGGTCGCCCAGATGCTGGAGCAGTTCGAGGAGGTCGTCATCCAGGAATACGTCGCCGGACGCGAATTCAACGTCGGCTTCGTGGGCAAGCGGATGCTGCCCATCGCCGAGATCCGGTTCGACGATCTGCCCGAGGGAACCTGGCCCATCGTGAGCTACGCGGCCAAGTGGATCCCGGGGAGCCCGGAGGATGAGGGCACCATCCCGGTCTGTCCGGCCGAGCTGGAGACGGACCTCCATCAGCGGATCTCCCAGGTAGCCCGCACGGCCTGGGAGCAGATGTCCGACGGCGAAGGCTACGGCCGCATCGATATGCGTCTGAGCGAGGACGGCCAGCCTTACGTCCTCGAGGTCAATCCTACCCCGGACCTCTCCAGCAACGCGGGCCTGGCCCGGATGGGCCGCGCCTTCGGCTGGAGCTACGACGACCTGGTCATGCAGATCGTTGACGAGGCACTCACTCGCTCGCAGAGCCATCGGGCAGCCGCGGCTCTGGTCAGCGGGGTGTCCGCCGCTTGAGCGGCACCATTGTCTCCCCCCATCTTCGCGATCTCACTCAAGCCGACCGGGAGCGCATCGAGGCGATCACCCGGTCGGTGGGACTGTTCCGCGAAGATGAAATCGGGATCGCGCTCGAGGTCTTCGATGAGGCAGTGGGGGCCGGACCGGCCAACACCTATGACCTACTCGGCGCAGAGCTGGACGGCGGCCTCGTCGGCTGGATCTGCTGGGGTCCGACTCCCTGCACCCTTGGCACCTACGACCTCTACTGGATGGCGGTCGATCCCGGAGCTCAGGGCACCGGGGTCGGAACCGCGCTGCTGCGGGAGATGGAGCGGCGGCTCGTAGGAATCGCCCGGCTCATCGTCGTCGAGACCGCCGGGCGGGCGGACTATGGGGCCACCCGGGCGTTCTATCGGGCCCGGGGCTACTCGCCGGTCTCGGTCATCCCGGACTTCTATGCGCCCGGGGACGATCAGGTGGTGTTTGTGAAAAACGTGAGCGGTGAACGGTGAGCGGTAAACGGTAAACGGGAGAGAGACCGGGATGAGGGCTCATCGGCCCCGTCCCGTTGACCGCTCACTGTTTACCGTTCACGCTCTTGGAGGGACTATGGCGGAGACCTGGCAAGAAGTCCTCAAAAAGAACTCGATCGCCTCGCTCGAGGCGTTGGCCCAGAAGTTCGGTCCCGAAAACTTCCCCGAGCTTGACCGTCTGCGGCAGGCGGCGGAGAACTTCGAGTTCCGGATCTCGCCGGCCATGGTCGAACTGATCAAGTCGCCCAACGACCCGATCTGGCGTCAGTACGTTCCCTCGGTCGAAGAGCTGGACGTGGTGGACGGTATGGTGGACTCGCTCAACGAGGACGCCGACAGTCCGGTTCCCAACATCACCCATCGCTACCCTGATCGGGCGCTCTTTCTGGTCTCTCCCGTCTGCGCCACCTACTGCCGCTTCTGCACTCGCCGGCGGAAGGTGGGCGACCCGGAGAAGATCCCCATGTCGCAGTTCGAGAGCGCCTTCCAGTATCTGGAGGCGCACACCGAGATCCGCGACGTCATCATGTCGGGGGGCGATCCGCTGCTGCTCAACGACCGGCGGCTCGAGGCCATCCTCACCCGGCTCAGGGCCATTCCCCATCTCCAGATCATCCGGATCGGGAGCCGGATTCCCTGTCATCTGCCGGAGCGGATCACGCCCGAGCTCTGCGCCATGCTCAAGCGGTTCCACCCGCTCTTCATCAATACTCACTTCAACCATCCCGACGAGCTGACCCCAGCCGCGGTAGCGGGCTTGGGCCGGCTGGCCGATGCCGGCATCCCGCTGGGCTGCCAGACGGTGCTGCTGAAGGGCGTGAACGACACTCCCGCCGTCATGATGGAGCTGATGCATCGCCTCCTGATGGCGCGGGTCCGGCCCTACTACATCTACATGGCCGACCAGGTGGCTGGGGCCGAGCACTTTCGGACGACAGTCCAGACGGGGATCGAGATCATGCGGGCTCTCCGCGGCTGGACCAGCGGCTTGGCCATCCCCTACTTCGTCATCGACGCCCCGGGCGGCGGGGGCAAGATCCCGATCCTGCCGGAATACGTCGAGAGCATGAATGAGGACGAGGTGGTGCTCAAGAACTTCCGGGGCGAGCGCTACATCTATCGTCAGCCGAGGGAAGAGGCGGGGGTCATCGAGCTGAAGAAGCCCCGGAAGCGAGCCACGAGGAGACGGAAGACCGCGTACACCACGGGCTACCTCGCGACCCATCTTCCATCTCCCATTCAACCCGCTGGCCCACGAATACGGATCGATCTTCACATCCGACAATCTCCGGCTGACCGCGGCGACATTGGCCAGCGAGTAGAGGAAGATCGCGGGCACGTCGGCATTCAGCGTGTCCATCGCCTCACGCCAGACTCCCTTCGCCTTTCCGGCACCCTCCTCCAGCGACGCTGCCCGTACCAGCGAGTCGAACGCGGGATTTCCATAGTGCCCGTAGTTCAGCGCCGCCCAGCCGGATCGGGTCCACTGGTCACCCAGTCCCCGGGGACTGGGCTCATCCAGGTACGCGCCGATGTAGCTGTCGAAGCGCCCCTTGGCCAATCGCTCCTGAAATACTGGAAACTCGACCGTGGTCACCGTCGCCGGCACGCCCACCCGTCGCCAGGCCTCTTGTATGGCCACGGCAAGCTGCCGCCGGGTGGCGCTGGTAGCGGGAACCAGAATATCGATGCTCCGCAAAGACTGTCGCGCCTTGATCCGGCCGATCTCCTGTCTTGCTCGAGCGGTGTCGAACGGCAGTGGCGAATCCCGTCGTCCCAGATCCAAAGCAACTGTGACATCGGTCCCGGTGGCGGCTTGGTTCCCTCCCCAAAGAGCGCCGTGGCCAGCGTCCGGCGGTCCACCGCCTGGGCCAGGGCCTGGCGCAGCTGCCGGTTCCCCAGATGCGGATGGGCCCGACCTCTGGCGTCGGCAACGTTGAATGCCAGGAACCCGTACACGCCGGCCGGGTAGGTGATCAGCCGGAAGCTGGAGTCGCGAGCCACCCGCGCTGTGCGCTCTTTCGAGCCCACCGTCTCCATCAGGTCAGCCTGATGAGCCAACAGCAGATTGAGCGCAGCGTCGGGGTCAGGCGCGAACCGCCAGATGGCCCGGCGAATCGAAGGCTTCTCGCCGGTCCACGCCGTATCCGCCGCAAGCGTCAGGAAGCTGCCGCGCCCCCAGTTCTGAATCCGGTAGGGCCCACTACCGACCAGATGTGAGAGGCTGGTGTCGGCCTCCCAACGCTTCCGCGGGATCGAGTCCCAGACATGCTTCGGCAAGACCCTGACATGGTAGGTGGCGTCGTACAGCTGCTCCGGTGAGCGCTCGCTGAACCCCACCCGCACTGTCATGGAGTCCTCCGCGGTCGCAGTGACCTTGCCGGCCAAATAGCTCTGGGCTCCCGACGCCAGCGTCGAGTCGCTGAAGACGTCGAACGAGAAGACCACGTCCTCCGCCAGCACCGGCCGACCGTCCTGCCAGCGGGCGTTCGGCCGGAGACGAAACCGCCAGTTCAGGGAGTCGACTCGCTCCCAGCGCTCGGCCAGCCCCGGCCGGTAGGCGCTCTGGTCAACCGGCGAAGCGCCAGGCGACAGGTAGGCCAGCCGCTCGTAGATCTGATCGCTGATGTCGCGGGCCACGGTTTCACTCACCAGCGGAGGGATGAGCGTCGAAGGCTCACCAGTCGCGGCAATGACTACCGTCGAACACTCGGGGCAATCCTTTCCCCGCTCTCCGCAGCTCGCCAGCCATCCGCCGAGCCATAGTAGAAGTGTTGTCCGGAGCGCTGACCTCATTGAGTGCCTCATGGAAGGATGAAAAGCCGATCGCCCCACCCGGAACAGCTCAAGCTCAGGTCGGAGAATACAGCAACATATAACTTTGGCTCAAAGGGCATGCCCGTGCAGCCACTGTGCGCTTGTGCTCGCCCTGGTGGGTGGGCTCTGCAGCGATGCAAGGGGAAGGACCTGCGGGGACTAGGCCGCGGCGGACATCCTGCCGATCGACCGAAGGAAAGCCTCGAAGATGTCGGGCCGCCACCAGCTACGGCATTCCTGCATCCGGCCGAGCGCGTCGGCCACGGTCAGCGCGCCGCGATAGCTCCGGCTGGTGGTCAGCGCGTCGAACACGTCCACGATGCAGATGATCTGGGCATTGACCGGGATCTCGTCGCCCTTGAGCCGGTCGGGGTATCCCGTCCCGTCGTACTTCTCGTGGTGCCAGCGAATGATCGGCTTGATGTCCCAGGGAAATTCCACCGTCGCGAGCAGCTCGAGCCCCCAGACCGGGTGCATCTGAATTACCCGGAACTCCTCCGGCGTGAGCGAGCCCGGCTTGTTGAGGACCTCGTGCGGCACCCGGACCTTGCCCAGATCGTGCAGATACGCGCCGATCCGGATGGTGGTCTGCTGCTGCTCGTCCAGCCCCAGCTCGCGGGCCACGCCAAGGGCATAATCGGCTACCCGCTCGCAGTGACCGAAGGTGTAGCTGTCCGACGATTCAATTGATTGACCCCACTCGCGAACCACCGCGAAGTAGGTCTCTTCCAGCTTGAGCACTTTGGTCGAGACGTCCACCAGGTCCACCCGAGCGTCGAGCCGCCCGAACAGCCGGTGCGCCGCGTTCAGCAGCTTCAGCGCCTCCTGGTTCCGCCCCATGCTCTGATAAAGCAGGGCCAATTCCCGAGACGCTTCCGCCTCGCTCAGGATCGAGCCGGTGCTCACCGCCAGATCCACCGCCGAGCGGAGCCGGGACTCGGCCAGCGCATGCCGTCCGGTTTCCCGGTACACTCGCCCGATCAGCTTGTAGGCATCAGCCTTGTCCAGCCGGGAGCCCACCTGATCGAAGATGCCGAGCGCGGCCTCCGCATTCTGCCGGGCCTGCTCGTAATGTTGGCGAGCCAGGTAGACCTCGGCGTGGTTCAGCAGCCCCAACCCCTGGAGGTGGATGTCGCCGATCGACTTGGCCATGTCCAGGCTGCGGCGGAAGTAACCGTCGGCGTCGTCCCACAGCTCGCGGTCGGCGCTCACCATGCCGAGGTTGTGATAGGCAATGGCGCAGCCGCGGTCGTCGGCGATGCTCTCGAAGGCGCCCAGTGAGCGCTGGTAGTGAGCCAGGGCTTCGGCCAGAGCACCCTGGATGTTGGCCAGAATGCCCAGGTTCTGCTCGGTCCGTCCCCGGAGCTCGGCGCTGGCTCCGCCCAGCTCCAGTGCCCGGTAGAACTTCTCCCTTGCCTGCTCGATGGCGCCGGCCTCGAAGTCGAACCCGGCGAGCGCATTGAGGGCTTCGGCGGCCAGCACCGAATCGCCCATGAGCAGGCCGGTCTCGTAGCTCTTCTGGCAAAGCGAGCGGGCCCGATCGCCTTCATTGCGGTGATGGTGAACCACTCCCAGCCGGCGCAGCGCCTCGGCCAGCACCCCACGCTCGCCGGTGCGTTCGGCCGCCTCGATCGCGGCGGTGTAACGCTGCACCGCCTCGGTCATGGCGCCGGCGCGCTCGTGGGCCCGGGCCAGCTGCAGGAGCTCGGCGGCGGAGGTCAGCTCCGCCGATGGCTTCAGCTTGGGGGGGATGCGCTCGCCCGGGCTCTTCATCAGTAGGACACCGCGTAACGGGAAATGTGGTGGATCAGGCTACCCGCTTATAGTGTCGGACGTTGTCGCAATTCTTGTAGCTCTAGCTGACGTTCCAGCTACGCAAGACTCTCCTCCACCTGGTTGATCCGGGTAGCGACATCCACCAGATCGCGCCGGGCATCCAGCCGGCCAAACAGGGTACGGGCAATGTTCAGATAGGCCAGCGCCTCCTGCCCTCGGCCCATGGCCTGATAAAGCAACGCCATTTCCCGCGCCACCTCCGCCTCGGTCAGGATGGAGCCGGTGCTGGCCGCCAGCTCCATGGCGCTCCGGAGCCGCGACTCCGCCAGGGGGTAGCGGCCGGTCTCTCGATAGGTTCGGCCGATCACTCGGTACGCGTCGGCCTTGTCGATCTGGCTGCCCAGCTGATCGAAGATCCCCAGGGCCGACTCGGCGCTATGCCGCGCCTGGTCGTAGTCCTGCCGGGCCAGGTGGACCTCGGCGTAATTCAGCAGCCCCAGGGCTTCCAGATGGAGGTCGCCGAGCGCCCGGGCGATTCCCAGGCAGAGCCGGAAGTAGCGGTCGGCATCGTCCCACCGCTCGCAGTCAGCACTCACCATCCCGAGGTTGTGATAGGCGATCGCGCAGCCACGGTCGTCCCCAATGCTCTCGAATGAGAGGAGGGACTGGCGATAATGCGCGATTGCCTCGTCCGGGTCGCCCTGGACGTTGGCCAGGATGCCGAGGTTCTGCTCAGCCCGTCCTCGGAGATGGGCGCTCGCTCCGCCCAGCTGCAGGGCCTCCTGGAACTTCTCCTTGGCCGAGTGCATGGACCCGCTCTCCAGATCGAACCCGGCGAGCGCGTTCAAGGCCTCGGCCGCCAGCACCGGGTCGCCCAGATCCACCGCGATCTTGTGGCTTCGCTCGCACATCTGTCGGGCCAGAACCGGCTGGCTCCGACGGTGATGCACGATCCCCGAGCGGCGCAACGACTCGGCCACGATGGCCCGTTCACTGGCCCGTTCGGCGGCCTCGACCGCCGCGGTGTAGCACTGCAGAGCCTCGGCCATGCAGCCGCCCAGCTCGTGGGCCCGTCCTTCCCGAAGGAATTCCGCGGCGCGAGTGGACCCCTTGTCCTCGGTCCACCGGGCCAGCGGGAACGATCGCAGTCTGTTTCTCACGTTCAGTAGGCCACCGCGTAACGAGAGAAATGCTCGATCGGGCTGGTGACGTACTCGTACTTTGGGTAGTCCAGCGAGAACAACGGCTGGAGAATCGAGAGCCCCTCGCTGGTGTAGACGATGCCCTTCGGGCCGGCCACCGCGGCGCAGTTCTCGTAGCTCATCCTGAGCTCGGCCGGCCGGGCAAACTTCAGCCCCTCAGGACTGAAGCGCACCGAATTGACCGGGCCGGTGATCTGCTCCGCCACAATCTTCACGTCCCTCGACAGCGCCCCGGCAGGAATGCGCAGGACGTGCTTTCCGACCTGTACCTCACCGCCTTTGCGCCCCACTACCTCGCTGCGGACGAGATACTTCTGCGGGCTGCAGGCGAGCAGTACATCGGCTGCCCCCTGAGGGACCAGGCCCGTCTTGGAGAAGGAAGAGGTGATTGCTCATTCGAGACAGTTGATGGTCCGGTCGGCTCGAAGTCACCGGTGGTACAGCTCACCGCCACGCTCAGCCCGAGTATCAGGCCGAGCAGTGGCCGGATCCGCATTGATCTCATCGCGCCGTCCTGGGTTAGTAGGCCACCGCGTAGCGGGAGAAATGGTCGATTGGAGCACTGACGGTACGCGACCGGAACAGGTCGAGCGACCGCAAGACCTCCAGGACTTTGAGCTGCTCGTCGGTGTAGACGATCTTTTTCTGTAGCAGCACCAGCGCGCAGTTCTCGTAGTTCATCGTGAGTACCGCAGGCTTCTGGAACTGCAGGCCCTCAGGGCCGAAGCGGACCGAGTTGGTCTTCCCGGGGACTTGTTCCGCGGTGATCCTTACCCGCTCGGTCAGGGCACCGCGGGGAATGAAGAGCGAGTTCCTGCCCACGGTGATGAGCCCGCCCTCGGGACCGATCGTTTCGCTGTCGCTGTCGTAGGGCAGGGCAGAACAGGTGAGCAGGTCGGTCACCGAGCCCACCGTCCCCACCACCGTGTTGGTCAAATCGCCTACGGTGTTGGTGAGGCCACCGGTGAGATCCCCGATCAGGCCGAACTGAGGCTGCGGCTGATCCGACTCCACGAGCGGAGCCTCGGTTAGCGCCGTATCGCTCGAGGTACAACTCACCCCGGCGAAGAGCAGCAGAGAGAATCCGATGACGGAGAGTCTGCGAGTCCAGCTCATGGCGCTACTCCAGGCTAGGGTGAAGAGCATGCGACGATACCGCGACCGCTGGGCGGCCGCCGAACGGATCGGGCGCATGGAGCCTTTCCCCTTTAACCGGGGCTGAGGCTTGACATGCGCTGCTCGTTCGGTACGCGGAACTTTAAGTCAGGCGGGCACTTAGCGGGCAAGGAGCATGCCCCTCAAAATCGCGGGTGTCAGTAGATTTTGGCGGCTAAATACCTTGCGATCGGGAGTCTTCGGGCAATTCAAAACTTGACGGGTCGGTGAGCCGAAAATCGTCTGATTTCCCGACGATGTGCAAAGAAGCGTGCTGCGGAATTCCGCGCGGTAGGACATGGCATCTTGCTGCGATTTGCCAGCGAAGTTGTGGTGCAGCGGGTTGGCGGTCAGGTTCGCCGGCTAGACGGCGAAGCCATGACGGGCGCTCCGCAGCACGACGGCATAGACCGCCAGGTTCAGCCCGATCACCAACCCAGGCCCAGCACCAGCTGAACGTTCCGGGTCAGTCCTGAAGGGTACAGCACCGGCAGCAGGTAATGCTCGACGAATCCTCCCTGGTAGCCCTGCAGCCCGGCGCTCTCCCGCAGCCGCTTCTCCAGTGGTGTCAGCGGGCAGATCCAGCCGACCAGCTCGATGAGCGCACCATAGAGCGGCCACCGGCAGGTGCACATACGCCAGCCTTCGGCCACCGCAGCGCCAGCAGCCCGCCGAAAACGACGAAGAGGACGAAGGCAAAGTGAACGAGAACGACCAGGTCGGCGAGCATCTAATAAAAAGCGTGAGCGGGACAAGGGCGAGCGTGAGCGGTAAGCGGGAACAACCTCACCGCTTACGCCTGTCCTAGTCCCGCTTACGCTGGTTGCAGTTCTCGCTCCTTCTGATTCTCCGCCGCCACCTTCGCCGAGACCTCGGGCGGCGCCTCGGCGTACCCGTGGAACTTCTGCCGGTGGGTGCCCCGCCCGTGGGTGATCGAGTGCAGCGTGGTGGAGTACTTGTACAGCTCCGCTTCGGGTACCACTGCCTTGACCTTGGTCAGCCGTCCATCCTGCTCGGTGCCGAGGATGTGCCCCCGGCGCGAGCTGAGGTCGCCCATCACGTCACCCAGCACGTCGTCCGGGGTCCAGACCTCCACGTCTATCAGCGGCTCCAGCAGCACCGGCCGGGCCTTGGGAGTCACATTCCGGAAGGCCATGATGCCCGCCATCTTGAACGACATCTCGTTGGAGTCCACGTCGTGATATGACCCGTCGAAGCACTCGACCTTGAAATCGACTAACGGATATCCGGCAATGACTCCTCGGACCGCTGCCTCCTGGATCCCGCGATCCACCGCCGGGATGTACTTGTTGGGGATCACGCCCCCGACGATCTCGTCCACAAACTCGTAGCCCGACCCTCGTGGCAACGGTGCTACCCGGATCCAGCAGTCGCCGTACTGGCCCCGGCCGCCGGACTGTTTCTTGTGTTTCCCCTGGCCCTCCGCCCTTCCTTTAATGGTCTCGCGATAGGCTATCCGGGGCCGGGCCAGCTCGGCATGGACCCCGAACTTCCGCTCCAGCCGGTGGAGGATGGTGTCGAAGTGCCGCTCGCCCATGCCGTGGATCAGGGTCTGGCCCAGCTCCGAGCTGTATTCGAAGTGGAAGGTGGGATCTTCCTCATGCAGCTTGTGCAGGCCGGCAGCGAGCTTGTCCTCCTCTCCTCGCTGTTTCACCACCACCGCCGACGTGGCAACCGCCTCGGGGAACGGAATAGGCGGCAGCCTGACCGGAGCCTCCCGCCAGCAGAACGTGTCGCCGGTGTGAGTGTCCTTCAGCTTGGCCACCGAGCCAATGTCCCCGGCGGAGAGCCGCTCCACCTCCATCCGCTCCTTCCCCTGCTGAATGGAGAGGTGGTTCAGCTTCTCCACCGTCTCGTGCTCGGCGTTGAAGACCTCACCGCCGTTGCGGATCTCGCCGGTGTAAAGCCGGAACAGGGTCACGTCACCCACGTGCGACTCGGACAGCGTCTTGAACACCCGCCCCACCAGCGGCGCATCCACTGGCGGCTTCACCTCGGCGGGAGAGGGGAACAGCTCCACCATCTTCTTGAGCAGCGTGCGAGTGCCGTAGGTCAGCTCACCGCTGCCGCAGAAGAGCGGAACGATGGCGCCCTCGATCACTGCCCGCTTGATCGCCCTGATGAAAGCATCCCGCGAGATCTCCTGGCCCCCCAGGTAACGCTCGATCAGCTCGTCGTCGGTGGAGGCCACGGCCTCGGTCAGCTGCTCGGTGTACTGCTGAAACAGGGCCTGGTACTCGTCGGGAACCGGTACGATGTCGTACTCTCCGGTCTTGGTGCCCTTCTTATAGAAGTGGCAGTGCCCGGAGAACAGGTTGATGATCCCGTGGAAGTCGTGCCCGTCGCCGATGGGAATCTCGACCGGGACGACCTTGGGGCTCAGATGGGTCTTCACATCGTTGAAGACCCGCTCGAAGTCGGCGTGCTCCTTGTCCATCAGGGATACGAAGAGGACCCGGGGCAGGTGCAGCTGGTCGCAGACTTCCCAGACTTTTTCGGTGCCCACCTCCACCCCACCCGTCCCGCTGAGAACGACGACGGCGGCATCGGCCGCGTTCAGGCCGCTGACGACCTCGCCGAAATAGTCGAGGTAACCCGGGGTGTCGATGAGATTGATCTTGGTGTCGAGCCACTCGGCGTAGCCGAGGCCCAGATTGATGGAGTGCTTGCGTTCGATTTCGTCGGGAGAATAGTCGGTGAGCGTCGTACCGTCTTTGATGGAACCGTGGCGTCGGCTGGCGCCGCTTACGAAGGCCAGGGCATCTACCAGGGACGTCTTTCCGCTGGCCCCGTGCCCGACAAACGCCACGTTTCTTATGGCGTTGGAGCCATAGACCTTCATGGCCTCCACCTCCTAGGAAAAGGGTATTTCCAAGGTGGCTGCCGCACTGGCGGTTGTCAAATGAGCTGGTATCAGCTGGTCGCGGGGGCTTGCGGACTGTGGACTGGAGACTGAGACACCAGTCTCCAGCCACCAGACCCGGGTTAAACTTTTAATGATCTGGATGATGAGGGGCGAACGAGTCGATTCCACCGGCACCGGAACCGGCTGAGTTCTGAGCCACCGTGCTGTTATTCAGGGTAAGCGGACCATGGCTGTCAATTCCACCGCCATGCTGACTGGTAGTGTTTCCCTCGACGGTGCACCTGGTCAGAGTCAGCGCGCCAAAGTTGCTGATGCCTCCACCGGGCCGGTCTGTCCTACCGTTACGCAGGGTCAAATTCGTCAAACTCACGACGCCCTGCTCATCTATGGTCAGAAGCCGAAACGCGGGATCGGTACCCCGACGCCGGACTGTAACGCCGCTGTTGGGACCGACGATGCTGAGGGATTTGTTGATCCTCAGGGTCCCACCCCCCGCTAACGGTCGAGCGAGCGTGATGGTACCGGTGAGACCCGGGGCAAAATTGATAGTGCTGCTTCTCGAGTCTTTGATCGCCTCACGAAGCGTACACTCCTTGGCGTTGCAGATGCCGTCCCCCGGGTCAGCCAAGCTGTTCACCACCAGAACGGCAGCAGCTGAAGCGGATTCCCGGTTATTCGAAGACGAGGCCGACGGGTCGGATAACTGGTCCTCTCCGCAAGCAGCGAGCAGGAATGGCAGCGCGATCAGGAAGGGAGAGAGTCTTAACATTGGAGCCTCCGTGAGCTGCCCGACCGGGACACGGTCTCACAGGCGGGCCCTGATCACATTGGAATGGTCCTTCGTGGCGTCAATTGCGCCTGCGGCGTCGCGGAGGAAAGGACACCGGCATGTGGAGATTCGGTAGCCAGACCTTACGGCGCGGTACCGGGTACGTCAATAAGGGCTCTTCACGCCGGCCGTCTTCAAGGCCAGCGATGCCCGAACCGCATCCCGCGAGGAATCGATTGGCGCCATCCGTAGCGCCGCATATACCACGGGAGCCGACCCACCCGACTCCTGCACCGACCAGGCGTAGCACATGGTGGCCGCCGGATGACGGCTGAGCCCGAACAGCGATACCTCGCCGTCGAACACCAGGGTATCTCCCAGGCTCTCGCGAACATGCTCGCTGGAGATGTAGTTGGCCTCGCAGCCGTGAAGCTCCTCCACTGACTGCTTGAGTACCATGAAATCCGCCCGGCTCATCCGCCCTCCGCCTTACCGGTCAGCCCGGTCGATCTCCGCACCACTTAACCGCCGCTCGGCGCCGACGTTGGGCGGGGTACCGGTCAGCATCCCCTTGGCCACCTCAAAGAGCACGACCGGAGCAGGCTTATCGACCTTGAGGTACATCACCGACTGGACGTCCACCAGAATCAGGGCGAGTCGGGGGTCTTCCGGGCCTCCGTCCCGCTCTCCGCCCTGATCTCCGAACCAGGCCTTCCAGTCCTTTTGGTAGAGCTCCCGAATCGCCTGGCGGTCCTGGCTGATTGTGGCCGTTCCGCTGACCGAGACCCATTCCCGGGTCCGATCCTTATAGTAGGCCAGGTTGACGTTGGGATCTGATTCGAGCTCGTCCAGCTTGTTGGATTCGATGTCGGTCACGAACCAGAGATCGGTCCCTTCGGCCTGGGTCTGGGTCGCCATTGGGCGGGAGACCAGCTGCCCATCGGGCCGCCGGGTCGTGAACATGGCGATCTCGATTCCCTCGATCAGGTCATAGAGATCCTTCAGCTTCTTGCCGAGCGGAGCGTTGTCGCGATTGCGGTCCTTGGCTGTACTCATGATGGCCTTCACTGTGAGGACGGGAACTTCGGATGGGGCAGAGATTACCGCGCGGTGGGCCGGAGCGAAAGGTCGCCCGTCACATGAGATACTCGTGAGAGACGTTTCCTATTTGACAGGGACCTTTCCCTTGCTGATGGCCTTGCGCCGCGCCGCCGCCCGCTCCCGCAAGGCTTCCTTGGCGCTCTTCCAGTTGAATGCCGCGGCCGTCACGGCGCCCAGCGGGGTAAAGAACGCGGCTCCGCTGAAGCCGCCCACCAGGAGACCGGCAACCACACCGGCGCCGGCACCGCAGAGCACCAGGGGTCCCAGCTGCGCCGCCATGCCGGGAGTATCCGCCAGGGAGTCCCGCCAGTCCTCCGTCAGCAGCATCAGCGCGGTATAGAGGATCCCCATGCCCAGTCCACCGGCGGCCGCGGCCAGACTGAGGGAAGGGATCCAGGAGACCTGCCCGGTTCTCAGGACCTGGGCAATCCCCAGAACAAGACCGGTCACGGCCCAGGTTATGGTCCACAGCAGTATCGTGTCCTGTAACTGCCGAAGTTTCGATTTCCTCATGCTCTCGGCTCCAGTATTCAGCGTATCGAGCCATAAGGATCGGACGCTGGAGCCGGGTTCTTCAGTCCGAGGATTAGACCCCCTTTGAGCTCACCACAAAGGGGTTAAAACGGTCATCTAGCCGGAATTTTCTGGTGTTCCGAGAACATGAACTTCCCAACAGCGGCTGCGATCGTGCGCCGTTCACACCAGAGTGCCATGTGGCCACAGTGGCTGGTCACCCACAAGGTGTCGGAGGAGACCATCCGGGCGAACTCGCGACTGGGCTCGATGGTGACGATGTGGTCCTGGGGTGAGTGGATGATCAGCAGGCGGGATCGGACCTTCGAGGCAGCTTGGGAGATATCGCCACCCAGTCGACTGCGAGGCATCATAGTGGCGAATGGCCGTAGTTGTGCCGCGAAGTCCGCCAGGTCCCAGGTTTTCGCCAGGAGCGCGGCCTCGCGAACGGATGGACGCCTCTACACTGTCCCAGCTTTCTCGGTTCACTGCGGAGGGCGTTCGCAGCATGAGGGTCATCGAGGCGCGCCACCCGGAACCACGCCTCCTCCCGGCCGACCAGGCCCGCCAGACCAGCCCCACTTCATCGAGATACTTGGTCCAGAGCAGCCGATCGAAGTTGCCAACCCGGGGAGAGCCACTGATGGGAATCGCCAGGTCCAGCTCAGTCGGATACCGAACCGCCCACTCGAAGGCCTGCATTCCGCCCATGGAGAATCCCAGGACCGCGCGGAGGCGCTCGATCCCGAGATGCTCGTGAACCAGCCGGTGTTGCGCTACCACCATGTCGCCTATGGTGAGCCCGGCGAATACGCCGCGAGCCGACGGAGAAGTGTTCGAGGGGGAGGAGGACAGCCCGTCGGCGAAGGCGTCAACTACTACCACGTGGAACTTCGTGGTATCCAGGATCGCATCCGGGCCAAGGAGTGGCACCCACTCGTCGGATCGGCCCAGAAGCCAGGTGGGGATCAAGACGGCATTGTCCCGGGCCGCGTTGAGTTGGCCGAACATGCGATAGGCCAGGCGACAATTGGGAATGACCGCGCCGCTGCTGAGCGAGCATGAGCCCAAGAACGCAATCTTCGGAGCAACCTGGGGAACTGCCTCGGAGGACAAGACGAGAATCGCCGCGAGGGCGGGCAAGAGAGCGCTTTTTCGAATCATGTCGGTTCACCTGATATGAGAAGAAAACTCCCAGCCAGGTTTCTACTTCAAATAATTGACGAAGAGCGTGATGATCAGCGCGTTGGTGAAATCGATGAAGAACGCGCCCACCAGCGGCACCACCAGAAAGGCCCTCGGCGCCGGCCCGAAGCGCGCCACCAGCGCCCGCATGTTCGCCACCGCGTTGGCCGTGGTGCCCAACACGAATCCCACGAACCCGCTGGCCATCACCGCCGAATCGTAGTCCCTGCCCATCAGCCGGAAAGACGCAGTCAGAGCGAACACCAGGACCACCACAACCTGCACCACCAGGATCACCGAGAGCGGCAGCGCCAGGTGGGCCAGCTCCCAGAGCTTCAGGTTCATCAGCGCCACCACCAGGAAGATGTTGAGCGCGAGGTTGCCCACGAATTCCATGGTGCGCTCGTCGATCCGGAACCAGCGGGTCGCGTCGTCCACGTTCCGGAGCAACGACGCAACCAGCATCGCCCCGATGTACGCCGGCAGCGTCACCCCGAGCGACTGGATGTAGCCGCTCACGATGCTGCCCAGACCCATGGCCAGCGCCAGCACCACCAGGTTCCGCACCAGGGAGGAATCCTCCCGGTCCACCTCCACCACCAGCGTCTCCGAAGACGTGCTCAGCTCGGCCTTGAGCTCCGTCCGGGAACTGCTCTCCGGGGCCAGCCGGTACCGGCGAATGAGACTGGTGCCGACCGGACCTCCCACCAGGCCGCCGCATACGATACCGGCAGTGGCCGAAGTCAGGGCCAGCTCCCCCGCGCCGCGGAGTCCCGCCTGCTCGAAGATCGGGGCGAACGCCAGGCCAGTCGCCGGTCCGCCGACCAACGTGACCGATCCAGCCATGACGCCGAGCAGCGGATTCTCCCCGAAGAGGTGGGCGATGCCCATGCCCGCGAAGTTCTGCACCAGACAGAAGACGCTGGCGAAGAGGAGGAATACCAGAACCTGGAGTCCTCCGGCCCGGAGCAGCGCCAGGCTCGCCCCCATGCCGATCGAGGTGAAGAAGGCGACACTGAGGGTCGCCTGCATCGAGGTGTCGAGCTGGATGGTGATGGATTGCTGGCGGAGCAGGAGGACGAGCGTGGTGAAGAGCAGGCCGCCGATCACCGCGGCGGGAATGTTGAGCCGGTCGAGCCAGACGATGCGCTTCCGCAGCTGGATGCCGGTGAAGTAGACCACGGCGCCCAGGGTCAGCGTCTGGAGCAGGTCGAGCTTGAGCTCAGTCATGGCTGATGAGGGCCAATCTACCGCCGTTCCGTCGTTCCGTCCTAGTATGCGCCGTGCATCGAACCGAGAGCGGGACGAGACACCCCGCAGCTCTCGGCGAAAACCGCCAGGGACGCCCGCACTCCACGCTCGTCGTGCTCCCACAACTCGGACAGCCGAACCGCCTCGCCGCCTCGAAGCCGCATTATCGGCCGCCACATCGGATCGCCGTCGCTATCCTTACCCTCCTCCACTTCGACACTCTCGATCTGGTCCAAGCGAAACTGCCGCGTCCGGCGGCCCAGAATCCCCCATCGTATCACGGTCACAGAGCGGCGGGTAAGATCGAGCCGAAGCATCGTGCCCGGGTTCTGCGCCAGCCACCACAGCGCGCCGCTCGATACACCCATCCCGATGAGGAGGCTGGTGAGCCGCTCCCACGGCTCCAGGTCGCCCGCATTGTTCGCCAGCCCGAGGGGCATGGCCATCCCGATGATGCCGCCGGCCAGGAGGAAGAGACCGAGGAGCCAGAACGGAGCGGCTCGGTCCCGCATCGAGATCACACCGCCCTCCCGCTGGATTCGCATCGACCCACCGTCGCGCGGGATCACTTCCGGTTTCCCACCCGCTGGTTGATCAGGTCGGTGATCGCCCGGGGGTCGCCGTCGGTGCCCACCAGCGTGAGGTAGAGTGCGGGGGGTCCTGCCTCGAGAGCCTTGCGCGCGATGAACTGCCGGGCCGGAGGCAGCCGGCGAATGAACCGCTCGGAGTCGCGGACCTCCAGCGCTACCACCGACACGCTGCCGATGGTTTGCACCGCGGCCGTGCGAATCTCGCTCCAGTCGATCGGGCCCACCGGCAACATGCTGTCACGGATCCCCGAGTCGTCAATCACCAGCCGCTCGGTCTCTTCGCCCAGCGCCCGAACCAGGAGCAACGCCCAGCCGCTGCCCAGCACGGCCAGACTCCAGCCGGCAAGCCGCGGCAGACCCAGCACCAGAAGCGCCGCGCCTGCGCCCAGCAGGAGCAGCGCGACTCCCAACTTGCGATAGAGGTGTCTGGGCGAGGTGTGGAGCACGATGCGGGACATGCTGAGAACTATCGGATGATGTCCCGCCTCCCTCTAGTGCAGCGTTTTCCCTTCCCTCAGCATCCGGACGAACTCCTCCAGCCTGCGCGACCGGGTCTCCGGCCGCTTGGCGTCGTGCAGCCGGTACAGAATGGCGTAGCGGTTCTGGCTGTTCAGTCCCTCGAAGAACCGGCGGGCCTCGGGGTACTTCTCCAGTGCAGCCTGGAGATCTTCCGGCGGCCGGATCTGGCTGGGCGACGGGTAGGCCGCGTCCCAGCGGCCGTCCCGCTGCGCCTCCGCCATCTGTCGCACTGCCGCCGGCGCCAGCCGCCCCACGGCGTGCAGCCGCTCGACCGCCGCCCGGTTGATCTGCGACCACTTGCTACGTGCGCGCCTGGGCGTGAACCGCTGCCGGTACACCTTGGCGTCGACCCCCGCGACCAGCCCGTCGATCCAGCCGTAGCAGAGCGCCACCTCGAGCGCTTCCTTATAGGAGACCGTGGTCAGGCCGCTCTCCTTCTTGGCGAATTCCAGCCAGACCCCGGGCGACAGTTCGTGGTGTTTCTCCAGCCACTTTTCCCAGGCGGCCTGTGAGCGGAATCGTTTGACCACCAGGTCGGGTTTGGCCGATTTTTTCTTTGTCGCCGGCTTCGTCTTTTTCGTCGCCTTCATCTAAGCTTCCTCCATGCGCTCCAGCGTCCGCGCTCTGGTTCTGCTGCCACTCCTGCTCGTCCTCGCCGGAAGCCACTCACCCGGCCACGTCCCCGGTGCGCCGGCGGGCCCCACTGTCGTGCTGATCGGACTCGACGGATTTCACCCCAGCTACCTGAGCCGCCCACCCAGCCGGCATCTGCGTGAGCTGGCCCGCCAGGGGGTTCAGGCCACATGGATGATCCCGGTTTTTCCGACTCTCACCTTCCCCAACTTCTATAGTATTGCGACCGGGCTCTACCCCGAGCATCACGGCATCGTCTCCAACACCATGGCCGATTCGGCGCTGGGCAACTTTTCCCTGCGCGACCGAAGCTCGGTGGAGGACCCGCGCTGGTGGGGCGGCGAGCCGATCTGGGTAACCGCGGTCAAGCAAAACCAGCGGGCCGCGACCTATTTCTGGCCCGGCTCCGAGGCCCAGATCAAGGGGGTCAGACCCACGTACTACAAGATGTACGACGCGAGCGTCCCCAACGCCGCGCGGGTAGAGCAGGTGCTCCAGTGGCTCTCGCTTCCATCCGACCAGGCGCCATCCCTGGTGACGCTGTATCTCAACGACGTGGACGACGCCGGCCACCGTTTTGGGCCGAACGCGCCGGAGACTGACTCCGCTATCGCCCGGGTGGACAGCGCGGTCGGAGCATTGATGGACGGAGTGGAACAGCGCGGTTTGACCGGCAGGGTGAATCTGATCGTGGTGTCGGACCACGGCATGGCGGAGGTGGCTCCGGATCACATCATCCATCTGGAGCAGTTCATCGATACCGCGGCGGTGCACCTGGTGGACCAGGGCGCCATCGTGTCGCTCTCGCCCAAGGCCGGCCGGGGCGACGAGATCATCGCTCGGCTCCGGCGGGCGCCCCATCTCAAGGTGTACCGGAAATCCGAGATCCCGGCCGCCTTCCATTATCGAGCGCACTCCCGGATCCAGCCGATCGTCGCCGTTGCCGATGAGGGCTGGATCGCCACCGCCCGAAGCGGCGGCCCAAGTCCCCGAGGGAATGCACGGCTACCCGACCGATCTGCCATCGATGCGGGCGCTCTTCCTGGCGCGCGGGCCCGACTTCGCCCGGGGTGCCGTCGTCCCGCCGTTCGGGAACATCCATATCTACGATCTGGTCGCCCACATACTGAGACTCACCCCGGCACCCAACGACGGGAGTCTCGATTCCCTGAGGGCGGTGCTCTCGAAGTGAGCCGGGCCGCGGATGGTCCGGCCTGGAAGACCATTCTCGCTTTCGCCGCCATCTACTTCCTCTGGGGCGGAAGCTTCCTGGCCATCCGGGTGGGGGTGCAGGAGGTGCCGCCCCTCCTCTTCGCCGCGCTCCGATTCCTCGCCGCCGGCCTCATCCTCTCCTGCTGGGCCTTGAGCCGACGCCAGGCCTTGCCCACCCGGGAGCAGTGGGCCTCGGTGTCGCTGCTGGCGTTTCTGATCTTCGTGCTGGACTACGGATTCCTCTTTTGGGCCGAGCAGCGGGTGCCCTCCGGCGTGGCGGCGGTGATGCTGGCGTTGATCCCCGCGTTCACCGCGTTGTCCGAAATCGTCTTGCTGGGCACCCAGCGGCTCACGCTCCGGCTGGCGTTGGCACTGGCCATCGGGATCGCCGGGGTCGCGGTGCTCATGAGCCGCTCTCTCGAGCTGGGCGGCGCGCCGGTCGACCGGCTCGGGGCCGCGGCGCTGATCTTCGCGGCGCTCAGCTGGTCGGTGGCCTCGGCGCTGTCCCGGAAGGTGAAGCTGCCGGAGTCCAAGGTCATGAGCTCGGGCGCGCAGATGCTGGTGGGCGGCGGATTTCTGGGCCTGGGGGCCGCCGCCCTGGGTCAGCTGGGCGGGTTTCATCCGGCCGCTGTTCCGCCCCGGGCCTGGATCGCACTTCTGTACCTGATCGTTCCCGCCTCGATCATCGCGTTCACCGCCTATGTCTGGCTGATCCAGCGCGAGTCGCCCACCAAGGTGGGGACCTATGCCTACGTCAATCCGGTGGTGGCGGTGCTGCTGGGGCACTTCGTGGCGGGGGAGGCGCTCGACCTGAGAACCGTGCTGGGAACGGTCTGCGTGCTGATCAGCGTCCTGGTGATCACGTTGACCCGTAACTCGCGCGGACGACGGCTGTTTCCTGAAGTTCAGCCGCAGGTGATTGCGAAGTCTACGATGGTGGTGTTCGGGGCGGTGACGCTCACGGTGCGCGGGTTGTCACCGGCGGCGGTGCAGCCGGCGGGCAGGGCGAGCTGCACGACGTGGGAGCCCTCATCTACGTCGCTGATGGTGAGCGTGGCGCTGGGCCCGATCACCCGGGGAGACGCCCCGTCTACGATAATGGTGAATTCTCCAGGCGGGGTTCCGGTCGTTACCGTGGTGATCTGGAGCGTGCCGACAGCGGGCGCCAGGGTGCCGTCGTCGTCACCGCAGGCCACCACCCAGAATGCCGCCGCCAGCAGGAATAGCCGTCGCATGAGTCTCTGCCCTTCTTCTGAATGTTCTGTGCCAGGGACTGCTGGCATCCGGCGGCGATGGATTACGGGATGACGTCGCCGCTTCTGAGGCATAGCAAGTCCGAATTCGTCAAAAGAGGACCACTGTCCCTTTTCGAGGCTCCGACCTTCGTGTCCAGCGAGCAAGACCTAAATCTCGTTCCGAGCCCGTGTAGACCACAGCGATCTCGAGTCGCGACCAGGCCACGCTGTACTCGTCAGCTCGTGATGTCACCGGCTGACTCCGTCGATGCCACGGATCGCGCGATGTATCGAGGACTGCCATTGCATCGCCCCGGCTCGCATCGTAGTTCGACTGGTAGCAGCTGTACTTCTCCCGGCCCTTATGTAGCATCAGAGCTCGATCGTGTCCGGCAGTGCCGTCTCGTAAGTCATCCGTCTGCCGCTCGTATTCCGACCGACGCGCATCGTAAACCGACCCAGCCAGATTGTATTTGCACCATCGCGGCTTCGCACCCACTTGACTCGGCTTCAGTTGCCGCGCTGCCGGAAAAGAGTCAAGCTCCTCATTCGACTGCCAGATCGTGTGGTCCCCGAAAATCGTCATCGAGGGACAATGAAACTTCTGGCACGATCTACGCATCTACATGGCGCGCCGAGCGAAGTCGGCGTCGCTCGGACACACGTCGTTCACCCTTCACGTGTGCCGCTGCGACGAGCCGACCACCGCAGGGACCAAAGTCGGAGGGAGCTTCGTATGAATCGCAAGTACGCGGAGTCGGCTGGAGATGGGTGCGCGCGCACTGGAGTTCAGCCGGGCCCACCCGACGAGAGTTCGGGGTACGCCACCGCGCTCAAAGAGCTGGAAGCGCAGCTGGCCCGCTCCAACCAGCTCGCAGAGGAGCAGAGAATCCGGCACGGTCGAAGTCCGCGCCGCCTCAGCCCGCAAGAGGGCACTCCAGCGGTCGATTCGGCGGAGCCAGCTGGTCCACCTGGCCCGGGTAGCCCAGCGGGCGACAAAGGAGGTTCCCGAGCTGGCGAAGAAGTTTGACCTGCCCCGGCTGCCAAACAGATACCTTCCATTCAAGAATGTTGCCCGCGCCATGGTGGTTGAGGCGCACCAGCAGAAGGAGCTCCTGGTGAAGCACGGCTTGGTGGAAAGGGTACTCGACGGCCTGCGGCCAATCCCTCACGAGTTCGATCAGGTGGTTGAGCGGGGGCAGAGGGCCGGCGGCTCCACATCGGCGCCGCGGCCAATCTGGATGTTGTCGCCGACGAGGTCGTGCAGATCGTGCGGGTGATCGATGGGCTGAACCGGTTCCGGTTTGCCGGTGAGCCCGACCTGCTCGCGGCCTGGAGCTGCGGCGAGCAATGTCATCGGGCCGCGCCGGACCGGAGAACTCGCCGTCACCCGAAATCAAACCGGCCGCTTGAGGCCAAGACGGACCATGAAACCACTATTTTCGACGTTGCTCCTGCTGAGCCTGGGCTATTCGGCCGGACGCAGTCCGCAATCGCCGGCCGGCAGCCTCGGCTCGGTGGCCGCGGTGGGGGAGGCCGCCAGCTACACCACTCCCTGGGCCGACAGCACTCGGCTGGGGGACACCGTCTTCCATAGTAGTGGACGGGTGATCACCACGGTCGCGGTACGCACCGATTCGCACTGGGTGGTCCGTCCGCCCACCGCCGTGCTGAAGGCCGGGCTGCCCTATGGGCCGAGCCAGCTCCCGCCCGACAGCCTCTGCAGCATGAGCTACTACACCTCAACGACGGTTCCGGTGGCGCCCAACCAGGTGATCCGCGAGCTGGACCGGGTCCATGAGTGCGGCGCCCGCGTCTTCGCCCAGATCCGCCGGGCCAAGCTCAAGAACTCCGACGGCAATCTGAGCGTGGATGCGGCGCTGGCCGAGATCAGTCATTGGCCCTGGGACGAGCTCTGCGCCCGGGTCAAGGACTCGACCATCATCGGCTTTCACATCGGCGACGACGTGGTCGCGAAGGAGTGGGGCCCCGCGCCGATCGAGACCCGGCTGGCGCAGTGGGATTCGATCGCGGGTGGCATCGTCGCGAAATGTCCTGGCGCGGCGACCGTGATTCGGGCCCGTCCCCGCCAGCTGTCCAAGCGGGACACCTGGGAGTGGCTCACCACCGCCTGGGCCCAGTATCCGGGCCCGCTGCCCCGGGCGGGCACGCCGGAGGAGTTCTTTACCGCCGAGGTGGCGTCGGCCAAGAAGCAGCATCTCGGGTTGGTGACTGGGGTCAATCTGCTGGCCGGCGGGTGCGGTCCAGCGGAGGCGGGGCGGTGCCTGCCGAATATTCCAGGATCATCGCTTCGCGGTTCGGGCAAGCAGGCCTATCAGCTGAGCGCGGCGGAGTTCATCGACTACAAGACCGCGGCCATGACCGATCCCTATGTGTGCGCGTCGGTGGACTGGTCCTGGGGTCCCAAGTTCCGGAGCGAGTTCCACGCCCGGCCGGAGATCCAGAGCGCGGCCAAGGAGCTGGGGCTGATCGCGAGCAAGCGGGGGCGGTCGAGTTGCGTGCAGAAGTAGGCGGCAGCGCGGCACCAGTGCGGCACGGCGGAACGGGGCACGAGGAGTTACAGGATCTGACGCTGGGCGACTGCGCGACTCGCGACTACCCTCACGGCAATCTCCCCCTCGCAACCGACAAACAGTCCCCGCCCGAGCTGAACAGGTAGAACGTCTTCCCGTCGGCGCTCATGTACTTGGTCGGAATGTCGGCCCGCTCACCCGATCCCCACTGGGTGTTGCCGCAAGTGGTGGTGCTGAGACCGCCGGGCCAGGCGCCCGCACTGGCGAACACCTGCTCCCAGGGACCCCAGGGGTTGGAGCCGACGAACACCATGAGGCCGCCGGTGAAGCGGGCGTCGTCCTTGGCATCGTTGGGCGTGGTGTCGAACACCAGCGAGAGCATGAACCTTTGAAGGCCGGGGTTCCAGCTCATCCCGGCTCGAGCAGTAAACCGCTTTCCCACCTTGTAGATGATCTTGGTGGCCGACGAGGAGGTGGGACACCAGGCCGGCGCCGACGGCACACCGCAGAAGTATTCCCAGCTGCTCCGCAGGGTCAGATCGCTCCGGGCGCCACGGATCAGCCCGAAGGCCGGCACCAGATCGTAGGCACTGTTGCTCACGCTGCCGGCCGAGCTGCTGCGGAGCGGAATGACGGAGTAGACGTAACCCGCCGGCCCACCGGAGTACCCCTTCCCGTACTGCACGAACGAGGCGTAGCCCACCTCGGACAGGGTCCAATCCGCCCAGGTGAACTGCGGGTTGGCGGCGGTAACGTCGCTGGAGAACTTGAGCCGGGCGCCGGTGCCGCCGGGATTGATGTTCCGGATCCAGTACCAGAGCCGCCCGTCCGCATGCAACATCCCCGCGGCCTTCTCACTCGAGGGTCCGTCACCCAAGGCCTCCGCTCCCGCGCCGTCGGCCGCGTCATCCCAGTCGAGCGGATCACCGGTGGGCACCGGCGTGAACGAAACCCCGTAGCCGGTAGAGCCGGAGATCCGGCCGAAGCCCATGCCGATTTTTTGCGGTGCTCCCCGGAAGCGGCAGTCGCCCACCGCGGTGTAGAGATTTCCGTCGGGCGCCCAGGTGGGGGTATATGAGTCGCAGCCTTTGGTGCGCGCGATCTGCTTCATGGCCGACTTGGCGTCCCACCGAATCGGGCCGCTGACCGCTGCGGTCAGCTCCGGGGTGGTCTGCTCGACAACGGCGTCGCTACAGCTCGCTGCGCCACCGGCGCAGATGATGACGGTGAGCACAGCACCGTAGCTCGGGCGCAAGGCTGCCGGCATGAATCCTCCGAGTCAGGGATACCGCGCGCAGATTCGACCCCGCAGACTGTAACCCTTTTTCGCCGGTCGGCCAGATCCAGACCGCCAGCGCGGAAGCGGTTGACAGCATCTCCGGTTGTTCCTACCCTTGCAGGCTGCACTTCACGCCCCCCCCGCAGGACCGCCGCTCGCGCGGACCGAAGAGGCCGGTATCAGACATCCAGCTCACGGTGTGATCGCCGTGCTCGCCGTGGCGCTCGCCTGCCGAAGCCCGACCGAGCCGTCGCGCGCCGTCCAAGCGGTGCCGGTTGCGGGGGACACCGCGGCACTGGCCACTGGATTCGTCTGGACTCGCGCCACGCCCGAGAGCCAGGGCATGTGCGGCAGCATCAGACAGCTGGGCTGCAGCAAGACCCTCCAACAGGTCTGGAACGGCATCAGCGGCGCGAAGTACAACACCAAACGTCTGGTCGTGATCCGGAACGACAGGATCATCTACGACCGGGGCGGCACCCTCGCGTACTTCGTGTACTCCGCCACCAAGGGCCTGCTCGGCGGGCCGACGCTGGTGCACGCGATGAGCAAATGCGGGGTGGGCCTCAACGATCGCGCGGGCCAGTGGCTGGGACACGGCGAGGGCGCCCGCTGGGAGAGCGACTTCCCCTGGAGCGAGATCACGGTCGAGCACCTGGCCACCCACACCAGCGGCATCTGCGACTACAGCAACAGCACCACCATCTGCCGGGACGAGAATCCCGGCTGGCAGGCGGCGTTCGAGCGCAACAAGGTGGGGGGTGCGAAATACGTGTACCCCAACGATGCGTTCACCATCGCGCGGGCCAAAGCGGAGCAAAACCGGGAGCCGGCACGCACGCCAGGCAGCGTTCTCGAGTACAGCAACGTCGCCCACGCGCTGCTGAACTATGTGGTGCAGCGGGCCTGCGGCCTCAAGCTCACCGAGATCTACGACCGCTACATCAAGCAGGTGGGAATGGGCTCACCGGTCGGCGTCGCGCTCATCTCGACCGACGACGGCCAGCAGTTCAACCAGGCGACGGGAATTGCGAAGTGGAAGGCGCTCGACGGTGCGGCGGTGCTGCGTCTGGCCGGGCGGCAAGGCATCTGGGACAACCAGAACGTCGAGCCGGTCCGCTACTGGCATCTGCTCACCCGGACCGCAGGCGACATCCCGGCGGCCGTCGAGCAGGGGTGGGGCGTGGTGTACGAGAACAACTCGGTCAACATGTGGACCCAGTCGGTGAATCATCGCCGGTTCTCGCTCGAGACCTTCGGCCACAACGGCAACTACAGCACCATCTTTCAGAACGATCCTCTGACCAGCACGATCGTGGTGCGACAGGGCGAGATGAACGGCAAGGGAGGCGGGTATCTCACGCTGAACGGCTGCTTCCCGGGATGGACCGGAACGGCGCCGACCTGCTCGGCCGGGACGAGCTACAGCAACAACTGGGGCAATTCCTCGGTCTACACCGGACAGCGGAAGAAGGTGATGGAGCCGCTGCAGGAGGCATTCTTCTTCCCGCCGCCGTTCTGCCGGATGACCTCGGCCGGCGGATCGAACGTGGATGAGGTGAGCGACGAATACACCACTCCCATGGACGGCGCGACCGTTGACCTCGTGGCCGAGATCAAGGTCAATCCCCGG
Source organism: uncultured Gemmatimonadales bacterium (assembly GCA_963842945.1). Taxonomy (GTDB): domain Bacteria; phylum Gemmatimonadota; class Gemmatimonadetes; order Gemmatimonadales; family GWC2-71-9; genus CAVVWJ01. The sequence goes on from CAWJIM010000019.1 coordinate 420,175, forward strand.
GAAGGTGCCGGCTCATCGGTGGCGGACGGCGTCGAGTTCTTTAAGGAGACCGGCGGTACGGCACCGACCTCTATCGGCACTGGAAAGTTGGTGCCCGGAAGCAATCCCGCACGGTATGAGCTCTCCTATGATGCGGCCGGCCACGGCGCGGTGGGGCAGGTCCAGACCTACTTCGCCAACTGCGTGGCCAAGTCCACCCAGGATGCGAGCAAGAAGGTGCCCTCCTACTCCCAGCCGGTGCGGGTCCGCAGACTATAAGCTCCTCGCGGCAAAGCTCACCACGGAGGCACGGAGGACACGGAGGCCGCACGGACCGGATGGTGTAGTCCGCAGACCCTAACAGTTTCTAACTGTTGTTCCCCACCGCCCAACCAAAGTCATTGTTCGAGATGACCTTGCAACCTCCGTGTCCTCCGTGCCTCCGTGGTGCGCTTTTGTTATGGTGCGCTTTTGCTACAGCCCGCTCGCCACAATGGCGTAATCCGTGGGCCGGGTGAAATTCCCAAGATGATGATGAGACCGACACGCACGAACAGAATTCTTCTGGTCACCGCCCTGGGATGCTCTCGATCACCTGCAGCGGGGACCAGCTCACCCGGCCGGCCGGAAAAGAGCGGCGAATTCGCCGTTGCCGGGCCGCCGGCCCGGATCACCATCAGCCGTCAACCGCCCTCCAACGCGCTGGACCAGGAGGTCTGGGCACCCGGCGCCCAGCCGGTCGTGGTGGTGAAGGATGCCGCCGGAGTCGCGGTCGTTGGCGCGGTGGTAACCGCCACCATCGCGAGCGGCAGCGGAGCGCTTCAGGGATCCCTCACCGCCACCACCAAGGCCAACGGCTCGGCCACCTTTGCCGATCTGGGGATCGCCGGGACGGGCAATCACAGCCTGCGCTTCACCGCCGGATCCGCCGGGGCGACCTCTGCCACCGTGGCGATCAATCCGCTCCCCAGCCGAAGCCCGAAGCGGGAAGTGGGACGCGGCGGTGCCGTGGGACATCGTTCCGCTCCACATCCAGCTGCTCCCCACCGGCAAGCTGCTGGCCTGGGGCAAGCACGAATCCAACGGCAGCATGGGCCTGCCGCGGCTGTGGAATCCGGCGGCTGGCCTGCCCAGCACGGCTACGATCGTGCGCGTCGGCGATATGCTGTTCTGTGGCGGGCACACGCTGATGGCCGACGGCCGAATCATGGTCTCGGGCGGGCACCTGGACGACGACCGCGGTCTCGACGTCACCAACATCTTCGACCCGGTGAGCGAGAGCTGGGCGAGTGGGCTGCCGAAGATGGCGAAGGGGCGCTGGTATCCGACGGTGACGACGCTGGCCGACGGGCGGGTGGTCACGGTGGCCGGGCGGGATGCCAGCTCCACCGTGGTGCTGATTCCGGAGATCTGGGAGGGAAACCGCTGGGTGAAGCTGACCGGCGCCAGCCTGACTCTGCCCTACTACCCGCGGCAGTTCGTGGCTCCGAACGGGAAGCTGTTTTATGCCGGCGAGCGGACCAAATCCCGCTACCTCGACGTGGACGTGGTGACGGCCAGCGGGCGGGGGCGCTGGTCCACCAGCGCGGGGTTTACCCGCCGCTTCGCCTACATCCGGGACTACGGTTCAGCGGTGATGTATGAGGCGGGCAAGATTCTCTACGCCGGCGGCGGGGGCGACCTGCGCGGGAGCATACCGGACCCCAAGTCTCCGGTGCCGACCGCGACGGCTGAAACGATCGATCTGACTAAGACCGGCCCCGCGCCGACGCTGGAGCAGCACCACCTCGATGCACTACGCGCGGCGGCATCTCAATGCGACCATCCTGCCGGACGGAAAGGTGCTGGTCACCGGCGGGACCAGCGCGGGCGGATTCAACGATCTGTCGGGCGCGGTCCACGCGGCTGAAGTGTGGGACCCGGGCAACCGCGGAACGTGGACCGAGCTGGCGGCCAATCGGGTGGACCGTGGCTACCACTCGGTCTCGCTGCTGCTGCCGGACGGAACGGTGCTGCACGGCGCCGGCGGCGATGCCAACGACCCGGCAACCGGCGGGGAATATCCCCGGCAGACGAACCACGAAATCTTCCGGCCGCCCTATCTGTTCCGGGGCGCCCGACCGACCGTCACCAGTCTCTCGAAGACGTCCCTCGAGCTACGGAGAGACCTTCACCGTCACCACGCCGTATGCCGCGCAGATCACCGGCGTGCGCTGGATCCGGCTGGGCGCGGTAACCCACGCGTTCGACGCGAGCCAGCGGGCGAACACCCTGAAGTTCACCCGTGCCGCGGGGAGCGTCCGGGTGACCACGCCTGCAAGTGGCCGGCTGGCGCCTCCCGGGCACTATCTGCTGTTTCTGCTCAATCGCAACGGCGTGCCGTCGGTGGGAAGAATCGTCCGCGTGGGTTAGAAGGTTTTTAGCCGCAACGCACCCACCGAAGGTGGGTACCCGACGCAGATAAACGCAGATTCACAATTTTTGACACGGATAACAACCGACAAAAGCACGGATCGCTCCGTGGCCGAAAATAGCTCCCAGTGTCCTTCCCAAAACTCGAGACTTAGTCAACAGCACACCCATTGAGTCCGCTTGCAAGGGTACTCGACTGGTGTGCTGTTGAACAAGAACTCTTATAGCCGGCTCCAAAGAACGGAGTGGGTTCCTTTTTGTCATCACTGTGCTTGGTTGATGATCTTGTAGACCCCACCCTGCTGAGTCACGATGTAAAGCTCGCCGGCGGAGTCTTCGCCGAAGGCGGTGATCTGGCCGCCGGGCTTGAGCTCAGGCCACTCCTTCTGCTCGGTGGGGACGCCTCCCTGAATCCGGAAGCTCCTCACCCAGCCGACGCAGTAGTCGGCGTAGAAGAAGGTGCCCTGCAGTGACGGCATCGCAGGACCACGGTAGACGTAGCCGCTGACGACGGCGCACCCTTCATCGTGGCTGTACTCCAGCACCGGCAGGGTGAGTCCGGTCTGATCGCAGTCTCTCCGCTTGAAGCAGTGCAGCCCTTCCATCTCGTCCCAGCCAAAGTTCACTCCCTTCCCGGCACCACTCGAGGCGGCGGCGTAGTCCACCTCTTCCCATTTGCCCTCGCCGACATCGCCGATGTAGAGGTCGCCGGTGGCGCGGTCGAAGCTGAAGCTCCACGGGTTGCGGAACCCGTAACTCCAGATCTCGGGGCGGGCGCCGGCCGTGCTGACGAACGGATTGTCGGCCGGCACCGTGTACGGCTGGGTGCTGACGTCGATCCTCATGATGTTGGCGAACGGGTCGTCCAACGATTGCCCTCGGTTCTGGTCGACGTCGTGCCCGTCGCCCAGGCCGACGTACAGCATGCCGTCAGGACCGAAGGCCAACTGGCCTCCATTATGGGCCACGCCGGGCTGGGGAAACGCGAACACTGGCACTTCGCTCGTGGGGTCGCCCTGATCGGGATCGGCCGAGACCCTGAAGGCGGAGACCCGGTTCACGTTGAAGTGGTCGTTGTAATGCACGAAGAAGCGCCCGCTGGTCGCGTAGTCGGGCGGGAAGGCGAGACCGAGCAGCCCCTGCTCCCCGGCGACGCTGGAGACTTTCGCCGTGAGCTCGAGGAACGGCGTGGGGAGCAGCACGCCGTCCTTGATGATCCGGATGGGTCCGGCCTTGAGCAGCACGAACAGGCGCGTGTCGCCCGGTGGCGATACGAGAGCGGTGGGAAACTTGAGTCCGCTGACGATCTGCTGCAGGGCCGGCGTGTCCGCGCCAGGCGGCGGAGGCGGCGGCGGCGGAGTTGTCGCCGAGACGGTGATGGGAAGGCTTCCAGAGATCGCATCGGTGGTGGCGGTGATCTGGGTCTGCCCTTCAGCCACACCGGTCACCAGGCCGGCCGAGGTCACCGTAGCGATGTTCTGATCGGCGGAGCTCCAGGTGAAGCTGGCTCCAGAGACGGTGGCGCCGCCGGCGTCCTTGGCCGTTGCCGTGAGCTGGAGCGTCTGACCGACCTGCACTGCGGCGCCGGGCCCGGTCACGGTGACAGTGGCGACGGGGTTGGGCGGCTCAACGCCGCCTCCATCACTGTCACTGCTACAGCTGACCAGCACGGACAGGAGCACGGGGACGAGGGCGAACAGTCCGGGACGGCGACACGAGAATGCCTGGGGCACAAACAGCTCCTGTTCGATGCGGCGCGAGCGGTGAAGACGGACCAGTGGGAAGTTCAGGCCTGCTCTGGATTATGGGTCGGCGCAGGAGAATCGGGGAAGAGCCGGGAACCTGGTGTGATTGGCGTCACACAACGGTTGATATACGGGAGGGTAGCGGGAGGGGCGTGGTCTCTCCCGCAGGGTCAACTACAGCCACCCCCCTCTCCCCTGAGACCCTGCGTCGAGTCCACGCCCCTCCCGCTGTTAGAGAATTTGCTTACACCTGGGAGCGCGGCGGGTATGGGTTCGAAACTGCTGGAGAGCTCTCACTCCCGCCCGCGTTCCCCAAAACGATGTTGCCGATTGCAACTGGAGTGCTTGCGTTGGCGGGGATATTCGTCATGATATATGTGAGGTCCACACCACCACGGGCCTGAGCATGCAACTCCTCCTGATCGAGTCGGGCAGAAAATTCCTTCAGACCGCCGAGTGTGCCGCCCTGAGCATTCTGGCACACGGGTTCGTCGTGTGGTCGGCGGTCAACCTGACCTCCGAGGGCCGGCGGCTTCCCACCGACGAGCGGCAGGCGCGGGTGTTCTTCCTGCTCCCGCCCGACCGGGTGGATGTACGGGAGCGGCAGTTCGAGGTCATTCAACTGGGCAAACTGGGCGGCGACCCCCAGGATGGCGGGTATCTCCTCAACCCTGACCCGGGCTGGGAACGGCGGCAGATCGCCCACGGCTCCCGCAACAAGCGGAAGGGCAGCGGTGCCAGGGGGGAGCTGCCCTTTGGGCCCTCCTCGCCCTACGTACCGGACACCGCCTTCAGCGTGCTCCAGGTGGATGAATCGGTGGAGCGATATGAGTCGAGCGCGGCGCCGATCTATCCCAAGGACCTTCTGGCCACGCAAACCCAGGGCGATGTCGAGGCCACCTACGTGGTGGACACGGTGGGGCAGGTCGACACCACCACGATCCACGTGATGTACAGCGACGATCCCCGTTTCACCGCTTCGGTGGTGGCGGCGTTGGGCGGGATGCGCTTCCGTCCGGCCAAGCGGAGCGGCAGGATCGTGCGCCAACTGGTGCAGCAGAAGTTCCGCTTCCGGATCGTGCCGCCGGAGCGCGGCATGTCATCCCTTCGTCGCTCGCGCTCCTCAGGGCAGGCTCTGAGCGCGCGCGAAGGATGACACCTTACTCCAGTGTCACCGTCAAGAACCGCAGCTGTCCCTGCCGTCCCACCTGCAGCACGGCCGTGGAGTCGGGCGCGAAGCGGCTGACGACTCCCCGCAGATCCTCCAGCGTCCTGACCGCCTCGCCATTCACTCCGTAGATCACGTCTCCGGCGACTGGGCCCGCGGCACCGCGAGCCTGGGAGGCAACGCCCGCGACCACCACACCGTGTTCCTGCCGGATGCCGGGAATCATCTGGGCCAGCTCGGGGGTCAGATCCAGGGCCAGGATGCCGAGGCGGGAGATGAGGTTTTTCTCCGGGGTCACCAGGTCGCGGAAGACGTCGGACGGATCCCGGCGCTCCACCAGTGGAACGCGGAGGTTCAGCCGCTGCAGTCCTCGTCCCACCTCGAGGTTCACCGTACCCCCCGGCTTCCTTCCGTAAAGACTGACATCGAACTGGCGGGCGTTCTCCATCGGCTTGCCGTTGACCGAGAGAATCACGTCGTTGATCCGAAGTCCCGCCTTGGCAGCCGGGCCGTTGGGATAGACGTCTCCCAGCACCACCCCCCACTCGCGGGTCAGCCGCAGTCCCGCCGCCAGCGCCGGGGTGATGGTCTGGGCGAAGACACCGATCTCGCTGCGGCGCACTCGCCCCTGGGTGCGGATCTGATCGTAGATGAATCGGACGATGTTGGCCGGAGCGGCGAAGCCCACGCCTTCGCTGCCGCCAGACTGGCTCAGGATGAGGGTGTTGATGCCCATGACCAGGCCATCGGCAGTGACCAACGGCCCGCCGCTGTTTCCCGGATTGATCGGGGTGTCGGTCTGGATGTAGATCATCCGGTCTTCGTCGCGGAACTGGCGGCCCACCGCGCTCACCACGCCCATGGTGACGCTGCTGGCGAGCCCGAACGGGCTGCCGAACGCCAGCACCACCTGACCCGGTGCGAGCGAGTCGGAGTCGCCCAGCCGGGCAATGGGCAGGTCTTTCGCCTCGACCTTGAGCACGGCGAGATCGGTCTCCGGGTCCACGCCGACCAGTTTGGCCGGCAGCTCGAGCGATACCGGCGGGAGCACCGAGCGGTTGGGCGTGCCGGGGACGGCCGCACGGGGCACGATGACGATGAAGCGCCGGCCTCCTTCGATCACGTGCGCGTTGGTGACGATGAATCCGTCCCGGCTCAGGATCACGCCCGAGCCGGTGCTGCGCTGGGTTCCGATGAGCGCGTTGGCTCCGGTGGCTCCAGCGGTCACCGGCCCGTAGGCGGCGACCTGGATCTGCACTACGGCGGGAGCGATGCGGGAGACGACACCCTCGAGCGAGTGGCTCAGGGCGCCGAGGTCGGCTCGGCGCGCAGGAGTCTGGGCTGCGCCGGCGACAGATCCGAGGAGGGCGAGCCCGAGGGGGCCGGCCCAGGTGAAAAGTCTCATCAGTGTTTCGCTTGAGATTGAGAGTCGAATTGGGCAGAATCCGTGAGCGGCAGGAGGCAATCGGGCGCGCGCGCTAGCGTCCGGTTAGTGCCGTTCGGCTCCTCACGAGAGTGCTGGCTGGTCTGAATAGTGAAGCAGTATGTCGGCCCAGAGCCTCGTTAGGACGCAGTCGCCTTATGCTGGATCCGATGACGCAGCGCCCGCCTGCGGCCGGAGGGGCCGGCACCCGCGTCCTCCGTTGTCTCCGTGCGTGCGCAGTTACCTTCCTCGGCATGGAAGTGGCCGAGGTCCAGCGCCGCACGCTGCGGCTTCTCTTCATTGCCCAGGTCATCAGCGGCATCGGTATCGCGGTCGGCGCTTCGGTCGGTGCGCTGCTGGCGGCCGACATCGCGGGCATCGGCGTGTCCGGCCTGGCGATCAGTACCAACGTCGTGGGCGCGGCGCTCTTCGCGGTGCCGGCCACGGCCATCGTCCATCGCTACGGGCGGCGGCTGAGTCTCGCGGCCGGCTACGCCATTGCAGCAGTGGGCTCGATTCTCCTGGTCAGCCGCCGCAATGCGAAACTCGATACCAATCCTCTTCCTGGGATTCTTTTTCTTCGGCGGGGCCACTGCCGCCGGGCTGCAGGCCCGCTATGCCGCGGTGGATCTGGCGCCTGCCGCGATTCGGGGCCGCCATCTCTCACTCGTAGTGTGGGCGACGACGATAGGCGCGATCATCGGGCCCAGCCTCGCTCCAGTCGCCGGGCAGACGGTCGGCGTGTACGGTGTGCCCCCGATGGCGGGGCCCTTCGTCTTCTCGGCGATTCTGCTGGGACTGGCAGCGTTACTCCTCTTCGGGTTCCTCCGGCCGGACCCGGCCGTGGTGGCTCGGGAGCAGTTCGGAGCTTCCGGTGCAGCGCGGCTGGGCTGGCTCGCGCGGGGATCGGAGCGGCACTTCGAGTGGTGGCCTCGCTGCCGGCGGCCCGGCTAGGCGTATCCGCCATGGCGATCGGACACGTAGTGATGGTCGGGGTGATGACGATGACGCCAGTCCATATCCGGGGCGGCGGCCACGGCGCCGAGTACACCCTCAGGATCGTGGGATTGGTGCTCAGCTTTCACATCGCCGGGATGTTCGCTTTTGCGCCGGTGGTCGGCTGGCTGACAGATCGGATCGGCCGGAGGCCGGTGATCTTCGCCGGCATCGCCATACTGCTCACCGCGTGCGCCGTGGCTGGCACCGCGGGCCACGATCCCGTGCATCTCGCCGGCGGATTGATGCTGCTCGGCCTCGGCTGGTCTGCGACGATGGTCGCCGGATCCACCCTGCTGAGCGACGCGATATCGGGGGAGATGCGTGCCTCGGCGCAGGGGCTTTCGGATCTGATGATGGGGCTTGCCGGGGCGACCGCAGGCGCCCTTTCCGGTGTGGTGGTGGAGGCCTGGAGCTACCCCACGTTGACGCTGCTCGCCGCCCTGGCCACGGCACCCCTCATCATTCTGGTCTCTCTGCCAGCCCCGCGCGGATAAGCAGTTGTCGACTGATGACTAAGGACTCGCCGACTCGGGTCTCGCGACTCGTGACTCGCGACTACACGTGCTTTGTTTCCATGCTTCTAGGGCAGAACCCCGCGGGCGATCGAGAGGCAGTCGCCCCCGGAGCTGAACAGATAGAAGGTCTTGCCGTCGGGGCTCATGAACTTGGTGGGGATGTCCGCCGCTCGCCCGAGCCCCAGCCGGTGGAACCGCAGCCGGGTGTGCTGGTGCCCCCGGGCCAGATCTGGTCCTCGCTGGAGAACACCTCCTGCCAAGGACCCCACGGCTCCGGTGCCACCAGCACCATGAGCCCGCCATGGAATCGGGTCCCTTCGTTCGGCGTCTCCGGAGTGGGATCATAGACCAGCGATAGCATGAACCTCTGGAGCCCTGAGTTCCAGCTCATGCCGGCCCGAGGGGTGAACTTGGTATTGGGCTCCACGAAGATCGGCGTCGCGGCGCTCGCGGAGCTGCACCAGGCGGGACTGCTCGCGTTGCCGCAGAAATACTCCCAGAAGCCTTGCAGCGTGAGATCGACCCGCACCCCGCGGAGCAGGCTGAACCCGGGCACCAGGTTATACGCGCTGTTGCTCACGCTGCCGGTGGCGCTGGAGCTCATCGGGATTACCGCATACACATAGTAGGCCGGTCCGTCGGCGTATGCCTGACCGTATTGTGCGAATGAGGCGTAGCCAATCTCCGGCAGGCTCCACTCGGCCCATGTGAAGCCGGGTGTGACCGCATCGTAGTTGTCGGAGAACTTGAGCCGCACGCCGGTGCCGGCCGAGCCGATGTTCCGGATCCAGTACCACAACCGTCCGTCGGCGTGCAGCATCCCCGCCGGCTTCTCGCTCTCGGAGCTGTCGCCCACCGCCTCCACACCGGCACCCGCTGCCGCATCGTCCCAATCCTCCGGGTCACCGGTGGGCACCGCCGTGAAGGTGAGGCCGGTTTCGATCGTGCCGGAGATCCGGCCGAACCCCATGCCGATCCTCCTCGGGACGCCTTCCGGCTGGCAGTCGCCGTACGCGGTATAGAGGTTTCCGTCGGGGGCCCAGGTCGGAGTCCAGGAGTCGCATCCCCTGGTGCCGGCAACCTGAATCATCTGCGACTGCGGGTCCCAGGTGATGCGGGCATCGGCCGGCAACTCGGGCAGCACCGGCGGCTCCGGCAGGTCGCCGCTCTCGCTCGACGTGTCGCTACAGGCGAGTGCACCATAGAGCAGCCCTACCGCAAATCCGAATTTCACCGAGATACCAATTCTCATCTTCAACAGGACTCTCATTTTTCTAACCACAGAGGGCAATGTCTATGGACTAAACGCTAGCATGCCGGTATGCCGACCAAGGTGAGATTGCTCACCGACCGCAGAAGTGCTATGGAACTAAGGTCACGACAGCGCCTTAGAAATCTCGATCCCGCCTTGCACCGCACCGCTATCTATCTGGCCCTGCTTGTCTTGGGCTGCGGCTCCGAACCTCCCTCTCAGCCCGAGACTCCTGCTCCACCTCCGACAGCGTCCCCACGGCTCCCACCCAGGCGTTCCAGTGGAGCTCCGCCACGCCCGAGAGCCAGGGAATGTGCGGCAGCACCATCCAGCTCGGCTGCACCAGCACGCTGGATCAGATCTGGACCGGCATCAACGAGCGCAAGCACAATACCAAGCGGTTCGTCGTCGTCCGGAACGACAAGATCATCTACGACCAGGGCCAGAACCAGCCGTACTACTCATACTCGGCGTCGAAAGGACTGCTGGGAGCTCCTACGCTGGTCTACGCCATGAGCAAGTGCGGGATGGCGCTCACCGATCGAGCTGCCGAATGGCTGGGGCATGGCGAGGGTGCACGCTGGGACAGTGAGTATCCCTGGCGCGACATCACCATCGAGGATCTGGCCACCACACCAGCGGCGTCTGCGACTATGGCAACACCGGGACGGCGTGCAGCGATCAGAATCCCGGCTGGCAAAGCGACTTCGAGCGCACCAAGCAGGGTGGCGATGAGTTCGTCTATCCGGGTGATGCCTTCACCATCGCCCGGGCCTCGCCGAGCAGAACAGCGAGCCGGCTTTGGCGCCGGGCAGCATCTACGAGTACAGCAATGTTGGACACGCCTTGCTCAACTACGCCGTACAGCGAGCCTGCGGCCAGAGCCTGGTCGACATCTTTGACTCCCATATCAGGCAGCCAGGCATGGGGTCAGCAGTGCGGCCGCGCTGATCCACACCGATGAGGGTCAGCAGTTCATCCAGGCCACCGGCATCGCCCAGTGGAACGCGCTGGACGGTGCCGCTGTGCTGCGTCTTGCTGGGCGGCTAGGCATCTGGGACAATCGGAACGTGGAGCCGGTGAGGTACTGGAGGGAGGTGACCAAGATCGAGGGCAACATCCCGGCCGCCGAGTCATCCAACCGAGGCGTGATCTACGAGATCAATTCGCGAGACACCTGGACTCAGGCACCTGGGTTCCTGCGTCTCTCTCATGAAACCTTTGGCCACGGCGGCAACTACAGCACCGTCTTCATGGACGATCCGCTGACCAGCACCATCATCGTGCGGCAGGGCGAGAACAATGCCGACGGCGCCTCGTATCTCACCCTCAATGGGTGCGCGCCGGGGTGGACCGGCACGTCGCCCAACTGCCAGCCGGGGACCGACTGGAGCAACAACTGGGACGCTGCCGCCGGCGAGCTCGGCTCCTCCCGCGAGGGCCCCCGGAAGATGATAGTCGAGCCGCTGCAACAGGCCTTCTTCTTCCCACCGCCGTTCTGCCGGATGATTGCCGCGGCAGGCCAGCCAGTTGATAACCTGACCGATGCGTATACCGGCTCGCCCGGCGCCGCGACCGTCGAGCTGACGGCGGAGATTCAGGTGGATCCGCGCGAGGGGGCAGGCTCTTCGGTGGTGGACCGGGTGGAGTTCTATAAGGAAGGGGACGAGACCAGTCCGAAGCACATCGGAAACGGGACCCTGGTTGCGGGAACCAACCCGGCTCAGTACCAGCTGTCCTACAGTGCGGAGAGCCACGGTGTCCCGGGCGAAGCCAAGACCTATTTCGCCAACTGCGTGGCCCGCTCAGTACAGGATCCCACCAAACAGGTTCCCTCCTATTCTCGGCCGGTGCGGGTGCGACGGTAGCCGGTCGGGTGGTCGGGCGGTCGGGCGGGTCCGTCACGGTGTCACCCTGAGCGCAGCGAAGGGGCCGAAGCTCCACAACAAGTAGATGTGAACGTCAGGATCAAGGAGGTTCTGGGCATGAGACGCTTCGGGAAAGGGGAAGTTCGTGCTATTCACCCTTTCCTGCGGAATCCCGGTGCCGAGGGGGCAGCCGAGGGTTGGCGACTGCCTAGAAGGTGAACGAGACCGAGTAGAGTCCGGTAAAGGTCTGGACGCTCACATCAGTGGTCGCCTCCAACCCTCCCAGCGACGGGCCGATCGCCCGTTCGGTAGTCGTTCCCCATGACGAAAGGATGCCCAGGGAGGCGGTCAGGTTCCCGGATCCCAGAGACACGCCGCCCGAGGCGCCGGTCAGGTCCACCGCCCGAAAGGTGGACTGCGAGGGTGCGCTCACCGGCGATGGATCGGTGAAGAACCCGGCGTGCAGCCGGAAGCCCGGCGAGAGGGAGAAATTGGCGCCCAGCGCAACGCTCACGATGGAGCGGGCCTGGTTGAGCACTGGGGTAAAGGCTGGAGTGGTGATCGTGGGGGTACCCGAGGCATCGGTGGTAATCTGGACGCCGGTGGAGTCGCTGGAGAACATCTCGTACTCGTCCTCTGCCCCGTGGTAGCGAACGTCCAGCTCGACCTGCCCCCGGGAATAGCGGAAAGTTGCCCCGGCCGTTGCCCGTAATGGGATCTTGAGGTCGAAATTCGCGTCGGGGTCCCGGAAGGCGAGATCGTCCTCGGCACCGCCGGCCTGGAACAGGATGCGGTTGAATTTGACCTTGCTGCTCCCGCCGATCCGAACGCCGGGCGAGGTGACTGTCGCACCCAGGGTAACTGCTGGCGCGAGATCCCACTGCGCGCCGGCGGTAAGGAGAAGATGGTGAGCACTGCCGTCGGTCGAGAACGTTCGGACCGCTGTCGTGACCCCGGTCGGAAGCACCAGCCGGTCGTTAATAGTCTGGTCCTGGTTGAGGCCGGTAAATGCGTAGCCGACTCCTATCCCGACTCGGATGGTTTGCGACAGCCGGTAGGCGCCATTCAGACTGGGGATCTCGGTTCCAAAACTCATCGTTGAGTTATAGCCAAACGCCTCGGTACCCCCTCCGGCCGGCAGGGTGAAGGCGCCGTCCAGGCTGCTGGGCGACCAGCCGACGGGCTTGGTATAGCCGAAGCCCAATCGAAGCCGCGGGTTCTTGGCGATCGGCGCTCCCACCACGATGCCAAAGAAACCGCCTATCGGGCTGAACTTCGTGCTCGAGCTCTTCTGCCCGACGCCGTTCAGCGTGGTCTTGGTCAATTCATACGCGTTGGAGCTGGCGTTCAGGGCGGTCTTCTCGCTCGAGACCAGACCTGCCGGGTTGTACCAGTTGGCTAACGCGTCGTCGGTCCGGGCCACATAGGCGCCTCCCTCGAGCGCCTCCCGCTGGCCGATGCCGATGCGATTGTAGTTGGGAATGATGCCGCTCGGCGGGATGCTGAACTGGGCCACCTGCGCCTGGAGGAGGTGCGGCAGGAGAAGCGCGGGAATCAGGCTCAGGATTCCTCGGGCGGCGGCTGCGGCCGCGCTGGCAGTTCGGTCGGATGGTCTCATCCGTTCCCCTTCCATGACTGGCTGAGTTTGTCTCGCACGATAGCCTGGAACGGCAGATGCGACAGTACACCTTAGTGCAAAGACGACTTCCAGCTCCCCTGCGGGGGGTATCAGGCGGCAGGGCTTCACGGTACCTCGCCTGCTAATATTGCTCGATGCGGGTGTCGCCCACCGAATATCTGGGCCTGAAGCTTCGGGCGCACGAGCTGCTGAGGGATGTTCCCCTGTATGACGTGTCGATGGTGGATCTACCCGGAGGCGGCGCCGACCGCAGCCTGGCCGATATCCGCGCCCTGGGCCGGGTGGCCCCGCCCAGCCGGATCGCGGGGACGCTTTACAGCGCCCGACGCCTGCTGGGGAGGGTGTTCGGCTGGGACCGGGTACCGATGCGGCTGGAGGACTCGCCGCTGCTGCACCGGCTCTCGGAGCAGGACCGCCGCGAATCGGAAATTGCTCCCGGCACTGCCGACGGTCCTTTCCTCGTGCTCTATCAATTCCCTCGCGAGTCGTTGAGCGAGACCCACAATGCCACGGTGCACGGATGGATCTCGCTCGCACTCGCGCCTAGCGCTGCCGGGTACCGGCTCTACTTCGCGGTGTATGTGCTCCCGGTCTCCTGGCTCACTCGGCCGTACCTCATCATGATCGAGCCGTTTCGCCGGGTGCTGTATCCAGCCATGCTGCGGCGGATCCGCCGGGCCTGGATGGCGGCGTACGGGCGCGACGTGACTCCGCCGAGCTGGGGAATGTGACAAAACACGTTCCGATTCGCGACAAAAAAGGGTTGCCCCCTGCCGTCCCGATTTCTATACTGCCCCCAGACACTCATACCAGCGGGAGGCAACTATGCCGAAGAGCACGCAAGCGATTCCCAAGGGCTACCATACCGTGACGCCCAGCCTGATGGTGGCCGGGGCGGCGCGAGCTATCGACTTCTATAAGAAGGCCTTGGGAGCAGAGGAGCTGAGCCGGTTTGCCGGTCCGGACGGCTCGATCATGCACGCGGAGATCAAGATCGGCGACTCGGTAATCATGCTCGGTGACGAGATGCCGGATCAGGGCGGCAAGGGCCCCAAGTCGCTCGGCGGCACGCCGGTAGGCTTCTTCGTGTACCGGGACAACGTGGATGCGGCCTGGAAGCAGGCGATCCAATCCGGCGGCAAGGAGGTCATGCCGCTGGTCGATCAGTTCTGGGGCGATCGTGCGGGGTGTTTCGAGGACCCGTTCGGTCACAAGTGGTGGCTGGCCCAGCATATCAAGGACCTGACACCGGAGGAGCTGAAGCAGGCGGCGGAGGAGTTCTTCTCCCAGATGCAGCCCAGCTAAGCTGACAGGCAAGAACAGAGCGGGCCCGCTCAGCGCGGGTCCGCTTTTGCTTTTCAGGCAGCCTTACGTACCGTTTCGGCCGCCTGCTCCGGAGAGTCCGTAGCGAGCCAGCGTGTTCCAGACTGTGGCTCAGCGCATCGGCCCGCCCGTGTTGCCGGACTAACGCCCCGCCATGGCTCCGACTTTGCCCTTCGGCGTGATGTTCCGGTTGGTGCGGAACACGTTCTCCGGGTCCCACCGAGCCTTCACCTCGGCCAGCCGGCTGGAGACTCTTGCCCAGCGCCGCCTCGATCCGGTCCGGTCCCTCGTCCTGAGTCAGGAAGTTGATGTAGGTCCCGCCGGTCGAGAACGACTTCATGTCGTTCCACGCGGTGCGAGCCCAATCGATGTTCGCCTGATCCTCACTCGGCTCCACCCACGAGCCGGTGATGTTGACGACGTATCGGGCGTCCCGGTTGCCCACCGGTGAGTGCTCCTGGTCCAGCCGGTTGAGCGCGCCTGCCATATGGAACAGGATCACCGCCGAGTGGGGTGAGCGGATCCGGGCCGCGTGCTCCACGACTTTCTCGCAGAGCGCAGGCTCGATCCGGGGGAGATACTCGCTCTTCCAGTAGTAGCGCCGGCCCTTGGGCTGGGTCGCGTCGAGGAGCGACTGCATCTGAGCGTAGGGCCGCCGCACCAGCATGTCGCCCGCCGGCTTCCCGAACGACTTGATTGGGGCCACTACCTTCTCTCCCTCCTCGGCATTGCCGGTGTAGCACGCCGAGATGGCGATGATGGGCTTGCGGTGGATCTCGGGGGGAAGCCAGGGCGCGGGCGGGGCCAGTCGCATCAGCGCTACGAGGGTCAACTCGGGCGGCGCCTGCTCGGTCAGCGTGCGGTACAGCTCCAGTACGCTGGGCGCGTCGCTTGCCGGCCAGGCGACCAGGCCACCCACGATCTCCGGTCCCACCGGGTACAGCCGGTAGTCGATGCCGGTCACCACCCCGAAGTTCCCGCCACCGCCTCGGAGACCCCAGAAGAGATCGGGATTCTCCTCGCTGCTGGCGCGCACCAGCCGTCCGTCGGCGGTGACCAGGTCCATGCCGAGCACGGTGTCGCAGGTCCAGCCGTAGCGGCGGGTCAGGTATCCGAAGCCCCCGCCCAGCGTCAGCCCCGCGATGCCGGTCTGGGAGATGAATCCCATGACCGCGGCGAGTCCGTGCAGCTGGGTCTCGCGATCCACGTCACCCAGGAGGCAGCCACCCTGCGCGTGGGCGATCTGTTCCTGGGGCTCGACCCACACGCCCCGCATGAGCGAGAGGTCCAGCATCAGGGCGCCGTCGGCCGTGGCCAGGCCGGCGATGTTGTGGCCACCGCCCTTGATGCAGAGCAGGAGCTGGTGCTCCCGGGCGAACTGGACGCACGCGGCCACGTCGGCCGTGCCGAGACAGCGGGCGACCAGCGCAGGATTGCGGTCGATCATCGCATTCCAGACCGTGCGGGAGTCGTCATAGCCGGGGTCGCCGGGCAGAAGCAGCGGTCCCTGGAGCCGCGCCTTGAGGGCGTCAATTGTGGTCTGATTCAGCTCGATCTCTCGATTGTCGGTGGTAACGGCCTTCACTGGCGATTCTCCTTTCAGCGCCGGTATCGGCTGAGTGCGGATGCGAGATCTATCAGGTGTGCCCCTGTTCTGCAGGTTTGTCAAGCATGGGCGTGCTGGGTTCTGGGTCACATCATCAGAGAGAGTGAAGCCCTAGGTTTGCGCCTCGTTTGTGGTGCCTACCGATCAAGGTCTCGGTGCTGCTCCCGAGGCCTTTTCTGTTCTAGCGTACGCCATTTAAGAGAAAGAGCCATTCTTGTGATTACCCGCTTTGATAAGCTCCAGACGGAGCTTCCCCATCCGAAGAATCCTTCTCCCAACTCGGCCGCGGCAGTTCAGGAGCTCCTGGGCGGCAAGTTCGGTGAGATGTCTACCTTCATGAACTACACGTTCCAGTCGTTCAATTTCCGGGGTCGCAACGAAATGCGCCCGTTCTACGACCTCATCGCCAACATCGCTGCGGAGGAGTTTGGCCACATCGAGCTGGTGTCCTACGCAATCAACCTGTTGCTGACCGGGACGACCGAGCGGGGCGACGACCCCAGCGCGACTCCACTCGAGTCGGCGGCCGATGCCCGGAACACCTACCACTTCCTGGCGAGTGGACAGCAGGCGTTGCCGATGGACTCCCAGGGGAACTTCTGGACCGGCGCCAACGTGTTCTCCAGCGGGAATCTGAAGCTGGACCTGCTGCACAACTTCTTTCTCGAGTGCGGGGCCCGGGCCGGCAAGATCCGGGTCTACGAGACGGTGGACGATCCCACCGCTCGCGCCTGCGTCGGGTTCCTCCTGGTCCGGGGCGGGGTGCACATCGTGGCCTACGCCAAGGCACTGGAGAAGCTCACCGGGGTGGATGTGGGCAAGCTGCTTCCCATCCCCGACATCAGCAACAAGCGTTTCCCCGAGGCGGCCAAGCACGAGGCTCGCGGCCTGCACCGCATTCTCTACCAGTTCAGCCCGCAGGACTATCCTCGGGCCAGCGAGATCTGGAACGGCGCTCATCCCGAGGACGGGAGTGAGTTGAAGGTTCAAGTCGGGGCGCCGGAGGGATTCAATCCCCCAGAACTGGAAGCCGAGCCCCAGCTCACCGCTCCAGTGGGCCCGGACATCGATCCTGAAATGTTTAAGGATGTGGCCGAGCGAATCTTTCCTGAGTTGAGCCCGCGGAAGCGGACGCGGCGGGAAAAGGTACCCTCCCGCTAGGCTGGACATTCCAACCATCGGGGGCGGGCATCGGCCCGCTCCCGGCAGGTTGCCCCGTTGGCCGACCTACTCCAACCTGTAGACCTCGGCAGCACTGATGGCGCAGATTCCACCCTGGCATTCCATTCGCCAACGCGATGGGAACGTCTTCCATGACGAGACCGGGTGCTACTGAGGCGGGATCAGGCCAAGTTCATTTCTCGAAGCAGCGCATTAAACCGGGGGTGCCCCCGCAGTGAGGTGAAGAGGAACGATCCTTTCACCCCGAAGATCGCCGCCGGCCCGCTCCCGGTAGGCCCGCTCCAGCCAGTCCATCGCCCGCTCTTTGTCTCCCAGCCCGGTATGGACATACGCCATATGATAGGGCGAGACGTACCGTTGGCTCGAAAGCTCTTCCAGCCGCCGCAGCACGGCTCGGCCCTCATCGGTCCGCCCCACCATCCCATATGCCTGCCCCACCTGCGCGAGGTACAGGGTGTTCTCCGGCGACAGGGCGAGTGCCTTTCTCCAGACGTGGCTACCCCCTGATCGGTCTTACCGGTCAGCAGCTACACCCAGCCGAGCGTCGAGGTGCGCCAGCGGCAGATGGGGCTCAACCTCCAGGACGCGGGTCACGCCTCGCAAGGCTTCCTCGTAGCGGCCGGCGCGCAGGTAGGTGGTCACCAGATCCATACGGTGGGCCAGCGGATCGAGCTCGTGGGCCCGCCGCTGCATCTCGAGCGCCTCGTCGTAGCGCTCGAGCGACGGACAGCATGAGCCCGTAGATGTCGTAGGCTTCGCCGCTGTTCGGGATTCAACTCGATCGCCCGCTTGAGCTCCTGCTCCGCCCCGATCCAGTCGTAATCGCAGGCGTACTTGAGGTGTCCCAAGGATGGCATGGGCCTCGGCAAGGTTAGGGTCCAGCTCGAGCGCCCGCGCGACCGCCGGCTTTGGCCCGCCGGAACGCCTCCTCCGAGGGGAGTGAACCCATGCCACCCCGATGGCCATGTCGATGTAGGCCTTGGCCATGGTGGCGTGGGCCAGAGCGTAGTCCGGGTCCCGGGCAAGCGCCTCCTCGAGATATTTCAGTCGCCTGGTCCATGCCCTGCCTGAGTCCAGCGGAGGACGCAGTGCCGGCCCTGGAGGAAAGAGCTGATAGGCCTCGACGTCGTCGGGTGGGCTTCTTCCGGATCCGACGCCGCTCCTCGGGTGAGAGCTTTGCCTCCAGCGCCGCCGCGATCTGGAGCGCGACATCGGTCTGAATGGCGAAGATGTCGGTCAGCTCGCGGTCGTAGGTCTCGGCCCAGAGATGCCGGTCCGTTTCCGCATCGATCAGGGTGCGCAACGATCCGAACCCGGCTCCCGGCCCGCCGCACGCTTCCATCGAGCAGCGCTGGCACGTTCAGGGTAGGCCGCGATCTCTCGCAGGCTCTGCTCCCGTTTCTTGAACGGCATCACCGAAGCCCGCGAGATCACCTTGAGCGAGCGGATCCGGGACAGGTGGGCGATCACGTCCTCGGTGATCCCATCGGCAAAGAACTCGTTCTCGGGGTCGGCGCTCATATTGAGGAAGGGGAGCACCGCGACCGAGGGCGACCGATCGGTCCGATCGGCGCTGGCCGGGGCGGCGAGGGCCTCGGCGAATGCAGCGGCAGTCTGGTAAAACGGTGGGCCGGATCGACTGCCAGGGCCCGCGCGATGGCCTGCTCCACGCCGGTCGAGACCGTCGGACGGCAGGCGGCGTACCCGAGGCGGCTGGCTCGGTGAACCGCTTGGCCATGACCGCCATGGCGGAGGCACCCTGGTGCGGCGGCTCGCCAGCGAGCAGCTCGTAGAGCACGCATCCGAGACTGTAAACGTCACTCCGGCCGTCGAGAGCCCGCTCGCCGGCGGCTTGTTCCGGACTCATGTACTCGGCGGTACCGAGCGTCATGCCGGTACCGGTGAGTCTCGACTCCCCGCTCACTCCGTCCCCTGCTGCCTCCGCTGCCCAGCTGACCCGCTGTCAGCAGCAGCAATCCCGAAGTCGGTCACCATCGCGTCACCTTCATGAAGGAGGATGTTCTCGGGCTTGATGTCACGGTGGATCAGGCCGTGGCCATGGGCGTGTTCCAGGGCGGACGGCGACCTGGCGCACGAGACTGATCGCCTCGTCGATCGGGAGCTGTCTTTCCCGGGAGAGCTTGTGTCGCAGGGACTCACCGCGCGACGTAGGGCATCGAACATAGAAGAGGAGTCCGTCCACCTCGCCAGAGTCGTGTCAAGCGGCAGGATATGGGGATGAGTAGAGCCCGGCGGCGATGCGGATCTCGCGGGTGAATCGTTCGGGGCCGAGCAACGAGGCCGAGCTCGGGCCGGAGCACTTTGATCGCCACCTTGCGGCGGTGCTTCAGGTCGTGGGCCAGGTACACGGTAGACATGCCCACCGCGGCCGAGCTCGCGCTCGACGGTATAGCGGCCGGTGAGGCCGGCTCCGAGTTGGCCCAGCTGAGCTGACGTCATCCGGGCAGAGGTAGCTGCATAGATCTCAATTGTGCGCCGGTGCGGGTTTGGAGGGCAACCTTCGGTCATCATGGAGGCCTAGCGCAATCGGCTGATGGTGGGTGCGGCTGGGATTCCCCGCATGTTTCGAGCACACGAAACAACAACGGCGGATTCCATGACCGACAACAGAACTTCACTCGCAATTCTCTCCGACCAGCTGGCGGACGCCGCGGCGAGCGCCGGCGAGTCCATCGTTGCAGTGCACGCGCGCCCTCGATTGCCCTCCACCGGCATTCACTGCGCAGGACGGCGTGGCGGTCGACCACCGACGGCACCGTCCGCCGCGACAGCGACATCACCGTCACCCTTCCTGATCGACGAAAGCAGGAGTTGAGCCGGCTGCCGCACCTTCTTCCACTCTGAGCGTCGGGACTTAAGCAGTCCGCCTGGCGCATCGATCCTGCCGGTAGCACATTCGGAATACTTCCCCAAGGACGGTTCACATCTCTGATGCGCCGGCCGCGCCGGCCAGCGCCCTTCACGACCGGTACGTACTCGAGCGTGAGCTGGGTCAGGGCGGGATGGCCACGGTCGCTTCCTGCGTGAGATCCAGATCGCCGCACGCCTGCAGCACCCCCAAATAGACAGTGTTTCCGCCAGAAGTTGGCTTGACTCTGTCTTGACCCGCGGGCCGAAGGTTAGGTCTGACTCACCACCAGGAGCGCCCTATGCATCCCCTTTCGAAGTATTCAGTGGCGACCCGCCTCACAGTAGTCGCTGTCGGTCTGGCCGGAATGCTCGCCTGTGGATCGGACGAGTCCACAACCGCACCGGAGAACTCAGCCGCCGACGTACAGAGCAGCAGTGCTCGCGTCACCGTATCCCTCGCGCCGAGGATCGACGGCTCAGTGGAAGACGGCAACCTCGCCATAGACAACTCGGTGGTCCAGACGCTCCATGTTCCCTCCTTTGAAGACCGGGGAATCATCGAGTTCGACCTGCGGCAGTTCTCCGGACCGGTGTACCGGGCCACGCTCCGGCTCACCGTCTATGCCAGCAACGGGCCGTATCCGTTCCGAGTCGACCTGTATGGGTATCGGGGAAATGGAAAGCTCGAGGCCAACGACTGGGATAGGGGTACGTTGATTACGTCGTTCCCATACGCGGGCGAAGCTAAGGTCGTTCTGGACGTCACAGCGAAGGTCCAGGCGATCAAAGCTGCCGGCGCCAACTACGCCGGCTTCAACTTCCGGACCGAGCCTTCTGATATCGATCTCAATGGCCCGTTCGTGGCATTCCACTCCAACGAGTATCCGCCGCGAGCGGTGCTGAATATCCGGACGAACGCACCCTGAATCGCCTGTTGCGCACACCGACCTAGCCAATCGGCGGATGGTGGGTGCACCTGGGATCCCTGCATGTTTCGAGCTTACGAAACAACAACGGCGGATTCCATGACCGACAACAGAACTTCACTCGCAATTCTCTCCGATCAGCTGGCGGACGCCGCGGCGAGCGCCGGCGAGTCCATCGTCGCGGTTCACGCGCGGCCCCGATTGCCCTCCACCGGGATCCACTGGCAGGACGGCGTCGTGGTCACCACCGACGGCACCGTCCGCCGCGACAGCGACATCACCGTCACCCTCCCTGATGGACGAAAGCTGCCGGCGACTCTGGCCGGGCGCGACCGGCGCACCGACCTCGCCGTGCTCAGGGTTGCCGCCGGCTCCCTGCCGACTGCTCGCCTGGGCGACCCGGCGTCACTCAAGCCCGGCCATCTGGTGCTGGCGCTGGCGCGACTGGGCGAAGGCGGCCCTCGAGTTTCCTTTGGCGCAGTCAGCGCTATCGGCGGACGCTGGCGCTGCTGGAAGGGCGGCGAGCTCGACCGGCTGCTGCAGTCGAATCTCACGCTCTATCCCGGCTTCGGCGGTGGCCCGCTGGTGGACGCGACGGGGCAGATTCATGGCATCAATTCAGGCGGCTTGAGCCGGGCGTTCGCCACCACCATTCCGGTGGAGACGGTGAACCGGACCGTGCGGCAGCTGCTCGAGCGCGGCTACGTTGCTCGGGGCTGGCTCGGCGCCGCGATGCAGCCGGTGCGCTTCAACCCGGCGGCCCAGCGGCGGCTCGGGTCTCGAGAGCGACAGCGGTCTGGTGATCCTGTCGGTCGAGCCCGACGGGCCCGCGGCGTCCGCCGGACTTCTGGTGGGCGATGTGATCGTGAAGCTGGGCGGACGGCCGATCGAGGACGTCGAAGACCTGGTCGATGCGCTCGGCGCCGCCGATGTGGTGGGACGGACATTCAAGCTCGACCTGGTGCGCGGCGGCGAGCTAACTCAGGCCGACGTGCTGATCGGGGAGCGGCCGCGGCGGAGCGCGTGATAACCAGCTTTCTCAATGGCCCAGCCGAGCGGCTCCGCTCCAGCGTGGCGCAGATCGTCACTGGAACCAACGGAACCGGCGGCATCGGTGCGGCCATCGCCTGGACCGATGGCGGGCTGTTCGTCACCAATGCGCACGTGATCCGCTCGCCCCGGATGACCTGGTTACGCCGGACGGCCGGCGGGTTCCAGGTGAGCTGGTCTGGCAGGAGCGGCGGCGCGATGTCGCCCTGGTGAGGGCGCCGGAGGCCGCGATGCCGCCGGTCCGGACCGCGGATCCTTCGGCCATGCGTCCGGGTTCATTGGTAATGGCGATCGGGCATCCATTCGGACTGGTGGACGCGGTCAGCACCGGAGTGCTGCAATCGGTAGGCGAGCTGCCGCTGGAGCTGGACTTCGAGGGCGGCAGGCTGCGCTGGGTTCAGGCCGACGTGCGGCTGGGTCCCGGCAATTCGGGTGGTCCGCTGGCCGACGCGGACGGACGGGTCATCGGGGTGGCGGCAATGATCGTGGCGGGGATGGCGCTGGCGGTGCCGGCCCCGGAGGTGGAGGCGCTCTTAGCGAGCAGCGGGTGAAGATTCGAGCGTTCGTGGCGGTGCGGGATCCGGCGGTCCGGCGCACTCTCGTCACCGCACTGAAAAGAGATCGCGACATCGTCCTGGTGCCGGTCCCGGAGGAAGCCGACGTGGTGGTGGACGAGGCGGCGGTTCGGGCCGGTGCCAGACTGGATGGTGCCGAGGAAGGGCGATGGAGCGCTGACCCGGCGGGAGCTGAGCGTGCTCCGGCTGGTGGCGCACGGTCTGGGCAACAAGGAGATCGCGAGCGAGCTCGGCATCTCCACGCACACGGTCAAGTATCATCTGGCGTCGCTGCTGGCCAAGCTGGGCGTGCACTCGCGGACCGAGGCCGTCACCATCGGGCTGCGCAAAGGGCTGGTGCCGTTATAAAGGAGTCAAACTATGGCTTTCTATCTCGTCTCCGCTCGTCCCGTCGCCCATCGCCTGGAGGAGCTGGAGGCTAAGCTGAACCAGTACGCGTTCCTGGACCTCCGGCCTTTCGGCCGCGCGCTCACCGCGTCGCTCGAGGGAGCCCGGCAGCTGCCGGACGGAACCGCGGTGTGGGAGGAGGAGGACTACTGCCGGCCACCCCTGGCGCAGGAACGGGCAGCGGTGCTGGACCGGTACTTCGAGGAGATCTCGGTGGAGCCGGTCGCGCAGGGTCGAGGTTGGGAAGGGATCGAGGAGCTGCCGCTGCTGTTTCCCGCGCTGGCCCGGTCTTAGGAGCACGAAGACCCAAGAGAGGCTAGAACCAGACTACCGATAACCCGCTGCTTGCAGCTGGAATAACTCTGAGTACAGGCCACCGAGGCTCAGCAATGCCTCGTGAGTTCCTTGTTCCACCAGCTCTCCTCCCTTGAGCACCAATATTCGGTCCGCCATTCTCACTGTGGAGAACCGGTGCGAGATGAGCACCGCCATCCTTCCTTTAGTAAGCTCCGAGAACCGGAGGAACACCTCGTACTCCGCCCGGGCATCCAGCGCCGCCGTCGGCTCGTCCAGGATCAAGAGCTGCGCGTCCCGCATATAAGCCCGGGCCAGGGCCACTTTCTGCCACTCACCGCCCGAGAGATCCACGCCGCCTTCGAACCGCTTACCCAGCATCTGCTCGAACCCGCCGGTGACCCGCTGGACCACCGAATCCGCCAGGCTCCGCTCGGCCGCGCTCCTGATCGCCGGCTGGTCCTCGATTCGGCCGATGTTGCCTACCGCGATGTTTTCCTTCAATAGAAAGTCGTAGCGAACGAAGTCCTGGAAGATGACGCCGATGTTCCGCCGGAGACTGTCGAGGTCGTAGTCCCGGAGATCGACCCCGTCCAGCAGAATCCGGCCCTCGTCGGGGTCGTAGAGACGAGCCAGCAGCTTGACCAGCGTAGTCTTGCCCGCCCCGTTCTCCCCCACCAGCGCGATCCGCTCGCCCGGCGCCAGCGAGAAGTCGAGCCCCCGCACCGCCCACCGCTCCGATCCGGGATACCTGAAGCCCACACCTTCGAAGGCGAAGCCGGTCCGGATCGGGACCGGCACCGGCTTGGCGCCCGGCTTGAGCCTGATGCTGGGCTCGATCTCCAGAAAGCTGAACAGGTCTTCCAGGTAGAGGCTCTGCTCGAACACCTGGCCAGCGAGAGCAGCACCCGCTGGATGAGATCGCGGCTCTGGCGAAAGGAGCCCGGCCAGGAAGGTGAGCACTCCGATGGTGAAGACGCCGGCGCGCGATTCGTAACCCGTGACTGTCAGATAGATGATGACGGCGTACGCGCCGTAGTAGCCCAGCGTCCCCACCGACGGCCAGCAGCGTGGAGATGAGGCTCCGCCGCACCGCCAGCGCCTTGTTGGCCTCGTAGAACTCCTGCGACAGCCGGTCGTACCGGCCCACCAGGAAATCGGAGAGCCCGAAGAGCTTGAGCTCCTTGGCCGAGATGTCGCTGGCGCCGATGTAGCGGAGGTAGTCGAGCGTGCGCCGCTCGGGAGTCCAGCTGTAGAGGAGCGAATAGCCGAGCGAGGCGAAGTGGGTCTCGCCCAGCAGCGAAGGCAGCACCGCCACCACCAGCAGCACCAGAAGCCAGGGGACGTACACCGCGAGCGCGACGCTGAGCGAGACCAGGGTGATCAGGTCCTGCAGTGTCGCCAGCAGCATGGTGAAGAGCCCGATCCGCCCCACGGTCTGCCGCCGGGCCCGCTCCAGCTTATCGTAGATTTCGGCGTTCTCGAACTGCTCCAGGTCGAGCGTCGCCGCATGCTGCATCAGCTGAACGCTGGTGCGATTGGCGAAGAGGTCGCCCAGGAGACTCTCCAGCAGCGCCGACATCCGGCTCAGCCCTTCGCCGACCAGGGCGATCGCCAGCTCGATCCCGATCAGGAGGCCGAGCCGGGACCAGGGGATTGGCCCGCCGCTGTTGTGCAGGTTGATCGCGTGGACCACCCCGTCCACGATGAGCTTCCCGATCCAGAGCACCGCGAGCGGCACCGCCGAGCGGGCGACGCGGAGCAGAAGAATACCGACCACGTAGCGGGGCTCGGTCTCCCACACCATGCGAAGCAGCTTGGGCAGGTGCCTGAGGGCCTGGAACCGCTCCCGCCAGCCGACGTCGGGGGCGAGCGCGGGCCGGCCTCGGCCGTTTCCTCTTATAACGGGGTGTCGGAGAGGGAGGGACATGCTATAAAGGTAAGCGGTGAGCGGTGAGCGGTAAGGCGGTAAGGCGGTAAGGCGGCAAGGCGATGAGCCTCTAGCCGAGCGCCGGTACCCGATTAGAATCTCGGCGACCCTCATACCATCCTGGAGACTCCATGGCAGTGAGCGCAGCGGCGGTACGGACCGGAAGGCGGACTCGGCGCTTCTACGTCGGGATGGCGCTAGCCATGGCCATCACCGTATTCGCTGGATTCTCCCGCAGCTACTTCCTCAAGGGCTGGTACGGCACGCCGGAGCTGAGCCGCCTGCTCCACCTGCACGGGCTGGTGTTCACCACCTGGGTGCTGTTCTTCCTGTCCCAGACCGCTCTGGTCGCGAGCGGCAGGACCTACCTCCACCGGCGGATGGGAATCGCCGGCGCGGTGCTGGCCGTGCTGGTGCTGATCGTGGGAACGACGGTCGCGATCATGCGGGTCAAGAGCGGGAGGGCGTCGCCCATTCCGGGCGTTTCCCCGCTCGCCTTCCTGGCGATCCCGCTCTTCGACATGGTGGTATTCGCGATTCTGGTGGGTACCGCGCTCTACTTCCGCCGCCGGCTCGAGGCGCACAAGCGGCTGATGACGCTCTCGATGATCTCGCTCCTGGCTGCCCCGATCGCGCGGATCGAGCTTCCTGCCCCTGCCGCCCGGTCCGCCGACGTTCTTCGGCCTGGCCGACCTCTTCATCGGAGCGCTGCTGATCTACGACCTCGTCACCCGCCGGAAGATTCATCCCGCCACGATCTGGGGCGGGCTTCTCATCGTGGCCTCGCAGCCGCTCCGGCTGGTGATTGCGGGGACGCCGGCGTGGATGGCCTTTGCAGGGTGGATGACGCGGTAATAAAGCGGTGAGCGCTCACCGCTTACCTAGTTGTCCCCCGCTCACCGCTCACGCTTTACCATCCAGCCACGCTTCGATATGCGATCGAAGAAACGAGAGCGGGACACTGCCGCTCTCGAGGACCCGGTCGTGGAACTCGCGGATGTCGAACTTGTCTCCCAGCCGAGCCTGCGCCTCGTCGCGCAGCCGCTCGATCTCCAGCCGCCCGATCATGTACGCCGTGGCCTGGCCCGGATTGGCGATGTAGCGGTCCACCTCCGACTCCACCGCGGCCCGGGAATTCGGCACATGCGCCATCATGTAGTCGATCGCCTGCTGGCGCGACCAGCCCAGCACCGCGAGGCCGGGGTCCACCACCAGCCGGGCGGCACGCAGGGCCTGCTGGCCCAGCTCGCCGAAGCGATCGAGGTCGCTCGAGTACAAGCCCATCTCTCCCGCCATCCGCTCCGCATACAGTCCCCAGCCCTCGGTGAACCCGGAGAAGACGAGGTAGCGGGTGATGGGATGCGCGTTCCCCCGCTCCTGCGCCAGCGCGATCTGCAGGTGATGGCCCGGAATCGTTTCGTGGAAGGCGATGCCCTCGAGCGGCGCCCGGGGCTGCGGCGGGGTGTTGCGCGCGTTGATCCTCCAGCGTCCCGGCCGCTTGCCGTCGGGAGTGCCGGGCACATAGGAGTTGGGGCAGCCGCCCTTCTCCTCGAACGCGAGGCATGGATCCACGATCACGTCGCCTCGGGGAAGCCGGCCGAACCAGCGGGGCATGGCCGCCTTGGCCCGCCCGATCGCCGCCTCGGCCGAGGCGATGATCTGCTCCCGGCTGCCGAAGGTACTGTCGGTCCGAAGCCTCTGGTACACGGCAGGCAGATCGGAGCTGCCGTAGCTCCGCTGCGCCAGCGGACGGGCCTCGGCTTCGATCGCCGCCATCTGCTGAAGCCCCAGCTGGTGGATCGCCCGGGCATCCTTGTCCACCGTGGTGAACTGCCGCACGCTGGCCCGATAGCACTCGGCGCCATTGGGCAGGGCGCTGAGCGCGGTGCCGGTGCGGGCCTTGGGGATGTACTCGGACACGAGGAAGTCGCGATACCGGGTGGCAGCGGGGATGATCTCCCGGGCGACGATGGCGATCACCGAGTCCCGGAACCCCGGCGCCGAGTCCCGGTCGGCGAGCCCGGCGAACGGAGACCGCTCGGCCGGAGACTTGAGGACTTCATTCAGCTGCGCGACCACCATCTGGGCGTTGGCCTTGGGCTGAGTGTACCCCAGGCGGAGCCCCTCCTTGAGATTGCCGATCTCGGTGTCCACGTAGCGGGCGACGCCGTGCCAGCGGACCAGTGCCGCAGCCCGGAGCTTCGGGGTGCCGACCGGCTGTAACTGGGCCATGACCGGCAGGTAGATCTGCCAGCCCGCCTGCTGGCTCAGCGGCAGCAGCTCGCCGCGGCAGATCCGGCTCTGGCGCGAGGCCTCCAGCGTCTCCAGCAAAACACCGTAGGTCGCGTCCTCTGGCCGGCCACTCAGTTCATCGGCCCGAATCTCCTTCAGCCGGGAGATCCATCGGTCCTCTTTCTTCTCCCAGGCCCGAAGCGCGGGGAGCGAGTTGTCGTTCATCCGGTCGTTGGGAGCCTCCGGTACGCCGAGGAAAACGGCGGCGAGCGGAAAGGTCTGTACGAAGGTGCTCCAGTATTCATCGGCCAGAGCATCCACTTTCGAGGGAGCATCACCAGGTGCAGCGCCGGTGGCCAGCGCAAGGAGGATGAGCGAAACCGAACGCAGATGTGTCATACCTGTAACCCGCTGGACAGAGGAAGAATGAACGGGAACGCTACGCTGAACTACGAGGAGTGAGAGATGGAAGTGTCGGACGGGCGGTAAGGCGGTAAGGCGGTAAGGCGGTAAGGCGGTAAGGCGGTAAGGCGGTAAGGCGGTAAGGCGGTAAGGCGGTAAGAGCGGTAAGGCGGTAAGGCGGTAAGGCGGTAAGGGACCGGTAGTTTAATTGATGCTAGTAAGACCTATGGCAGGCGTAATGATTCTGCATGCCACCGTATGAGAGATTCGATGCCTGGAAGATGGCCCATCGACTTGCGCTTCAAGTTTACGAGATCACTAACGGTTGGCCGGCTGCAGGAGCGCTATGGACTGACTGCACAACTTCGTCGGGCCGCAATCTCAGTACCGACCAATATTGCTGAAGGGTCGGCTAAGCGCGGATCGCGAGAGCTCAGACGCTACCTTGATATAAGCCTTGGCTCCCTGTCTGAGGTCTCCTATCTCCTCAGGTTCGGGCAAGACTGTGGTCTGCTTTCGCCTTCTGACTTCAAGGCTCTGGATGGTTTGAGAGATGAGGCCGGAAAGCTCACGTGGCGCCTGTATGCAACTGTAAAGTGATCCCGACGTACCGCCTTACCGCCTTACCGCCTTACCGTCTAGTATTCCCCCATGCCATCCCCTGAAAAAATCGCATACATCACCGGTGCCACCCAGGGCATCGGCCGAGCCACCGCGCTGGCATTGGGGCGCGCCGGCTACGCCGTCGGGCTGCTCGCCCGGACCGAGTCGGACGTGGATGATCTCGCCAATGAGTTGTCCCGAGAGGGCATAGAAGCTGCCGGTGCGGCCGCCGACGTGGGCAACCCGGATCAGGCCCAGCGAGCGGTGGACGAGCTGACCCGGGACCTGGGCGACGCCGACGTGCTGGTCAACAACGCCGGGGTGCTCATCGCCAAGCCGTTCGAGGAACTGACGCTGGAAGAGTGGGACGTCACCATGGGCACCAACGTCCGGAGCCTCTACCTGATGACCCGGGCGGTGCTCCCCGCCATGCGGCGGCGCAAGCGGGGCGCAATCATCAATGTGGCCAGCCTCGCAGGGCGAAACGGTTTCGTCGGCGGTACCGCTTACACCGCCTCGAAGCACGCGGTCCTCGGATTCAGCCGCTCCCTCATGCTGGAAACCCGGAAGGAGAACATCCGGGTCATCGCCATCTGCCCCGGCTCGGTCGACACCGGCCTGATCCGGGACCAGTCGATGTTGAAGTCCGACCCCCTGCGTATCCTCAAACCCGCGGATGTCGCGGAGACCATCGTGCACGCGATCAATCTTCCCGAGCGCGCCCTGGTGAGCGAGCTGGACATCCGGCCGACGAATCCGTGAGGAACGTGGGGAACGTGCTGGTCTCGCGTTGCATCTGCCGTAACACCCCGTTTTCGGACCTGTTGCCACGGGCTCGTGCGGGCGGCTGGAGCCTGCAGGATCTCATGACTGAGACCGGCTGCGGTGCTCAGTGCGGCCTGTGCCGGCCGTATCTCCGCCGCATGCTCCGCACCGGGGAGACCGTGTTCCACGAGCTCTTGTCAGAGGACGCATGAGCGCGCAGGAACACGCGTCGGCCCATCGGATTCTGGGCCCGGCTCGAGCGCTACTGGCGTCGGCTTTCCTATACCGGCTCCATCATCGGTATCGCCATCATCATCACCTGGCTCGGCGTCTGGCAGATTCGCCGGGACGACACCGTCGGCCTGCTGCTCACCTCGGTGGCTACGCTGCTGACGCTGGTCACCTTCCGTCACCTGGGCGAGCTCTCGGAGGGGCAGAAGACCTCGCTCCGCACCGCCCTGGCGCACTCCGACCGGCGCAACCGCGAGCTGGATCACCTCCGGCACCTGGCCGGGACTCTGCTGGCCGGCACCGACCTCGGACGGGCTGGTGCGCGAGGTGGCCCAGTCCGCGGCCGAGCTGCTGGAGGCTGAAAGCGGTGCGGTGACGCTGATGGTGGAGGAGGGCCGCTTCCTTAAAGTGAAGGCGGCAACCGGTGCGCTCGAGGCGGCCACCGGCATGCTGGTTCCGATAGATGGCTCGCTGCTCGGCTGGGCGGTGACTCAGGATTCCGCACTGGTGTCGGACGACATGGATTCCGATCCCAGGAACTACCAGCCGGCCTTCACGATTCCCCTCAAGTCGGCCGCCATCGTTCCGCTGCGGTCCGCCGGCTTCGTGGTGGGCACGGTGAGCGTGTACAACCGGCGCGACCGGCAGCCCTTCAGCCAGCATGACGTTCAGCTGCTGCAGATTCTGGGCGACCAGGTTGTGGTGGGCCTCGACCGGGCATCGGTACTGGCCGAGAGCCGGCGCAACGAGACCGCCCTGCGGAACAAGAACCAGGAGCTCCAGCAGGCCACCCAGCTCAAGAGCGAGTTCCTGGCCAACATGTCGCACGAGCTCAGGACCCCGCTCAACGCGATCATCGGCTTCTCCGACCTGCTGCTCGAGGGCGGTGGGGGCGATATCTCACCGCAGCAGCGCGAGTTCATCGAGGCCGTGCTGCGCAACGGGAAGCATCTCCTCTCGCTGATCAACAGCGTGCTCGATCTCTCCAAGGTCGAGGCCGGCCGGATGTCGCTCACGCTGGCGGTGACGGATCTGCGGGAGGCAATCACCGGGGCGGTGACCGACACCGCGAGCCTTCGCACCGCGAAACAGCAGGAGTGCGTGCTGAAGCTCGATCCGGCTTCGTTAACGGTCGTCGCCGACCGAGTCAGAATTCGGCAGATTCTCTACAACCTCCTTTCCAACGCGTCGAAGTTCACCGCCGAGGGTGGCAAGATCTGCCTGGCGGCAGTGCGGACCCGCGCGCCGCTCCGGCAGCCGGCAGACCGGGCGGGCGACAGGGGCCGTTTGGTCCCCCAGGACGTCGTGTGGATCTCGGTGACAGACGAAGGTGTGGGAATCAAGCGGGAGGATATGCCGAAGCTGTTTCAGGAATTCAGTCAGGTGGACAGCTCGGCCAGCCGGCGGGCACAGGGAACCGGACTGGGCCTGGCCCTCTGCAAAAAGTTCGTGGAGCTGCACGGCGGCATCATCGGAGTGGATTCGGTCTACGGCAAGGGCGCCGCGTTCTGGTTTCTGCTCCCGGCCGATGGGCCGATGCGCCGCACAGCTTGAATCGGAGGGCCAAGGCGCTACCCTTAAGGGAATGGCAGCCCTTCGCTCGATAATGAGCGTGGCCGGTTTTCTTACGGCCCTTCTGGCCGGTGTCCATCTGGCCCCAAGCCCAGCGGCTGTCCCGCTCCCCAACGTTGCATCGAAGCCCGCTCCCGCAGCTGTCGTCAGTAC
Source organism: uncultured Gemmatimonadales bacterium (assembly GCA_963842945.1). Taxonomy (GTDB): domain Bacteria; phylum Gemmatimonadota; class Gemmatimonadetes; order Gemmatimonadales; family GWC2-71-9; genus CAVVWJ01. The sequence continues at coordinate 451,277 of CAWJIM010000019.1, forward strand.
TCCCCAGGAATCCCTCCCGGCACCGGTTCACGACGAGGCCACCTGCGCCTTCTGCCAGGCGGCGGCATTCGCTCCCCATGCGGGCCAACCGGTGGGCACCCTCGCCCTGGACACCGGTGACGAGCAGCGGCTCCAGCCGGCCCACGACGACTCACCCGCCTTTTCCGCGTCGGCCAGTCCGGCGCGCTCCCGAGCTCCCCCCATTCTCCGATCGGTCTGAGCCAACGCGTCTCTAGCGACGCGTAACTCTTACAATCGGAGGATTCATGCACCGCCGTGCTCGCACGGCCATTCTGCTCGCCGGATTCTGGCTGGGAGCAGCATCCAACGTTCAAAGCCAGGTCAGCACTCGGGTCGATTCGCTGAACCGAGCGCTATCGACCTTGTCCGCGCGCATCGATTCGCTCGAAGCCGGCCTCTGTCCGGCAGCGGCCGGACCCGCGGTTCCTGGCCCCTCGGGAGACCGGGTGACCGACACTCTCGCCGCCCAGGTCCAGTCACTGGAGCGCAGACTGGCCGCCCTCCGACAGGTGCGCTGCGCGCCGGGCGCGGCTCCCGGCCGGCACCGACCCAGACATCCGGATTCGACTGACGATCTCGCGGCGATCCGGGCGGCCGCCGCGCAGGCCGCGGGACAGGCCGGCGGCGGAGGTCAAACCGATTCCACGAAGCCGAAGTCGGAGACTGCACCATCCCAGCAAAGCCCTCGGGGAGCCAACCTCCTCAACCCCGAGATCAGCGCCACGGGTGATATCCGGCTGGTGGCCCGGGAGGGCCAGCAGGAGAACACCTTCGTGCCCCGCGAGTTCGAGTTTGCCTTTCAGTCGGCCCTCGATCCGTACTCCAGTACCAAGATCTTCATGACCTTTGAGGATGAAGAAGTGGGGATCGAGGAGGGCTACATCTACTGGACGGGACTGCCGGGCCGGCTTCGAGTCGATCTCGGGAAATATCGCCAGCAGGTGGGCGATCTGAACCGATGGCATCTGCATGCATTGCCCGAGACCGAGTATCCGCTGGTGTATCAGCGGTACTTCGGAGAAGAAGGTCTGTCCGGGGTCGGTCTCTCGCTTTACACCACGCTGCCGTTCTCCCTGGCCGGTGCCACCCACGAGGTCTGGTTGCAGGGCACCACCGTCAACAGCGATCCGATGCTGAGCGGAGGCCACCCGTTGGTGCTGCTGGGACGGCTGCAGAACTTCTGGCAGCTCAGCCGGAGCACCTATGCCCAGCTGGGAGTGACCGGACTCGGCGGCAACCACGACGATGCCGACCTCCGCAGCCGGGTGGCAGGACTCGACTTCCGGCTGACCTATCGCCCGCCGCAGTCCGGCACCCGGCGCGACGTCACCTTCCGTGCCGAAGGGTACCGCTTCCACGCCGATGAGATTGGAGTCACCACCAATCGGTATGGCGCGTTTCTGGATCTGCAGGCACGAACCAGCCAACGCTGGGTCTTCGGCGCCCGCTACGATTATGTGGAGGCGCCGCGGGGCCCGGATGATACCGAATGGCGAATTACTCCGAACCTCACCTGGTGGCAGAGTGAGTTCGTTTTTCTCCGGCTGGAAGGCGAGCACCGGCACAGCGATCTGGCGGGGACCCAAAACCTGTTGACGTTCCAGGCGGTGTGGGCCATGGGCCCGCACAAGCATGAGACGTATTGAAGCAGCGGGGCAGCGGGGCGGCGGGGCAGCGGGGCGGCAGGGCAGTCACTGAAGGCGGAGACGAAGCGATCTACTTGAGACCCATTGAAGGAATACACATATGACGTTCACATCACTGTTCATTCTCGCGGGTCTCCTGTGGAGCTGCCCCGCTGCCGAGCGGCCCCGCTGCCTCGCTTGAAAGCCCCGCTGCCGAGCGACCCCGCTGTCGCGCCTCCTAAGCTCGTCACCAGCTTGACGACCTACGGCGCCATTGCGCGAGAGATCGTCGGCGACCGGGGCACGGTGACCTCCATAGCCCAGGGCGACGAGGATCCCCACTTCGTGCAACCGAAGCCCAGCTTCGTGGCGATCCTCCGCGACGCCGATCTGTTTGTGACCACCGGTATGGATCTCGAGCTCTGGGTGCCGGCGCTGCTGGACCGGGCCGGTAACCGAAAGATCATGGACGGCGGTCCCGGATATGTAGCAGCATTTCGCGGAATCGATCTGATGGAAGTGCCCACCTCGCTCAGCCGAGCCCAGGGCGACATCCACGTCGATGGCAACCCGCACATTCACACCGATCCCGTAAATGGGATCATCATCGCGCGGAACATCCTGGCGGGCCTCCAGCGCGTCTCCCCCGAGAACGGCTCGTACTACGCCGGCCGGGAACAGGACTTCGAGAAGCGGGTGCTGGAAGCCACGATCGGCGCCCCACTGGTCGGCATCCTGACTCCCGCGACCGCCTTCGATCTCCTGAAATCGAACAAGCTCCTCGATTTCCTGGCGCAGCAGAAGTATCAGGGCAAGCCGCTCACTGCGCAGCTCGCAGGCTGGCTCAAGCAGGCCGAGGTTTTCCGGGGCAAGCAGATGGCCTGCTACCACAAGGAGTGGGCCTATTTCAGCCGGCGGTATGACATCGAGTGCGTCACCTACATCGAGGCAAAGCCGGGTATCCCGCCGACACCCGGCCACGTCCAGGAAGTCATTCAGCTGATGCGGGACCGAAAGATTCCCGTGCTCTTCTCCTCGAATTACTTCGACCGTAAGCAGATCGAGCAGGTGGCCGAGCGCACCGGCGCCAAGGCGGTGATCGTGCCGGAAAACACCCAGGGGGCACCCGGGGTGAATACCTACTTCGACCTGATGAACACCTGGGTCAGTAATCTGGCTCTCGGGTTCAAGGACGTAGCGCTCACCGCCGGAGCCCGATAATGGACCTGAGCCTCTTTCTTCCGCCGCTGGTGGCGTGCCTGGTCATCGTAGCCATTCACTCGTATCTCGGGCTGCACGTGATCGCCCGCGAGGTGATTTTCGTCGACCTCTCTCTGGCCCAGATGGCGGCGCTGGGCTCGGCCGTCGCCATTCTGGCCGGGAGCCAGCCCGATTCGTCAACCGCATTCATTTATGCTCTGGGATTCACCACCCTGGGCGCGGCGACGTTCGCCCTGACCCGCACCTCGGAAAAAGGTGCCGTGCCCCAGGAGGCGATCATCGGGATCGTGTACGTCATGGCATCCGCCGCCGCTATTCTGGTAGCCGACCGCACTCCCCGCGGGGGCGAGGCCATCAAAGACATCCTGGTAGGCAGCCTTCTCTGGGTCACCTGGCCCACGATTCTCCGTCTGGCTGGCATTTACGCGGTGGTGGGACTGGTGCACTGGGCGCTGCGGCGGCGGTTTCTCACCATTTCGTTCAGCCCGGAAACGGCGCTGGCTCTCGGGTGGAAAATCCGCTGGTGGGATTTTCTGTTCTACCTCACCTTCGGTATCGTGATCACCTTCTCGGTCCCGATCGCGGGAGTGCTGCTGGTGTTCTCCTTCCTGGTGGTCCCTGCAGCCGTCGCCTTTCAGTTCACCCGGCGCCAGGGAACCCTGGCCCTGATCTCGTGGCTGAGCGGGGCGCTGGCCTCTGCGCTCGGGCTTTGGGTGTCTTTTCACTACGATCTGCCGACCGGTCCGGTGGTCGTGTGCATGTTCGGCCTGGTGCTTCTGGGAGCCTATCTGGCGCGGAGGGTGGCTGGGACTCAGGCACCGGCACTGGCCCCGACGTCACGCAGAGAGGGCCACCCCCAGCCTCTAACTCACGCTGGGCCTCAGATCACGGTCTTTCGGTCGGAGCGCCAGCGCGACACGGTGGGATGCGGCAGCATTGCGCCGCGGCGAAGCAGTTCGAAGTGCGCCGCGATGATGTCGGCCAGACGCTGGGCAATGAGCACGTGATGCTCGTTGAGCGTGCCTGGCGACTCGGAGCTGAAGATCAGGGCTCCGTGCACTCGACCCGCCACCCTGAGCGGAACGATCAGCTGGGTCTCGTTCCCGTTCTGAGCGAAGCCACAGGGCAGATCGCCCTTGAGCGTCCGGGCCAGAGAAGTGCCGGCGACCGAGACGAGCGGAAGATGTGAAAGAGTCCGCTTCTCCCCCGGCTCCAGCATGATCACCCGGTCCGTCTGGGTCATCCGAAGCGCAAAGGTAAGCCTGTCGTAGGGCAACGCGGCGCGCGACTCGGAGGCTATCAGCTCCGTCGCCACTGCCGGATCGGAGGTGGTGGCCAGCAGACCAGCTATCCGAAAGAGCAGCTCTGCATGAGGGTGTGTTTCGGCCGGCTTGAGAACCGGCGGCGGAGCTTCCTCTGTAACCAGAAACCCGCTGATCCGGGGGGCGATCAATCCAGCCAAGAAGTGCCAGCAGCTCGGCGTCTTCGTCGGCGTAGAACGCGGGACCAATGCTGCCCACGAGAAGATAGGCTGGAACATTCGCCCGCAGGTCCAGCCGGGCTCCCACCAACGCGCGAGTGTCCGCTCCGGCCGGCTCGCTCGCGGTGAGAAATCCTCTGGGCCAGCGGGAGTCCCCATAGGTGTCGCCCACTAGAAGACTGTTGCCTAATCCAAAGATCCCGCCCACGTCCAGGTGATCTCGACTGATGATCAAGGATGGATCCTGCCACAGGGGTCCGCCGGGATGTTCGCCCAGCCGGAAATACCGTTTGCCGGCGGGGTCCGACAACAGCAGCTCGATGTGCTCGTGGGGCAGTAATGGCGCGAGTCCCCGCGACACCGCGGCCAGGAATCGCTGTGGGGTGGCACTGGAGCGGTTGGCCTCTGCGATGGTCTCGAGCAGTCCCGCGATGCGTTCCTGCTGCCGGGATGGCGATCCCTCGGCTGCCTTCCACTGGCGAGCGATGCGCCCGAGCATGGGCGCGATCCGCTGGGTGACGCACTGAAGCACCACCCGTTCGACTGAGCCGTAGAGCCCAGCCCGGAGGTCGGCCATCAGCAGCAAGGCCACATCCCGTTTGCCGAATGTCACCGGCAGGCAGGCGACCGATCCATAGCCCGCCTGCGACACGACCTGCTCCAGCTGACTGAGCTCTTCGGGCTTCAGGTGAGGTGAGGGAAGCGGGACGGCCAGATCATCTTCCGCCAGCTCAGCCGGGCCGAGCAGCACTGCCCCACCGTGGGAGGGATAGAGCCAGAGGCCCAGGAGGTCGTGGGGGACCTCGACGGCGACGGTGTCCGACAAGGCCTCGTGCCAGGTGGCGAGCTCAGCCTGGTCGAGCTGCTCGTCGTCCACTCGCAGAATGGGGACGAGCAGCTCGCTCCCGCTGGACGCGAGCGGATCTTCGTCGGTGGAGAGATCCGGTGTCTCGCTCATAAGTACCGCTTGAGTGGCACGACGTATGCCCCTGAGTTGCCGCAAGCAAGTTGGTTGCTGCCGCAGAGTTACCATCAGCGCCCCAGGCCAGACCGCCCCTCGCCGTGCCAGTGGGTGGCGTCCTGCCCACTCTTTTGCAGGTCGCTGCGCCGTATGCGCATGTGCTTAGTAAGCTTGACATACCCCTACCCCCTACATACTTTCCCCTCTGATCTGAACTACCCTCCCACCAGCGCGCACCATGACGACCGCGGCCCCGACTACCTGTACCATTCCCGTTTCGGGCATGCACTGCGCCGGCTGCAGCAGCCGAGTGCAGCAGGCGCTGGAGAGCACGCCGGGCGTGAGCGCCGCGAATGTGAATCTGATGACCAATTCGGCGACCGTGGAGTTCGATCCTTCAGCGGTCACTCCGCAACGTCTGGTGGAGGCAATCAGGGAGACGGGCTACGGCGCCGAGCTCCCGGCTGACCGGGTCAGCACTACCGGTGCTGGTCGACCAGCAGGACGCCGCCCGGGCGGCGGAGATCCGGGAGCTGCGGCAGAAGTTCACTGTCAGCCTCGCCGCCGCCATCCTCGCCATGCTGCTGAGCCTGCCACTGGCGAGCGCCGACCCGGGCACCACGCGGGATCCCCTGATGCGAGTCATGATGCCGCTCTCCCGGATGTTCGAGCGCATCGTGCCTGGTGTTGCCGATGTGTCGGCAGACGTCTGGCGATATCTGCTGCTTGCGGTGACGATCCCGGTGATCGGCTGGGCAGGACGGCATTTCTACAGCCGGGCGTGGGCCGCCGCGCGGCACCGCATGGCCGACATGAATACCCTGATCGCGCTCGGCACCGGCGCAGCCTTCCTGTTCAGCCTGGCCATGACACTGGCGGACGATTGGTTTTCCGCCCGCGGGATCAGGCCGCAGGTGTATTACGAGCCGGTCGTCTGGATCATCGCTCTGATTCTGCTGGGCAATCTGCTGGAGGCGCGGGCGAAGAATCGGACCTGGGAGGCCCTTCGCCGGCTGATCGCGCTGCGCCCGCCTACCGCGCGAGTGCTTAGAGGCGGAGAGGAGCAGACCGTCTCCCTCGACGATGTGCGAGTCGGCGATCGCCTGCTGGTACGCCCGGGCGAGACGATCCCCGCGGATGGAGTGATTCTGGACGGGTCCAGCCACGTCGACGAGTCGATGCTGACCGGCGAGCCGGAGCCGGTTCGGAAAGTCGTTGGCGACTCGGTCGTCGGCGCCACGCTGAATCGGAACGGCGCGCTGCAGCTCAGGGTCACCCGCACCGGTGAGGAGACGGTCCTCGCCCGGATCATCCGGCTGGTGCGGGAGGCCCAGGGCTCCAAACCGCCGATACAACGTCTCGCCGATCGCGTCTCCGCTGTTTTTGTTCCCGTGGTTCTCGTCCTGGCGACGCTCACCTTCGGAGTCTGGCTGCTGTTTGGGCCGGAGCCGTCCTACCTGCACGCCCTGGTGGCTGCGGTCACGGTGCTCATTATCGCGTGTCCTTGCGCCATGGGACTCGCCGTGCCCACGGCCGTGATGGTGGCGACCGGTAGGGGAGCCGAGCTCGGTGTACTGATTCGGGGAGGGGAGGCCCTGGAGCGCACCGGTGACGTGGATGTGGTGGTGCTGGACAAGACCGGAACCATCACCGAAGGCCGGCCCAGGGTTGGCTCGGTGATCGCAGCGTCCGAGTCCGGCCTGAATGCCGACCGGGTTCTGCAGCTGGCGGCTTCGGTGGAGCGATTCAGTGAGCATCCGCTGGGCGAGTCAATCGTTGCCGAGGCCGAACGTCGGACGATTCCGCTGCTCCCGGTTACGGCCTTCGAGAGCCGAACGGGCCGGGGAGTGGAGGGCGTGGTGGAGGGCCACCGCGTCGCCTTGGGGAATGTGGCCCTGATGCGCGAGGCAAAGGTGGACCCGGCAGCGCTCGACCGGCAGATCGGCAGACCGGATGAGACTCGGGTATACCTCGCGGTCGATGGCCGGGTGGCGGGGCTCATCACCGTGTCAGACCCGGTCCGATCGAGTAGCGCCGAAGCGGTTCGCCGGCTCAAGGAGCTGGATCTCGATCTGCTCCTGCTCAGCGGGGACGATCAACGGACAACCACCAGCGTAGCGCAAATGGTTGGGATCGACCACGTCGTGGCCGAGGTGCTGCCGTCGGGGAAGCTGCAAGAAATCCGGCGGCTGCAGCGGGAGGGCAAGTCCGTGGCGATGGTGGGAGATGGACTGAACGACGCGCCGGCGCTGGCCCAGGCAGACATCGGGATTGCGATGGGCGGCGGGACCAGCGTGGCGGTTGAAGCCGCTACGGTCACCCTGATGCGGGGTGATCTCATGGGTGTGGTGGACGGGATCGCGCTCTCCCGCAGGACCATGAAGATCATTCGGCAGAATCTCTTCTGGGCCTTCATCTACAACCTGATCGGCATTCCGATAGCCGCCGGTGTGCTGTATCCCCGATTCGGTCTGCTGCTCAGTCCGGCCATGGCGGCGGCGGCCATGGCGGCCAGCTCGGTGAGTGTGGTGTCCAACAGTCTCCGGCTCAGGAATTACCAGCGTTAACCATTCACCGCTCACCGTTCACGCAGTGACGAGGTTCAGCATGGCAACAGAAACCAAGACCCCCTGCGCCTGTGGGGCCAGAACGGGCGACGGCTCCCCGGGCAGCACGGTAGATCCGGAGATCAAACACGCGATCGGTACCCGGCTACGCCGGATCGAAGGGCAGGTCCGAGGCCTCCAGAAGATGGTCGAGGAGGAGCGTTACTGCGCCGACGTGCTTATGCAGCTCTCATCGGTGCAGGAAGCTCTTCGCGGAGTAGGACGGGGACTGCTTCAGAACCACCTGAAGCACTGTGTGACCGAGGTGCTCAGGAGTACTGATCAGGAGCAGGTGGATGCGGCAGTAGAGGAGCTGATGGAGCTGATGTATAGGAACGCGCGGTAAGCATATCCGCCGCCACCGTACGGGTCGCTCCCAGGATGACGAGCCCGCCGAGAATAGCGACCGACGGAAGCAACAGTACTGCCTGATCCAACCCGAACCGGTCCGATAACGCGCCCACCAGCGGGAAGGCCACCGTGTCGCCCACCAGGTGAATGAAGAGCAGATATGCCCCCGCAACGGTCGCGCTGATCTTTGCGGGCACCACGTCGAAGATCACCGCGGCAATCGGGCCGTTGAACCAGGATAAAAAGAAGAAGGCAGCGGCGAATACCGGCACGAAGAGGCTCATGTCCCGCAGCGTGAGGAGCCAGACCGTGAGCGGCCCCCCGAGCAGCAGGCCTAAGGCGACGGTGATCACCCGACCGGTGACGGTGTAGCGTCGAAGCCAGTCGGCCAGCACCCCGCCGCAGAGCGCGCCGGTGATGCCGGAAACCAGACCCCACGTCCCCATCAGGGTTGCGGCATCCGTTACCGCCAGATTCAGCTCCCGTGAAATGAACGTGGGGGCCCAGCCGACCAGTCCATTGATCCCAAACGAGATCAAGGCGCCGCCCAGGAAGACATACACCAGAGTGGGAGTCCGGAGCACGACCGCCAGCGAGACCGCCTGGTCGCCGAATACCCGGACCAGCGCGGTAGGGCCCGAGGCGGGGGCCTTGGCGAAGCGTTTGACCCAGAGCCGGATGTTGAGGGCGACGCCCAGGGCAACGCTCGCCCCAAACGCTGCCACGTCGACCTCGGAATCCGCGGCGTAGACCCGGTCGAAGTGCCAGGCCAGCGCGCCACCGACGACCAGGCTCAGAAGCAGAGGGAAAAAGGATCGAACCAACGAGTTGATGCTGACCTGGAGCTCAGTCCAGCTCTCCCGAATCGACAGCAACGTGGGGATGCGACCGGGGTCGTGCAGCCGGGCAGTGAGCAGCGCGAGCGCGAATCCGGGAATGCTGACGGCGATCATCGCCGTCCGCCATCCGTAGACCACCTCGAGGCGGCCACCCAGCCAGATGCCGAGCACGCCCCCCGGCAGGATACCGGCCGCAAGGATCCCCAGAGCCACCGCTCGCCCTCGCAGCGGAAAGTAGTCCGCGACCATCGACTGGGCGGCGGCGCTGAATGCCGCAGCACCCATGCCCACCAGGGCCCGGCAGATCAGCAGCTGAGGGAAGCCCACGGCAAAACCGCTGGCCATGGTGAACGCGCTCCACAGGACTATGCCGAGGGTGATCACTGCCCGGCGAGACCGGAGGTCGCTCACGATCCCGAAGGGCAGCGCCGCCAGGGAGAAGATCAGGACATAGGCGGACGCCAGCCAGCCGAGCTGGGTATCGCTAAGGGCGAGGTCGGCCTTGATCGGATCGAACAGGCCGAAGATGACGTTCCGGTTGATGAAGCTGATGAGATTGGTGACTGCCAGCAGCCCGAGGGCGTAGTGCGAGCGCTTCACCTGCGCGCGACCGTCTCCGCTCCACCGGCACCCGGGTGCATGTGGGCCAGGGATTCTTCGGCGCGTTGATCGCGGAACTGGAGGGCGGCCCGGTATTCATGCACCAGTCGCTCCATCATCGCCGTTCGCCTCCCGTACAGTCGCTTGAGCGGACGGGAGGCGCGCCGCTCCCTGGCGTACGCGGTGAGGAGCGGAAGCGCGATGCTGCTGTCGGTGTAGACCACGACGGTGCCGGGCAACTGGTCCGGATCGATCTTGCCCCAGCTTACCGCCTCAGCCGGGGTAGCGCCGGAAAGTCCACCAGTATCGGGGCGGGCATCGGTCATTTGGAGAAAATAGTCATGGCCGCGCTCGTCGATTCCCAGCACTTCCTGGATCTGCGGCTCGGTCTGCAGCATGAAGTTCTTGGGACTACCTCCCCCGACGATCAAGACGCCACTCTTGCCGCCTCCCCGCTTGGCCTCCAGGACGATGCTCGCGGTCTCATTCACGTCGGCGCTGACGTCAAACCGCAGCTTGCTCCCGGCAAGCGCCTGCTCGGCCACGTTCATCCCGATCGAGCTGTCGCCCGGAGAGCTGGTATAGATGGGCACCTCCAGCTCGTGGGCAGCCGACAGCACCGACCGCCGGGACAGACCAAGGGCACGCTCGCGCTCCCGCACATAGCCGCCCAGCAGATAGTGGTATTCCGCGCTGCTCATGGGGCGCTGGAACTCTTCCCGGGCCGACACCTCGCGAATGAAGGCATCGGTGGAGAGCAGAACACTGTAATCGAAGAAGATGTCGTAAATCCGCACGACGCCCTTGTCGCGGAGCTCGACATCATTGGCGTTGGGCGTTCCCCGGTGCATGGCAAGGCCGAGGGCGAAATGAGCGTCATGGTACAGGTTGGCACCGGTGGAGATCAGCCAGTCCACAAACCCCGACTCCATCAGGGGAATGAGGCAGCTCATGCCGAGGCCGGCTGGGGTCATGGCGCCGGTGAGCGTCATTCCCACCGTCACGTCGGGCTCCAGCATACGCTGAGTGAAGAGCTGACAGCCTTCCCGCAGCCGGCCCGCGTTATACGCCAGGAAGGCATTGTCGATCAACTCCGCAACGGTCTCTTTGCCGGTGGTGGCCTTGGGATCGATGCGCTGTCCGCGCAGGTACGGTGCAGAGGGTCTGGTCATCGCATTAGCAATAGGAGTCTCGGCAAAGATTTATCTGCGCTAATCTGCGGCCGACAAATATGCCTGTCGGTTAACGCTTCTCATTGCGAGCTTCGATCACGATACGGGTTGCTTCCGCAGGATCGTCGGTGACCTGGAACAGCTCGAGGTCCTTGGCGTCGATCTTCCGCTCGTCCGCAACCGTCTTCGTGAGCCACTCCACCAGTCCCGCCCAGTAGTCCCGGCCGAAGAGAATCACCGGAAAGTTTCGTACCTTGCCGGTTTGGATCAGGGTGAGCGCCTCGAACAGCTCGTCCATGGTTCCGTACCCGCCGGGGAAAACGATGAACGCGGTGGCGTACTTCACGAACATCGTCTTCCGTACGAAGAAGAACTTGAAGTTGAGGCTCCGGCTCAGGTAAGCGTTGGAGCCCTGCTCGAACGGCAGCTCGATATTACAGCCGATCGACAACCCCTTGCCTTCCAGTGCTCCCCTGTTGGCCGCCTCCATGATGCCCGGTCCGCCCCCGGTGATAACCGGGATCCCCGCTTGGGCGAGCAGCCGGGCGGTCTCGACCGCGGCCTTGTACTGAGCATCGTTCGGCTTGGTGCGGGCCGAGCCGAAGATCGATACCCCATCTCGAACATCGGAGAGATTGTCGAACCCCCAGACGAACTCCCCCATGATGCGGAGCACCCGCCAGGGATCAGAGACCAGGATCTGCGCCTTATCCCGCCGCTCCTGGGGCTGGGGGCCCTCGAGAAGGGTCTCGTCTTCAGTTGGACGCTTGTTGTCGTCCATGGTGCGGTACGGACTATTGGTCATAGGGAGCGGAATATACCAATTATACTTCGCCGATGTCCCACTCCTGGGGTTCTTTGACGGGTCGGTTGGTGTTACGGGGCCTGCTGAATCCGCGTCTCGGCATTGACCTGCTCCGGACGGCGTGGGCCTTCCGACGAAGACGGTGGTGGGCCCAACCACCTTTCCTGCCGGTTCCAGATCGTGCGTATCTGCGTTGGCGGATGCATACCGCCTATGCCAATGAGGACGCGGTGCCGCCGCTCGACGATGTCGTCCGCTTTGCCCGATGGCGCCGGGAGACCATGGGGCTGTGAGCCCGCCCCACGTAGTCATCCTGGGTGGAGGATTCGCTGGTCTCTATGCCGCTCGGGGCCTGCGCCGCGCGCCCGTCCAGGTAACGCTGATTGACCGCCGCAATCACCACCTATTCCAGCCGATGCTCTATCAGGTGGCAACCGCCGCCCTGAATCCGAGTGACATTGCCGCGCCCATCCGCTCGGTGCTGCGCAGGCAGGCGAATGCGGAAGTTTTGCTGGCCGAAGTCGCCAGCATCGACGTCCCGAACCGCCGAGTCGATCTGACTGACGGCAGTCAGGTCGCCTACGACTATCTCATCGTTGCCACCGGCACCCACCACTCGTACTTCGGGCATAATGAATGGGAGCCGCTGGCCCCCGGTCTCAAGAGCCTGGAAGATGCAGTGGAAATTCGCCAACGGGTGTTGCTCGCGTTCGAGCGCGCCGAGCGGGAAACCGATCCGGTCCGGCGCCACGCATTTCTCACCTTTGTGATTGTGGGAGGCGGCCCCACCGGCGTGGAGATGGCGGGGGCCGTCGCCGAACTCCGGCGATACGCCCTGCGCCGGGATTTCCGCCGGATCGATCCGGGTGAAGCCACGGTCATGCTGCTCGAGGGCGGCTCCCGCCTGCTTCCGTCCTATCCGCCGAGTCTCAGCGACAAAGCCAAGATGGAGCTGCGCCGACTGGGCGTGGAGGTGCGAACCGAGACCATGGTGACCGACATCAGGCCTGGATCGGTCGTCGCCGCAGGCTGGACCATCCCGAGTCAGACGGTAATCTGGGCTGCCGGCAACCTGGCCAGCTCCGTGCTCAAGTCGCTGGGCACTCCACTCGACAGCGCCGGCCGCGCTATTGTGGAGCCCGACTGCACCATCCCCGGACATCCGGAGGTCTTTGTCCTCGGCGACGCCGCGCACTTCGAGCACCAGGAAGGTGGTCCGCTGCCCGGCGTCTCACCTGTGGCCATCCAGATGGGCGAATACGCCGCTGGGGTTATTGCGGGAGACCAGAACGGCGAGCCGCGCCGCGCGTTCCAGTATTGGGACAAGGGTCAGCTCGCGGTGATCGGCCGGGGCCGAGCGGTGGCGGATATCTGGAAACTCCATTTTGGCGGCCTGCTGGCGTGGCTCACCTGGACCTTTGTTCACATCTTCTTCCTGATCGGGTTCCGCAACCGGATCCTGGTCATGATTCAGTGGGCCTGGTCCTATCTGACGTATGGCCGTGGGGCTCGTCTGATCACGGGCGAGACACCTCACACGCCTTCGTTGCCACCGGTGAGCATTCGACCGGCGGCACCATGAACCTTGCCTCGCTCATCAAGTCCCGCGCACGGGAGCTCGGCTTCGTCGGCTGCGGCATTACGCACCCTGGACCCAGCGCGTACGGGGAGCAGCTGGATGAGTGGCTGGCCAAAGGCTATGCCGGCACTATGCGCTATCTCCATCGCCAGGCGCGCCGCAGGCGGAATCCCGGCCTGATCGCGCCGGAGGCGCGGTCGGTGGTGGTAGTGTTAGACAACTACTACAACCCCGATCGAGAGGAGGACCGCCAGGCTCCTCGCGTGGCGAAGTATGCCCGGGGGCACGATTATCACCGGGTTACCAGCCAACGGCTCGGAGTTTTAGCCGAGTTTCTGCGAGAGCATGGTGCTACGCTGGCTCGAACCTACGCCGACGCGGGGCCGGTTCCCGAGCGCGAGCTGGCCCGGCGGGCTGGACTCGGCTGGATCGGCAAGAACACCATGCTGGTAAATCCCGGAATCGGCTCCTTCTTTTTTATCGGATCGATTTTTACCGATCTCACACTCCCGGTTGACCAGCCTTTTGAAACAGATCGCTGCGGCAGCTGCACCCGCTGTCTCGATGCCTGCCCGACCGACGCTTTCGTAGAGCCGCGTATGCTGGACGCGACCCGATGCATCTCGTATCTCACCATCGAGCAACGGGGGCCGATTCCGGAGGACCTGGCCGACCGCTTCCAGGGTTACGTGTTCGGGTGTGATATCTGCAACGACGTCTGCCCCTGGAATCAACGGTTCGCTGAGCCCACGGGAATCCTGGAGTTTCAGCCCAGCGCTGAACTGAGCGCAACTGCGGAGCTGTTCGAGGAGATGAGCCCTGAGGAGTTCACCCGGCGATTCGGAGACACGCCGTTGGAACGGCCGGGACTCGAGGGCATGCGGAGAAATTATCGGGCGGTGTTTGGAGCCCGGGGCGCAGGCAAGCCGGTTTGACCACTCACCTGAAGCGCATGCTCCGCTACGATATCTGGGCCAACGAGGCGACGCTGGAATCGCTTACCCAGGGCACTCCGCCGCCGCGCAGCCTGCGCTGGATGAGCCACATCATTGGTGCGGAGCTCCTGTGGCTCAGCCGAATGGAGGGCGTACCCAGTGAGCTGCCGGTATGGCCGGAGCTTACGGTGGAGCAGTGTCAGGCGCGGCTACCCGAGCTATCAAGCGAGCTCGGCGATGTTGAGCGCCTCGGGCCGCTGAATCGTCCGGTGAGCTACACCAATTCCAAAGGGGAGCCGTGGACCAGCACGGTCGAGGAGATTCTTACGCACCTCGTGATCCACTCGGCATACCACCGGGGACAGATCGCTTCTGATCTGAGGGCCGCCGGACAGGAGCCGGCCTACACCGATTACATCCACGCCGTACGCCAGGGCCTGCTCGAATGAACGCGTCGCCCGGACCAATGATCGTGATGGCCGGAGTGGCACTCGTTCTGGTGGGACTTGCAGTCTGGTCCGGTGCATTGGGATGGTTCGGCAGACTCCCCGGGGATATCCGGATCGAGCGCGACTCGATGCGGATCTACATCCCGCTGGCCTCGATGCTGGTGATATCGGTTGTGCTGAGCCTCCTGATGTACCTGCTCAATCGCCTGCGCTGATCTTCCGCCCCAGCTTCACCACCGCGTCTACCAGGAGCTCGAAGTCAGTCCGCCGGCTTCGGTGGTTGACGTTGGCGCAACGAATCGCGTACTGCCCCTGCAGAACTGTGGCTGAGGGGAGGGCCAGTCCGCTCTCCTGCAACCGGAGCAGGATTTCCTCGTTCAAGGCATTGAGATCGACACCCTCATTTCCCCGCGGCACATAGCGAAAGCACACAACATTCAGCGGAACCGGCGCGAGCAGCTCCAGCTCCGGATGGGCCTCGATCAGACCGGCCAGGTATTGGGCCTGAGCCACATTCTGTTCGATCAGCCGGGCCAAGGCTGTCACCCCGTACGCCTTAAACGACAGCCACACCTTGAGGGCCTTGAATCCCCGAGTCAGGTCCACACCGCGATCGGCGAAGGGGAATCCTCCGGCGATAGGGCCCCGTTTGGCTCCGCCCAGATAGCTCGCGCTGATGGCAAAGGTGGCGCGGTGCAGCTCCGGATCGCGGACCAGGAGACAGGCGCACTCGAACGGCAGGTAACCCCACTTGTGGAGATCGAACCCGAGCGAATCGGCGAGCTCGATGCCCTTCACCTTGTCTCGCAGCTTGGGAGGCAAGCGAAGCAGGGCACCGAACGCTCCATCTACGTGGAACCAGATTCCCTCATTCCGGCAGAACTGGGCCAGAGCGGCAAGATCGTCGGTTGCTCCCGTGTTCACGGTGCCGGCGGTGCCAATGATGCAACACGGCAGCGCACCGGCTGCCCGATCCCGGGCAACCGCCTCCTTCAGGAGGGGAACGTTCATCCGGTACTCCTCGTCTACCGGGATCAACCGGAGCGAGCCATTTCCCAGGCCCAGCAGCTCGACCGCCTTTTGGGCCCACCCGTGCACCTCGGTTGAGGCGTAGCAAATCAACCTGGGAGTGGTCCGGCCGGTCTGCGCATCCTGGAGACCATCTTCTCGAACGTTGATTCCGATCCGCTCCAGGGCGTGGTGCCGAGCCACGGCGAAGCCAAGGATGTTCGCCATAGAACCGCCGGTCACCATCAGCCCGCTGGCCTCGGCGGGGAAGCCCATCAGCTCCGCGAGCCACCGTACCACCTGCTGTTCGACCAGGGTGGGGGACTGGTCGAAACCGGCCAAGTGCGGATTCAATCCGGCGGCAAGCATGTCGGCCATCATCCCAAAAGGAGTGCCGTTCCCCTGGACCCAGCCCCAGAAACGGGGATGCAGGTTGCCGTTCGGATAGGGAAGAACCAGACGGAGAAACGATTGGTAGGCCGCCTCCTCACCCTCACCCTCCAGCGGCAGCGAACTGCTCAGGGCCGACCGCACCTCCGGCGGCGGCGACCGCCATACCGGCTGGTCGCGGATCGTCGAGAGGTGATCCAGCATGTCGTCGACCATCCGGTGGGCCAGCGCCCGGAACTCGGACCACTCGGCCGGACCGGCCGGGTCCAGCGACTTCTCCAAGCTCTCGGTCAACAAGGGTTTACGTCATGTTCTCTCTCCGTTTGAGCGCATGCCAACAGGGTCACACATTGGCTTGCCGCGCTACCCGCTTCATGCGCTCAAACTACTGGAACCTTACTATTCAATCATGGCAGACACCTTGAACCGGCCGCCGCCAGCACCCATCGTGGTGAACCGGCGAACGCCGCAGGTCGAGCGCCTCAAGATCCTGACGCGGCTGCTGGACAACGCGTTCCAGATCCCGGGCACCCGGTTCCGCATCGGGCTGGACGCGATCGTCGGCATAATCCCCGGAATCGGGGATGCCATCGGTGCCGTGTTCTCCGCCTTCATCGTCTTTCAGGCGGCGCGGCTCGGTGTTTCTCGGGCGACCCTGGCGCGAATGATGGGCAATGTGGTGCTCGATACCGTCGTCGGGGAGATCCCCCTGCTCGGTGATCTGTTCGATGCCGGCTGGAAGGCGAACACGAAGAACATGGCCCTGCTGGAGGCGCATCTCGATCGGCCTGAGTCAACCGGCAGGTCCAGCCGAACGGTGCTGCTTCTGTTGGGAGCAGGGTTGCTGGTGCTGCTGGCCGGAGTCATAGCTCTGGGAGTTCTCGTAGCCAAACTTGTCGTCGTTCAGATGCGGTGAGTCGATGCGGACCAGTCCATCGTTGTACAGCGTTGCCATCTTCGTCCACGATATCGGGCGGGCCATCGAGTTCTACCGGGACAAGCTGCGGCTGCCGGTGACCAAGCAGGGCTCGTTCGGTGCTGAATTTCTCGAGGGTGAAACCCACATCGGCGTACACCCGGCCGTGCACCCGGAGGCCAAGTCTCTGGTCGGCAGGCACACCGGCATAACCCTCTTCGTTCCCGGACTGTTGCATTACTGCGGCGAGCTGCACGACCGCGGCGTTCGCTTCACCAGCGAGCCGACGCAGCAATCCTGGGGCGTTATGGCAATGGTGGCGGATCCGGATGGGAATGTGCTCGCCCTCTGGGAGGACAAGCTGCCGGAAGAGGAGGAGGCGTATCACTCGATGGATCAGGCGGACGGCATCGCCTGATCGCCGCTATGCCGTTGGCCGGGCCGGAACGGTGAGATGGCCAGGGCGCCGGGGTGGCCGCGAAAGCAGTCCTCCACGATCTGCCCCTGCTGCTCCATTCCGTACGCGCTGAAAGGCTTCCCCGGCTCCAGCGTGTAGTGATATGGACTGGAGCCGAGGCGGCCCTTTCTGATAGAGCAAGTCTCTGAGCTGGGCCACGAATCCCCGTCCGAAGTAGCGCCAGAACCCCCAAGCCTGAAACTGGGCGCAATGCGTGAGCTCGTGCGCCAGGACCGGCAGATGTTCCTCGCAGTGATCTGGAAGGAAAACCCGGTTGCCCAGCGCCACGGCTCGATTCCGGCTGAGCCGCAACACCGCCGTGCGAAGGCGGCGGGACCAACCAGTCGCATCGGACCGGTAGAGGCGGACGCGCCGATGATCGAGCAGGGAGCTCAGCGTTCCCAGGGCTAGCCGCTCGGAAGAAGTGAGGCGCGCCGCCGGCACCGCCTATCTCCCCAGGAATTCGCCGATTGGCGCGAGCGCCTCGATGTGATCGCAGAAGATCTTGAACGTCGCAATGAGGGGCACAGCAATAAAGGCTCCGGGAACTCCCCAGATCCACCACCAGAACACTAGTCCCACGAAGATGGCAACCGGATTCAGCGTGAGCCGCCGGCCGAGAATGAGTGGCGCGATCAGTTGTGACTGGAGGATGTTGACCCCGAGGTAGGCCACGGGGACGAGCAGTGCATGCCCGACCTCCTGGAAGGTAACCAGCCCCGCCAGCGTCAACAGCGTCACCACCGCCGATGCGCCCAGATAGGGGATGAACTCCGCGAGAGCAGCCAGCACGCCCCAGAGCACGGGGTTAGGCATCTTGAGCAGGAACATGACGATGGCGACGGCCAGACCGAGCGCGAGGTTGACCAGCGTCACCGTCACGAGATAGGTGGAGATCGAGGCTTCGGTCTCCCGGGCAATCGCCACGGCCTTCTTCTTGTCGCGAAGCTGGGGCAGAACCTTGATCAGCTTCTGCAGAAACAGGTCGCCGGCTGCGAGCAGAAAGTAGAGGAGGATGATCACCTCGAACGCGCTGGCGACGAGCGTTTGAGTGGTGCCGAACAGTCGTTCGGTCAGCGACGGACCCTTCAGCACCACTTCCTGCGTCTTGGTTCCGTTGTCCACTTTCGTGGCCTGCTCGACCTGCTCCGCGGTCTTACTGACTTGTTCTACCGGCGTTCGCAGCTTTCGGAGTCGATTCTCCGCTTCCCGCATGCTGGCCGGCAGCTTGGCCACCCACTCCCTTGGCGGGCCCCACCAGTCCGTAGACCGCAACGCCTCCGGTTCCCAGCAATCCCACAATCACCAGGGCGGCCCCCAGAGGTTCGGGAACCCGGGCGCGCTTGAGTGCGCGGATCAATGGGCTCAGAAGAAAGTCGAGCAGGACGGCGAGAACGATGGGGAGAAAGAAGGCGCGAGCAAAATAGAGCGTATACAAAGCAGCAAGGACGAACAGACCGGTGATCGAGATCGAGCGGACTTCCACCCGCTCGCGCAGGGCTTCGCCCAGCTTGTTGATATCCGGTTGGTCGACTGCCGCACCAGCGTCAGGATCGGGGACAGGCCCCGGTACATCGGGCTCGAATGGAGATGTGCCTTGGGTCACCCTTGTCCCTCCGTCCGGCCCAGCAGTAGGTTAGCGCCCATCACCCGGGTAGCAGCCTTGCCCTCTTCTGAACGGAATTGAGCCGTATGTCTCGCCTCTGGCAATCGATCCTCTCGCTCTGGGCCTGGCTCGTGTTGGTACTATGCATTCTGATCTGGTTCCCGGTAATGCTCATTCTGCTGCTGGTGACCGGAGCATTCGATCGAGGTCGCTATATCGTCGGATACGTCTTTCGCCGCATTGGGCCGGTGACGGCCACGCTGAACCCGCTCTGGCAGCTTTCGCTACTCGGGAACGATGCCCAAGAATCCGCGGCATCCCTACGTGGTTGTCTCGAATCATGAATCGTTCGCCGACATCCTCCTGGTCAGCCACCTGCCCTGGGAAATGAAATGGCTCTCCAAGGCCGAGCTCTTTCGAATTCCCGATAATGGGATGGATGATGTGGCTGGCCGGAGACATTCCGGTAAAGCGCGGCTTCGGTCCCAGTGCGGTCGAGGCCATGGAGCGCTGCCGTAAGGTGCTCCGGCAAAAGGTCTCTGTGATGATCTTCCCGGAGGGGACCCGCTCCAAGACCACCGAGCTGCTTCCGTTCAAGGATGGTGCTTTCCGTCTTGCGGTCGAGGCCGGGGTTCCCATTCTGCCTCTCGCGCTCAGCGGGACGGGTACGGCGCTTCCCAAGCATGGCTGGCGCTTCGGGCGATCGGCAGCGCACCTGCGGGTACTGGAGCCGGTGGAAACGGCCGGCCTCACCCTGGCCGATGTGCCCTCATTGAAGGCGCGAGTTCGAGATCTGATTGTTCAGGCCAGAGACTCGCTGGCTGCCGAGATGCGCTAGGCCCTCCCCAAATCTCCCGGCGCTCGAACTCGGCCAACCGCCCCTGCCAACGCCAACAGTGTGAGCAGGTAGGGCAGCATTAAGAAGAGCTGGTATGGCGCCTGAACACCCAATGCTTGAAAGATGAACTGCAACGCCGTCGCCAGCCCAAACAGCAGGGCTGCCAGGGCAACTCCCCCCGGGTGCCAGCGACCCAGCACCACGATGGCGATTGCCAGGAAGCCTCTCCCGGCAGTCATGCGCTCCGCGAACGTGCCCACCTGGGCCAGGACGAGTGTCGCGCCACCGAGACCAACGAAAGCACCGCCGATGACCGTGGCTGCGGAGCGGATCAGCGTGGTCCGTACTCCCATGGCTCGGGCCATGGCCGCCGCTTCGCCGGTGGCGCGCAACGCGAGCCCCACTCGTGTCCGGAAGAGCACCCACCAGACCAGCGGCAGCGCTGCAAAGACGAGGTATGTCGGGATGGGCTGCTGGAAGAAACCCGGTCCCAGCACGGGGATCCGGGACAGACCGGGTATCGGTAGGTCCGAAAATGTAGGTATGCTGAGACCCACACCCTGAATGCCGTACGCCTGGCGGTAGATGGTGCCGGTGAGGCCAACCATGGCCAGCGTAACCGCGGTGCCGGTGATGACCTGATCTGCCCGGGCACCAATTGCGAGCAGGGCAAAGACACCAGCCGCAAGCATCCCAGCGAGAGCCGCCATTCCCAGACCACCCCACGGTCCCCACGTCGTTGCCCCAAGGGCGGCAGCCAGAGCGCCGGCCAGCATGATTCCCTCGATCCCCAGATTGATCACGCCTGAGCGCTCGGTGATGGTCTCGCCGGTGGCAGCGAACAGGAGGGGCGTGGCCACCCGAACCGCCGCAGCGAGAAATCCGCCAGCGAGCACCAATGGGTCCATCAGCTCGCCTTGCGCATTGCCGGACGAATTCTTCGAATGACTCGCGCGTTCATCCAGCCGCCTTTTGGCGTGGTCGCGAGCAGGGCGACGACGATAATCGCGGCCTCGACCACAAAAACCGCAACGGCCGGGATCCCAGCGTCGCGCTGCATGGCTCCCGCACCCGCTTCCAAGGCGCCGATCAGCACTCCGCTGAGCACCACACCGGCCGGGTCGAGTCCTCCCAGCAAAGCCACGGCAATTCCAGTAAAGCCGTATCCTGGCGACAGGTTCTGAAACAGGGCGTACGACACTCCGCTTATTTCCACGCCCCCAGCCAGCCCGGCCAGAGCTCCGGAGCACAACAGTGCCATGGCTCCGACTCTTTGTGGATCGACTCGGCCGCTGATCTCCGCAGCGCGCGGCCCCGCGCCCACCGCCCGAAGCCGGAATCCCCAGAGAGTAAAATGAAAGAGGTACCAGAGCACGAGGCCGACGAGCAGAGCCAGGAAGAAGCCGGCGTGAAGTCGGCTGTCTCCCAGCAGGGGTAGGCGTGCCGGATCCGGAATGGCGTCGCTCTGGGGGTACACCCGGCTGTGCTCCTGCAGTGGGCCTTGCACCAACAGGCTGACCAGGGATTCGGCCACGAAATTCAGCAGCAGGGTACTGATGACCTCAATCACGCCAAACCGAAGCTTGAGCCAGACCGGAATGGCTATCCATGCAGCGCCTGCTATGGCAGACCCCACCAACAGCAGTGGGATGCCCAGAGCCGAAGGTACCCGGGCCAGGTGCAGCCCGATCCAGGTCGCCGCTATGGCGCCGGCATAGAATTGTCCCTCACCACCGATGTTGAAGGACCCACCGCGGAACGCGATCGCGATTCCCAACCCGATCAGAATCAGCGGAACGGCTCGGACCAGGGTAGCCGAGGTGAATGCATACCAGGAGCCGAAAGCGCCACTGAACAGGGCGGCGAGCGCTATGCCGGGATCGTATCCAGCCAGGTACAGACCTGTCGCCAGAAGGCTCAGTCCGATCAACACAGCGGCCAGTGCCCACCACAGCCGATTCACCTCGCAGGCTCCTGCAGCATCATGCGGCCGATCTCATCCCGTGTAGCCGTCGCCGGAGCCTCCGACAGCACCCCGCGACAGACGACGATCGTTCGATGAGATAGCTGCAACACTTCATCCAGGTCGCTGGAGTACACCAGAACGGCTGCTCCGGCTTCAGCTGCTGCGCTGATTCGGGAGCGGATTGCGGCCGCAGCACCGATGTCCAGACCCCGGGTTGGATTCTCGGCTACCAGAACTGCCGGATTGCGCGAAAGCTCTCGAGCCACGATGAGCTTCTGCTGATTGCCACCGCTCAGGGATCCCGCACGCGCAGCAGGCCCATCAGCGACGATTCCATACTGCTGCAGCAGCTCCGCTGTCCGAACCCGCGCTGCCCGCCAATTGAGGTACCCTGGTCGGATCCAAGGGGCCTCGTGGTCCAGGCCAAGCGTGACATTCTGGGTAAGACTCAGCTCTGGAATCAGACCCTCTGAAGTACGGTCTTCCGGGATGAAGCCGATCGGTCCGGCTACTTCCAGTCTTCCCCGCAACGGAAGGATTCGGCCCGCGATGGCCCGCAGCAGCTCGCGTTGTCCGTTCCCCTCCACCGCAGCGATTCCGACGATCTCGCCTCCCTGAATCCTCAGCGATCCGTGCCGAACTGCTATACCGTAGCCGCTCTCTCGGGAAACCTCGAGCGCCTCCATCCGGACCAGAACAGGGGCTGCGCCGGCAGCTGGTCGCGATCTCGACCTGGCCGGTTCAGCAGTGTCCGGCGCCGATCCGATCATTGCGCGGGCCAGCGAGCTCGCTGTCTCGTCGATGACAGTTCCGGAGTGCGTCACGGCGCCCTGACGCAGCACCGTCACTCGATCCGCTACTCGGAGCGCCTCGTCCAATTTGTGGGTGATCAGGACGGCAGACCCGCCGGCCTCAGCGAATCTCCGCACCACCTGGAGTAACTCATCTGCCTCTGGTGGCGCCAACACCGCGGTGGGCTCATCCAGCAGCAGAATCCTCGCATCGACCGCGAGAGCTTTGACGATCTCCAGCCGTTGTTTCAATGCCACCGGAAGACGGCCGGCTCGCTGGTCAGCGTCGAGAGGCAGGCCCAGTTTCTCGCTCAGAGCCTCAGCCTTCCGGCAGAGATGCCGAGGATGGCCGGCCCAACCCGCGGCAAGGGCAATGTTCTCGGCCACCGTCAAAGCCGGGATCGAGGTAAAGTGCTGATGCACCATGCCCAAGCCAAGATTTCGTGCCTGTCGGGGAGACCAGATGGTCCGATCGCTGCCATTGAGTCGCACCGATCCCGCGTCGGGCAACACCATGCCGTAGGCGACATGCATCAGCGTGGATTTGCCTGCTCCATTCTCACCCAGCAGCGCGTGCACCTCACCGGAGCCCAGAGTAAAATCGGCTCCGCGGAGTGCCTCCACGGAGCCGAATCGCTTTCGAATCCCCACGAGCTCGAGAAGGGGAGGCACTGGATCAGAGACCGGTAGGGTGATCGTGGAACTCCCAGTCGACATCGAACAGCTCGCCCAAGTGGGACGCCATCGCCTGAACACCCAGTGTTTCGGTTGCGTAGTGTCCGGCGTAGATCAGATTCAGGCCCCACTCCATGGCATCGAAGTAGGTGTGGTGTGGGCCTTCGCCGGTAATGAATGTGTCGATGCCGGCATCACGCGCCTGCGCAAGCATGTTTCCGGCGCCTCCGGTGATAATGCCCACTCGCGCCGGCTTCTCCGGCCCTCCCGGAATCAGCGTGGCGCTCCCTTTCAGGGTATGAAGCACGCGGTCAAGCTCGAGGGCCAGCGCTTCTCTCGTGGGAAGACCGCTCGGCACTTCTCCCCAGACTCCCATAAGGATGCCGCGATAGTTGCCGAACCACCCCTCCACGCGTATGCCGAGCCGCTCAGCCAGTACTGCATTGTTGCCCACCTCCGGATGGACATCCAAGGGTATGTGAGCTGCGTAGAGTGGAATGTCGTGGGCCAGCAGAGTGGACAGCCGCCGATAGCGCCGTCCAGTGATCGGAATGTTGCCGTCCCAGAAAAGTCCGTGGTGCACCAGGAGCAGCGCCGGGGGCTTCCGGGGCTCGAGTGACGCAACGACTCCCTCAATCGTAGCAAGGGAAGCATCTACTGCGGCAACGATCCGCCCTATGTGGCCGCTATTCTCCACCTGGAGCCCATTCACCGCATTGACTTCGTCGGGGATGTCTTTGATCCGAAGAAACTGATCGAGATAGCCGGAAACTCTGGCGAGTTGCTGCGCTTGAGTCATGCGCCGATTCGGCCCAACGACTTCTGAGGGGTGTGCCGGTCGGTGGCCTCCATGCTTGTGGGCCGGGGTGCCGCAAGCAGAGTTCCGGAGGAGATCGAGTCTGCCGCCGCGGTCACTCGAGCCTGGAGGCCGGCCGGAACGATACTGTCCAATCGAGGGTCGGGCACGTAGCTCACAACGCCGCTCTTGAGGCCGAAAGCCTCCACGTGTGCCTTGAAGTTGCCCTGCTTCACCTCGTTTGCGATCAGCAGGAACGCTCGGGGCAGATCGATAATTGCACTCCCGAGGACGTGGCCGGGAGCGAGCCCGGCTTGGTCGGTGTTCGCCCCGAAAACGTACACGCCGGGGCGGTCCTTGACCGCTTGGAATAGCCCCAGAGCTGCAGCGTCCGCGTTGTGGTGGAACATGTCCGCACCCGCACCTATCAGGGCCAGTGCCGCCTCTCGGCCCGCGGCAACGTCATCGAAGCTATTCAGGTATACCAGTCGGGATCGGATTTTGGGGTTCACCGACCGAGCCCCGTTGAGCCAGCCTTGGTAGGCTGCTTCGATCGGGGGGAGCTGGATCCCGCCCACAAAACCCAGCGTGCCGGTCTTGCTCATCCCAGCCGCCACCATGCCCGCCAGGTAGCTGGCCTCTTCCAATCGAAATATCAGGGGAGAGACGTTGAGTCTGGCTCTTCGCCCGGAGGTCACCACAAAAACGGTACGAGGATAGGAGGCAGAGGCTCGCTCGGCGAGATCCTGGAACTCAAAACCATGAGCAAACACCAGGTCGTACCCCTGGGCCGCGTAGCTGCGAAGCGCCTCGCTCTGCTCCGCCGGGGAACGAGCCTCGATGTGACTGATCCGCGCCCCGAGCGAATCACCAATCCGCTGCAGTCCCGCATAGGCACCGGAGTTCCAGGCTGCATCAGTCACCGAGCCAGGCGTGACCAGCCCGACCCGCAACCCGCCGGCCTGATCGCGGGAGCAGGAGGCCAACATTATGGCGACAGCATAGCAGCAGAGCCTGGCCATTCCAATTTTTCGGAGGGCAGGTGCGCGGAATTGCACCCGAGAGCGGGCGGAAGTGACCCTCAAGATTTTACTATCCACACACTTAGGTGAATTTTCAACTATTTGTGGGAAGTCCCGACGACGTGTCCCTCGGTTTTGGAGTCCATTTTCACTTCGCCACTGACTCTGGCGCCTTCTATTATAGAAATGCGAGGCGTCAGAATGTCGCCGGCGACCATGGCGCTGGCCTGAAGCTCCACGCGCTCCCGGGCATGAATGGCTCCGCTCACCTGACCCGCTATCACGGCCTCCTGGGTGTGCAGGTCTCCCTCGATCACAGCCCCTGAGGCAACCAGCACCTGAGACCCTACCCTGACCGTTCCCTTGACCCGTCCCTCGATGCGCACGACCCCGTCTGTCTCAAGGTCGCCAATAACTGTCATGTCGCTGGCGATTATTGAGAAGGGTATTTGATCGGTTTTACGGCGTCTGAGCTCGTTGCCCTGATCATCCCGTGGCGGGCTGGAGAAGATGCCCATCAGCTTCCCTCCTTTACCATCGTCAGGGGGTTCAGGGATACCCCGTGTTGCCTGATTTCAAAGTGAAGGTGAGGAGCGGTCGAGCGCCCGCTGTTTCCGCTCAGGCCAATTACCTCCCCGGGTGCGACTGTAGCTCCCACTGTCACTATTATGCGCGAGAGGTGGCCGTACATAGTCTGGTATTCCTCAGGATGATTCAATAACACAAAGAATCCGTACTCCGGATCCTGTCCGGTCTCACGAACAGTGGCACCGCCCGACGCCCGAACCAGGCTTCCAACCGCAACTGCTATGTCGATGCCGGGATGTGCCTCATTCCGTCCGCTTGCCTTCACCTGTCCCCGAGTGATGTAGCCCGATTCATCCAGGGGCCAGTGCCGAGGAGCAGTGGGGCCAGCAGCAAGGTCAACGGTAGATGCGAGTCGAGCTCTGATCGGTGGTGCAACCGGTAACTGTGAGGCCTTGGTTACCGGATCTCGAACAATCTCGCCACCCATCATCTGCCGGACCTGCGCGTAACGTGACTCGGCGCTGTCCAAGGCCTCGGAAAGCTCGCGTACCCTGGTATTCTCGGCACGAAGCCTTGCCAACTCGCGCTCCAAGCCGGGCACCCGCGCCGCCGCTCCGGCCAGCGGTCCATAGAGCGCCGCCACCAATAGGAAGAGAAGGGCAATCAGTCCTAGAGCCCACGAGCCAAGTCGCAGACCCCAGATGGGGATTCGGTAGGTCCGAGTTTTGGTGGTGCCATCCCGCTGGACTACTATGGTGACCGCACGCGAGCGCTTCCGCTTCTTCATCCCGCGAACGGCTCACCCAGGATCAGCTCCAGCACCCGCGCCAAGTCATCGTTCGAGTAATAACTGATGCTGATGAATCCCCGCCCCTTTCGGCGCGTGGTCACCCGGACGTCGGTGCCCAGCCGTTTGCGGAGGGAGTCCTCAATGCGACGGACATCGGCATTTTGGGGCCTAGGTGGCGAATGCGGTCTTGATACTGTCGACTCGGTGTCCCCTGATTTACCCGTCTCCGGCCGCGCACGAGCCTCCAACTCTCGAACCGACCAACCCGACTCCGCGGCCTCTTGAGCCAGACGCACCAAGTTGGCCCGATCTTGCACGGTAAGGAGAGCTCGAGCATGCCCCTCCGTCAACTTGGCCTGATGGACCAGTTGCTTGACTTCATCGGGCAGTTTCAACAGCCGAAGCAGATTGGCAATGGTCGATCGGTCTCGCCCCACCAAACGGGCGATCTCGGCTTGGGGAAGCTGAAACTCCTCACTCAGGCGCTGATAGCCGGCGGCCTCGTCAATCGCACTCAGGTTGTCCCTTTGCAGATTTTCGATCAGCGCCAAGGTCAGGAGAGTCGGGTCGTCGACCTCCTTCACAACCGCAGGGATTTTGGGCCACCCGAGTCGCTGAACCGCGCGCCACCGCCGCTCTCCCGCGATAAGCTCGTATTTCCCATTGCGGGGGCGCACCACCACCGGCTGGAGAAGCCCAGACGCCTCGATAGATGCGGTCAACTCCACCAGCTCGGCTTCATTTATTTGGGTCCGAGGTTGGAAAGGGTTGGGCTGAACGCTGCCGACGGGTAACTCGCGAAGCGCCCCGGAAGCTTGAGCCTGCTCTCGGGATGCCGAACCGAGCAGAGCCTCGAGGCCACGGCCCAGTCTCTTGGTTTCAGTCATGAGTGGTCACCTCGGGCATTTGGTCCGTTGCCTGGTCGGGAAGGTGGTGCACTGGTTCCGGCTCCGGTTCGCTGCTCATTTCGGTAGGAGGGCGGCTTTCGTCGGCTGGCTGTTCACCGAGTGATTGCGAGCTACTGGCGGCAAGTGGCTCGATGGTGGCGTCTGAGTGTTCTAGCCGACGCAACAACTCCTCGGCCACTGCTAGGTAGCTCTTCGCACCGACCGATTGCGCGTCGTACAGCAGGATCGGCTTGCCAAAACTGGGGGCCTCGGCCAGCCGGACATTCCTTGGGATAGGTGTGACAAATACTTTGGCCCCAAAGTACTCCTTCGCGTCCTCGGCGACCTGACGACAGAGATTCAGACGGGCGTCGTACATGGTGAGAAGCACCCCGTTAATAGCCAGCCCAGGGTTGAAGTTTTGTTGCACTAACCTGACAGTGTTAAGAAGCTGCGATATCCCTTCCAGCCCGTAGTACTCACACTGAATCGGGATCACGACTCCGTTAGCCGCAGTCAGAACATTTAGAGTTAGCAGGCCAAGAGACGGGGGGCAGTCAACGATGATGTAATCGTAATCGCTCTTGTAGATCGTCCAGTGTCCGGCGAAGAATCGCTTCTCGCCCTTCACGTTCCACTAACTGCAGCTCTGCCCCAACTAGATCTTGCGTTGCCGGAAGGACATGAAAGAAAGGGGAGGGCGGAAATGGACAGGACAGATGCTCCGGGCGCTTGCCCCTCGACCAAGGATTCATAAAGTGAGAGCTCGACAGTCTCCTTCGCGACACCCACCCCGCTGGTTGCATTTCCTTGGGGATCCGCATCGAGCAGAAGTGTCCGTCGTTGGGCGATAGCTAGCGCTGCGGCAAGATTCACGGCGGTTGTGGTCTTACCGACTCCGCCCTTTTGGTTTGCTATTGCTATGACCTGAGCCATGTGTGCCGAAGCCTTGAATTGGGAAACAAACGTGGCTTCCGAACTTGAGATGGATTGCTATGCCAGGGGGGACCGCGGCAGCGGTCGCACGAATATAGGAGTTTGTACTTGGAGGGCAATCACCGAAACCTAAAGCCAGCGCTGAATGGCTATCGTTTCACGTGAAACTATGCAGAGGGGGACGTTTCACGTGAAACGCGCTCGCGTCTACCCAAGCGGATAACCTCCGAGAGGAGGTTTTGAATATCACTGGGTGACACTCCTGGAACCCTGCTGGCTTGTCCCAGGCTTCTAGGCCGAACGACCTGCAGTTTTTCTCGTGACTCGTAGGAGAGGGCTCTCAATCTTGAATAGTCCAGATCCTCCGGGATGGGGTACTGTTCCATCTGCCGAATCCGCTCTACAGAAGACCGCTCCTTGGCTACATATCCAGCATACTTCAACTCAACGCTCACCCACTCAATTGCATCAGTGTCACACTCGAATCCGACGGCTTGCAAGAGCTCTTCCAGCGAAACCTCGGGCCGCCTAGCGAGGTCGGCCAACCTAACCGGCTCCTTGAGAGCTGAAGAACCCAAGACACTTAAGGCCGGGTTGGCATCGCTGGGTGAGATCCACGCCCCATCGAGCCTTTCGAGGAGTGAGTTCTCCCGCTGGAGCCTGCGATGAGCCGATTCGAGCTCAGCGGGCCTTAGTGTTCCCAGGGTGCCGGCGTGAGGAAGCATCCGACGGAGAGCGTTGTCCTGCCGGAGTAACAACCGGTACTCGGAGCGAGACGTGAACAGCCGGTAAGGCTCATCCACTCCCCGCGTGACCAGATCGTCGATCAGCACTCCGATGAATCCCGATTGTCGACCTACGACCAGAGGATCTAGTCCAAGCGCGTGTGCTGCGGCATTGGCCCCTGCCACTGCCCCTTGGGCGGCGGCCTCCTCGTACCCAGTGGTTCCGTTCACTTGCCCAGCGAAGAACAAGCCATCGATCCCCTTGACCTCAAGTGTCGGGCTGAGCTGGTTTGGTGGAAAATAGTCATACTCGATAGCGTATCCCGGCCTAGTCATCCGAACATGCTGCAGACCCGGAACGGTCCGGAGGAAATCAAGCTGAATGTCAGGAGGTAGCGACGTGGACAGACCGTTGACGTACATCTCAGTGGTGTCCAGTCCCTCCGGTTCAAGGAACACTTGGTGACGATCCACTTCGGGGAACTTGACGATCTTGTCTTCTATTGAAGGGCAGTACCTCGGACCTCTGCTGGCAATGGCGCCACCGTAGAGGGCAGACTGGGCGAGATGCCGCTGGACGATATCCTTGAGCTCGCCGCCAGTATGAGTAAGGAAACAGGGACGCTGCTCGGGCCTTGGTGTACGCTCATAGTGTGAAAACCAATAGGGCTCTGGATCGCCGTCTTGGCGCTGGGTTTTGGTGAACTGCACCGTCCGACCATCGATCCGAGGTGGCGTTCCAGTTTTAAACCTTCTAGCCTCAAGTCCAAGTTCAGCAAGAGCTTCCGCTAACGCCACTGATGGCGGGTCCCCCGCTCTCCCGCCGGGAATAGCGGTATGCGTACCCCGGTGAATCTGCCCTCTAAGGAAAGTTCCGGCCGTAACGACAATACTCCTGGCGACCACGCGAGGACCCTCCACTGTCTCGACACTGATAGTGCCACCACCAGTGTCGACCTCCAACTTGGTCACCGTACCCTGGCGGAGATCGAGCAGTGGCTCCCTTTCAAGAAGGAACCGGACAGCGCGCCGGTACAGGCTTCGATCACACTGAGCCCGAGGTGACCAGACAGCGGGGCCTTTCGAGCGGTTGAGCATTCGGAACTGGATGCAGGCCTTGTCGGTGGCTCTCCCCATTACCCCACCCAGGGCGTCGATCTCACGCACGATCGTACCCTTGGCAATTCCGCCGATAGCGGGATTGCAGGACATTTGGCCGATCGTTTCGAGATTCTGAGTGAGCAGGAGGGTCCGCGCCCCACGGCGCGCAGCCAGCGCGGCGGCCTCGCTTCCTGCGTGACCGCCCCCGATCACCACGACGTCGTAGTGGTCCATTGGATCCCTAGCTCGAGCGAGCCTGCTCCCAATTACCGAGCTGGGAAATACGGGCAACCTGGTTGGTTGGAACAACTACATGGCGCTGCTCGCCGCGCACTCCGAACTTGGAGCTCCGTTGGATGTACTCCTCCTTAGCCATGGCAGAGTGTGCGTCGTGTACTCCAACATCGAGCAGATGCACTCCCGCACTGTCCTCACGATCATACCGACCCACGTATGTCAGAGCCCCGGCGGTCTCCACCACGACCGTCATTCCGTGCAACGCGGAGTGGCCAGGGTGGAATACGTGTCCCGACACGGAGCTATACCGCCGCGCCGCAGAATTTATCGAACGCGCTGGTCAAATCGGCGGCGATTGCCTGAGGTGAGCGCCCCTCGATTTGATGACGGTGCACGAAATGCACTACGTCTCCATCGCGGAGCAGCGCCATCGAGGGGCTGCTGGGCTGATAATCAGCGAAGTACTGGCGAGCGCGGGCTACCGCCTCCAGATCCTGGCCGGCAAATACGGTGACCACTTGCTGGGGCACAACAGGATGCTTGAGCGCGAGCGCCAGAGCCGGTCTCGCGTTGCCGGCGGCACAACCGCAGACGGAATTGACGAATACCAGCATGGATCCGCGTTGATCTCCCAACGCAGCATCCACTTCAACAGCTGTAGTGAGCTCGCGAGCACCCAGGCGGGTAACCTCGGTGCGCATCGGAGCTACCAAAGCAGGATTATACGGCATGACTATCCCTTGTGTTATTCGGTTGATACCACAGCCTCGGGCCGATCCAATGCGGCGCGGAGCGCGTGCCATGACAGGCCGGCGCACTTGACCCGAACCGGATACTCGGCCACTCCCGCAAACGCCACCAGTTTCCCCAGTGCCCGCTGTTGATCTGGTTGGAGAGTACCTGTGATCAGCCGCCGGAACTGCTCAAACAGATCTTCTGCCTCGGCCTTGCGCTTGCCTTTGACGGCCACGGTCATGAGAGATGCCGATGCTTTCGAAATCGCACATCCCGAACCTTGGAAGGCGACGTCTTCGATGAGATCACCTTCCATCCGTAGCCAAACCGTGAGTTTGTCGCCACAAAGCGGATTATGCCCTTCCGCTTTCCGGTTGGCGTTCTCGATCTCCCGGTAATTCCGCGGCGTCCGATTGTGATCCAGAATGAGATCCTGATATAGCGTGACCAGGG
The DNA here is from genome assembly GCA_963842945.1 of uncultured Gemmatimonadales bacterium. GTDB lineage: Bacteria > Gemmatimonadota > Gemmatimonadetes > Gemmatimonadales > GWC2-71-9 > CAVVWJ01. The sequence goes on from CAWJIM010000019.1 coordinate 482,778, forward strand.
TCCCCATCAGGCAAACATCCTCGAGACGTTTTTCAGGCCCACAGCCAGTGCGTCGACCTCGGCCTTGGTGTTGTACAAGGCGAAGGAGGCGCGTGCGGTGGCTGCGACACCAAAGTGGCGCATCAACGGCTGAGTGCAGTGGTGTCCCGCCCTGATCGCGATTCCCTCGGCATCGAGGATGGTTCCGATATCGTGGGGGTGGACGTCCTTGAGCACAAACGACAGCACGCCCGCCTTATCGGGAGCGGTGCCGATGATCCGACATCCCGGAATGCCGCTCAGCAGCTCGGTGGCATGAGCAAGCAGTTGCTGCTCCCAGCGCGCGATGGACTCACGCCCTACACCATTCACGTAATCGAGGGCCGCCCCGAGCCCTATTGCCTGGGCGATCATGGGCGTGCCCGCCTCGAACTTGGCAGGAAGAGGAGCCCAGGTCGACCGCTCGATAGTGACTGTCTCGATCATGCCGCCGCCACCCTGATACGGGGGCATCAGCTCGAGCAGCGCCTCGCGGCCGTACAACACGCCAATACCGGTTGGGCCGTACAGCTTGTGCCCGGAGAAGGCCAGGAAGTCGCAGTCCAGATCCTGCACGTCGACCGGCAGATGGGGAACCGATTGCGCCGCGTCCACCAGCACAGGGATGTTCCGCTCGCGAGCCCAGCTCGTGATTTGCTCTGATGGGATTAATGGTTCCCAGCGCGTTGGAGAGATGGACCAGCGCAATAAACCGTGTACGGTCGTTCAGGAGCCGAGAGAACTGATCGAGATCAAGCTCCCCGTCCTGGGTGAGGGGGACAGCACGGAGAACGGCCCCGGTTTGCTCACACAGCAGCTGCCAGGGCACGATATTCGAGTGGTGCTCCATCCCGGTGATGAGCACCTCGTCACCTGACCCGAGAAAACGCCTGCCATAGCTCTGAGCGACGAGATTGATGGCATCGGTGGTGCCCCGGGTGAAGATCACCTCGTGCGGCGCCCGGGCATTGATGAACTGGGCGACTTTGACCCGTACTGCTTCGAAGGCGGCGCTGGCCTGACCGCTCAAATAGTGCACACCACGGTGGATGTTGGCGTTCTCCCGGCTGTAAAACCGGAGAACTGCTTCGATGACTGCGTGAGGCTTCTGGGTGGTGGCTGCGTTGTCGAGATATACCAGCGGGCGCCCATGTATCTGCTCTTGCAGAATGGGAAAGTCCTGCCTGACTCTCTCGACATCGAGCGGTGGGCGCGGTGCAAGGTGCAGTTCCGCATTTCCGACGATCCGGTCAGAAACCGTGGTTCCGCTCACCGGGCCCCCAGACGCTCGCGCACGAGTCCCTCCAGCTCTTCCCGCACCGGCTCCAGGCTCACCTCGGCAATGACCTCAGCGGCAAAGGCATAGGTCAAAAGCCGCTGTGCTTCCGCAGCAGGAATTCCGCGGCTGCGAGAGTAAAACAGGGCGAGGTCGTCGAGTCGTCCGACGGTGGCACCGTGAGTGCACTTGACGTCGTCCGCGAAGATCTCCAGCTGGGGCTTGGTGTCGACCCTGGCGCCATCACTCAGAAGCAGGTTCCGATTGGTCTGTTTGGCGTCGGTCTTCTGGGCCTCGGGCTTTACGAACACCTTCCCGTTGAACACGCCGCGGGAACGTCCATCCAACACACCCTTATAGACCTCCCAGCTCCGACAGTTGGGTTGGTCGTGGTATATGGCGGTATGATTGTCCACCAACTGCTCGCCGCGGGTGAGGTAGAGCCCATACAGCAGTGTCTCCACGTTCTCGTCATTCAGGCGAGCATGCAGATTGTGCCGCGCAATGGCCCCACCGATAGCCATGGAGAATGAGCGATAGTGGCTGTCTCTCTGCTGGTCGACGTGGGTCAGGCCGATGTGGTAGGCCTGCTCGCTCTCGCGCTGGATCCGGGTGTGTTCCAGCCAGGCGTTTTCGCCCAGCGAGACTTCGGTAACCGGGTTGGTCCAGTAGGAGCTATCAGGGCTCAGGGTGACATAGCTCTCCACCACAGCAGCCCGGGCTCCGCGTTCGACCACAACGAGATTTCTGGGATGAACCACGCTGCCGGCCGCCTCCGGCGTCGTCACGAACAGCAGGTGAATGGGGCGCAGGAGCTCGGCGCCTGCCCTGACATGAACCAGTCCTCCGTCCCTTATCATGGCGGTGTTCAAGGCGACAAAAGGACTCGCTTCGATTGGCGCGTGGCGGCCCAAATGTGATTGCAAAACCGCCCCGTCGGCTCGAAGCGCTTCTGCCAGACTAGTGACCCGGACTCCCGGAATGCTGAAGGCCGTGCTCAGGTCTTCGCGATAGGATCCGTTCACGAAGACGAGAGTACTCCAATCCGGATGGCCAAACTCAAACCGCTTGAGCTCGTCCTGCGTGATTGCGGCTGTTTGCGGGGCCGGGCGCCATGAGTTCTGGGCGATGGGTCCGATTGGCGTGAAGCGCCACTCTTCGTCGCGCGAAGTGGGAAATCCCGTGCGGGCAAAACGGTCCAACGCCGCGCGGCAGACCGGCTCCAGCCAATCGGGCAGTTCCGCTGTTCCGCTGGCGCTGTGCATCCCAATCTCCTGCAATGTGGCGGAGCTCACGACGCCAGCGCCTCGTCCTCGAGCCACTCGTATCCTCGCTCCTCCAGCTCCAGTGCCAGCTCCTTGCCTCCGGACCTGACGATGCGTCCGGCCGAGAGCACATGAACGTGGTCGGGAACGATGTAGTTGAGAAGCCGCTGATAATGGGTAACCAGCACGGTCGCGTTATCGGGACGGCGCAAGGCATTCACCCCGCCGGCGACGATCCGCAAGGCGTCGATATCGAGTCCTGAGTCTGTCTCATCCAGAACCGCGAGCCGGGGCTGCAGCACCGCCATCTGTAAAATCTCGTTCCGCTTCTTCTCTCCGCCCGAGAACCCCGAGTTCACAGCCCGACTCATGATCTCCGGGCCCCATTCAACAACCTTGAGCTTCTCCTCCAGCAGGTCGAGAAAGTCCATCGAGTCAACCTCTTCGAGACCGCGCGCCTTCTGGATCTCGTTGTAGGCGGCTCGGAGAAAGTAGGCGTTGCTGACGCCAGGGATCTCTACCGGATACTGGAAGGCCAGGAAGACTCCCGCCTGGGCGCGCTCTTCCGGCTCCATGTCCAGCAGGTTCTGCCCCTGATAGAGAATTTCACCCGCAGTGACCTGGTAGGCGGGATGACCGGCAATGACTTGGGCCAAGGTGCTCTTTCCGGAACCATTCGGACCCATGACCGCGTGCACTTCGCCCAGGTGGACACGCAGATCAATGCCCCGGAGGATCTCCTTGTCTCCCGCGTTGGCACGAAGCCCTTTGACTTCAAGCAGTGGCGTCGTCATTAGCCCACACTTCCTTCCAGGCTCACGCCGAGGAGTTTCTGCGCCTCGACCGCGAACTCCATGGGGAGCTCCTTGAATACCTCTTTGCAGAACCCATTTACGATCATCGAGATGGCGTTCTCGGTGTTGAGTCCCCGCTGCTTCAGATAGAAGATCTGGTCCTCGCCGATCTTGGAGGTTGAAGCTTCGTGCTCGACGGCAGCGGTGGAGTTCTGGACCTCGATATAGGGGAAGGTATGGGCGCCGCAGCGATTCCCGATGAGCATCGAGTCGCACTGGGTGTAATTGCGGGCACCGGCTGCCTTGGGCAGCACCTTGACCAGACCCCGGTAGCTGTTTTGGCCCCGGCCCGCGGAAATGCCCTTCGACACGATCGTGCTGCGCGTGTTCTTTCCCATATGGATCATCTTGGTTCCCGTATCCGCCTGTTGCTTGCCGTTCACCACGGCCACCGAGTAGAACTCGCCAACAGAGTTGTCTCCCTGGAGAATGACGCTGGGATACTTCCAGGTGATGGCCGATCCGGTCTCCACCTGGGTCCAGGAGATCTTGGAGTTGGCTCCGGCACACTTCCCGCGCTTGGTCACGAAGTTATAGATCCCTCCGCGGCCTTCCTCGTCGCCGGCGTACCAGTTCTGCACAGTTGAGTACTTGATGCTGGCGCCTTCGAGGGCTACGAGCTCAACCACGGCCGCGTGCAGCTGGTTCTCGTCCCGGCGGGGGGCCGTACACCCCTCGAGATAACTGACCGAGGCTCCTTCTTCCGCAATGATGAGCGTGCGCTCGAACTGACCCGTTTCCGCCGCATTGATCCGGAAATAGGTAGATAGCTCCATGGGGCATCGTACGCCCCGGGGGACAAAGACGAACGATCCGTCGCTAAAGACCGCTGCGTTGAGCGCGGCAAAGAAATTGTCGCTCGCCGGCACCACGGAGCCGAGGTATTGCCGAACCAGCTCGGGATGCTCGCGCACTGCCTCGCCGAAGGAGCAGAAGATGATTCCCGCCTCGGCGAGCTTTGCTTTATAGGTGGTCCCGACGGAGACGCTGTCGAAAATGGCGTCGACCGCAACACCCGCCATCAGCTTCTGTTCCGAGAGAGGGATGCCCAGCTTCTGGTAGGTCTCCAGCAGCTTGGGGTCGACCTCATCCAGGCTTCCCAGCGGCTTCGTCGTTCTGGGCGCTGCGTAGTAGCGAAGCCCTTGGTAGTCCACCGGGTTGTATCTGATGTTGGGCCAGCTATGTGGCTCTGACATTTTCAACCAACCCCGGAACGCCTTCAACCGCCACGCGAGCAGCCATTCAGGCTCGCCCTTCTTGGCGGAGATCAGCCGGATGATGTCTTCATTCAGGCCGCGAGGAGCGACATCGGATTCGATATCGGTAACGAACCCATACTTGTACTCTCTGTTGACCAGCGTCTCGACCGGCGAGCTCATGCGTTGTCCTCCACGGGTGCCTTGGGACCTGCATAGCGCACCCGATACTCGCACGCCGTGCATCCATTGAGTATGTGTCGCTTCCGCTGAACATCGGCATTCAGGACCGTACTCAAAAACCTCGCCTCTGCAGCGCAGATTTCCGGGAACTGCTCCGCAACCGCCTGAACGGCGCAGTTGTGCTCCGTCAGCGTGTCCGGGGCAGCCTCAGCCATGTAACCCTCGACCGACAACAAGCTGGCGATCTTTTCCAGCCGCTGATCTGGAGAGGAATCGGCGAGATCCGGCTGGACCCGTTCCGCCAGATTCGTGAAATGCGCATCAAGGAGGGCAACCGCCCGATCCCGCCCCTGTGTCCTCACCAGCTGCTGCAGCAGACCAAGCAGAAGGGTTTCGGAGCCTCGAGGAAATAGAGCCTCGCCCGCCTCGGCCAGGCGGTAGGCGAAGACCGGTGCACCTACGCCGCGCCGCTCGGTTCGGTACTCCACGAGTCCGTGCTGCCCCAGGTCTCTGAGGTGGTGCCGAACCGCGTTGAGAGACACACCGATCCTGGAGGCAAGTTCTTTGGTGGTAAGGGACTGCGTTTTCTTCAGCTGGAGCAGGATAGCGCCGCGAATTCCCCCCTGACCCGCAGGTAGGTCCGTAACTTTTTCTTGGCGCTGAGGTGACATGCCGGAATCATAAGTAAAACAGTCGGAATTGTCAATTCACACTAAGAATTGGTGCGAATTGTATTGCACTACACGGCAATGAGTTACACCACTCCTCCGATGATTGTTCCGTTCCAGTTAGCCAGGCTCAAGTTGAGTAGTTGTTATTACAGCTACTAAACCAGTCTGGCTCGCCTGCTCCCTCCGTCGCATATTCAGCTAAGTGAACTTTGGTTACCCCCTCATACGTTCTAAGCCATGACCATCCACCGCATCCGTCTGCTCGGCGATCCAGTCCTGCGAACCCGCTGTGAGACCATTTCCCGCCCCCGCTCCACCGCTGTTCGAGTCATCATGGACGATATGCGGGAAACCCTGCGGGACTGGCAATCACGGTTTGCTGGAGGCCGCGGTATTGCGGCGCCGCAGATTGGCGCGCCGGTACGGATGGTGTACGTCGACATGGGTGAGCCCTGGCCTCTGATCAATCCCGAGATCATTGACATCGGCAACGAAGACTTTGACGTCTGGGACGACTGCTTTTCCTTTCCGAACTTGCTGGTCCGGGTGTCGCGGGCTTACCGGATCAAGGTCCGGTATCAGGACTTGAAGGGAGACTGGGCAGAGGTGGAGGTGGAAGGAGACCGGGCGGAATTACTCCAGCACGAGATTGACCACCTGGACGGCGTACTTGCCGTGGACCGAGCCCAGGGTCTGGATCCTTTCTGCCTCCGGGAAGAGTGGCACCGGCAACATGGGATCCGGGGGCGCTACGGCCCACCGGAGCCGAGATCGGCCAGCTACGCTACGCAGTTGGAAACGTGATCCAATCGGCCTGTTTTTAGAACCATCTGCCGAGCCGGATAAAAAACACTCCGCGTCCCTGGTCCACGGCGCCATACTCAAACCGAACCGGACCCACCGGCGTATCGGCACCAAGACCGATCCGGACGCCTGCCACCCAACCGCTGTCGCTAATCATCGGTCCACCCAGCGCAGATCGCCCCACGGCTAATTCCAGCCGGCCTACCAGCGGACCTCTGATTGGATAGGTCATCAGCGCGTCAAGCATCAGCTCCCGATCGCCTCTCCGCTCGCCGATATGAAGCCCGGGAAACCCATCGTCTCCGCCCAAAGGGAACCCGAGCTGGATGGGCAGCTGATCTCCCCAGCCGACTCGAAGCTGGGGCCGGAAGCGTACCGGTCCAATCTGGCCGTGAACCTCGCCCTGGGCGTGCACGCGGCGGTAGGCTCCGGTCCAGTCGAGAGACGCCTGGGCTAGTTCTAGTCCCGCACGATTCTCCTTCGAGATCTGAACCGACCCGCCCAGCGTGCTGTGGTCCCGGTCCGGCTCATGCCAGGCATGTCCCAGCAACCCGAGAGCGGCTTCCCACTCGTGGGGAAAGTCGCGCTCCACTCCGGCAAATCCCACCGCTTCCCGAGTCTTGACTGGGTCCAGCTCGTCTCCATCCGGTGTGAACTGACGCACCGACTCTGTGGCCAGTTGCGCAGTAATCGTCGGGCGCATCAGTTGGCGGCCGAGCTGGTAATTACGCCGCAACCCCAGGCTCCATCCTTTGCGAAACTCGCCCAGGAACAGTGTCGTGCTTCCTTCCAGGGCAAAATTGAAGGTTCGGCGATCAGCAGCGCTGAGCCACATCTGCCCACCGAGCTCACTGTCATACGCCAGCCCGAGACCAGCCAACCGACGGGGACTCCGGCGCGCGGAGATATGGAATGAGACGGAGTCCCCAGATCCTCGGGGAGAAAGCCATACGGCCTGGTAGGCGTCGACCTGCGCGAGATGCCGTACCCGCCCTTTGAGCAGTGACACGTCGAGCGAATCATCGATGCCCAGCCCGAGGAGCCGCTCGAGTGACAGCCGCTCGGAATCATTCCGGCTATCAAATGAGTAGCTGGTGATCAGTCGGGGCAGCGGCCGAACGGTTTCCGCCGGACCCCGAGGCAGGCAGAGATCTCGGACGAGCGTGGTTTCCGCGGCCGCGCTGCCCCGCTGAATCAATGCATCGACGTTGTCGGAGGAGAAATTCAGGCTGGTGAACCCCTCTACGGCGGGGCGGACCAGCACATCGCCGCGCCGAAGGGTGTCCTGAGCCTGCTGGAACAGAAATCCCAGCAAACGATCAGCTAGGACAATCGGCGAATAGAGATCGAGGGAATCGGCCAGACGCTCAGTGGCATCGGAAACAATGACGCGTTGAGCTCCAGCGTCGCGGGCAACGGTAATCGGAATATTGGCCGCCAGCCCCCCGTCAGTGAGTATCCGACCATTCAGAGACTCGGGTGTGAAGATCAGCGGAACGGCAAAGCTTGCCCTGACCGCTCGCGCCAGATCGCCGGAGCTCAGGACCACCACCGAGCGGTTGCTGAGATCGGTGGCAACCGCACGGAATGGGATAGGTAATGAATCGAAGTTGCCCCGGGCCAGCAGATTGCCGCGCAGCATGGCACCGTTGACCAGGGCGTTGACTTCGCTTTCGGCTACTGAGGCACTCTGCAGGTTGAAGCCCCGGTCGCCCTGTTCCCATAGGAGCAGCGGCTGCACTGGTCCCCAGGACCGGGGGCCACGGGGTTGGTAGGTGCGGAAAAGGTCGGAGATGGGTAGCGATCGCGCCAACGAGTCGATCTCACGGCCGGTGTAGCCGCTGGCATACATCCCGCCGATGATCGCCCCCATGCTGCTGCCCACGACCAGGTCGGGGCGGATCCCCAGGCTGTCGAGAATCCGGAGGACACCGATGTGAGCCAAACCCTTGGCTCCGCCGCCGGAGAGCACCAGTGCCGTTGGCCGCGGAGGGCAGGACTGAGCGAGTGCCGGCCCGGCGAGAACACAGAGGGCACAAAGAACCATCAGCGCGAGCATTCGTCAGCAAATTGAGGACGTCTGCGCCCCTTGCGCGGCCAAACCAGCTTTCGTATAACTTTGCGATGCCGTGGCCGCATTGGCATCCTTTTCGGGGAGCCGCAGGATGACTTACGTGATTGTCGAAACATGCATCGGGGTGAAGGATCGGGCCTGCGTGGATGTATGCCCGGTAGACTGCATCTATGAGGGAGAGGATCAGCTCTACATTCACCCAGATGAGTGTATCGACTGCGGTGCTTGTGAGCCGGAGTGCCCGGTAACCGCGATCTTCCCTGAGGAGGATGTTCCGCCGCAGTCCACTTCCTATATCGAAAAGAATAAGGAAGTCTTCAACAGCGAGACCCCGCCGGGCAGACCCCAGAGATAGCCGCGGTTTCCAGCCGAAAAGAAAGGAGCCCCGGGATCGTACTGCTTGGCCGCGACCCCGGAGCCTGGTAAGGAAGGACATCAAAACGACGGCTGATAGCTAAATGCCGCCGCCATAGGTTTAGACGCACAAGCCCCCCGAAAGGTTTCATCCCAGCCCCCCGACAAATTCCGCCAGCCGCCTCGAGACCTCATCCGGCTGCTCGAGCGGCGACAGATGGCCGGCTCCGGCAATGACGGCGAACTGAGCGCCTGGAATCGCGCGAGCCATGGCCTCGGCCTGTGCCGGAGGACTGAGGGTATCCGCCTCTCCAACCAGGATCAGGGTCGGAATGTCGGCCAGGGTGGAAAGGAGAGATTCGCTGTCCGGCCTGTCCCGCATAGCTGCCAGCGCACCGACGATGCCGGCAACCGGTGTCCGGAGAATCATCTGACGAACGCCCTCTACGATGTCGGGGTGTTGAGCCAGGGTAGAAGGCGCCAGGAGCTTGGGCAACATCGTCTCGGCGATGACCGAGGCACCCCCATCGCGGGCACTGGCGGCGGAGGCGTCGCGCGCCCGGCGCGCCTCGGCGGTATCCGCTCCTGCTCGTGTGTCCATGAGCACCAATCCCCGAACCCGCGAGCGCCAGTGACGGAGAAACTCGAAGGCGATGTATCCTCCCATCGACAACCCGCAGAGCACCACGTTCTCAATATCCAGCGCGTCGAGGAGACCAGCCAGATCGGTGGCGTAGATCTTCATGCTGTAGCCGAGGTCTGGAGCGTCGGATTGCCCCATGCCGCGGAGGTCAGGTGCAATCCGGCAGTAGCCTTCCAGCGAATCGACTTGGGCCCGCCACATCGTACGGTCGAGCGGATATCCATGCACGAAGAGCACCGCGGGACCGTCGCCGCGGACTTCCACTGCCAGATTGACGCCGTGCACCATCAGGCGCTGAGTGTTATCGCTGGGGTCGCGGGGAGGATGCATGTAGCTGGTGAACTCGGGGGGGACGGGGATGGGCCTGCCCTCCCGATCGATGCAGACAAACACGAACTCCGCACTGGCAATGAGGGTCTCGTCGCGAACTCGGCGAGCAGTCTGGCGCATGGTGAAGCTGGTACGACCGTGATGAGTCAGCGCCTGCTGGAAGCGCAGGACGTCCCCCGGGAAGGCCGCGGCCCGATAGTCAATGACGGTCTTCCGCAGTGCCGGCCAAGCCGCCGCTCGAGTGAATACATCCATCCCCGGCCCCCGGTGCAGCATTTCCCAGCGGGCCCGCTCGAACAGGCTAAGGAAAGAGGCCTGATTGAGATGACCAAAGGCATCGCATTCGTCGGGGTAGACGACGAGATCGATCTCGGGTAGTGGCACCTGTCAAAGATGGGACGGAGGGGCGGGGCGGGAAAGGCGGGGGCCTCTCCGCACGTGGTATCTTGGGTGAAGAGCGATGCTCCTAATTTACCGATTTGTCTCTTGTCCCCGACCTCGACGCACACTATGAAGCCACCGACCGACTACATCCGTCACGCCGCCCGGCTCGCTCGCAAGCTCCAGATGGACAGTGCCATGGGCGGTACCCCGCAGCCGGACGCGGAGTTCTTCAAGGCACTCTCCAAGGCGTTCGATGAGATTGCCGCAGGTCTCGAGATGGTGGCCCGCCCCGATTGAATGTGGTTGCGCCGGGGTTGGGCTCGAAGCCACCTTTCGGCGTGAACGTCCAGGCCGGTCCTCAATTTCAGGCGGATCGAGTTCGGCTGGTCCAGAGTCAGCCCGAGCTGGACAGCCTGCTGCAGCAACTCAGCCAGGAGCCCCTTCTGGCCGTGGACACCGAAGCCGCGAGCTTTCATCGGTTTCGCGACCGGGTCTATCTCCTTCAGCTCTCATCCCGCCGGGAAACCGCCATAGTCGATCCCCTAGCGGTATCGAACCTGGACGCATTCGGTGCGGTGCTGGCCGATCCTGCCATCGAAATTGTTTTTCACGACGCCGATTACGACCTCAGATTGCTGGGCCAGGAGTACGGCTTTCGTGCCACCAATCTGTTCGATACCCGCATTGCCGCGCAGTTGCTGAACGAGCCGGGAGTGGGCCTCGCTGCATTGCTGGAGAAGTATCTGGGGGTGCGTCTGGACAAGCGGTACCAACGGGCCGACTGGTCCGCTCGGCCCCTCACCCGTGAAATGCTGGACTATGCCGCCTCAGATACCAGGCATCTTCCGCTGCTGCGCGACATACTCCGCTCGCAACTCAGCGAGCGAGGCAGGCTCGAGTGGGCCCAAGAGGAGTTCGCACTACTCAGCAGTAACCCACGCACCGCTGCGGAGCCTGATGAGCCGGGCTATCTCCGGCTCAAAGGAGCCAAAGCGCTCAAGGGAAGAGCGTTGGCGGTGCTGCGCGAGCTGCACCAGTGGCGGGAGAACGAGGCACGCCAGACCGACAGAGCAGCGTTTCGGATCATGAACAACGAGCCGATGCTGCTGATGGCAAAGTCTCCGCCCCGCGACCTGGATGAGCTGAAGGCGATCCGAGGGGTTGGGGCAGAACAGGCTGTGCGTCGGGGGCGGGAGATTTTGGCCGCGATTCAGAGAGGGCTCAGCGTTCCCGAACGGGACCTTCCTCGACTCGAGCGGTCGCGTCGCCCGCCTCCGGACGCTGCCTTCGACGCACGGCTGGAGCGATTGAAGAATGTCCGGAATACACTAGCCGCGAGTTACGACCTGCCATCCGGGATCCTCTGCCCCAACGGAACGCTGGAGGCGATCGCCCGACTAAATCCCACCGCCCTCGAGCAGATGTCAGAGATTGGGGAGCTGCGCCGCTGGCAATGGAAAGAATTCGGGAGCAGCCTGCTTGCGGCCCTGAAGCAGCCCGCGGCCTAGAAGGAGGAGGCTAGAGTCCCGTCAGATTCAAAATCCCAGGAAGGTTCGCACCCGGGGGTCCATCTTTTCCGGCGTCCAGTAGGGCTCCCAGACCAGCTCCACATCGACCGACCGAACTCCCTCCATGTCGCCAACGACGCGCTTTACGTCAGCAATGATCTCCGCGCCGGCGGGACAGCCGGGTGAGGTGAGCGTCATCTCGATCCGTACATCCCCGGCGTCGTTGATCTCCACGTCATACACCAAACCGATGTCGATGATGTTGAGGTTCAGCTCCGGATCCTTGACTGCCCGGATGGCCTTTCGGATGGCTTCGATGGTAGGCATAAGGGAAAGATAACCGCGATGTTCAGCACTGCGCGACGAGCTCTTGCTGACAGCCGTGAGGGACCAGTCGAATGGCTGCGTCCGACAATTCCACCCGAACGGTGCGTAATCGGTGCATCGAGTCGCGCACCCTGGGGTCGAAAGTCCGGTTAGTCAGGAAGACCAGAAACAGATCACGGGCGGGGTCGATCCAGATCTCGGTGCCGGTGAAGCCGGTATGCCCGTAGGCAGCGTCGCTGATCAACGTTCCGAACAGACTCGGCTCGTCCAGGTTCTGTTCCGGAGTGTCCCATCCCAGCAGGCGGGGACCGCTGTTCGGGCCCCGGGTCAGGAACCGGCGAACAGTGGCGGCACTCACCCACTGTCCATTGGGACCGCTGCCGGAGCTCAGCCACACCTGGGCATACCGCGCCAGGTCCAGACCGGTCGAGAAGATCCCGGCGTGACCCGCCGCGCCACCCAGAATAGCCGCGTTGGGATCGTTGACCTGACCCTGCACCGGTTGGCCCCGCCACACCGCGCTCGGCACGGTGCGGCGTCGCAACACGGCCGATGGATGATACGTCGTCTGCTGCAGGTCGAGAGGCTCGAACACCTCCCGGGCGACGAAGCGATCCAGGGACATGCCCGACACCGCCTCCACCAGAAGCCCCAGGAAGATCGCATTGAGATCGCTGTAAACCGGGAGATCGCCGGGCCGGCGGACGGGTCGCTCGCCATACAAGAGATCGATCGCTTGTGCGCGAGAACGCGCCTGCTTGAACAGAGGGGCATAGCTCCGGAGCCCGCTGGTATGGTCCAGGAGCATCCGGACGGTCACCTGATCCTTTAAACCTCCCGCGAAACGAGGGAGGTACCGGCGCACTGGAGCATCGAGACTGACATGGCCGGCATCCACCAGCCGCATGACAGCACTCGCGGTGCCCATCACCTTGGAAATGGACGCGATGTCCCAGAGAGTGGAGTCAGGAGACGGAACTGGAGACTTCGGGCTCCAGGTGAAGTGCCCGTATCCACGGGCGTAAATGATCGAGTCGCTCCGGCCGATGACCACGACGGCACCCGGGTATACACCAGACCCGATGCCTTGTTCGACTGCCTGGTCGATCTCGGTGAATGACTGGGCCTGGACCGGTATGGCACTCGCCGGCAGCAAGACCGCAGTCAGAATGGCAATACCGAGTCTCACGGAGCCCCCCCGCCATCACGCACTGGACCGGGCGGAAGTTGATAGAGCACCTGTACCGTGCGCCGGTCACGATCCGACAGGGCGCCGGTTTGAGTGGCGGGAAACATCACGTCATTGGTGTCAGGAGAGTGCGGAAGGCCTATGGCATGTCCGACTTCGTGCACCGCTACGGTGAGCAAGGCCGGATCGGGCAGGGGAATTCCGGTATTGGTGCGCAGAGCCAGCAGGATGGCGGCCTTCCGCACTCGGCCCGCCTGGTCCCAGGTCAGGTCGGTTTGGCCGGCACGGTCGAAGTCGAAGTGATCGATCCAGTGAACCAGGATATCGGCGGCCAGCGTATCTGCCGTGGGAGCAAAGACCACCCCGGCTCCAGCACCCTCCCACTTGTCGAGGGCCTCGCGCACATACCCGGCCATGCGCGGCTGATATATGGCAGGACCACCCTCGACAATAGCGACTCTGAGCGGAGTGCCGCTCCGTTCGGGCCACCGCCGGATCACCGAGTCGGTGCTGCTGATCAGAGAATCCAAGTAGGTCAGACCGGCCGAGCGACTGAGCTGCTGCCGGGCAGCCAGCCTCGCCAGTCGATCTATCGTCGGCGTCGTCGGGGCAACGGCTGGTGCCGGACTGGCGGGGGTGGCTCCGGTGGAGCTTTCGGAGCTAGGGCTGGCACGCAGCGTAACGGTGGCAGACCGGGTATCACTCGGCCCCTGCACGACGGTCTGCTTCCGGTTGCCCAGGGCGTGCGACAGCCGGTCCGCCACAACCATGGCAAACAGCCCGAGTGTGATCAGGGGGAGGACCGCACGTCTCATATGCCTCCAGAACGGGCGCCGGCGGGACTACAAGGCCCATGATGAGAAGGGGAAACCCCTTCGGATCGGTCCGGCAGAGCTACTGATGGTCTAACGGCTGTGTGTTTGAGGAACGCCCTGATGCAAATTCCGAGCGCGGCGGCTACCGCTTGGCCTCCAGCCAGTTTGGGCCCACTCCGATGTCCACCACCAGGGGAACTCTCAGCTGAACAACGTTTTCCATATGCTCCCGGACCAGCTGAGTCATGGCCTCGACTTCACTCGGGGGTACCTCGAACACCAATTCGTCATGTACCTGCAACAACATGCGTCCCGCCAGTCCCCGTTCCCGGATGGCACGGTGGATTCCCACCATGGCCAGCTTGATCAGGTCCGCGGCCGAGCCCTGGAGAGGAGAGTTCTGGGCGTTGCGCTCACCGTACGAGCGCAGGCTGAAGTTCCGCTCCTTGATCTCCGGAATGTATCGGCGACGCTTGAAGAGCGTCTCCACATAACCCTGCTGGCGGGCAAGCTCGATCTGGCGGTCCAGGAATGACCGGACACCGGAGAAGCGCTCGAAGTACCGAGCGATAAAGCCTCGGGCATCCTCCAACGAGATCCCGAGCTGCCGACTCAAGGCGAAGGCACCCTGCCCATAGATGGTGGCGAAGTTGATGGTCTTGGCCCGGGCTCGCATATCCGCGGTGACCTGGTCAGGCTGGACATTGAAGATCAGAGCAGCAGTCTGGCGGTGAATGTCGCCTCCCTGGCGAAAAGCCTCAATGAACGCGGCATCGCCGGAGAGGTGGGCCATGATGCGAAGCTCGATCTGCGAGTAGTCTGCCACGAGGAAGGCCCACCCCTCCCGGGGGACAAAGCCCGCGCGTATGGCTTCGCCCCGCGGGGTGCGGACCGGGATGTTCTGCAGATTAGGCTCGGCCGAGCTCAGCCGGCCGGTGGCGGCGCCCGCCTGATTGAAGCTGGTGTGGATTCGGCCGGTGTTCCGATTGATTCGGGTGGGCAGGGTGTCGATGTAGGTGTTCTTCAGCTTCTGAAGCTCACGGTACTCCAGGATGAGCCGGGGAAGCTCGTGCCCTATGGCCGCGAGCTGTTCCAGGACGTCGGCATCAGTGGACGGTCCGGTTTTGGTTTTCTTCAAGACCGGCAGCTGCAGACGCTCGAACAGCACGCTGGCCAGCTGGCGTGGCGAGTTGAGATTGACCTCGGTTCCCGCCGCCCGCGCAATCTCCTGCTCCAGCCGGCGCAGGTCCCCGCCCAACTCCTGGCCCAGCTTTCTGAACAGCGCCTGGTCGATGGTAATACCCTCCCATTCCATATCGACCAGCACCTCGAGCAGCGGCAACTCGATCTCCTGCAGCAGCGGCTCCAGGGCGGTCTCCTGAAGCATCGGCTCGAAGAATCGGTGGAGCGAAAGGACGGTGGCACTGTCGGTACCGCAGTAATTGGCGGCCTGGGGAATCGCCACCTCGGCAAAGGGGATTTCGGATTTTCCTTTGCCCGTAAGCTCCGGATACGTCTGCAGGGCTCGACCCAGGTGCTCGAGACAGAGGGTATCGATGGTATGGGACCGGCGACCGGGATCGAGGACGAAGCTCGCCAGCATAGAGTCGTAGACCACCCCCGCCAGCTCCACGCCTGCCGCCCGCAACACCTGCCAGTCGTACTTGATATCGTGACCCGCTTTGGGCACAGACGAATCGGTCAGCAGAGCGAGCAATGGAGCGGCCGCTAAGTCAGTCAGCGGAGGAAGATTTCGGACTGCATCCGGTGCAGCGAGCTCACCTCCGGCGGCCCGATGGCCGAAGGGCAGATACCAGACCTCCTCTGGACTGATGGCCAGAGAGAGGCCGACGATCTCGGCATCGTGGGGTTCCCGGCCCCCGGCTTCGACATCGATTCCCACGAGAGATGCGCGCGCGCAGACGCTCGACCAGCGCCGGCAGATCGTCGGGATTGTCCAGGATGGTGACGGTAGGGAGCTGACGGGCTGGAAAGATCGGACAGACTGAGCCAGGAGTCGGCCGAGAAATCGACCTCACCGGCCTTCCCGTTCTCGGTTTCGGCTGTGTCGCCGACGCCGGCTTCCTGCGGTGCCGCGGAGTCGGTCAGCCGCCGAACCAGGGTGTAAAACTCGAGCTCGGTGAGCATCCGAATGACGGCCTCGCGGTCCGGCTCGCGCAGCACGAACTCGCTCACGTCCAGCTCGACCGGAACATCGCGCTTGATGGTCACCAGCTCCCGGGAGAGTCGGGCGTTCTCCGCCTGAGCTCAGGAGCGCTTCCCGGGGCCGCTTGGCGGAGACTTCACCGGCCCGGGCCAGCATAGTCTCCAGATCGCCGAACTCCGCCAGGAGCTTCTGAGCGCCCTTTTCACCGATCCCTTTCACGCCTGGAATGTTGTCCGACGAATCGCCCACCAGAGCCAGGAAGTCCACTACCTGGCGGGGCGGCACACCCAGTCGGTCGGTGGCATTGGATTCATCCACCCAAACCTCGTCCACTGCCGCGGGCCCGCCCCGGCCCGGGTTCAGCAGGGCAATGCCTGGCCCGACCAGCTGATAGAAGTCCTTGTCTCCGGAGACGATGACGGCCTGAATCCCCCGCTCAGAGGCGGCCTGGGCCAGAGTTCCGATTACGTCATCGGCCTCGTAGCCGCGGATGGCCACGAGCGGGATGCCGAAGGCCTCGAGCAGATCGCAGATTCGCTCGACCGAGCGATCGAAGTCCGCTTGCAGCTCCTGATCCAACTTTTCGCGAGTGGATTTGTAGTCGGCGTATCGCTGTTCCCGAAATGAGGTGCCGGCATCGTTGATCCAGACGACGTAGTCGGGACGATACTTCTCGCGCAGGCGGAGCAGGAAATTCACCACCCCCCAGGCGGCCGACGTGTTTTCTCCCTTGGCAGTTCGAAGCGGCCGGGAGATCATCGCGTAAAAGGCGCGATAAATGAGGGCGTAGCCGTCGATGAGGAAAAGCTGCGGGGGTTGGTGATTGGGGGACATGCAGGAAAAATAAGCGCGGGCGGCTCCGCGCTTAGATCTGCCGGCGTACGCGGTTCAAGGTCCGCTCGTATTCCGAGCGGGAACCCGGGGTCAGTCTCAGCCGGCCAAAGCCGGTATCATCCTCGAAGTACAGCGCCAGCCGATAGTTGAGGTAGGTCCAGCGGACGATTCGCCCGGCTTGGCCCGGCGTACTTTCGATACTCTCATCGGGCGCTCCCAGGTTGATGAAGACTTCGCCGCGATCGGTGCGCCAGCCGGGAACGCCTTCATCGTTGAACCGCGTGTTCGCGGTGCTGATGCGGCCGAAATACTGATTTAGAGCCTCGTTCTCCGGCGTGGCTGGATTGGGATCAGTCTCGGCGTAGAACTGGCGCCACAGGCTGGAGCGCTGGGAGGCCGGTGCCTTGCGCATGGCATCGACCCGCGCGTCCTGACCAAAGAAGCGCAGCAGATCCAGCATTTCATCGAAGTTGGTAATCACCCACGCCTGCGAAAATGACACTAGGGCGGAGACCGTCCGCTGCTGCGGTCCATCACCGACCTCGAGCTTCAACTCTCCCAGCGAGATGCTGTCCGGCGCCAGCCGAATCACCTGGCTCTCGACTGGCCGTCCGCCTCGAAATCGAAGCGAATCGGTATAGATGACCTCTTGCTGTTCATCCAGTACCTCGAACGGCACTGTGGTCGGACCGGGAAAGTCGTAACCCTCGATGTACGCCAGGAGCGTGTCGGAGCCATAGCCTACCGCGCCCCGTGAGTTGAGCACCACCGACAGCGGATCGGCTCGGGTGGCACGTCCGGTGGCCTGGTAGGTCAGGATGGGAGCGGAGGTGGTGCCCGCTGGAAAGCTGGGAGCGTCATACCGGCCCTGAGCTCGGCTCTCCGCGGTGGAGCTGGCGTCGCGCACCGTGACGGTGACGTTGTAGGCGCCCGGCGTCAGCCGGAGCACCTGCTGAAACAGTACGCTCTCGTCGGCTCGCAGGGTTTCTTGAAAGGTTGGGACCCGCACGATTTCATCCCGGGTCAGCTCGACCGCGCGAATGCCAGGCCGCTGAAAGGAGATGCTGACTCGGTAGCGGGCCACGAACAGATTGCCATCACGCTGAAAAGCCAGGGCGCGATTTTCCAGGGAAAGGCCCAGGAGAGTGAGGACGGAATCACCGGGACCGGCGGCGAATGCCACGGTTCCGATGAACGGAAGGGGCTCGCCGGCGGCCAGACGACCGAGCCGCTGATAAAACGCCGGGGCGTTGACCACCTGGCTCAGCTGGTCTGCGGGCGCAGGGGCTTCCTTGCTGCCGACTCTTTTCCAGCTGCCGCAGCCGATCGCGGTTGCGCCGAGCAGCACTGTGGTTACCGACCAGCGCATGAATTCTCCCAAGTGAGCCGCAGCAAGCCGCCGACCATGCAGGATTGCGAAGGTTAGTGACGCGGCAGGAGAGGCGTCAAGCACAAGGATTGAAGCATTCAACTTGCTGTGTCCTGCGGAATTAACTAGCTTGGCCACTCCATGAACACCGACACGCTGACCGGCCGGACCATCGCGGGATACCACCTGACCAAGTATGTCGGTGAGGGTGGAACCGCCACGGTTTACCGCGCCGAGCACCCCGAGCGAGGCGTGGCAGCCGTAAAGATTTTGCGCTCGCGACTGGCCCAGGACCCAGTGGCAGTCAAGCGATTCCTTCGAGAAGCGGAATATGGTGCGCGGGTAAATCACCCGAACATCGTCCGGACCTACGACTTCGGACAGGCCGACGGCCTGCATTATCTCGCGCTGGAATGGGCAGACGGCGAGCCACTGGCCGAGTTCGTCAACCGGTCGGGGCCACTCGCGCCGGCGCTGGTGGCGAAGATCGTAGAGCAGATTGGGGCCGCGCTGACGTCGGCTCACCGGGCCGGGATCATTCATCGCGATCTCAAGCCGGCCAACATCATGTACGATCCGGCGCAGCAAACCGCCAAGCTGCTCGACTTCGGCATCGCTCGCGATGCCGAGCTCAGCCCCGAAGAGAGACTGACCCGGGCCGGATTCTTTGTAGGAACCCTGCAGTATGTAGCGCCGGAAACCCTCAGTGGCGAGCTGGTCAAGGAACAGGCTGACGTTTACAGCCTGGCAACCATCGCCTATTACCTCCTGACCGGATGCCTCCCGTTTACCGGGA
This sequence comes from uncultured Gemmatimonadales bacterium, assembly GCA_963842945.1. Classification (GTDB taxonomy): domain Bacteria; phylum Gemmatimonadota; class Gemmatimonadetes; order Gemmatimonadales; family GWC2-71-9; genus CAVVWJ01. Next base: position 501,835 of record CAWJIM010000019.1, read on the forward strand.
AGAGTCCGCGGGAACTATTCCAGCAGCTGCTCACCCAGTCGCCCATTCCCCTGAACGAAGCTCGCCGGGGGCTCAAATTCCCCGCTGCAGTTGAGGCCACGGTGATGCAGGGGTTGCAGCGGGATCTCTCCAAGCGATCTCGTACGATCGAGGAGTTTGCGCAGGCCTTCTGCGCAGCGGTACGGGATGAAGCGCCCAAGCGGACGGGATTTCTCGCCGGACTATTCCGCAAGGGAAGCGAATGACCGACGACGAGTCGCTCCGGCGTGTGTTGCTGGAGCGCTCGGTTGAGCGGGGAGACTTCGTTCTTGCGTCGGGCCGGCGCTCCTCCTACTACATCGATTGCCGCCGCTCAACGATGTCCGCAGAGGGCATGGTGCTGATTGGGCGCCTGGGTTGGGGTGCCATCCAACGGGCCGGCTGGCAACCCGCGGCCGTTGGAGGACTCACCATGGGGGCTGACCCTGTGGCGTATGCCATCGCCGCGGCCAGCTTCGGCAATCCGCATGCGGTCGACGCCTTCAGCGTGCGCAAGGAAGCGAAGGGTCACGGTACCGGCCGCCTCATTGAAGGAAACTTCAAGGCCGGAGCCACGGTGGTCATTGTGGAAGACGTCATCACCACCGGCGACTCCGCTCAGCGCGCTATCCAGGCAGTCGAACAGTCCGGCGGCAGCGTGGTTGGCGTGCTGGCGGTGGTCGATCGGCAGGAGGGGGGCCGCCAGGCCCTGGAACAGCGCGGCCACCCAGTTGTCGCTCTTACTACTGTTCGTGAGCTCGGCCTGACCCCGTGAGTCGACGGCGGGTGGGGCAGGTGTTGGCCGGCTTAGTGGCCGTGGCCATGTTCACATGCGCGGCATTGGAGGCGCACCGTTCCGCCATTCCAGCGGTCAAGGTATACGATGGATACTGGATGATGCTCGGCGCAGCTATCGGGATGCTCGTGGTGGGGCCCCTGGTCTGGCGCTGGCCGCGGGAGCGCTCGCTGGTGGCAATCCTGATCACGGCGGTTGCGGGTAGTGCGGCGCCGCTCCTCATCTCAGCGTTCCGCCACCGCATGCCCCTTCAGGCCCGACTGCGAGGTGCCTGGTTCATCGGTGGGGCAGATGTGGTCGGCCCGGCACTGGTGATCGGCTGTATGTGTCTATGGTTTGCGCTCCGAGAGTACGGTGCCAGGGAACCGCAGCCGTCTTCGAGCACCCAATGACTGACAATCTGGGCATCTATCTCAACGATCACCTAGCAGGCTCCGTTATGGCGCTGGAGCTGCTGGATCACCTGATCGATTTGCCTGAGGCCCCCGAGCCGGGGCTGCTTACCCAACTGCGAAGCGAGATCCAGGAAGATCAGCAGGTTCTCCGGCAGCTACTCAGGTCAGTAGGGGCGAAGGAGAGCCCGGTTCGAAAGGCGGCCGCGTGGCTGACGGAGAAGCTGGGCCGGGCCAAGCTTCGGATAGACGATAGCGGCACCGGTGCGCTCCGACTTCTCGAGGCACTGGAGACCCTGGCCTTAGGGATCCAGGGGAAGCTGGCGCTCTGGCGCAGTCTGGCCACTCTGGGGGAGGCTGTTCCTCAGCTCAAGACCGTGGATCTCACCAGACTGCAGGCTAGGGCCCTCGACCAGTTCCAGCGGGTCGACCGGCTGCGCCTGCAGGTGACCCGACAAGCACTGACGCCCTGAGCCGACGCCGGACAGAAGCAATACAGAGCCCTGCAAGTTGTTGCACGCATTGACGTAGCATGGCACCGGGACCGAACTTCCGCCGACCCCTGTCCCTCTCACAATTTGGAGCCAGCCATGCCTACGCCGCACGCGCCCATGGGCACGTCGCCGCGCCAGCTCATCAATCCGCGTGAGCGTTTCTTATACGCCATCATTCTGGTTGTGAGTCTGTTGGTCTATGGTGGGCTCGTGTTCGCCACCCTGTCCGATCCGAAGCTGGGAGCCACCGTGGTGGCCTACGGAATGGTGTTCTCGCTGCTGGGAATCTTCGCCCACGGATTGGCTCTGGGGCAGATCCGGGGGAATTCGGTTCGCGTATCCGAGCGACAGTTTCCGTTGCTTCATCGGGTCGCCGCCGCACATGCGCGCCGGCTGGGCCTGTCCCGGGTGCCGGACGTATATGTGATGCAGTCGGGCGGACTCCTCAATGCTTTCGCCACCCGGTTCTTGGGCCGCGATTTCGTGGTGGTGTACTCGGACGTACTCGAGCTGGCGTTGGCCCAAGGCGAAGCGGCAGTAGGTTTCATCATCGGCCACGAGCTGGCCCACGTCTGGCGCGGGCACCTGAAGCATCGCTGGCTGACCACCCCCGGGCGTCTCTTGCCCTATCTGGGTGCGGCGTACTCGCGGGCCTGCGAGTATACCTGCGACCGAGTGGGCGCATTCTGTCAGCCGGAAGGTGCCATTAGCGGATTGCTGGCGCTCGCGGCCGGAAAGCAGCTTCACCCCCATGTCGACGTTCGGGAGTATGCCGCTCAGGCCGAAGCCGACGAGGGTTTCTGGATCCGGCGGGCCGAGCTGATTTCCTCTCATCCCCGGCTTCCCAAGAGGGTTGCCGCTCTGCTGAAGGCCGGTGTGACCATCCCGACGCAGAGGCAGTGGGCCGCCATGCCCGGGAGCGCGGCGGCGTGAGGCAGGCCATTTGAAGGAGGAGCCATGGCACGCCGAATCCGTTATCAGATGGACAAGGTTACCGCTGAGCCCGGCGAAGAACGAGCATCCACCTGGACCTTCGCCGGGCAAAAGCTCTCGGGTGTGGAGCTGACCTACCTCGTCCGGGACAGCAACTTTCCCTCTCGCAATGAGTGGGAGTTCGTGGTCCGAATTCCGCGGGACCCCGGAGAGCGAATCGAGGTTCGGCCCCGAACCACACCAAATCTCCGGGCGTGGGCCGAGCTGCCGGATCGATCGCTCACCTTCTCCCGTGCCACCAAAGGAACGGCGCGCGGCAAATGGTACTGTCAGGTGGCGTTGGCAGACCCGACCGGCAACAAGAGCAGAGATATCGTCCGAGGCGACGAGCGGGGATTGCTCCCCGGCTGGTTCACTGCCATCAAGGGTAGAATGCGGGTGAAGGCCAAGGTGAAGAACACTCGAGGAACCGACGCCCAGACTCTGGTGGTGCTGGTTTCTTCCGGTGATTACGTCGGAATGATCCGGCTGTTCTTTGCCACCAAGGTCTGGATTCTGAAGGAGCGCTTTGCCCTCCCAGCAGCGGTGTAGTGCCTGCGACGAGATAGCGGGACAGGTTTCGGCACCCGGTGGGGTGATTCACAGCGACGGGCTCTGGTTCGTCAGTCACCACACTGGTCCGTACGCCGACCCGGGTGAGCTGATCGTCAAAGCCCACCGGCACTGCGAGTCTCTGGCGGAGCTGACCGGAGAAGAGGCGCACGCGCTGGGACCAGTGCTCCACGCGGCCGTCCGGGCCCTGGAGCGGGTGGTGGCCGCGGAGCGCATCTACGCCGTATCTTTCAATGAGCGAGTTCGGCACGTTCATTTCCTCCTCCTCCCCCGCACCGCCGCTATGCCCCGGGGCCATGTCATTTCGGATCTGTACCGGAGAGCACGCAACCTGCTGCGCAGCGCCCGCGTGCTCCGGAACCCCACCGCCGCCGAGCGGGCAGATGTCGCCGGGCGTATTCGCGCTGAATGGCGGCCTTGAACGGTTCCATCACCCGCCTCGACAATGACGCCGACGCGCAGCGCTGCGCCCGCCTCATGGCCGGCTCGGAGCCCTGGCTGACTCTGGGCCGGACCTACGACGCCTGTCTTGCCATCATCCAGGATCCCACCCGCGAAGTGTTCCTGCTCAACACCGAGGCCAGGCTTGCCGGTTTCGTGATCATCTGCATGACGGGAGCCTTCGTCGGATACATCCAGACGATCTGCATCGACCCTGCCCGGCGGGGGCAGGGGCTGGGCACCCTGCTGGTGGAGTTTGCGGAGCGCCGAATCCTTGCCGAATCGCCCAACGTTTTCCTCTGCGTTTCCTCCTTTAATCCCGACGCACGACGCCTCTACGAACGCCTCGGCTATCAGGTGATTGGCGAGCTCACTGACTATCTGGTGCGAGGGCATTCTGAGTTTCTCCTCCGAAAGACATCGGGCCCCCTCACCGGATTTCGTCCCGAGGCTTTCGTCGAGCTCGGCAGTCGGAGCGGGGATGGCGCCCCCTCAGGAGTGAAGGTAGGATCGGGCATGCGGGAAGCCCGTCTCAAGCCCGAATTCGCCGACGTTTATCCCACCCTGACTCCAGGGCAGTGGGAGCCAGCCGCGCGGGTGGCGGAGGTGGTGCTGGCCCGACTCCTTCTGCTCGAGATATCCGAGGCACCGCTGCACGACCGGGTTCTGAATGAGGAGCACTTCGAGTTTCGGGGAGAGACCCCTGATGGCGCCCCGAGACACGCCCGCTCGCGTCCGGCGGACGAGGAAGAGTCCTGATGGAAGATCCGCGTTACCCCATTGGCCCCTTTACCTTCGACGGAAAGGTGTCGCCCCAGTTTCGGGAGCGTTGGATCGGCGACATTGCGGCTACACCGGGTGCCTTACGCGCGGCCGTCACCGACCTTACACCGACGCAGCTGGACACGCCCTATCGGGATGGTGGCTGGACCGTGCGGCAGGTCGTGCACCACGTGCCTGACAGCCACCTCAATGCCTATACCCGGCTGAAACTGGCATTGACCGAGGATGAGCCGGTGATCAAGCCCTATGATGAGGCGCGCTGGGCCGAGCTGGCTGACGTACAAGCAACGCCGGTAGAAACGTCGCTGACCCTGCTCGAATGCCTGCACCGGCGCTGGGTTCTATTGCTGCGCTCACTGGGACCGAAGGAAATGAGCCGGCGCTTTCGGCATCCTGAGCACAACCGCAGCATCGGCCTGGACGAGATGCTTGCCATGTATGCCTGGCACGGCCGGCACCATGTAGCCCATATCACCGCGCTCCGCTCCCGAATGGGATGGGAATAGCCACCCGCATGAAGAGTCGTTGTCCGTGAACTCGGTCCTCCTTCGTACCGCCGGCCTGCTGCTGCTCTCCAACATCTTCATGACATTTGCCTGGTACGCTCACCTGCGAAACCTGGCGGACAAACCGTGGTACCTGGCTGCGATCATCAGCTGGAGTATTGCGCTATTCGAATATCTCCTGCAGGTGCCGGCAAACCGAATAGGCTACACGGCACTATCGCTGGCGCAGCTCAAGATCATACAGGAAGTCATTACCCTGCTCGTTTTCGCGCCGTTTGCGGTGATCTACATGAAGCAACCCATCAAGCTGGACTATCTCTGGGCCGCTCTGTGCCTGGTCGGCGCAGTGTATTTCGTCTTCCGCTCCCCTTGATGCGGATCCACCCAGGGTGTTCCTGGCCTCTCCTTGCCGGCATACTCGTAGCGCTGCCGGCCCACGCCCAGGGCGCGCACGAGCGAGCCCGGGACATCGGCATTCCGCTCGACGGTACTCCCGGGCCCCTGAACGCGATTACCGATGTGCCCGGCGTGACAGTGGGACACACGACGTTGATCGACGGCAGCGGCGCGCTGCGCGTAGGCGTCGGGCCGGTTCGCACCGGCGTGACGGCCGTTTTCCCTCGAGGCAAGGGCGATCTGTCGCCGGTTTTTGCCGGCTGGTTCAGCCTGAACGGCAACGGAGAGATGACCGGCACGGCGTGGATAGAGGATTACGGGGTGATGCCCTACCCGGTAACCATCACCAATACCAACAGCGTGGGCACCGTACGGGACGCGGTGATCGAGTGGGGCCGGACCCGGCTCACGGACGTGTTCAACTGCTGCCTGCCGGTGGTGGCAGAGACGTGGGACGGCGACCTGAATGACATCTACGGCTTTCACGTCAAGAAACAGCATGTGTTTGCCGCACTGGACTCGGCGAGGGCCGGGCCGGTGTCCGAGGGAAACATCGGCGGCGGCACCGGAATGCAGTGCCTGGGGTTCAAAGGCGGGATTGGAACGTCCAGCCGGCATCTCTCGGGCAAAAGCGGCGGGTTCACCGTGGGTGCGCTGGTTCAGTGCAACTTCGGGCTCCGGCGACAGCTGCGCATAGCGGGAGTGCCGGTCGGTGAACAGATCTCAGGAAGCGAATCCTGCTACGACACTGATGCCCCGCTCAGCGCAGAACTTGCTCCTATGCGCTGTCCCGGACGCCGAAACGTGTCGCGCGAGCACGGGTCGATCATTGTAGTGCTGGCGACGAATGCTCCGCTGCTTCCGCATCAATTGCGACGCCTGGCGCGTCGGGCCGCGTTGGGAATCGGGCGCATGGGCGGCATTTCTGGCGCAGGCTCGGGTGATCTGTTTCTGGCCTTTTCCACCGCGCGAATTAACCGCCCTAACAGTTCCGGGGTGGCCTCAGTGGGCATGCTCCAGGACGGCCGAATCGACCCGGTGTACGAGGCGGCGGTGCAGGCTACCGAGGAGGCGATCATCAACGCGCTCCTGGCCGCCGAAACCATGACCGGCGCCGATGACCTGCGAGTGCCGGCTTTGCCGCACGACCAACTCCGTCAAATACTCCGCAAGTTTGGACGCCTTCGAGCTGAGTAGTTGCTGCAACCCTTCACGGCTTTGTCCCATCCCAACTTCCTGCGGCTATAGGGTGAAACCCCCGCCAGATCGGGATGTAGGGGCTTACCATCAATTCGAGGAACCGGGCGAGCGCGCTGGGAAAGGGAAACCGCCGGCGAAACTCAGACGCGGTCAGGCCCAACATGGCGCGAAGATGCCGGCCGAAGCTCTGGGGTGAGGAATACTCCAGCCGGTAGGACACATCGGCCACCGAGAGTCCGGCGGTCTCGAAGAGGTAGGACGCATGGAGCAGGCGAATGGCCGCCAGATAATTCTTGGGCGAGGGCAGACCGGCACGGGCGAAGCGGGACATGAGTGTGCTGGGCCGGACATAGAGCCGCTGCGCCAAATGGGTTACCGTGGGAGTTTCGGGCGCGAGCCGAACGAGTGCCTCGACGAAGAGGCGTGCATCGGCCGGCGCCTCGCGGAGGGCCTCCAGGATGGGGCCCTGGATCCGGGCGACCGCCCGGGTGGCCGGTTGGCCGACCACTTGACGGAGGCGGCTCCAGCCGGTGGGGGAGGTGACGTCGACCACCTGCCGAACCCCCGACGCCCCCAGGCGAAGCAGCATTTCGGTGGAGCTCGGGTCGTGCTGTGAGATGAGCGCGACGGTGGGAATGCCGGGAAATTCCCGGACGAGGTTGCCCAGTACTTCGACCTGCTCCGGGCCGCAGCGGTGGACCGAGACCAGGACCGCATCCACCGGACGCTCGCGAACGATGCGCACAGCCTCCGGAATGGTGTCCCGGTGAACGACGGCAAAGCAGCCGCTGCCCGCGGCATCCACCCGGGGCCGTTCCACCGGCAACAGGACCGTTGCTATGGTGGGAGAGCCCTCGCCCCAACTGAGTGCCACACCATCCTCCCGTAAGGTCGTGCGGGAGGGTACGTCTGATACGTCAAAGAAGATTAAATCTGAAACGGCGCGAAGCTCGGCCTCGTCGGGTTGAAAGTGCGCGACAACTGGGAAAGCTGGGTGTACTTTTCAGTCCCCCTCACTGGTCCTGACGTGAGCGATACCACCCTCGATCTGTTCGCCGCCTTGCAAGCAGCGCTGGGGCCCCAGTACCGGCTCCAGCGCGAGCTCGGCCGCGGCGGTATGGGTGTCGTATTCCAGGCGACCGACACCACCCTGGACCGCCGGGTCGCCATCAAGGTGGTCCACCCCGAATTGGCCCCTCACGAATCCATCACTCGCCGTTTCCTCGGTGAAGCCCGGACGATTGCCCGACTGCGCCACCCCAACATCGTGGCTATCCATGCGGCGGGGAGCGCAGACGGGCTGCTGTACTACGTGATGGACGAGATCGCCGGCGAAAGCCTGCGGCAGCGACTCACGCGGGAAGGGAGAATCCCGGTCGAGGATGCGGCCCGCATCACGTCCGATGTGGCCTCGGCACTCGACGCGGCCGGGCGGGCGGGCGTGGTGCACCGGGACGTGAAGCCCGAAAACGTGCTGCTGGATGAGGTCAGCGGACGTGCTCTCCTGGCGGACTTCGGCATTGCCCGCGCGGTCGCGGCCGAAGCGAGCGGATCGAGCACCGGACAGGGTGTGGCGGTGGGGACGCCGGTGTACATGAGTCCGGAGCAGGCCGCCGGCGAGGAGGTCGATATCCGCAGCGATCTCTACGCGCTCGGCGTTGTCGCCTATGAGATGCTGGCCGGACATCCTCCCTTCCAGGGCTCGCACCGGGTCGTCGTGTCCAAGCACATCGCCGAACGCCCATTACCCATCGACCGGCTGCGCCCCGAGACGCCGGAGCCGCTGGCCGCAGCGGTCATGCGCTCGCTGGAGAAGCAACCATCCGAGCGCTGGCAGACGGGCGAGGAGCTGCGGCAGGCGCTCACCGGCGAGCGGTCCACCTGGCCCAGACGAGGCCGGCTGCGGCGCACCCTGATCGGAGCGGCGGCGGTGGCCGCGGTTGTGGCCGGCGCCACCATCGGATTAGTGCGGCGCACTCCCGGGCCCCCGGCCGGAGTAAATCCCCGGCACTCCATCCTGGTGCTCCCGTTCAACAATCTGCGGGGCGACCGATCAGTGGATTGGCTGCGGGAGGGCAGCGTCAGCATGCTGGGGCTGAACCTGTCGCAATGGAACGATCTCACCGTCGTGGATCACGAGCGCCTTCACGACCTTCTCGCTCGGCATCGGCTGAGAGCCGGAGACGAGATCGGCCTCGATATGGCTCGCCGGCTGGCCCGGGAGGCGGGCGTCTGGACGGTGGTGCTGGGGGATTTCACTCCGGCCGGCGACTCACTCCATCTGGCCGCTCGGGTCTTCGACGTGTCCAGCGGGAACCGGGTGGATGTCGCCCGGGTCGATGACCGCTCCGGGACCGATGTGCGCCCGCTGTTCGACCAGCTCGCCGCCAAGCTGCTGGATCTGACCGGCGCACCCAATGAGATCCAGATAGGACTGGCGCGCTCGACCACCACGTCGCTCGAAGCATTCCGAGCCTACTTGCGCGGAGTGGAGCAGCTGAACCGCTGGGACCTTGCCGGAGCCGAGCGGGACCTCCAGCGGGCCATAGCCCTGGACACGACCTTCGGGCTGGCCTACTACAAGCTCGCTCTGACTCGCGGGTGGATGGCTGGGACGGAAGACTCGGTCTCGGACCGACTCATGCTGCGGGCAACGACGCTACTCGGCCAACCTGCCGCTGCACGAACGCACCGTCATCAACGCCTATCGGGCGTTTCTGGGAGATCAGTACGAGGAGGCCCGCGCTCTGTACCGGCAGCTCATTGCGCGGGACCCGGGCGACGCCGACGCCTGGTACGGCCTGGGCGACGCCTGGTTCCACGATACGGCCGGTGCGAATCGAGGCACCCTTCTGGACTCAATCCCTCAGGGCCTTCAAGCGAGCACTGGCCCTGGACCCCAGCTACGCGCTGGCCTACGAGCACGTCCAATTCATGTTCAGTGTTGCTGCCTCCGATCACCCGACTTACGCCTTGCTCCCCCGGGATTCGTTTGGCGTAACCCGGACGTCTTCAGGGCGGGTGATGATGGACAGCGTCACCGTCGGCACGTCGGTGCAGCGGGCCCGGGCGGAGGCGCTCGCCACCGCGCGCACCTGGGTGTCGGCCCTGCCCACGACGCTGAGGGCTCACGGCGCCATGGTGAACGCGTATCTCTCGTCCGGCAACTACAGCGGGGCCCTTTCCGAGCTGGAACGATTCCGGGTGGCCACCTCGGCCCACCCGGAGCTGCCGTTTGTGGAAGCGCGGGTTCGCTTTGCCTCGGGAGACGTGGACCGAGCCGCCGCCCAGCTGCGCACAGCGCTGGATACGGCGTCCTCCAAGGATTTCAGAGTATATGCCGGCACCGCCACCGTGGTGAGCGACATCGCCGCCGCGGCGAACGTGTTTGCCTATCAGGGCGACCTGACCAACGCAGCCAAGACGCTGGAGCTGGCTGACCAGGTCCGTCGCGTGGTGGTCTCCCATCCCGAGTGGAGCGGCTCCAGGGGAGAAGGGTGGCGCCGGGCCAAGCTGGGTGAGCTCTACGCCGCGGCCGGCGGCCCCTCGTCTGCCCTCCGGCAGATCTGGCAGAACACAGCGGAGGCGACCCGGATGTCGCCTTCCGATCAGCGGAAGCATATCGCGCATTCGGGGGCAAGCGCGGCCATCGGGTTGTTCACCGGACTGGCGGCCGACACCACCGCCCTCCACGAGCTGACCGTTCTCTCCGGCGAGCCGGCCGCCAAGGAGGTTCGGGCACTCCTGGCGGTGAGCCGGGGAGACTCCGCCGTTGCCCGAAGAACGTTGGCCGAGCCGGACTCCACCACGTACGGCAAGCACATGTACCGGGTTCTCACCGAGCCACTGGCGGCTCAGGCGTATTATCTGCTCGGAGATTATGAGACAACACTTCGGGTGCTGGAGGGGTACCAGCCCTCCTCACTTCAGACCGGCGAATTCGATTCCGGCTGGGGGATGCTGGGCCGGGTGAGGCTTCTCCGGGGGGCAGCCTACGAGCGACTGGGCCGCAGAGCCGAGGCTCGGGAGCAATACCGCCAGGTCCTGACGCAGTGGAAGCGAGCCGATCCGGCACTGCTCCCGTTTCTGCAGCAGGCCGAGCGCGGCCTGGCGCGGGTGGGACATGCGGGGTGAGTGGGAAGCTGGGAAGCGGGGAGGGGAGGTCCTGAGGTAACTGTTTGGATTTCAGGTGCTTACCGGAGAGGCGTTTAGCCCCAGTACCTCCGCGCCTCCCCGCTTCCCTCCCTCCCCGCTATATTCAGTCCACTGGTCGGACAGGATGGTCGCGGGTGCCGCGAGGTACCCCGAGGAAAGTCCGAGCTCCACAGGGTAGGCTGCCAGGTAACGCCTGGGCGCCGTAAGGCGACGGACAGGGCCACAGAAAACAAACCGCCCGGATTGAGGGTTCGCCCGATACCCGGGTAAGGGTGAAACGGTGGGGTAAGAGCCCACCGCACCACTGGTAACAGTGGTGGCAGGGTAACCCCCAGCCGGAGCAAGGCCAAATAGGCGGCGAGGTGCGACCCGCACCATTAAGCCGCGGGTAGGCTGCTAGAGGTGGCCGGCGACGGCCATCCCAGATAGATGACCATCTCTCCTGCCCCAATGCATGCAGGGAACGGGAGACACAGAACTCGGCTTATGTTCCGACCAGCGGCAGCCCTCCGGAAAGTCCGGGGGGCTGTTGGTTTTGGGGCTCCCTGCTGGTTAGTTTTTCTGGCCCACCACCTCAATGGGGATGCGGATGGCGCTACACAACGCCGGTTACTTCACCCTTGCTGCCGGTCTGCTGCTCCCTGCCCTGGGACTCGCACCTTCTACCACGAAATACCGGATCGACCAGACGCTCACTCAGGAGATGGACGCAACGCCTGCCGGTGGAGCGAAGCAGCGGCTCGCCTTCAGCACGACCAGCTTCGTGACCGTATCTCTGGCAGACAGCGCCGGAGGTAAGTCCATCCGGGTCGTGGTGGATTCGGTGAAGGGCGACAGCGCCACCCCGATTCCGGCACCGGTGCTCGACAGCGCGCGGGGCGCGGAGTTTCGCGGATTCGTCGAAAAGTCAGGGAAACCCAGCGGACTCACCCCGACAGCGAATGCCAGTGCCGCCGTTCAGATTCAGGGACTGCTGAGCGATTTTTTCCCCTGGGCCAGGGCAGGTCTGAAGGTCGGCGATAGCTGGAGCGACACCACGGCCAAGACCAGCGGAACCGGAAGCGACAGCGTCACGGTACGCCGAGTGAGCGCCTACAAGGCGGCGGCGAGTGAGACGAAGGAGTCTCGCAAGGCAGTGCGGGTGGTGCAGGATTTTACTTCTTCTGTCCAGGGCACTCAGCCCACTCCGAACGGGCCGGCCAAGATTGAAGGCACCAGCCGGGGTAACGGCTCCTACTATGTGGCAGCCGACGGCCGGTACCTGGGCGGCGCATGGCAGCAGCAGTCTGCCCTGAAGATTTCGGGATCGTTCGCGCCCCAGCCTCTTCCGATTACGATCATTCAAAAGACCAGCGTCAGTACCCTCAAGTGAATCGGCGTATGAATGTGCCACTGAGCTGGGCCGTTCCGGTGTGTCTGGTGCTTGCGGCCTGCAGCTCGGGACGGACAGGTCCCGAGCAACCCGGTACTCCCACACCCGAGCCCGGGAAACCCAATGGCGGCACACCCGCCCCGAACGGCGCTTCCGGCATCATCTACCTCCCGGTTCGCGACGCGAGCTATGCGCTCGTTCGCCATGACAGCCTGACGCTGCAGCTGCCAGGCGGAGCCAATCAGCTCCAGCTGATCGATCGGACAGCCTACCTGCGCGTGACCCTTGCCCCGGACACGAACGGGTATCTGGCCACCATTGTGCTCGATTCGATGCAGGCGGCGGTGGGCGGAGTGCCGGCATCACCCGATTCGGTGCTTCCGGCGCGGGGCACCCGATGGACCGCGTCGCTCAAGCCGGACGGCGAGTTGTCAGCCTTGAAAAGCGATCGAACCACGACGCTGGGCGATCAGATCGGGAGCAACCTCCGGACGCTCTTCCCGGCGTTGCCGACGAGTGGGGTGCGGACCGGCATGGAGTGGACCGACACGACCGAGGTGCCAATCAGGGCCGATGCTTTTGACGCCGTGGAGCGCTCCCTGACGAAGTATCGGGCCATGGACAGCGACGATCCGCGGGCGAAAAACGCCGTCAAGCTCGAGGGCAGCGGAAGTTTCCGGCGGTCGGGAAAGGGAACTCAATACAATCAGCAGCTCGAGATGACCGCATCCGGCACTCGATCAGCCGTATACTACCTGAACCCTGACGGAACCCTTGCCTCTGCCCGAGGGAGCGATGCCGGCGACATGACGATCACCGTACCGGCCGTGGGCCAAACGGTACCGGTGAAGCAAGCCGGGAGTTACACGATTACTTCCCTTCACCCGGTCAAGCGCTAGCTACTTCTCAGAAGACCGAGTTGGGATCCCGTCCCAGCTCCTGGACAGTCCGAACCGACCGAGTCTCCGCAGCCGGATCTTCAATGGGCTCGGCGCGCTGGCGCAGGCGCTCGATTCGATCCACGGTTCCAACCTTGATGCGGTTGATGGTGCCGCCGAGCTTGCGCCGGGTGGCGGTGCCGCTCTCGGGCGTGAGCAATGCCGTGATGCCGGCACCGACGAGCAATCCGGCCAGGGCGAACACCTGCTTCTCTCTGCGGGACTGATCTCGTCTGCGGCGGATCTCGCGCTGCAGTTGTGCGATGCCTCCTGCCGCCTCGCCGCCAAAGCTCCTGAGGCCCTGGGCAACGCGCCGCCGGGTTCGAGCGCCTTCATCCGGGGCCAGCAGAACTGCGGCGCCGGCGCCGCACGCCGCGGCGATCACCGCCAGCGCCACGAAGCCGCCCCGCCCGCCCTCGGCGGCACCATTCAGGGGCTGCAGGTTGTTGCCTGAATTGTCTGACATGTTCGTCTCCTAGTCGACCAATCGGAGGGGCATCACCAAAGCCAGATAGCTGGCCGGGTCGTCCCAGCCCACGGGCTCACAGGTCGCGGCGCGCTCCGGGGCTTTGAAAGTCATCCGGACTTCATCGGTTGGAATGTACTTGAGTATCTCGAGGAGGTACGCCGCATTGAACCCGATCTCCAGCGGATCGCCCTCGTAGCTGACGTTGAGTTCCTCCTGAGCCTCGCCCAGGTCGGGAGTCTGGACCGACAACTTGCACGATCCATTGGCGAACCCCATCCGGATTCGATGGGTCTGGTCGCTGGCGACAATGCTCATCCGCCGAAGCGCTGAGGTAAGGGCCGACTTGTCAGCCGTCGCCACCTTGTCGTTTTCCCGGGGGATGACCTGCTCGTAATTGGGGTAGGGCCCCTCGATCAGCCGGGTGAAGATCTGCGTCGAGCTCGAGCGGAAGCCGAGGTGGTTCTCACTCCGGGCGATCTCGATGATCTCCTCGGTGCCGAACAGCCGGCGAATCTGCTCCAGCGCCTTGGGAGGAACGATCAGGTCAGCCTGGGAGGCGCCCTGCCGCTCCGGCGTGGGGACATCCATCCGGGCCAGTCGGTGCCCGTTGGTAGCAACCATGCGCATCCGCTCGGGGCGAAGCTCCCAGAGCACGCCATTAAGGATCGGCCGGCTCTCTTCGGTGCTCGCGGCAAAGGCGACGTGGGTGATCAGCTTCTGCAGCTCGCTGGAGGAGATTCTCCATCCCCCATCGAACTTGACGCTGGGAAATGCCGGGAATTCTTCCCGGGGGAGCCCGAGCAGGCGAAACCGGCTGCGGCCACACTCGATGGTCACCCGCTGCTCGCCGGACGCGGTGAGCCGAATGGGGGCGCTGGGAAACTCCCGGACAATCTCCACCAGCTTGCGGGCGGGAAGGGTGATCGCTCCGTCCTGATCGATGGAGGCGGGCACCGTGGTGCTGACCGAAATGTCGAGGTCTGTTCCCGAGAGACGAATGCCGTCTTTGTTGGCCTCGAGCAGAATATTCGACAGGATCGGCAGAGTCGTCTTGGCAGGAACGCTGGCAGCTACCGCCACGAGTCCTTCCTGCAGCTGCTCCCGCGTGATCGTGAGCTTCATGCCTCTCCTCGGAACGCTATGAACAGATACTACTCTTCTATTTAAGAAACTTAGTAGCCGTAGTAGAGACTCTGGAAATGTGGAGCGCTGATTTAATCAACCCGGCCACTCGCACTTAGACACCTCAAACGATGTCGACAGCATGTGTGCCATGGGGACTGTCGCTCGACCTTTCCGCTCCTGTCCACGCCTTTCCAGACTCCCCACACTTTGCCCGGAAGACGGGGATTATTCTGCGGACAACTCTTGGCGCGCGTGCTCCACCCGCTCGCGAAAGCCGCGGTCGCGCGACATCTGCCGGCTCACTTTATCGACGCTGTGAATCACCGTCGAGTGGTCTCGTCCGCCAAAGGCTTGGCCGATCTCAACCAGCTGCATCTCCAGCAGCTCCCGGGCGAGATACATCGCGATCTGGCGAGGCACCGTCAGCGTTTTGATGCGAGCCTTGGAACGCAGGCCCTCGGGCGTGACCCCCCAGCGACGGGCCACCACCTCCTGGACCTTATTAATGGACGGCATGGCCCGGGGTGGCGCCAGGCCATCTTCGCCCGGGCGGATCTTGTCCGAGAGCGCCTCCCGAGCGAGCTCGATGGAGACCTCTTTGTGTTTCAAGGAGGCGAACAGCAATAGCTTGATGATACAGCCCTCGAGCTCCCGGACGTTCGACCGCACGTGCTCGGCGATGAATCGAAGCACGTCGTCGGGGATGGTCAGCTCCAGATGGTCCTGCTCCTGCTTCTTTCGCAGGATGGCGATCCGATGCTCCAGGTCCGGTTGGCCGATATCGGCCACCATGCCCCACTCGAACCGGCTTACCAGCCGGGCCTCCAGCCCGGGGAGCTCCTTGGGCGGCCGGTCGGAGGTCAGGACGATCTGCTTGTTGCCCTCGTAAAGCGCATTGAACGTGTGAAAGAACTCCTCCTGAGTCATTTCCTTGCCTTCGAGGAAATGCACGTCATCCACCAGGAAGAGGTCCACATCGGTCCGGTACCGCCGGCGAAACTCGGGCATGGTCCGGCTGTGGATGCTCTCGATCACCTCATTGATGAACTGCTCGGCCCCGACGTAGAGCACCCGCGTTTCAGGGTGGCGCTCGACGACGGTGTGGGCGATGGCCTGCATCAGGTGGGTCTTGCCCAAACCGGTGGCGCCATAAATGAAGAGCGGGTTGTACGTCTTGCCCGGCGATTCGGCGGCCGCGTGCGCGGCGGCGGCGGCCAGCTCGTTCGACTTGCCGATGACGAAAGTGTCGAAGGTGTACCGCTCGTTGAGCGGCTGCGTGCTGGGATTGACCTGGGGGTTTGCGGCGGCCGGAGAGGAGGGCGCAACGAAGAAATCCATCTGTGGCCGCTTTTGCCGGTCCTCATTCACCCGAAAGACCACCGAGGTCGGCTGGCCCAGGAGTGGCTCAGCCAGACGGGAGAGAATGGGAGCGTGCTTGGTCTCGTTCCACTCCACGGCAAACTGGTCCGGCGCGCCGATGATCAGCCGCCCCTCGTCGAGGGCGATCGCCTCGGTGGGCTCGAGCCACGTGCGAATCGTGTGGTCGGGAAGTTCGCGATGCGCTTCGTCGAGAATGCGCTTCCAAGCGTCTTTGGCGGACAGCTGCATCGGTACTCGAAAACGGAAGGAATTTTTTCCAGGGCGAGAGATGTTACGGGAGCGGTATAAAAATGTCAATCGGGTCTTGACACGAGAAATCGACGAACATGGAGCGGGCGGACGGCAAGGGAGAAATCGCAAACATTTCTTTCCACCGTTCTCCACGTCTTCAACGTTGTCCACCTCCGTTTTCTCCTCCGGTCTCCTGCCAGCTTCGTCCCTTCCTCTCGACGCAACTCTTCCTCGCCGTCTCCTCCGGGCGCCCCCGCTCCCTTTTACTTGACCCCGTCGCACTCCTCCGGCTAAGTTCCACGGCTCATTTCGGAGGGAGACTCGGATGAAGCCGTCGTATCGGCCGCGAAACAAGCGCCGCATCAACAAGCATGGATTTCGCGCCCGGATGGCCACCCGGTGGGGCCGCGCGGTACTGTCCCGCCGCCGCAAGAAGGGCCGCAAACGGCTTACTGTCTCGCTGCCATCGAAGCACGGGGGCTCCTGACGCCATCGGCGCGCATGCCGCGGGCCCGCCGGCTCGCGCGCGCGTCCGATATCCGCCGCTGCCTCACCCACGGCCGACGTCGCCGCCTCGAGCACCTGGATATGATCTGGATCGACAATTCAACGGGCCAGCCACGGGTGGGACTCATCGTCCCGAAGTTCCAGTCCTCCGCGGTGGCCCGCAATCGTTTGCGGCGCCGGCTGCGGGAGATCTGGCGGCGGGACATCCAGGGCCAGCATCGCTCGGGCGATCTGGTGATTCGCGCCCGGCGGGAGGCGTACCAGGCCGGCTTCGAGGCGCTGCGCTCGCAGCTGCTGGCGTGGCGTGACACCGTGCTCGCCTCCGGATGACCGATGGTGCAGTTACCGCTGATTCCCCGGCGGGCAGCGGCGGCCATGATTCGCGGCTACCAGCTATTTCTCTCTCCGCTGCTTCCCCCGAGCTGCCGGTTTACTCCTTCATGCTCGCAGTACGCGCTGGAGGCGGTCACCCGCCACGGTGCTCTCCGCGGGAGCTGGCTCGCCGCTCGGCGACTCGCCCGCTGCCACCCTTTTCATCCGGGTGGCTTCGATCCCGTTCCCTGATCCGGTGACCTGACCCATGGACCGCCGTACCATCTGGGCGATACTGCTGATGATGGCCATCGCAGTAACGCCGGCTCTCTTCTTGAAGAAGCCAAATGCGTCCGCCGCGCGAGGCGGGGCGGCGGGGCAGCGGGGCGGCGGGGCAGATAGCACGCTGCGCTGATAGCTCGTTGCCAGGTCGCCAGCCTACTCCTGATCGGGTATCTCCGCCAAAGCAGGACAGCGTAGTGCAGGATCGAACTGCCCCGCTGCCTGGCGGCCCCGCTGCCCCACCGTCCGAGAACACCATCCACGTCACCTCTCCGCTCTACCGGTACGGCGTGAGCACTCGAGGTGCTCGCCTGGTTCAGGCGACCCTGCCACGTTATCGCTCCATGGCGCCCAGCGACAGCGGGCGCCCTGCTCAAATCCTGCCCGGAGGACAGCCGCTTACTCGGCCTGACGCTGATCGTGGGGCGCGATACCATACCCCTGGATGATTGGGCCTTCACCGCGTCAGCCGAGAGCCTCACGGTCAGCGGGCCGACGCCGCTGCAACTCAAATCCTCTCGCAACGGCGTCAATCTGGAGCTGACCTATCTGTTCCATCCAGACGACTACCGGATCGAGGTCAGCGGGCATGCCACCGGCGTTGGTCCCAATGGAGGGCTCCTGCTGATCGGCATGGGCCCCACGCTCTCGAGCACCGAAGCCGATTCCAACGAGAATCACCGGGCGCTGGCGCTGGTCACCAAGCATAATGACACCGAGCGGCTGGATTTTGGCGGGCTCAAGCCAGGAGAGCCAAAGACCGTCAGTGGCCCACTGGAATGGGCGGCGGTGAAGTCGAAGTATTTCGTGACTGGGGTACTGGCCTACGACAGCACGGGCGGCAGCATCAGCGGGGTCACGGCGACCGCGGCTCCGGCCACAGGCAAGCATTCTACCCGGGCTTCTGTGCGGCTCAGCCTTCCGCTTCCTCCCAGTGGTAACTTCGGCTACATCGTGTACGCCGGACCCATGGAGTACGATCGGCTGGGCCGGCTGGGCCATGGGTTTGACGACGTAAACCCGTATGGCTGGCCGGGATTCCGCACGGTGATCCGGCCGCTCGCTGCCGGGGTGCGCTGGCTTCTGGTATGGATGCACGAGCACCTGCACCTGGCGTATGGCCTGGTGCTGATCTTCTTCGGCATTCTGGTGCGTCTGCTGCTCTGGCCACTGAACCAGAAGGCCATGCGGGCCAACATGCAGCTCCAG
Organism: uncultured Gemmatimonadales bacterium; assembly: GCA_963842945.1. Taxonomy (GTDB): domain Bacteria; phylum Gemmatimonadota; class Gemmatimonadetes; order Gemmatimonadales; family GWC2-71-9; genus CAVVWJ01. The sequence goes on from CAWJIM010000019.1 coordinate 520,386, forward strand.
GCCGTTCAGCCCCTGATGAAGGAGATCCAGGAGAAGCACAAGAACGATCCCCAGAAGGTTCAGCAGGAGATGTTCAAGCTGTACAAGGAATACGGGGTGAACCCTCTGGGGGGGTGCTGGCCGATGCTGCTGCCGATGCCAGTGCTGTTTGCCCTCTTCTTCGTGTTTCAGAACACGATCGAGCTCCGGGGGGCATCCTTTCTCTGGCTGCCGGACCTCTCCCGGCCCGATCCCCTCTATATCATCCCCGTCGTGATGGGGCTTTCGATGTTCGGCCTGAGCAAGGTGGGCCAGGTCGGGATGGAGCCGAATCCGCAGATGAAGATGATGCTCTACGTCATGCCGGCAATGATGACGTTCCTCTTTCTTAACTTCGCCTCCGGATTGAACCTCTACTACGCGATCAGCAACATCGCGAGCATCCCTCAGCAATGGATGCTGGCGCGGGAACGACAGAAGCGGACGGCCAGGAGCATCGTCGAGGTGAAGACGCGGACCCAGGAGCCCAGTCCCAAGCGAGCCAAACGCAAGGCCTGACCGGGAGCTGCTGCCATGCTCTCGGATCCCATCGCTGCGCTCGCCACTCCACCCGGCCGCTCCGCCCTCGCTCTCATCCGTCTGAGTGGGGCAGGGGCCTTCTCAGTGGCCGATCGGGTGGTCCGGGGCTTTACCACGGACCCTCCCCGACGGGCCAACCTGGCGGCATTCTATTCGCCGAACGGCGAGCTCATCGATCGCGGTATCTACGTGGTGTTTCCCGGTCCTCATAGTTACACCGGAGAGGACCTGGTGGAGATCTCCTGCCATGGCGGATTACAGGTTCCCGGCCGCCTGCTGGCGGCTCTGCAGGCCGCAGGCGCCCGCCCGGCCGCGCCGGGGGAGTTCACCCGCCGCGCGGTACTCAACGGGAAGCTCGACCTGGTTCAAGCCGAAGCGGTAGGCGACCTCATCGATGCGACCGCCCCGGCTCAGGCCACCAGCGCGCTCCGCCAGCTCGAGGGCGGCCTCTCGCGCCGACTTGGGGCGCTGCGGGAGGCGCTGATACAGGTCGAGGCGCTGCTGAGCTATGACATAGACTTCCCGGAGGAAGACGAAGGAGCCGGTCCCTCCTGCGCGGATTGCCGCGGAGATCGAGGGCGTCTCGACCCGGATCCGGCATCTGCTCGCGACTGCACCCTCGGCGGAGCGTCTCCGGGAAGGCGCACTGCTGGTGTTCGCCGGCCGGCCCAATGCAGGGAAGTCTTCACTCTTCAATGCCCTGCTGGGTTCTGACCGCGCCCTGGTCACCGAGGTACCCGGAACTACCCGGGACGCCGTGGAAGCCCATACCGACTTTCTCGGTTGGCCGGTGCGGCTGGCCGACACGGCGGGACTCTGGGATGCGCCGAACCGACTCGACCGGCTGGGAGTGGAAGTCAGCCAGCGCTACGTGTCGTCGGCCGACCTCGTGCTGCTGTGCGTGGAAGCAGGGCGGCTGGTGGGCGAGGACGAAGCCGCCATCGCGCGAGATCGGCCGGTGCTGCTGGTCCGCACCAAAGCCGACCTGACCACCGAGCCGGGCGAAGGCCTGCCGGTCTCGGTTCTGAGTGGCGAAGGCTTGGGAGCGCTCCGTCGGTCCGCCGCTGAGCGGATGTTTACCGAGCGCATTGCTCTGTCCGATCTCGAGCCGGGATTGACCCGCGAACGGCACCGCCTGGCGCTGGACCGCGCGCAGGCTGCTCTTACCTCCGCAATACCCCACCTGGGCCGTGGAGGCGATGCCGTGCTTGCCGCGCATCATGTTCGACAAGCCGCCGGCGCGCTGGACGAGTTGTTGGGAGCGGTGGATATCGAGGAAGTGCTGGACCGGGTGTTCGGAAGCTTTTGTGTAGGTAAGTAAAAGCCGCTCACCGCTTACGCAGTTGCAGTTCCCGCTCACGCACTTAGGCGGTCTGTATCCCCTTTGCGAGCTCCTCCGCCGCCTGGAAATCCTGGACCGGAGCGCGCACCGCCTCTGCCAGCCCTCGCTCGGCTACCAACGCCTCCGTCATTCGATATCCCAGGTAATAGCCGGCCCGTTCCGGAATGACTCTACCCGCCACCAGCCGGGCGGACGGGCTCATCCCACCCGAGAGGTAGCGCAGCCTGAGACCGAGGCCACTGCGGTCGAGATCGGGCTCGATTGCCCGGCGCAGGAATGACTCCATCTCACGAAGCCGGTGATACTGCCGGCGAGGATAGCCGAAGTAATCGGCCGCATCGAACCCGGGTGCCACGGCCTGGGCCGCGTGGACGGCCAAGCCTTCATTGATGAGCAGCTCCCGTAAGGTTGCCCGGCTGCCGGTGCTCCAGTAGTCGTAATACCCGCCGCTCTCGGTCACCAGGCGGCGCATGTCGCTGGCGCTGGTGGGAGAGGTGTACCGCACCGTGTGCGCCAGCTCGTGGGCGATCCACACCGGAATAAGGTCGGGCGGCAGACCCATGCCATAGGTCTCCGGGTTGACCCTCCCGGTGAAGTGCTCCAGGCAGATGAACGCCACGCCGCGGCTGCCGACCACCAGCTCGCCGGCGTTGGCGCCTCCTAATCCAACCATCAGATAGCTGTCGGTGGGCCGGTCGACCCGCAGCACTTCTTCGGCTCGCGCGATAGCCTCCTCGCTGAGCTGGACGAGGTCGGTGGTTGCGGCCAGTCCGTAGAGATCGCTGCGGTTGGCTTTTAGGGCGGTGGAGACGATGGTGCCGGCGTGGGGAGTATCGGGATCGAGAACGTAGTTTCGCCAGTACGCGTCGAGGATGGGACGATGGTTGTCGCGATACTGCCGATACGCCGCCTCCCGGTCGGGTGCCTCGAGCACCGCGAAGAAGTCCGGCAGGAGATTGATCAGCACGCGAGACGATAAGAAGTCCCGGCCTGAGATGCAAGAGAGTCGAGCTATTCCAGAGGGCGGGTCTTCTTCTGCTTGGCCACTTCGTCGAGGAACCGGCGTTCGGCCGGGGTGAGGCTGGAGATTCCTTTTTCGCTGATCTTGTCGAGGACCCGGTCCACCTCGGCCGCAACCGGGTCGGCTTCCACCCGGCGGCTGGTTCGCATGGGAGTGATCGGCGTGCGCTGCTCCGGTTCGGACGATCCTGACTGGACCATCACCACCCGCTCCACGGTGCGGGTCGGCTGCGCCGGAGCCCGGCGGGAAAGCGACTGGACCCGGAAGAAGAGGTAGCCAAACAATGCCCCACCGACGTGGGCGATGTGGGCGATGCCGTCGTTGGCCCAGAGCTGAGACCCGATCACATCCAGGGCGACCAGCCCGATCACCAGCGTGCGGGCCTTGATCGGGACCGGCAGCGGGAAGACGATCAGTTCGGCATCAGGCCAGAACATGGCAAACGCAACGGCAACCCCCAACACTGCGCCCGAAGCGCCGACGAACGGCCCGACGGCCAGAAGTCCTGCGAGCAGGAGCGAGAAGACCGCCGCCCCGATCCCGCAGAACAGGTAGTACATCAGGAAATTGCGACTGCCCATCCGGCTCTCCACCGCCGTGCCGAATACGAACAGCATCAGCATGTTCGCCAGCAGGTGAAGCAGCCCGGCGTGGACGAACATGTAGGAGACGAAAGTCCAGGGTCGACTGAATGCCGTCTGAGGAGAGAACTGGAGAAATCGAAACGCATCCCGCGAGGTAAACAGGGTCATAAGCATCAGCAGCACCACCGCGTTGGCGATGATGATCCGGCCGACCCAGGGAGTTATTCGGTACGAGGGAGATGATTTCATCAGACGAAAGCCTTTACAGCTTGACCCGGAAGGCTAGGAGAGATCCTCTGCTCGACCGCGCCGAGCTACTCGACAGATTTGTTCGCACAGCTCGGGGAAGTCCATGCCAGACGCCCGGGCAGCCTGGGGGAGGAGGCTGGTGGCCGTCATGCCGGGCAGTGTGTTCACCTCTAAACAGAAGAGTTCACCGCTCGGTGTCAAGCGAAAATCGACCCGGGAGTAGCCTCCCAGCTTGAGCGCTTCGTGCGCGAGGAGGCTGAGCCGGCCACACTCCTTGGCCATCCCGGCCGGCAGGTCGGCCGGGAAGATCTCCTGAGACATGCCCGGGGTGTACTTGCATTCATAGTCGAAAATCTCGTGCCGCGGAATGATCTCGCCAACGGGAAGCGCCCGGCCGGCCAGAACGCCCACCGTAAGCTCTCGGCCCGGTACGAACTCCTCGATCATCACCTCATCGTCGTACTGCCGGGCCAATGCCACTGCCGGATCAAATTCCTGGGCCGTCTTGACCACCGTAAGCCCCACCGTCGACCCCTGCTTTGAAGGCTTGACCACGACCGGCCATCCAAACTCGCGCTCAATACGGGTTTGCGCTACGGGCGCCATCACCCACCGGGCGGTCGGTACGCCGGCAGCCTGGAAGAGCCGCTTGGAGATGTCCTTGTCCATCGCCATGGCGCTACCCAGCCGGCCGCTTCCGGTGTAGGGCACTCCCACCATCTCGAGCAGGGTCTGAATGGTGCCGTCTTCGCCGCGGCCACCATGAAGTGCAAGGAACAGCACCTCGGCGTCCCGCACCACCGCGAGATTGGCCAGTCCGGACAGGAGGAGACCCCGCTCCAAGGCCTGCAGCTGCGCGTTGGACGGCGGCTCGGTCCCGACCACCCCGGAAAGCAGGGTGGTCTCGTCCGCTTGGGGTATATACCCTCGGGCCGTGTCCACCACCGCCACTTCATGCCCCCGTGAACGCAGAGCGCCGACCACCTGCACGGCCGAGGCAATCGCCACGTCCCGTTCCGCGGAAGTCCCGCCCGTCAAGACTGTTACCCGCATCGAGTTCCCGGAGAAGGCGTTCACGCAATCTTACCTGGTCCCGATCAGCTGCTGGAGGACGTCATAGCGGCTGACGATGCCGATCAGTTCCCCGTCCTTGCGGACCAGCGCGGCCGGACTCTCCCGGGTCAGCATGGCGCCCAGCCGATCGGTCGAGAATGTGGCATCCACCTCGGGAAAGGGCGACTCCATGACCTCGCGCACCGGCCGATCCAGCAGAGCCGGCTGGGCCAGCGCCTTGGTCATCAGACTGGCCTCGACCAGCCCGCCTACCGACTGCCCATCCTCGACCACCGGGATCTGACTCACTCCCCAGGTGCTCATCAGGTTGAGTGCCTGGCGCACGGCAGCCGCCGGGGCGACACTGACCAGCGGTGGGGCGGTCGGGTGCCGCCGCTCGAGCAGTTGCTCGACCGTTGTCCGGGGCGGCTCCAGCATCTGGTTTTCCTGCATCCACTCGTCGCTGAAGACCTTCGAGAGGTACCGCTCACCCGTATCGCACAGGATGGTCACAATCATGGCGTTGGGATCATCCAGCTCGCGGCCCAGTTCCACCGCCAGGGCCACGTTCAGTCCGGTGGATCCTCCGGCCAGGATTCCTTCTTCCCGGGCCAGCCGACGGGTCATGACCAGGGAGGTACGATCGGGCACCTGGCGAAACTCGTCGATCCAGTCGAACCAGATGGTGGTGGGAATCTTGTCTCCTCCGATTCCCTCCACCTTGTAAGGGTGACCGGATCCAAGCGAGCGGGTCCGATGGTAGTGGGTGTATAACGAGCCAACCGGGTCGCCGGCGACGATCCGAATCCGGGGGTTTTTCTCCTTGAGGTACTTCCCGGCTCCGCTGATGGTTCCACCGGTTCCCGCGCCGGCCACCAGGTGGGTCACCTTTCCCTCGGTCTGCTCCCAGATCTCCGGTCCCATAGTGGCGTAATGAGCCTCGGGATTGATCGAGTTGTAAAACTGGTTGGCCAGGACCGCGCCCGGTGTTTCCTTGACGATCTGCTTTGCCTTCATCACATAATTGTCGGGATGGTCCGGCGGCACGGCCGTAGGAGTGATAACCACATCCGCTCCGAATGCCTTCAGCAAACGGACCTTTTCCTGAGACATCTTGTCAGGCATGGTAAAGACGCAGCGATAGCCCTTGAGTGCCGCTGCAATGGCGAGCCCCACCCCGGTGTTGCCGCTGGTTCCCTCGACAATGGTCCCCCCGGGCCGGAGCTCCCCCTTCCGTTCGGCGTCCTCGATGATGGCCAGCCCGATCCGGTCCTTGACCGATCCTCCTGGATTGACGTACTCGGCCTTTCCATAGATCGGGGTCCGAAGACCACCGCCGATGCGGGCCAGATGGATCAATGGCGTCCACCCTACCGTATCCAGGACCGACGCATAGGGACGCAAATGTTGTGGGGCTCTCATTGTACCGACCCGGCGGTGCGTTGACTCCTGAACTGAACCGGCTGAAGGAATGGAGCCGCCACCGGCCGACCCTGGTGCAGGGCGGGAGAAAATTTGAGCTCAGGCGCTCCCATTAGCGCAGCCGAATCGAGAGCGGGATAGCCGCTGGACTCGGCGATCCGAATTGAATCCGGAATCACCCGGCCGGCGGAATCCGCGTATAGTCGGAGCAGTACCCGGCCCTCGATGCCCTGTGCCAGCAAGGCAGGTGGGTAGCGCACGGGGGAGATGGGATTGATCGGGACCGGCGGCTCTTCCGGTGGAGTGGGTGGCTGGAGATCAGCATGATCGACCAGTCTCATCGTGCCGTCGCCGTCGTCGGGACCACAGGCCAGGAGGCCGGTCAGGGCGAGCAGAGGGATGCTCCAGAGGCGAGGATTTCCCCTTCCGCTCCACCTCACTTGCGTTCTCCGACCCGGCGCTGGAAGTCAGCCAGCCGGTTGAGCGCTTCGAGGGGTGTCAGGCTGTTCACGTCGATGGATCGCAGCTCCTCGACCATGGGATCGGATGCAGGGGCTCCACTGAATAACCCCAGCTGTCCCGGATCGCGCGACGCGTCTGGTGGAGCGCCGGGGACCATTCGGTGCTCGTCTTCCAGAGCCCCCAGGATCTCCTTGGCCCTGCTGACCACAGGCGCGGGCAGGCCTGCCAGCTGTCCCACATGGATGCCATAGGAACGGTTCGTGCCGCCGGGCTCCAGCCGGTGCAGGAACAGCACCGTATCGCCGGCCTCCTGTACGGCCACGTTAAAGTTGCGGGCGTGCTGCAGGCGCTCCGGCAGCTGCATCAACTCGTGGTAGTGGGTGGCGAACATGGTCTTACAGCCCACCCGGTCGTGGAGGTGCTCGGTGACCGCCCAGGCGATGGCCACTCCGTCATACGTCGAGGTTCCCCGGCCGATCTCATCCAGCAAGACCAGGCTATGCGCCGTAGCGTTATGCAGGATCGCACTGGTTTCGCTCATCTCGACCATGAAGGTGGACTGGCCGCCGGCCAGATTGTCACTGGCGCCGACGCGCGTGAACAGCCGATCGACCACTCCGACCAGGGCCTCTTCAGCCGGGACGAACGAGCCGAGCTGGGCCAGGACCACGCACAGGCCGATCTGCCGGAGAATGGTCGACTTTCCCGCCATGTTAGGGCCGGTGACCAGCGCCACTCGTTCCGCCAGGGTGAAGCGGGCATCGTTTGGGATGAACGACTCTCGCGGCATCATGCGCTCGATCACCGGATGCCGGCACTGGCGGAGCACCAGGTCGAAGCGATCGGTGACAAGGGGTCGGACGTACCGATTGCTCACCGCGCATTCGGCCAGGCCGGCCCACACATCGAGCCGGGCAACCACCTGCGCGGTCCGCTGGATCCGGGTAATGGCTCGACCAACGGCTGCTCTCAAGGCGCCGAACAGCTCTGCTTCGCGCGAGGCGATCCGTTCTTCGGCACCCAGGACTCTCGACTCATACTCTTTGAGCTCGGGCGTCACGTAGCGTTCGGCGGTGGCGAGGGTCTGCCTCCGCTCGTAATCAGCCGGTATCCGCGCGCTGTGGGTGTGGGTGACTTCGAGATAGTACCCGAAAACCTTGTTGAAGCCCACCTTCAACGAGGGGATCCCGGTCCGCTCCCGTTCCCGCTGCTGTAGCGAGGCGATGTATTGCCGGCCCCCGTCCCTGAGGCTTCGAAGCTCATCCAGATCCGTATCGTAGCCCGGACGAATGATCTCACCATCGCCCAAAGTGGCCGGAAGGCGGTCGGCCAGACCGGCTTCGAGATCCACCGTCAAATCCGCCAGCAGATCCAGCTCGTCTGCCGCCAGCGCCAGGGCCTGGCTCCGTTGTCCGTTGGGCAGGGCGGAACCGGCAAGCTCGGTCAAACCGCCGGCGACGTCAGGCAGCCTCTGGAAGGAGTCACGCAGGGCTCCCATCTCCCTGGGTGTGGCTCGGCCGGAAGCGGCCCGGCCCGCCAGCCGCTCGAGATCACGTACGCCATCCAGCGCCTCGCGCAGCCGGGACCGGCCGCGGCTGTCCCGGACCATCACCTCGACCGCATCGAGCCGATGGTCGATATCGGCCGGCTTCGATAGAGGAGAGAGCAGCCACTGCCGCAGCAGTCTAGCGCCCATCGGGGTTAGCGTTGCGTCGATCGTCTCCAGCAGCGTGCAGCCGCGCACGCCGGCGCGTAACGGCTCGACCAGCTCCAGGTTTCGCCGGGTCATCTCGTCCAGCCAGAGGAAGCTCTCGGGACGGCGGACACCTGGACGGGCGAGATGGGGGAGTCCGGCGGGCTGAAGGTCGGTCAGGTACCGCAGCAGCGCACCCGCAGCGCCGAGGGCCAGCTCGTCTTCGGGCCCGATACCCAAGCCGTCCAGACCGGCCAGGTTGAAGCGGCGGGCAAGATCATCTCGAGCGAGGGCCGGATCGAATTCCCAGGGCTCCCGGGATGTGACCAGCGGGGCAGCAGGGCAGCGGGGCAGCGGGGCAGAATTGGTGCTGGAGACAACAATCTCGGCAGGGAGGAGCCGGGACAACACCTCTTCGAGACCCGACTCAATCAAGGTCTCCAGGACGAACTCTCCAGTGCTCAAGTCGACGTAAGCAACCCCGACCAGGCTCTCGCTGCTGCCCCGCTGCCCCACTGCCCCGCTGCCCGGCTGTATTGCCACCAGCCAGTTGTTCCGCGATCCGGCCACCCACCCATCCTGCAAGAGCGCGCCCGGCGTGACCGTCTCGACTACCTCGCGGCGGACCAGTCCCCGGGCCAGCTTGGGGTCTTCCACCTGCTCGCAGATGGCGACCCGGTGTCCTGCGCCTACCAGTTGTCGGAGGTATTCTGCCGCGGCCTTGACCGGAACGCCGGCAAGAGGAACGCCGTCGCCGCGAGAGGTCAGTGCGATGTCGAGAATCCTGGCGGCCAGCTCGGCGTCTTCGTTGAACATCTCGTAGAAGTCGCCCACGCGATAAAAGAGAATCGCGTTCCGGTGCTGCGTCTTCATCTCCCGCCAATGCTTGAGCATCGGCGGGGTCGGGGCCGCGCTGTCCTGGCTGACCGGAGGCATAGCAGGCAATATAACGATCGCCCACTCCGGCCAGCCGAGGCGCGCCTGGTCTATCTGCCGATCTGGTTCAGCTCAGCCATATCTTCGTGCGTGAGCTTCAGCTCGGCGGCGGCGATGTTCTCTTCCAGATGGGCCACCGAGCTGGTTCCTGGAATGATCAGCATGTTGGGAGAGCGAGCCAGCAGCCAGGCCAGCGCAATTTGATACACGGTCGCGCCGTGACGCTGAGCCACCCGATGAAGCGGCCCGCCTTCGCTCAGGCTACCGGCCGAAAGCGGAAACCAGGGGATGAACGCCATCTTCTCCCGCTCGCAGTAATCGACCTCCGGTTCCCATTTCCGGTCGCTCACGTTGTAGCGGTTCTGGACCGAGACCACCGGGATAAAGGAACGGGCGCGCTCGATGTCTTCGGTCGAGGCCTCGGAAAGGCCCAGGTGGCGGACGAGCCCCTCTTCCTGGAATTCGCGCAGGACGGCGAATTGCTCGTCTGCCGGGACCTTGGGATCGATCCGATGGAGCTGCCACAGGTCGATCCGGTCCAGCTTCAATCGCTTGAGGCTGGCTTCGAGCCGACGCCGGAGGTATTCGGGCCGCCCATTTTCGACCCAGCGATCCGGGCCGGGGCGCTCCAAGCCTCCCTTGGTGGCGATCGACCAGGCCAGGATAGGGATGCAACGCCTCTGCGATCAGCTCCTCGGAGATGTGAGGGCCATAGGAGTCGGCGGTATCAAAGAAGTTCACTCCCAGCTCGACGGCCCGCTGGAGCACGCGGATGGCTTCGGCGCGGTCTCGGGGTGGTCCCCAGATGCCCTTGCCGGTCAGCCGCATGGCGCCGAATCCCATACGGTTCACCGGAAGATCGCCACCCAGGGCGAAGGTGCCGGCTGCGGCGGCAGGAACGGAAACTGTGCGAGGGTTGCTCATGAAAAGATCCTTAGAAGGTCCAAGGGCGGAGGGTAGATCGTGCGCTGATCCCCTGTAGCTTTGAACGGGTATGGACTCGGCATCGGTTCCCGACGATCTGTCTCCCGCGCTGGACGCGGTAATTTCTCGATTCGCCGGCATGGTGCGTGGCGTCGGATGGCGGCATCGTCTTTCCGAGGCCGATGTCGATGAGGTCATGCAGCAGGTAAGGATACGCCTCTGGCGAGCCCAGCGTGAGAGTGAGCAGATCAGCCGGGTCCCTGCGTCCTACGTGTATCGAACGGCCGTGTCGGCCGCGCTCGACTTGATGCGGCGGCGACGGGCTCAGCGCACTGATCAGACACTTTCGCTGGACGAGCCGGGTGCGGCTCTCCCCGATAGGAGGAATCCCGAAGAGGACCTGGCCCATTCGGAGCTCTCTCAACTGGTTGCGCGAGCCATCGACCAGATTCCAGCCTCACGGCGGCCGGTGGTGCGCATGCACTGGCGGGTCATCCTCGGGAGGAAATCGCCCAGCTCCTCGGCTGGTCCGAGGCCAAGACCCGGAACCTGCTCTATCGAGGAATGGATGACCTGCGCGAACGTCTCAAGGAGCTTGGGGTTGGATGGGAAATGACCGCATGAGTAGTCCCCGACTTCAGGAGCTCTACGCGCAAGCGCTCGCGCGCCGCGGCAACGAGGCTCAAGGCTGTGTTTCCCCGGAAGAGTTGCTCGCACTGGTCCGGAGGGAAGGGGATGAGGATCGTCGATTACAGGTGCTGGATCATGTGATGGGATGCCAGGCCTGCCACCGCGAGTTCGAGCTGCTTCGGGCCCTGGAAACGGCCGGTGCCGGCACCCGGGAATTGGGAATGGTCAGAAGCATCAGCCGGCGCATCATGCCCCTGGCTCTTGCCGCGTCGGTTTTGTTGGCGATCGGGGTCGGACTCATGGTGCGCAACCGGGAGGGCGATATCACCAGAGGAGGAGGGCCTGGCCTGGTCCTCCTCACTCCAGCCAGCGAAGTAGCTCCGGCACGGCCAGTCACTTTTTCCTGGCGACCCCTCGCCGGGGCTCAGCGCTACCGTTTCGAGCTGCTGGACCGAAGCGGGAGCACGGTGGTCTCCCAACTCACACCCGACACCAGTCTTACTGTGCCGGCCGGCCAGCTACAGCCCGGCTCGACGTATCAATGGTGGGTGCGCGACGCGACGCCGGGTTCCCGTCTCGCTTCCTCCCTGCGGGCCCTCCGGATTCTCAGCAAGTAGAACAGCACCAGGCCGGCTGAGAGCGCTACCAGGCCGGTCAGCAGCCGGGATAGCTGCCACCAGGCCGGCGCTCGCAACGGCACTTGAACCAGCGGATCGCCTACGAGGGTGAAAGCCGCCCACTCATGGGGCGATCGTTTCGCCCGGATGGCATCGAGCTTGGCCAGGCGGAGCGCCTCTCCCACTGGTCGCTTCTGGGCCAGATGCCGATACAGCGCTTGTACCAAGCTTACGGCTTCACGGTCTCCGACCTCCCACTGCGTGGCAACGACCGAGCGCGCCCCGGCCCGAAACAGCGGCGCAATCAGCCCCTGAACTCCCTCTCCATTGATGACCACACCTCCAGCGGAACGGCAGGAGGAGAGCACGACCATGTCCGCATCCAGCCGAAGCCTGGCCAGCTCATCGGGGCCCACGAAGCCGCTCTCACCTTTGCTGGGCGCGAGGACCAATGCTGTCCGAGCAGCCGTGTGCTCATCGACCAGGGTGTGGGTAGCGAAATGGACTACCCGAAACGGTGTGAGGTCGGATCCCTTGAGGAATGCCGCGCTGGCTTCGCCACGCAACCGGACCTCGGATTTCGGCGAGTACCGGGCCACGAAGCGGGCTTCCCCGGCCGACCGGCGGAGTCGGGGGAGGGCAGGCTGTCGCTTCGACTCAAAAGCAGGATCGCCAAAGGCAAGCAGCCTCATCGGCCGGCCACTCGGATGGTGAAGCCAGAGCGAGACGAGCACTTTGGCAGATGGAGCGGTGCTGATGGCATACCGCTCCGCGGCATAGCGGCCGTCGCGCAGCCGCAGCGCATCGAACGGCAGCCGGTGCAAGGGACCGTCCGGGATGATCACCAGCCGGCGAATAGTGGCGTCCAGCCGAGCCACCGCAGGGGCCAGCAGCGCATTGCCCAGGCTCGCGGCCACCCCGTCGGACTCCATTCCGCTCTGGATCAGGGCCTCGAACCTCGCTATTCGCGCCTCCAATGAATCGGCCGGCGCAAGCGTGAGGACCTGGAGGTCGTTCCCGCTTCCGCGGCGCAGCAGGAACAGTGTCGTCGGTGCTCCCAGTGAGCCGGTCACATACTCGAGAATGGCGGTGCTGTCGTCCGGGATGTGGGAAGCCGCTTGGGGGGCGGTCATGGCGGGCGTCGATCGCTCGGAGGTGACCGGAGCGAGACGCAAGGTATCGCTTTGATCGAGAGCGGTCGCCTGAGCCAACTGGTCGGCCAGCTCACGCGCCCGCCTCCGCTCCGCCAGCGCGAACGCGGCGTCGGCCCGTCCTCGGGTCGCAAGGTCGCTGATCACCCGCACGACCTCGGCATCGCGATCGTTCATCTCCGTGGGCGAGGCCTGGAAGGCAAGGACCCGGAGCTCCTCGTCGCTGAGAGTTGCCCGCCAGCGTTCCAGCTCATCCCAGGCCTGCATTGCCTCGCGTTCGGCGCGCTGGATGTCACCGCGACGGGCGTAGATGTCGGCCAGCCGGACCCGGGCGTCATGGCGAAAGACATGCTGGCTGGAATCCAGGGTGGCCAGGAATCGAGTCAGCGACCGTTCCGCCGACGGAAGGTCACCCCGAAAGAGGGCCAGCCGGGCATCGTCGTAGTGAAGCTCACTGGTCCAGAGCGGCCGGTTCATCCGGCGAGCCAGGGCATGGGCAGCGTCGAGCGCCTTTTGAGCGGCGGCCCAGTCACCCTCGTGCATGGCGATAATCGCGAGATTGCGGTGGGCGGAAAACTCGATCTGGGCTTCTCCGGTGCGCTGGTACCACGCGAGGACTTCCAGCGTCTGCTTCCGCGCTGCTGACAGGTCTCCCATGGCCAAGGCGGTCACGGCCAGATAGTCCCGGGCCTTCATCTCCCCGACCGGGTCGCCCAGACTCCGAAATAGAGCGATAGAGCGATCCAGCGCATCGGAGGCTGCGGCGTAGTCGTTGAGGGAGGTCGCGATGGCGCCGGCCGCGGTGTAGGCGGCAGCTACCGCGAACTGGTTGTGGGCCGCTTGTGCCTCTGCCAGGGCCTGGTGCACCAGCTCATTCGCCTTGCCCAGGTCGCCCTGACCAAGCAGAGCATTGACGTGCCAGAGAAGGGTGGTCGAGAGCTGCGCCCGGTCGTGACCGCGGCGATACCACTCCTCGGCTTGAAGCAGAACCACTATGGAAGAATCCCGCTTTCCCTCGAACTGGAGCAGCTGTGCCAGGGACTTGAGCGCCTGGCCTACCAGCCGCTGGTACCCGGACTGCCGGGCCAGTTGAAGGGCCTGTCCCGCATCAGCCCTGGCCTCCGGGCGACCCAGGATCCCTCGCAAAGCGGCCCGCTGGCGAAGCCGCTCGGCGTGCACGTCGTAGCGGGTTTCGGGGACCAGACGCTCCACGGTATCGAGAGTGACCAGTCCGGATTCAATTCCTTCGCCGAATGCCCGCTGCAGCGATACCACGAGCAGGGCCTCACCTTCGGCAGCGGGATCGCCCACCCGGCGGGCAGCCGCCCGGGCGCGCTCGAGCGCTGCCTTGGCCTTCTCGCTCAATCCCTGAGCGTCCAGGCCCTGGGCCAGACCCAGAAGGGCGTAGGCCCCGAGCGGGTCAGCGGCCAGCGAGTCCTGGCCCAGCAGTACCCGATGGTAGAGCCGCTCGGCATCCGGGTAGGCATACCGCAGCCGGTTCAGAGTGGCCAGGCCGAACAGAGCGGCCCGGTCGGTCGAGTCCTGGCCGAGTCTGGTTTTCCAGCGGCTTTCCCAAGCGGCGACGCTGTCTCCCTCGATCGCCCGAGTGGCGGTTGCCACGATTGCGGGGGGAGACTCGAGAGTGTCTGCTGGAGAGGTTAGTAGCGAACAGATGAGCGGGAAGAGCAATGCAAGCATGACCAAGCATGGGTTCAGCCGCCACTATACCGAGCGATGACGCAGGCAGCAAGTGAAAAGGGCCGGCCCTGAGGCCGGCCCTGGTTTGTGCCTACTCTTCGTGCTCACAATCCTCCAGGCTATCGCCCCGGGTCTCGATCGAGGCGGTCGTCGAATCCAAGGCTACCGGAGTGGAATCGAGAACCTGCTGAGTAACCTCGCTGCTGGACCCGCTCCAGCTTTCGATCTCCCGCTCGAACTGCTGCGCCAGCTGGTCCAGATCCACCGGCCCTGATTCGGTCTGTTGCACCACGCTGGTGACCCGCGCCAGCGCTACCGCCGCCTTCTGGTAGGTACTATCGACTTGAATGGCGGTCTCGTAGGCCTGCGCAGCGGCCTCCGGATAACCGGACCGCTCAAGGGCCACTCCCAGGTTGTTCTGAAAAACAGGGGCATTGCCTCTGAGTTGCACCGCTCGAGCCAGAGCGGGAAGCGCCTCGTTCGGCTGGTTCTGGTCGATGTAGATCAACCCGAGATTGTTCATCGCCCAGGCGTCCCGCTCGTCGACGACCAGGGCACGGTGATAAGCCTCGATGGCATCATCGACCTGACCCAGGAGATAGCGAGTCCGGCCCAGCAGGCGGAGCCCCTCACTCGATGCCGGCTCCTGACTCAGCGCCTTCTCGATCCGCTCGAGCGCCTGCTGCAGGTGACCCGTTTCCAGCAGCACTCGTGCGGAGTTGTACAGGCTCTTCCGGTGATTGGGATCCAGCTCGATGGACCGGTCGAAGGCGCTCAAGGCGCGATCAGGCTCTCCGTTTTTCCAGGCGGAGACCCCAAGCATGTAGTAACCCCAGGCATTTTCGGGATTGCTCTCGGTGTAAACCGAGAACAGCTGGGTGGCCTCATCGTACTTCCCGGTGTTGAAGGTGGATTCGGCCCGGGCGTAGGTGACTGGAGCCGACTTGGGCCCGATCTCACCGGCGCTGTCGTTTCCGGCAGTTGTTCCGGAGACGACCGGCGGATTCGCGCCCGCGGTGGTGGACGTGGTTTGCTGGCGGTCGGACCGCCCGCATGCGGCAATGATGGCAGTAAGGGCGAACACTGGTACGGCGAAGTAGCGAGACATGGGGCTCTCCTTGATGTGGCGCGAGGCGCCGTGACTGACGGCCAACCGCGCCGAGACAAAGGCAAACGGGCAGCCACATCAAAGAGGACCCGGGGGACTCTCGAGATCGCCCTGCAGATACAACTACTTAGAGAAAACGGTGTCACAGCGGAGCCGGCCGAGTGTGTCCGGAGGAACACCACCGGAAAGAGGAGGACGTGTCCCCAAGGACACGCTACTCGGGCCCGGCTTTCCCTTCCCGACGAAGATTCAGGCGACGCATGATCTTGAGCAAACTGGCGTGGTCGGCCAGTCCAAGCTCCTCGGCGGTTCGGGTCACATGCCACTGATTGCGCTCCAACGCGGCAGCAACGATCTGTCGTTCGGCCTCGGTGCGCAGGGCCTGGAAGGTTCTGCCTCCTGAGGGTAGGGCGGGAATTCGACTCTCTTCCCGGATGTCTGCAGGGACATGCTCCGGTCGGAGCATCTCGCCCTCCGCCGCGATGATCATGCGCTCGATGGCATTCCGCAGCTCGCGTACGTTGTTGCGACTCCAGTCATATCCCAGGAGCACCTCCAGCGGCGTCTCCCGACAGCTTCTTGGGTCGGAAACCAAACTGTCGGCACATGCTGGTGAGAAACCGATTGGCCAGCTCCGGGACGTCGGACAGACGGTCACGAAGCGGCGGCACGTTGAGTACGTGAACGTTGAGGCGGTAATAAAGATCCTGACGGAAGTTCCCGGCGGAGACCTCGGCCTCGAGGTTTCGATTGGTGGCGGCAACCACCCTGGCTTCTATGGGAATGGGACGAGTTGCACCCAGCCGGACCACTTCCCGGTTCTCCAGCGCGCGGAGGAGCTTTGCCTGAGCCGGAAGCGGAAGCTCTCCGATCTCGTCGAGGAACAGGGTGCCCCGTCCGGCAGCCTCGAAGGCTCCCTTTCGGGTGACTGCGGCACCGGTGAACGCGCCGCGCTCGTGCCCGAACAACTCACTCTCGATCAGATTTTCGGGCAGGGCCGCGCTGTTGATGGCCAGGAAGGGTGCGTCGGGATGGAGGCCGGAGCGGTGGAGGTCGCGGGCGACGAGCTCCTTGCCGGTGCCGCTTTCGCCCAGGATCAGCACCGGGCTCGGGATCCGGCTCACCCGGCCGATCGCTTCACGCAGGGTACGAATGGCCGCACTGGAGCCCACCAGCGATGACTCAATGCCGAGCCGGCGCTCGAGGGCCGCCAGCTCCTGCCGGAGTCTCTTCCGCTCCAGCACCGTCTCGACCTCATGGACCACCCGCTCCATGGGCTCGGCCTTGTCGATGAAGCTGTAGGCGCCCAGCCGGATAGCAGCGATGCAGCGCTCGTAGTTTCCGGTGCCAGTGTAGACGATCACGGGCACTTCACTGCCCTGCTGCTCCAGCCGGCGCAGTACCTCGAATCCGTCCATCCCCGGCATTTCCAGATCGAGGATCATGCAGTCGACCGCGGCGCTGCGAAGCAATTCCAACGCCTTACCACCCTCGTTCGCGGTGACGACCTCGTATCCGCCCAGGCGCTGCGAGGTCGTAGGCGTACTGCTCGGTGAGCGCGGGTATGTCGTCGACGACCAGTACCAGGGTCATGGCCTCGACTCTTCGGCTGGCACCGGAGGCAGCTCCACCAGCACCCGGGTACCCGCGCCGGGCTGAGTCTCCACCCGGAGGGTGCCCTCGAGATCCAGGATGAGTCGCCGAACGATCGAAAGACCCAGGCCGGTCCCTCCGGACTTGGTGGTATAGAAATCGTCGAAGGCCCGGTTCAGCTCACTCTCCGTCATGCCGGTTCCATTGTCAGCTACGATGATTCTCACCCGCTCAGGTTCTGGCCCGCCGGCAACTCGCTCGGTTGATATCGTGACCTCGCCCATCGGGCTTTCCGGACAGGCTGTCCAGGGCATTCCCCACCAGGTTTTCCAGGATCCGGCGGACCATCAGCGCGATCGGCCAGGGCAAGAGGCTGATGAGGAGAGAGCTCGGCTCGAATTCCGACTCCATCGTGGCTGATGTTGCGGACAACCTGCTCGACAATGGCATTGACATCACAGGCCTTCCGCTCGATGCCCGGCGCCAGCCGGTCGTAATTGCGGGCCAGGGTGCTGAGATATTCCACACTCGAGTCCAAAGTGCCCCGGCGGGCCTCGAACACCTGGGGAAGGGACGCAGGGTCCTGCTGAAGCACCTGGCTCAAGTGACGCAAGACGTTCCGAATAGGCGCCAGGCCATTCTTGATATCGTGGTTCACCTGGCGAGCCAGGTCGCCCACCGCGGCGCGGCGCTCGGCTTCACGCACCCGGACCGAACTGGCCCGGAGCCGCTCCATCATGGAGGCGAGCAGCCGCGAGAGAGTGCCGATCTCGTCTGATCGTTCGGTGGCAAAGCTCTGGTCCAACCGATCGAGGTCCACCTGGGCCGTCTTCTCGGCCAGATCCCGGAGGGGCCGGCTGACTCGGGCGGAGAGCCAGGCTGCGCCAAGGACGGCCATCAGGACGGTGAGCGCCAGGGCTACCAGAAACCAGCGCTTTACGCCCTCCCGAAGGGATTCCAATGCGTCGAGCGACTGAATCACCAGCAGCCGCGCCGTATCCGAGGTGACACCGGTGCCGGCGGTGAGGTCGATATACGGCACGCGCAGCTCGCGAACAATCCGGCTTCTGGGGACCGAGGGCGTGGCCGCCCCGGGGTACTCCAATCTTACCGCGAGGCTCGAGTCTCGAGCCAACCCTCCCAGGAGCCGTGGGTCCGCTCCCACCCCACCAATGATCTTGAATGCTCGGGTTCCAATGCGGAGCGAGTCGATTCGGGTCAGCGCGAGCACGGCTGAATCGGGCGTGCGGGCCCGAAGCAACATCAGTGAGTCCGGCGCGCTTTCCAGCAAGCGAGGTGAGCTCTGGCTCCAGCCGGTCGAACTCGTTGCGAAAGTGACCTGAACTGAGAATCCGGCCGTCGGGGTGCTGAATCTGAAGCAGGGAGAGTCCGGAGAGCCGCATTGCCTGACCCGCTGCATCGAGCAGGTATGGCCGGCTGGCGGCGTCACCCTGAACGGCGAGACGGAAACGGTTGTCTTTCGACAGTTGGGTCACGATAGCCTGGAGCCGTTGTCCAACCAAACCGCTTGCACGTCTCAGGTCGGACTCCAGTACGGCCGCCATTGCTTCCACTCGCGTCTGGTATTCCCGGGTGAGGCGGCGATCCAGCTCCCGGCGCACCCCGAGCGCGAGCGCGCCAAGCGGGATCAGCACGGCCAGGAGGATGGCCCCAAACACTCTGCTCCGGAAGCTCAGCGGGAAGTCTCCTGCTGGAGGTCGGCCTCCGAGAGAAAGCGGGGTGTCCCGTCCCAGTCCACGGTGAGCGCCGGCGATCCTCGCCGGACAATCGCGCGCTGCCGAGTGTCGATCAATGGGTAGAGGCGGCCTCTCCGCGTCCACTCGGCCGACTCGCGGCAGGGCGACGCCGATTGCAGGGGGATGGCCACGATATACCCGCGATCCCCTCCTTGCTCGAGCTCGGCGGCAAACCGGGAAGGATCCATCGCGAGCGCGCTGAGGGGATGTTGATCTTCGGCGATGGCGACGAGGCGCTCAGCCAGCTTTCGAGCGACAGGGTCGTTTTGCTGATAGACGAGGCGCGGTCCTGTGGGGGCGGTCGCCTCCATGGAGATTTCGACCGAGCAGGGGCTGGAATTCCACCACAGTTGGTTCGCCGATGGGCGAGCGTCGGTCTGCACCACATCCTGAACCAGAGACAGCTTCAAGGACGAATCCAAGGCTGCGGTCACCGGCGGGGTGCCGGCGTGCTGCAACAAGACATAGGTCCGGTCCCACGGCAGCAGATAGGAGTTGAGCTCGGTCGTACGCGCCGCATAGTCGATCACCTGAGGGTCACCCGAAACCACCAAATCAGCGCCGGCATCGAGCGCGTCCCTCAGGTCTCTGGTACCCGGGGCCGTGATTTCAAGGATCGGGCGGCCCGGTCCCAGGGAGACGGTCAGCCGAGTTCCACTCAGCCGGTGTAGCCATGCTGCTTGGAACCACGGACCAAAGCGGATCGGCCAACGCTCTGGGCAACGAATCACGCGAATCCTTCATCGTCAGGCGTACCGTGTGATCGTCGA
Organism: uncultured Gemmatimonadales bacterium; assembly: GCA_963842945.1. Lineage (GTDB taxonomy): Bacteria > Gemmatimonadota > Gemmatimonadetes > Gemmatimonadales > GWC2-71-9 > CAVVWJ01. Next base: position 539,954 of record CAWJIM010000019.1, read on the forward strand.
TTACCTGCACCGAATCCAGCCCGGCCTCGCGCAGAGCACCGGCTCGGCGACTCCAATCGGTCTCGATACTGCGGGCAGTCAGGCTGCTGCCATCGGCAAATTGAGCCCCGTCGCGAAGAGCAAATGTCCAGATTCGGCCAGTGCTATCGGTGTGCCATGAGGTAGCCAGACCGGGCCGCAGCTCACCCCGGCAATCGAGTCTGACCAGTGCTGGAAAGAGCTGGCGAAAGACCAGCCGCTCATCCTGGTTGGTGGGTACCGGCGCGTGAGACAAGTCGAGTGGGCTGGACAGCGCGACCGTGACCGTATCGAGCCACTGCGTCGAGTCGGCGGACAGCAGGCAGCGGTCTTCCGACTGCGTCGGCTGGGGAGAAGGTGAAGGCTTCGGAGCGGAGGCGGGAGCGCAACCGTCGAGGGTCAGCGCGGCCAAGCCGAAGGCAGCGGCTCCAGCTAGGAGCCGGCGACCACGAATGGGCTGCCCCCCAGCTTCGCTTTGATTTCAGGTACGACCGCGGCGGCCTCTGCCTTGGTTCGATAATCACCGATCCGGACCTTGTAGAATCCGCCTTCCTCAATGGTGATTGGATTGAATCCCTTGGACTTCAGCTTGCCGGCAACCGACTCAGCGGTGCCCTTGCTGCGTACCGCGCTGATTTGGATCCGATAATGGGTTACCGCCGGCGCAGCAGGCGCCGAGTCCGTTCGGGCAATGCTCGGAGGCGGGGCCGGAGGGGCCGGAGTGGCGCGCGACTGTCACTGCGCGGAGCTGGAGATGAAGGTGTCTCAGGGGTGGCGGCGAACTGACCACAACGCTGATTCAGGTACCGCAGCTGGTTCTGCAGCTCGAGATTGGCCGAGGAGTCCTTCAGACCCTCGGCGATCCAGCGACAGGCCAGATCGGGCTTTTTCTGGTCGAAGTAGGTGCGGGCGGCCCAATACGCTGTCTGCGGTATCAGCGGACTGCCGGGATAGTCGAGTCGAATCCGCTCCAGGTTGCGGGCTGCGCCATCCAGATTGGCGCTGGCGTAATCGAGTTGCACCAGCCGCAGCAGGGCATCATCGGCCCAGCTGGAGGACGGATACTCCACCGCAACCCGCTGCAGCTGACGCCGCATGTCGGAGGCGTCGCTGGCCACCATGGCCTGGGTGTAGACGATCTGAGGGTACAAGGTATCGGTCGGCGGAGTGGCGGTGAGCAGCTGCTGGACCTTGATCCGCGCCGAGTCGCTCTCACCTTCCTGCGCATTGCGGACCACTTCGACGAGGCGTGGATCGGTCTGTCCAAGGAGGGGAAGGACGGGAGTGACGGGAAGGACGGAGAGGCAGATCAGGAGCCTGCGCATCAGGCTGCCTCCGCCGATTTCACGCCCAGACGCAACACGAGGTCCGTCAGCACTCCCCGCTCATCTGAGATGGTAGTGCTCTTGAGCGCCTGATCGGCCTGAAGACAGGCTCCGAGTGCCGCATCGATGCGCCTGGCCGGCCAGCGATCTGCCAATCGCGACCAGCGAGCAGCCTCTTCCTTGTAGCCCAGCAGACCGGTCGGCCGGTTCTTCAGCAGCGCCTTGAACACCGTGTCTTCCAGGGCGCGGTCCCGGAGGCCTTTGTCCTGGAAGCGGCGGGTAATTCCCAGGCCGATGAGCGTTGTACCCAGCAGGGTAACCAGCTTCACTCCCGACATCCCGGGTTGGGCGAGAATTGCCGGCAAGAGGGTTATGGCGCGACCAGTTTCTCCCTCGAGTATCGCGGCTCGCCAGTCCCACTGGGTCTCCCCTCGCCTGACCCCGACGAGCTGACCGACTCTCTCGGGGGTGAGGGGATCGTCCGAGGGCAGTGACGCCAGTTTGGCCAGCTCGGAGCTCAGGGCCGCGAGATCGGAGCCAATCGCCTGCACTAAATGTTCGGCCGCGGCGCCCTCCAGACTCACACCCAAAATTCCAGCGCGGTGCAACAGCCACTTGGCCGCCCGTTCGGTGGGCAGGGGATCCAGCCGCACCACATACGAGCCTCGGGCGAGCTCCTTGTCCTCGGTCTCTTCAGCGGATCCCTGCACCAGCACCACCACCGTAGCGGGGCTGGGCCGCTCCAGATACCGCTGGAATTCGGATTTCGACTTGGTCTTACGGCGCCAGGCTTCCACCTCGCGAATGACGACGACGCGTCGCTCGGCCATCATCGGGAGCGTATTGCACAGGGCGTGGATCTCTTCGGGATCGAGCTGGACGGCGGAACGCTGGTCGAGGTTGAAGTCTCGCATGGAGGGATCGAGCGCCCGGTCAACGATTGCCCGTACCGCCTCATCCTTGAGCACGTCCTCGAGGCCATACAGGTAATAGACCGGGGCGAGCTCGCCCTTAGTCAGCGACCGGAATAGCGCATCAAACGAGTGTGCCGGCATACTGAAGGCTAACGTACCCCCTGTAATAAAGTCTCGTAAGACGGTCCGCCAGACGCGTCAGCGACGGAACCCCTGAACGAACATCAGCGCCACCAGCGTTTTGCCATCCAGAATTTCCCCGCTTCGCATCATGTTCATGGCCTCGGACCAACGCCGGGTATGCACCTCCATGAACTCGTCGGCCTCTCGGTTGTGAGTGCCCTTTTTCAGCTCGTGGGCCAGGAAAAGGTGAATCTTCTCGTCGGTGAAGCCGGGCGTGGTGTAGATCGTGGTGAGCCGAGCCAGTACGTCAGCGGTCATTCCGATCTCCTCTTCCAACTCGCGCTGAGCACAGGTTGACGGAGTCTCGCCGGGGTCGAGCCTTCCGGCGGGAATCTCCCAGATGTAACCGTTGGCGGCGTGGCGGAACTGGCGGATCAGGTATATCCGTGGGTCCGGGGCGCGTGGCTCATCGAGAAAGGGCACAACCGCCGAAGCCCCGGGGTGGCGGATCATCTCCAGCTGGCCGGTCGATTGATTGGGGAATTGGACCGTGTCCCGGTCCAGGTTGATGATCCTGCCGCTGTACAAGCGTTCGGAGGAGACGAGCGTCATGGGGCGGAGCGGTGGAAGGTGAGAGTTGAGGCCGAGGCGCGAAGCCATGCCACCGGTATCTTGAAGGCCTCGGCCGCCAGGTAGCGCAGCTCCAGCACCGGATTGTCCGAGATGGGACTGCTCTCGGTGGGTGAGGTGTAGGCCTCCAGGCCGGTACCCCGCGCCTCGAGCCGCAACCGAAACATGTGAAATGGATCGCTGACCAGAATGACCCGCTTCAGATGGGCCGCCTGGAGCCAGCCGGCGACGGCGGTCATCGATGCGTGAGTTGAACGGCCCTGAGGCTGGGAGATCACTGCGTCCGGCGGCACCTTCCGGTTCAGCAGGTAATGCCGAGCGACGGTGGCTTCGCTCATCGTGTCTCCTCGACCGACCCCGCCGGTCACCACCAGTCGAGGGGCAAGGCCTTCGCGATACAGTTGCAGCGCGTGGTCCAGGCGCGCCCGAAACACCGGCGATGGCCGTCCGTTGTACTGGGCGGCGCCCAGCACGACAATGGCGTCGGCGGGGCGTCTCTGATCCTCCTGGCTGACCACCAGGACCATCAGCAGGGCCACGGTGTACACCGATCCAGCGGCCAGAATGATCAGCCCGAGGACCCGGCGAAACTTCTGGAACGGCGAACGACGAGTGGGTCGTCCCCCCTTCACAAGTCGAAGCTCTCGCCGTGCTTGGGGACTCGTACGTCGCGCACGCCCTCTTCCCGGAGAATCACTGCCATAGCCTCCAGCGCCGGTGGTTCTCCGTGGACTACGAACGCCCGGCGGATCGGCCCTCCCAGCCGGCGAACCCAGGCCCGGAGCTCATCCCGGTCCGCATGAGCCGAATAGCCGGTGATCGATTCCACTTCGGCCCTGCGCTCGTACTCCTGGCCCAGAATGCGGACCCGCTCCTGCCCGCTTTGAATTCGCCGACCCAGGGTGTGCTCGGCCTGAAACCCGACGAAGAGCACCAGATTGCGGTGGTCTCCAATGCCATGGGCCAGATGGTGCAGGATGCGGCCCGATTCAGCCATGCCCGAAGCGGCAATAATCACCGCCGGTCCGGTATGGGAATTCAGAGCCTTCGATTGGGAGACGTCACGGACGTAATGGAGCAGGGGAAAGTCGAACAGCTCGTTCGTGGTCTCGATGAACTGCTCAGTGCGATCGAAAACCTCGGGGTGCATCCGGAAGACGGTCGTGATGTCCACCGCCAAGGGACTGTCCAGGTAGATCGGTATTTGAGGGATCTGATTGGCGCGGAAGAGCCGGTGCAGGCTGTAGATCAGCTCCTGGGCGCGGCCTACCGCAAAGGCCGGAATCAGCAGCTTGCCACCGCGGGACGCGACCCGGCGCACTGCCTCCGCCAGCCGGGTCTCGGCCTGACCGAAGGACTCGTGTTGCCGATCGGCGTAGGTGGATTCGACGATCAGGGTGTCGATCGGCCCGGTGGGAGGCTCAGGATTCCGCACGATGGGGAGGCCACTGCGGCCAATGTCCCCGGAATACACCAGGCGATGGTTGCCGCCCTCGCTCACCCTCAGATCCACCGTGGCCGACCCGATGATGTGGCCGGCATCGAGAAAGTCGAGTGCCAGGTGCTTGCGCACATGAAACACCCGCCGGTAGGGAACGCCGACCATGAGATCCTGCACGGCGACGGCATCGCGGAGCGAGTAGAGGGGCTCGCTTTCGGGCCCTACCCTGCCCTTTCGTTCCAGGTACTCGTGGTCTTTCTCCTGGATATGGGCGGCATCGGCCAGCATGACTGCGCTGAGGTCTCGGCTGGCCGGGGTGGCGTAGATCGGTCCGTGAAAGCCTTCCTTGACCAGGAGCGGGAGCCGCCCGCTGTGATCGATGTGGGCATGGCTGAGCACCACGGCATCGATCCGGCGGGCATCGAACGGGAGCTGGACGTTCAACCGGTGGCTCTCGGACCGGTGACCCTGAAACAGGCCCCCGTCGAGCAGGATCCTGGCGCCGGTGGCTTCGAGCAGGTGCATCGATCCGGTCACCTGTCCGGCAGCGCCCCAGAAAGTGAGTCGAAGGCTGTTCATAGGCGCTGGCTACCTGGTCCCAAACAGGCGGTCTCCGGCATCGCCCAACCCTGGGAGGATGTATCCCAATTGATTGAGCTCCCGGTCCAGCGCGGCGGCGAATATTGGCACGTCGGGATGAGCCTCGAGCATTCGAGAGACGCCTTCAGGTGCCGCCACCAGACTGAGAAAGCGGATCCGGCGGGCTCCCGCCTTCTGGAGAGCGCTGACCGCGGCTACCGCTGACCCGCCGGTCGCCAGCATGGGATCCAGCACGAAGAAATCGCGCTCCACCCGGTCGGCCGGGATCTTGAAGTAGTAGTCCACCGGCTGCAGCGTATCGTGGTCGCGGTAGAGGCCGATGTGCCCCACGCGAGCCGAGGGAATCAACTGGGTAATCCCGTCGACCATGCCCAGGCCCGCCCGGAGGATCGGCACCAGCGTCAGCTTCTTCCCCGACACCTGGAGGCCGGTCATGTGCTCGAGAGGAGTCTCGATCTCGACCGGGGAGGTGGCAAGATCCTTGGTGACTTCGTAGGCCATCAAGGTCGCGATCTCGCTCACCAGCTGCTTGAAGTCGCGGGTGCTGGTGCGCTTGTCCCGAAGAATGGTGAGCTTGTGCTGAATGAGGGGGTGCGACAGAACGGTGAGGTTGGGAAAGGATGGCGGCGGCATGGCCGGGAAATATGATATTGGTCTGACCCTTGGGCCATAGGAGAGAGCGATGGGTACCATGCGACTGGTGGTAGAGGCGTGCGGTGGGGGGTTACCAGTGGAGACCGGCATCGACCAGCTCCGTCGCCTCCTTCCGGACCGGACCAAGCAGTTGTGGCTCGATATCAGCGACCCGGGCGCCGCGGAGGTGGAGCTCCTGCGCGAGGTGTTCGGGTTTCATGAGCTCGCCCTGGAAGACGTGACCCGGCCGCATGAGCGGCCCCGCTGCGACGCCTATGGCAACTACTACTTCATCGTGGTCTATGGGGCGGAGCACTCGGGGGACGCGTTTATACCCCGGGAGCTGAACCTGTTCTGGGGTGAGAACTACCTGGTGACCATCCATCGGGGCGCCGCGGCGGTGCTGGGCGTACTGGAGGAGTCTCGCCGCCGGTGGGAGCGCAACGAGCAGCGGCAGACCCAGGGCGTGTCCTGTCTGGCCTATACCTTCTTCGAGACGTTGGTCGACGGCTACTTCGTGGTTCAGGATCGAATCGCAGCCCGTATTGCCGCAATTGAAGAATCGATCTTCGAAGGCCATGAGGCCGCCGCCGCCGATCTGTTCCGGCTGCGGAAGGAGCTGCTCCGGGTGCCGTCGCTGCTGGCTCCGACCAGCCACGTGCTGGCCGAGGTGCTGCGGCGCGATCGCATGATCCCGGACGGGCTCAAGCCGTATTTCGCCGATGTGCAGGACCACGCGGTCCATGTATTGGCCGAGCTGGACAGCCAGCGCGACCTGCTGAGCGCCGCGCTGGATACCCAAGTGTTCTATGCTTTCAACCGGCTGGGCAAGATCATGCAACGATTGACCGCGATCACGCTGATCATCCTGGTTCCAAACTTCGTGGCCAGCATTTACGGGATGAACTTCGACCGGATGTTCCCGCCCCGGGAGTGGAATTACAGCTTTCTGGCGGTCAACATCTTCCTGCTGATCATGGTGGCGTGGGGGTTCATACATTCGCGGATATTGCGCTGGCTCTGAGCGGCTTGGCTGGCCCCACTCTTACCTTATATTTCCCGCCCCTGGGGCCAGGTAGCTCAGTTGGTAGAGCAGCGGACTGAAAATCCGCGTGTCGGGGGTTCAATTCCCTCCCTGGCCATTGCAGTTAGCCCACCTCTCGACCCCTCCACCTTTGACCAACCTTTGCCGTTCTGTTCGGATCGCCGGGCGGGGTGTGGATCTTGTGGACAAAGGTGCCTGTGAAGGGAGGAATCGAACCCCAGGGCTACCCCGCCGAGCCACCCCTCGGCCGGAGCTCGAGCCCCCAGCTGAGGAGCGGGGCAGACAGCTCCGGCCCGCTCACTGCCGGTCGTCCAGGATAGCGTCGAGCTTGGCGAGGGCGCCATGCAGTGTTGGGCCGCCGCACAGCTCGCACGTCGGCGTCCCGGCGGTGTGTACTCAAGGCACAGCGAACCGTCAGATCCGGAGTCCCGCCTGCGAGTGGTCGCCGCGGCCGACAACGAAAGATCTCGACTGCCATTCAGTGAGCCTGCGCACACTTGGTATCCGGCCACCCCGGCATACTGAACCGTGAGCGGGAGCGCGCCCGACCGCAACGCCCCGCTGTAGGCGTAGCTTGGGGGAGGTGTCCGATCATGGAAACGATGCCAACGAGAGATTCTCAAGGCTCGTGCCTACGATGCCAGGCGCCGCTGACCGAGGGCGCGCGCTACTGCCCCCTCTGCGGCGTGTCGGTGAGCGAGGCGGCGACCGGGGAGTATACCCGCTACGACCTGGATCGGTTCTTCAACTATGCCCTGGACATGCTCTGCATCGCCGGGATCGACGGCTATTTCAAACTGGTCAATCCCTCCTTCGAGCGGGTCTTGGGCTACACCACGGTGGAACTGCTGAAAATCCCCTTCGTCGAGCTAATCCACCCCGAGGACCGGAGCGACACAATCGCGGAGGTGAGCAAGCTCGCCAACGGTCTCGAGACCATCTGTTTCCAGAATCGCTATCGCTGCAAGGACGGCAGCTACCGGCAGCTTGAGTGGACGTCGTACCCGGAGCCAGCCACTGGGCTGATCTACGCGGTGGCCCGGGACGTCACCGAGCGGGACCGGGCGCACGCATACAGTGGCTGAGGGGCGGAAGAGCGCGCGTGCCCGAGCCAACCTGTGCCGAGCGGCCCCTCTGGCACATATTGTCGCTGGCCTCCAGTTTAGAGGGGATGGGAAACGACACCTTCCGCTGCCCGCAGTGCCAGCGCGAGCTACCGTACGCGAATGACACCTACAACCCCGAGACGCAGACCTGCCGGGCCTGCGGTCGGGGCGAGACGCCAAGTGTGCAGGAGGCGCAAGCGGATGCCAAGAGCGCCGCTGAGGTGGTGGAGACGGACGCCGAGATCATGCCTGGTGATGTCGGCCGGGCTCGCTGGACTCAGCCCGCCCAAGAGGAAGTCCCAGCTCCCAAAGTGTCCTAATCGATTACCCTCCGATCGGCCGCCGGGGCCATCTGTGGTTCTCCGTTCCCTGTTTATTCGCCGCGTCCCGCTAGGACGCGGCGGGACCAAGGTTGGTGCCAGTGGCAAAGCAGTAGGGCGCCGAAAGCTCACGAACGAGCACAGACGCCTCCTACCCCCCGCGGCGGAACGTGGTCCACCAGCGCTCTCGCACGAACAGTCTGTCCGGTCAGCCACCAGCCAGGTGGGGACGACATTTCCCTCACGCCAGATTTTTATTTTTGGAACGGGGACTCCTGCCCGCATTTTGTCAGCGGACAAGCTCGCACCCTCATGACCCGGTCTTCTTCACAGCGACCGGCCGATTTTCGTGAAGGGGGGTCAAACCTCAGGGCGGGTGCCGCTGTGAACGGCGGTACTGGTGACCGGGATCGGGCGGTCTCCCTGCTTCGCGCCAGCCCTTTCTCCGAGGCGAGAGACTTGCTGACATTCCCCGATCCGGCACTCACGGCGCTGCGCGGCTACCCTCCCCTGCGAGGCGCTCCTGCGGCCGAGGGGTTGAGATCGCCCCCATCTTCTTTCCATACACCTCAGACCTCGCGCGGAGGCGAAAGGGTAATGCCGGTGGCGCTGGCCCGAGCACGCCAGCAGATTTCGGAGCCCTCCCATCCAGTAGGTCCACGCGGTGGACACGACAAAAATCGGTCGCCGTTCGGCGGTGCTGACCGACCGCTACGTCATCGAGCGCGAGCTCGGCCGGGGCCGGAATGGCCACCGTCTACCTCGCGCGTGACATGCGGCACGACCGACACGTCGCTCGCAGGTGCTGCTTCCCGAGCTCGGCGCGATCGTCGGCCCTGGTTCCTGAGCGAGATCAGAGCTGTTCGACGATCACTTCAAGGTCGGCGTCCTTCGCTCACGGTACGTGCTTCCGCACGGCGAAGGGTTCGTCGTGCTGCCACCGGAGGTCGAGTCCAGGAGGTGGTGGCGCTCAACTGGCTCGAGGTGCGGTCGCGGATGGATCCGCGCACTGCGGGCCGAACTCGTGACTGATGACGGTAAGGAGGGGGTAACCATGACACCTGCCCAGGCGCGGACCGTCGCCGTCCCCCCGTCCACCAAGGCCAGTAAGGCCGGCCGCAAGCCTCGGGACGACCAGCTCGACCTGTTCGGTCTCACTCACCCAGGTCGGGTCCGTGCGGAGAATCAGGATCACTTCCTCGTGTGTACCGTGCACCCGGAAGTCGTCATCCATGGGACGAGCCTGCCCGCGCCCGACCAGTTGCCGCTCCGGGGTGAGCGGCTGGCCACGCTACTGCTGGTGGCAGACGGGGTCGGGGGCGGCAGCGCCGGCGCCGAGGCGAGTCAGCTCGCGACCGAGGCGATCACCAAGTACGTCGCCTCGACCCTCCGATGCTATCACACCGCCGGATCGGCCGCCGAGCACGAGTTCTTCGACGCGCTCCGCGCCGCGGCCCTGGAGGCCCACGACACAGTGCGCGCCGAAGCAGCCGCACAGGGCGCCGTCCCGGGGCCCGGCGGCGGCAGCGGGATGGCGACCACCCTCACGCTCGCGATCGCGGTGTGGCCGTGGCTCTACGTCGTCCAGGTCGGTGACAGCCGCTGCTATGAGTTTTCGCGCGGGATCCTGCGACAGGTCACCCGCGACCAGACGATGGCGCAGGAGCTGGTTGACCGCGGCGTCCTACAGCCCGAGCAGGCGGCGACGTCACCCCTCGGCTCCGTGCTGGCGAGCTCGATCGGCGGCAGGGAAGCCGTGCCCGAGGTGACGCGCCTGGATATCCGCCGGCGGGGGGCCGTGGTACTGCTCTGCAGCGATGGCTTGACGCGACACGTGTCGGACGAGGAGATCGGCCGGCAACTGAGGGCGATCGAATCCTCCGAGCAGGTGTGCCGTGCCCTGCTCGACCTGGCTCTCGAGCGCGGAGGCAGCGACAACATCACCGTCGTAGTGGGCCGGGCAAGGCCGGAAGAGCGAGGCACGTAGCCGGGCGGATGCCGATGACCGACGACCTCGATCGACTGCAGGCCGCCCTGGCCGACCGCTACCTGCTCGAGCGCGAGCTCGGCCGCGGCGGCATGGCCACGGTCTACCTCGCGCGGGACCTCCGGCACGAGCGGAAGGTCGCAAGCAAGGTGCTGCGCGTCGAGCGTGACGATCGCCAATCGCGAGGTCCTCATCGGCGGGGAGTGGGCGACTGAGCTTGCTACGTTCGAATGGGGTCTGGTACCGGTGGGGGGGTGGACCGGCCGTCGTCGACCGGGGCAGCTACGTTCAGGTCTGGCACCATGGGCCAGATGGACGATGGCTCTTCGCCCGCGAGATATGGAACAGCGCGACCCGGCCCATGACTGCGTCGAAGGAGCCGTGAGGTCGGGCCCCTCTCAGCGCCCGGGAGCCCGTTGCTGTAGCAGCCCGGTCCAGTGCTGCAGGTACACGAACTGCGACAGCCTACCCTGCCGCACCATGACGAAGCCCTTCCCGTCCGGCATCACGTCGTAGTTCGCGTGCGGGACCGCGGGCTCGAAATCCGTCACGGCAAAGAGCGGCGTGCGTGAGATCACCCGGGGAGAGGGCGTGGTCTCGATCCGCGCCGCAATCAGCTGCGGCTCACCCGGGCCGAGGCTCCGGTAGAACAGCTCGCGTCCATCGCGAGACCAGAGCGGCTCGCTGCCGCCGTCCTGCGACACCAGCAGCTTGCCGGCTGTGCCATCGAGCGCCCTGAGGTAGACATCCGAGCGATTCGCCTCGTTGGAGACGTACGCCAGCCAGCGGCCGTTGGGCGACAGGGCAGGATAGCCCTCGTCATACGGCGTCGCCGCGAGCGGCTTCGGCTTCCCTCCGCCGCTCAGCGGCACCGTGACGATGTCACCCGGCCCGGTGATCGGGAGCACCACCGCGAGGCCGGTACGGCCATCGGGCGTCACGGCGTGCACAGTGATCTGTGCCCCCTCGAAGTACACCGAGTCGGCAGGGCGACTGCCGTCCACGGGTGCGCGCACGATGCCGGTATGTGCGCCATGAATCTCGGCATAGATCAGCTCCCTCCCGTTCGGGAGCCACGTCGGATCGTGGCCGGAGTTCTGGAAGGTGGCGCGGGACAGCGTGCGATCGGTCAGGTCGAGCACCCACACGTCGCGCGTCTCCGCCGCGAAGTCCAGGGCCACGCGGCGGCCGTCGGGCGAGACCCGCGGACTGTGATAGGAGCGCGGCTGGTCGAGCAGCGGCGTGACCCGTCCGTCCCGAGTCACGGTCACCAGGGTGAGCGGTTGCGCCGGCACATACGCCAGCGCTGTGCGTCCCGCCTGCGCAATCTTGGGACGTGATCCCCGAGTCTGCTGCACGGTGATGCCGAGGGACTGCACCGGGCCGGTGATGCGGGCCTTCCCCGGGTCGAAGGTGGCGGCATACACGACCCCGCCGGCCTGGCACCAGACGAGGTGGCCGTCGCTGTAGGCGGCCCAGGCGATAACGCCGAGGGGAAGAGGCACCCGGCCGCCATTGCGAGGATCGACCGCGACGAGGTTTCCCTGAGCATAAGCCGTGGTCCCGATGGCAAGAATGCGCCCGCCCGGGAGCACCTGCATGACATCGAGGCTTCCTTCTCCCTTGGTCGAGTCGGGCAGGGCGATGGGCTGCACCGTGCCGTCGTTCTTCAGCCGAGCCAGTGCGCCCGATTCGGTCGTCACCACGAACTCGTCGTTTCCCGCCCAGCGCATCGCCGTCAGTCTGGGATCGCCCGGGATGGCGGTGGCGGCTCCGCCCGTGCTGGGAATGCGCTTCAGATGACCCTGCTGCAGAAATGCGAGGTACCCGCCGTCAGGAGAGAACACCGCGCAGCAACCGTTCTCGGTGCCGGCCAGCGGCACCGGCGTGAGCTGATCGAGCGCCCGCACGTACACCTGCGATACGCCGCCCGGACCCTCGGCGGTGTAGGCGAGGAGATCGCCGCTGGGCGAGACGGCGGCGAGGGGATCCACCAGCGCGAGCTGCTGCTCGGCAGGCAGCGTGATCCCCAAGCGGGCCGGCGGTACCGCCGGCGCCGCGGAGCGACCGAGGACGTAGGTCCCGGCGCCAACGAGCGCCAGCGCCAGGACTGACAGGACAACGCCGGTGAGGAGGCTCGTCGGCTTCGCGCGACGGGTGAGATGGTCCGGTCCCGCAGTCGTGGGACGAGGCACCGTCACCGCCCCACCACTCAGCGCAGACGCGAACTCCGCGGCCGTAGCAAAGCGGTCGGCAGGAAGCTTCTCCAGCGCCGTCAGCACCGCGGCCTCGACCTGCGGCGGGATGGTGTGGCGCTGGGGAACGAGCGGGCCGCGGGGTCTCGGTAACCACCCGGGCCACGATCGCCTGCGCCGTGCTACCGGTGAAGGGCGGCTCGCCGGTGAGCATCTCGTAGAGCACGGCGCCGAGGGCGTAGACGTCGGAGCGGGCGGTGATCTCCCGCTCGCCCATCGCCTGCTCGGGACTCATGTAGTGCGGGGTGCCGAGCGACATACCGGTCTCGGTCATCCGGGTGTCGCTCGCCTTGCTCGCCGCCAGCGCGATTCCGAAGTCGGCCACCAGCGCCCGGCCGTCGTGCAGGAGGATGTTCTCGGGCTTGATGTCCCGGTGAACGACCTCATGGCGATGCGCATAGTCGAGCGCCGAAGCCACCTCCGAGGCGATGCGGACCGCATCGGGCACGGGGAGCTGCTTCTCCCGGCGCAGGCGGTCGCGCAGTGACTCCCCCTCCACGAAGGGCATGACGTAGAAGAGGCAGCCGTCCGCCTCGCCCGAATCGAACAGCGGCAGGATATGCGGATGCTGGAGATTGGCGGTGAGCTTGATCTCGGCGAGGAACCGTTCTGCCCCGATGATGGCGGACAGCTCGGGCCGCATGAGCTTGAGGGCGACCCTGCGGTCGTGGCGGAGGTCGTGCGCGAGGTAGACCGTGGCCATTCCTCCGGCCCCGATCTCGCGCTCGATCCTATACCGATCCGCGAGCGCGCTCTGAAGGCGGCTGAGGAGTTCGGGCGTGGTTGTCTCCGGCTGTAGAGAAAGATGCACCAAGATGGCCTGGATTACCGTGGCCAGCTAGCTCGTGGTACGAGGGCCGGCCGGCTTCGGGTGTCATCGGAGCCTCCCTGGACTGCAGTGAGAGACTGGTCGATCACCGTGGGTATCGATGGCGGCTGAGTTCCGCGTGCGCGAGAAGCCGGTGCGTGACACTGAGCCCGGAGATAGCCCTCTCTTCACTCGGTGGTAGTCCCGGTGGAAGTTGGTGACCCAGGCATACGCCGTTCCCCTCTTCCCTGCTCTGCTCGAGCCACCGATTCCCACGCCCCCATGGTCGCTGCCCATGGCTCCTCGACCATCTTCCGTCGGGCCGTGACGAAGTTGTAGAGGTTTAGGCTCTTGAGGTGTGGGCCGAGCGGCGGCGATGGTGAGGGTATGGAACGCGGGCGCCGAACAGGGGTGTCAGCGGCGGCCCCCACGGTAGGCCTTGACGTCCGACGTCACTGCGACGTCATTCGCCGTCCACCCGCGTCCGATGGTGACCGATAGACGAGTCGCGCAAACGCTTGCCGTCCAGCGCTGGACACTCGTGGAAAGCAAGCCGGCACGAATCTTCAGGATCCTGTCCCGCAAGGGGTCCGGGTTCGACTCCCGGCGTTCGCATCCAACGACTTAGGGCCTCTCGATCGAGAGGCCCTTTTCTCGGGATGTCACTTCGGATGTCAGTCATTTCGGTAAGGAGTAATGCGGCGTATAGGTGTCATCGAGACGCTCAGGAGGCGTTCGTCGTTGGCGATCCATGCTCGGTCACCCCACATTGCAGTATTCCCATCCAGGCAGTGACGTGACGTCAGTCGACTCGCACTTCGCCGACGCTCTCCGTGACCGCTACGTGCTCGAGCGCGAGCTCGGCCGTGGCGGCATGGCCACGGTCTATCTCGCCCGCGATCTCCGGCACGACCGCCCCGTCGCCCTGAAGGTCCTCCATCCCGAGCTGGCGCACGCGCTGGGCCCCGAGCGGTTCATCCGGGAGATCAGGCTCGCCGCCCGGCTCGACCACCCGCACATCCTGTCGGTCCACGACTCCGGTGAAACGGCCGGCCGGCTCTGGTTCACCATGCCCTACGTGGAGGGCGAGTCGCTCCGGAACCGCCTGGCGCGCGAGCCCCAGCTCCCGCTGGCGGACGCGCTGCGGATCACCCGGGCGGTGGCCGACGCGCTGGGATACGCCCAGCGGCAGGGCATCATCCATCGCGACGTCAAGCCGGAGAACATCCTGCTCCAGGGCGAGCGATGCGTGCTCGCCGACTTCGGCGTCGCCCGAGCCGTGGACGCCGCCGGCGAGCGCCTGACGGAGACCGGCTTCGCGCTGGGCACGCCCGCCTACATGAGTCCGGAGCAGGGCGCGGCCGACCGCCATCTCGACCCTCGCAGCGACATCTACTCGCTCGGGTGCGTGGTGTACGAGATGCTCGCGGGCGAGCCGCCGTTCACCGGACGGACGGCCCAGGCCCTCATCGCCCGCCGGCTGGCGGATCCCGTGCCCGACCTCTGCACGGTGCGTGACGTCCCCCGGCAGGTCGAGCGAGCCGTCAGGCAGGCGCTGGCCCGCGCGCCGGCGGACCGGTTCGCGGACGCGCCGGCCTTCGCGCGGGCGCTGGAGGCCGCGGCAGGCGCGCCCCGCGCGGCCGCGAGCCCCGCCGTTCGACGAGGTCTGCTGGCCGCGGCGGCGGTGCTCCTGGTCGCTCTCGCCGGCGCCGGCGTCTGGCTGCGCGCTCGGCCTGCCGCCGAAGACGCCCGCGACGCCGACCTGCTCGCGGTCGCCCCGTTCGAGGTGCTGGAGCCGTCACTCCAGGTCTGGCGGGAGGGCATGGGCGACGTGCTCTCCCGCACGCTCGACGGGGCGGGCCCGATCCGCACGGTGTCGCCGAGCGTGGTGCTCCGGCGCTGGAGCGGCCGGGCCGATCGGACATCCGCCGAGGAGCTGGGGCGCCGCACCGGGCGCGGGGCTGGTCGTCTACGGTGCGGTGGTGCCGCGAGGGCGGGACTCGGTGACGCTCCGCGCCGCCCTGCTCGATCGCGCCGGCGGAATGGGAAAGACGGACATCGAGGTGTCGGGCGAGGCGGCCCGCATCGGCGAGCTCGCCGACTCGCTCGGCATCCGGGCGCTGCGGGTGCTCTCGTCCGGCCGGGCGATCGGCTCGGTCCGCCGGACGTCGATCGGCTCGAAGTCGCTGCCCGCGCTGAAGGCGTTCCTCCAGGGCGAACAGTTCTACCGGCGAGGGCTGTGGGACTCGGCGCTCACGCGGTACGACCAGGCGATCGCGGCCGACAGCACGTTCGCGCTGGCGCTGGCACAGATGGCCATGGTGCTCGGCTGGAACCCGCCGACGGCGGGCGCGTACCGGCCGCGCGAGGAGTACATGCGGCGTGCGACCCTCCACAACCACGGGCTTCCCCCGCGGGACAGTCTCTACATCGTCGCCGACTCCTTCAGACCTCGCGGCGGAGGAGGTGACCGATGCCGGAGGCGTATCGTCCGCCTGAAGTTCCGCGCGGTGACGGCGGTGGAGGAGGCGGTCCGACGCTACCCCGAAGACCCCGATGGCCTGGTATGCGCTCGGCGAATGGCGCATGGCCACGAGCCGTGGCCCATTGCCGGGCCGCCGGCCGTGTCACTCGAGGCCTTCACCCGCGCGATCGCGCTGGATCCGGGGTTCGGGCCAGCCTACGAGCACATGCCGGCACTGCTTCTGTCCCTGGGACGCCCGGAGGAGGCCCGGCGCTACGCAGCCACCTACCTGGCCTCTGGACCCGACCTCGCCCCACGGAGCCGGGACACGCCTGGCGGCGCTATTGCTGGACGGGGTGGCGGGCGAAGCGGGTGATGTTGACACGGCTTCGGTCTTCACTGTCTGGGCGCGTTCCGCGGCCACCTACCTGGCCCTCGACTCGACCGCTCGACCGTCCGAAATCCGCCTGGCGGCGCTGTTGCTGGACTCGAGTGCGACCGCCAGGGCCGAGGCGGAGCGGATGCTCGACACGGCGTCGGTCTACACCGTCTGGGGGCGGCGTCAACTCAGCATGTGGCCGCCCTGGCCCGACACGGCCGAGACCGCAATCCGGCTGCTGCGGCGCCTCGGCGAGCCGGGCCGAGGCGCCGGTGGAGCGCCTCCGTGGGTCCTCGACTCGGTCATGTGGCCGCAGTACCTGGCTCACGCGCTCGCGTTCCGCGGCCACCTGCGCGAGGCCTTCGCGGTGAATGAGCGCCTGCTGCGCCAGCCTTCCGCCTCGCCGTGGAGCTGGTTCCTCGACCCGTTCCTGGACCTCAGCCTGCTCGGGATCGTTCCGGACTCGCTGGCCCGCGCGACCTTCGGTCGCTGCCCTCGAGGCAGACGCTGGCTGGGGGGACTTCTTCACTCCACCGTCACTTGAGGGGGCTGCCCTGGTGGCTGTCGCGCGGCGACACGGCGGCCCTGGCACGCTTCGGCGCCCAGGCGGCTCGCACGGCGCGGGCACCCAGCGACCCCGCGCGCGGCCCTGCGGGCTCGGCTGCTCGGAGAGACGAGCGTCGCGTTCCTCGATCTGGCGCGGGGCGATTCCGTGGCGGCGATCCGGAAGCTGAGCGCGATCCCCGACACGCTCTGCCTGGCGGACAACTACGCCGCCAACTGCTTCCACCTGAACCTGACGCTGGCGCGGCTCCTGGCGGCTCGCGGTGACGATCGGCGCGCCGGCGCGTTGCTGGAGCGCTGGCGGTGGAGCGGCGGCAGCACGCCGTCGTTCGTGCTCGCCACGCTCGAGCTCGGCCGTATCGCCGAACGGCTCGGGGACACGCGGAAGGCGGCCGAGTGCTATGGCTTCGTGATGGCGGCCTGGCGCCGGCCAGATCGGGAGCTGCTGCCCTACGTGGCGGAAGCGCGGGAAGGGCTGGCGCGGCTCGGTGTGGAGTGAGGCCGCCTGGGGCCTGGGCGGTGGGCCCGACCGTGCAGCGGCCGAGGCTGTGCCGGAACTGTGCCGGAACAGGAGACAACTGCGGACTACACGGGACAACAGGACCGAGGCACAAGTCCAACAGCCACAACACTCACGTGGTCTGCTCTTGTCTGCTGTGTCACCCCGCCATTAGGACTTAGGATCCTGTCCCGCAAGGGGTCCGGGTTCGACTCCCGGCGTTCGCATCCCCCTCTGATCCAATCACTTAAACAATCGCCTTGGCAGCACTGAAGGATGTGCCGCCAAGGCGATGTCTTTTCGAATGTCTCTTCGACCTGTACTGGCCATTCGTGCAGCTCAGGTACGCGGGGGCGCGAGGGCCGGTGTAGGCGTCACCGATGCTCCACGGCGGTCTGATCCGCCCACGGCGCCCGCTCCAGTCGGCGATCCTCGAACCCGAGACGCCTGGCTACGACCCGGTAGGAGAACTCGGCGTCCGGATCGCCCGCGCGAAGCTGCACCACAAAGCCGAGTGGCGTCCGTTCGCTCACGTAGAGCTCGGCGTTCCCATAGGGCTGCACAAAGACATGGTACGGCGTCGCCGGGTTGACGGTCTGGGCAAAGATGGGATCGAGGAGGATCCGTGCCCGGCCATGATCCAGTCGTCCGAAGCCGTAATCGGTGAACCAGACCTCGCTGGATTCCTCGGTGTAGAGGGCTCGTGCGCCGGTGGTCGTCGCCACCACGGCATTCTTGCTCCCGCCCACGACCTGGAGACCGGCGCCGCCCCTGGTCTCGATGATCACGCCTTTGCCCGTCGCGGAGGCGGCCACGAAGTGCCCGGCCCAGCCGTGGCCGTCGGTGTAGATGTAGGCGGCGTCGCCAAAGTTGTTCGGATTGTTGATCACGAAGTTCGCCGCCCCCCCGATTCCGTAGGTGCGCCCGAACACCGCCGCCACGCCGTTGCTCGGGCTGGTATTCTCGAACGATCCGCCTCGACCGTTCCCTGTCGCCCTGCCCTGCACACCGCTTCCCGAACCCGGACTCGTGCCGAAGACCGCCGCGCTCCCATTGTTGGGGTTGGCGACGGTGAACAGTCCAGCCGGACCGGTCCCGGTGTTCACGGCACTGATCGCGTTGCCCGAGCCTGCGGTGAAGGCGTACACTGCATTGCCGCCGTTGGCGGCACTGGTATTCTCGAACTTGGCCGCCGAGCCGGTCCCGCTCGCCACCGCATGCACCGCGTTCCCGGTCCCGTTGGTCTTGGCCAGCAGCGCGTCCTGACCGCTCGCGGCGTTGGTGATTTCGAACAGCCCCGCCCGGCCGGCGCCGGTGGAGAGTCCGCGTACCGCGTTGCCGGTGCCGTTGGTCTGCCCCAGCAACGCGGTCTGGCTGTTGCCGGCGTTCGCGATCTTGAAGAACCCGGTCGGCCCGGTACCGGTCTGGGTCAGTCCGAAGATGATGGCGCTGCTGCTGGAGCTCTGGTTGACCGGGAGCACGATGGCCGCGTTGGCCACCAAATCGGCGGACGACTCGACCGAGGCGAGGGTGGGCTCGGCGGTTGCCGCGGCCGGGATGTCCGGATCGGTGGGCGGGCCGCCCTGGTCGCAAGCCAGCAGAGCGAGCGACAGGGCGAGGGGCAAGCGAATGCGACGGGGCGAGGGCATACGTCCTTCCTTGTTGGGGAGTCCACGAAAGACGCCCGGTTTGCCCCAGGAGCCCCTCATCCCTCCCCCCGGGTACGACCTCCCCCCAGAAGGCCCCCTGAGTGACTCGGCCCGACGTCAGGGGCATTTTGTCTGCGTCCATCCGGCCGTTAGGACCTAGGATCCTGTCCCGCAAGGGGTCCGGGTTCGACTCCCGGCGTTCGCATTCCCGTTCCTGGGCGCCCGATGGTTGCGCGAGCTAATTCTGTCACTTCTTTGAGTGAGGCTCATATGAGCATCGCTTTGATCGCCCTCCTCACGTTTCCGCGTGCAGCGTACGCACACGAGAAATGGTTCGCCGACGCCAGCGCGTATCCCACGCAGTGGGAGCAGGTGTTCAGGTTTCCGCAGATTGTCGGCGTATCGCTCGCGCTGGCCGCCACCATCATGCTCGCAATCGTGTGGCGCAGGAACAAAGGTCGCGCGCTGCTGCCGGGACCGGAGGCCCTCGGCGCGACGCGCGACGGACGCGCACGCTTTTATGCGCTGGTGCCGCTCATCCTCGGGATTCATGTCGGATTGCCGCTGCTCGTGCTGGGGATCATGGGACAGTTGTTCTCGCCGAACAACCAGCTCGCAGGACCGTGGCTGTACTGGCTGGGCGTCGTGGAGATCGGAATCGCCCTGAGCTTGCTCTACGGCGGTCTGGCCCGGGTGGGCGGGGCAGCATTGTGCCTGCTCTGGCTGATCGGCGCCGGCGTCGTCGGGCTGGAGTCGATGCTCGAGAACGCCCACTATCTCGGGTTCGGCGCGTTCTTCATGCTGACGGGGCGAGGCCCCTACGCGGTCGACCGGTTGCTGTTTCCCGCCCTCGAGCCGACGCCGCGGCTGTCGCGTCTCGCGATGCCGTGCCTGCGGATAGGGACGGGGCTGGGCCTGACGATTGTCGCGTTCACCGAGAAACTCGCCAACCCTGAATTGGCTCGGGCATTCCTGCAACACCATCCGCTGAACTTCACCGCCTGGCTGCACATCCCGATGTCAGACGACCTCTTCGTGTTGTGCGCGGGCAGCACAGAACTGCTGATCGGGCTCTGCCTGATCTTCGGTATCTTCCCCCGGCTCATCGTGGCGACTGCCTGGCTCCTCATCAACATGTCGCTGACGGTGTTCAATTGGGTGGAGCTCGTCGGGCATCTCCCTCTGTATGGCGTGATGGCGATGCTGCTGGTGTGGACGCCGCGAGAGGAAGACCAGCGGCTGTGGGCCGAAGGTATCCTCCAGAGATGAATCGGGCGAATCGGTGTGTTCACCGGCGTATGACGGCCTCGGCACATGCGATCCATGGCCGCCGCGGCCTACAGCTCATCGCGGCGGCGGTGTAACTTCCCCATCCCTACGACCCCAACCTTATGACGGCTTCAGCCAATCCCGTGACCGCCTCGTTGCGGCAGCCCGCGCTCCGGTCGCCCGAATTCGGACTGGCCCTCGGGCTCGTCGTCGGGCGCTTCGCGCTCGACATGCAGGACCTTCATTACGGCTACTGGACCGACGACCTCGAGCTGACGCCGCAGAACATTCCGCGGGCCCAGGCCCGCTACACTGACGAGCTGATGGCCGACATCCCCGCGGGCGTGCGCTCGATTCTCGACGTGGGCTGCGGGGCGGGGAACACGGCGCACAAGCTGCTCGAGCGGGGCTACGAGGTCGACTGCGTCTCGCCCAACGCCTGGCTCACCGCGGAAGCCCGCAGGGTGCTGGGGACCCGGGCCCGGGTCTTCGCGTCCAAGTTCGAGGACCTCACCCTGGACCGGACCTACGACCTGATCCTCTTCAGCGAAAGCTTCCTCTTCATGAAGGCGGAGCAGGCGCTGGCGAAGGCGGAATCCGCGCTCCAGCCCGGCGGTTACATCCTGATCTCCGACATCTTCAAGCTCCCCGCCGACGAGAAGAGCCCGATCGGCGGCGGCCAGGACCTGCGCCGCTATCGCGCGCTGCTCGCCGCCTCGCACTTCACCCAGCTCAAGGACACCGACATGACGGCGAATATCGCGCCGACGTTCGATCTCCTGAGCCGGGCCTACGTCGAGGCGATCGGCCCCGCCTACGGGCTCATCCTCGCCAAGCTCGACGCGTCGTATCCCCGGCTGATGAAGTTCGTGCGCTGGAAGTGGAGGGCCAGGATCGCCCGCTACGAGGAGAAGCACTTCAGCGGCAAGCGCGACGGTGCGCACTTCATGAGGCACAAGTCGTATCGGAGGATGCTGTATCAACTCAGGATTGGGGGCTCGTGAAGTCCACGGGGAAGTACTACCCCTGGTATCTCCCATCTGCAGCCGCAATACGCCCCTGCCCGCTCGCCAGACGATAGCAGCAGGCCGTCTCCTACGAGCCGGATGGTGCATCGGGTCCAGACGCAGCATAATGTTTCGGGCCAACCGAAGAACCACGCCGGAGCCTGCGACGTTCCTTTGGCGACACTGAAGCCGCCCGGCGTCCGGCTCCTCGCCCGATCGGTAGGAGAATTGGATGGAGCGTCGCACCGGCCGGCATGCCGGAGCGCCCGCCGACACGAGCCCGGAGAGCAAGGGTCCTTCCGACACCGCTGCGCCGGGTCGGCGCCTGCTCGAGACCGGGCGGGAGACGTCGCTGCGCAAGCGGCTCGTCGCCCGGGACGAGCGCGCGCTCGCGGAGCTGGTGGAGGTCGCCACGCCCTGGCTGCTCAACGTCGCGCGGGCCATGCTCCGGGACGAGGACGAGGCGGAAGAGATCGTGACGGAGGCGTTTCGCCAACTCTGGCAGAACCTCCCGTCGGCCGCTGGAGAGCACGCCGGGCTGATGCCCTACCTCATGCGGCTCACGCGACATCGGGCGATCGATCGCCTGCGAGCCCGCCGACGGCGCCAGCGCCTGCTGAGCGCGGCGGCCTTGGCTGGCGAGCCTCCGGTCGTCCCGCCCTCCGAGCCGGATGAGGCCGGACAGCCGGGATATCAGGTGCATGCGCAGGTCCATGCGGCGCTCAAGGCGCTGCCGGCTGATGAGCAGGCAGTGGTGCAGCTCGCCTATTTCCAGGGCCTGTCGCAATCGGAGGTCGCCGCCGCGCTGGGAATTCCGCTCGGGACGGTGAAGTCACGTCTCCGGCGCGCGTTCGGCCGGCTGCGCGAGTCGCTCGCTGGACTCGAGGACTGGGTGGTATGAATCCGCATGACTGGTTCGCCGAGCGCGCGGTCGAATACGCGACCCGCACGCTGGACGCCGAGGAGGCGACAGCGTTCGAGACGCATCTCGGCCAGTGCGACGCATGCCGGACGCGAGGTCGCGGAGATCGAGCGCGACCTCGCGTGGCTGCCGATGGCCCTGCCTCCGGTCACGCCGAGGCCGGGATTTCGCGAGCGGATCGTCGCCGGCGCTCTGGGCAAGCGGCGTCCGACTCGCCGCGTGAGCTGGGCGCTGCCGACCGCGCTCGCGGCCTCACTCCTCCTCGCGGTGGGCGGCTGGTACCTGGGTGGCGCACGCTCCCGCGCCCTCGCAGCGCGAGCTCGAGGCCCAACGGGCCGCGGTGGCGGCACTCCAGGACACGCTCTCGATCATGCGGCAAGCGGGCCGCATCCTCCAGGCGACCTTCGAGGACGGCCGCACCAGCGGCGGCGTGCTCATCTTCGCGGACGAGGTCACCCACCGCTGGAACGTGGTGATCCATGGGCTGCCACCGGCGCCCCGAGGTTACCAGTACCAGTTCTGGTTCATCTGCGACGACGGCATGGTGCGAGGCACGGAAGTGGCCGCCGATACCAAGCAGGCCCACCATGTTCACGACCGGCATGCCGCAGCCCGCGTCGTGCCCCGTGGTGAAGGGTGCGGCGCTCACCGAGGAGCCGGTCGCCGACGGACAGGGGCCGCCGCGTGGAAAGTCGCTCGCCCATCTGATGCTTTGAGCGGTCGTTGGCTGCCCCCCGTTCGCGCTTCTTGACGTCCGCTTGATCCCGCTCCCGAAAGTTGATCCGCACCTCACACAGTGGTGAGGACAACCTTCGCTGGAGCTGCAGATGAGACACGCGTGTTTCAACTCTCCGAATCGCTCACGGCGTGTTTCCCGCGCTCCGCTTCCGGCATCGCCGATGAGACTGAGGCACGTCGCACGACTGTGGATACTCGGGCTCCTGCTGGCCGGCTGCGGAGACCGGGACGAGAGCCCGCTGGGCCCGCCTGATGCCACGACTGCCGCCCCGACCACGGCGATGGGCGATGTCGTCGCTCGAGCCGACAAGCTGCGCCATGCCGTCGACTTGGGCGCCCCGACAACGTCGACTGCCGCGCCTGCAGCGCTGTCGGCAGATCTGGAATCCGCCGGGGCGACTTCGATCCCGTTTGCACCGAAACCAGGGCCCTTCGCGCATGCCGTGCCCGACTGCGACGACTGCATGTTCGATGGGTTCCCGATCGGCTTCACCTTCGCCTTCTTCGGCAACAACTACACGACCTTCAGCCTCTCCACCAACGGCTTCATCACGTTCACCCCCGGCCAGACCGCCGGCTGCTGCAGCGGCCAGCCTGTTCCCTGGATCGACTTTCCCAATAACATCATCGCGGCAGCCTGGACCGACCTGTACTCGCCCGGAGGTGGAGGAATCTTCTACGAGACCCGCGGTCAGGCCCCGAACCGCTTCCTGGTGGTCGCGTTCCAGAACCTCCCCTGGTTCCCCGAGGTGGGAATCAACCGGGTCACCACACAGATCGTGCTCTACGAGGGCAGCAACACCATCGAGATCCACACCGCCAACCAGTCGGCGGGCCACATCTACACGCAGGGCGTCGAGGATGGGAACGGCTTCCGGGCCGCGTCGCTGCCCGGCCGGTCGGACGCCAACTACGGCCTCACCAACGATGCGGTCCGGTTCACCACGTTCGGCAACTTCTGGTCATCGCGAAGCGCCGTGCCGACCGCGCGCCAGCGCCCGGCCGTCGCGGCCGCCGGAGGCAGCCTCTACGCAGTGGGCGGACTCAATGGCGCGGGCACCGCGCTCACGAGCGTGGTTGCCTACAGCTCGGGGAGCAACAGCTGGAGCAGCAGGGCGGCGCTTCCGGCCGCCCGTTACGGCAGCGGTGCCGCGGGCATCAGCGGCAAGCTGTACGTCGCCGGCGGCTTCAATTCCGCCGGGACGCTCACCCGATCGCTGTACGTCTACACCCCGAGCACCAACCGCTGGGTCGCCAGAGCCGGCATGCCGGCGGCGAGCGGCTGCGGGGGCTCCGGGATGATCAACGGGATGCTGTACGTCTTCACCGGCTGCACGCTCCTGAGCACCGGGAGCCAGGTCGGCGCGGGGCTGCTGCACCGCTACGATCCGAGCACCGACACATGGACCACGCTTACCGCGGCGCCGGCGGCGCACGTGTATCCGGCGGTCGGTGTCCTGGACGGCAAGCTCTATGTGGCGGGAGGAAGCAACAACTCCGGGCAGACCACGGGGCGACTCGATGTCTACGACCCGGCGACCAACACCTGGACCACCCGGAGTCCGATGCCCACGGCGCGGCTCTCCGCGGCCGGTGCGGGGGTCGGCGGGCTGTTCTACGTGGTGGGCGGACGGAGCGGGACGGCCTACCTGAACACGGTCCAGGCCTACAATCCCGCGACCGAGTCGTGGGGCTCGATGAAGCCCGTCACCACCGCCCGTGCGGGGCTCGGGCTCGCTCTGGTCAACAGTGAAGGACGGTTCTACGCCGTCGGGGGTCGGAACGCAAGCAATGTGCTGGGGACCAACGAGCGCTATACGCCCTGACCCGATCTAAGACCCCGCGGCGCCCGCGAGCGCCGCGGCCGGGGCCGGCACCAGCACCGCCCAGACGGGGTGATGGTCGCTGGCCCCTCGCACCTCCCGGACCACGCCCACGCTCCCCGGCTGGGCGGATACCAGCCCCCGAGTCAGGATGTGATCCATCGAGAAGATGGTGTGGGTCGCTCCCACCCATTCCGTGAGCCAGGTGTAACCCTGGTGGTGGATGGTAGCCGCCATCCCGTAGTCGTTGAAATCACCCGCAATCACGACCGGTCCCGAGAAGCCCTTCGCGTCCTCGGTGACCGCAAGCGCCTGCTCGGCGCGCTTCGCCGGCGACATTTTCACCACGGTCTCCAGGTGCACGGCATAGACCAGGATCCGGAGGCCGTTCGCCCGCACCACGGCGGCGGTCGCCGTTCGGCGCTGACCCCGGTCCCAGCTCCCGTACGGCAGCTGCACCTTCCAGCTCCGCTCGATCGGCCAGCGCGAGAGGATCGCCGGGCCGTAGTAGCCGCCGGTGCGGTGGTGAATGACCGCGGGGTAGTAGGCGTAGTTGAGGTGCAGGGATCGAGCGATCCGGTCTACGCCGCTGTCGCTCATCTCCTGGAGCGCCACGACATCGGCGTCGCGAACGCTGTCGCTCCGGAGCACCTCGATCGCCCGGTCGATCTCCCGCGACTCCCTGATGTTGAACGTGACCACGCGCAGCGCCGCGCTCGACGGGGTCGAGGGAGGCGCGTAGCTGCCCAGGAACCTGGGCTGGTCCGCGCTCAGCAGATTGGTGGTCGGGGCGCAGCCGCTCGTGAGGCAGGCTCCCGCCAGGAGAGCGATGTCAAGGACCGCCGGTCGATTGATCATGATGGTCGGTAATCTAACCTTGCTTGGCAATCTAACCTTGTGGCGCGGAGCGCCCGGCCTGGCCGTTTGGCAATGGCCGATAGCGCTCATCTCCCGGATTTGTAACATCGTCCGCTCGAGGTCTGGCGATGTCGCCCCGCAGGACACAGCTTCGCTGCAGCCATTGGTGAACCCGGGAGGCGGGGATGAGCGAAGAGCGGCGGCGACGGCCCAGGCCCACGGACTCGGTTGCTCCGACCATAGGCCGGGCTCGCCTCCTTCCGCGGGTGTCCTACCACTACCCATCCCTCAGGCCGAACGGCTGGTACAAGGTCATCGGTCAGAACCCCACGGCCCTCGAGCCGCGCGCGCGCGCAGGCTTCCTCTGGATCGACGTGGATGGACGGCCGAGGGAAGTCTGGGCCGGGCACTTCGAGTTGGACTTGCATGGGGCCTCCGTGACCAGATCGTGACGGAAGCTCGGCAATCTCCGGCTCCCTGTCTCGCCCGGAAGTCAGCCATGCAGCGTTCCGCCTCGATCCTACTCGCGTGTGTCGGTCTCGCCTCGATGTCCGGCGCGTGCACCGGCCTCATCGCCGGACCCGAGGTCGCCTCCTCCGCGTCCATTCCTGTCTCCCGCGATTCCGCCTACGTCAGGGCCAGGCGGGGCCTCACCGGCGAGACCTTCACGATGGACGTCGTCGACTCCAGCCGCGGCCATCTGACGGGCACCCGCTATCCCAGTCGCAACGCCCCGCTTGGCACGTCGGCCAGCTGCCGGGTCGTCCTCTCGATGGACGTGGCGGGTGATGCCGGTGAGTCCACCGTCAGCACGACCAGTCGGTGGGTGGCCCCGGACGACATGTCCGACAAGGCCCCCCAAGTCTGCGAGCAGGAGCGGCAGCAGGTGCTGGAGCGAGTGAGCCAGACGCTCACCCCGCCGGTTTCACCCTAGCCGCTGTCACAATCCTGTCACGAGGCGCTGGGGACCTTCTTCTCCAGCTCCTGCGCCATCTGCATGTGCGCCTGAAACGCGGGCGCCACCTTCTCGACCAGCGCCTTCAGCTCCGCGTTGTCGATCGCGGGCAGCAGCGTCCCCTGCACCGCGTCGATGACGGCCTTGTGGAATCCGGCCTCGTGCTGCAGGAAGGCCCGGTCGAACTCGGCACCCTTCAACGAACGGAGTCGCGCCATCGCGGCGGCGTGGTCCTTGGCGCTCTGATCGTCCTTCGGCGGAGTGGGGGTGACGCCGAGCTTGGCCGCGAGGTCCCGCCCCTGCTGCCGGACCGCGCGATGATCGCGGACCAGCATGGCGCCGAAGTCCCGCACCTCCTTGCTCGAGCCGCGCTCCTCGGCGAGAGCACCGGTCTCCATATCGGCGGTATTGGCGGCGTCGAAGATGGCCACGATCGTTGGGTCATCGGGCCCCTCGGACTGGGCGCGCAGGGTGGCGCCCGGCAGGGCGGCGGCGGCCGCCGAGGCGGCCATGAGGAGCGCGGCGGCGGTCAGGTTTGCGGACATGCAATCCTCCTTGATGGGGCGTTTTGAGCACGATCTGAAACGGTCCATGCCCATAATCTGCAGAGGATTGAGTAATTTGTCAATATTTTCATTGACTTATTTGACAGACCGCGACTTGCGCTCTATGGTTGGAGGGAACCTCAGCGGAGCGAACTCGTGAGTGCTGACCTCTCCCGTCGGTTTTTCGAGACCACCCGCGGGCGGGTTCTCGCGCACCTCCGGCGGGGCCCTGCCACCGTCGAGGAGCTCGCCGCAGCCCTCGACCTGACCGACAACGCCATCCGCGCCCACCTGACGACTCTGGACCGCGACGGCCTGGTGCGACAGACCGGCGTCCGGCGGGGGCCGGGGGCCGGCAAGCCCGCCGCTTTGTACGAGCTCGCCGCCGAGGCGGAAACCAGGTTCTCCCGGGCCTATGCACCCGTGTTGACCGCGCTCGTGGAGGAGCTCAGCAGCACGCTGCCGGTGCCGGAGGCGGAGGCCCTCATGCGAAAGGCAGGGAGCCGTCTCGGCGCGGCCTTGCCGGCCCGTTCGGCCGGCCTCGAGGAGCGGATCCGGGAGGCGGCGGCACTGCTCAACGAGTTGGGCGGCGACATGACGATCGAACAGGAGCCGGGCGGGATGCGGCTCCGCGGCAGCGGCTGCCCCCTGGCCGCGACGGTCTCCCGGCGTCCGGAGGCCTGCCGCGCGCTGCAGGGGTTGTTGGCCGAGGTAATCGGTGCGCCGGTGGTGCTGTGTTGCGAGCGGGAGCCCAGGCCGAGGTGCTGCTTCACGGTTCCCAGCGCCGCCTGACGAGCCTCCGCCGCTATCGGCTCGAGGGCGAGCTCAGGCGCACTCGCCGCACCGCCTCCACGATCGCGTCGGGCTGCTCCTCGTACACGTGAAGGCCCGCCCCCGGGACGCTGTCCACCGCGAAGATCGGTGAGCCCGCTCTGCAGCGCCTCGAGCTGGCGCTCGGGGATGCCGCCCTCGTGCGGCGCCGTCCCGACCACGAGGCGAACCGGACAGCGCACCGCTCCGAGGTTCGGCACCAGTCGCTCCGGCTCCTTCGACTCGGCCATCCGCAGGTAGGCTTTCAACGTGCCGTCGAGGTCCTGCCTGGCGCCGGCGGTGTAGCCGTCGACCACCTCCTCGGTGACCCAGGTCGTGTCCCCGGAGCTCTCCACCAGGCCTTCCCGGATCTTGGCCCGCACGCGCTTCACGCCGCCCATCCACTTGATCCACGGCACATACTGCATGGCCCGGCGGAAGCCGCGGCTCGTCGCGCGCTCGGCCGGGCCCCCGTCGAGCGACACGATCGCGGAGACGAGCGCGGGTTGCCGATAGGCGAGCCTAAGCGCCATGGACGCCCCCGTGGAGTGCGCCACGACGGTGGCGGGGCCGGTGTGCAGCTCCCGGAGCACCGTGGCGATGCGATCCGCCTGACGGGTCAGGGAATAGTCGGCCTTCTCCGGCCGCGCCGAGGTCCCGATGCCGAGCGGTTCGATGACGATGGCCCGGTAGCCCGCCGCGGGGAGCTGCTCCAGCAGATGCCGGAAGGCGTAGGCCGACCCGAAGAGACCCGGGATCAGGACGACCGGCTCGCCCTCGCCCGCCATCGTGACCTGAAGGGACTCCGCGCCCTCGACGCGAACGAAGAACCGGTGAGGGGAGACCGGACCACGCGGGCCCACCCGTATGGGAGACAGGATCGAGCCGGCAATGGCGAGGAGGAGCAGTGTGGTGGCGGTCATGGGGAGGGTCTCAATTTACTGCCGACGGATCCTCCTGCCGGAG
Source organism: uncultured Gemmatimonadales bacterium (assembly GCA_963842945.1). Taxonomy (GTDB): domain Bacteria; phylum Gemmatimonadota; class Gemmatimonadetes; order Gemmatimonadales; family GWC2-71-9; genus CAVVWJ01. The sequence continues at coordinate 568,607 of CAWJIM010000019.1, forward strand.
CGGCGAAATAGAGCACCCGGGCGTTCAGCATCTGGAAGCCGCCGACCGAGGTGGCGTGCGCCTGAAGCCAGCCCTCCTCCGGTACCGCCGCGCCCGAGTGAATCACGACCAACGCCACTCGCTCCCGTCCGTGCAGGAGTCGGATGACGTCCTCCGGCACTCGGCGGCCGCCGAGTTGCTCGACCCATGAGGCGACTGGTGTGTCGGAGGTGACATAGCGCGCGATGCCGACGACCCCCGAGGGAATCGAGTGAACGATCACTAGATCGGATGGCCCGGCCCACTCGGCTACCCTGACGGCCACCTGGCGGTACACGTCCCACGACCTGGAGCCGTTCAGGAAGACCACTCGAATGCCTGGCAGCCACGCGACCACGACCAAGGCCAGGAAGATCGTGCTGAGCGGCGGACCGAGGCGATTCAGGGCCATCCCGGCCAAGAGCATGGCCGCGGGCACGGCTGGGAGAGCGTAGCGGGATATCTGCGAGGCATGGGTGCCCCGCAGCAGATCGAAGATGAGCGGGCCGGCGCACGCGAACAGCAGCCAGAGCCAGACCAGCCGGCTGTTGCGGCTCAACAGTGCGCGAGGGGACTTCCTGCCCACGGCGAGAATGAGGATGAGTAGAGAGCCCGATCCCGACCCGGTCCACCCACACGTTTCCGCCCCACGGACCGCGGACGGAGAAAAGACTCCAAGCGAGGGTGAGCGGGGCGGTGACCGCCTGCCCCAGGGACAGGCCGCCCTCCAGCCAGCGACCGGTGATCCGCCACCGAGCGAGACTTTCCGGAACTTGCAGGTACCATGGCAGTACCAGCAGTCCCGTGAGCACCGCGGTCGCGGCCAGCCAGGCACGCGAGATTCGGCCTGGATACAGCCAGAGCCACACCAGGCAGGCAGCCCAGACGAAGACGAAGAAGTAGTGAGCCAACAGTCCGGCCGCGCCGGTAAGCGTCAGCAGCAGGATGCTCACCGGCCTCGGGCCTCGATCGTGAAGCCGCAGGCTGAGCCATGCGGCGGCGAGGCCGAGGAACCAGAGCAGGGAATACATCCGCCCTTCGACCGAGTAGTACAGGCTGATGGGAGCGATGCTGTAGAGCAGAACGGCGACGAGGGCGGCTCGCCGTCCGCTGAGGCGCCGACCCAGCAGATAGAGCAGCGGGAAGGCCGCAAGCGAGCAGACCACGGAGAACAGTCGCAAGTCCAGGTCCGTCGTCCCGAAGGCACGGGTCCAGCCGTAGAGGAGCAGGTAATAGAGCGGGGGGCTGGTGTCGGAGAGCAGAACGGCACGGACCACACGGGCTGCGGACGCTGGTGGGTCCTCGTGCTCGAGATAGCGGCGCCAGTGGGTTGCCGGCTCCGCGCCGGGAGACTCGACGAAGTCGCCCAGCGCCGGCACGGCTTCGACAGCCGGATGCTCCAGGCTGTGCCCGGTGGCCATGGCCAGTGAGAAAAACTCGTCCGCCCACAGGCCGTGCCGATCGGCCATGGTGATCCGGACAAGCGCGGCGAGACCGAAGAGAAGAACCATGGGCAGCAGGTGCCCGCGACGAGCCTTCACCGGTGGCAACCTTCGAGTATGGCCGGCAGCAAAGTTACCGGCGGCCCGCGATTCGGCACAGGCTGCTGCAGCCGCGCCCGGCGGACCGGCGCTCCTGATGCCGGTTTACCCCGGCGGTGATCGTGGAGATCGGGTCCGACGATCGTGACTCGACCTCTCCGTTCTCGAGTGAGTGGCGTCAGATCACCCGACCAGCGCGGCGTAGAACTTGGGGTCACCGGTCTTGAAGAGTCCGTACCAGGCCTCGAGAACCTTCTCCTCGTAGACATCCAGTCGCGCGAAGATCTCCCGGGCAAACTCCAGAGACTTCATCGCGCTGGCGGTGGTGACGCCTCCATCGCTCACCACGTCCGCTGCCTGATACAGGTGCGCGCCTCGGTAGCCCGTCGCCGCGAGATACTCGGGCGCGTTGCTGGTGTGCTTTCGGGTGTCGAGGACTCCGCCCCGGGCGAGCCCCGCGGTCGCGCCGCAGATGGCCGCCACCGGGGTACCCGCGGCGAGAAACCCCTTGGCCTTCTCCACCGCCTCGACGTTCCGCCCTGGTCCCAGGACTCGCCGCCCGGCAGAATGAGCATGGCGCTCGCCTCCGGCTTGACCTGGTCGAGGGACAAGTCGGGCTGGATCCTGACGCCGCCGACCGTCGTGATGGGCTCGCGCGTCGCGGCGACCGTGCAAACCCGGTAACGGCCGGGGACCTTCTGTCCCTCCGGATTGTTGAGGCCGGCCACGACGAAGCCGGGCTCCCAGTCGGCAAGGCTGTCGAAGACGAAGAGATGGACGGTTTGAGGCATAGGTACCTCTCGATGAGCTCGGCCCGTGACTGAGGCCGGTTGAGACGCGTGGAGCAGTCTGCCGCCGGCTCATGATACCGGCCGCGCGTCGGCCGGACCAGAACAACGGCCTCCCTTGGTCTGAGGCCGCTCCGTCATTTGTCCCCCCGGGAAGCCCCGGCTAGATTCCCCGGCAATGAGCCAGATCACCGTAGAGAAGACCGCCGAGGATTCCGCCTCCAAATCGCTCCGGGTGACCGTCCCGGTGGACCGCGTCCGCGAGGCCGAGGCCAAGGCCGTGAAGTACTACGCCAAGCGCGCCCGGCTGCCCGGGTTCCGCCCCGGGAAGGCGCCCGAGGCCGTGGTCCGCAAGCGGTTCAACGACGCCATCCGGCAGACCATGCTGGAGGAGCTGCTCCGCGAGAGCTGGGAGACCGCCAAGACCTCGGAGTCGCTCAAGCCGATCGCCGACCCCTCCGTCCGCAATCTCAAGTTCGAAGAGGGCAGCCCCATCGAGTTCGACCTGCTGGTCGAGGTCCGGCCCGAGATCAAGCTCGAGCGCACGGGCGGCTTCCGGGTGGAGCGGCGGGCCGCGGCGGTGCCCGACAGCGCCGTGACCGAGCGACTCGCCTCGTTCCAGGAGGCCAAGGCCGCCTGGATCCCGGTGACCGGGGAGAAGCCCGCCCCGGGCCAGATGGTGCGGCTCGAGGTGGCGCCCATCGAGGACGGCACCGCCGGCGCCGCGCAGCCGTACGACCTGGTGCTGGGCCAGAACCAGGCGATCCCGGAGGTCGAGGAGCGGATCATGGAGATGCTCCCCGGCGAGACCCGGGAGACCGAGGTGCGCTTCCCCGAGGATCACCCGGACGAGAGCCGCCGGGGCCAGAGCCGCCGGGTGCGGATCGCGCTCCACGAGGTGAAGCGGCAGGAGCTGCCCCCGCTCGACGACGCCTTCGCCCGTGAGATGGGCGACTTCGAGAACCTCGACGCCCTGCGCGCGGCCGTCCGCCGCGACCTCGAGCGCGAGGCCGAGCGGGACGCCGACGCTCAGGTGCGCCAGGCGCTGCTCGCGCAGGTGGTCGAGGCCAACAACATCACGGCGCCCGAGTCTCTGGTGCACCGGCTGATGCACGGCTACGCCGAGATCTACCGGATCCCGCCGGACCAGCTCCCCGCCTTCGAGGGGCAGTTCCACGAGATCGCCGAGTCGCAGGTGAAGCGGGACCTGGTGCTGGACGCGATCGTGGAACAGCAGGGGCTCCGCGCCACCGAGTCCGAGATCGACGCCCGGGTGCAGGCGATGGCCGAAGGGCGCGGCGTGTCGGCGGGCGAGCTCTACGGCTCGCTCCAGAAGTCCAACCGGCTGGCGGAGCTGGAGCGCGGACTCACCGAGGAGAAGGCGTACCAGTACCTGCTCGGGCAATCCACTGTGGAAGAGGCGACGATCTGACGATGGCTACGCTCTACCCTCCGTACATCATCGAGCGCTCCAGCCGGGGCGAGCGGACGTACGATATCTTCTCGCGGCTCCTCATGGACCGGATCGTGTTCCTGGGAGCCCCGATCAACGACGACGTCTCCAACATCATCATCGCCCAGCTGCTGTTCCTCGAGGCGGACAACCCCGACAAGGACATCTACCTCTACCTCAACTCGCCGGGCGGGGTGGTGTCGGCGGGGATGGCGATCTACGACACGATGCAGCACCTGCGGGCGCCGGTGAACACGATCTGCATGGGCATGGCCGCGTCCATGGGCTCGTTCCTGCTGGCCGCCGGCACCAAGGGGAAGCGCAGCGCGCTGCCGCACTCCCGGATCATGATCCACCAGCCCTCGGGCGGCGCCCAGGGCACCGCGGCGGACATCGAGATCCAGGCTCGGGAGATCCTCTATCTGCGGTCCAAGATGAACGCACTCTACGCCCTGCACACCGGGCAGCCGATCGAGACCATCGAGCGCGACATGGATCGCGACCGGTTCATGAGCGCCGAGGAGGCCAAGGCGTACGGGCTGATCGACAGCGTCTTTACGCCCCGCAAGGATCTGGTGCCGCACAGCGACGGGAAAAAGGAGACTTGACGCTCCGGGAGCCGGGGTTCACTATTCCGGCACCCCTCCATCACCAGGCGAAGTGGGTTCCATGTCCAACGACAAGCACCTCCGCTGCTCCTTCTGCGGCAAATCGAAGGACTCCGTCCGGAAGTTCATCTCCGGGCCCTCGGTCTACATCTGCAATGAGTGCATCACGCTCTGCAATGAGATCCTGGCGGAGGACGAGGAGCGCGAGGTCGCGGACAGCATTACCCAGGTCCCCACGCCGGGTGAGATCAAGGACGTCCTCGACCAGTACGTGATCGGCCAGGAGCGCGCCAAGCGGACCCTGGCCGTCGCCGTCTACAACCATTACAAGCGGATCAACGCCTCGAACGGCCGGGACACCGACGTCGAGCTGGACAAGTCCAACATCCTGCTGCTCGGCCCGACCGGCGTCGGCAAGACCCTCCTCGCCCAGACCCTGGCCCGCATCCTCGACGTCCCCTTCACCATCGCCGACGCCACCACGCTCACCGAGGCCGGCTACGTCGGCGAGGACGTGGAGAACATCCTGGTGCGCCTGCTCCAGGCCGGCGAGTTCAACGTGGCGGAGTGCGAGCGGGGCATCGTCTACATCGACGAGATCGACAAGATCGCCCGCAAGTCGGAGAACCCGAGCATCACCCGCGACGTCTCCGGCGAGGGCGTGCAGCAGGCGCTGCTCAAGATCCTCGAGGGCACCATCGCCTCGGTCCCGCCCCAGGGCGGCCGGAAGCATCCGCAGCAGGAATACATCCAGATCAACACCAAGGACATCCTGTTCATCTGCGGCGGCGCGTTCGACGGGCTGGAGAAGATCATCGAGGCCCGCACCGGCCGGCAGCAGATCGGCTTCGCCGGCGATGAGCGCAAGCGCGCGCCGGAGCTGAGCAAGAAGAACCCCTACGCCGAGGTGGAGCCGGACGACCTGCTGCGGTTCGGGCTGATCCCCGAGCTGGTGGGCCGTCTCCCGGTCGTGGTCTCGCTCGAGGCGCTGGACGAGGAGGCCCTCATGCGGATCCTCATCGAGCCCAAGAACGCGCTCACCAAGCAGTACAAGAAGCTGTTCGAGCTGGAGGACGTGGGCCTCACCTTCGATCCCGAGTCGCTGCGGGCGGTGGCGCAGAAGGCGCTCAAGCGCGGCACCGGGGCGCGGGGCCTGCGCTCCATCCTCGAGACCATGATGACGGACATCATGTTCGACCTGCCGCACCGCGACGACGTGCGGGAGATCGTCATCACCAAGGAAGCGATCAACGAGGGCGTGGCCCCGATCGTGGTGACCGAGCGCGCGCGGACCAAGCGGGAGGCGTGAGGCGGTACAGGCGGGAAGGCGGTAAGGCGGTAAAGCAGCGGGGCGAGTGCCTGTCATCCCGAAGAAGCGAACGCGACTGAGGGATCTTCTCACCCGGGATCGACGACCGTGGAGAAGATCCCTCGCTTCGCTTCACCGCCCTACCGCCTTACCGCCCTACCGCCTTACCGCCGGGGGGTGGCGATGACGGAAGCGGTCCCGCCGAACCCCCTCCAGGGGATGGGGGTCGAGTTCGTCGGCTCCTTCCCTGACCCGCTGGTGCGGCTGGAGCCGCCGCTGCCGGAGATCGCCTTGATCGGCCGGTCCAACGTGGGCAAGTCGAGCCTGCTCAACGCCTTGATGGGGCGGCCGGGGCTGGCGCGGGTCAGCGCCACGCCGGGCAAGACCACGCTGCTGAACGCCTTCCGGCTGCCGGCCTTCTACATCGTGGACCTACCGGGCTACGGATTCGCCCGCGCGGGCAAGGCCGCCCGGGCCGGGTACCGGCGACTGGTCACCCGCTATCTGGGTGAGCGCCAGTCGCTCGCGGGTGTGGTGTGGCTGCTCGATGTGCGACACGACCCCTCGAAGGACGACCTGGAGATCCAGCGCCTCCTGGTCGCGAGCGGGCGGCCGGTCCTCGCCGCGCTCACCAAGGGCGACAAGCTGGGTCGCGCCGCCAGGATGGCCCGCGCCCGCGACCTGGCCGCGGCGCTGGAGCTCCCGGAGGACCAGGTGCAGCTCACCAGCACCAAGTCCCACGAGGGCATCGCCGAGCTGGGGCAGAGCATACTCGCCACCGTAGGAGGAGACCGATGAGGACGATCGCCGTGCTGGGCTGTGCCTGGACCCTCCTGGCGGTGATGCCGGCCTGCGGCGCCGGCCAGGCCGGAGGAGGCGGCGCCGTGGACGCCCTGCCGCCGCCGGGCTACGGCTCGCTCAAGCAGAGCGATCTGGCGCTCGGCATGCGCAACGACGAGCTGGAGATCCGGCTGGTGCCGCTCGATCAGCGGGTCACCCGGCTGCTGACCCGCGACGCCTACGAGTCCCTGGAGAGCCTGGTGCACTCGCGCCGCGCCTCGATCGATTCGGTGGCCCGGATGTATGGCATCAGCTCGCCCGGTCTCGCGCTGGTCAGCTTCTTCGGGCAGCGCGAGGGGGCGCGCTTCGATCCCAATTCCCTCACCCTCGGCATCCGGAACCAGGTGCTTCGCGTCCGCGGGGTCGTGCCGTTCAGCCCGCGCTTCTCCAACCACCAGCTCGGGGTGCGGGAGCAGGCGAGCGGGATCTACGTCTTCGACGAGCTGCTGCCGGTGAACGACGACTTCAACTTCGCCTACCAGGGTCGGACCTCGGAGAGCTGGGGCAACAAGCAGCCCATGCTGGACCGCGAGCGGGGTCGTGTCGCCGCGCGCGCCAGGGTGACGCAGCCCGACAGCGCCGCGGCGCCCTGAGGAGTCTGTATGCCCCACCTGCCCCTCCGCACCATCGCGCTGCCCGATGCCACCAACCGGGTGTACGACGCCTGGCTCGAGGAAATCGGAGGGCGGATCGCCGAGCGGGGCGCCGACTGGCCGCGCCTGACGCGCGAGGTCCTCTACCAGCTCTACTATCCCGGCTTCGGCGACTACGACGAGCGGCTCGCGGATTCCCGGACGCCGCCGGCCGCGCGCATCGCCCTCATGTCGCTCGACCCCCGCAACATCACGCTGGAGCCCGAGTACTACGCGGACGTGGACCAGGAGCGCTTCGCCCGGGTGAAGCCCCTGCTCTGGCTCTGGTACGGCTTCGACCGCTCGACCGTCGGCGGACAGAACGTGCACCTGGGGGTGCGGTTCCGGCGGATGCTCGCGAGCCATCTCTTCGCCCGTTGCGGCCGCAACTTCAAGTGCTTCCAGCACACCGAATTCACCTACGGCTACAACCTCGAGGTGGGTGACGACGTGGTGGTGCACCGCCACGTGCTGCTCGACGACCGTGGGGGGATCACGCTGGGGGACCGGGTGAGCATCTCCGACTACGCCAACATCTACAGCCATACCCACAGCATCGTGGAGCAGAAGGACGTCACCAACGCGCGCACGGTGCTGGAGGACGACGTCCGCATCACCTATCACGCGACGGTGCTCGCCGGGGTGCGGGTGGGCCGCAACGGGATGGTGGGCGCGGTGGCGGTCGCCACCAAGGACGTGCGGCCCTACCACGTGAACGTCGGCATCCCCGCGAAGTCCATCCGGATCAAGCCCAACGCGCCGCCCGAGGCGTACGTCACCGAGCGGGTCGCCAGGCGCGAGCCGACGGAGTCCTAGCCTGCCCCGCCGCCGGGAGCGCTGGTACCTCTCCCCTTCCGCCATCGCCGCGTGGGCGCTCCTCGCCAGCGCCTTCATCGCGACGGCGCTCGGCGGCCTCCCCGCCGTCCTGAGCGTCGTCGCGGGACTCGCAGGAGCACTGATCGTGCTGCTGGCCGCGTGGCGCCGCGAGTGGGAGGTCCCGCTCCATGCGGTGGCGGTGACGCTCCTCGGCGTGGTGGTGTGGTACGCCAACGAGCGGATCTGGTGGCTCGCGCTGGCCGCGGTGCTGACGGTGTCCGCCAGCTTCTGGGTGGCGATCGCGCGCGGGCGGCGGAAGGTGCGCGAGACGGAGAGCAAGAGCGAGGCGCTCGCCAGCCAGCTCGACCGCCGGATCAGCGAGCTGTTCTCGCTCCAGGAGCTGAGCTACGTGCTCTCGGAATCCATCCAGCTCGACCGGATCGTGGACCAGGTGGTCCGCTACGCCGGCCGCTTCCTCCAGACCGACGGGGCCATCGTCGTGCTGGCGGACGATGAGCGCAGTCAGCGTCTCCGCGTGGTCGCCGCGTCAGGAACGCTGGAGGCACTCCAGGGGCAGCGGGCGGAAGAGGACGACGCGGGCGCTGGTTCGATTCGCCATCAGCCGGGAGCGGATCGAGGTCGCCCAGGGCGCGCCCGAAGGCACGGTGAAGCTCATCGCGGGGGTCACGGTGCGCTCCGCGGCCGTGGCGCCGCTCCGGTCCCAGGGCGTCACCATGGGCGCGCTGGCGGTGGCGGACCGCCAGGGCGGCCCGTTCACCACCGAGGATCTCTGGCTCCTCTCCACCGTCGCCACCAATGCCTCGGTGGTGCTGGCGAACAGCCGGCTCTACGAGATCGTGCGGCAGAGCAAGGAGGAGTGGGAGACCGCGTTCGACGCGCTGACCGAGGGCATCGCCGTGGTCGGCCCCCATGGCGCCGTGCTCCGCGCCAACCGCGCGCTCGCGGCGCTCGCCGAGGTGAGCGAGGCCGAGCTGGTCGGCCTCAACTTCTGCGAGACGCTCTTCGGCAGCTCCGAGGCGGTCGAGGACCTGATCCGCGGCGCCTATCGCGGGCACCGGACCGCGCCGCTCGTGGTCCGCATGGAGCGGAACCAGCGCGTGCTCCGGCTCACCGCCGCTCCGTTCGCCGACCAGCCGGGACGAGCCCAGGCCGGCAGCCGGCCCGTGGTCATCCTGGTCGAGGATGTGACCGAGCAGCGCATCCTCGAGGCGCAGCTGATCCAGAACGACAAGATGGCCTCCATCGGCCAGCTGGTCTCGGGCGTGGCGCACGAGCTGAACAATCCCCTCACCTCCATCGCCGGCCTGACGGAGCTGCTGCTGGAGCGGGCGCCCGAGCCCAGCCTCCCCCACGAGCACCTGCGGGTGATCCACGACCAGGCGGAGCGGGCCGGCCGGATCGTGCGCAACCTCCTCACCTTCGCCCGCAAGGGCGTGGCGGAGAAGGCAGCCGTGGACCTGAACGACGTCGCCTCCCGCACCTCGCTGCTGATCATGTACGAGCTCCAGCTCCACGGCATCGAGCTGGAGCCGGACTTCAGCGCCGAGCCCGTGGTCGTGCTGGGCGACCGCTACGAGCTGCAGCAGGTGCTGCTCAACCTGGTGAACAACGCGGTGCACGCGGTCAGCCAGCTGGAGGCCGGACGGCCGCGCCGCATCCGGCTCGAGACCAGGCTCCAGGGTGGGACGGCGATCCTGCGCGTGTGCGACTCGGGGCCCGGCGTTCCGCCACACCTGGTGAGCTATCTCTTCACGCCGTTCTTCACCACCAAGGCGCCGGGCGAGGGAACCGGGCTCGGGCTCTCGCTCAGCTACGGGCTGGTGAAGGCGCACGGTGGCGAGCTGGTTTACGAGGTGCCGCCCGAGGGTGGGGCGGAGTTCCGCATCTCCCTGCCGGCCTACCGGACATCCGATCAGCAACCGGCCGCGGAGCAGCAGCCGGGGGCGCGGCCGGCCCTTCGTCGCATCCTCGTGATCGACGACGATCCCGCGGTACACCGTATGGTCAGCGCGCTGTTCACCCCGCAGGGCGCGGTGGTGGAGGCGGTCCGGTCCGGCACCCAGGGCATCCGGATGCTGAAGGAGCGCGACTTCGATCTGGTCGTGGTGGACGCGATGGCGGCGGTGGACCCGTCCAGGCCGTTCCTGCAGGCGGTGGCGGCGGAATGTCCCGACCTCTGCGGCCGGCTGGTCGTGGGAGTGGCGGGCAACGGCGAGCTGCACGAGGCCGCGGTGCAGGCGGGGGCGCGGGGCGCGCGGAAGCCGTTCAACCTCCGCGAGCTCAACGCCGTGGCGCAGGAGATCTTCGCTAGTACCCCGCCGCGCTCGCCGGCCGCCACGGAAGGACGCTGACGCGTCCTCGCACCCGCGCGGACGCCGCGGCGGCGTCCGCGGTCGCCCAGTAGTTCCCGCCCGCGGCCAGGTCCGGCGCGTCGATGAACCACCCGGTGGCGTGCAGGAAGACGTTGCCGGTGACTTCGGTGCCGTGCCCCACGTTGTCGATCACCAGCCCGTCCACCAGCCCGTCCAGCATGTTCCCCCGCACCCGGCTTCCGGTGGTGCCCTGCAGCAGGATCCCCTGCTCCACCCCGCCCACCACGTTGTCGTCGATCCGCTGGCCGCGACTGGCGGCGCCGCCGCGGTCCGGGGCCGTCACCATGATGCCGACCCGCCCGCCGAGCAGCACGTTGGCCTCGATCGTGTTGTCGCTGCCGTGCTCCAGGGTGATGCCCGCGATGCGCGAGCCGATCACCGTGTTCCCGCGAACCACGCTCCCGTTCAGATGGTCCAGGCGGAAGCCGATGGTGGCGCTGTCGCCCCGGTTCTCCAGGAAGGTCAGGTTCCAGGTGTGGCCCGCGGCGAAGGCCACCCCGCTCCCCGAGGCGTCGTTCCGCAGGACCAGGTTGCCGACCGAGGCCCGGGTGAGCGGCGATTGACCGGTGATCCGGAGCCCCGTGCTCGAGCCGCTGAGATCGTTCTCGGTGATCGTGTTCGAGTCGCTCCCCTCGCGGAGCAGGATCGCGGCGGCGTTGCAATCCACCGTCGTGGGCGCGCACCGCACGGTGCGCTGCAGCTGGTTGCGGATGACCACGTTCCGCGAGGAGCGCCAGAGGCTGATGCCCCATCCGGTGTTGCCGCGGATCTCGTTGTCCGCGACGTAGCTTCCCCGGGCGTCGATCAGGCCGATGCCGTTCTGCGCCTCCTTCGCGGTCACCCCCGTGACGCTGGCGTCGGTGGTTCGCACGAGCACCAGCCCGGCCCCCGCCTCGATGAATGGAGCCAGCCGGAAGGGATTGAGCCGGTCGGCGGTGTCCGGCCGGGTAGGGGAGCGAAGCGGCGTCGTCCGGCTCCCGGACAGCTCGGTCCCGCGCACCTGGTGTCCCGCGCCACCCTCCAGCCGGAGACCGATGCGGTAGCCGCGGATCGTCCCGCCCAGGACGGAGACACGGTCCACGTCCTTGCTGGTGATGCCGATCCCGGTGAAGCGCGACGGCACCGAGTCACCGCTCTCCAGCACCACGCCGGTGAGGTCGATGCGGGTGCCGGAGGCCGCCGCGACGATCACGCCGCGCTCGGAAGGGTCGGCGATCCGATAGCGGCCGGGGCACACTCGCACCTCGCCCTGCACCTGGGTGCCGGCCCGCGACGGCCGGAGACACGGCGCGCACGATGGAGGCACCGGCGAGCATCGTGAGGGCGAGCGAGAGGGTCAGCATCATGGCCGCACCGGGTAGCCGCGCTCCCGGAGGAACGCGCGAGCCTCGGGGAGCGAGGAGCCGCGGAAGTGAAAGATGGTCGCGGCGAGCACGCCGTGCGCCCCGGCCTCGAGCGCCTCCGCCAGGTGCGCCAGCGTGCCTGCGCCGCCCGAGGCGATGATGGGGATGCCCACCGCCCCCGCCGCGTCGCGCAACAGCGCCAGATCATAGCCGGTGCCGGTGCCGTCTCGATCCATCGACGTGAGCAGGATCTCGCCCGCGCCGCGCGACTCGAGCTCACGCATCCAGGTCACCGCCTCGAGCGGGGTCTCTTCCCGACCTCCGTTCACCATCACGGCGAGCCGGCCGTTCACCCGCCGCGCATCCACCGCGGCGACGATGCACTGGCTCCCGAAGCTGTCCGCCAGCCGGGAGACCAGCGATGGGTCGCGCACGGCGGCGGTGTTCACCGACACCTTGTCGGCGCCCGCGCGCAGCGCGCCGCCGGCATCCGCCACGGAGCGGATGCCTCCACCCACCGTGAACGGGATGAAGATCGAGTCGGCGACCCGCGCCACCATCTCCAGGGTGGTGCGGCGCTCGTCGGGGCTGGCGGAGATGTCGAGGAACACCAGCTCGTCGGCGCCTTCGGCGTCGTAGCGGGCGGCCTGTTCCACCGGATCGCCGGCGTCGCGGAGGGACTCGAAGTGCACGCCCTTCACCACGCGGCCTCCCGCCACGTCGAGGCAGGGAATGATCCGCCGGGCTAGCATATCCGGAGCACGTCCTCCACCGCCCCGCCGTCGCCCGAGCCGAGCAGCTGCACGGCGTCCTCGAGGGCGCGCCGCTCGCGCGGCCAGGCGAATCGGGCCCCCGCCTCCGCCGGCGTCAGCCACTCGTGCGCGTTGTGCTCCGGGCCGAGCCGCACCGCGATCTCCGGAGGGACGAAGGCGACGAAGACCGGCACCAGTGCCACCTCGTCCTTGCGGTGCTGGTAGAAGGTCTCGACCCGGCTCAGGTTGTAGAGCCGCTCCGGCACCAGTCCCGTCTCCTCCTGCAGCTCTCGCGCGGCCGCGTCGGCCGGGTGCTCGCCTTCCTCGATGTGCCCGTGCACCGTCTCCCACGAGCCCGGACACCGGCCCCCCGGGGCCCGGCGAAGGACCAGGCACCGCAGCCCCGCTCCATCCCGACGGAGGACGTATACGTCCACCAGTGAGACACGCACCGAGGTCATGGGGCCCAGCGCGCGAATGCGTCCAGCAGCTCGATGCCTGCCCGCTGGGATTTCTCGGGGTGGAACTGCGCCCCGATCACCGGTCCCCGCCCCACGATGGTGGGGAAGGTCGCCCCGTATTCCCCGGTGCCGAGCACCGACTCGGGGGGAAGGTCGCTGGGGTGGTAGCTGTGCACGTGGTAGAAGAACCGCGGCTCTCCGGCGAAGAGCGGCCCCAGCATCGGATGGACTCGCCCCCACTCCGTGAGGTCCACTTGCGCCCAACCCACGTGCGGCACGTGGAGCGAGGTCACGAAGCGCCGCACTCGGCCGGCGAGGAGCCCGATGCCCCGCGCCTCGGGCGCCTCCTCGCTGGTCTCGAACAGCAGCTGGAGTCCCAGGCAGATCCCCATCACCGGCCGGCCCGCCGCGGCGACTTCGCGGACCGCCTCGCCCAGGCCGGTGGTGGAGAGGTTCCGGGTGCCCTGGCCGAAGTTGCCGACGCCCGGCACCAGCACCCGGTCCGCCGCACGCACTTCATCGGGATCGGCGGTGAGCGTGCCCTCGTGGCCGCCGGCCTCGAGCGCGCGGACCACGCTCTTCAGGTTGTTCACCCCATAGTCCACTACCGCGATCGTCACAGCGCCCCCTTGGTGGACGGCACGCCCGCCACCCGCGGATCGAGGGACGTGGCCGCGTCGAGCGCCCGGGCGAACGCCTTGAACGCCGCCTCCACGATGTGATGCGGGTTGTCGCCGCGCACCAGGTCGAGGTGCGCGGTGAGCCCCGCGTTGAGCACCAGCGCCCGGAAGAATTCGGGCGTGAGGAAGACGTCGTAGTCCCCCAGCATCTGCCACTTGGGGATCTCGATGTCGTAGTGGATGTAAGGGCGGCCCGAGACGTCCACCACCGCTCGCACCAGCGCGTCGTCCAGCGGGACGAGAGCGTCGCCGTACCGCCTGATCCCGGCCCGGTCGCCCAGCGCCCGGGCGATCGCGGTGCCGAGTGCGATCCCGGTGTCCTCGACCGTATGGTGCCCGTCCACGTGGAGATCGCCCTGCGCCTCCACCGTGAGATCGAGCAGCCCGTGCCGCGCGAGCGCCTCCAGCATGTGGTCGAAGAAGCCGATGCCGGTCTTCACCCGGGCCTCGCCTCGGCCGTCGAGGCCGACCCGCACGAAGAGATCGGTCTCCTTGGTCGTGCGACGGATCTCCGCCACTCGCTCGCTCACCGCGCCTCCCGGCCGAGGATCCGCGACAACCCGTCGAGCACCGCGTCCATGTCCTCCTCCGTGCCGATCGAGATCCGCAGGCACTCCGCCAGCTCGACGGAGCCGGAGACGTCTCGCACCAGGATGCCGTGCTCCTCGTGCAGCCGGCGGAACACCTCCCCCGCGGGACGCGCCCGGCAGCGGATCAGCACGAAGTTGGCCGCGGTGGGGAAAACGTCGATCCCCGGGATCGCGGCGAGGCGAGGAAGGAATCGGTCGCGGGTCTCGGCGATCGCCCGGGTCCGCGCGCCGAGCAGCTCGGCGTGGTCGAGCGCGACTTCGGCGGCGGCCAGCGTGATCAGGTTCACGTTGTAGGGAAGCTTCCCCTTGGCCAGCTCCCCCGCCACCGCGGGGTGTGCCAGCGCCAGCCCGAACCGCAGCCCCGCCATGCCCATCGCCTTGGAGAACGTGCGCAGCACCACCACCCGCGAGGTGCGGCGCAGCAGTGGAATCGCCGTGGGCCCGCCGAAGTCCTGGTACGCCTCGTCGCACACGACCAGCGCGCCGGTCTCGGCGAGGATGCGCTCCACCGCGCCCTCGGCCAGGGCGGAGCCGGTCGGGTTGTTGGGCGAGTTGAGCACGACCACCCGTGCCCGCTCCCGGACGGCGGTCTCCACGATCCGGTCCACGTCGAACTCGAACTGCTGGCCCAGGGGCACCGGGACGTAGCGGCCGCCGAGGACGCCGGTGAGCAAGCGGTAGAGCGAGAAAGTCGGCGAAGGCGCCACGACCGCGTCGCCGGAGGCCAGGACGACCGCGAGCGTCGCCTGGATCAGCTCGTTGGACCCGTTGCCGGCCACCACACCGTCGGGGATCCAGCCGTAGTGCGCCGCGAGACGCTCGACCAGCCCCGTGGGCACGAACTCGGGATAACGCTGCCACGGCGCGGCGGCGGCCCGCTCGAGCACCGCCTGCTTCAGCTCGGGCGGGAAGTCGTAGGGGCACTCGTTCTGGTTGAGCTTTCGGCGGGTGGGCAGCGCTCGGAGCGTGTATCCCGCCTGCGACCGAACGCCGGGCTTCACCAGCGCGAGGCCGTCCACTGGGTCAGGAAGCGCTTCCCCCGGGCCGGTGGAGTCGCGAGTGATCGGTCGGACGGGGGTGGAGGAGGTGGCGGTGAGCGGCGGCCTGGTCAAGCGCGGTGGCGGCCGAGGACCGCCTCGAGCCGTGCCGACAGGGCCTTGGCCCGGAACGGCTTGGTGATGAAGTCGTCGGCGCCGAGCTCGAACACCCGCACCTCGTTGTCCTCGTCGCCCTTGGCGGTGAGGACCACGACCGGAATCGCCCGGGTGGCGGGCCGGGAGCGGAGTTGGGTGAGCACGCTGTAGCCGTCGATGCCGGGCAGGTTGAGATCGAGGATGATCACGTCCGGCGCCAACCGATCCACCTGGTCCAGCGCCTGGACGCCGTCGCGCGCCTCGGCGACGGTGTAGCCCTCGCGCTCCAGCAGGTCCTTCATCACCCGGCGGAGCTGTTCCTCGTCCTCCACCAGGAGCACGCAGGTTCCCGCGCCCCGCGCGGCGGCCGGCGCGGCCCCGTCCGAGGGATCGTCCACCAGCTCCAGCTCTTCCGCGAAGTCGAGCGCGAGCGACGAATCCGTCTTCGCCGGCGCGGGAGGCGCCGCCGCTGCGGCGGCAGGCGGAGCGGCGGTCCGAGCGCGGGGAGCTGGCGCACGGCGGGGCTCCTCCTCGACGGGCACGTCCGCGACCCGCAGCAGCTCCTCCAGCGTCGAGTCTCCGGCGAGCACGTGCCGCAGCCCGCTGTCGAACAGCGAGCGCATGCCGTTGGCCCGCGCCGCCTCCGCGATCAGGTCGGCGGTGGACCCCTGGCCGATCCGCCGTTCCAGCTCGGAGTTCATGGTCAGCACTTCCATGATGCTGAAGCGGCCGCGGTACCCGGTCGTGGCGCACTCGGGGCAGCCGACGGCACGGAGCAGCTTCGCCCCCGGCGGGATGAACCGGGCGAGCTGCTCCGGCACAGGCGCTTCCCGTGGCTCGAAGCAGGCCTTGCAGAGCCGCCGCATCAGCCGCTGGGCGACCACGCCGCGAAGGGCGGAGGCGATCTTGTAGGGCTCCATGCCCATGTCCACCAGTCGCGTCACGACATTGGGCGCATCGTTGGTATGGAGCGTGGAGAGCACCAGGTGGCCGGTGAGCGAGGCCTGGAGCGCGATCTGCGCCGTCTCCTTGTCGCGGATCTCGCCCACCAGCACGACGTCGGGGTCCTGCCGCAGAATCGACCGCAGCGCCGAGGCGAAGGTGAGCCCGGCTTTGTCGTGCACCTGGACCTGGACGATGTTCTGCCCCAGGCGGTACTCGACCGGGTCTTCCACCGTCACGATGTTGACGCCCTCGTTCTGGACCAGGCTCAACGCGGAGTACAGGGTGGTGGTCTTGCCCGAGCCGGTGGGCCCGGTGACCAGGATGATCCCTTCCTTGTGTGTGAGCAGTCGCTTGACCGCCTCCTGCTCGTCCGGGTGCATTCCCAGCGACTCCAGGTTCAGCACCGTGGTCCGCTGGCTCAGGATCCGGATGACCACCTTCTCGCCCAGGGAGGCCGGCAGGGTGGAAACCCGGAGGTCCACCGGCTCGCCGTTCACCGAGACCCGGGCGCGTCCGTCCTGCGGCCGCAGGCGGTCCGCGATGTCGAGCCCGGACATGATCTTGATCCGGGAGATGAGAGGGAGCCCGGCGTTGCGTGGCACCTTCATGACCTGGCGCAGCACCCCGTCGATGCGATAGCGCACTACCACCCCGCCCTCGATCGGCTCCACGTGGATGTCGCTGGCCCGGCTCACGACGCCGTCGGCCAGCATCATGTCCACCAGGCGGATGATGGGCCGCTGGCTCGCCTCCTCCGCGGTGGCGTACTCCGCCTCCTCTTCGGAGAGCTCCTTGACCTCCATCTCCTCGTCGATGCCGGCCAGGAGGCGGGAGACGATCTCCTCGCCGCTGCGATAGATCTCGTCCAGCTTCGCCCTGAGTCTGCCGGGCGACGCGAGCAGCATCCGCACTTCTCGCCCGGTGGCGAAGGCCAGCATTTTCTCGGCGTCGATGTCGAACGGATTGGCGGTGGCCACCTCGAGGTAGGAGTCGGTCTGGCCCACCGGGACGACGGTGAACCGCCGGGCGAGCTGCTCGGGGATGACGCCGGTGACCCGGGCATCGACTTGGGAGAGGTCGGCGACCGGGAGGCGGAACCGGGCGGCGATGGCGCTGAGCACCTGGTCGTCGGTCACCATCCGCCGTTGCACCGCGGTCTCCCACAGCGACACCGGCGCCGGCGCGACCTCCTGGCGCAGTGCGGCCAGCGCGTCAGCGGGGAGCAACGGCTCGACGGTGGGGACCAGCCATTCGTCCAGAAACTGCATCAAGCGGCTCGGGGAAGTTGCGGAGCGTGGAAATGTAGCCGGGACCACTGGTTGGGCGCCATCACAATATCCCCCACCAGTCCCGATTCACGTCGAGACTGATCCCCACGTCGCCGCTCCGGAGACCCACGCCGACCTCGAGCCGAAGCAGGCCCATGAGCCACTCCGCGGCCAGACCGGCGACCGGCCGGACACCGTCCGTCTCCACGTACGGCAGTCCCTGGAGGGGGCGCTCCGACCAGCCGGCCGCCAGGAACGGCGCGAGGATCAGATGTCTCCCCGTGCTGGTGAAGGATCCCAGCGGAAGGGCCGGCACCGGCACCTCCAGCCGCCATTCGGTTTGCGCCACCGCCATGGATCTGCCGCCGTACGCCCGGAAGGGCTCACCCAACAGCGTCCCCCTGCCGCCGAGGGCGAAGCTCCGGTAGGCGGGGAGCCCACTCGTGCCGGCTCCGGCGTACGCTCGAGTGAGCAGACGGCCGGGACCGGCGCCGGTGAGCCAGCGGCCCTCGGCGGCGGCCCGGAAGTACGCGTCGCCGCCCTCCCCGTCCCCGTCCCCCGCCTCGAGGGAGAGCCGTCCCTGGAGGTCGCCCTCCACGGCCATGCCGCCACTCGCCCGCTCGAGCGACGCTCGCACGACGCGGACGGTGCCGGCGCCGAGCGGAGGGTTCGGCCGGTAGGTGCCGTTGGCCGGCGTCGCCTCGACGCCGAGGCTGTGGCTCTCCTCCACCCCGAGCTGAAGCTCGACCGACGTGCGGCCGTCGAGCCGGTGACGGACGCCCGCGGTCGCCGCATCGAGCAGGACGTAGTCGCCGTAGTCGTCGCCCGCTTCCTGGGCGAGCAGGGAGTTGAGGATCGGCGAGATCACCGGGAAGTCGGCGAAGTCGCGGATCTGCCGCTCGGCGCCGAGGGAGAGCTGAGTGGCGCCCGTCCCGGCGAGCAGCGTGAGGCCGCCGGTGACGCGCTCGTCCGAGGTGCCGTAGCCGATCCGCGGCCGGAGACTGAACCGCCCCCCGATGCCGATCGTGCCACCGAAGCCGAGCGCGAGGCCCTGCACCCGGTTCACCCGAACGAGGTCGCTCAGCGAGCCGGTCGCGAGCCGGGTCGAGGGAAGGCCGCCCAGGGCCCGAGCGCCGGCGATTCGCTCGACCTCGACCCGGAGCGCGTCCATGTCCTGTTCGGTTGATCGGCGCGGCGACACCCGCGATCGCGTCCGAGAGCGGCCGGTCCCAACCCGAGTCGCCGGGCTGGGGTCGCACCAGTCCGCCGATGGCCGGGCCTGCCAGCACCTCCGGCGGAATCTCCACGTTCAGGTCGTAGTCCTCGATCTCCCAGCGGCCCCGGATGATGCCGCGCGCCGGAAAGTCGAGGAAGCTGGCCCGACGCCGGATCTCGATCTCCTGCCGGTACGGAAGCCACCAGCGCCCCTCGAAGCGGGCGTTCTCCAGCGCGATGGTGATGTCCTCGAGCTGCCGGTCGAGGTACGCCGACGGGGTGAAGCTGAAGCGGAAGCGGACCAGCTCGGCGGTCTCGATGTCGATGAACATCGTCCCCACGATGAGGGGACGCTCGAAGGAGCGGGGCCGGACCTGCACCTCGCGCACCGTGACCTCGCCGCCGCCGGTGCGAATAGTGAGCGAGTCGCCGAGCGCGTAGTCATACAGCGCCAGGCCGGCCCGCGAGAGCGGATGGATCGCGTCGCGCACCTCGTCGCCCTCGCCGATCCGGATCACGTCGCCGAAGTTGTTGGTGACGATGCCGAGGTGGTCGCGGTGGTACTCGATGTCGGTCGGAAGGAAGGCGCCGTCGCGCCACCCGAGCACCACCTGCTTGCTGTGGTTGGGGGCCTGCCAATACACTTCCACGTCCAGCTCGTCCGCCTTGACCAGCCGGGGCGGCTCGGTCAGCCCCTCGCCGACCTGCGCCAGGAAAAAAACGAACCCGTGGGCGCGGGTTCGATAGCTCAGCAGCATCGAGTCGGCCTGCACCGCGGCTCGCTGGTCCACCGCCCGGCGCACCAGCGCGACCGCCTCGGGCGCGTCCCAGCCCTGCGCCGCGAGCGGCGGCGCGCAGGCCGGCAGCAGCGCGCCGATCGCGCGAAGGCACCGCAACACTCTCACCGTGAACCTCTCACTACCAGGGAGTCGATGGCCGGAATATTCCGGGGGCTCTGGGGACGAGCAAGCTGGCTCTGTCTCGCGGTCGCCGCCTGCGGCGGAGCGCGCTCGCCGGCCGGCAAGGACAAGACGCCCGCCGCCGAGACCCGGACGATCCCCCTGGCCGAGGCCATCGTGCTGGAGACATCGGGTCCCCCGCCCTCCGACACCGTGGTGACGTTCACGGCCGGCGAGCCCCGCGTCATCGTCGTCCGCCACGGGCCGCCGGAGTCCATCGCCTTCGCCGAGCTCAGCTTCCCCGCCGCGGCCTTCGCGGAGCGGGGGCGCGAGGTGCGGGTGGAGGTGCGGCCGCGCCCAGGCGTGTACGGGCTGGACGTCGCCACCAGCCTCCCGGTTCGCGACAGCGCCACCATCGCGTTCAAGTATGCCCGGTACTTCGCCGCCCCGAGCCGGGCGCGCACGGCGTACGGCTCCGACCTCGCCTACGAGCGTGCGCTCGCGGTCGGCCGGGTGCGGCGGCCTGAAGGCCTGGTGGCCCTGCTCCCCTCGACGCGTCCCTTCCCGGACGTGCTCCAGGCGCCGTTGCCCGCGGCCGGGACCTACCTGGTGGCGGCGCCACAATGAGCCCGGGCTTCGACCGCTTCGTCGAGCAGGCCCGGCTCGCCGGCGGGATCGTGCCGGTGACCCGCCAGGTCGTGCTCGACGGCGATACCCCGGTGACGGCCTTCACCAAGCTCCACCGCGGACGCTGGGGCTTTCTCCTGGAGTCGCTGGAGGGAGGAGAGCGCTGGGCGCGCTACACCTTCCTCGCGACCGAGCCCCGGGAGGTGTTCCGCTACCGGGGTCGCGAGTGCGCGCGTTGGACGCCGGGCGACCAGTGGCGCGTGGTCGAGACCGACCTCCCGCCGCTCGAGCACCTCGGGCGCACCATGCGGCGCCACCCGCCGGTGGTGGTGCCCGGGCTCCCGCGTTTCACCGGTGGCGCGGTGGGCTTCTGGGGCTACGACGTCGTCCGCACCATCGAGTCCCTGCCCGACGCCCCGCCCGATGACCGGGATCTGCCCGACGCCATCGTCATGGTGGCGGACACCCTCCTGGTGCTCGACAACCTGTTCAATCGCGCCACCGTCATCGCGAGCGTGGAGGTGCCGCCGGCTGCGGAAGAGGACGAGCTGCACCGGCTGTACGCCGGGGCGGAGGCGCGGATCGAGCGCTGGCTGGAGCGCCTCGCTTCACCCGGCACGATGCGGCCGCTCGACATCGTCGGGGATCCGCCGCTCCCGCAGGCCGGCTCCCCGTACCCGGACGAGCGCTTCCAGCAGGACGTGCGACGGATCAAGGAGTACATCGCCGCGGGCGACACCTTCCAGACGGTGCTGAGCCGCCGTATCGACGTCGCGGCGCCGGACCCGTTCCTGAGCTACCGCTATCTCCGGGCGCTCAATCCGGCGCCGTACCTCTACTACCTGCACTGCGACGACATCCACGTCATCGGCAGCTCGCCGGAGATCCTGGTCCGGGTGGAGGACGGCGAGGTGACCGTGCGTCCGATCGCAGGCACCCGCCCGCGCGGAGCCGACGCCGCACAGGACGTCGCTCTCGCCGACGAGCTGACCGCCGACCCCAAGGAGCGGGCCGAGCACCTGATGCTGGTGGACCTCGGCCGGAACGATGTCGGGAGGGTGGCGGAGTTCGGCTCGGTACGGCTCACGGCCTTCATGACCATCGAGCGGTACTCGCACGTGATGCACCTGGTGAGCGAGGTCCGGGGACGCCTCCGGCCAGAGCTCGACGCGGTCGCCGCGCTGGCGGCCTGCTTTCCGGCGGGAACGGTGTCGGGGGCGCCCAAGGTGCGTGCGATGCAGATCATCGACGAGCTGGAGCCGGTCCGGCGGGGTCCCTACGCCGGGGCGGTGGGCTACGTCGGCTGGGGCGCGCGCACGCTCGACACCGCCATCGCCATCCGCACCTGTGTCATCCGCGGAGACCGGGCGTGGGTGCAGGCGGGGGCGGGAATCGTCGCGGACTCCGATCCGGCCGGGGAGTGGCGGGAGACGGAGGCGAAAGCCCGGGCCGTGCTGCTCGCGCTGGCGTTGGCGGGCAGCGGAGGAAAAGGGACTATGTCACCCTGAGCGTAGCGAAGGGGCATGGTCCCCTCACTGCGTTCAGGGTGACATCCGACACACCCTCCCCTACCCCCCGCTATTTTCTCCGCATGCCCACCTTCCGACTCGTCAGCACCGCCGGCGACCAGAGCTTCGAGCTCCCCCCGGGCGGAGTGTGGTCGTCGGACGGGGTGTCGCGACGGACATCGCCATCTACGACCCCACCATCTCCCGGCGCCACGCCGAGCTGACGGCGCGGGGCGACGCGGTCGAGGTGCGGGACCTCGGCAGCTCCAACGGCACCTGCATCAACGGCAGCCGGGTGACCACCGGCCGGCTCACAGTCAACGACTCGGTCACCTTCGGTAAGGTCACCTACAGGATCCAGGGCCGGCCCTCGCTTCCCGAGCCGGTCTCCCCGGAGCCGAGCGAGCCCTCGGACACCATCGTCCGCAAGCTCATGGTGAGCGCGGGTGGCTCCGCCGGCATCACGAGCCGCGACGGGCCGCTCAACCGTGGGCAGCTCCGGGTGGCGGCCGCCACCGCTGAGGAGCGGCAGGCCAAGAAGCTTTCCATGCTGCTCGAGGTGGCTCAGAAGCTCACCGGCGAGCTCGAGCTGGACCGGCTGCTCCGCGCGGTGGTGGACATGACGTTCCAGGTCATGGAAGTGGACCGGGTCACCATCCTGCTGCGCCAGGAGGACACCGGCGAGCTGGTGCCCACCATCTCCAAGAGCCGCCTGGGCGACACCCAGGTCCAGGCGGTCCCCCGGTCCATCGTGGACAAGGTGGTGGAGGAGCGGGTGGCGGTGGTGTCCCACAACGCGCCGGCCGACACCCGGTTCAAGGGGCGATCGATCGTGACCCAGAGCGTCCGGAGCGCGATGTGCTCGCCCCTCCTGGACGTGAAGGACGAGATCCTCGGCCTCCTGTACGTGGACAACCTGAGTGCGCCCGGCACCTTCAGCGACGAGGACCTCCAGTTCCTCGTGGCCTTCAGCGGGCTCGCCGCCCTCGGCATCAAGAACAGCCGCTTCGCCGAGCGGATTCGGCGGGAGTCCCTGGTCCGCTCCAACTTCGAGCGCTACTTCGCGCCCAACGTCGCGGCGGCGATCGCGCGCCAGGACGGCGACATCCGGCTCGGCGGCGAGCGCCGGCCGATCACGATTCTCTTCAGCGACATCCGCGGCTTCACCGCGATCGCGGAGTCCATGGGACCCGACGCGGTGGCCCAGCTCCTGAGCGAGTATTTCAGCGAGATGGTCGAGGTGATCTTCGAGCACGGCGGCACGCTCGACAAGTTCATCGGCGACGCCGTGATGGCATTGTGGGGCGCCCCGATCGCCCACAGCGACGACCCCGACCGCGCGCTCGAGGCCGCGGTCGCGATGCAGCGGACGATCGAGGAGCTCAACCGAAGCTGGCTGGCCTCCGGCCGGCCGGAGATCGGCGTCGGCATCGGGATCAGTCACGGCGAGGTGTTCGCCGGGAACATCGGCAGCCACCGGCGGCTCGAGTACACCGTGCTCGGCGATGCCGTGAACGTGGCGGCCCGCCTCTGCGCCGAGGCGGGACCGGGCGAGATCCTGGTGAGTGAGGCCCTGCTGCGTGTGGTGAAGGCTCCGGTGGATCACGAGTACCTGCCGGAGCTGGGGCTGAAGGGCAAGTCGCAGGTCGTGCAGGTCTACCGGATCAAACAGGCGCGCTGACGCCGAACTCGTACTTCTCCCCCGCCTCCTCCATCAGTCGAAGGACCAGCCGGATCGGCAAGCCCATCACGCTGAAGAAGTCCCCTTCGATCCGCTCCACCAGGGCCGCGCCGTAGCCCTGGATCCCGTACGCCCCTGCCTTGTCCATCGGCTCTCCCGTCGCCACGTACGCGCGCAGGAAATCTTCGGACATCCTGCGGAACCTCACGTTGGTGACGTCCGTCGCCTGGTGGATCCGGCCGCCCGAGGCCAGCGCCACGGAGGTCACCACCTGATGGGTGCGGCCCTGGAGCTTGCCCAGCATGCGGAGGGCGTCGGCTTCGTCCGCCGGCTTCTCCAGCACCTCGTCCCGCACGATCACGGTCGTGTCCGCGCCCAGGACGAGCCGCCCTCGCACGCCCAGCGCCTTCTCCCGCGCGAGTCGCTCCACGTAGTCGAGCGGGGTCTCCGCGGGCTGCCGGACCTCTGGAACGTTGGAGGGGACCACTCGAACGGGGATGCCGAGCATCTCCAGCAGCTGCCGGCGGCGCGGCGAGCCGGAGGCGAGCGTGAGAGGCTCCCGCGTCATGCGTTCCGCTCGAGGATCAAGGTGACCGGCCCGTCGTTATGGATCTCCACCATCATGTGCGCTCCGAACTCCCCGGTCCCCACCTCGAGGCCGCGGTCGCGCAGCGCGGCGACGAACCGCTCGTACAGCGGGATCGCCTGCTCCGGCCGCGCCGCGTCCACGAACGAGGGCCGCCTGCCCTTGGCCGCGTCCCCGTAGAGCGTGAATTGGGAGACCACCAGCACGGCGCCGCCGACTTCATCGAGGCCGAGGTTCATCTTCCCCTCGGAATCGGAGAAAAGACGCAGTCCGGCGACCTTCTCGGCCATCCAATCTACCGTCGCTTCCGTGTCCCCGTGGGTGAAGCCGACGAGCAGGCAAAAGCCCCGCTCGATGGCTCCGGCGGTCTTGCCCTCGATCGTTACCGACGCTCGCGAGACCCGCTGCAGCACCACGCGCATGATGGGGAGTAAATTTCGCTCGTCTCTGGAAGGGCTGATACTCGGATGGTGAAGATAAGCGCGATTCCAGCGGCGCCGCATCGGCCGGAGCCGCTCTCCTGGCCCGACGACCGTCTCACCGCCGCCTGGCTCGGCCACGCGACGGTGCTGCTGAACTTGTACGGCGTCAGGATCATCACCGATCCGGTGCTCGAGAGTCGCGTGGGCATCGGCCGCGGACCAGCGAAGCTCGGCCCGCGCCGGCTGGTGCGTCCCGCGCTCCGCGCGCGCGAGCTGCCCCGGCTCGATCTCATACTGCTCTCCCATGCCCACATGGACCACACCGACCTGGGCACGCTCTGCTCGCTCCGTCGCGATGTGCCGGTCGTGGTGCAGCGCGGCAATCGCGACCTCGTGCGCCGGTTCCGCCGCGTCGAAGAGCTGGACTGGGGAGAGTCCGCCGAGATCGCCGGGACGAGAGTCGAGTCGGTGGAAGTCCGACATTGGGGTGCTCGGATGGTGACCGATCGGCACCGCGGGTACGGCGGGTACCTGTTGACTCGGAACGGCGCCACGGTGCTCTTCGCCGGCGATACCGCCTACACCGACGCGTTCGACCGGCTGGGCCGCACGGTGAAGGTGGAGCTCGCCATCCTGCCGATCGGCGCCTACGACCCATGGATCGCCAATCACGCCTCGCCCGAGCAGGCCTGGCGCATGTTCCAGGGGCTGGGCGCCCGGTACCTCCTGCCGGTGCATCACTCGACGTTCCGGCTCAGCCGCGAGCCGGTGGAGGAGCCGCTGGAGCGCCTGCGAGCCGCGGCCGGCCGGGAGAGCTGGCGCATCGTATCGCCGGAGATCGGCTCGACCTGGACGGTGCAACGTCCGGATGCCTCGCCGCGGCGCAACGGAGCGCCCCGCTGACGGGCCCGGTCACCGAGCCCGCGATCGTTCGCCTCCTCGGCGCCCGGGAGGCAGGCGAGCGGATCGCCGAGCTGTCGGCGGTGTTGATGGACTGCGTCGAGGGCGGGGCGTCGGTCAGCTTCATGGCCCCACTCACCCACGAGCGGGCGGACACCTTCTGGCGCGGAGTCGCGGACGGCGTGGCCTCGGGCGACCGACTCCTGCTCGTCGCGGAAGATCGCGCGAAGCGGCAGATCGTCGGCACGGTGCAGGTGGTGTTCGCCGGTCCGGAGAATCAGCCGCATCGTGGTGACGTCGCGAAGATGCTGGTCCACCGCTCCGCGCGCCGACAGGGACTGGGCGCCCTCCTGATGCGAGCGGCCGAGGAGGCCGCGCTCGCGGCGGGGCGGACGCTGCTCGTGCTGGACACGGTCACCGGCGGCGAGGCCGAGCGGCTTTATGCCCGACTGGGCTGGACGAGGGTCGGGGTCGTGCCGGACTACGCGCTCTGGCCCGATGGCCGGCTCTGCGACACGACGTTCTTCTACAAGCGATTGTCGAGAAGTTGAAAGGCCCCCCAGCGAGGGGGGCCGATGCCAAGCACGGCGCGGGGAGGCGGCGTTATCGTTTCGCCGGCGACTCCACCATCACCGCCTTGGCGGGTGGCTGACAGGAAGAATATATCGCAGTGGCGGAGTTCCCTTCGGATCACCACGCGGTAACGACCCTGTGAAGGCCCCCAGCGAACCGGGCCCTCGAACGCTCGAGGGCCCGGCCGGCCAACAGTTGCCAAGCGCGGTGTGGCGAGGCGGCGTTATCGTTTCGCCGGCTACTCGACCGTCACCGACTTGGCAAGATTGCGCGGCTGGTCCACGTTGCACCCGCGGGCCACCGCCACGTAGTAGGAAAGCAGCTGGAGCGGGATGCTGGTCAGGATCGGCGTCAGCAGGTCCAGGGTCACCGGGATGGTGAACGTGGCGTCCGCCAGCCGTCCGATCTCGGTATCACCCTCGTTGATCAGCGCGATCACCTTCCCGCCTCGCGCCTTCACCTCCTCGATGTTGCTCACGATCTTCGAGTGCACCGCGTCCTTGGGCGCGATGAATACCACCGGCATGTTCTCGTCGATCAGCGCGATCGGCCCGTGCTTCATCTCCGCCGCCGGATACCCCTCGGCGTGGATGTAGGAGATCTCCTTGAGCTTGAGCGCGCCCTCCAGGGCCACCGGGAAGTTCACGCCGCGGCCGAGGTAGAGCGCATTGGTGGCGGTACGGAGAAAGCGGTCGGCCAGCTGCTCGATCTCCGAGCTGCGGGCCAGGATGTCCGCGATCTGGTCCGGCAGCCTGCGCAGGCCCTGGATGAACTCGCGGCCCTGCAGGATGCTCAGGTTCCGGAGCCGGGCGATGCGGAGCGTCACCAGCGCGAGGGCCGCCACCTGGCTGGTGAACGCCTTGGTGCTCGCCACGCCCACTTCGGGACCGGCGTGCAGGTAGATGCCGCCGTCCACCTCGCGCGCGATGGTGGAGCCGACGACGTTCACCAGCCCGACCGTTCGTGCACCCCGCCGCTTGGCCTCGCGGATCGCGGCCAGCGTGTCCGCGGTCTCGCCCGACTGCGAGATGCCGATCACCAGGGTGCGATTGTCCACCACCGGATTCCGGTAGCGGAACTCGGAGGCGTACTCCACCTCCACCGGTATCCGCGCCAGCTCCTCCAGCATGTACTCGCCGATGAGCGCCGAGTGCCAGGAGGTGCCGCAGGCGGTGATCACGATCCGCTCGACCTGCTTGAGCTGGTCGTCGCTCAGGTTGAGGCCGCTGACCCGCGCCGTGCCTTCGTCTTCCAGCAGGTGGCCGCGGAGGGTGTTGCAGAGGCTCTCCGGCTGCTCGCAGATCTCCTTCAGCATGAAGTGGGCGTAGCCGTTCCGCTCCAGCGTCGCGAGGTCCCAGTCGATCTGGTTGACCGGCTTGCTGATCCTGGTGGTCTCCAGGTTCCGCACCCGGTAGCCGTCGCGGGTGAGCACCGCCAGCTCGCCGTCGTCGAGGTAGACCACGGAGCGGGTGTACTGCAGCAACGGCGAGGCGTCCGAGGCGATGAACCATTCGTTCTCGCCCACACCCACCAGCAGGGGCGAGCCCTTGCGCGCCGCAACCAGGACGCCCGGCTCGTCGGCGGAGACGAAGGCGAGCCCGTAGGCGCCGTCCACCTCCCGCAACGCGGCGGCGACGGCCTCCTCGAGATTGCCGTCGTAGTACTCGCCCACCAGGTGCGCCAGCACCTCGGTGTCGGTCTCGGACTTGAAGCCGTGGCCCCGGCGCTCGAGCGTCTTCCGGATGGCGGCCGAGTTCTCGATGATGCCGTTGTGAATCACGGCGATCCGGCCCGACTGGTCGGTGTGCGGGTGCGCGTTGGGCGTGGTCGGCGCGCCGTGGGTGGCCCAGCGGGTGTGGCCGATGCCGACGGTCCCCATCGGCATGCCGGCTTCGAGCTCCTGCTCCAGCACCGAGAGCTTGCCCGCCGCCTTCTTGATATCGAGGCCGCCGCCGTTCACCACGGCGATCCCGGATGAGTCGTAGCCGCGGTACTCGAGCCGGCGCAGCCCCTCGATGAGAAGATCAGCCGCCTGCCGGGGTCCTATATAGCCTACGATGCCGCACATCGCGCCATGTTCCTCACTTCAGGAGTTCCCGCCCGGCGGCCACCAGTGCTTCCGCTTCCGCTTGCGTGGGTGCCTCGGCGATCAGTCGGACGATTGGCTCGGTGCCGGAAGGCCGGATGTGGAGCCAGCGATCCGCCCAGGAGAGCCGGAGTCCGTCCCGGTCGTCGGTGGCGGCATCGGCAAAGCGCCTCCGCAGCCGCTCGTACAGCGGACCCAGCTGCGACGACCTGGGACCCTTGGCCTTCACGATGGTGTAGCGGGGCGACGACTCCACCAGCTGAGATACCGTTACCCCAGACGTGGCAAGGAGATGCAAGATCAAGGCCACCCCCAGCGGTGCATCGCGTCCGATGTGCAGAGCAGGGTACATCACCCCGCCGTTCCCCTCGCCGCCGATCACCGCGCCGCGCTCCCGTATCGCCCGGGCGACGTTGGCCTCGCCGACCGGCGCGCGCTCCAGGGTGGCCCCGACTGCGCGTGCCGCATCCTCAACCACCAAGCTGGTCGAAAGGTTCACGACCACGGTCGGCGGCGCAGCGGGTTTGCTGCGTCCGTCCAACACCGCGCGGACCGCGAACGCCAGCGTGTAGTCCTCGCCGATCGCCCTGCCGTTCCCATCCACGACCGCCAGGCGGTCCACGTCGGGGTCCACGGCGAAACCGAGGTCGGCGCCGCTCTCCCGGACCAGCCGGCCGAGGTCGCCGAGATTCTCCGGCACCGGCTCGGGCGCCCGCGGAAAGCGCCCGTCGGGCTCCAGGTTGATGCCGCTCACCCGGCAGCCGAGCCGCTCGAGCAGGGGCAGGATGGCGACCGCGCCCGCGCCTCGAACGCAGTCGAGCGCAACATGGAAGCGCCGGCCGCGGATGGCGGCGACGTCGATCACCGGGAGGCCGAGGACGGCGTCGAGGTGCCGGGACACGGCCTCCGGGTCCTCCCGCAGCTCCCCGATCCCGTCCCACCCCGCTCGCTCGGGCCCCTGCTCCGCGAGGGCTCGCACCCGCTCGCCCGCGGCCGCGTCGAGAAAGATCCCGTCCGGGCCGACGAACTTGAGCGCGTTCCACTCGATAGGGTTGTGACTCGCCGTCAGGATGAGGCCGGCGCCGGCGTGGTGGTGCTCCACCGCGAGCTGCACCGTCGGCGTCGGCACGACGCCGAGGTCCACGACGTCCACCCCCACGGACATGAGACCTGCCGCGGCGGCGCGGGCGAACATCGGCCCGCTGGTCCTCGCGTCACGGCCGAGCACGACGGCAGGACGGCTCCCGCCGGTCCCCCCCGACCGGGCCCAGGCGCCGAGAGCCGCGGCATGACGCGCCACCAGCTCCGGCGTAAGGTCGGTCCCCACGTGTCCCCGCATCCCGGAGACGCTGATCATGAGGGTGTCGGACATGATGGCGAGTGCCGCTCAGCGGCCGATGGGGAGCGGGGTGACGTCGCGAAACGCGGTGGTGAACGCGTCCACGACCTCGGGATCGAAGTGCGCGCCCGCGCAGCGGTGCAGCTCGTCGAAGGCCTCGGTCGGGGTCCGAGGGAGCCTGTACGCGCGGCTCGTGGTCATCGCATCGAAGGCATCCACCACCGCGACGATGCGGGCCTCCCGCGGGATCCGGTCGCCGCTGAGACCGTCCGGAAAACCGCACCCGTCCAGCCGCTCGTGATGGGAGCGCACGATGCGGAGCACCATGGGTGACTCGTTCAGGAAGGGCGACAGGATCTTCTCCCCGAGGGCGGTGTGCTCCTTGACGTGCTCGAACTCCGCGGGCGTGAGCGCGCCCGGCTTGTTCAGGATGGCCTCGCGGGTGCCGATCTTGCCGATGTCGTGCAGCTCCGCGCCGAGTCGGATGTACTCGAGGAGCTCGCCCACGTAGCCGAGGTGCACCGCGGTCTTCTGGGCGTATCGGGCCACCCGCGACGAGTGCCCGCTGGTGTATGCGTCCTTGGCCTCGAGGGCGTGCACCAGCGTCTGCACGCCGTTGATCAGCGATTCCTTGTTCCGGCGGTCCAGCTCCCGGACCCGGCCCTCGAGGTTCTTCTGGTAGAACCGGTTCTGGAGCACGAGCTGGCGCTTCTCCAGCGCCTTGTCCACCCGCGCCCGGACCTCCTCCATGACCACCGGCTTCGAGATGTAATCCAGCGCGCCGATCTGCAGGCACTCGACCGCCGTGGTCACGTCGGCCACGCCGGTGAGCATGATGACGGCCATGTCGGGATACCGCCGGAGGGCTTCCCGCAGGAAGGTGACCCCGTCCATCTCCGCCATGTGCACGTCGGAGATGCAAAGCGGGATCTCGCCCTCGCGCTCGAGAATGGCGAGAGCCTCCGCGCCGGAGCCCGCTTCGATGGTCGCGAGGCCGTGGCCCTGGATGACCCGAGTCAGCGCATGGCGCACCGTCCCGTCATCGTCCACGACCAGACAGCGGGCGGTCGCTCCCGCGCTTCCGGGTTGGTTCACGCCGGGAAAGTAAGGCGTCCTCCACGGCGCTTCAACCGAGCGGAACGCCTTGCCGCCCCCCTGCGCTGGCCGTTACGCTTCTGCTCTTCCTCCTTCGGCCGGCCTTCCATGACCCGGATTCTCCCCGACGACGACCAGCATGGCTTCGCGACCCGCGCGGTGCACGCCGGGCAGGTGGTCGAGCCCCTGGCCGGCGCGGTGATGACGCCCATCTACCAGACCTCCACCTACGTGCAGGAGGGACTCGGCCGCCACCGCGGCTACGAGTACGCGCGGACCCAGAACCCCACCCGCGAGGCCCTCGAGCGCAACGTGGCCAGCCTCGAGGATGGGCGGCACGGCTTCGCCTTCGGCTCCGGGCTGGCCTCGCTGGACGCGGTGCTGAAGCTCCTTCGCGCGGGCGACCACGTCGTCTGCGGCGACAACGTCTACGGCGGCACCCAGCGGCTGATGGAGCAGATCTACGCCGGACTCGGGCTGACGTTCACCTTCGTGGACATGCGCGAGGTGGCCAACGTCGAGCGTGCCCTCACGCCCGCGACCCGCGTGGTGTACTGCGAGACGCCCACCAACCCGATGATGAACCTGGTGGACCTCGCCGCGCTCGGCGACCTGACCCAGGCGCACGGCTACCTCTTCGTGGTGGACAACACCTTCGCCACACCGTTCTTCCAGCGTCCGTTGGAGTACGGCGCGGACATCGTGCTCCACTCCACCACCAAGTATCTCAACGGTCATAGCGACATGGTGGGCGGCCTGCTGGTGACGTCGCGCGACGACCTCGCGGAGCGTCTCGGTTTCATCCAGAACGCCGCCGGCGCGGTGCCGGGGCCGATGGACTGCTGGCTGGCGCTGCGCGGTATCAAGACCCTGCCCCTCCGCATGCGTCAGCACGACGCCAACGGCCGTCGGATCGCGGAGTGGCTCGCCACGCGGAAGGACGTTCCCAAGGTCTACTACCCCGGACTCCCCTCGCATCCGCAGCACGAGCTCGCCTGCCGGCAGATGGGCGGCTTCGGCGGAATGATCTCGATCGAGCTCGGCGATCCGGCACGCGCCCGCCGGGTGGTCGAGCGGACGAAGGTCTTCGCCCTCGCCGAGTCGCTGGGGGGCGTGGAGAGCCTGATCGGCCATCCGGCGACCATGACCCACGCCGCGGTCCCGGTCGCCATGCGGCAGGCGATGGGGCTCTCCGACAGCCTGGTCCGGCTGAGCTGCGGCATCGAGGACGCGGAAGACCTGATCGCGGACCTGGACCAGGCGCTGGCGGGGTAGGGCACAAGCTGTCACCCTGAACGAAGTGAAGGGGGCCATGCCGGCTATCGGCCCCTTCGCTCCACTCAGGGTGACAGGTTCCAACTTGAAACATGCGGGCCGAAGTCCCGTAAATGCAGCATCCCCAACCCCGAGCGACCCATGACGTCCCTCCCAGCTCCCCGTTCCCGCCGCACCTTCCCGGAGATCTCCGCGGTCTCCTGGGAGCACCCGGCCGATCGCGCCGCCCTCCAGGCGCTCCGCGCCGTGCCCGGGGTGGACGAGGTGATCCGCAAGGTCCTCGCGCTGCTCGGCGGCGAGCGCGGCGTGCGGCTCCTCTTCCAGGGCAACGCGATCCGGATTGGGCCGACGCAGTTCCCCCGGCTCTGGCACCTCCACACCGAGGTCACCACCACGTTCGACTGGCCCGACGTGCCCGAGGTGTACGTCTCCCAGACGCCCTTCTTCAACGCCGGCGCCTACGGGCTCGACAAGCCGTTCATCGTCGTCCATTCGGCGGCGATCGAGCTGCTCGACGACGACGAGCTGCGGGTCCTCATGGCCCACGAGCTGGGCCACGTGATGAGCGGTCACGCGCTCTACCGCACCATCGCCGCCGTGCTCGCACTGATCAGTCTCGGCGCGCTGCCGATGCTCGCGAGTCTCGTCGTGCTCCCGGTCCGGCTGGCGTTTCTCGAGTGGTCCCGCAAGTCCGAGCTCTCGGCCGACCGCGCCGGGCTCCTCGGCGGGCAGGACGTGGCGGTCGCGCAGCGGGTGGACATGAAGATGGCCGGCGGCGGCCGGGGCGAGGCGTTCGCGGGACAGCTCAACGTGGAAGCCTTCATGCAGCAGGCCCACGAGTACGCGGCGAGCGGCGAGGGGCTGGACGTGGTGTACAAGGTGCTGAGCACGCTCGCGCTCACCCATCCGATGCACACCGTGCGCGCCGCCGAGCTCCAGCGATGGGTTGCTTCGGGCGACTACGATCGCATCCTCCGCGGCGAGTACGTGCGCCGGGGCCCGGAGACCGCCCAGCGTCCGATAGCCGACGACTTCGCCGCCGCCAGCGACTACTACTCGGCCGAGGCCCGGGCAGTAGCCAACCAGGTGGCGGAGGCCGCGCGGCGGGCGGCGGAGCGGGCGCGCGACGCCTTCCGGAAGGCGCAGAAGTCGTGAGGCTGCTGGTCGTCGGCTCGGGCGGGCGGGAGCACGCGCTCTGCTGGACACTCCGGCGCGAAGACCCGGGCGCGGACCTCTACTGTGCGCCGGGCAATCCCGGTACCGCGGAGCTCGCCACCAACCTCTCCATTCCCGCCGACGATCTGGACCGACTCGCCGACGCGGCCGACATGCACGGCATCGATCTCACCGTCATCGGTCCCGAAGTGCCGCTCGCGCGCGGCCTCGCCGACCGGCTTCGGGCCGAGGGTCGCGCGGTCTTCGGACCCGGCGCCGCCGCGGCACAGATCGAGGCGTCGAAGGCGTTCGCCAAGGAAGTGATGGCCGCCGCGGGTATCCCTACCGCATCGAGCCGCACCTTCGACGAGCTCGGGGCGGCCATGGCCTACGTGGCGGATCATCCCGAGCCCCTCGTGGTGAAGGCGTCGGGCCTGGCCGCCGGGAAGGGTGCGGTAGTCTGCGAGACACGAGCGGAGGCCGCGTCCACGCTGCAGGCGATGCTCGGCGACGGCAGGTTCGGAGACGCGGGCCGCACCGTGGTCGTGGAGTCATTCCTGCGGGGCGAGGAAGTGTCCGTCCTCGCGATCACCGACGGGACCGAAGTCGAGCTCCTGCCGGCCTCCCAGGACCACAAGCGGCTGCTCGAGGGAGACGCCGGGCCCAACACCGGCGGGATGGGTGCGTACAGTCCGGTGTCGGTGGCTACCGCGGACTTGCTGGAGCGCACGCGAGCCGAGGTGCTCCTTCCCGCCCTGGGCGAGCTGCGTCGCCGGGGCGCGCCGTTCACCGGCGTGCTGTACGCCGGTCTGATGGTGGACGACGAGGGCGCGCCGTGGGTCGTGGAGTTCAACTGCCGGCTGGGCGACCCGGAGACGCAGGTCGTCCTGCCATTGGTTGCCGGCGGGCTCACGCGCTCGTTGTGGGCGGTGGCGCGAGGCGAGGCGCCGACGCCGCTGGACCTTCTGCCCGGCGCGGCCTCGGTGACCACGGTGCTCGCCAGCCGCGGCTACCCCGATGCGCCCGCGAAGGGCGCGGCCATCACCCTGCCCCGCCAGCTTCCTGAGGGCGTCACGATCTTCCACGCGGGAACGGCCCGCGGCGCGGACGGCGTGCTCCGGGTGCACGGGGGTCGGGTGCTGAATGTGACCGCCGTCGCCTCCAGCTTCGCCGAGGCGCAGCGGCTCAGCCGTGAGACGGCGGAGGCGATCCGGTACGAGGGCAAGATCTACCGCCGCGACATCGGCTGGCGCGAGGCGGCGAGGCTCGCCGGAGTTCCCCGCTAGGGCGCACCGGCCGTTTACATTCCGGGCGCAATGCCCGAGCTCCCCGAAGTCGAAACCATCGTCCGCGACATCCGCCCCGCCCTGCTCGGCCGCCGCTTCGACCACGTCTCTCTGAGCCACGAGGACGTGCTGCGCGGCGTCACCCGGCGCCGTCTGGTGCGCGGGCTCACCGGGGCGACCGTGCACGAAGTGTCCCGGCGCGCCAAGCACGCGGTGCTCGACCTCGGCACGAAGCGGCTCGTGGTGCAGCCGGGAATGACGGGTTCGCTCGTCGTACACCCTCGCCCACTGGCCGGCGACGATCGTCGGTATGCCGTCCTGCGCGCGCAGCTCGACGACGGTCGCGAGCTGGTGTATCGCGACGTCCGCCGGCTGGGCACGCTGCTCCTCCTCGACGCTCGCGGGTGGGAGCGCTACGACCGCGCGATCGGCCCCGAGCCGCTCGACCCCGGCTTCACCCCCGAGCGCCTGGGTACGGCCCTGGGCCGCTCACGCCAGGCGGTGAAGAAGGTGATCATGGATCAGAAGCACCTGGCCGGCGTCGGGAACATCTACGCCAACGAGGCGCTCTACGCGGCAGGGATCGACCCCTCCAAGGCGGCGCGCAAGCTCACGCCGGAGGATCACCGCCGGCTGCATGCGGAGATCCGGCGCATCCTTCAGGCGGCGATCCGCTCCAACGGTACCACGGTGCGCGACTATCGCACCGGCACCGGCGAGGAGGGGAACTTTCAGCTCGAGCTCCTGGCCTATGGCCGCGAGGGTGAGCCCTGTCGCCGGTGCGGCACCCGGCTCACGGGCACGCACACCATCGACGCCCGCATCACCGTCTTCTGCCATCGCTGTCAATCGTGAGCCCACGCCGTCTTCGAAGACCCGCGCCCACCCCGGTCACCGACCTCCAGGCTCTCCGCCGCCGCTTGGGCGAGCGGGTCGAGAACCGCCCCGCGGTCTACCGGATGCTCGATCCCGAGGGCCGGATCATCTACGTCGGCAAGGCCAAGCGGCTTCGCACCAGGCTGCTCACCTACTTCCGCGCCGTCTATCCGGACGACAAGGCGGCGCGGATTCTGTATGCCACCCATGACATCGCCTGGGACTACACGCCCAGCGAGTTCTCCGCCTATCTCGGCGAGCTGCGGGCCATCAAGCGGTATCGGCCTCAGTTCAATTACCGCGGCAACCTGACCCGCCGGGCCGTGTTCATCAAAGTCTCCCGCGGGCCCGCGCCACGGGTCTCCGCCGGCGAGACCATCGGCCGTGACGACGCCCGGTGCTACGGACCCTTCCGTTCGCTGGCTCGCACCGGCGAGGCGGTACGGACCCTGAACGACCTGTTGGGTCTCCGCGACTGCGCGGCAACCACGCCGATGCTGTTCAGCGGCCAAGGCGACCTCTTCGGCTCGACCCGCCAGGCCGGGTGCATGCGCCATGAGTTCGGGTTCTGTACCGGGCCGTGCGCGGGATTCGTGGCGGAGCTGGAGTACCATCGCAGGCTGGAGACCGCGCTCGCGTTCCTGGAGGGGCGTACCATCCAGCCGATTGACCGGGTGGTGAGCGCGATGCAGGAGGCGTCCCTCACCGACCGTTTCGAGGTGGCGGCGCGCTGGCGGGAGAAGTTCGAGCACCTGGAGTGGCTGCTCGCCGCCACCAGTCGGGCGCGCACGGCGGTGGACATGCTGACGTTCGTCTATCGCGATCCAGGCACCTATGGCGACGACAGGATCTACCTCGTTCGCCAGGGCGTGGTCCGAGCGTCCTTTCCCGATCCCACCACGCCTATCGAAATGGAGGCTTTCCGCGCGGTGGTCGCGGCGGAGACGGCCCGTCCCGACCCGCAGCCCGGGCCGCTCCCGCTCGAATCGGTGGACGAGATCCTCCTGCTCATGTCATGGTTCCGCGCCCACCCCGATGCGCTCCGCCACACCGCACCGCTCGCTGATTGGCTGCCGGACCAATCGTCCTCGGGAGGGGACACCTCCGAGGCCGGCGACGACGGCCATGCTCGCTTCAAAAGACCTTCTCACAACGATTTAGATAACTGCAGGACCTGGCACCCTGCGTGCCTGCCTCCACCTGGTCCGTCGGCGCCACCCCGGCGTCGGCGCGAGAAACACATGGAGGCGATCATGATTCGACTGCTCTGTGCCGGCGCCGTCGCCGGCCTCCTTCTCGCCGCGCCGCTCGAGGCACAGAGCGGCCGGCCAGGCTCGTTCGGTATCACTCCCTATGCTGGCTACATGAGGTTCGGCACCCTGGTGGACGGTCCGCTCGGCACCAGCGTGCGGGGCGCAGGGAGCCCCGTCTACGGCGCCGAGGCGACTCTTGGTATCACGCCCGGACTGGCGCTGGTCGGCAACGTGGCCTACGCCAGCTCGGACCTCGAGGTCGGCGTGCCTGTAGTAGGCGGTCTCTCGCTCGGCAAGAGCTCCGCGCTGCTCTATGACGCCGCGCTCCGGCTCAGCGTGCCGGTCTCTGCCGGTGGGATCCGGCCGTTCGTGCAGGGCGGCGCCGGTGCGATGCGACAGGAGGTGGATGTCGCCGGCGTCGGAACCCACTCCACCAACTTCGCCTACAACCTTGGCGCCGGCGTCGAGGTGCCCGTCGGTTCGCGGCTCGGACTGCAGCTGATGGCGAAGGACTACATCGGAAAGTTCGATGCCCGGGAGGCGACGTCGGTGAACGTGAACACCGAGACGGCGCACAACTGGACGTTGAGCGCGGGGGTGAGGCTGGGACTCTAGGATAGCGATGTCACCCTGAACGAAGTGAAGGGGACCATGCTCGATATGGCCCCCTTCGCTGCGCTCAGGGTGACAATGTCGCTCACTCCTCGTCGAACGGCGCCAGCGGCACCAGCCGGCCGCGAGGCGGAATGCCCGGCTCCAGCTCCAGAATCCCCACCGACGGCGGCAGCCGGAAGCGCCTTGGTCCCGCCCCGCCGGGGTTCATCACCGTCACCACTTCGTCCACCAGCGTCAGCACCGGCCGGTGGGTGTGCCCGAAGACGATGATCTCCGCCCGTGGAAAGGCCGCCTGCACCTTCTCCGGGGTCGGGACCCCGAACTGGTCGCCGTGAGTGACGACGACTTCGAACCCGTCGAGCTCGACGGTCGCCACCTGCGGCAGCTGCGAGCGGATGTCCCAGCCGTCGGTGTTGCCGTAGACGGCCGTGACCGGCGCGATCGCGCCGAGCTCGGTGAGAATGTCCGGCGGCCCCACGTCCCCGCCATGAAGGATGTGGTCCACCTCGCGAAACACCTCGAAGACCTCGGGCCGGAGCAGACCGTGGGTATCGGAAATCACGCCGAGTCGCATGCGCTACTGCGGCAGCTCGCCGAAGGCGGCGAGGATCTCGGTCGAGGTGAAGGCACAGTGGCCGAATCGCTCGACGTCCCGCCGTGCGACCCGGCCGTCGGCCCCTGCCGCGATCGCCTTCGCTTCGTAGAGCGGCTGATGGAAGAAGGGCACGATCGGATCGCCGGTCGTGTGGAGCAGCGAGAGCGGCACCCCGGGATCGCCGGTCGTCTCGAAGCGCTGGAGCGCGGCTCGCGCGGGCGGATCCGCGGAGATGCGCTCGACGCCGGCGTTCAACGCCTCGTCGTCCTGCGAGCCCGCGTACACGCGATCGGCATTGTCGTACGGCTGGCCACCCAGCCGCGCTTGCGCGTCGGCACTGCCGAGGACGTTGTATCGCAGCAAGCCGACGACGGTCTCCGCGAGCGTCGCGTCGTCGACCCCTTCGGCGGGGATGCCCGTGACGGCCGCGAGCTCCGCACCGCGCTCGGGGTCGGCTTGAATCGCCGCGGCGACGGCCGGCGCGTAGGTGGAAGTCCAGCCCTCCACCAACTCGGCGGGCGGATCGCTCGCACTCCCGGGGAGGACTCCGGAGAAGAGGTGGTCGAACACCACGCGGACGTCGTTGAGGTAATCGATCTGGCGCGCGAAGTCGCCGATGGGACCGCACGCCGCGAGCGCGCCGGTGAAGCGCTCGGGCTCCCGCTCGACCGTCAGCGTCGCGACGAGGCCGCCCTCCGAGACTCCGACGATGTACACCCGGGCGGGGTCGGGCCGCACGGTCCGTCGCACCAGGTCCACCAGCTCGAGCACGTCGTCCACCGCTGCGTCGGCCACCAGGCCGTTGGCACGGTAGCTCGTCGCGGCGTAGGCATAGCCCAGGGCATTGATCAGGTCTTCCACCGGTGCGCCGCCGAGCTCGTTCTCGGGCACGGCGAGCGGTGCCTGGGGCTCGACGTAGCCATGCGCGTAGACGATCAGGTCACCGTTCCAGTCCGCGGGGAAGCACACCCGGGTGAGCGCGCCTTCCGCGCGTGCCGTCGGTGCAGCCGACCACCGGCGGCTCGCCCTCGTCCACCGGGGACTGTCCGTCGTCGCCGTCGCCGCATCCCGCGAGCGCGACCGCGGCCACCACCGCCGCCCACCCGACGCGCCTCGTCACCGGGGGACGTCGCCGGTCCAGCGGCGCGCGATCTCGATCTCCAGCTCGAGCTGATCGAGCACCCGCTGCACGATGAAGTCCACCAGCTCGCCGACGCTCGACGGGCGGTGATAGAAGCCCGGCGCCGCCGGGATGACCACCGCGCCGGCTTCGGTCACCGTCACCAGGTTCCTGAGGTGGACCAGCGAGAGCGGCGTCTCCCTCGGCACGAGGACCAGCTTGCGCCGCTCCTTCAGCGTCACGTCCGCGGCCCGCTCCACCAACGAGCGCGAGGTGCCGGCGGCGACCGCCGCGACGGTGCCCATGGAGCAGGGACAGATCACCATGCCCCGGGTCTGTTGCGAGCCGGAGGCGGGAAGCGCCCCGCGATCACCGTCGGAGAACGGCACCACCGAAGACCAGTCTCCGCCGGTGGCCTCCCGGAGCGTCTCCAGCGAGCCGATGCCGCATTCGGCATCGAGCAGGCGCATCCCGTGGGACGAGACGATCAGCCAGACCGGCACCCGGTGCCGCGCCAGCACTTCGAGCAGCCGCACGCCGTACGGCGCGCCGGAAGCGCCGGTGATCGCGAGGACGACGGGGCGCGCCGCGCTCACCGGGTCAGCGCACCAGGCGGTCGAGCAGGGCGAACCCGAACACCGTGACGCTCATGATGCCGTTCATGGTGAAGAATGCCGCGTCGAGCCGCGAGAGGTCGCCCGGACGCACCAGGCTGTGCTCGTAGGCGAGGATCGCCGCCGCCGCGGCCAGGCCGGCGTAGTACCAGAGCCCGAAGCCCATGCCATAGCCGAACAGCGCCAGGGCCGGGATGGTGATCCCGTGCAGGAGCTTGGCGGCCAGGATCGCGCGCGGCTCACCCAGCCGCACCACGGCGCTCCTCAGGCCCTCCCGACGATCGAAGGCCTCGTCGGGGAGGGCGTAGAAGATGTCGAACCCGGCCACCCAGGTCGCGACCGCGAGCGCCACCGCGAGGAGCGGCCAGGCCGGCGCGCTCCACCGTCCCGTCACCGCGAGGTATCCGCCGACCGGCGCGATCGCCAGGCTGAGGCCCAGCCAGAGGTGCGGCCACCAGGTGAATCGCTTGCTCAGGCTGTAGGTCAGGATCCACGCGAGCGCGACCGGGCTCAGCAGAAGACAGAGCCGGTTCAGCGCACCGGCGGCGAGCATGAAGATGGCGGAGGCCGCCAGCACCGAGGCCCACGCCTGGCCGAGCGTGATCGCGCCTCGGGGCAGCTCCCGCGCCATGGTGCGCGGGTTCCGGGCGTCGAAGGCGCGATCCGCGATCCGGTTGAAGCCCATCGCCGCCCACCGCGCCGCGGAAAAGGCGATCACGACGAGGAGCACGAGTCTCGGCGTCACCGGGGCGGTCATCGAGGCCGCGAGCACGCCGAGCAGCGCGAACGGCAGCGCGAACAGGGTGTGGGGCAGCTTGACGAAGTTGACGTAGCGGACGAAGAGCGACTCGCCGGCGAAGGTCTGACCTTCGGCGGACGGGCGGACAGGCGGAAGGGCGGAAGGCTCGACTCATGAACCGTCGCTCCGCTGCCTCGCCGTCCGCCAGCGTGATTCCGAGCTTCGACCACATCTCATCAACGCGGCGCTTCGTCTCCTCGTCCATCACGATCCGCTCCGGCCACTCGCGATCGAACCCCTCCTCCTTCCACTTCCGCGTGCCGTCGATCCCCATCTTGCTGCCGTACGTGAAGCCACGACTGGAGTGATCGAGCACGTCCACCGGGCCCATGGTGAAGCGCACGTCGCGCTCGGGGTCGATGTTGTTGAGCGCGATCCACCAGGCCTCGTCGGGGTCCCGGACGTTCACGTCCTTGTCCACCACGACCATCACCTTGGCGAGCGACATCAGCCCCTGCCCCCAGAGCGCGTTCATCACCTTGTAGGCCTGCCCCGGATACTGCTTGTCGATCGAGACGAAGACCAGGTTGTGGAAGATCCCCGGCGCCGGCATGTGGTAGTCCACGATCTCCGGCACCGTGAGCCGGAGCAGCGGCAGGAAGATCCGCTCGGTGGCGTGTCCGAGGTAATAGTCCTCCATCGGCGGACGGCCCACCAGCGTCGCCGGGTAGATCGGGTCGCGCCGGGCGGTGACCGCCGTGACGTGCACCTTCGGGTAGTAGTCCGCCAGCGAGTAGAACCCGGTGTGATCGCCGAACGGTCCCTCGAGGGCCAGCGGCTCCGCCGGATCGATGTAGCCCTCGAGCACCAGCTCCGCCTCGGAAGGCACTTCGAGGTCGCAGGTGACCGCCTTCGTCAGGTCCACCGGCTGGCGCCGGAGAAAGCCGGCGAAGAGGAACTCGTCGATCGTCGGGGGCAGCGGGGCGGAGCCGGAGTAGATGCTGGCCGGATCGCCTCCGAGGGCGATCACCACCGGCATGCGCTCGCCGGCGGCCGCCATCTCGCGCCAGTGCGCCGCCCCGACCTTGTGCCGCTGCCAGTGCATCGCGAGCGTGTTCCGGCCCAGCACCTGGATCCGATACATCCCGACGTTCCGGATCCCGCGGGCCGGATCGCGGGTGATGACCATGGGGAGCGTGATGTAGCGCCCGCCGTCGCCGGGCCAGGTCGTGAGAAACGGAATGTCGTCGAGGTTCACGGCATCGCCGCGCAGCACCACCTCCTGGCAGGGCGCGCGTCCGCCCCGCACGCGCGGCGGAAACTTCCCCACCTCGGCCAGCTTGGGCAGCATGGCCAGCTTGCCGAAGAGGCCCTCCGGGACCTTCATCTCCAGGAGCTCGGAGATCCTCCCGCCGATGGTCTCCAGGTCCTCCACGCCGAGCGCGAGGCACATGCGGCGCATGGAGCCGAAGAGATTGATGGCCACCGGATGGGGGCTCCGCCGCCCGTCCTCGAGCAGCACGTGCTCGAAGAGCAGGGCGGGCCCGCCGCCGGGGCTCTTCATGCAGCGATCCGCGATCTCCGCCACCTCCAGGCGCGCGCGCACCGGATGCGAGACGCGGACCAGCTCGCCCGCGGCCTCGATGGCCTGGAGGAACTCCCGGAGGTTAGCGAGCGCCACCGATTACACCCTCGTCCCGACGTGCAGCGCCGTCACTCCGCCCAGGTGCAGCCGGTAGCTCACGTCCGTGAATCCCGCGCACTCCAGGCGATGCACCAGCTCCGCCGGAGCGGGGAACGTCCGGGTCGACTCTGGAAGCCAGGTATAGGCACTCGTATGTTTCGAGATCAATCGGCCGATCCAGGGCAACACCCGGTTGAAGTAGAAGAGGTACAGGCGCCGGAGCCCCGGATGCGGAGGCAGGGTCATCTCCAGGATCACAAGGCGTGCGCCCGGCTTGAGCACGCGCGCGGCTTCCCTGAGTCCGTCATCCAGGTCGACCAGGTTCCGCGCGCCCCATCCGACCAACGCTCCGTCGAAGGTCCGATCCGGAAACGGGAGGACCAGCGCATCGGCGACCACCGGCGCGAGCCGGGGCGACTTGCTCCGGCCAAGGCTGAGCATGCGCTGGACGAAGTCGGCCCCGACGATCCGACCCCGGAACCCGCGTCTGCCGGCGAGCATGGCGCCGAAGTCGAGGGTGCCGGCGCACAGATCCAGATACATTCCCTCCGGCGCCCGCTCCCACCCCAGTCGCCTCACCGCGTCGCGCCGCCACCGTTGATCCAGCCCCAGGCTGATGATGCGGTTGAGCCGGTCGTACGTGGGCGCGATGGCGGTGAACATATCGCGGACGTAAGTCCGCTTCTCGGGCCCGCCGGAAACGGGTAACTT
This sequence comes from uncultured Gemmatimonadales bacterium, assembly GCA_963842945.1. Classification (GTDB taxonomy): domain Bacteria; phylum Gemmatimonadota; class Gemmatimonadetes; order Gemmatimonadales; family GWC2-71-9; genus CAVVWJ01. The sequence goes on from CAWJIM010000019.1 coordinate 611,031, forward strand.
ACGATCCGAGGCTAACATAGGCGCAGAATGTAGTCCCGCCGCCGGAGCCTTGGCAAGCCGGACGGACGATGGCTGAGGCGCCGGAATGGGCCCGGCTCACCGACCAGGAGGTCGTCCTGCTCGCCCGGGGTGGGCGGGAGGCGGCGTACCGGGAGCTGGTGCGTCGCTACGAGCGGCCGGTGTTCGCTCTCCTCTACCGCATGGTGCGCGACCGGGAGCTGGCGGAGGATCTGGCGCAGGAGACCTTCGTCAAGGCGCTCAACGCCATCGACTCCTATCGTCCGGAATTCAAGTTCTCGTCCTGGATCTTCAAGATCGCGAACAACGCGGCCATCGATCACCTCCGCCGCCGCGAGCTCGATACCCTCTCGCTGGACGGCTCGCCCCACGCGGAGACGCCGGAGGCGATGCAAGCCACCGCACTCCAGATCGGCGCGCGACAGGAGTCCCCGCTCGACGCGGTGGAGGCGAAGGAGCTCGGCGGGGCGATCGAGGCGGCCATCGGCCGGCTGCGGCCCGAGTACCGCTCCTGCATTCTGCTGCGCCATGTGGAGGGACGGGCCTACGAGGAGATCGCCGAGATCCTGGATCTCCCGCTGGGCACGGTAAAGACCTATATCCATCGCGCCCGCAACGAGCTGCGGCTCGCGCTGGCGCATCTGAGAGAATGAAACCTCTGCCCGACCCCGACCGTAGGAGGGTCCACTTATGACCCCGGCTCCCGGCCCCCACCTCTCGCCGGACGACGTCGAGCTCTGGCTCACCGGCACCCTCGACGCCGCTCGCACCCGACACCTCGAGCTGTGCCCGGAGTGTTTCGACCGCGCCCAGGCCGAGCGGGAGATCGTCGAGCAGCTGGCCGCCCTACCATTGATGGCACCGTCGCTCGGCTTCGAAGATCGGGTGATGGCGCGGGTCACCGTGGCCGATCCGTTCGCGCTCCGCTCGCTGCGGCAGCGGATCTTCGCGAGCCGCCGCTCCATGGCGATCGCGGCCAGCCTCGCGCTGGCGCTGGTCGGGTCGATGGCAGCCAGCGTCGCCTGGAGCCTGGCCAACCAGGAGATCCTGATCTCCGCGGGCAACTGGGTCCTGGCGCAGGGTAGCCAGGCAGGGTGGTTCGCCCTTCGGGGTCTCGCCTCCAACTTCATCGAACAGCCGTGGTACGAGAGCGCACGCGCCTTCGCCGACCATCCGGGTCGTCTGGCCGCGGCGCTGGGCGCGCTCACGCTCACCTACCTGAGCGGGATGTTCGCGCTGCGTCGCCTGCTGGCTCTGCCGTCCCAGCAGGTGGCCCATGCCGCCTAGCGGCGCGGGGGCCCGCGCCCGCACTCTCGCGCGAGCACTGGCGCTGCTCGCGCTGCTGGTCCTGTCACCCCGCCTCGCGAGCGCCGAGCCCGTCGGTGCCCGCAGGGGAGACCGCCGTGCACCTGGTCCGGAATTTCTGGGACCTGGTCGCGAGTCAGCAGGGCGAGGAGCGCACGGCCCGTCCGGAGTCCCGGGCCATCGAGCCCGCGCCTCAGGGCGCCGCACCGGTCGACCTCAGCGACCTCTCCAACCCCGCCCGGATCGAGAGCCGCCTCAAGTCCGCGCTCGCACCGCGGGACGGCGCCGTCCGCCTGACCGTCTCCGAAGGCGCGGCGAGGCTGGGCGACTACCGGATCGGGGCCGCCGACGCGATCGAGGGTCACCTGCTCGTGGTGCAGGGCGACGCGGACGTGTACGGCCGCCTGCACGGCAACCTCGTCACGGTGGATGGCGACGTGATCGTGCACCCGGGCGCGCTGGTCTCGGGCGACATCCTCGCGCTGGGCGGGATGGTGCACGACATGGGCGGGGAGATCGGGGGCGAAGTTCGGACGCTTCGTCACACCTCGATCGTCGCGCCGCTGCGCGCCGTCGCCGCTCCGGAGCCGACCGCGCTGGAAACGATCGGCCGGAGACTCGCGGGCGTCGTCGGGGTGTTCCTCACGCTCGCCGTGCTCGGCTTCGGGCTGGTGATGTTCGGTCGCCCCAATCTCGAAGTGATCTCCGATACCGCCTCGCATTCCTTCGGCCGCGCCTTCGTGACCGGCCTGCTGGGACAGATCCTGGTGATCCCCACCTTCGGCATGGTGATCGTGGGCCTGATCCTGAGCGTGGCCGGCATCCTGCTGCTGCCGTTCGCGGTCGCGGTATACGCCCTGCTGGTGATCGTCGGGGCGCTGGGCGGTTTCCTGGGCGTGGCGCACGCGATGGGCGAGACCTATACCCGGCGCCGGATGGCACTGGGCGCGATGATCGGCTCGCCGAACAGCTATCGCTACCTCGTGGTGGGCCTGGGCGCCGTGGCGGTGCTGTGGCTGGCGTGGTCGCTCTTCGGGTGGGTGCCGGTGGCGGGCACGCTGATCGGGGGCGCGGCCTTCCTCGCGACCTGGCTGCTGGCCACGGCCGGCTTCGGCGCCGCCCTGCTCAGTCGCGCGGGGATCCGGGAGAACTTCGCGGGCCGCCTCATCCCGCCCGAGGCGCTCACCGACGAGTATCTCTGGGCCACCCCGCAGTTCGGAGTTCCCGCCGCGCGCCGGCCCGGCGGCGGGCGGACGCCCACGCGGGGGCTCTGATGTACCGCGTCGCCCTCGCGGTGCTTGCCCTCGTGGCGGGCGCGACGAGCGCCTCCGCGCAGAGCATGCGCTCGTTCTCCACCTTCCGACAGCTCCACGGCGAGACCCGCCTGCAGGTGGGGCTCGACTACCGCGCCGGCGGCCTCCGGATCACACCGGGCCGCGCCAGCGAGCTCTACCGGATGGACGCATCGTACGACGAGGACCGCTATGCGCCCACCAGCACCTATGACGCCGCGCGTGGGATCGTGACCCTCGGGCTCCAGCCGGCCGGCGCGGGCGGCCTGCGGGTCGTCTCCACCCGTCAGCTCCGCCAGGACGCGACGGTGGCCTTCGCGCCCTCGGTAGACCTCGACCTCGCGCTCGCCCTCGGGGCGGTGCGGGCGGATATCGAGCTGGGTGGTCTCAACCTCACCGCGCTCACTATGGAAGCGGGCGCGAGTCAGGCCGTGGTCAGGTTCTCGGAGCCGAACCTCTCGCGCTGCCGCGCAGCCGAGATCACGGCAGGGGCCGCCGAGCTCACGGTGCTCGGGCTGGGCAACAGCCGCTGCGACCGGTTCTCGCTCGAAGGCGGAATGGGCAAGATCACGCTCGACTTCGCGGGCGCGTGGACCTCCAGCACCGCGGCGGAAATCAAGATGGCCATGGGCGAGCTGACCCTGCGGCTTCCCCGGAACGTCGGCGTGCGGCTTACCCTCGACCGATTTCTCGCGAGCTTCGACCCGGCCGGGCTGGTTCGGACCGGGAAAGCCTTCGAGTCGCCCGGCTACGATCGAGCCGAGCGGACGCTGGACATCGACCTGACGACGGCGGTGGGCGGGGTGAAGGTGGAGTGGGTGAAGTAACCGTACAGAGTCACTAGCTTCAAACCATGTCCCCCCTCGAGACCCTGGGCTTCGCCCTCGGCACCTCGTTCGCGTCCGGCCTCAACCTGTACGCCACGGTAGCCGCCGCCGGGCTGTTCCAACGGCTGGGCATCGTGACCCTGCCCGAGCCCCTCGCGGTGCTCGCGCACCCGGTGGTGATCGGCGTCGCGATCACGCTGTTCGTGGTCGAGTTCATCGCGGACAAGATCCCGTACGTGGACAGCGCCTGGGACGCGGTACACACTTTCATTCGTCCGCCCGCGGCCGCGATCCTCTCCTACAGCGCGTTCTCCGAGGGTTTTCCCGAGGAATGGAAGCTGGCAGCGGCATTGCTCGCCGGGAGTGTCGCCCTCACCTCCCACGGCGCCAAGGCGAGCACCCGCGCGGCGGCCAATGCCAGTCCGGAGCCGCTGAGCAACTGGACGCTGAGCGTGCTGGAGGACGGCTTCGCTGTATTCCTGGCCTGGATGGCGGCGGAGCACCCGCTCCTCACGGCGATGATCGTCGTGGTGCTGGTGATCCTCTCCGTGTGGGTGATCTGGACGCTGTTCGGCTACTTGCGGCGCGCGCTCGCGAGACTCAGGCAGGGCCCGGGGACTAGCCCAGCCGGGCCCTGATCCTTCCTCCGACCCCCATCCCCAGCCGACGGGCCGCGGAGCCGTCCCGCACCGCGATCTCGACCTGGCCGCCCGACCCCAGATAGGCCACCAGACCGCCGGTGGGCACGTCGCCGTAGGTGCGGCGGAGCGGTCCCACCTCGAGCCCTTCGACCTCGATCACGGCATAGGGCGGCACCAGCTCGGGTGTGAGGTTGGTGACCAGCGTGCCGAAGCGGTCCACGTACACCACCTGGCCCATCACGCTCTTGCCCTCGTGGTGCGGCTCCCGGTAGGCCAGCCGGACGGGCATCCCGCCGAAGGGCGGGCCCAGCTCCGCGAGCGTGGCGCCCGCCGCCAGGGCGGCCGCCGCGGGCGCGAAGACGTCGCGTCCGTGGAAGGTCGGCGATGCGCCGTCGGGTGTCGGCAGGACGACGATCTGCACCTCGGCGTCGCGCAGGACCAGCGTGAACAGGCCGTTGTCGGGACCGACGAAGTAGTGCCCGTGCGCGGCGACGGCGAGCCCGGCGCGCCCGGTACCGACTCCGGGGTCCACCACGGCGAGGTGAACCGTGCCGCTGGGGAACCGCGGCCAGGCCCGGCCCAGCAGGTAGGCACCGGCTCGCACGTCGCCCGGCGGCACCGCGTGGGTCACATCCACCAGGGTGAGCCCCGGGGCGGCGCTCAGGAGCGCGCCCTTCACTTCGGCGACGTAGGAGTCGCTGGTTCCGAAATCGGTGAGGAGAGTGACGAGGCCCAGCGCGGGTCAGCCTCGGAGAATCGGCAGGGCGACGGCGCGGCCGGAGGTCTTGCGCTGAAGCTGGTCGGCCACCGCTTGAAGCTCCGCCGCCGCGGGGCTCGCCGGCTCGGCCACGAGGATCGGCTGACCCGCGTCGGCCAGCTCGGCCAGGCGAGGCTGAAGCGGCACGCTGCCGAGCAGGTCAACCCCCAACTCGTCGGCGAGGCGACGCCCGCCGCCGGAAGAGAACAGCTCGAACCGGCGGCCGCTGTCCGGATCCACGAAGCCGCTCATGTTCTCCACGATGCCGAGCACCGGCACGCCGACCCGCTCGAACATCCGGGCCCCGCGGAGTGCGTCGCCCACCGCCATCTCCTGCGGCGTGGTGACGATCAGCGCCCCGGACACGTGGGTCGCCTGCACCAGCGAGAGCTGGGCGTCGCCGGTGCCGGGCGGGAGGTCCACGAGGAAGTAGTCCAGTGGCCCCCACTCCACGTCGCGCAGGAACTGCTGCACGATCTTCATGATGATGGGGCCGCGCCAGATCGCGGGCACGTCCCGCTCCACCAGGAAGCCCAGGGACATGAGGCGCACGCCGTAGGCCTCGAGCGGCTGGATCTTGCCGCCGACCACCGGCGGGCGCTCGGAGACCCCGAACATGCGGGGGATGTTGGGGCCGTACACGTCCGCGTCCATCAGCCCGACGCGCCGTCCCGCCGCCGCGAGCGCGACGGCCAGGTTGGCGGAGACGGTGGACTTCCCCACTCCGCCCTTCCCCGAGGAGATCGCGATGATCCGACCGAGGTCGGGCATCTCGGGCGCGGGCGGCGGCTGCGCCGGTCCGGCGTCGCCGGCACCGGGCGGGCCATGCGTCACCTTGGCCGGCCCCGAGGGGTTGCTCACCGCGATCTTGATCGCGTCCCGCCGCACGCCCTCGATCTCCTGCACCGCCGCGCGCGCCTGGCGCACCAGGGTCGCGGGATCGTCGGGGGCCAGCAGGAAGGTGAAGCTCACCGCGCCGTCGTCGCCTACGACGAGGTCGCGGACCATGCCGGCGGACAGCAGGTCGTTGTCGAGTCGGGGATTCCGGATGCGGGCGAGGGCGGCGGCAACCTGGGCTTGCAGCGGCTCCGCCATCAGACCGCCTCCACGTGCTTGACCTCGGGCACCATCTCGCGGAGCCGCGCTTCGATGCCCTGGCGCAGCGTCACCGTGGACGCGGCGCAGCCGTGGCAGGTGCCACCGAGCCGCAGCAACAGCACGCCATCGCCCTCGTCGAAATCCACGACCTCGACGTGCCCGCGGTGGGACGCGATGTAGGGCCGGAGCGTGTCCAGCGTGCGCTCGATGCGATCAATCAGGTCCATGCGCCACCGGTCGCCGAATTCCTACTTCCATAGTCGGCAATATAGGTCGACCGGGGGGGCGGTCAACCGCGGGAAGAGGAGGGGCTGCCGTTATTCCCAAGGTACTCGCGCGCGGCGGCGAGGACAGTCGTCTGCACCTGCGCCAGCGAGCCGGTGATCGCGAGCCCGGCCGCCTTGGTGTGTCCGCCGCCGCCGAAGCGCTTGGCGAAGGCGGCGACGTCCACCGGGCCGATGGAGCGGAGGGAGACCTTGACCCGGCCCTGGCTCACCTCGCGGAAGAGGAGCGCCATGCGCACGCCCTCGATCGAGCGGGGGAACTCGACCACGCCGTCGAGATCGTCCGAAGAGACACCCAGCCGCTCGATCGCGCCGGGCGGCACCGTCACCCACGCGAGACCGTGCTCCGGCTCCACCACCAGCGTCTGCAGCGCCTCGGCGAAGAGCCGAGGGCGGCCCTCGGGCGCGCGGGCGTAGACCTCGAGGTAGATCTCCTCGGGGTCGACGCCGGTCTCGAGCAGCTCCGCGGCGATCCGGAGCGTGCGCGGGCGGGTGTTGCTGAACCGGAAGCCGCCGGTATCGGTGAGGATCGCGACATAGAGCCCGCGCGCCGCCGCCTGGTCGAGCGGCCAGCCGTTCGCGAGCGCCAGCTCGAACACCAGCTCGCCGGTCGCGGCGGCCTCGGAGTCCACGTAGCGCGGCCCGTCGGGCAGCACCCCCATCCCGACGTGGTGGTCGATGCAGCCGACCGGCACGCCCCGCGCGCGAACGTGCTCGCCCAGCATGCCGAGCCGGCCCAGGTCGCCGATGTCGAGCACCACGATCCGGTCGGCGCGGCGGATCTCCTTCACCGCTTCCCCGGTCTTCTCCACTCCCGGCAAGTCCTCGAACAGGAACATGAACCGCGGCGGCGTGGGGGTCGGATTGGTGACCACGACGTCGACGCCGCGCGCCTTCAGCAGGTGAGCCAGACCCGCCTCGCTGCCGAGGCCGTCGCCGTCGGGATTGACGTGGGTCGTGAGGCAGACGCGCTGTCCAGGATGGAACGTGGCGGCGAAGGCGCGCGCGGCCTCGACGCGGTCGGGGGGAAGCGAGAACGGCATGTGGGGGAAGATAACGAAGGCGCGACAGGCGAACAGGCGGACTACGCTGTCATCCCGAGCGAAGCGAGGGATCATGCCGACTGGCGCCCTTCGCTCGCTCGGATGACAGCGTGGGGCTGGTTCCTGCTCTCCTGTCTACCCCGCCGCCTGCTGCACCTTCGAATGCCGCTTCCCGTAGAGGAAGTAGATCGCGAGCCCCAGCGCCATCCACACGATGAGCCGCGCCCACGTGTCCACCGGGAGGCCGAGCATCAGGTAAAGGCACGCCCCGACCCCTCCGAGCGGAACCAGTGGGACCAGCGGAGTGCGGAACGGCCGCGGAATGTCCGGGTCGGTATAGCGCAGCACCAACACGCCCGCGCACACGATCGCGAACGCAAGCAGGGTTCCGATGCTGACCAGCTCGCCGAGCAGGCCGATCGGCAGCAGGCCGGCGAAGGTCATCGCTACGACGCCGGTGAGCGCGCTGGCGACCCAGGGGGTGCGGAACCTCGGGTGCACCGAGGCGAAGATCGGCGGGAGCAGGCCGTCCTTCGACATGGTGTAGAAGATCCGCGGCTGGCCCAGGAGCATCACCAGAATGACCGAGGAGAGCCCCGCGATCGCGCCGATCTTGATGATCGGGCGGAGCCAGGCCAACGACTCGCCCGTCGCGTTGATGCCGACGGCGATCGGATCGGGGACGTTGAGCTCGGAGTAGTGGACGATACCGGTGAGGACGAGGGCGACCGCGATGTAGAGCACGGTACAGATCGCGAGCGAGCCGAGAATGCCGATCGGCATGTCCTTCTGCGGATTTCGACACTCCTGCGCCGCCGTGGATACCGCGTCGAATCCGATGTAGGCGAAGAAGATCACGCCCGCGCCCCGGACGATGCCGTCCCAGCCGTACTTCCCGGGGCCCTCCGCCGGGGGCACGAACGGCGTCCAGTTATCGGCGTTCACGTAGGCGAGTCCGAAGGCGATGAACAGCAGCACCACGGTGAGCTTGACGACCACCGCGAAGTTGTTGAACGTCGCCGACTCGCTGATGCCGATGATCAGGAGAATGGTGATGAGCCCGACGATGAACATCGCCGGCACGTTGAGCACCGCGCCCGTCGCCGACCACCCCTCCGTGAACAATCGCCAGACGTTGAGGCCGGCGTCGGCCGGCGTGGTGTGGATGTAGGGGGCCGATGTGTATTCCGCCGGGATGACGATGCCCAGGTCCTTGAGGAACGACACCGTGTAGCCCGACCACCCCACCGCGACGGTCGAGGCCGCGAACAGGTATTCCAGGATCAGGTCCCACCCGATGATCCAGGCGAACAGCTCACCCAGCGTGGCATAGCCGTAGGTGTAGGCCGATCCCGCGATGGGGATCATGGCCGCGAACTCGGCGTAGCACAGACCGGCGAAGGCGCAGGCGGTGCCGGCCAGGATGAAGGAGATCACGATCCCGGGGCCGGCGTAGTTGGCGGCGGCCTGGCCCGTCAGCACGAAGATTCCCGCGCCGATGACCGCGCCGATGCCGAGCAGGACCAGGTTGACCGGTCCCAGCACACGCTTGAGGCTTTGATCCGCGGCGAGCTCGGCCTGGAGCGCGGACACATCCTTGCGACGGAAGAGGCTCATGAGACGCTCGTCGATTGTGGGAGCTGTGGGGGACTGCGCGAAAACCGCGTCGTGACGCGCGCGAGGGATGCGAGTCCCTCTCGCGATTCACCTGATCCGCTTCACCGCCTGTCAGGCACTGTAATTCGGTGCTTCCCGCGTGATCGTGACGTCGTGCGGGTGCGACTCGCGAAGTCCGGCGCTGGTGATCTGCACCATCTCGACTTCGCACTGCAGCTGCGGGATGGAGGACACCCCGCAGTACCCCATGCCGCTCCGGAGCCCGCCGACCATCTGGAAGATCACGTCGGCGACCGGGCCCTTGTACGGCACGCGTCCCTCGATGCCCTCGGGAACCAGCTTCGAGGGCGCCATCTCACCTTCCTGGAAGTAGCGGTCGGCGGAGCCGTCCTGCATGGCGGAGAGACTCCCCATGCCGCGGATCATCTTGTAGCGTCGGCCTTCCGCCAGCACCGACTCGCCGGGGCTCTCCTCGGTGCCCGCGAGCATGCTGCCCATCATCACCGAGGACGCCCCGGACGCGAGCGCCTTCACCACGTCGCCCGAGTACTTGATGCCGCCGTCGGCGATCACCGGCACGTCTTCGGCGCCGCGCACGGCGTCCATCACGGCGGTGACCTGGGGGACGCCCACGCCGGTGACGACTCGCGTGGTGCAGATGCTGCCCGGCCCGATGCCAACCTTCACCGCGTCCACCCCGCGCCGGACCATCTCCCGCGCGCCCGCCTCGGTCGCCACGTTGCCGGCGACGAGCTGCACATCGGGGAACGCCTCCCGCAGCTGAGAGACGGTCGCCAGAACGCCTTCGCTGTGCCCGTGCGCCGAATCCACGACCAGGACGTCTACGCCGGCGCCGACGAGCGAGCGGGCGCGCGCGGTGGCATCCGAGCCGCCGCCGACCGCGGCGGCCACGCGGAGCCGGCCGTGCTGGTCCTTGTTCGCGTTGGGATGCTCGCGGCGCTTGAAGATGTCCTTCACGGTGATCAGGCCCTTGAGAACGCCATTGGCGTCCACCACCGGCAGCTTCTCGATCCGGTGCTGCGCCAGGATCCGCTCGGCGTCGTCGAGGCTGGTGCCGACCGGCGCGGTGATGAGCCGATCCTTCGTCATCGCGTCGCGGATCGGCTGCTCGAGATTGCGCTCGAACTGGAGATCGCGGTTGGTGATGATGCCGATCAGCCGCCCCTGTCCGTCCACGATCGGGACGCCGGAGATCTTGAAGCGCCGCATCAAGACATAGGCCTCGCGCAACGGGCGGTCGGGACCGAGCGTGATCGGGTTGAGGATCATCCCGCTCTCGCTCCGCTTCACCCGGTCCACCTCCGCGGCCTGGCGCTCGGGCGTCATGTTCTTGTGGAGGACGCCCATGCCGCCGGCCCGCGCCATCGCGATGGCCATGTCGGCCTCGGTGACGGTGTCCATGGCGGCGGAGACCAGCGGAATGTTGAGGGAGATCGTGCGGGTGAAGCGGCTGACCGTCGAGACCTCGCGCGGATGCACCGCGGAGTAGCGCGGCACCAGCAGGACGTCGTCGAAGGTGAGGCCCGGCTTGGGGCGAATGACGGTCATGCGCTCCGGAGTTGCCGCAGGGTCCTGACTGGATACACGACGGCCCGCCCGAGCCCCGACGGGGCGCCTGGCGGGCCGAAGGTAAGCTGATCCATCTCCAAGTCTAGAAGCGAGTTCGGCCGAATGCAAGACACGTGGCCGACGAAGCGCTACTTGCCTCCACCCAGCGAATGCACGTAGGTCGCCACCGCCTTCACCTGGTCGTCGCTGAGCGAGGCGCCGCCCATCGGCGGCATCGGCGCCGGGGCCTTCTTCGGCTGAGGCACGCCGCTCTTGATCGTGCCGGTGATGCCCGCGAGGGTGCCGTCGTTGTTGAGCCACTCGCCGTCGGTCAGGTTGGGCGCGACCGCGGAGCCATGGGCGTCCTGGCCGTGGCAGACGTAGCAGGTACCGCCCCCGGCCTGGCCGTGGAAGATGCTGTCGCCCAAGGCGATGAGCTTGGCGTCCCCGCCTCCGCCGCTCCACCGCCGCCGCCGCTTTACCGGTGTCTGCGCTCTTCGCCGCACCGGTATCGGCTGCCGGGGCCGGAGCGGGATTCGCGGCCGGTGCCGTGTCCGCTGGCGGTGGCGGCGCGCCGGCGCTCGCACCGCCGGCCCCCGTCTCGGAGCCGCCCCCTCCCCCGTCACCACCACCGCCGCAGGCCGACAGCAGCCCGGCCAGTACCGCCGGCGCGAGCCAGGTGAAGACCAGATCGTGATCGAGCTTGCGTGTGCGCATTGCGCTGCCCCCCGCGCTGATGTCCAGTGCCGTGCCCACCGGCACGGCGGTGCGTCACGGTAGGGCCGGGTCCTCCCCGCGTCTGTGACGAGTGCCCTAAGCCGTCTGCCGCCCCCGCCAGATCAGATACACCGGGATCCCGGTCGCCACGATGAGCAGTCCGGGCCAGGTGTAGAGTGGCTTCTCGAACAGCAGGATCACCATCAGCGCGCCCACCGCCAGCAGGTAGAGCCCTGGCAGGACCGGGTAGCCGAACGCCTTGACCGGCCGGGGGAGGTCGGGTCTGAGCCGCCGCAGGCGGAAGAGCGCGATGGTGGTGAGGAAGTAGAAGACCAGCGCGGCGAAGATCACGTAGTCCAGCAGCTGGCCGTAAGTCCCGCTGATACAGAGGACCGAGGCCCAGACCGCCTGGGCCCAGAGACCGAAGACCGGGGTGCGGTGCTCGGGGTGGAGCTCGCCGGCCCGCTCGAAGAACAGCCGGTCGCGCGCCATGGCCCAGTAGACGCGAGGACCGGCGAGGATCAGCCCGTTGTTGCACCCGAAGGTCGAGAACAGGATCGCGATCGCCATCACCGCCGCTGCGCCCGCACCGAGCGCGACCTCGATGGCCGCGGTGCCGACCCGGTCCTGCGCCGCGTGCTGGATGCCGCGGGCGAGCGCGTCCTGCCCGCTCGGATCGCCGTAGAAGGGCAGCACGTTGAGGTAGGCTACGTTGGTCAGGATGTAGAGCAGGCTCACCAGCCCGGTGCCCACGGCCAGCGCCATCGGCAGGTTCCGGCTCGGGTTCTGCACCTCCGCGGCGGCGAAGGTCACGTTGTTCCATGCGTCGCTGGAGAAGAGCGAGCCGACCATGGCCGCGCCGACCAGCGGGATCATCGCCAGGGTCCAGTCGCCCGTGCCCCAGAAGTCGGCGAAGTTGGCGGCCGCGACGGCCGGCTGGCGGAAGAGGGTGAGGCCGCAGATCACCAGCACCGCGAGCGCGCCCGCCTTGGCCACGGTGAACACCGTCTGGATCGCCGCGCCGAGCCGCACCCCGCGGACGTTGAGCCAGGTGAGGAGCAGGATCGAGAGGATCGCGACGACGCGCTGCGGCGAGAGGCCGAGCTGGATTGCGTCGGGCGCGCCGGGCAGGCGGACTTGTCCCAGCGGCAGGAAGACATCGGGGCTCACCGACGGCACCAGCACGCTCAGGAAGCGGGCGAAGGCCACGGCGACGGCGGCGATGGTGCCGGTCTGGATGACGGCGAAGAGCGTCCAGCCGTAGAGGAACCCCGCGGCCGGTGAAAGGCCCTCTCGGAGGAACACGTACTGTCCTCCGGCCTTCGGCATCATCGCCGCCAGCTCGGCATAGGAGAGTGCGGCGATCACGGTCATCAACCCGGTGATGACCCAGACCAGCAGGAGGCCGCCGGGCCCCCAGGGCGAGACCTGGCGGCTGATATCCGCCGAGACGATGAAGATCCCCGAGCCGATCATGGATCCGACCACCAGGGAGATCGCGGCCAGCGGACCGATGCCGCGGATGAACTCCGTGGATGGCACAGTCTTGGGCGCAGTCTGGGCGGGAGCCGCCATATCGCCTCGGCGTTGGGCTGTTAAGGAGCCATGTCACCCTGAACGAAGTGAAGGGGACCATGCCTGAGATGGCCCCCTTCGCTGCGCTCAGGGTGACAACTTTCGACTGTCGGTATCCAGCTCTATCGGGGGGGTGACCGTCGGCGAGCGCTTGGTGGCGTCCTCCGCCGCCTTCACGGCCTCGTCCATCACTGCCTGGCCCGCCGCGGCGAGGCCCTTCATCACCTTCGCGGCCCCATCCACCAAACCCATCGTGCCGCTGATCGCCTGGATCGGCAGCTTGCCGGCGCGCATCGTGTCCTCGACCGTCTCGGTGAGCTTGGCGAAGATCCCGCCGGGCCGCGCGCGCTCCGCGTACTTGCTCTCGAGGAACTCGATGTAATCGAGGATCTGATAGCCACGATCGTCGCTCAGCGCGTCCAGCGCCCGCGCGATCCGCTGCTTGAGCAGGTCGTTCATCGGCTCATCCTCCTGCCCGGGCCAGACCCGGGGTGGCGACCAGCTCCGCCACCGGCGTGGCGAGATAGCGGGTCCGCGCCGCCTTGAGCGTCACTCGGAGCGTCATCTCGTGCAGCGACGGCAAAGCCCGGAATTCGGCGACCCGATCGGGCGGGATCATGACGTAGACGAACCCGGCCTCGGGGAGTGGACCGCGGGTCAGGAGGTAGGGCTGACCGGACGGCATCTCGGGCCGCAGCTCGTCGGCGAGCTGCACGGCGATGATCTGCAGACGCCAGTCGAGCGTCTGGCCCACGAACTTCTCCGGCGTGGCCCGGACCTCGGCCGCGGTGATCCCGGCGAGCACGCCGGCCTGCGCCGGCTTGACGTCCGCCTCGGGGACCCAGCCCTCGACCTGCACCCGCACCCAGGCACCCGACCGACCGATCACCCGGGCCGGCGTGCCCGCCGGCAGCGTGGTCACCGCGCCGCTGTCGGGCAGGCGGCTCAAGCCCGTCTCCCGCAGCATCTCTACCCCTTCCGTTGACGCAGGTGCCGGCGCGGCCGTTGCGGTCCGGGCGACTGCGGACCCGCTGTCAGGCCGCGCGGCCGTCCGCCGGTCCGCCTGTCCGCCGGTCCGCCCCTGCCGTCGCGTCGTATCCGCCACCTTCTTCGCCGGCACTGCCTCCCGCGGCACCCACCCGTCCCGCCGGACCCGGAACCACTTGCCCCGCTCGCCCACCCGCTCCAGCAGCGTGCCCTCCCGGGCCCGGCCCACGATGGGGCCATTGGGCGCCTGGCGGAGGTTCTCGCCTTCGTCCGAGGTCACCACGAGGTCGAAGCCATCGCGCTGGGTGGGGGAGGTGGACGGCCGGTAGATCCAACCCTCCACCCTGACCTGGCGCCAGTCGCCATCGGACTTCCCGGCCTCCACCGGGGCGCCGGCCGGAAGGGAGACGAGCGGGGTGCCGTCGGGATCGCGGTGGAGATCGGCGGGGGCCTGGAGTTCCCGCTCCTCCTGCGCCCAGGCGGGTCCGGCGAGGAGCAGAAGGGCCACCACGCAGGCTGGTAGCTGGCTCAGGCCGGGACTAGATTGCGGCGCGTAACTCACAGTCCGGCATTGTAGAACACGCGGAGATCCATGTCAAACGGACGTCCCCGGAACCGGGTTGTCCTGGTGGTTCTGGACGGCTGGGGGTACCGGCGCGAGCGCGAGGGGAACGCCATCGAGCTGGCCTCCACTCCCATCTGGCACCGGCTCTGGGAAGGCTTTCCGCGCACGCTGCTCGAGGCCAGCGAGCTGGCGGTGGGTCTCCCCGAAGGTCAGATGGGGAACAGCGAGGTCGGCCACCTGAACATCGGGGCCGGACGGGTGGTCCCCCAGGACCTGGTCCGCATCTCCCAGAGCATCCAATCCGGTGAATTCTACCAGCTTCCGCCGCTGGTCGAGCTCTGCGCCAGGCTGCGGGAGACGGGTGGCACCCTCCACCTCGCCGGGCTCCTGGGGCCGGGCGGCGTCCATGCGCTCGACCGGCACCTGCTGGCCTGCGTCGAGCTGGGCGTGCGCCATCGGGTCCCGGCCATCGCCATCCACGGATTCCTTGACGGACGCGACTCGCCGCCGACGCTGGGCGCGGAGGTGGTTCGCACCCTGCTCCAGGACATGCGGCGGATCGCGGGATCGCGGGTCGACGTGGCGTCGCTGACGGGACGGTACTACGGGATGGACCGGGACCGGCGCTGGGACCGCACCAAGCTGGCGTACGACGCGATGGTCCACGGCGTCGGCACGCCGGTGGAGCATCCGGTGCTGGCGGTTCAGGCCGCGTACCAGCGGGGTGAGACCGACGAGTTCATCAAGCCCCTGGTCCACCACCGCAGCGGCAGGCCGGTGGCCGTGATGCAGGACGGCGACGGGGTGCTGTTCTTCAACTACCGCAGCGACCGAATGCGCCAGATCGTCGCCGCGCTGACGCTGGAGAACTTCGAAGAGTTCGAGCTCGGCTCCCGACCCCGGCTCTTCGCGGTCACGATGACCCAGTACGACCAGACCTTTCCGATTCCGCAGGCCTTCCCCCCCTTCAGCCTGGCCCGGATCCTGGCGCAGGTGCTCGCGGATCAGGGCCGCACCCAGTTTCGGACGGCGGAGACCGAGAAGTACCCCCACGTCACCTACTTCTTCAACGGCGGCCATGAGCCGCCCTATCCCGGCGAGGAGCGCCGCCTGGTGCCGTCGCAGCGGGTGGCGACCTACGATCTCGCGCCCGAGATGAGCGCGAAGGGCATCACCGACGTGCTCTGCCGGACCATCGAGACCGGAGACCACGATTTCCTCCTGTGCAACTATGCGAACGCCGACATGGTCGGGCACACCGGTGTCCTCCCGGCGGTGATCAAGGCCGTCGAGACGGTGGATGGGTGCCTCGCACGCGTCCTGTCCAGCGCGGACAAGGCGGGCTGCCGCGTCCTGATCACGGCGGATCACGGGAACAGCGAGATGATGATCGACCCGGTGACCGGCGGCGTACACACCGCCCACACGACCAATCCGGTGCCGTTCGTCGCGGTGGGGACGCAGGCCGCCAGCCTGCGGGCAGGCGGCTCCCTGCGCGACGTGGCGCCGACGGTGTTGCGGCTGCTCGGGCTCGAGCCGCCGACGGACATGACCGGCCGGGATCTGAGGGAGTGCTGATGGGGGTATGGGAACGCGTCGGGAAACGGAGTGTCACCCTGACCCCGAACGCAGTGAGGGGGAAGGGGACCATATCGGGCATGACCCCCCTCGCTACGCTCACGGTGACAGTGACACTGGCGCTGGCGCTGCTCGCGCCGGGGGCACTCTTGGCCCAGGTGGGCCACCCACCGGGGAAATCGCCCTATCGCGACATCCGGAAAGGCCACACTTTCACCCCATTCGCCGCGTTTTTCGCCGGCGACGGGGGCCGCTTCGGGGTCGCGCCCCACGACGGCTGGGTCTATGGGTTCCGCTACGACATCCGCACCGGCAGCACCATCCAGATGGGACTGCTCCTGGGTCATGGGCAGATGGAGCGGCGGATCCTAGACTCTCTGGTCGCGGGGGGGCAGGTCACGGGAACGGTGGACCAATCCACCACGTTCGTCGAAGCGGATCTCCAGTTGAACCTCACAGGCGGCAAGACCTGGCACCGTCTCGCGCCGTTCATCGGGGCCGGCATCGGACTCGCCTGGGCGGAAGAACCCGACCGGGGCTTCGAGCTGGGCACCAGGTTCACCTTTGCTCCGCACGCCGGTCTCCGCCTCTTCGTCACCGACCGCATTCACCTGCGCGGCGACGCCCGCGTCATGTTCTGGAAGCTGAACTATCCCAACTCGAGCGAGTGGGACACGTCCGGATGGTACCAGGCCGGACTGGGCTTCGGCTTCTCCCTGTAACACGATGCCGGTTACCCTGACCCGGACGGTGGGCTTTCGCGCCGTACACCGCCTCTACCGCGCCGACTGGAGCGAGGCCCGGAACCGGGACGCGTTCGGCGCGTTGAGCGAGCCGCCGGGCCACCCGCATGACTACCGCTGCGCCGTGACCGTCGCCGGGCCGGTGGATCCGCACATGGCGATGGTGTTCGATCTCGCCCAGCTCGACCGTATTCTTCAGGAAGAGGTGGTGGACCGGCTGGACGGCAAGCACCTGAACCAGGACGTGCCGAGCCTGGCAGGGACGATCCCCACCTGCGAGGCGATCGCGCTGGCCGTGTTCCGCCACCTGCTGCCGCGTCTGCCTCGGGACGTCACCCTCGAGCGAGTGCGGATCATGGAGGACCCCACGCTCTATGCCGACTGCACCGGACTCGACTGAGCCCCAGCGGCCGTCCAAGCGCGGGGGCCGGATGTCGGAGCTCGCCGTCGTCGAGGAGACCGCCGTCTGGCTGGAGGTGAACGGGCGGCCCGCGGTCACCTGGATGTGCACGCCGGAGCTGCTCGAAGAGCTCGCCGTGGGATGGCTGCACGGTGAGGGGTACATCGACCGGGTGGACGAGGTCCAGCTCCGGCCCTGCGCCACCGACCTCGGCTTCTGGGCGCAGGTGCCGCCGGAGCGAGTGGCGGTGGTGCAGGCGGAGGGCCGCCGACCTGTGTTGGCATCGGGCTGCGGTGCCGTCTCCACGTTTCTAGCGGAACCCACGACGGTCGAGGGCAGCCCGCTCCGGGGGCTGCCGCCCCCACCCGAACACCTGCGTGCCCTGTTCAAGGCCCTCTTCGCCCGCGGTGAGCGCTACAAGGACACCGGCGGGATCCACGCCGCCGCGCTGGTCGAGCCGGCCGCGCCGGGGGCGGAGGCGGATAGCTGCCTGGTCTCCCACGCCGAGGACATCGGGCGGCACAACGCGGTGGACAAGTCCATCGGCGGCGCGTTGCTCGCCGGGCGGAAGGTGGCGGGGCTCGGGCTGCTGGTGACGGGCAGGATCTCCGCGGAGCTCGCGTTCAAGGCGGCGCGCGCCGGTCTGGCGTGGGTGGCGACGCCGTCGGTTCCCTCGACCCTCGCGGTGGAGATCGCCCGCCGGAGCGGGATGGTGCTGGTCGGGCGCGCCGTGAGCGGCACGCCGCACATGCATGGGGCCGCCGGTCCCGAGACGAAGGACCACCGTTAGCCGGGAGCTTCGATGCGCATCCGGGATCTCGCAGCCATCGCCGCCCTGCTTGCGTCTCCCTCCACCGCGGCCATGGCCCAGAAGACCGGAGACCAGTCACGCATCGTCTTCACCGTCTCGGGCGCGTACATCGGGGGCAAGGGACTCTGGACGGTCCCCAACCAGCCGGTGCAGGACCCGCCCTTCGTGGACACCTTCAACCTCAATCGAAGCATCAAGTCCAACTTCGGGGCCGGCTTCTCCGGCGCCTACTTTCCCGGCGAGAACCTGGGCATCACCGCCGACTTCCTGCTTCTCGGCCTCGGCTACGACGACTCCTGCCAGATCGTGAACACTCCGGAGAGTCAGCGCAACCTGGAGGTGTGCGACGACATCGACGAGCAGGACAAATCCGCGGCCGCGGTGACATTCGCGGTCGGAGTGAACTTCCGCTTGGCGAGCCGCGAGTTCATCTCTCCCTTTGTCCGTGCGAATGCCGGCGTCCTGTTCGCCAACCAGAGCTCGATCCTGGTGCAGGGTGTGAGCAACGAGGGCGTGCTGCTCACCATCTACGAGGACGAGAAGCGGGAGAGCGTGACCCCCGCGTTCGCGCTTGGCGTCGGGGCGTCGATGCAGATCAGCCGCGGCTATCACCTGCGCTGGGAGGTCCGCGACAACATCGTGGGCATCGACGCCGTCACCGGCCCGACCACCGCGCCGCGGTTCGAGCCGCCCCACGAGCAGGTGTTCAAGCACATGTTCAGCGTGCTCATCGGCATCGACGTGATCCTCGAGCGGGACCGGGGGAGGCGCTACTGAGCGGCGGCGTGCGGGGCGCGATCCTCGCGGGCGGCGGCGCCACGAGATTCGGCGGCCGCCCGAAGGGGCTGGAGACAGTCGGCGGCGAGCGGATCCTCGATCGCCTGGTGCGGGTGATGACGGCGGCCTTCGGCGGGCCGCCGTTGCTCGTTGCCAACGCCCCCGAGGCGCCGAGCTGGCGCCCGGACCTGCGCGTCGTGCCCGACGTGCGGCCGGGCCTCGGGTCGCTGGGTGGGATCTACACCGCGGTGGTGGAGACCCCCGCCCCCGTGGTCCTCGTCGCCTGGGACATGCCCTTCGTCTCCGAGGGACTGCTGCGCCGGCTGGGCGAGGGTCTCGGAGCGCACGACGCCTTCCTGCCGCAGAGCGACGGCCGCCGGGGCCTGGAGCCGCTGTGCGCCGGGTACGGTCCGGCCTGCCGCGACGCCATCGCGCAGTGTCTCGACCGGGGCGATCTCCGGGCCATCGCCTTCCATGAGCGCATCGGCGTCGGTATCCTCCCCCTGTCCGAGGTCGCCCGCTACGGCGACCCGGAGGTCCTGTTCTTCAACGTGAACACCGCGGACGACCTGGCGCGCACGGAAGAGCTGTGGCGACGAGAATCATCTCCATCATCGGCCGGAAGAACGCCGGAAAGACGACCCTGACGGTCGCCCTGGCGAGCGAGCTCGTGCGCCGGGGCCACCGGGTCATGACCATGAAGCACGCCGACCACCCCGCCCAGGTGGACCAGCCCGGCGTGGACAGCTGGCGGCACTTCCACGAGGGCCGCGCGGAGCGGGTGCTCCTGGTGAGCCCCGACATGCGGGCGCTCTTCCACCGCGCGCCCGAGGACTACGATCCGATCGGCCTCGCGCGCGAGTACCTCCCCGGCGCCGACATCGTCCTGGTCGAAGGCTTCAAGCGGGCGCCCATTCCCAAGATCGAGGTCTTTCGCCGGGCGGTCGCTCCCAGTCCGCTGTACGATCCCGCCGGGAGCAACGCGAGCGAGTGGGTGGCGATCGTCACCGACGACTACGGCTTCGATGCCGACGTCCGGATCCTGCGCTTCAACGACACCATGTGGCTCCAGCTCCTGGCGAACCTGGCCTGGGAGCACGCGCTGACGCTGGAGCCATGACCGCGCCGCTCGCCGCGGCCGAAGCGGCGCGCCGCATCCTCGAGGACGTGCGGCGGCAGCCCGCGCTCCGGATGCCGCTGGACGACGCGCTCGACGCCGTGCTCGCCGAGGACATCGTCAGCCCGCTCGACATTCCCGCGTGGACCAATTCGGCGATGGACGGCTATGCCACGCGCGGCGACGACGTCCGCGGCGCGACCCAGGAGCGACCCGTCCGTCTTACCGTGGTCGAGCATCTCCCCGCCGGCCGATTTCCCACCAGGCCCATCGCGCCGGGCGAGTGCGCCCGCATCTTCACCGGCGCGCCGCTCCCCGAAGGCGCGGACACCGTGGTGCGGCAGGAGGACACCGATCACGGCGCCGAGGTCGTCACCATCTTCAAGGACCGCGACGTCGGGGTGAACATCCGGCGCGCCGGCGAGGACATCCGGAAGGGCCGGACGGTGCTCCAGGCCGGGACCGAGCTCGGCCCCGCTCAGCTCGGCGTGCTCGCGTCGCTCGCGGTGGCGAGCCCGCTGGTGTACCGGCAACCCCGGGTCGCGATCCTCGGGAGCGGCGACGAGATCGTGGACGTGGATCAGCCCGAGGAGATCCTCAGCGGCCGCAAGACCGCCAGCAGCAACACGCACACCCTGCTCGCCATGGTACGCCGCGCGGGCGCGGAGCCGGTGAATCTGGGCATTGCCCGGGACACGCCGGAGAGCCTGCGGGAACGGCTCACCCGGGCGCTCGACGCCGACCTGCTGGTGACCACGGCCGGGATCAGCGTCGGCGAGCACGACTACCTGCGGGCCGTGCTGGACGAGCTCGGCGCGGAGCAGCGGTTCTGGAAGCTCCGGATGCGGCCGGGCGCGCCGGTCGGGTTCGGGCTGCTCCAGGGCATTCCCTGGATCGGCTTGCCCGGGAACCCGGTGAGCACGATGGTGACCTTCGAGCTCTTCGTCCGGCCCGCGATCCGGAAGATGGCAGGCCACCCCCTGCCCTTCCGCCGGACCGTGCCGGTGCGCGTCGCCGAGCCGATCCACCTCAAGCCCCGGCTGCAGCACTTCCTTCGCGCCGTGGTCGCCGACGGGCCCGATGTCCGGGAGGCGCGGCTCACCGGTCCTCAAGGCTCCGGCATTCTCACCTCCATGATCCTCGCCAACGCGCTCCTCATCGTGCCGGAGGGCCAGTTCGAGACCCCGGTCGGGGCCACCCTCCGGGCCCTCCTCCTCGACGACCCCGTCCACAGCGCCGACCCAGGGTTCTGACCCCGGGCGCACCACCCGGATGAGATCGGGTTGAGATCGCGATGAACCCGTGCCGGTAGTCTGCTGACCATCGAAGCGGCACGACGGTCTCAAATCTCTCCGGGGGGTGCACCATGAAGTCGATTGCTGTGCTCGGCATGGGGGTCATCGCGCTGACGGCGGGCGCGTTCATCACGGCGGGAGCGGCGCTGGGCACCAGCGCCTCGTACTTCGAGGCCTCGGTCGAGGGCGGAATGAGCGCGCGCCCGGCCGGTGAGGTGGCGTTCGGGGTCGTGGGCGACAGCGGGACGGGGGTGTCGGCCTTCACCATCACGCTCGGCGGCGCGGACTCCTCGGGGGCGATTCTCTTCTCCAGCCTCGACGGCCGGATGCCGGCACCGGGGCGCTACGAGCTGAGCGACACGACGGTCGACGGCTTCCGGGCGATGTACATCGCCGGCAGCTCCGAGCGGCCCACCGGGCTGTATCGGGCGAAGCGCGGCACGCTGGAGATCACCGCCTCGAGCGCGGAGCACATCAGCGGGCACTTCAGCTTCACCGGGGCCGGCTTCCTGGCCAGCGATCCGACCGACGAGGGCTCGGAGGTGAAGGTCGACGGCGCCTTCATGTCCACTCACCGCGCCGGCCGCGCGGCCGGCTCAACCTTGAGTGAGGAGGAAGCAGCGGAGCGGGAGCCGCGACGGTACGGCGCCCGGTGGGCCGAGAGCCTGCCGGGCGCTCGTGTGTTTCGGGTGTGTTTCCGACGGGATGAGATCGAGGTGAGATCGAGGTGAAGCCCGGGTTCTATCGTAGCTGCGTCGATCGGGGCTCACTGACTCACCACACTCGAGGAGGAACACGATGCTCTCGCACTCGCTTCGCCGGCTCGCCGGCACCGCACTCACCGCGCTCGCTCTGGGGACCGCCGCCTGCGGCGGCGACAACAGCGGCTCGACCGGGCCCGAGCCCGCACCGGCCGACGTCAGCGGCACCTACGATCTCACCGGCCTTCGCACCCTTGGCAACCTGGGCGGCGGCGGCGCCGGCCTGCCGGTGACCTTCACCGACGGCGGCGGCTCGTCCCTGCGGTTCGAGAGCGGCTACCTGGAGCTCCTGGCCGATGGGAGCTACTACCTCGAGGTCGAGGCGGCGTTCAATGGCGGCAGCGTCACCATGTCGGACGAGGGGACCTACCAGATGGCCGGCAACGCCATCGACTTCACCCCGACCGGCGACCCGGCTCGGATGCGTGACGGCGTCGTCAGCGGCAGCTCGATCACGGCGGAGACCCAGTTCGGCGGGATCCCCTTCGAGATCGATCTCCAGAAGTAGTGGGACCCATGCACGGAGCGACCGATCCCATGAAAGCCGGGACTGTGGAGCACGCGACGGTGGTCGGTCGCTACGAGCTGGTGGGCGTCAATGGGGGACTGCTACCGGTCTCCCTCGACCAGGAGGCGAACGGGTCCGGAATGGTGGGATGCAGCGTCCTGAGCGGCGAGCTCCGCCTCGAGACCGACGGGACGTACGTTCTCGAGCTCATCGCCCGGTACGATCTGTCGGCGGGTGCCGGCGGCGTCCGCACCATCGCCAGCGGGGGCACCTGGCGATTCCTGCCTTCGGCACTCGACCGGACTTCGGGCGAGATTCGGCTCAGCTCAGGTGAGGGCCAGACCAGCGCCGCCGTGGCGGGCGTGTCCCTGGTCCACCGGATGCGGCCGGAACGGCGGTCGGGCGGCCAGGCACACTGGGTGTACATTCGGCGCGAGCTCCCTTATCTTCAGGCACAAGAAGGGGAGTAGCTTATCCGCCGAGTGGCGGACCCCCGAATCGTCAGGACTGTCCGCCAAAGTGCGGGCACGGTTCGGAGGGGGAGCGGGGCGGCAGCGCCCGGCGTATCCAGAGCGAGACCTTCGTCCAACGCGCATGTCGCGGCAACGGACGGGGTCTCGCTCTTTTTTTCGCCCTCTCCGCCGCGGGATGCGTACGCATCTGGAGGAGCGTATGAACAACGTGAAGACGTTCGTGCTGATGGGGGCCCTCGTGGCCCTGTTCGGGCTGGCCGGCCAGCTGCTCGGCGGCGCACAGGGACTGGTCTTCGCCCTGATCCTCGGCAGCCTGTTCAACTTCGTGATGTACTTCTTTTCCGACCGACTGGTGCTCCGGATGTACGGGGCCCAGGTCGTCACCGAAGCCCAGGCCCCGGAGCTGTATCGCATGGTGGACCGGCTGCGCCAGCGAGCCGGGCTTCCCATGCCGGTGGTGGCGGTGGCGCCGCACGAGCAGCCCAACGCTTTCGCCACCGGCCGAAGTCCGAGCAAGGCCGTGGTCGCGGTCACGACCGGCATTCTCAAGTCGATGCCGCAGGAGGAGCTGGAGGGTGTGATCGCGCACGAGCTGGCGCACATCAAGAACCGCGACATGCTCATCGCCACCGTGGCCGCCGGCATCGCCGGCGCGCTCAGCAACCTGCCCTATCTCTTCCTGTTCGGTGGGGGGAGCGATGACGACGGCGGGCATCCGTTCGCCCAACTCGCGGTGATGCTGCTGGCGCCGATCGGGGCCATGATCATCCAGACGGCGGTCTCCCGGCAGCGGGAGTTCGAGGCCGACCGGGTGGGCGCCCTGATCCTGGGGCGGCCGCTGCCGCTGGCGCATGCGCTGGTGCGGCTCGACGCGATGGCGCATCGCATCCCGATGCAGGTGGCACCGGCGGCGGCGCCGCTGGCCCAGGTCAACCCGCTGGCAGCCTATCGCGGAGGGTTCGGCAAGCTGTTCAGTACCCATCCTCCCACGGAGCAGCGCGTCGCGCGGCTCGAAGCCATGGCCGCGGGCCGCTAGTTGTTCGGGCATCATGGTGCGGCGGTCTGGCTCGGCTTCACGGGCCTGGTCGCCGCTCTGCTCATTCTCGACCTGGGGGTCCTCAACCGCCGGTCGCACGTGCTGTCCTTCAAGGAGGCGCTGAGCTGGAGTCTCGGGCTCATCACCTTCGCCCATCTCTTCGGCCTGTTCATCCTCTGGCGGGAGGGCACCCAGCCTGCGCTGGAGTACTACACCGGCTACCTCATCGAGCTCTCCCTCAGCGTCGACAATCTCTTCGTCTTCATCCTCATCTTCTCCTACTTCGGCGTGTCGGCCGAGGCGCAGCCGAAGATCCTGAAATGGGGCATCCTGGGCGCGATCATCATGCGGTTCATCATGATCGCCCTGGGCGCCCTGCTGCTCGACCGATTCGAGTGGATCATCTATCTCTTCGGCGCGATCCTCATCGTGACCGGCATCCGGATGATGCGGCAGCAGGAGGAAGAGGTCGAGCTGGAGAAGAACCCGGTCGTCCGGCTGGCCCGGCGGATCCTGCCGTTCAGCAACTACTACGACGGCACCCGCTTCTTCACCCGCCGGAGGGACGGCGCGGTGCTGGCCACCCCGATGCTGCTGGTGCTCATCATCGTGGAGTGGTCGGACCTGGTGTTCGCGATCGACAGCATCCCCGCCATCTTCGCGATCACCCGCGACCCTTTCCTGGTCTACAGCTCCAACGTCTTCGCCATCCTCGGCCTCAGGGCCCTCTTCTTCGTCCTGGCCGGCATGATGGACAAGTTCGTCTACCTCAAGCCGGGCGTCGCCCTCATCCTCATCTTCGTCGGTCTCAAGATGACGCTGAGCCACTGGCTCCATGTGCCGACGCTGCTCTCGCTGGCCGTCATCGTGGTCACCCTCGCGGGAGCGGTGCTGTTGTCCCTGCGTCGGATCGCGCGGGAAGCGCGCCAGCCGGCGTAACCGCGGCCCCGCCGCGGAGCTTTTCCAGCATCTGCCGGGCGTTCTCGTTGGCGGGGTCCAGCGCCAGCGCGCGCTCGTAGCTCCGCACCGCCTCGTCGTGTCTCCCCGCCTGCATGTAGGCCTCGCCCAGGCTGTCGAAGGCGTTGGAGGAGCCGGGGTGATCCGCCGAGTTCAGCTGAAGCACCGCGATGGCAGCCACGTGTCGCCCCTGCCGCAGCAGCTCGTACCCCAGCGCATTGAGCTCGACCTCCGTATCGGTGTAGGCGTGGCGAGGGTCGGTCTTGTACGCGAGATGAAGCTTGAGCGCACCGGCGGAGTCGCCCGCCGCGAACGCATCGCGCATGCGCTCCGCGAGGGAGGGCTCCGGCTTCCAGGCCAGGATCTCGCGCATCGCCGGATCCACGTTGGCCCGGTAGTCGCGCGAGGTGAGCTCGGCCGCAACGTCCGGGCCCTTCCAGGGCCGGCTGTCGAGCGGGTGGGTCCGCTGCCAGTAGTAAATGGACGCGCGCACGGTGATGCCGCTGTTGGGCAGCGTGATGCGACGGGAGTCGCCGTAGGAGTTGGGCTTTCCGGCCGTGGGCTCGCCGACGAAGACGGCGTCGGTGTACTCCTCGAGATCGTGCACCAGGAACTGGGCGGCGGAAAAGGTGCTCCGGCCGATGACGACGAACAGGTGCCCGGGCCCTTCCAGCCTGGGTGAGCGGATCAGGCTCAGCACCAGGGGCTGGTTGAGCGTGCCGTCCCCACCGCGGTTCAGCCGGAGGTCGAGCACCACGCGGTCCACGGGTGCGGAGTCCACGAACGCGCGCAACCGCCCCGCGAAATCGGCGACCGTCTCGTCGGGCGCGTCGCCCACCTTGTTGTACTGCACGTACGCGGTCCGGCTCTCGGGCAGGTAGTCGAGCCGCAGGGGGACCCGTGGGTCGCCGCGAAGCCAGATCGGGGTGCGCGGCCCGTCGGGGCCCCGCATGTCCACCCAGCCGTCCTCCTGCATCCAGCTCACGTCCGTGTCCGAGGGTAGCATCGGGGCGAGGCCCGAGGGGTGGAGCACCGTCACGACGCGGGTGCCGCCCTGCTCCAGGAGCAACGGCGCGGCGTCGGGCTCGTCGATCGCGCCGACGGCGTGCAGGACCTCGGGCATCGCGAGGAGGAAGGGCGCGAAGTAGCGGGCGTTCATCTCGTTGTCACGGCCGATCAGCTCCCGCACGGCGAGATAGGCCTCGTCGGCGGTGAGCCGGCCGATCCGGATCACCTTCGCGCCCACCAGATCGGTCACCGGTTTCGCGGCGCTGCGGATGAAGAGCCCGTCCTTGAAGAAGTAGAGCCGCACCGGATAGGTGTGGAACCCGATCTTGGGGTCCCGGGTGGGAGCGATGTTGGTGTGCCCGTCGCCCACCAGCGCGACCAACCGCGCCAGCTCGACGATCACCTGGTGGCGCGCGAGACCCGGCAGCTTGCGCTCGAGCGCGCCGAGCGCGCTGTCGAACTGCTGCCGGCTGATCGTATGGAAGAGGTTCTTATGCCGTCGCGGCAGCTCACGCGCGAGATAGGCGAGGTCTTCGCGCCACTGGCGGACGGATGAGGAGTCGGAGGATGCCGCCGCTGCGGCGGCCTGGGGATCGGGGCGCGCGCCCTGAAGCGCGAGGGTGCCGACCAGCGCCAGTGCGATCGGAGAGAGCATGGGCCACACCCTGGTTCGAGTGAGGGAGGCCCGGCGGAGCGCCGGTACGTCTTGGACTCGCGGCGCGCCGGAAAGGTTGCCTTGTCATCCGGCCGACCCGATCTTCTCCGCAATGCCACGACCATCGCTGCTCGAACGGATGGGCCTGGGACGGCCGGAGCTTCGCGCCTGGGCGATGTACGACTGGGCGGCCTCGTCGGTCCAGACGACGATCATGGTCGCCGTGTTTCCGATCTATTTCGTGAAGGTGGCGGGCGCCGGCATCGCCGAGGGCGGCGCCACGCAGCGCCTCGCGACCATCAACTCGATCGCGCTCCTGATCATCGCGCTCGTCTCCCCGCTGCTCGGCGCCATATCCGACTACCGGGCGGCCAAAAAGCGCTTTACGGCGATTTTCCTCGGCATCGGCGTGGTCGCGTGCTGCGGACTGTTTCTGGTCGGCACCGGTGACCTGGATCTCGGCTCCTGGCTCTTCATCGCGATCATGGTGGGCGTGGCGGGGAGCTACGTCTTCTACGAGGCGCTGCTTCCTCACATCGCCGCGCCGCACGAGATCGACCGGGTCTCGGCCGCAGGGTACGCCGTGGGGTACCTGGGTGGGGGTCTGCTGCTGGCCCTCAACCTGGCCTGGATCCAGATGCCGGCGGCCTTCGGGCTGCCCTCAGGGGAGGGGCTGAGCGAAAGCGAGGCCACGCTTCCGGCGCGCCTGGCGTTCCTGTCGGTCGCGGTCTGGTGGGCGCTGTTCTCGATTCCGCTGTTCCGCAAGGTCCCCGAGCCGCCGGTGCGGATCGAGCCGGACGAGCGTCCGGGCGAGAGTCCGGTCCGGGTCGCCTTCGTGCGACTGGGGGAGACCTTTCGCGAGCTCCGGAGCTTCCGCCAGGCCTTCCTGATGCTGCTCGCCTTCCTGATCTACAACGACGGCATCCAGACCATCATCAAGATGGCGACGGCCTACGGGACCGAGATCGGCATCGACCAGAGCGCGCTCATCGGTGCGATTCTGCTGGTGCAGTTCGTGGGCATCCCCTGCACCTTCCTTTTCGGCACCGTGGCCGGACGCATCGGGGCCAAGCGGGCGCTCTTCCTCGGCCTGCTGGCATACACCGTGATCAGCATCCTGGGCTACTACATGACCACGGCCACCCACTTCTACATCCTCGCGGGACTGGTGGGTGTGGTGCAGGGCGGCACCCAGGCGCTGAGCCGCAGCCTGTTCGCCAGCATGATTCCCCAGCACAAGTCGGGAGAGTTCTTCGGGTTCTTCAGCATCTTCGAGAAGTTCGCGGGGATCTTCGGCCCGCTGATCTTCGCGGGCACGATCGCGGTCACGGGGTCGAGCCGCAACGCGATCCTGTCGGTGATCGGATTCTTCGCCGTGGGCGCGGTGCTGCTGGCGCTGGTGAACGTGGAGGAGGGACAGCGGGCGGCGCGGGAGGTGGAGCGGGAGATGCGATTGTCACCCTGAACGAAGTGAAGGGGGCCATATCGAGCATGGCCCCCTTCGCTGCGCTCAGGGTGACAACCTTCTACGGTGACAGGTCCCTTCACGGACGGCTCCCCCACCTCCCCACAGCGCACGTCGATCGCCACGCGCACCGCCTTCCCCGGCACCACGGTATACGGCTGAGGGTTCCCGCCCACCACGTCGCAGAAGTCCGCCACGTCCTTGAGGGTGACCAGGTGCGCGCCGGGGGCGAGTCCCTCGTAGCTCTCCTCCGCGTTCACCTCGATCGCGCGCAGCGGCGTGCCCGCCACCGAGAGCTGGTAGCCATCGTCGTCCTGCGGTGTGCCGACGGTGGTGACCACGATGCGGAAGCCGCCGGTCTCCGGCACGCTGCACGCCACCGAGAAGCTGATCTCGATGACGGCACCCCGAATGACGCGGACCGACCGGCTGTTGGGCGAGCCGCTGACCGCGCAGTTGTCGGCCAGAGCGAAGAGGTGGACGACATAGGTGCCCTCGGGCACCTCGTCGTAGACCGCGGATCCGTTGGGAGTGATCGAGAGGGGACGCTCGCCGTTCAAGGTGACGAGATATTCGTCGGACTGGGGCTCCGCGCCGCGGGTGGAGACGGTGACCAGGATGCGACCCTCGGCGGACGACTCCGTCGTACTCCCCGCAGCCGAGAAGGGCTGCGGCACCGGCCACGACCAGCGGGCCCAGGGCGCGCATCATAGCTCAGAGTTATGGGCCGCGCCCGACGGCGTCAAGCGCCCCACTTGCCCGTTCCCCCGTCCCTCTCATACGTTAGACGCATGACTCCCTGCATGACCACCATGCTCAAGCGCCGCAGACGCGGCGGGCGCCGACCGGCCTAGGGACGTCACGACCATCCTTCGACCTGGAAGCCCCGCCGTGCCAAGCGCAGGCGGGGCGTTTGCATTCATGGACCCTTTGGAGTTGACGCGCGCCCTCGTGGCGCTGGAAACACCGACCGGCTCGGAGCAGCCGGCGATCGACCTCCTCGAGGGGATCCTCCGGCGCGCCGGGTATCGGACCTCGCGCCAGCCGGTCTCGCGCGGCCGGGACAACCTGTACGCCTACCGGGAGACGCCGGAGCTGGTCTTCTCGACCCACGTGGACACCGTCCCTCCCCACCTGCCGCTGGTGGAGGACGAGGTCGCGATCCGGGGAAGGGGCAGCTGCGACGCCAAGGGCCTGGCGGCGGCGATGGTGGCGGCCGCGGAGCGGCTGGCCGCCGGGGGCGAGCGCCGGATCGGGCTCCTCTTCGTAGTCGGCGAGGAGAACGGGTCCGACGGCGCCCGCGCGGCGGCCGATTTCGGTCCCCGCGGCCGGTTTCTCATCAACGGCGAGCCGACCGAAAACCGCCTGTCCATCGGGCAAAAGGGCACGCTTCGCGTGGACCTCACCGCGACCGGGCGGGCGGCCCACTCGGCCTATCCGGAGGATGGCTCCAGCGCGATCGCGGCGCTGCTGGACACCATCGAGCGGATCCGCCGGATACCCCTGCCTCACGATGCCCTGCTCGGCCCTTCCACGCTGAACCTCGGTCTGATCGACGGCGGGGTCGCGCCCAACGTGATCCCACCATTCGCATCCGCACAGCTCCTGGTGCGGACCGTCGAGCCGACCGGACCTCTCCGGGCGATGATCACCGAGCAGCTCGCACCCGGTGTCAGCGTCGCGTTTCCTGTCGAGCTCCCCTTCCACAAGTCCGGCGGAGCGCCGCCCGGATGGGACACGACCGTCGTGCGTTACGCCAGCGACCTGCCCTTTCTCTCAGCCTGGGGCGAAGGCTTCCAGATGGGCCCGGGCTCGATCCGTGTGGCCCACACAGCCAAGGAGCACATCCTCAAGGCCGACCTGCTGCGCGGGGTGGACCTCTACGTCCGCCTGGCCGCCGACCTCCTCTCCCGCGAGGCGCCATGAGCGCGAAGATCCCGGTCTGCATCCTCGGCGCCACCGGCACGGTGGGCCAGAAGTTCGTGCGGCTCCTGGCCGACCACCCCTGGTTCGAGATCGCCGCCGTGGCGGCGTCGTCCGCCAGCGCGGGCAAGCGCTTCGGCGACGTGGTGCGGTGGAGGGAGCAAAGCGACCTGCCGCCCGCGATCGCGGATCTCACGATTGCCGAGTGCGCGCCGCCGCTCCCGGGGGCAGTGGCCTTCTCCGCGCTCGATGCCGAGGTGGCCGGGCCCATCGAGCAGGCCTTCGCCCGCGCGGGGGCGTACGTGGTCACCAACACCCGCACGCATCGCATGGAGCCGGACGTTCCACTCCTCATTCCCGAGGCCAACGCCGATCACCTGGTACTGATCGACCGCCAGCGCGAGGCACGCGGGTGGAGCGGCGCCATCCTCGCCAACCCCAACTGTTCCACCGCGGCCCTCGCGCTCGCGCTCGCACCGCTGCACCGGGCCTTCACGATCGAGCGTCTGTTCGTCTCCACGATGCAGGCGGTGTCGGGCGCGGGGTACCCCGGAGTGCCTTCGCTCGACGCGCTGGGCAACGTGATTCCTCATATCGGGGGCGAGGAGGAGAAGATCGAGCGCGAGAGCCGCAAGATCCTCGGCGCCCTCGGGCCCGTCGGCGTGGAGCCGGCCGACTTCGCGGTGAGCGCGCACACCAACCGGGTCGCGGTCATCGATGGACACCTGGAGACGGTCTCGGTCGGGTTCCGCCGGCGTGTTACGCCGGAAGACGCGATCGCGGTCCTGAAGGAGTTTCGCGGCTCGCCGTGCGTGGCCGGACTCCCTTCGTCGCCCAATCCGCCCGTCGAGGTGGACGCGCGCGCCGACCGGCCGCAACCTCGCCTCGATCTCGATCGCGGGCGGGGGATGGCGGTGACGGTGGGCCGCATCCGGCCCTGCCCGATCCTCGATCTGCGCATGGTCGTTCTCGGCCACAACACCATCCGGGGCGCCGCGGGGCAGGCGGTCCAGATCGCCGAGCTGCTGGTGGCGGACGGTCGGCTGGGTCAGCGCACATGATCGTCAGCAAGTTCTTCGGCGACTGACCGCTGGCTCCCGCGGTTCTCATAACCCAGACCGATCCAACGAATGCAGATCGTGATCGTAGGCAACGGCAGGATGGGACGCGCGGTGGCCGCGCTCGCAGCGGAGCGTGGCCATGCCGTGCGCGTCATCGGACGCGAGGAGAACGCGGGCGGCGCCGCGCTGACTCCCGAGCGGCTCGCCGGAGTGGACATCGCGATCGAGTTCACCCGGCCCGATGCCGTCGCCGGCAATCTCGAGCGGCTGATCGAGGCCGGTGTTCCGACCGTGACCGGCACGACCGGCTGGACTGCCGAGCTGCCCCGGATCGAGCGCCTGGTACGGAGTCGCGGGGGCGCGCTCCTCTACGCAGCAAACTTCTCGATCGGCGTGCACCTCTTTCTCCGCGCGGCGCGGGAGCTCGCCACGCTCTTCGCAAAGCGTCCGGAATTCGGCGCCTTTATACTGGAGGAGCATCACGCGGGGAAGCTCGACGCGCCGTCGGGCACCGCGGCGCTGCTGCGGGAGAAGGCTCGTGAGGCCGATCCAGCGCGCGAGTTTCCTATCACCTCGGTGCGCGCCGGCTTCATCCCCGGCACCCACCAGCTGACGTACGACGGACCGCACGAGAGCGTCTCCCTCAGCCACGTGGCCCGGAGTCGCGCCGGGTTCGCGGTTGGCGCGCTGGCGGCGGCGGAATGGCTGCCGGGCCGTCCCGGATTCCACAGTTTCGAGGCGATGCTGTTCGGAGGAGCCGGATGACGCGTCTGCAGGGCTGCGGTACCGCGCTGGTCACGCCGTTCACCGAGCGCGGCGAGGTGGACTACGCCGCGCTGCGCGCGCTGGTGGAGTGGCAGATCGCCGAGGGGATCGACTTTCTGGTGCCCTGCGGCTCCACCGGCGAGGCGCAGACGCTCGAGGACGCCGAGCGCGAGCGAGTCGTGGCGATGGTGGTGGAGACCGCCGCCGGCCGTGTTCCGGTGATGGCGGGCGCCAGCAGCAACGACACCAGCCGCGCCGTGGCCGAGGCCCGCCGAATGTGCCGCGTCGGCGCCGACTACATCCTCACCGCGACACCCTACTACAACAAGCCCAGCCAGGGCGGACTCCACCGGCACTTCAGCGCCGTCGCCGACGCCTCCTCCAAGCCGATCTGCCTCTACAACGTACCGGGCCGCACGGCCGTGAATCTCCAGCCCGGGGTCACCCTGCAGCTCGCGGAGCACCCCAACGTCATGGGCATCAAGGAGGCGAGCGGCGACCTCGCGCAGATCATGCAGATCCTCCAGGGCCGCCCGGACGACTTCAGCGTGCTCTCGGGCGACGACTGGCTCACGCTGGCCGTCATCGCGGCCGGTGGCGATGGCCTCGTCTCGGTCGCGTCGAACGAGCTGCCCGGCCAGATGCGGGCCATGGTGGCCCTCCTGCTCTCTGGCGAGTTCGAGAAAGCCAGGGAGTGGCACTACCGCCTGCTCCCCTTGATGGAGGCGAATTTCCTGGAGAGCAACCCGGCCCCGGTGAAGGCGGCTCTCGCCCTCGCCGGCCGGATCAGCAACGAGCTGCGATTGCCGCTGGTGCCGGTCACCGAGAAAACCCGCGCGACACTCGCCGCCGTGCTGAAGAAACTAGGGGTCGAGGTCTAGTGGTGGC
This sequence comes from uncultured Gemmatimonadales bacterium, assembly GCA_963842945.1. Taxonomy (GTDB): domain Bacteria; phylum Gemmatimonadota; class Gemmatimonadetes; order Gemmatimonadales; family GWC2-71-9; genus CAVVWJ01. The sequence goes on from CAWJIM010000019.1 coordinate 643,547, forward strand.
CGATCCGAGGGCGCTACGGGCGGAGCTGGAGCGCTTCGCCGAGGAGGTTCCCTCGGGCCAGGAGCCTGCGGCGCTGGAGGCGTTCCGGGCACTCAAGGCGGAGCTCAACGCCGGCCGGGTGCGGGCGGCGGAGCGCGGCGCGGATGGCTCGCTGGCGAGCCAACGCATGGGTGAAGGCGGGCATCCTGCTGGGCTTCCGCCTGGGACAGGTCGGGCCGGCGGCCCCCGGCAGCCCCTTCCCCTTCTTCGACAAGGACACCTACCCGCTCCGCGCCCTCGGACCCCAGGACGGGGTACGGGTGGTGCCCGGTGGCTCCGCGATCCGGGATGGGTGCTATCTCGGCCGCGGCGTGGTGTGCATGCCGCCGATGTACGTGAACGTCGGCGCCTATGTGGACGACGGGACGATGATCGACAGCCACGCGCTGGTGGGCTCCTGCGCGCAGATCGGCAAGCGGGTCCACCTCTCGGCCGCGGCACAGATCGGCGGCGTGCTGGAGCCCGTGGGCGCGCTGCCGGTCGTGATCGAGGACGACGTGCTGGTGGGCGGGAACTGCGGCGTATACGAGGGCACCGTGGTACGGGAGCGCGCGGTGCTGGCGCCAGGCACGATCCTCACCGGCGGCACGGTGGTGCTCGATCTGGTGCGCGACCGCACCTACCGCCGCGAGGAGGACCGCCCGCTCGAGATCCCCGCCGGCGCGGTGGTGGTGCCGGGGACCAGACCGGTGCGGAGCGGACCGGGCAAGGACGCGGGCGTCTCGCTGTACGCGCCGGTGATCGTGAAGTATCGCGACGAGAAGACGGACACGGCGGTTCGACTCGAGGAGCTGCTGCGCTGATGGCGGAGCCATGACCACCCACACCCACTATCTCTGGTTCGAGACCAAGAAGCGGCAGGAGATCATCGACATCACCGAGCAGGTCGCGGAGCAGGTGCGAGCCAGCGGCGTGCGCGAGGGGATGGTCCTGGTCTCGGCGATGCACATCAGCGCGTCGGTGTTCGTCAACGACCACGAATCCGGGCTCTGGCACGACATCCTGGAGTGGCTCGAAGGCACCATCGCGCCCTGGGACCCGGCGCGCTACCGGCACAACGAGACCGGCGAGGACAACGCCGCCGCGCACCTCGGAGCCTCACCGTCGGCCACGAGGTCATCGTGCCGATCACCGGCGGCAAGCTCGACTTCGGGCCCTGGCAGCGGGTGTTCTACGGGGAGTGGGACGGCCAGCGGCGGAAGCGGGTGATCATCAAGGTGATGGGGGAGCGCTGACGCGGGTCTAGGATTCGCCGGCCAGACGCGCCAAGGCCTCCCTCGCCTCGGTCACGTAGGGCTGCAACTGCGCATCCGCGTGCCGCCACGCGTCCGCGACATACTGGTAGTCACGTGACGCCTTCGCCCGATCGCCCACCCGTTCAGCCACCCGGGCGCGCTCCAGCGCCCAAAGCACCTGGCTGGGCACCTCGAGGTCGATGAGCCATCGGTCCAGGAGCCTTGTCGCTTTCTCGTCGTCGTGCCGGGCGGAGAGGAGCTGCACCAGAGTCAATCGCTCCAGGTAACAGACGACACACAGCGACTCCGGGAGCGACTCGAGACGCCGGATCGCGGCCGCGGTGTCGCGTCGCACCAGATCCAGATAAGCGAGCGCGGCGTCGTGCGTATAGGCCGCGATATCCCGGTCGACCCCTTTCGTCGTCGAGCGGGACACGGTGCCGCTGGTGCGTGCGAGCTGCCGAATCGAGGCGCTGTCCCCCTGTGCCGCCCACCAGGGCAGGGCGTGGGCCGCCGCGAGGACCGGGCCTGCCGACAGCCAGCGGTGGAACACGACGGCTGCGCTGTCCGGAGGCTCCGCGCTCAGGAGCGCCGCCTCCACCAAGTGTGGCGGTATGCTCCCCGGATTCTGAAAGAGAATCCTCGCCCCATCGTGGACATGGCCGCGCAACAGCAGGGCGGTCCCGACCCGGCGTTCCCTGTCTTGTTTTGTGACTCGACTCCACATCCTCGGCCGGGCTGGCCGCCAGTGCGCGCGCTACCGCGACTGCCGTTTCGCCCGGGTCCATGAAGTGTCGAAATGCCAGCCAGGGCATCGTCCAGCACATCCGGGCGAGGCGTCCCGCAGCAGGCTGCGGAACCCGCTGCGGCTGAGTGTCCCCCGCCTCCAGCACCTGCCCTATCAATTCCATCCCTGAAGCCGAGACCCCAGTCGGGCCGAGCGCGAGGTAAGTTCTCGCGTACCGCCGGGCTGCCTCGGGACCCTCGAGCCACAGCGCAAGCTCCACGGGATGGATGTAGGCAGGAGCGAAGGAGGAATCGAGCGCGATGGCCCGGTCGAAGGCCTCGAGTGCCTGGCGGGGTGAGCTCCCGACTCGGCTGCCGAAGTGATAGCGCGCCTCCCCGAGGGTATACCACGACTCGACGTCGTCGGGGTAGCGGCTGGTGAGCTCCTGCGCGACTGCATGGGCCCGACGGACGACGGACCATTCGACCAGCGGAATCGTCGCATAGACCGTCGAGTGCAGAGAGTCGGAAGTGACCAGCAGGCTGTCTCTCGGGGCCAGCCCATGATTCAGCGCGCCGGCCCGCAACTTGAGTCGTAGGGAGAGCGGGTCGAAGGCCGAACGCTGCCAGCCCAGCACCTGCCCGGCGCGCCTGAGGGCGAGTGGAAACGTGCTGTCCAGCGCGATGGCGTGCTCGTAGTAGGCGAGGGCGGAGTCCCAGGCCGCCCGTCGGAACCATTGCTCGCCCTGAAGGAAAGCCTTGAGCGCCGGCAGCGAGGTCGCCCCCAGCGAGGTCGTTCGGAACACCTCGTTCCGCCGAGTGCGACCCAGCTCCCGGAGCAGCTTCACCGTGAGCGAGTCGGTCAGCCGATCCATGCGGTCGGCCGCATCGCGAAGCTCGAGCTCGGCGATCGGACGCTGTTCCTCGACGTCGAGTGCCGTCACGGTGAGCCGCACCGAATCCGGACCGGTACCGATCAGACTCCCGAACACGAGGAGACCCGCGCGGGTGCGCTGGCCCAGTGCCATGGCGGACGGCAGGTCGGCCCGACCTCTCCACCGCCGGATCACCGTGGTCGGCGGCACGGTCCGCAGCGGGCCGGCGCCATCCAGGCTCCGGGACAGGAGGTCCACCAGACCCTCACGCCAGAGCGAGAGTCTCGGATCGGGCACATCGAATGGCGCGACGGCGATCAAATTGGTATCCAGCGGGGGAGCCTCCCCCCTTGCCGGGCGATGAAAAATCCGGCCAGGACGACCCCGAGTCCGATGCCCACGGTTAGGAGCGCCTGGGAGCGGGGCCTCGAGCGCGACGGCACAGGCGCGGGTGTCACCTGCGTCGTGACGCCCGTCTCTCCCAAGGCACCGAGCGCCTCGAGCGCATGAACCAGCTCCTCCGCACTCTGCGGCCGATCGGCTGGTCGCTTCTCGAGACAACGCATGATCAAACTGGCGAGTGCCGGCGGGACGCTGGTCCGTGCGTGGGTCAACGGCGGGGGCGCCTGGGTGAGCTGTGCGGCGACGATCGCCTGGGGCGATGCGCCGAGGAACGGGGGACGGCCCGCCAGCATCTCGTAGCCCAGGACACCGAGAGCGTAGATGTCGGCGCGCTGGTCGGTGTGAGGATCCCCGGCTGCTTGCTCGGGCGCCATGTAGGTCGGGGTGCCGAGCGCGAGGCCGGTGGCAGTCACGGCCGTCGCGGGCCCCGCTTCGTCGAGCGCCTTGGCAACTCCGAAGTCGGTCACCAGGGCATGATGCTCGGACAGTAGGACGTTGCCGGGCTTGATGTCGCGATGGACGAGGCCGTGCCGATGGGCATAGCTCAGCGCATCCGAGACGTCGCGCAGGATTCGCAGGGACTCCGCGACGGGAAGCTCGCCCTGACGTGCGAGTCTCGCTCGGAGGGACTCTCCCTCAACCAGGGGCATGGTGTAGTACAGCAGGCCGCCGGCCTGTCCTGCGCTGAGAAGCGGAACGATATGGGGGTGCTGGAGGGAGGCCGCGAGGTGGACCTCGCGATGGAAGCGGTCGGTGTTCACGCCGGCCGCGAGCTCCGGGGGAAGGACCTTGACCACCACCTTCCGCCCCAGCCCGGTCTCCTCGGCTATGAACACACGGCTCATCCCGCCGCCACCCAGCTCGCGCACGAGCAGGTAGCGGTCGGCCAGGGCGGCCCGGAGGTGATCGGAGAGGTCCGTCAGGCTGAGGACTCGAGAGGGATACGCTGTAGGCTACTGCGGTGGTCCGCGGGCGGCCAGTGAGGCGCCCCCATGACGGCTCAGAGCGGCACCATCCCTCGGCGCATCCCCTCCCGCACCGCCTCCATTCTCCCGTGCACTCCCAGCTTGGCGAAGATCGCCTCCAAGTGATGCTTCACGGTGGACCGACTGACGCCGAGCCGCCCTCCGATCATCCGGTTATCCAGTCCCTCGGCGGCGAGGGCGAGCACCTCGAGCTCTCGCGCCGTGAGCCTGTCGTGCGTCGCGGTCGGCAGCGACATCGGAACCGGCGTCGGCTCCGCCTCCCGGCACACGACATCGGCCTCGGCCTCGGACCCGACGAGCCTGACCGACGCGTCAGTGCGAAGCGCTCGGATCAGCGCCGCGCGGCGCTCGGGATCCCGCACGGCGACCCATACCCTGATCACGCCGGGATGGCTTCGCTCCCGGCCTGCAGCAGTGCCCGGATGTCCGGGACCGGAACGGCCAGCGCGAGCCCTCCGAAGACCATCGTGTTGATGCCGATCACCCGCCCCTGGATGTCCACCAGCGGTCCGCCGGAATTCCCGGGGGCGAGCATGATGTCAGCCTGAATCCAGGACAGCTTGTGTGAGCGCGGGGTCATCTCCCACGCGCCGCGCAAGTGACCCATTGAATGCACGATGCCGGCGGTGACCGCGTTGGCCAGTCCGAGCGGGTGACCGATCGCAAGGACGAGCTGCCCCGGGCGCACCGTCGCGGTGTCGCCCAGGGTTGCGGGGGAGAGGTCACGCGAAGCGGCGGACGGGAGCGCGAGCAGGGCGAGGTCGCGACGATCGTCCGACCGCTCGATCGTCGCCTGGTACGCCGTCCGACGATGGCTCAGGATCCGCAGCCGGTTACCCGTCGCGCCACGAGCGACGTGCGCGTTGGTCACGACCACCAGCTCTCCGCCGCGCGAGAGGACCACGCCGGCTCCGCCCGAGCTGCCGGGCAGCACCTGCACCACGCTCCCTCGTACCGCCGCGGCGATCACGTCCAGGTTAGTGTCCACGCGGCCGCTCCCCGATCAGAACTTCAACCTGCTCCAGACGGCCTCCGCGCACCAGCTCCAGGGGAAGCGTGCGGCCGACCGTATCGCCGTCCAGCGCCTTGAGCACGTCTTCCGGCTCCGCGACCGGTCTTCCGGCGATCGCCATGATCACGTCTCCCACGAGCAGGCCTCCCGCGGCCGATGGGCCGTCCGGCTCGATCGACACGACGAGCAGTGCCCCACCCCGATCCAGGCCGAGTCGGGAGCGGAGCTGCTGCTGCAGCTCTACCGGCTGCATGGTGGCGCCGAGATAGCCGCGGCGGACGTAGCCGCGACTCGCGAGCTGCCCGATCACCCGGTTCACGGTCTCGGCCGGCAGCGTGGTCGCATAGGGCCGACTCAGGCGGCCGGAGTTGATGCCGAGCACCTGCCCGGACGGATCGACGAGGGGGCCTCCGCCGAACCCGGGATAGAGGTTGACGTCGCTCAGGATCAGCCGGTCGATCTCACCCCCTCCCCAGGGACGCCAGGCGCCACCGACCACGCTGACGGCGCCGAAGGCGGCACGCGCACCCGTATCGTCCAGCCGTGCCAGCGCGAGGACAAGATTCCCCGGTCTGAGCGCGCCGGCGTCTCCAAGGGTCGCCACCGACAGGACTCCGGTTGCGACTCTGAGCACGGCCACATCGGTGGACGGATCGCGCCCCTGGAGTGAGGCCTCGATTCGCTTGCCGCTCGGCAGGGTCACCGTGATGTCACGGTCGCGACGGACGGTGCCGTTGGTGGTCACCACCAGGCCGTCTCGCCAGTGCACACCCGTGGAGGCCAGTTGGGGCCGGGCATGTACCGCGACGATGCTCTCGGCCCCGCGCTCGACGGCGCCGGCGAGCTGGTTGGACAGGTCGATCAGAGTCTGCGACTGTGGCTGCGACATACGTCTGCTCCCGCGAGGATCTTATCACCATGCCTTCGGTGTTGATCCAAGGATATCGCGGGGCGTCGGAGGGCGAATCGGCCAGGTGGCCGAGGAGGGGCCTACGGCTTCGCGCCGAGCGTCAGGGTTCGGCTTACTACGGTGCCGGGGACCTTGGCGGACAGCTCAGGTCGTTGCGATTTCGGGCCGAGCGTCCATCGAACGCTGGTGTGACCGTCCACATCGCTCAGACCGCGCGTGGGGGTGACGGTACCGCTGCTGGCCTTGAACAACACCGTCTGTCCGGCGATGGGATTCCCGTAGCTGTCCGTCACCTGCACCACGAGTGGTTTGGGGAGCGCGCGTCCCGCCTTCCCGCCCACGGGCGGGTCCACGAACGCGAGCTTCACCGCCTTGCCGGGCCTCGCAACCGCCGTAATCTCCGTCTCGGCGGTGTCGCCCTGCAGTCGCGCCGTCAGCCGCTGCAGGCCGGCGGTCCGGCCCAGGGTCCAGACGACCTTGGCCCGTCCGGTGGAGTCGGTAGAGAGCTCGTTGTCCGCGGGCCGTCCGGCGGCAGGGAGCAGCCGCAGAACCGCACCCGCTACGGGATTCCCGTGTCGGTCGATCGCGCGCAGGACGATCGCTTGCGGGAGCGGCTGACCGACGGAGCCCGTCTGCCGATCGCCGGAGACGGGGCGTACCGCCGCGGCTGGTCCCGGCTCGGCGGCGGCCATCAGGCCGACCGGCGGCATCGTGCGCGCGTTGCCCACCTGCACTCTCGCTCGCTGACGGCCCGCCTTCGTCCCCAGCTTCCAGGTCGCGCGGGCCTCGCCCAGTGAGTCGGTGCGCATGGCCTGCCCGGTGATTGACTCCGCCGTCGAGCGCGCTCCACCCCACCGGCAGATCGGCCAGCGCGCGGCCAAGCGAGTCGGTGACCCGCACGACGATCGGCTCACGGCAGCGTATCGCCCACCCGGCCGGCCAGGTCGGAGCTCGCGATCTCCACCCGCGCGTTGCCCGGCAGGGGGTCCGCCTCGGCGCTCACCGTCGGTGACGCGCTCACGCCCTCGACGGCGATGGACAGCTGTTGCCGTCCGGGCAGCTCGCCCAGCCGCCACACCGTCTTCACGATCCCGCGCGCATCCGAGGTATCGAACGCCGGCTCGCGCCGACGCGCCGGACGCGGCGGGGTGGAAGCCTGCCACGACGCCCGCGATGGGCCGCCCGCTGCGGGAGACGATCTGCGCGGTCACCGGCACCGAAAGCTCGGCGCCCGCCGGTCCACGCTGTCCGTCGCCACCAAGCACGGTGATGGAGCCGGCCACCGGCGTCACCTCCAGCGGCAGCGACGCCTGCAGCTGACCCGCCATAGCCAGGAACAACGTTCTGCCGGCACTGACCCCAACGGCGTCGGCACTCTCGACCTTGGCGACTGCCGGGTCCGGTGCCGACCAGGTCACATCCGCGCCGACGATCGGATTGCCCCGCGCGTCCAGCACCCGGGCGCTGAGCGGACGGCGATCGCCCTCGGGCACCTGAAGCAGGGTGTCGTCCACCTGAAGCGAGGCGGGTCGCTGCAGCACCACGATGTGGGCGCGGGTCTCTACGTTTCCGACCCGCACCATGATCGCGGTGGCCCCCGCGCCACGGATCGCCACGGTACCCGCCGGACTCACTTCGGCAATGGAGGGATCTCCGCTGGTCCAGGTCGGAGCGACCCCGGCGAGCACGGTGCCGCCGGAGTCGGTGATCACGGCCGCGAGCTGGATCGTGTCGCCCACGGCGGCGGCGGTGTCCAACGCGGGCGCGACGGTCACCGAGTGTGCCCGGGAGGCGGCCGAAGGCATGCCCGGGACCGCGATCCCCGCCGAGCTGGTGTAGCTCAGGATCGAGACCAGCGCGGCTCCGCCGGAGAGCATCGCAGCGACCCCCTGCGCGACGCCCGTGGTCCAGCGCTGCTGCTTCGGCTTGCCCAACGCGTGCGATCCCAGAGTGCACCCCTGAGGCTCGATGTCGCCGACGGCCGGCTGGTTGTGAGGGACGGATCAAGGTTGGGAAGGAGCTTCCTGCGACACAATCCGCAGGAAGCGCACAGTGTCGACTTTCGCGGCAACGTCCGACGTCGCGGCACTGCAAGGTGTGGCAAGACGACTGCTACATCGCGCGGTACTTGGGCCCGCTGCCCCCCTCTCGCGGCGTCCAGCGCGGTCCGAGCACGTCGGTCGCCTTGCAGTCGATGCAATTCGGCGCATTGACCCGGAGCTCGTCGCCCACGCGCTCGTAGACGCCCGCGGGGCACACGTGGGAGTAGAGCTCGGCGACCTCCGCGCTCACATCCGGCCCGACCAGCAGGTGCGAGGGGATGGTGTCGCGCGTCGCGTTCCCCGACTTGAACACGGCGTCCAGCTTGCCGAACGTCAGCTTCCCGTCCGGCGTGAACGGCTCGGCCTCGGTGACCCGCCGCGGAGTGGCGGCATCCTCGGGCATCTCCATGCGCCCGCCGAAGAGCCGCCCGCCGCTGATCGTCATGAGCCCGGCCTTGAATCCGCCGACGTAGAGCCCGTCCTTGAACGCGAGTCGCATGTTCCGCGTCCGGTACATGTCGGCCACGATGTAGCTCTCGTCCACCAGGCGGTCGTACGCCGAGAGCCGGGCGGCGGAGAGGTCGCCTTGCTTGAGCCCGGCGAACGCGGCGCGCGCGGCGTAGATCCCCGACTGCATGGCGTAGTGGATGCCCTTGAGCGAGGGGACGTCCACGAGCCCGACCGCGTCGCCCACCAGCAGGATGCCGTCGCCGCTCCGGCGCTCGAGCAGCGCATGGTACCCCCCCTCGGGGATCGTCTTGGCACCCCACTCCAGCAGCTCGCCCCCCTCCAGATAGGGCCGGAAAAGCGGGTGCAGCTTCATTCGCTGGAGCAGCTCGTGCACGTCGAGCGACGCGTCGTGATAGTCGAGCCCGACCACCAGGCCGAGGGCGATCTGTCCCGGCCCCAGCGGGTACATGAAGCTGCCGCCGAACGCGTCGTCGGGCAGCGGCCACCCGAGGGTGTGGATCACTGCGTTGAGCGGCTTCGGGGTCTGCCAGACCTCCTTCACGCCGAGCGCGAAGATCTGCGGATTGGGCGAGCGGACTTGCTGCCACTCGCACCAGCCCTGGCTCAGCAGCCCCCGCGTTCCCTCGGCGATCACCGTCACCTTGGCGGTGACATCGGTCGGCTCGCCATAATCGGCCGTCGGCTGGCGATCGCGGTCGAGACCGGACGGGGTGGTGCGGACGCCGCGCACCGCGTCGCCCTCCACCAGCAGCGCGTCCACCGGAAACCCGGCGAACAGGTTGACGCCCGCCTGCTCCGCCCGCTCGCCCATCCAACGCACGATCTCGCAGATGGATGCCGTGTAGAATCCGGCGTTGTGCATGGTGGGCGGGGTGGGAATGCGCTGAGCGCGGCCCTCGGTCATGAAGTACACCGCTTCGCCCGCGACGGGCTGGCGGAAGGGGATGTCGCTGGAGTTGAGGTCGGGAAAGAGCTCGTGGAAGGCGCGCGGGTTCACCACGGCGCCGGAGAGATTGTGCTCGCCCAGCGCACCCGCCTTTTCCAGCACGGCGATGTTGAGCTCGCCGAGACCGCCGCCCGACTCCGCGTCCTGCTTCGCCAGCCGGGTCAGCTCGATGGCGCAGGCCAGCCCGGCGGGCCCTGCCCCGACGATCACGACATCCATCTCGATCGCCTCGGCGCCCGGCGGATCGCGGCGGATGATCTGATCGAGCGGCAGCGGACGCTGGTGTCGGGCGGGGACGATGGTGGACACGTCGGACAACTCCTGGGGAAGGGGTCGGACGTCGAGGCGGCGGAAATATAACCCGCCCATCCGAGGGGCTAAGTTGGTGGCATGGACCTGCACAAGGCGACGCGGGACCCCTGGGTCTGGGGACAGCTGGCGCTGTTCGCGCTGGTCGGCCTGGGCGCGCCGCTGCTGCCCCGGTACGCCGGTCTTGGGGAGGCAGGCCCGAGTCGCATCAGGTGGTTGGGCGCGCCACTGATCGCGGGCGGTCTCGCGCTCGCCATCTGGGGAGTGCGGTCCCTCGGCCGGAGCCTGACGCCCGGCACCGAGCCGCTGCCGGGAGCGCCGCTGGTCACCTCGGGTGCATACGCCCACGTCAGACACCCGATCTATGCGGGGATCGTGCTCGGACTGACTGGCTACACGCTGGCGTGGAGCAACTGGACACTGGCGCTGCTGGTGGGGCTGCTGGCGGGGGCCTACTTCAACGGCAAGGCGAAGGCGGAGGAGCGCTGGCTGGTGCGGCGCTATCCAACGTATGAAGCGTACATGCGGCAGGTGCCGCGGCGAGTGCTGTAGCCGCTAGCCGGGATCGAGGCAGGTGGAGCTCGCCTCCACCACCTTCGGCGCCGTTCCGGAGGTTACGAACCGGAGCACGATCGGCTCCTCCTCGCAGGTCCGCCCGCCTGGGTATGGGTAGACGAACACCTCCGTCGTATCTCCCCGCCGCTCACCAGTCCAGGCCTCGATCCGTCCCTTCCAGTTTGTGAGCAGGTCCGGATGACGGCGAGCCGCCGCGAGGGCCCAGCGCACTGGCGACTCGGAGGTCGAGAGCCGCGTCAGGGTGGCCGAGTCCTGGCGCATGGCCGCTCGGATGTACCGCCGCGCCGGCTCGGTGTACACCGTCCCCGGCCAATCCGCCGAGTACGGCTGGAGGACGACCAGCGCAGTGAGAAGAATTCCCAGGAAGACCAGGGTTCCGTAAATCGGCTGCCTGTCGTTCGCCATACGACCTCCTGGTCCATCTACGATGTCATATTGCAGGGTCGCTGTCCAGCCAGGAGCCACCATGTTGCGCGATCTCCGCCACGCCCTGCGAACCCTCGGCCGAGCGCCGGGATACACCATCGCCGTCACTCTCACGCTCGCGCTCGGCATCGGGGGCACGACCGCCGTGTACAGCGTGCTGCGCTCAGTCATCCTGCGGCCCTTCACCATGGGCACCCGCGGACCGGGTCATGATGATCGCCGAGCAGGATTCGGCCGCCAATGTGAGGCCCGCGTCATACCCCACCTTCCAGGACTGGCGAACGGGGACGAACGCGTTCGCGGCACTCGCCTTCGTGCGCGGCCAGGGCGCGGTGCTGAAGACGGGCGAGACCGCCGAGCGGCTGGTGGGGGCATTCGTCACCGACGAGTACTTCCGCGTACTCCCCGAGTCCGCGGCCCTGGGCCGCACGCTGGGGCCCTCGGACTTCGCGCCGGGCGCCCCAGCCGTGGCGGCCATCTCGTGGCCGCTCTGGCAGCGCGGGTTCGGCGGCGACCGGTCGGTCGTCGGCAGGAGCGTCACCCTGGGCGAGCAGAGCTATCACCATCGTGGGCGTCATGCCTCAGAGTTTCGTGTACCCGGTCTGGGCCGATCTCTGGGCGCCGATCACCGCCATTCTCTCCACCAGCCCCGCCCTCCAACAGCGGGGTCTGCATACCGACAGCCGTGTCGTGGGCCGTCTCCGTGTCGGACGTCGACTCGGCAGCCGGTGTGCAGGCGCTCTCCGCGGTGGCCGCGCACCTGGCCGAGACGTATCCGGCGGAGAACGGCGGCTGGGGCCGTGTGGCGTTTCTTCCGGTAGCGGCGGAGATCCTGGGCGGCACGGGGCCGCAGCTGCGCCTGCTCACGGCGGCCGCGATCTTCGTCCTGCTCATCGCCTGCGTCAACGTCGCCGCCCTCGCGCTGGCCCGGGCCGGGACCCGCTCGCGCGAGCTGGCCATCCGCACGGCGCTGGGCGGGGGCCGAGCCGCGCTGCTTCGGCTGCTCGCCGCGGAATGTGTCGTTCTCGGGGTCGCGGCCGGCACGCTTGGGCTCGTCGCCGCGGTGCTGCTGGTAGGCTGGCTCCGTGTCGGCGGCAGGGACCTGCTGCCCCGCGCCGGCGAGCTCGCAGTCGATCCCTGGGCGATGGTCACGGCCGCCGCGCTGTCGGTCGCGCTCGTCGTCGTGCTGGGCGTGGTGCCGGCGCTCCGTTCTTCTTCCCTTGTCGGCTCGCTCCGCCAAGGCCTCGGCGCGGGAGCCGGGCTCTCGCGTCGCCGGCTGCGCGCGGCGCTCGTCGTGGGCGAGATCGCGCTGGCGCTGGTCCTGCTCACGGGCGCCGGGCTGCTGTTGCGCAGCCTCGAGCGGCTTCAGCGTGTGCCCACCGGCTTCGACGAGGGGCGCCTGCTGGCCGTTCCGATCATGCCGCCCTCGTCCCGATACGAGAGCCCGGAGCGGGCGCTGCAGCTCTACCGGGACGTCGCCACGGCCGTGGCGGCCGTGCCCGGTGTCGAGGCGGTTGCGATGACGAACCACGTCCCGCTCAGTGGCGCCTCGATCAACACGCCGCTCGAGGTAGAAGGCGCCCCCGCTCGCGAGACCGACGAGGCGCTCTTTCGGGTGGTAGATACCGCCTACTTCCGGACGGCCGGCATCCCGGTGGTGCGTGGGCGCGAATTCGCCGCCGAGGATCTGATCCACCCGGGTGCCGCGGCGCTGGTGAACCAGGCGCTCGCCGACCGCTACTGGCCGGGCGGGGACGCGCTCGGCAAGCGGATCACCGTGCGCAAGTCCGCCCAGGGGCGGCCGGAGTTCGGCGAGCCGGTGCACGCCACGATCGTGGGCGTGGTGGGCAACGTCCGGCACTACTCCCTCGACACGGACTTCGTCCCCGAGGTGTACCTGCCCTACACCGTCACGGTCTGGGGCTGGATGTCACTCGTCGTCCGCACTGTCGGGGACCCTGCGGCGCTGGTGCCCGCGGTGACCCGGGCCGCCCGATCGGTGGAGCCCGACCTGCCGCTGGAGGGCGCGACCTTCAGCAACCGGGTGTACGACCTGCCGACTTCGCTTCAGCAGTCGCTGGCCTATCGGCGTTTCATCACCGGACTCCTCGGCGCCTTCGCGCTTCCGGCGGTGGTGCTGGCGGCGCTCGGGATCTTCGGGGTCGTCGCCTATCTGGTCACTCAGAGGAGCCGTGAGATCGGGATTCGGATGGCGCTTGGCGCCCAGCGGGGAAACGTGCTGGCGCTGGTGCTCGCGGAAGCGATGCGGCTGACAGGGGTCGGGATCCTGCTCGGCACCCTGGGCGCGATCGCCACCACGCGGTGGCTCAGCTCCGAGCTGTACGAGATCAGCGCCACCGATCCACTCACGTTCGTGCTGGCGGCACTCACCCTGGCCGGGGTCAGCCTCTGCGCCACAGCGATTCCCGCGCGGCGGGCCACGGCGATCGACCCGGCTCGCACGCTCCAGTCCGAATAACCGATATCGCGATGCCTTTGCCACCCCCGATTCCCGGCTTCCGCCCCGTCCCGTTCACCGGCGTCATCTTCGTCATGGCCGAGGCCGGGCGTCTCGGCTACCGCTACGGCCATCCCGACTGGTGCAACCTCGGCCAAGGGCAGCCGGAGACCGGCCCGCTGCCGGGCGCACCACCCCGGGTCCACCAGATCGAGATCGGGGTCGACGACCAGGACTACGCTCCGGTACCGGGGATCTGGGAGCTGCGGCGCGCGGTGGCGGAGCTGTACAACCGGCTCTATCGCGGCGGGAAAGGCTCCCGCTACACCGAGCGCAACGTCTGCATCTGCGGCGGCGGGCGCTCGTCGCTCACCCGCGCCGTCGCCGCCCTCGGGCAGGTGAACCTCGGTCATTTTCTCCCCGACTACACCGCGTACGAAGAGCTGCTCGACATCTTCAAGCTGTTCACCTCGATCCCCATCCTGCTCGACGGCCGGGAGGGCTATCACTTCAGCCCCGAGCACCTCCGCGAGGAGATTACCGGACGCGGACTCTCGGCGGTGCTGCTGTCGAACCCCTGCAACCCCACGGGGCGCGTGATCGCCGATGCGGAGCTCCGCGGATGGGTCGAGGTCGCGCGCGAGCTCGGCTGCTCGCTGCTGGTGGACGAGTTCTACTCGCACTACGTCTGGCGGGAGACGGAGGATGGCGACGGGCTGGTTTCGGCAGCGCGGTACGTGGACGACGTGGATGCCGACCCGGTCGTGCTCTTCGACGGCCTGACCAAGAACTGGCGCTACCCCGGCTGGCGCTGCAGCTGGATCGTGGGGCCGCAGCAGGTCATCGAGGCGGTGTCCAGCAGCGGCTCGTTCCTCGACGGCGGTGGCAGCAAGCCGCTGCAGCGCTCCGCGGTTCAGCTGCTGGAGCCGACGGTGGTCGAGGCGGAGACCCAGGCCATCCGGGAGTCGTTCCTGCGGAAGCGGGCGCTCATGGGCCAGGCGCTGCGGGAGGCGGGGGTACGGTTCGACCTGGAGCCCGAGGGGACGTTCTACTGGTGGGGCGACGTCTCCGGTTTGCCGCCGGCGATCAACGACGGGATGTCGTTCTTCCGGGCGGCGCTCGAGCGGAAGGTGATTTGCGTTCCGGGCGAGTTCTTCGACGTGAATCCGGGCAAGCGGCGCAGCGGCCGGCCGTCACGCTTCCGCCACTACGTGCGGTTCTCGTTCGGGCCCGATGAGGCGACCGTGGTGGAAGGCGTGCGGAGAATTCGGGAGATGGTCGCGGAGCTCCCGAGCCTGTCATCCCGAGCGTAGCGAGGGATCTTCTCACCCGGTCTTCGAGGATCGCCGAGAAGATCCCTCGCTGCGCTCGGGATGACAGCTAGCGCCGCTAATGCCCGCTACGCGCCTTGCGGACCTCTTCGGTCAACCGCGGCACGATCTCGAACAGGTCACCCACGATCCCGTAGTCCGCGATCTTGAAGATGGGCGCGTCCTTGTCCTTGTTGATCGCGACGATGGTCTTCGACGTGCGCATCCCGGCCAGGTGCTGGATGGCGCCTGAGATGCCGAGCGCCACGTAGAGATCGGGGCTGACGTTGCGCCCGGTCTGCCCGATCTGATCCGTTGCGGGCCGCCAGCCGTCGTCGGTGACGGCGCGGGTCGCGCCGACCGCGGCGTTGCCGAACGCGTCGGCCAGCTCTTCCACCAGCTTGAAGTTCTCCGCTGCGCGGAGGCCGCGGCCGCCGCTCACGATGACCGGCGCCTCACCCAGGTCGAGCCGCGCGCCCGTGCGCTGCGTCGTCTCCGTAACCGACACGCGCGCCGAGGCGGGATCGATGGCCGGCTTCGCCTGCTCCACCCTCGGCGTGCGCGGCTGCTCCGCGGGGGTGATGGCCCCTGGGCGCAGCGACACCAGCGCCGGCGAGCCCGCGAGCCGCAACGTGAGAATCACCTTGCCGGTGTATCCGGGATGCCGGGCGAGCACCGCGTCACCCTGCAGCTCGAAATCGGTGACATCGGACGCCAGGCTCACGCCCAGCGCCGCCGCGGTGCGCGGGGCCAGGTCGCGGCCCTGGGCCGAGGCCGGGAAGAACGCCGCGCGATAGTCCCCCGCGCGCAGCCGCTCCGCCGCTGTCGCCGCGAACGCCTCCGGGTTGTACCGCGCGAGCCCCTCGTGCTCCACCACGAAGACCACGTCGGCACCGTAGCGGCCGAGCTCCTCGGCCCTGGCGGCGATCCCCGGCGCGCCCAGCAGGAGGGCATGCGCCTCGCCTCCTCCCGTGGCGTCGGCCGCGCGGCGCGCGGCGGTCACCGCTTCGAACGCCACCTTGCGGAGATTGCCGTCCCGCGACTCGGCGAAGGCAAAGGTCGTCGCCATCAGAGCACCTTCGCTTCCGTGCGGAGCAGCCGCACCAGCTCGGGCACGGCGTCCGCCCCCTCGCCCACGATCCGACCTCCGCTGCGCTCCGGCGGCAGGGCCATGGACTCGACGGTCAGTCGCACCTCTCCGAGCTGCGCCGGCCGCACGTCGAGCGGCTTCTTCTTGGCCGCCATGATGCCCTTGAGCGTGGCCAGGCGCGGGCGCGCAATGCCCTCGTCGATCGTGAGCACGGCAGGGAGAGGAAACGAGACCGTCTCGGAGGCGCCCTCGAGGTCGCGCCCCGCGGTGCCCCGTCCTTCGCCGAGCTCGAGATGGGAGATGGCGGTGACGGCGGGAAGATCGAGCAGGTGCGCCGTCATGGCTCCGACGGTGCCGCTGCCGGTGTCGGTCGCCATCCGGCCGAAGAGAATCAGGTCGTACCCGCCGTCCTTGAGCTCCGCCGCCAGCGCGGCCGCGACGGCTGACCCGTCGAAGGGCACCTCGTCCGCCTTGAGCTGGACCGCTCGGGTGGCGCCCATGGCGAGCGCCTTTCGGAGGGTCTCCTGCACCCCGTCGGGGCCGAGGCTGATCGCCACGACCTCACCGCTTCCCGCCTTTTCCACCAGCTGCAGCGCGACTTCGAGGGCGTAGCCGTCGAAGTCACTGATTTCGTACTTGAGCCCACCCGGATCCAGCGACTTGCGGTCGCCCGCGATGGAGAACCTGAGCTCCATCTCCGGCACCCGCTTGAGACACACCGCGATCTTCAACGCACGCTCCCGGCCTCGGTTCTTCGGCTGCCCTGCAAACTGGCGGCAAAGCTAGTCGCGGGCCGCTCTCTTGTCACCCTGAACGAACAGCCGCTCAATCGATGTCCGGCACACCGC
This sequence comes from uncultured Gemmatimonadales bacterium, assembly GCA_963842945.1. Taxonomy (GTDB): domain Bacteria; phylum Gemmatimonadota; class Gemmatimonadetes; order Gemmatimonadales; family GWC2-71-9; genus CAVVWJ01. The sequence goes on from CAWJIM010000019.1 coordinate 660,208, forward strand.
CCTCCTGCCGCGCCCCACCCAGTGAGGTCCGCACGATCAGCCGAAACATCCGCTCCGAGCCGGGAGTGAGGAAGCGCTCCACCGTCGGGCCCGCCGGATTGCCCTGATTGACGTTGTAGTTGCCGAAGCTGGCGTAGCGATTCTGCAAGACATTGGTCACCACGCCGCTGATCTCCCATCGGTCGAGCTCCATCCCCACCCGCGCATCGGTCACCACGTAGTCGTCCAGCTTGCTGGTGACGTTGGCCTCGTCGCCGCGAAGCCATTGCTTTCCGGTGTACCGCGCGTCCGCTCCGACGTAGAGGTATCGGCCCACTCTCAGCGTCGCGCCGCCTTTGAGCAGGTGATCGGGCGACAGCGGAAACCGGTCGCCCGCCACGACCTGGTTGTCGCTCGGGAAGGGATTGAGCACCTCGCCCCCGTCCCCTTCCTCCAGCGAGCGGATGCTGAAGATGTCCGCCGGACTCTCGAACGTGGCCCGGGTATAGGCGTAGTTCAGGTAGGCGGAGTGCCCGCCCTTGAAGCGATAGGCGGCGCCGAGCTCCACCCCGACCCGTCGCGTCTTGTCGATGTTGACGAAGAAGCCGTCGATCGTGCCACCCTCCGGCTCCTCCTCCCCGAACGGGGTCAGGAAGATGTCGTCCCGCACGTCCATGTGATACACCGAGCCTTCGAGCGCGAGGTGCTCGGTGGCGTAGCTGAAGCCTGCCTCGAGAGTGGTCGCCTTCACCGGCTCGAGCGGCGGGTCGTCACCCAGCGCGAAAGGCAGCGGGCAGGGCGCCTCCGGGTCCGCGCACGCGTTCTCGATCACCGCCGGCGAGCGGAAGCTCTTCCCCCAGGAGGCGAATACCGACGCTCCGGGTCCCAGGGCGACGCTCACGCCGAGGCGAGGATTCAGCCGGCTGTAGCGACCCACCGTGTCCGCCGAAGGGTCGAGCAGATTCTCGAAGGGGATGCGGACGTAGTCGTACCTCGCGCCGGCCGATAATGTGACCGCCCCTCGCGTCAGATCAGCCATGAGAAAGGGCGCGATGTCCCAGATCGGGCTCCTCGCCTGGGTGGTCGACGACCGGTCGCCCCCGAACTTCACCGAGTCGGAGAAGATGTCGATCTTCACCTGGTTGATGCTGCCGTCCACGCCACCCCGCAGACTCAGCGCGAGATTCTCATCCAGCAGCGTGGCCCAGCGGTAGTCGGCGGTGTAGCCGAAGCTGCTGTTATAGGAGATGCCGAAGACGTCCGGATCCAGCGCCTGGTTGACGTTGAACCGCTCGGCACGGCTGCGGCGGAAATACACCGTCGCCGACCCGCGGCCGGTGCCGAGCTGGGTGTACCCCTGGAGCGAGCCCTGGTAGGACCAGAGGTCCTCGTAGTCGTTGGCGCTGAGGTTGGAGTCCGGGCTGGACTCGAAGATGGATTCCGGCAGCGAGCCCGCCGCGTGCACCAGGGAGTTGCCATACATTCCCTGGAACCGGATGCCACGGGTGTCATTCAGCTTGCCCAGGTTCACGAACCCGCTGTACTGCTCGGCCCCGGTCACGTCGCGCCAGCCGTCCTCCCGGTTGTAGTTCCCGCCTAGGTACCAGTCCACGCCGCCGCCGGTCAGACCGGAGACATTGGCCTCACCTCGGGCCGTGCCGAAGCTGCCGCCCGACAGCTCGACCGTGCCACTGGTGGGTCCGGTGCCCCGCGCGGTAACCAGATTGACCGCTCCACCCAGGGCGTTGCGGCCCAGCAGCGAGCCGTTGCCGGACAGTACCTCGATGCGCTGGATGTGGTCCATCGGGAGCAGATCGAAGTTGACCTGCGAGGCCTCCGGCTCGTTCATCCGCACGCCGTCGAGGAACACCGCGACGCCCTGCGGCAGACCCACGACCGGCGAAGAGTAGAAGCCTCGCGAGGAGATGTTGAGCTTGTAGGGGCTTCCCAGGTCATCGTAGGTGGAGAAGCCCGCAACCTGCCGCATCGCGTCGGACAGCACCCGCGGCTCATAGGCGTCGACGTCCTCCGCTCCAAGCGTCGTCACCCGAGCCGGCACGCCGGATCCGACGGTGGGGCCGGCGTCCGGCCGAATCGTTCCGACGACCTCGATCGGAGGCAGCGCGAAGGCGCCGGTGTCCGCCGCGGCCGTGTCGGGCACCTGGGCGTGCGCGGCCCCGACGCCGAACAGTCCGGCAGTCACGAGCAGGCTCGCGAGCTTCATGCGGGTCATCGAGGTCAGATACGGGGCTAGCGGAGGGGAAAACCGGCCGAGCCGGCGGCGTCACCGGGCCGGCGCTCGTAGATCGCGGCCATCACCACGCGGTCGGGCGGAACGCCGATGATAACCAGCCCGTCGTCGGCCGGCCCTCCGCCGTCGAAGTCGACGCAGCAGTGCTCGATGGTGACCAGTCCTCCGGTGGCAGCGCGATGCATGGCGGGGCTGGCCCCGCGGTCGAGCCGAACGAGATCGCTTTCGGTGAAGCTGCGCGAGCGGTCGATGTCCTCATAGATGCGAAGGTGATGCACCCTGGCATCCCGCTCCGCGAGCACCAGCACGCCGTCATCGGCGTCCCCGCCGCCGTCGAGATCGTAGCAGCAGCGGTCCACCGTCACCGAGCCCGTGGCACGCAGCAGGATCGCGCCCGCCGTTGCGGCGAGCAGAGCCGCCGTGACGGTGGCGAGGGCCTGCCGGCGTCGCCGAGGGGGGCCTGCCCCGGCGGGGGGCTCGCCTCGACGCACGCGGCCGAGGATCTCGGGGCCGAGCGACGCGCGCGGGGCAAAGGCGATGCCCCGAAGCCTCCGATCCAGCTCCCGAAGCTCCGGCTCGCTCATGGGGCCAGGACCTCTCGCAGCTTGCCGAGCGCTCGCCAGAGCCTGGTGCGTACGCTGCCTTCGCTGATCCGGAGGATCTGCGCCACCTCGGCGGTGTCGAGCCCGCTCCCGTACCGCAGGCCGATCAGCTCACGGTCGGCCTCGCCCAGCGTCGCGACGGCGTCGAGCAGCCGCCCGACCTCTTCCTCGCGCAGGAGCCGCTCTTCCGGAGAAGGAGCCTCGTAGATCAGGTCGTGCATGGTGCCGAGGGCGACGTACTGCCGGAGCCGGGCGCGCCGGCGCCAATCGCCCAGGGCGTTCCGGGCTACCGTGAGAATCCAGGCCTTCGCAGTGCCGCGGGCCGGGATCGAAGCGGTCCGCCGCCCGCACCACCTTCAGGAAGGTCTCGGCGGTGAGATCCTCGGCGACGTCGGGGAGCGGGACGTGGAACCGGAAGTAGTTGTAGACCGCCGCCCCGTACGCTTCGTACCACTCGCGGCAGAGCGTCTCCGCGGCCTGTGCCGGCGCGGATCCGGAGGGGGCTGGCATGTCGGGAGCGGACACGAGTGGCAGGCTCACGAGAAGGATTACGTACGAGGGGGCCGCGCGTCACGCGGGCTTGTTGCCTCTAACACCCGGCATGTCACCCTGAACGAAGTGAAGGGGCCCATGCCGGCATGGCCCCCTTCGCGTCGCGCTCCACCATCGGTCCCTCTCGGGTAGCTGGTTCCCAAGGGTGGCCGCCGGGAAGCCGGAGCGGTGAGCTATCTCACTGGATGGCGCTCAGCCCGGTGATGGCCTGACCCACGATGAGCGAGTGCATGTCGTGGGTGCCCTCGTAGGTGTAGACCGACTCGAGGTTCGCCATGTGCCGCATCGAGTGATACTCGGCCAGGATCCCGTTCGCGCCGAGCAGCCGCCGGGCCTCACGCGCGATGTCGCAGGCCATGTTCACGTTGTTCCGCTTGCACAGCGAGACCTGGTCCGGCGTCATGGTGCCGGCGTCCTTGAGCCGGCCGAGCTGGAGGGTCATGAACTGCGCCTTGGTGATCTCGGTCAGCATGTCCACCAGCCGCACCTGCTGGATCTGCGTCTGCGCGATGGGCCGGTCGAACATCACCCGCTGCTGCGCGTAGCGGAGCGCCTCGTCGTAGCACGCCATCGCCGCCCCGATCGCTCCCCAGGCGATGCCGTAACGGGCCTGGGTCAGGCACATGAGCGGGCTCTTGAGACCGCCCGACTTGGGCAGGATCGCGTCCTTCGGCAGATGGACGTCCTGGAGATGGATCTCGCTGGTGTCGCTGGCGCGCAGCGAAAGCTTCCCCTTCTGGTCCTTGCCCGTATACCCCTTGGTATCGGTGGGAACGATGAAGCCGCGAATCGTACGGGGATCCTTGATGTCGCCCGTCTTGGCCCAGATGACCGACACCGTGGCCTGGGAGCCGTTGGTGATCCACATCTTGGTGCCGTTGAGCACCCAGCCGTCCTTGGTCTCCCGCGCGGTGGTGATCATGCCGCCGGGGTTGGACCCGTAGTCCGGCTCGGTCAGCCCGAAGCAGCCGATCTCCTGCCCCGACGCCAGCAGCGGCAGCCACTTCTTCTTCTGCTCGTCGGACCCGAAGGCGTAGATCGGGTACATCACCAGCGCGCCCTGCACCGAGGCGAAGGAGCGGATCCCCGAGTCGCCCCGCTCCAGCTCCTGCATGATGAGGCCGTACGCCACGTTGTTGAGCCCGGCGCAGCCGTACTCCTCCGGCAGGTTGGCCCCGAAGAGCCCCAGCTCGGCCATGCCGGCGATCAGCTGCTTCGGGAAACGCCCCTCGATGTAGGCCTCGCCGATGACCGGGATGAGGTTCTCGTCCACCCAGGTGCGGACAGTGTCGCGGACCGCGCGCTCCTCCTCGGAGAGGAGGGTGTCGAAGTTCAGGAAATCGACCCCGGCGAACTGGGACGTGGGGGCGGCGGTGGCCATAAGCTCCTCGGGCATGGTCGGTTGGTTGGCAGGGGGTAAGATAGCCCGCCCGCCGACCCCGCGGCAGCACTGGTTTGGATCTTGCTTCCGCGCCCCTTGCGCGGGGCCTCCGGGCACCAGAGACCTTAGCTCAGCCCAGCCCGAGCCGATCAGCCGCCCTGACGCTGTAACCTCTTCCGCTGGAGGTGGGTACGCCCCTCGGCACCGGGACCGCACTCGACCGTAGGACCCGAGTGCGGTGAGGATTCTCCTGCTTGCCCCCCAGCCCTTTTTTCAGGCCCGCGGCACGCCCATCGCCGTGAGGCTGGTCCTGGAGTTCCTCACCGGTCGCGGACACCAGGTCGACGTGCTCACCTACCACGAGGGGAGCGACGTCGAGATCCCCAATTGCCGTATCGCGCGAATCCCGCGCATCCCTGGGGTACGGAATATCCGGCCGGGCTTCTCCCTCAAGAAAGTGCTGTGCGATGCGGTGATGCTCGCGAGTTGCGCCCGCATGATGCGCCGGACCCGGTACGACCTGGTGCACGCGGTGGAGGAGTCGGCCTTCATCGCCGCCGCGCTCCAGCCCTTCACCGGCGTTCCCTACGTCTACGACATGGACTCCTCGCTGGCCGAGCAGATGATCGATGCCTACCCGGCCTTGGGGCCGGTGGGGCCGATCCTGCGCTGGTGCGAGGCGGTGGCGGTGCGGCGGAGCGCCGGCGTCCTGACCGTGTGCGCCGCGCTGCAGGACATCGCGCAGGGCCACGCGCCGAGCACGCCGGTCGGACGGGTGGAGGACACGACGCTCCTCGCCCCCGGCAACGGTGCCGAAGGGCCGAAGCACCTGCCTCCCGAGACGGCGGGTGCCCCGGTCGCCATGTACGTGGGGAACCTGGAGCGCTACCAGGGCATCGACCTGCTCCTCGAGGGCTTCCGCCACACCCTGAGCCAGATGGAGGAGGCCAGGCTGGTGATCGTGGGCGGGGCGAAGGACGACATCGAGCGCTACGGCCGCCGGGCTTCCGCGCTCGGCATCGGTCAGGCGGTCCACTTCCTGGGACCGAAGCCGGTGTCCGAGCTGGCCGATCTGCTTCGCGAGGCGGACGTGCTGGTCTCGCCTCGCCTCAAGGGCACCAATACGCCGATGAAGATCTACTCCTACCTGGACTCCGGCACCGCCGTCCTCGCGACTCGACTGCGCACCCACACCCAGGTGCTCGACGATCGCACCGCCTATCTGGTGGATCCCGAGCCGATCGCCCTCGGCGCCGGCCTCGCCAAGCTGCTGAAGGACGACTCCCTGCGCCAGGGACTCGCCGCCCGCGCGAAGGACCACGTGCGCCGCGAGTTCACTCCCGAGGCCGCGGCGACGCAAGCTGGCGGCCTTCTACTCCACCATCGAGTCGCGTTGACCGCGCTGTCATCATTCACGCACCCAACGCATTGATTGGAGCTATTCGTGGGAGCTGTCTACGGCATCTTGGGTGGGGCGGACCGCGGCGAGCTGCGCGCCATAGGAGCGAGGCTCGAGCATCGCGGGGCGGAGTCGGCGGAGTGGTCTCCGGCCGAGGGCGTGTGGCTCGGCGTCCGCGGCTCGGTGGCCGTGGTGGGGCGCCAGCGCGACGGTGCGGTCGTGTTCGACGGCTCGATCGACAATCGAAGGGAGCTCGCCCGCGTCCTGGGCCGGGCCTCGGGAACTGGGGAGCCCGCGCGGGACGGCGTGCTCGCGGGAGAGCTCTGGGAGGCCTCGGTGAGGAGGGGCTGGCGCGGATCGCGGGCCAGTTCGCCCTCGCCCTGTGGGACTCGCGCAATCGCCGCGTGGTCCTCGCCCGCGACCGGGTGGGATATGCCCCGCTCTACTTCGCGCTGGATGGCGACGGCTGATCTTCGCGAGCGAGTACAAGGCATTGCTTGCCATTCCGTCCATTCCCGCCGTCGCCAACCGCGCCGCCCTCCAGGCGATCCACAACACCAAGTGGGTCCTGCCCGGATTCACCTGCATCCAGGGCGTGCATCCCGTGGCGCCGGGCACGCTGGTGGAGGTGCAGGAGGGACGCGCGGGGAGCCGCCGCTTCTGGGACATCCCGGTCCGCGCCGCGGACCGGGACGAGGCGGGACATGCCGCGCGCCTGCGGGAGAGCTTCCTGGAGACCCTCCGGATGCAGGCGGAGCCGTACGAGCGGATCGGTGTCTCGCTGAGCGGAGGCCTCGACTCGGCGGTGGTCGCAGCGGGCGCGCGGCGCGATCGCCGGCGATCGGGAGGTCCACACCTTCTCGGCGGGCTACGGTGAGGACGATCGCGAGCTGGTGAACGCGGCGATCGTGGCGCGCGAGCTGGGCACGGTCCACCATCCCGTGGTGCTCGACCCCGACGATCTGCCGGGCCTGCTGCCCTGGATGGTCTGGCACCTGGAGGAGCCGATCGGCCGCGAGGACATCGCCTACCTCTTCGTCGCGGCGCGGGAGGCGTCGCGCTACGTCGATCTGATCGTCACCGGCTTCGGCTTCGACGGCCTCTTCGCCGGACTGCCAGGCACCGGCTGGTGGACCTGGGCGTGAAGTACCCCGTGTTCCGGCGCCCGCTCGAGGAGTTCTTCGACTATACCTATCGGAGCGTGGAGCCCCGGACGCTGGCCGGGTCGCGCGCTGAAGAAGGCGTACTTCCGGGGACGCGAGTTCCCCGCCCCGCAGCTGCTCGGCACGCCACCCCTCGCGCCGTTCCCCGGCTTCCCCCGCGGCGGCGATCAGCCGCTCACCAACTTCCTCCGACGCGGGCTTTCTCACCCTGCCCTATCAGCACGCGGTCGAGCGACTCTACGCCGGTGTCGGGATGCGGATGAACGCGCAGCATACCAATCCCGACTTCCTCGCGGCGGCCTTCTCGATTCCGGACAGCCTCAAGATCCACGGGCGGACGCAGAAGTACATCCTCCGCCGGGCCTGCGAAGGTCTGCTGTCGCCGTCGATCCTGGCCACCGGGAAGAGCTTCAATCGGCTCAAGCACGACACCCGGATGTCCGAGCTGCTCGACTCGCTGGCGGACGATCTGCTCTCCCGGCCGGTGCTGGCCTCACGCGGACTGTTCGACCCGCGCTACGTGGCCAGCTTCGGCGTCGGCCTGCGGGCCTGCCGTACAGCCAGGAGCGGGCCTACCGCCTCTGGTCCCTGCTCCTCACCGAGATCTGGTCCCGTCACTTCATCGACCGGCGCGGGGCGGCGCCGACGAACCCGCTGCCGCCGGTGCGCCGGCTCACCCGGAAAGCGCGGCGGCCTGAAGCCAGAGGGGCCGCGCGGCGATCGTCGCGCGGCCCTTGCGGAGGCGTGTCGGGGAGTGGGTTACGCCGGCGAGACCTGCGCCAGATCGCTGGCCTGCTCGATCTGCAGGTAGCCCTGCTCGCGGTACCACCGGCCGGTGCGCCGCAGTCCTTCGTCCAGGTCGACGCGCGGCGCGTAGCCCAGCTCCCGCTTGGCCCTGGTGATGTCGAACGCGCGGTTCTGCCGGTACCAGTCCACCCGCCGCGGGAAGATGGGCGGCGTGATCCCGAACGGCTTGCACGCCTTCTCCACCACGTGCCCGACGGCCACCACCGGCCAGACGGGATAGTGCGGGATGCGCAGAGGCACGTCGAGCGCGCGACCGACCGCCTTCACGATCTCCTCGATCGGATAGTAGTGCTCATCGGCGATGAGATACTCCCGACCGTTGCCGACGCCCGGGCGCCAGGCAGAGCATGAACGCGTCCACCAGGTTGTCGATGTAGAGCGGGTGGTAGAGCGTCTTGCCGCTGCCGAACATCGGGAAGGTGCCGCGGGCGACGCGCTTGAAGATCATGAAGAACCGCTCCGGATCGCCCGGGCCGTAGATCGCCGCCGGCCGGAGGATCACCATCTCCATCTTGCCCGCCGTCAGCTGCTTCACCAGCGGCTCGGCCTCGTACTTGGTGCGCTGGTAGTAGTCCGCCGGCTGGATCGGCGCGTCCTCGTTGGCCGGGGGATGATCCACGTTCCCGTGGACTCCGCACGTGCTGCAGTACACGAACTTCCACACGCCGGCCCGAATGGCTTCCTCGGCCACGATCCGGGTGCCGTTGACGTTGACGTCGTCGTAGAACGAGTTGGGGACGTTGAGCTCGCGGAAGGCAGCCGCGAGATGAAAGACGTACTCGACGCCCTTCATGCTTCGCTGCACCGCGGCACGGTCGGTGACCGACCCCAGGACCACCTCGGCGCCCATGGCGCGGAGGCTGTCGCACTGAAGGCCGTCCTTGTAGTCCAGGGCCACGACCTGGTGACCCGCGCCGATGAGGCGTCGAACCAGTGCCGTACCGGTGAACCCTGTCCCGCCCGTGACCAGGACCCGCATGCTGACTCCTTGGATGGCTGTTCGAACGCCGGATCCGACGACCGCTTACAAAAACCATGCCCCTGCGGCACTTCCGACACAGGCCAGTGCTGCTTGAGGTTGCTTCCAGCCGGTAGGATCCAGGCCTGCAGAGTGTCGCGTCGGCGCGTCAGGCTGCCTCGGTCCCGTCGCGCCCGCGCACGATGCGAAAGAGAAGGGGATCCGCGTGGTGCGCCGTCCCCCGTACACCCACCGTCAGAATATGTCCGGAGCCGACCTCCCACCAAAGGGCGACGGGCTCCGGCCCGGTGGCCCGTGCCCAACCCCTCGGCCATGCCCCTTCCATGGCGAGCCTCGCCTCGGCAACCGGCGTCGCGCCGCCTGTTGCCTTGCACACCGACTCCTTGCAGCTCAACACCGTGACCATCGCCAGCCGAAACGAGGGTTGGGACCCACACCAGACCCGCTCCGCCGGTGAGAGCCAGCGGCGAGCCGCTCGCTCCACCGCGTCCGGCGCCAGATGCTCGAACGTGTTGGGGTCGGCGAGGTCGATCCCCACCCCGCCGGCGCTAGGCGACCGAGCCGCGCCGCCGTCCAAGGGCGTCCAGGATGGCCGTGAATGAGGTGAGTCCCTTCACCTCGGTGCTGGAGAAGACCACGCCGAACTCGCTTTCGAGCTGCGAAATGAGCATGAGGTGGTTGAGTGAGGTCCAGGCGCTCGAGGTCTCCGGGGAGAGCTCCGGGCCGATCTCGCCGGGCGGCAGATCCAGCACCTGCGCCATCACCTCGCGGACCCGCACCGCTACCTGCGACTGGTCGGTCATCCTATCGTCTCCCGCTGGCTCTCGGCTGGCGCGCTCACGGCCGACGCCGCTTCGATCCAGGCCGGCCATTGCGGGCTTCCGGTCTCGAGTGAGCGTGTCCATCGTCCGTCCGGCCCCGCGGCGAAGCCGTGACCGGGTAGGAAGCCCGCCGCGACCTGGTTGCGCCCGGAGTCGATGAACTCGGCGGCGAGTGCCGTCGCCCCGGCCTCACGCGCGTCTTCCGCGATGCGAGCGAGGAGAGCCGTCTCCACCGACTTGCCGATGACCCGGCAGCTCATCAGGAAGGACTCCAATTGCCACGTCCCCTCGCCCGGTACCACGATGGCCACCCCGGTGAGGCCGAAATCGCCGAAGCGGTCGGTGACCCGCATGGTGTACACCCGCCACTCCCCGGACGCCGTCCGGCGCCGGATCGTGGACTCGTCGTGACGCCGTGTCGTCAGGTTGAACTGGTTGGTCTTGGCGAGGAGTTGCACCACCCGGGCCACACTGTCGTCGTCGAGCTGCGTGATGTCCGCCCGCAGCCCCAGTCCCCGGAGAAAGGCTTCCACCGAGCCCACCGAGCCGCGGTAGGCCTCGCGGCTGCGAGATTCCTGGTACTGCCGGGTGCGCTGGGTGTCCTCCAGCGTCTGCTGGAGCACGATGAGCGACGGGAGTGAGCCGACCCAGCTCGCGTACATCGTCGGATCGGACGGGAGCTCGGGGACCCGCAGCTCGGGAATCTCCTGCCGCACCCAGGCCCGCTCGTGCGGGCTGTCGTCGATCAGCAGCATGTGGTCGAGGCCGATGTTCAGCTCGCGGGCGATGTCGCGAATGTTGGTCGCCTTGTCGTCCCAGTTGATGCGGTAGGCCGCGAGGTGGGCCTCGCGGATCAGCATGCTGGAATGCTCCCGCAGGACGGCGAGCGCCTCATGCTCGTTGTTCTTGCTGCAGAGCGCGAGGAGAATGCCCTGCCCCTGGAGGTCCAGCAGCTCGCGCTGGAAGTCCACGAACTCGCTGCCGGGCCACTGCGGTCCGAGGGCGATCCCCGCGGGCCCTTCCTCGCCGAGCACGCCGCCCCAGAGGGTGTTGTCCAGGTCGAGCACGATGCACTTCGTGGCCCTGCCCATGGCCGCCAGCGCGAACCCGACGTAGCGCTCGGCCACGGCGGCCATCAGCCGGTCGGACCACGTCACATGACCGCGGTAGTGGGTGCGCCAGTTGAAGGCGTGATCGCGGCCCACCTGCGCCACGACATCCGCCAGGGGAAAGAGAAACGTATGGTCGCGGAGCGACAGACGCAGCCGCAGATGCTTGTTGGCGTGCGCCACCGTGTGGGCGAAGGTGCCCTTGCTGCGGAAGGCGTTGACCCCTTCGGTGCTGCGGCGAGGCAGCACGAAGTCGTTCATGACCACGATCCCCGTGCCGGCCCGGTCGAAGACGTCCAATCCCGAGAACAGCGGCGTGAGGAGTCCGCCCACCACCGGCTCGGTCTTGAGCGGCGGCGACTCCGCCCACCGCTGGTTCCACAGTACGTCCGGGTCGACCGCGAGGAACGTGACCTTGGGCCGGAAGCGATAGAGCCCCGAGGTGGGATCGATCAGCTCCGAGAGATACTGACCGTAGGGAGCGACGTAGATATCGAGCCAGATGCCCGCCCTCGCGGCCTCCACCCGGAGGACAGGCACGAACGGCTCCAGCGTGAAGGAGCCGAGCAGCGCCACCCTGGCGCGGAGCCGGTCGGGCACGGCCCCCGCCGGGATGCGATCCAAGGCGCGTGCCGCCGCCTGATACGAGGACCAGGCCTGCCCCGGTTCCACACCGGCGGCGATGCGCCGCAATGCGAGACTGTCGATCTCCTGCTGGCTCATGCCGACTGCTTACCTTCGGGTGAAGATGACCTTTGCGGGATTGCCGAGCACGATCGCTTTTGGAGGGATCCGGCCGCTGACCACCGAGCCGGCGGAGACGATCGCGTCGTCGCCGATGTCCGCTCCGGCCAGCACCACCGAGTTGGAGCCGATCCAGACCCGGTGGCCGATGCGCGTGGGCTTGCTGACGCTGCCCTGCTCCTGCAGCGGGACCTCCAGCTGGTCGAACTGATACGTGCCCGTCAGAATGGTGCAGTTCGGACTGACCAGCACATCGTCGCCCAGCGTGAGCCCCCCTCCCCCGCGCCGAGGAAACACCCGGTGGAGATCTGACATCGCCGCCCCATGACGAATGGGCCGTTGATCTTCACCTTGGTGAAGGCCGAGATGACGCAACCGCTGCCCCAGGTCGTCGAGTCGGCCAGGTCCACTTCGGCTTTCGCGCTGATGACGGTCCGGTGCTTCGCAAAATAATAGAGACGAACGAGCACCATCGGGATCAGCGCCCGTCGGGTCAGTTTCGAGATCTTCGCCATCTACGGCGTTCCCCTGCGCCGACGGGGCGCAGCGACGGGTTGGCTCCACGGCAAGTTATCGGCCACCTGCTGCGAGCCTCGCAAGATAGACAGGCGTGACCCGCGTACAACCCTGGCAGGACGGCGCTTGAGCGGGTCGGACCACCTCGGGCGAGCACCCAACCATGGCTGGCCTGGTGCCGAAGACCTTCCACACTTGCGGGGCCTCGTATCTTCAAGGCCACGCACCCCGCATCCAGAAGGACACCTCTGCGTCCGCACCCGCCTCGATCTCTCCGGATCGGGCTCAGGGCCCTCGTGGCCCTGGCCCTGCCCGCCTGCCGTAGCGGCGACTTGGGCCCGGCCGCCGAGCCGGGGCAGCCGGCCGTTGTTACAATCACGTCCGGCTCGGGGCAGAGCGGTCCCGCGGGTCGGCCGCTCGCCCGGGCGATCGTGGCCAGGGTCACCGATGCCGAAGGGCATGGCGTCGCGGGACAGCGGGTAACCTTTTCGACTTCCACAGGGGGCGGCGGACTAACCCCGACTACAGCGGTGACCCGGGAGTCGGGAGAAGCGACCGCCGTCTGGACCCTCGGCACCCAAGCCGGCCCAATGACCGCGAGTGCCACCGTGCATGGTCTCGCACCCGCGGACTTCGCGGCCACGGCGGTCGCCGGAGCACCCGCTCGGTTGAGCTTCGTCGCCGCCCCCCGTGCGGCAGTCGCCGGTCGAGCCTTCGATCCTCCAGTCGCAGTCGTCCTCGAGGACGAGTACGGCAATCGTGTCCCGGGCGGCTCGAGGCAGGTGAGTCTGGCCTTGAACACCGGCCGGCTCGCCGGGCAGACCTCGGTCGGCGCGGTGGAGGGGCTCGCGGCCTTTCCCGGACTTCACATCGATTCGGCGGGCCTCGGCTACGTGCTCATTGCGGTGGCCGAGGGTCTCACCGGTGCGGAGAGTCCAGCCTTTCCGGTCGCCTCGGGCGTGGTGGCCGCGTCGCGGTCGACGCTGACTGCCTCACCCGCCACGGTTAGGACTGGTGAGGCCAGCATTGTGACCGTGACGGCGCGGGACGCCTTCGGCAATCCGGTGGCGGGCGCCCCGGTCGAGATCGGCGCGAGCGGGTCGGGCAATAGCATCGTGCAGCCTTCGGCGACGGGTGAGGGCGGTAGCGCGAGCGGGTCCATCAGCTCGAGTCGCGCCGGCAGGAAGAGCATCACCGCTCGCGTCGGCGGGGTGACGCTCGAGGAGCAAGTCACGGTGGTGGTCCAGTCTCCTGAGATCGCCGAGGTGAGGGTGACGCCGGCGAGCGCGACCCTGCTGGCGGGCCAGACCGTGGACCTCAGCGCCGTGGCGCTCGATCAGCAAGGGGACGCGGTCCCGGGAGCGACGATCCGCTGGAGCAGCAGCGACCCCGACATCGCTCGTGTCGGCACCGCGGGCCGGGTGACCGCCCTCGCACCCGGAGCCGCCATCGTGACCGCGACGAGCGGGGACCGGAGCGGAGCAGCGGAGATCACCGTGAGCCTCAACGCCGGCACGCTAACCGACGTCACCTACTGCACCGTGGATCAGGTCGCGGTCAAGATGGATGTCTACATTCCCGACGCCTCGAAGCCGCGACCTCTCCCGGTCGCGGTGCACGTTCATGGGGGCGGGTGGACCAGTGGAACCAAGTCCTCCGGCAACCGGTTCGGCGAGCTGATGCCCCTCCTGTTGCAGCGGGGATACCTGGTGGCGAGCCTGGACTACCGGCTCGCGCCGGCGCACCGCTACCCGGCGCAGATCGAGGATGTGAAATGCGCGATCCGCCACCTTCGCGCGCGGGCCTCGCGCTACGGGCTCGACCCGGATCGGATCGGCGCCTGGGGCGGCAGCGCTGGTGGCCAGCTCGTCTCCCTGCTGGGGACGGCGGGCGCGAGCGCCGGCTTCGACGATGTGGGCGGCTTTCAGGGGGCGTCGAGCGAGGTGCAGGCGGTGGTCGCGATCTCGGCCATTACCGACTTCACCCGGCCGGATGAGCTGCTCGACGACTACAGTCGTGCGTTCCAGACCTGGCCCGACCCCTCGTCAGCCGAGATGGTCGAAGCGAGCCCGGTGACCCATGTCTCCGCGGACGACGCGCCGTTCCTGCTGATCGCCGGAGAGGACGACGATCTGGTGCTGCCGGCACAGTCGCGGCGCTTGCATCAGCGGCTGCTGGACGCGGGCGTGCCCTCGACCCTGCTCACCGTGAGCAACGCGGACCACGACCTCGAGCCTACGGACGGCCCGACCGACCCGTCACCGGGGGTCATCAACTCGCGCTTGGCGGACTTCTTCGACCGGCACCTCCGCTAGCCTCGGGCGTTCGCTTCGCCCCCGGCACGACGCCCACCTGCCGCGCCTTCTCCCGGAACAGCGGCCCGTGATCCACCGGCAGGCCGGTCTCCGCCTGCCACTGGTGCACCATCTCGTGCAGCAGCGTCTGCTCCACCTCGCTCCACCGGTGCCGCGCGATGTGGCGACGGCTGATCGCGATCTCGATCGGCTGCCCGGTGCGGATGTCCACGCTGAGCTCGCCGAGCCGACTTCGCATCCGGCCGGAGAGCCGGATCGGCACGGCGGACAGCTTGCCGGCGAAGTGCCCCCGGTTGAACCGGTCGAAGGCCTGACTGAGCCGGTGGACCAGCAGCAGGTCGCCCGGCCGGGGGCGCTCCTGCCGGAGCCGCGGCGCGCCGCCCGACGCGTACTCCTCCACCGGAAAGGCGAGCAGCTCTCGTTCGGCCGCACGGCGGACGGCGCGCGGGAGCCGCGGGTCGAGGAAGCGGATGATCGCCCGCAGCACACCGTCGGACGCGTAGGCGTATCCCGCGTGGATCCGGAGGACCCGCCGCTTCCCGATGCTGACCATCACGCTTCGATTGGTGTGCGTGACCACACGCGAGACTCCGTGCAGGCCGAGCAGGTAGAGGCGGGCTGGCAGATCCTCTTGGATCACAGGGGCTGATCTCCTCCCGCCACGGACACGGCGACCTTCGGCGGACCCGCTCGCGCGAAGGAGAACGTGTCGGAGCGGGTGAACTCCTTGGTCCGAAGCGCCCAACGGTAGTGCTGAATGTGTACCGCGCCGGCGTCGATGGTCACCAGGTTGAACACCGATGGGCGCCCGCCGCGGGAGCGATGACTGTGGGTGCCCGAGGTGCTCACGGCCAGACTTCCGTCGATCTGTCCCGCGCCCTCCTGGTGGTCGTGTCCGCAGAGGATGACGTCGGCGCCGGTGGCGAGGAGGCGGCGGTACGCCTTGCGCCAATTGGCGAGCCCCATCCGCCGTGAAAGCTCGCCGGGCAGCACGTTGTGATGGAACACGAGCACCCGCGCGGCTCCGGGCGGCGCCTTGGCGAAGATCGCCGTGACCCGGTCGGTCTCGCGGGCCGGCAGGTGCCCCTTCACCGCGACGTCTCGGATGTTCCAGGTCAGCGAGCCCAGCGCGACCCCGTAGCTGCTGAGCGCGCCCGCGATGACCGCGCCGGGGATCTCCAGCACCGGCCTGAGCTCGTGGAAGTACCGCGAGTACTTCTGGTACTTGCGCTGCTCGCCGAGCAGGCCGAGCGGACTCTTCCACCACTCGATGTCATGGTTGCCCGGCACGACCAGCAGGGGCGCGTGGGGGCGCAACCGGTTGAAGAAGGCGTGCGCCGCCTGGAACTCCCCATGCCGGGCGCGCTGGGACAGGTCGCCGGAAATGACGATGGCATCCAGCCCCAGCGTCGGGAGGAACGCCTCGAGGGCCTCGATCTGCGCCAGATCGGCGTAGCCGCCGAAGTGGAGGTCCGAGAGGTGCGCGATGACGACCCGCTCGGCGCTCATCTCACCACACGATCCGGAGCCGGTACGTCACTTCGGCTTCGCCGCGGGCGGGCACCTTTACACGGAAGCGGGTGCGCACGGTGGAAAGCTTCTCCGCAGGGACCGAGCTCTTCACCACGGACCACTCGCCCGCCCGCTCCTCGATCACGTCCACGGTCGTGGCGCTGTCGGTGGCGTTGCGCACCGTCACGCGGTAGTCGGCGGTGGCAACCGTCCGTACGCCCTGAGCGGCGGTGCTGTCGCGGCGGGTGACGTAGCCGGTCTGCACCCGCCGCGCGGTGAGATCGAAGGCGATCC
The DNA here is from genome assembly GCA_963842945.1 of uncultured Gemmatimonadales bacterium. Classification (GTDB taxonomy): domain Bacteria; phylum Gemmatimonadota; class Gemmatimonadetes; order Gemmatimonadales; family GWC2-71-9; genus CAVVWJ01. The sequence continues at coordinate 676,632 of CAWJIM010000019.1, forward strand.
CGGCGGCGAGCCGGAGGTCGCGCCCCGCGGGAGTGTGCTCCATCGAGGCCTCGCCCACGAGTTGCGGCCGGCCCGCGCTGTCGGGCTGATAGATCCGGGCGACGCCACCGGGCAGCGGCCGATCGCCGAACTCGGTCTTGTGGGGACGCTTGAGGGTGTAGCTCACCTCGACCGGCGCCTCGCTCTCCTCGCCCTCCTGGGGGAGGATGCCCCAGTACGGCACCAGCCCACGCACCTCGTACGTCCGCTCGTACGGTACCTCGGCCGGCTCGAACAACGCGACCGAAGTGGTGAGCCCCGGGAGCAGCGTGCTCTTGCCGGGAAGCGTGTAGAGGTGGAACTCGCCCACCCGCTGCTCGCTCGCGGCCTGGTCGGCCATGGCGTACGCCGCCTCGAGGCGGCGCTCCATCGGCCGGGGCGGCTCCGGCGCCTTGTCGGCCCGCCCGACGGAGCCGGCGAGGAGCTGGACATCGGCCTTTTCGGCGCGGAGGCCCTGCGACTCCAGCACCGCGAGCCCCGCGACGCGGGCCGTACGGCCGCCGATCGTCACCTGGTAGCTCGCCTGCCAGGTCGCGCCGCCGGTGAAGTACCCCAGGCGGAGCGTCTTCCGCTCCCTGGTGCTGAAGAGGTCGATGGCGGCGCTCGGATCGGCCACCACCACCTCGGCCGGATACATCGCCGCGCCTGGGGGCTGGAAGGTGATACGGCCGTCGGGCAGCTGGAGTCGCAGCGGATCAACCCCGAGCACGACCGCGCTCAGCGTGTCCTTGGACTCGGGCAGCCGGAACACGATCCTGCGGCCGACCGAGCGCCGCAGCGCGCTGCCTTCGTCGGTGGCCCCGTCGTAGCTGACCCGGGTGATCGCCACGCCGGAGTCGAGCGGAAAGAGCGAGGCGGGATCGAGCGGGCCAAGGCTGACCTTGTGGCTCGAGCTCCCCTTCGGCACGGCGACGGGAACCTCGCGCCGCACCAGGACGCGCCCGTCGTTGTAGATGGTCACACTGGTCTGCGCGGAGAGCGGGGCGGCCAGCACCCCGAGCGCCAGCAGGCTCTTCATCATTTCATGGTCTCCATGGCCACGCGGCTCGCGATGCGCCGCACGATGATGTAGGTCGCCAGGACGGCGACCGCCCCGTAGACCCGAGCCATCGGATCCGGGGGCATGGTGAGTGCGACGTACAGACCCATCAGCAACGTCGCGGCCAGGGAGATGCGGGTAGCCAGCTTTGATGCACGCCGGGACCGCTCCGCGCGGCAACGCGGGCAGAGATCGCCCCAGGCGAGACCGACCACCCGGTCGCCGCACTTCGCACAGGGGACCTCAGGCAACCCGCCGCGCGACAGCACGGCCGAACTCCTCGGTGGAAGCCGTTCCGCCGAGATCCCGGGTGCGGATCCCGTCGGTCACGATGGTGTCGATCACGCCCCGCCGGATCCGCTCGGCCCGGCCCAGCTCGCCCAGGTGGTCGAGCATCATCGCGGCCGCGAGCATCTGGGCGGAGGGATTGGCGACGCCCTTGCCGGCGATGTCCGGGGCGCTGCCGTGCACCGCCTCGAAGATCGCGGCCTTGGTGCCGATGTTGGCGCCCGGCGCGAGCCCCAGGCCGCCGACCAGGCCGGAGACCTCGTCGCTCAGGATGTCGCCGAACATGTTCGTGGTCACCATGACGTCGAACTGCTCGGGCCGCATCACCAGCTGCATCGCGGTGTTGTCCACGATCATGTCGTTGGACTCCACCCGGCCGGCGTACTCCTCGGCGATCGCACGGCCCACCTCGAGGAACAGGCCGCTCACCATCTTCAGGATGTTCGCCTTGTGCACGATGGTGACCTTGCGCCGGCCCTGTCGCAGGGCGTACTCGAAGGCGTAGCGCACGATGCGCTCGCACCCCGCGCGGGTGACGATGGCCATGGACTCGGCCACCGCGCGGGGGTCGTCGCCGATCTGCACGAAGTGCTCGACCCCGATGTAGAGCCCCTCGAGGTTCTCCCGCACCAGCACGATGTCCACGTTCTCGAACCGGCCGCCGGGTACGATGGACTTGGCGGGACGAACGTTGGCGAAGAGCTCGAATTCCTTGCGGAGGCCGACGTTGACCGAGCGGAACCCGGTTCCGACCGGGGTGGTGAGGGGACCCTTGAGGGCGACGGTGTTCTTGCGGATGCTCTCGACGGTGGCGTCGGGCAGCGGGGTACCCGTGGCCTCGACGGCGCTCATCCCGGCGAGCTCCTCGTCCCAGTTGAAGCGCAGCCCGGTGGCCTCGAGGACCTTCACCGTCTGGGCCGTGATCTCCGGACCGATGCCGTCCCCGGGGATGAGGGTGACGTCGTAGGTCATGGCCCGCCGGTGTCGAGGGGGAGCACCGCCGTGAGCGCGGCATCGAGCGCGGTCTGCGGGTCGGCGCCGCTGCCTTTGGCCAGCGAGCGCCAGAGCACCTTTCCGCTCCGGGTATCCGCGACGACCAGCGTGAGATCGGCGCGGATCCGCCCGTCCGCCTGCCGCCCGAACCCGAGCGACGCCGGCACCATGACCGCTCGCCCGCCCACCACCGCCATCAGGTTCCGCAGCGAGGAGCGCAGCGGATCGGGAATGTCCTTCAGCTTGGGCGAGCGCAGCATCGCCTGGCCCATCTGGTCGGGGTCGCCGACGATGCCGGGCGAGCGCCGCGCGGCCTTGCGCAGCTCGGGCGGAAGGACCCAGCGCACCTCGGGCGCACGGCCGGTGAACGCCTCGCCGATGAGCGAGTCGGCCCAGAGGAGCGTCGTCTGGCGGTCGCGATAGGGAGCGTAGATGGTGTCCGACTGGAGAGCGGGATCGGCGGCGATGAGCGTGATGGGCATGACGGCGACACTCTGCCCGACGAGCGCTTCGGTCGGCACCGGTGGCGCCAGCTCCCGCGCGGCGGGGCCGGAGCGACGGGCGCGGGCTGCTGCGCGCCGGCCGCGCAACTGAACGACAGCAGCGCGAGTATCACGGCGGGAATCGGTTTCACGGCGGGAAAGTAAACAGATAAGCCCGCTACTGTCATCCCGAGCGAAGCGAGGGAACTTGCTCGGTCTGATCGGGGAAGCCAGTCGAGTGCGAGGTCCTGCCAGCCGGGGTTGGTGGCCTCGATCAGCCGCACCTTCTTCTCCCGGCGCCAGCTCTTGATCTCCCGCTCCATCTCGACCATCGCACGCGAGTTTGGCGTGACGTCATACCAGACGAGCCGGTTGACATTGTAGCGCTTAGTGAACCCGGGAATCAGGCCGTGCCGATGCTGGTAGACTCGCCGGGCCAGATCGCAGGTGCTCCCGACATAGAGAACCCCGGACTTGCTGGCAAGGATGTACACGAAATAAGCGAGGGCTCGAGCCATGACTGGCAAGATCCCTCGCTTCGCTCGGGATGACAGTGGCCTTGTCCTGCAAGCCGTCGCGAAACCCCTACTCCAGCGACAGCCCCCCATCCACCACGATCGTCTGTCCCGTGATGTGCCGCGCGGATTCGGAGCAGAGGAAGGAGACCACGTGCGCCACGTCCTCGGGATCGGCGACCCGGCCGAGGACCGAGCTCTTCTGCGCCCGCTCGACGACCTCGGAAGGGAGCATGGCCATCCGCTCGGTGCGGATGAACCCCGGCGCGACGGCGTTGACGTTGACGTTGGCCGGGCCCAGCTCCACGGCTGCCGCGCGGGTGAGCCCGAGCAGTGCCGCCTTGCTCGCGGCGTAGTTCGCGACGCCGAAGCCGGGCCGCTTGGCCTGATGCGCGCTGATGTTCACGATCTTGCCATAGTGCTGCTGCCGGAAGATCGGCGCGACCGAGCGGATGCAGTTGAAGGAGCCGGTGAGGTTGGTGTCGAGCACCTCGCGCCAGGCTACCTCGCTGAGCCGCCAGAGCGCCCCGTCGTTGGCGATCCCGGCGTTGTTCACCAGGAAGTGGACGCCGCCCAGCCTCTGCCGGGTCTCGGTCACGAAGCGCTCGACGTCATCGCGATCCCGGACGTCGCAGCGGGAGGCATGGACCCCGATGCCCATCGCGGCCAGCGCGGTCTCGGTGAGCAGCGCCTGCTCCACCACGTCGCGCCCGGGCAGGTTGACGAAGCAGAAGGCCACGTTGCAGCCGAGCTTCCCGAACTCCATCGCCACCGCTCGCCCCAGCCCCGTGGCCCCGCCGGTCACGATGACGACCTTCCCCTTCCATCCCCTCCGGATCGGCTGCGGCTCGGGCTCCTCGAGCGTGCCCGCACCCGCGTCGGGGGCCTCGTACTCCCACGACGGCCGGTGGCCGAAACCAAAGGATGGCAAGGGCATGGACCACGAAGGTACGGCGCGCTCGGGGGGACGGCAAGATAGCCCGGTCGCCCTTCGTTCCGCCCTTTTCCCCTCTTAAGTTGGTCTCATGCTCCCAAAGCTAGGCTGGCTTCTGGTCGCCCTCGTCGGCGCGGCGGGCTGGGGCATGCTCGCCCTCCACGGGGCGAGGCGGTCAGCGCCGCCTGGCTGGTGCTGGCCGCGGTCGGGACCTACCTCGTCGCCTTCCGCTTCTACAGCCGCTTCCTCGCCGATCGCGTCTTCGGTCTCGACGACCGCCGCGCCACCCCCGCCGAGCGCCTGGCCAACGGGCGCGACTACGTGCCCACCGGCCGATGGGTCCTGTTCGGCCACCACTTCGCCGCGATCGCCGGCGCCGGGCCGCTCGTCGGGCCCGTCCTCGCCGCCCAGTTCGGCTACCTCCCGGGCACCATCTGGATCGTCTTCGGCGTTGTGTTCGGCGGCGCGGTGCAGGACTTCATCATCCTCTTCGGCTCCATGCGTCGCGACGGCAAGTCGCTGGGCCAGATGGCGAAGGAGGAGACCGGACCGTTCACCGGCATGATGGCGATGGTCGCGATCCTCGCGATCATGGTGATCCTGCTGGCGGTGCTCGCGCTGGTGGTCGTGAACGCGCTGCGGGACAGCCCGTGGGGCGTCTTCACCATCCTCTGCACCATCCCCATCGCGATCCTGATGGGCTTCTGGATGAAGGTGTGGCGCCCCGGGAAGACGCTGGAGGCGTCGGCGTTCGGCGTCGCGCTCCTCCTGCTCGCGCTGGTGGGCGGCCGCTACGTGGCCGAGTCGCCCACGCTGGCCCCGCTCTTCACCCACTCGGCGCTCACCATCGCCTACGGCATGATCGCCTACGGCTTCATCGCCAGCGTGCTGCCGGTGTGGATGCTGCTCTGCCCGCGGGACTACCTCTCCACCTTCATGAAGATCGGCACCATCCTCCTGCTCGCGCTGGGGATCCTGGTGGTGCTGCCGCCGCTCAGCATGCCGGCGATGACGCGCTTCATCGACGGCACCGGGCCGGTCTTCGCGGGCAAGCTCTTTCCCTTCGCCTTCATCACCATCGCCTGCGGCGCGATCAGCGGGTTCCACGCCCTGGTGGCCTCGGGCACCACGCCCAAGATGCTCACCCGCGAGAGCGATGCCCGCCTCATCGGCTACGGCGGCATGCTCATGGAATCATTCGTCGCGGTGATGGCGATGTGCGCCGCGGCCGTGCTCGACCCGGGCGTCTACTTCGCGATCAACGTGCCGCTCGCGACGCTGGGCGGCAGCCTCGAAACGGCGGCGGAGACCATCCGGAGCTGGGGCTTCGCGGTGACGCCGGAGCAGATGACCGCCCTCGCCGCGTCGGTGGGCGAGAGTACCCTGCTCTCCCGCACCGGCGGCGCGCCGTCGCTGGCGGTCGGCATGGCCCACATCTTCAGCGGCGCGTTCGGCCAGGGCCTGATGGCGCTCTGGTACCACTTCGCCATCATGTTCGAGGCGCTCTTCATCCTCACCACGGTGGACACCGGGACTCGGGTCGGCCGCTTCATGCTCCAGGAGCTGGCCGGACACGTCTGGAAGCCGCTGGGCCGCACCTCGTGGTACCCGAGCATCGTCCTCGCCTCCGGGCTGGTCGTCGCCGGCTGGGGCTACTTCCTGGTGCAGGGCGTGCTCGATCCGCTGGGCGGAATCAACTCGCTCTGGCCGCTGTTCGGGATCAGCAACCAGCTGCTCGCCTCGGTGGCGCTCTGCGTGGGGACGACGCTCCTCATCAAGGGCGGGAAGGCGCGCTACGCCTGGGTCACGCTGCTGCCGCTCGCGTGGGTGCTGCTGGTGACCCTGACCGCCGGCTGGCAGAAGGTGTTCGCGGCCGACCCCCGGCTCGGCTTCCTGGCCCACGCGGCGGTCACCGCGCAGCAGGTGGCCGACGGCACGATGGATCCCGCGCGCGGCGCGCGCCTGATCTTCAACGACCGGCTCGACGCGGTCGTCGCGATCTCCTTCATGCTGGTCACGCTGCTGGTGGTGGTGGCGTCGGCGCGCGAGTGGGTGCTGGTGCTGACCCGGCGGAAGCCGGCGCGGGTGCAGGAGAGTCCGTTCGTGGAGACGGCGTATGTGGGCTAGGGCGACGGGCTGGCGCGGAGCGTGTCGCCGCGGCCCTGAGCGCGGTCCGCCGGGTGGCGGGAATGCCGGACTACGCGGCCCACCTCGAGCACCTCCGGCGCTGTCACCCCGAGCGCGCCGTGCCCACCGAGCGCGAGTACTTCGAGCAGTACGTCGCCGCCCGCTACGGCGACGGCCCCACCCGCTGCTGCTGAGCCGGCAGCTCCGCGAGCCACGCCGTCAGCCACTTCCCCGTCCGCGAGATCACGGCCGAGCTGTCGTTGGCCAGAAAGTCGTAGCCGCCCCGGCTCAGCGCGGGATCGGCGTAGACTCCACGCGCGCGAGCCTGCTTCCGGGCGTCGAGCAGCGCGGTCATCGCCGCGCGGGTGCCGATCCAGAGCAGCGCGTCCGAGGCGCGCGAGCCGTAGCGCACGGGCACGCCGAAGCTGTCCGGCGCCGCGTACACCCGTGACAGCAGCGGGATGGCGGACGTGTCGGCTGAGAAGGACAGCAGCGTCAGGTAGCGCACTTTGAGCTCGGGATCCTCCGCGGCGAGGAACCGAGCCTGCAGCGAGTCCGAAGCCGCACGTCCCAGGCGGCCCAGCACCCAGGCATCGCCCACGCCGTAGCGCCGGCTGGGAACCAGCGCGAGGAGATCCTTCAGCACCGGCGCATCTCCGCGGACGGCGCGCTCCCGCTCGAGCTGGACGGCGCGGAGCGGCGCGAGCAGGTCGGCGGGGTCCTGCCCTGGCGGCGCCTCCACTCTGCCGGCCTCGATCCTTTCGGTCATTCGCGCCGCGCTGTCGGCGTACGCACGATCGCGCAGCTCCGCGAGGCGGGTGAGTGCCAGCGGTGCATCGTTCCACGGCGCGTCACCGCGGAGCGCCGCCTGGAGTCGGCGCCAGAGCACGACCGGCTGTTTTTCCTGCAGGACGCGCAGGGCGGAGTCGGCGGCAGGGGTGCCGGCGCGGAGCCCCTCGTGCAGCTCGGAGTAGGTGGCGCGCGCCGGATCCCCCACCCGGATGAGCACCTGCCCCTCCGCAGGGTGCGCCCAGCGGGTGCACGCCAGGAGCATCACAGCCGCCCACACTCTCGTCATTGGCTCTCCGCGATTCTCGGCCTGGTGACGACCAGCCAGAGGCCCACGGCGAGGACCATGCCCGCCGCGGACGCCCAGAGTGCGCGCGCCCCTCCGAAGTTCTGATACAAGGCGCCGAACCCCACGCCCGGCCGGCAGGGCCGCGACACCGATCAGCGCGTGGTAGCTCCCGAACCCGCGGCCGGTTCGCACCGGCGCGAGCCGCGCCACCAGGGCGCGCTCCGCCGACTCCGTCAGCCCCGCGACCGCCCCCAGCACGAGGAACACGACCACCGCCGCGCGCGGCGACAGCCGGCCTGCCAGCGCCGCGGCGACGCACCGCGAAGAGCAACCCGCCCGAAGCCACCGCGATCCTGGGGCCGAGGCGATCGGAGAGCCAGCCACCTGGGTAGGACGTCGCGCTCCGCACGACGTGGAGCCCGGCCCAGACCAGCGGAATCCAGGCGACCAGCACGCCCAGGTCCTGCAGTCTCAGCAGAAGCAACGCCTCGGGCAGGCGGAGGAAGGTAAGCGCGGCAAGCAGAAGCACCGGCGCCCAGAACACCCTACCCGTCGCGTCCACCGGGCGGGCCGTGCTCGTCTCGGCGGGCAGGCTCATTGGGCTCGGCCGCCGCAGAAGCGGCACCAGCACCAGGCAGACGAGCAGGCCCGGCACCGCGCTCCAGCCGATCACGTCTCGAACGCCGAGCCCCCGCTCCAGGAGCAGCCACGCCACCACCGAGCCGAGCACCGCGCCGAAGTGGTCGGCGGCCCGGTGGAAGCCGAACGCACGGCCGCGGAGGTCGGGCGGAGTGACCGCGGCGATCCATGCATCCCGCGCGGGCGTGCGGAGGCCCTTCCCCACTCGGTCGATGACCCGGAATCCCACCACCTGCCAAGCCGCACCTGCGACCGCGATCAGCGGGCGCACCAGTACCGCGGTCGCGTAGCCCACCAGGATGAGCGGACCACGCCAGCCGGGTCGGTCGGCAAGACGTCCACTCACCACCTTCAGCGCCGCCGACGTGAGCTCCGCCGCGCCGTCGAGCAGCCCGAGCACCAGGGCACCCCCGCCGAGCGGCCCGGTCACCAGCGCCGGCAGGAGCGGATACACCATCTCGCTCGCGAGATCGTTGAAGAGCGAGACAACGGACAGCCCTTTGACCGTGCGCGGCACTCCGCCGCCGGGCGAGCGGGCGCTCACGCCGAGGCGGGCTCAGGCGTGAAGACCTCGAGCGCGCGGGGAACGACCTCGAATCGTCCGGGCGTCTCGGCGCCGAGCTCTCCATCCACGTCGATCGGCATGGGACGGCGGGTGCGGATGTCGAACACTTTCGCGCGCAGGCCTCCACCTCGCGCCGCTTCACGTGGGTGCCCCACTTCAGGAAGGGCGCCACCAGCTCCAGGCCGGCAGCAGGAGCAGAGCGCGGGACGGCATCGCCCAAAGCTAGCATGTATGTTTGTCGCCATGCCCGCCGAGTCCGCCCGCTTCCATGAATCCAATCTCTGGGCCACACCGATCCGGGACTTCGGCCTCACAATCGAAGGGACTCCGCTCCAGCCGATCATCGAGGAGTTCGAGGAGGAGCTGCGCCGGGTCGGGCTCACCCGGATCCATCCCCGGTTCTATCTCTCCACCGAGTGGGGCGTGCCCTTCGAGTCGGTGGCGATCGGCATCCCCTTCTATCTCGCTCGGCCCGACCTGACCGCGCTGCACGTCGAGCGCACCGGCCTGGTCGAAGGATTCGACCGGGCGGACGTCCTGCGATATCTCCGGCACGAGATGGGGCACGTGGTGAACTACGCCTACCGCCTCTACGACCAGGAGGAGTGGGTCAAGCAGTTCGGCTCCATCACCCAGCCGTACGCGGAAGAGTACCGGCCCGAGCCCTTCAGCCGGCGGTACGTGCGCCACCTCCCGGGCTGGTACGCCCAGAAGCATCCGGACGAGGACTGGTCGGAGACGTTCGCGGTGTGGATGACGCCGGAGCTGGACTGGCGCAAGGAGTACAGCGGTTGGCCGGTGGCGGCGGCCAAGCTGGCCTATTGCGACCGGACCATGGCGGCGCTGCGCGATCGCGACCCGATGGTCACCAACGTCGAGCTCGACGAGGACGTCGGGGACATCGAGTACTCGCTGGGTCACTACTATCGGGACGAGGCGATCGGCCTCGGTGAGGTGCCCCCGGGTCTCGACGGGGCGATCCGCGCGATCTTCGAGGACCTCCGCTCGTCCGACGGCGCGCCGGGCGAGCCGCTCGCGCCCGCGGGAGCGCTCATCCGCCGGCTGGAGCCCGATCTCCTGACCAACGTCTTCCGCTGGACAGGCCACTTTCCCGAGCGGACCCGGGTGCTGATCCGCTATCTCGCCGACCGGGCGGAGCAACTGCGGCAGGGCTACCTGCCGGGTCGCGAGGCCGCGGCGACGGTCGCGGTGACGACGCTGGTGACAGGACTGGCGATGAACCACGTGCAGCGGGGGAGCTATCTGCCGTAGTGTCATCCTTTCCAGCGCCTACTTCTTCCCCTTCCTCCTCGCCAGTGCCAGATCCACGATCCGCTCGATCAGCCTCGGGTAGTCCAGCCCCGCCGCGCCGGCCGCCATCGCGAACTCGCTGTCCTTCTCCAGATAGCAGCTGGCGTTGACCTCGAGCACGTAGATGTCGCCGGTGTCGGTGAGGCGGAGATCCACCCGACCGTAATCGCGGACCCGGAGCGCCCGATAGGCATCCACCGCGACCTTCTGGAGCCGCGCGCGCAGCTCGTCGGGCAGCTGGGCCAGGACCGAGCGGGTGCCCTTGTACTCCTTGCTGCGCTCGTCCCACTTGGCCTTGCTGTCCATCACCTTGGGCACGCCTTCCGGAAAGCCGGTGAAGTCGATCTCCACCGGCGGCAGCGCCTTGGGCTGGGAGTTCCCGATCACGCCGACGTAGAACTCGCGCCCGTCGATGAACTCCTCCGCCAGCGCGGCGTCGTCGAGCTCCTTCCGGATCGCGCTCACCCGCTCCATCAGCCCGGTCCAGTCCTGCACCAGCGACTTGCCGCCGATCCCCAGGGAAGCATCGGAGCGCAGCGGCTTGACGAACAGCGGCATCCGGAGGTTGCCGCCGGTCTCGAAGCCGGTCTCCCGCGAGAAAACGGCGAAGCGGGGATAGAGGATCTCCTCGAAGGCGAGGAGCCGCTTGGTGAGACCCTTGTCCTGGCTCAGGTACAGCTCACCGGGACCGCTGCCGGTGTAGTCCACGCCCAGCAGGTCCAGCAGGCCGGTCACCGGGATGTCGCCGAAGACGTTGTCGCCGAACATCTCCATCAGGTTGAACACCAGGTCCGGCTTGCGCCGGGAGAGCCCGGCGATGAGCCGCTTGACGTCCCCGTGGACGCCGAGCACCGAGACCCGGTGGCCCAGCTTGCGCAGCGTGCGCGCGACCTGGCGCACGACCGGGTCGTACTCCTTGGAGTTCTCGCCATCGTCCAGGTACGTCAGGACGGTGATCTTCACTCCTCCCCCAGCTCCATGCCCCAGCGCGCCAGCGACACCGGCAGTCCGCCGTACGCCAGCAGCTCGTCGTGGAACGTCTTCGGCCGGAACGACGCCCCCGCGCGCTCCCGGTAGGCGTCGCGCAGGCGGAGCAGCTCGCGCCGCCCCACCGCATAGCAGAGCTGGTAGGTCGGGTACGCGCAGTAGCGCCGCACCTCGGCCTCCGCGCTCGCCCGCTCGATCGGCAGGTGCTCCACCATGTAGTCCACCGCCTCCGCCGGCGCCATGCCGCGGGTGTGGAGGCCGACGTCGAGCACGATCCGGATCGCGCGCCAGAGCAGATTCACCATCCGGAAGAGGCGCGCATGATCCTCGCCGTAGTAGCCCGACTCGTCCATGAGCTGCTCACAGTAGAGCGCCCAGCCCTCCACCATGACCGGCGTCCAGATGTGCCGCCGCACTTCGGAGGCGAGCCCCTGGGCCGTGACCAGCTGGAGGTGATGGCCGGGATACGCCTCGTGCGCCACCATCGCGGGGATCGCGTGCCGGCAGTGGCCCCGGCGCTGGCGGGCGCGCACCTCCGGCGGCGCGGACGCGTCGGGCTGGGTGACGTAGAACCGCCCGGTCTGCTCCGAGAGAAAGATCGGCGGCGGCTCGTAGGCCGCGAAGGGCACCAGCGCCACCAGGAACGCGGGCGTCGGCACCACGTCCACCGGATCGTGCGGGATGCTCACCAGCTCCCGCTCGGCGACGAAGGCATGCGCCCGGTCCAGCTCCGCGCGGTAGACCGGCAGGAGTGCCTCCAGGTCCGGTGCGTCGCCCCGCAGCTCCTCGACCAGCTCGCGCCACGGCCGCGCACCCATCCTTTCCGCCAGCGCGGCCAGCTCGGCCTCGGTCTCCTCCTGGAGGTGAAGCCCGTAGCGCCAGAGCTCGGGCGCGCTGGCGGTCAGCGCGTGCTCGTGGTGGAGCCGGCGGCTGAACTGATCCTCTCCCACCGCGAACGCGTGCGGGTCGGAGGCGGGCTCGATCTCGTCCCGGAGCGCGGTGCCGAAGCGCTTGAGCGCTTCCAGCGCCTTCCCCGCCGCCTCGTGGAGATCGGCGCGCAGCTCGGGGGATTCCGGCTCGAGCGCGGCGACCAGCTGCACCACCAGCTCGCCCCCGCCGCCCAGCATGCCGAGGGTGGTGTCCACGAACACGGAGGGCGGCTCGTCGAGCGTGTCGCGCGCCGCGTCGAGGAACGCGGGGACGGCTCGGAGCCGCTCGAGCGCGGCCGGCGCGCGCTCGGCCAGCCCGCCGTTCCGCCGCGCGAGCATCGCGTAGAGCCCCTGGAAGACGTGCGACAGCCAATAGGCCGGGTTGCGCACGTGGGGCTGCTCGTGCTCCAGCCGGAAGGTCGCGCCGCGAATCTCTCCCAGAAGGGCGGTGCGGTCGATCTCCGCCTGCAGGTCGTCGCTCTCCAGCTCCTCGACCGCGCCCGCGACCGACCGCAGGGCGGAGAGATGCCCGCGCACCGTGCCGGTGTCGAACCGGCCGAGCCGCGAGTCGTGCGAGACCAGCCCCGCCGCGCTCGCGGCGGCGGGGTCGAAGTGGTACTTGAGATCGAGATAGGACCGGCAGAGGTCGTCAACCGACGCCATGGATCCTCGAGCAGGAGTCCCGAGGCTGCATCAACCTTTCGTCGTCACTTCTGAATGATCGCCCAGTGACGCCGTTCCGCGGTAGCCCTCCAGCACCACGTGATTCCCGAGCAGGGCGCCGTCGAGCGCGGAGTCGGCGATGGACGCGTCCCGGCCGACGATCGTGTTGCGCAGCCTGCTGCCGCGCACCTTGGTGCCGCGCTCGAGGGAGACGTTGGGCCCGATCTCGCTCCGCTCCACGGTGACGCCGTCCTCGATGTACACCGGATCGTGGATGGTGACGCCGGGAAAGTCCACCCGCCGCGCGGCGCCTTTCCGCAGCAGCGTCTCGTTGGTCTCCAGCAGCGCGCCCGGTGCCCCGCAGTCGTACCAGCCGCCCACCTCCGCGGTCAGGATGCGCTTGCCGTGCTCGATCATCCACTGGAAGGCGTCGGTGAGGAAGTATTCGCCCTTGTTCTTCGGGCTGGCGAGCACGTGGTCGATCCCCTGCCACAGGCTGTCCACCGCCCGGATGTAGTAGAGCCCGATGTTGGCGAGCTTGGAGATGGGCGTGCTCGGCTTCTCGACGATGCGGGTCATGTAGCCCTCGTCGTCGGTCACCACCACGCCGAAGCGTTGGTAGTCTTCCACCTCCTTGGCCCAGATGATCCCGTCGGCGTCGGTACGGTTGATCAGGGTGAGATCCGCCTCGAACACCGTGTCCACGAAGATGATCAGCACCGGCTCGCGCACGTGAGGGCGGGCGAGGTTGACCGCGCCGGCGGTGCCGTCCTGCACCTTCTGCTCGATGAAGCGGGACGGGATCGGGTAGCGGGCGCGGGCATAGGCCTCGACCTGCTCCTTGAGATGTCCGGTGATGAAGATCAGCTCGCTCACGTCCAGACCATCGAGCCGATCCATCACCCAGTCCATCACCGGCCGGCCCGCCACCTTCAGCAGGGGCTTGGGCACGAGATGGGTATGCGGACGGAGCCGGGTGCCCTTCCCCGCGAGCGGAATGATCACCTGCATGTCAGCCTCGGCCGTAGCGGTCCTGGAGACGCACCAGATCGTCGAGCTCGGGCGTCGATGCCTCGAGCACGTCGCTGTCCTCGACGGCTTCGATCTGGTGCACGAGTCCTGGTGGAATGTGTGCGCTCTCGCCCGCCCGGAAGCGCCGTTCCTCCAGCGCATCGGCCGGCCCGGTGCGCAGGATCAGCTCGCCCCGGAAGACGTGCATCGTCTCGTCCTTGCGGTTGTGGTACTGGAGACTAAGCACATGCCCGGCGCGCACGTGGAGCACCTTGCCCACGTAGCGGTCGGTGCGGGCCCAGATCAGCTCGTATCCCCACGGCTTCTCGACTCGGTACGGGACCTCGGCCACTCGATCTCCACGCGGGTGTGAGGGTGCGGTAATATAGGCGTGCCTTCGACATACACCCACCGCGATGATTCCCGAGTGGCCGCTGGCGGCCGTGGAGTTGCGCAGTATGGAAGGGGTGCGGCCTGCCGGCGGCCTCCCCCGCCTGGCCATCGGCTTGGCGTAGGCGTTACACGGCTGAAACCTTCTTTTAGCCTGTATCGTACCGGCGGTATTGACGAAACGTAGGTCTCTCATACATTCGACTTACGACTTGGGAGATAGCGTCATGACCGCCCCCGCTCTCGATCACATCTCGCGCCGCATCCTCCAGCTGCTCGCCGCCGACGGCCGCACCAGCTACCAGGCCATCGCCGACGAGATCGGCCTCTCGCGGCCGGCGGTCATGGAGCGGGTCAAGCGCCTCGAGGAGGCCGGCTTCATCCGCGGTTACCACGCCTCGCTCGACCGGTCGAAGTGCGGTCTCCCTGTCACCGCGTTCGTGGCCATCCGCTACCCCGTCTCCGAGCACGCCGGCGACGATCCGCAGATCCAGGCCCTCGCCGCCAACCCCCACGTGCTCGAGTGCCACCATGTGGCGGGCGACGACTGCTATGTGCTGAAGGTGGCCGCGCCCTCCATCGAGAGCCTCGAGGGCGTGCTGCGCGAGATCAAGCGGCCCGGCCACCCGGTGAGCACCCGCACCACCATCGTGCTCTCCACCGTGTTCGAGAAGACCGGCCTCGCGCCGGTGGAGGCGGACTGATGGCGGGGCTTCGCGGTAAGGCGCTGGTCGCCTATCTCCTCGTCTGCACGGTCTGGGGCTCCACCTACCTCGCCATCCGCGTCGGGGTGATGCACCTGCCGCCCGTGCTCTTCGCGGGGGTGCGCTTCCTGGTCGCGGGCCTGATCCTCGCCGGCATCGTGCTGGCCACGGGAGACCGGCTCCCCCGCCGCCTGCGGGACTGGCGGGTGAACGCGATCACCGGAGTATTCCTCCTGCTCGGCGGGAACGCCGTGGTGGTGTGGGCGGAGCAGCACGTGGAGTCCGGCGCAGCCAGCGTGTTCGTCGCGGCCGTGCCGCTCTGGGCCGCGTTCTTCGACGCGCTCTGGCCCGGTGGTACCACCGTCTTCACCTGGCGGGTCGGCGTCGGGCTCGCGCTCGGCTTTCTCGGCAGCGCGCTCCTCGCGGGGGTGACGCCGGGGGAGCTGATGAGCGCCGACCTCGCGGGTCCGGTGGCCCTCACCCTCGCCAGTGCGTCCTGGGCGCTCGGCACCGTGTACTCCAAGCGCAACCCGACGGAGACGTCGCCCTACGCCGCGTCCGCCGTGCAGATGCTCGCCGGAGGACTGGTGATCTCGCTGTTGGGCCTCGTGCTCGGCGAAGCGGGCCAGTGGCGCTGGTCCGCGGAGGGCCTGGGCGCCCTGGCGTATCTGGTGGTGTTCGGCTCCATCGTCGGGTTTACGTCCTACGCCTATGCGCTGCGCCACGCTTCGGCGACCATCGTCGGCACCTACGCCTACGTGAACCCGGTCGTGGCGGTGCTGCTCGGCTGGCTGATCCTGCACGAGGAGATCACGGCGCGGACCATCGGCGCGATGGTGCTGATCCTCGGCGCCGTCCTCATGATCCAGCTCGCGCCCGGAGCGCACGGGAAGGCGAAGGCTCCGGCCGAGCGCGCGGCGGGTCCCGGTCGTCACGAGAGGGCCCGGGCATGAGCGGCGCAACCCCGCCCCGGCTGGTCGCGCAGTTCGAGAGCTGCACGCTGCCCAAGGAGGAGTGGACCCATCAGGCGCACCTGACGGTGGGCCTGTGGTACGCCTCGCGCCTGCCGTACCAGGAGGCGCTCGTCGCGGTGCGCGAGGGCATCCTGCGACTGAACGCGGCGCACGGCGTGCCCACCACGCCCACGCGCGGCTACCACGAGACCATCACGCGCTTCTACCTGCGCGTGCTCTGCGACTATGTGGCGAGCGAGGAGGAGCGGCCGATGGGAAGCTGGCCGGAGCGGGTGGCCCGGCTGCTGTCGCGCTACGGCGACCGGGAGCTCCCGCTCCGGCACTACACGAAGGACCTGCTGATGTCGTCCGAGGCGAGGTTCGGCTGGGTGGAGCCGGATCTCCTGCCCCTGGGCCCGGAGGTGGTCAGCCGCTGATCAGGTGCCGTCGGAGCTTGGTCATCCGGCGCCGAACAGAGCCGTCGTGGATGCGCTCGCCGATCCGCACCACCGTGCCGCCGAGGATCTCGGGGTCCACGCGGAACGCCGCGATGACCTCCTTGCCCAGCTCACGGCTCAGGGCGTCCTGAATCTCGCGCTGGAGCGCGGGATCGGCCGGATGCGCCAGGGTGACGCCGGCGCGGATGCGGTTGTGCTTGATATCGAGCAGCGTCTGGTACTCCCCGGAGATCTCGCGGAGGAACCGGTGCCGCCCCCGCTTCAACAGCGCCTGGAGAAACAGCACGAACTCGCGCGGCGCACCCTTGAGCGCGGCGCCGAGCAGCCGGATCTTCTCCGCCTTCGGCACCCGCGGGGACATGAGGACGCTCTGCACCTCGGGCGTGGTCTCCACCGCGCCCGCCAAGGCGTCGAGCAGCTCCGCGTACCGATCCGCGTTGCCGCTCCGCTCGCCGAGCTCGAACAGCGCCTCGGCGTAGTTGCGGGCGATCGTCGTCGCGCTCACCGCTTCTCGTCCAGGGTGGCGAGGAACTCGAGCACCAGCTTGCGGTCGGTCTCACCGTCGAGGCGCTTCTCGATCAGCCGGGAGGCTGCGGCGAGGGAGAGATCCACCGCCTCGCGTCGAAGCTCCTCCACCGCGCGGTCGCGCTCCGCGCCGATCTCGCGCCGGGCCCGGGCCAGCAGATCCTCCTGCTCCTGCCGGGTCTTCTCCATCGCCAGCGCGCGCTCCTTTTCCGCGATCCCGCGGGCTTCCACGATCATGCCGTGCGCCCGGGACTGGGCGTCGGCGATCAGCTTCTGGTGCTCGGCCAGGAGCGCGGCCGCCTGCTCCCGGTCGCGCGCGGCCTCGGCGAGCTGGCGCTCGAGCGCCTGTTCCCGCGCCTCCACGGCGCCCAGAATCGCCGGCCAGGCGAACCGCTTCAGGATCAGGAGCAGCAGCAGGAAGATGAAGACGGTCCAGACCATCAGCCCGCCGTCGACGGTGAGTGGGCCGGACGCGTGCTCTTGGGCCGCGGGGGCGTGTTCCTGGATGGCGAGCAGTGTCAGCATGCGAGCTCCGACGAGGAGCTATCAGCTTCAGCGATCAGCCATCAGTCAAGCACACCTCGCCCCCGGTGTGCCTGGCTGATAGCTGATATCTGATAGTTGACGGCTCAGTACGTGATTTTCCCCTGAATCAGGAACGCGATCACCGCCACGAACAGCGCCACGCCTTCCACCAGCGCGGCCGCGATGATCATCGCCGTCTGGATCCGTGCCGTGGCGTCGGGCTGCCGGGCGATGCCCTCGGTCGCCCGTCCACCGATCTGGCCGATGCCGATGCCTGCGCCCACGACGGCGAGTCCGGCGGCGAGACCGGCGCCGATGAGGCCGTAGCCCTTGTCGGCCCCGGCCGAGGCGGCCTGAAGCATGCGGAAGAATGTCCAGCATGTGTTGCTCCTCAGCTCAACGGAAGATCCGGAGTCGGTTGCGCCCGCCGCGCGTGGATCGCCTCTCCCGGAGCGATCTCGCCTCGGTGACCCGCCGGCGCCCGCCGGCTCGAGGCCGGTGAGCAGCGGGCATCGTCCGCCGGACGGCGGACTACTTCGCCGACGCCGCGCGGGCGCGCGGGGCGTCGGGGTGACGTCTCTAGTGCTCCGCCCGCATCAGCCCGATGAACACGCTGGTGAGCAGCGTGAACACGAAGGCCTGCAGGAACGCCACGAACAACTCCAGGATCATGACACCGGTCGCGAGCACCGAGGCGCCGAGCCCGACCGCGTAGCTCTTGAACAGGAAGGTGAGCCCGATCAGCGCCAGCACCAGCACGTGCCCCGAGGTCATGTTGGCGAAGAGCCGGACCGCCAGGGCGAACGGCTTCGCCAGCTTGCCGATCAGCTCGATCGGCGTCATGACCGCCAGCAGCACCACCTTGAGGATGGTGCCGCCGATGCCGCCCGGCAGGCCGGACGGCAGATAGAAGATGGTCTTCAGGTATCCCTTCGGGCCCAACGTCCGCATGCCGGTCACTTCGATCACCAGGAACGCCATCACCGCGAGTGCCGCGGTCACCGCGATGTTGCCGGTCGCGGTGGCGCCCCAGGGCAGCAGGCCCAGCAGGTTCATCGCCAGGATGAAGAAGAACAGCGTCAGCAGGTACGGCGCGTATCCTTCACCGTGGTGGCCCACGTTGGGCAGCACCACCTCCTGCCGGATGTAGAGCGCCAGCGCCTCCATCGAGCCGGCGAATCCCTTGGCCGGCCGGCCCCGCGCCTGCTCCCGCGCGATGGTGCGCGCGCTCAGCAGGAAGACCAGCGCCACCAGGATCGCCGCGAGCAGCATGTAGACCAGGTGCTTGGTGGGCGAGAGATCGAGGGTGATCCCGCCGAGGTGAATCGGCTCCCACCGGGGCAGGTGCACCAGACCGAACGGGGTTTCGAGCTCGTGCGAGTTCCCGATGTGGTGCACGATGTCGATCTGGTTCTCGGACGCCTCCTGCTGCGACGTCGGCGCGACCTCGTCGCGAGCCACATCCGCGGTGGTGCCGTGCTCCTGTGCAGCCAGGCTCCCGCCCGCACCTAGCGCTGCCAGCATGAGCGCCACAGCGACCATGGTACGGAGTGAAGTGAGGGACCGTCCGAAACCCGTCATCGCTCGCCTTTCCGCGAGTATTCTCCCATTGCCACCACCCCCTCCACCAGCAGCAGCCCGACCAGCACACTCACCATCGTCACCAGCATGGGCGAGGCCAGTCGGTCCGGTGTCCCCATCAGCGCGAAGGCGGCCACGGCCAGCACTCCGAAGCGCGCCAGCATCCCCAGGCCCCACACCAGGAAGAACTGCTCGGTGCCGATCGCCTTGAGGGTCCACCAACCGAGGGGCGCCTGAAGCAGCAGGCCGGCGCCGAGCCCCCACACGATACCGCCGCGCCACTCCGAGGGCGAGGCGGCCATGGCCACCAGTCCGCCGGCGCCCACCGCCGCCACGCCGGCGACGTAGCGGCCGGCGCGGGTCACTTCTCGCCGCCGTCTTTCCTGGTGAGCGTCCGGATCAGGGAGTACATGGTCCCGCCGAAACCCAGGAAGGCCGCGACCATCGTGATGATGCCCCCGGTGCCGAGCTTGCGATCGACCCACTGGCCGGCCAGGACACAGACCACGAGGATCACGGCCAGCTGCACGCCGAGCCCCGCGTAACGCATCGGCCCGGGCGCCTTTTGGCCGCCCGGATCAGGGTTGGTCACGGGGCAAACCTATCGGCTTGTGAAAAATTTCGCAAGGAAAGGAGAGCGGGCGGTACGGCGGTACGACGACGCTCGGTGGACGGCGCTGTCATCCCGAGGAGCGCAAGCGACGAGGATCTTCTCGACCCGGTCACCGATGACCGTCGAGAAGATCCCTCGCTTCGCTCGGGATGACAGGTTAGGCTCGGTCCCCCTCACCGCCCTACCGCCCTACCGCCCTCCCCCACCACCCGGGTAATCTCAATCAATGACCGCAGCCCAGACCGTCCCCCAGGACGACGTGCAGCAGCTCGAGCGCCTCGTCGGTGCCGTGAAGCGCCTGCGCACCCAGGTGGCCCAGCGGATCGTCGGCCAGGAGGACGTGGTGGACGGGATCCTCACCGCCGTCCTGGCCGGCGGACATGCCCTCCTCATCGGCGTGCCCGGCCTCGCCAAGACCCTCATGGTCCAGACCGTCGCGGAGGCGCTGGAGCTGAGCTTCAACCGGGTGCAGTTCACCCCCGACCTCATGCCCAGCGACATCACCGGCACCGAGATCATCGAGGAAGACCTGACCACCGGCCGGCGCTCGTTCCGGTTCGTGAACGGGCCCATCTTCGCCAACGTGGTCCTCGCCGACGAGATCAACCGCACCCCGCCGAAGACCCAGGCGGCGCTGCTCCAGGCGATGCAGGAACACCAGGTCACCGCGGGTGGGACCACCTACCCGCTGCCGGACCCCTTCTTCGTGCTCGCCACCCAGAACCCGATCGAGCAGGAGGGCACCTATCCCCTGCCCGAGGCCCAGCTCGACCGGTTCATGCTGGAGCTG
This sequence comes from uncultured Gemmatimonadales bacterium, assembly GCA_963842945.1. Lineage (GTDB taxonomy): Bacteria > Gemmatimonadota > Gemmatimonadetes > Gemmatimonadales > GWC2-71-9 > CAVVWJ01. Next base: position 696,771 of record CAWJIM010000019.1, read on the forward strand.
CGGGTGGGCTATCCCAGCCAGGCGGAGGAGGAGGCGATCGTCGAGCAGACCACCGGCGTCGACCCGTGCGCCCCTGCACGCGGTGCTCGACGCGCCCTCGGTGCTGGCGATGCAGTCCCTCGTCCGGCGGGTGCCGGTCTCGCGCGGGCTGATCCGCTCCGCCGTGACCCTCGCGCGCCTGACCCGGCCGAATGACCCCGGCGCCCCTTCCTTCATCAAGGAGTACGTGGAGTGGGGCGCGGGCCCGCGGGCCTCCCAGTACCTGGTGCTCGGCGCCAAGGCTCGCGCGGCGATGGCCGGCCGGCCGATGGCCGACCTGGAGGACGTGCGGAGCGTCGCCCCGTCGGTCCTGCGGCACCGCATCGTGACCAACTTCGCCGCCGAGGCGGCGGACCGGACCGCGGAGGACCTGGTGAGGGAGCTGGTGGGCGGGAAGGGCTGGCTGGGGTAAGGCGAGAAGAGTGACGCGTGAAAAGTGAAAGGGGAAGAGGAGGGTGACCCTCCTCTTCCCCTTTCGACCTTTCAGCCGGCGGTTACGCCACCGGGACGATCGGGTCCAGCAGATCCTCGAAGAAGTCGAACCCGCCGAGGAACACCAGATAGATCTCCTGGAGCGAGTGCAGCTCCTCCTCGCTCAGCGGCTCGCCGTCGGCGCCGGTGATCACCGGCTCAGCGCCCTGGGTCACGGTGATGGTCGCGAACGGATCGCCGTTCACCTCGACGTTGTAGGTCCCGGCATTGTCGGCCCAGTTGCCGACGATCGTCACCGTGCCGTGCGGGCCGCGCAGCTCCAGGCTCGAGGACACGGCGCTGGTGTTCATGTTCCACTCTTCCTCGAGGTCCATCCGGAAGTTGCCGCGGGTCGGCACGCTGAGCGCGTAGTCGAACGTGATGATGTTTTCGGAATTGAGGTGCATGTCGAGATCGAAATTGACCCGGTCCTCACCGTTGCTCACGAACCCGGAGACGTTGATGGTGGCCGCAGTCTGGCTGGCTGTGGCGCCAACCGTGTAGTCGAGGTAGGTCACGTTGCCCGAGACCAGCTCGATCCTGATGCTGGCGGAATTCGTGGTCTGAGTGACCTCGACGTCGGCGTACCCGACTTCCTGCAGCGGCGTGACCGGCTGGCCGCTGATCGGATTCACCGTGTACACGATGAACCGCACCCCGTTCGAGGGCGCGCCGGTCCGGTCCGAGACCTCGTACTCCAGGGTCTCGGCGTTGCGGACGAAGGTCTTGCCGAGATGCTCCTCGAGAATCGCCGCCCGGCTCCCGACCGGCCGCATGCCGGCGGTCGGCACGGTGTAGAGGCGGGCAAGGGTGCTGGCATACTCCCGCGCGCCCGACTTGCCGGTCGCCATGATCTTGCTCGGCGCGGCGCGAAGGGCGACCGCCGCCGACGACTCGCCCAGCGTGGTGCTGATCGCCGGCATGGCGCTCTGGAAGCCGTACATCGCGTCGCTCTCGTACGAGGCCTCGATCGCGTCGATGTCGGACGAGGTCCCCGCCGGATCGAACGGCGCGTCGGGAGCGGTGGAGTCGTTCCCACCGCAGCCGGTCATGAGGCCGATCAGGGCCACGACCGCGAGGGGTCGCATTGCGTAATGCGGGACACGCATGGGGTATCGCCTCCGTACGTCGGGTGCAGGGATTGGGTCCGAAGCTGCCGTCGCAGGCCCACTTGCACGACCGGTGCAGGCGGGTGCGCGGGCTCGAGGTCGGCCCGGATTTCGGCCGGCCGGGAGGCGAGGGGCAACGGCCGTGCCGAAAGGGAGGGTTACTTCTTGGTCACCGGGAGGCCGGCCTCGTTCCAGGCCGTCCAGCCTCCCAGCAAGGCCCTGGCCTTCTTCCATCCTGCCTGACGGAGCTCTCGCGCCACCCGGGCGCTTGTGGCTTCGTCCTTTCAAATAGATGTTCCCAAACCACAAGGATCGGTACGGGGTAAGTCGGTACGCTTCCGTTAGTTTCCGACAATGAACCGCGCTTCGGTCGAGACCGTTTCCTGTGCAAGCAACGGAGTAGCGGAGAGCAGCGGGCAGAACACCAGCAAGCTGGTTGATCTCACTAGCACTCCCGTTTGGGCGGTTGGCCTACACTGCTCCTGCCACCTTCGTGGGAACTAGGCGGGGTGACGTCGTTTGTGGCGCCCTGGAGCAAGGTGGACTTTCAGCCACGAACGGTCGCGGGACTCACGAGATGTCGCGGGGCGACCGGCCCATCGCGGCGATGGACCGGGCGGACCGACTGATGCTTGGAGCAGTAGCGGGGATCACGACCCAAACGTAGACGCCGTTCCACTTCTACGATGTGGCGGCCCAGAGGATGGGGGTGCGGGAGGCGCGTCAAGTGCCCGAGCGAAGCGTCCCCGCGTTATCTCTAGAGCTTACCCTTGTTTCTGTACCAGCTACTTCGGGCGGCCCGAAGACTTACGAGTTCACCGTGATGCAAGGGAGAGTGGAGTTCCTTAACGAGAAACCGTTTTAGCCCTTAGCTGGCATTCAGCTCGAACCCACAGCGGAATCTACGGACCGAGGGTCCAATGGGGTCTGGGAGTTTCATGATTGCCCTCCCTACCGGGTATCACCCGGCATTTCGGCCTCACTCCGGCGGGTGATGAGCCGCATGATTGGTCGTGTCAGCCGTCGCATCAGGGCTCGGCATCGCCTTCCGCCCGGGTGCCGTTGAGTCTTTCATCATCCCCATCATGCCCCCACGCTCCATCATCTGATGCATGCGCTCCTGCATCGCCTTCCGCTGAACGACTAGCTCGTTTATGACGGCCGCCATGGACTGCACCTTCTGGTTGCCGCTTGTCCGATTCATCCGATCCACAAGGCTGTCGAGACGGCGGTTGAGGGAATCCATCATCATCATCGACATCTGATTCTTGCCCGCGATTTCACGATGACCATCAGGAGTCGACGCCCCGGGCTGCTGCGCGGCAACCGTTGAGGCGCTCAAGACCAGAGCGGCGATGCCGCCGACTAGTCGTGACATCATTTGTAGCCTCCGATTCGGTTTCCCAGCTTACGTCTGGACCCGTGACCACCACACGTAGCCCCCCAACGCGAGCAGCAGCAGCCAACAGGTCCAGTACGCCCACACCGTCCAACGCGGTCTCGCCTCCCCCAGGGAAGTGTCCAGATGGTGCTTCTGGTACATGGCCAGCGCGTGCACCACTCCACCCACCACCAAGAGCGGTACCGCCATTGTCTCCAAGGCCTCCTTGAATAGCAGGGCGAGGCCAGCTCCGAGCACACCAGCACCTAGACCGCCAAGCAGCTCTGTTCGCGCTCGCTCGCCGATGTACCTGCTGCTGGTCCGAAGCACCGTCATACGCGCCTCACCAAGGAATCGACGGAAACGATAGCTCGGTTCTCATGAAGAACCGGTGAAGGTCGTGCGAGACTACCTTCAACGGTCACAGCCCTCGGCTGCACGGAAACCCACTGCAGCAGAGACATTAGCGGCTAGATAGCCGAGCGGCGCAGCAGCTGGGCATTCACGGCCACGATGATTGTGCTCAGTGACATCAGGACTGCTCCAATAGCAGGCGAGAGCAGGATGCCTTGCCGTGCCAATACCCCGGCGGCAAGCGGGATCGCCACCACGTTGTAGCCTGCCGCCCACCACAGGTTCTGGACCATCTTCCGGTAGGAGGCCCTGCTGAGCCGCACGATGCGCGGCACGTCTCTGGGGATCGCTCCGAACCAGCACGATGTCCCCAGCCTCAACTGCGACGTCGGTGCCAGCGCCGATGGCCACGCCAACATCGGCCGAGACCAAGGCCGGGGCATCGTTGACCCCGTCGCCCACCATGCCGACCCTTTCACCGGCTCGCTGAAGTTCTTGAATCTTGTTGACCTTGTCTTGCGGCAAGACCTCGGCGAACACTGTGTCGATGCCCAGCTCGGCAGCCACGGCCTCCGCCACCGGGCGTGCATCGCCGGTCAGCATCACCACTCTGATGCGCTGGTCGTGCAGCTCCTCGACCGCTGCCTTGGATTCCGGGCGTACCACATCCGCCACGATGAACACGGCCAGCGCTTGCACGCTATGCTCACTGCCCGCTTCCTCGGCCAGGAAGATGGCGGCCTGTCCTCGCCTCGCGGCCTGATCCATGGCTGTGCGCAGGGAATCGGGAACAACAACAGAGCGCGCCTTGAGCAACGCCGGGCCCCCTATCAATAGCGTCCGACCATCAACCCGCGCGCTGACCCCTACGCCGGGAATGGCGCGGAAGTCGGTGGCTGGCGGCGAGACGATTCCCCGTTCCTTGGCAGACCGGACGATGCCCTGTGCGATGGTGTGCTCCGAGTCCCTCTCGACCGCTGCTGCCAGCTGCAGCGCCTCCTCGTCGGTAATGCCACCAGCGGTGGCGATGCCGACCACACCGAACTCGCCCCGCGTCAGGGTTCCGGTCTTGTCGAAGACCATGGCGGTGAGATTGCGGGCCTCCTCCAAGCCGCGCCGGTCCCGCACCAGGAGCCCAGCCCGTGCGCCCAGCGTGGTGGAGATGGCAATGACCAGCGGCACGGCCAGGCCAAGGGCATGGGGGCAGGAGATCACCAGCACGGTGACCAGGCGCTCGACCGCGAACGCGGGATCGCCTCGGATGGTCATCCACGCCACGAACGTCGCCGCCCCCGCGACGATGGCCGCAATGGTGAGCCAGAATGCCGCCCGGTCAGCCAAAGCCTGCGCCCGCGAGCGTGAGGACTGCGCCTGTTCGACCAGGCGCATGATGCCAGCGAGGGCGGTCTGTTCGCCCGTGCCGGTGACGCGGACACGTAGCGACCCAGCACCGTTTACCGTTCCGGCGATCACACGGTCGCCCGGGCCTTCTTCACTGGTCGCGACTCGCCAGTGATCATGGACTCGTTGACCTCGCTCGCACCCTCCTCAACTACGCCATCGGCCGGGATACTCGCGCCGGGGCGTACCAGCACGAGGTCTCCGACCTTGAGCGCGCTGATCGGGACTTCCTCGACCTCCTCACCCGCCACTCGGAGCGCGGTGTTCGGCAGGAGCTTCGCCAGCTCACGTAGGGCACCCTGGGCCTGGGAAATCGACCGCATCTCGATCCAGTGGCCCAGGAGCATGATCGTGACCAGCGTGGACAGCTCCTCCCACAGCGGCATGCCCGGATAGCCCAGCGTCACGGCCGCGCTGAAGACGAACGCGACTGAGATGGCCAAGCCGATCAGCGTCATCATGCCGGGAAGCCGGGCGCGCAGCTCACGCCAGGCACCCTGGAGGAACACGAGTCCGCCGTAGAGGAACACCGCCGTCCCGAACACCGGCGCGATCCACTGTTGGCCGGGCAGATTGGGTGGTGTGTACCCGAGCGCCCGGGGCAGCATGTGGCCCCAGCACGAGCGTCGGAAGGGTGAGCGCCAGCGAGATCCAGAACTTGTCCCGGAACATCGCTACGCTGTGACCCGCATGTTTGTCGTGGCCTTCGTGCCCTGGATGCTCATTGTGTCCGCCGTGGCCCAGGTGGCCAGCGTGGCCTGTCATTTCTGGGTGTTCGGGGTGGCCCACCGCGACTGGCTCCTCGGCCATGGCACCGTGAACGTGATCATGAGCATGCCCCGGGGCGGTTGCCCATCGCCATTCCCTCCGGATGGCCGATCGGTGTGGTCCCTCATGTCGCACTCATCTCCCTGGAAGTCTGCGCTCGGGCGCTCCCGATCCTGCCCCACGGCTTGTACACCGACAGTGCGGTGACGGTGAGCAAGACCAGAAGGCCACCCACCGCATGCACCACGAGCTGGATGCGCAACAGCCTGAAGTCGCCGGTGGACAATGTCGTGGCCACTGCGATTCGGGCCATGCGACTCACGTTCGGGATGTGCATCAACAAGACGCCCGTGGCGACCGTCGTCAGAACGAGCTTCGCCACGATCCAGTAGTGACGGAACAGCCCCCACTCCGTCCCAAGTGCCTGAACGACTCCTGAGATCAGGGTGGCGAGGCTCGACGGAATGATGACAGCCCATCCAATCGGCTCCATGCTCCGATAGGCGGCGCGTGCCATGTCGTCGTCTCGGCTGACGATGCCGACAACCGCGAGGGACAGGTAGCGGCAGCCGCGCCGAGCCAGCCAACCGATACGGTGACGTGCGACGTCAAGACGAACTTGCGTAGGCGAGACGACATCATTCGTGGGCTCATAAGACTCACCTCAGTGCTGGTTCCGCACGGTAATGGTTAGGCTTGACGGCCTACTCGTGCTCGTGATCGGGCATTACACCTCTGGGCATGCCCTCCTCCGGGTTCTCATCCCGATCTCCAGCGTGCGCCCGCTGCAGCAGCGTCGGCCGTAGCCGGACGTACAGCGCGAGGCCAGCAGGTGTGCGGGTGCCATAGGTGTCCTTGAGATCCTGGGGCACGAGGTTGAGCGAGCCCCGGAGACCCAGGCCGAGACTCGCGCCGCCGTACTGCACGACCTCCCGCACATAACCGAGCACGAGGCTGGACACGTTGAAGCGGGTCTCTGGGTTGATACCCGGCACGACCAGCTCCTCGGCGCTTTTCTGTACCCACTCGGCCCGGCCGAAGATGCTGTTCCGCTGGTCGAGCTGCAGGTTGGTCTCCAACAGGAGGCTGTGCTCGAACCCCTGCGACGGCTCTCTCGGCACCGTGTGCTTGTTTGCGCCGTAGACCAGCGCGCTGGCCCAATCGCCATCGCGGGCGATTCGCCTGGTGTACAGGATAGACGCACTGAGCCGGTGCTGGTTTTCGTCGGGGTGCAGCTCCTCGGGACTCTTGAGGTAACCGTAGCTGGCCGCCATGCTCCAGTGCGGGGTCGGATTCGCTGTCAATCGCCCGCCGTAGGAGTCGAGCGCGCCGAAGTCGAAGTCGTAGCGGTCGTCATCGGGCTCGCGGCCCTGGAAAAGCGTGCCTTCCACCTGCACGGTGCGCGTGAATACGCCCGCCGTGACGACACCGTAGGTAATGTGGGTCGCGTCTTGCCAATGGTGCCCAAGTGGGGCGAACGGGTCGTTCTGGGCCGATGGACGGTGCATGTAGGCCACCGGCCCGATGGCGGGCTCGCCAACAGGGGCCGCGAAGATTGAGACGCCGAGATTCCTCCCGACGGGCACCTCGTAGCGCGCGGAAAGCTCCATGAACAGATCGTGCGGGTGCTGCCGATCCCGGAGCGGCTCGCCTTGGTACGACTCGCCGGTCTGAAGCAAGCAGCGGGTAGCCGCGAGCGCCGACGGTGAGCGGTTCAGCGCTGAGCATTCCATGCAGGTGGAGCATACCGCGCCCGACCGGACGCATGGCCATGAGCATCGCCCAGTTGGTGCTGCCGACCTGGTCGTCACCCCGCACTGTGCCTTGGTGGTCGTAGTACAAGGCCACATCTCCATGGACCATCAGCGTCCAGCGGTCGGCCATGAAGTGGTAGGCACGCATCGGAGACGCGTCGGGTAGCCATGACGTGCCGGAGCCCATCCTGGTCATGGGAATACCGAGCGGGCGCGGCGGCATCCCCATGCCCGGCATCTGCCCGGTGTTGGTGGTGTCACGCATGGCCATGGAGTCGGCTGACGTGTCTGCGTGCTCGGGCTGGTGGTGATGCTCGTGCTGCTGGGCACCGGCCACGGACCGAGCCCAGAGCAGGGCCAAGGCCAGCATCAGGAGCGCGTGCGGGTGCCCGGCCGCTTTTCGCCTGGCCAGTCGGTCAGGCATCGTGATCCTCCTAGTCGTGGTGACCCTGGTGCCCGTGCGGCCCAGGTGAGCGGACTAGGCGATCAGTTGTGGGGGTGGAGTATCCGGTGGAGGAAACGGCGGAGTGGGCCTGCCGACGGGCGAGATCGACCGCCACCCGGTGGCTAGAAGGTCATCAACTGTCGCACGCGATGGTGGGACCGCCGTGCTGGACGACCCGGTGCATGGCGAAACCTGGGCGCACTCGGACGCGGGACAGTGGGCGCACCCGTGATCGTGGCGCTGGCTCCAAGATTGAAGGTCGTGTTCGTGTGCCATCGAGGACGAGGCTGCATGCTGCCCGGCCCGCTCGTGTTGGGCGCAGTGGGGCCGTTGCAAGGCGTCCACCCCGACGCTCGGCGTGGCTACGATGCCCAGGGCGAGCATGAGCAGACGAAGGACCCGAGAGGGCCACGAGTTGGGTGTTCCGACCATCATGATTGGGACCATAGGCGCACCGACAATAAATCGCAAATGGAGCACGCCACCCCGGTAGCGTCCGGTTTTGACTGTAACACCTCCTATCTGTAGGTTGGTGGTGGCAAGCATCCCCGCCGGGGAGGACCTATGGCAGGGGCCAACTGCGGTTGCACCAAGGGCTGTTGCGATACAGGGTGTTGCTGCGGTACCAGCGCCTGCGAGTGCGGGTGAGCGCGGCGGGCGACTGAGCGAAGGCCGGGGAGCGTCCCCTGCCTTCTTCCGTTCTGCTACTCCACCCGCGCCGTCGCGGGGTCCATGAGCGCGAAGATGTCCTTCACCGTCCAAACCCATAGGGCATCGCGCCCCGATGGCCACCGGGCGTTTTGTATAAGTCAAAACCGGACACCAACCGGAATCTACGGACCGAGGGTCCAATGGGAGCAAGATCGAAGGGGAACCCACCCCGGAAGCGGGGACCGAAGCCAGACACCTTGGTCCTGCCCGGCAAGTGGGAGAAGAACGTCGGGAAGGCCCTCAAGAAGCCACCGCCCAAGGCCAGCTGGCCCAAGCCACCGAACAAGAAGGGCCGGGGCGGCAGGTAGCCCCGGCCTTCGTTTTGACTTCTTGCCTAGCCCTGTGCGTCAAGTACCTACTCCTGGTTTTTTCACTACTTGTAAACCCGCTTCGTTCCACGCGATCCAGCCACCGACCAGCGCTCTGGCCTTCCTCCATCCCGCCTTTCGGAGCTCTCGCGCCACCCGGGCGCTTGTGGCTTCGTCCTTTCAGGAGAACGATCTACTAACACCAAGTGTCCGCGGATCCTGCCCGTCGGCCTTGTACTGGATCGGGAGCGGCAGGACACGCGGATCGTCGGGCGTCGCAGGCCCACTTGCACGACCGGAAATACCTTTCCGCTTTGCTCTGGCCGCTGCCAATGCCCAGCACTATCCTTTCTCAACTTCCCATTCCGACGTCCAATGCGACAGGCCCTGAGTGGCAGCGCTGCCTGACGACCTGCAGGCGGCACTCGCCGACCGCTACAGAATTGACCGCGAGCTGGGTCGCGGTGGCATGGCCACGGTCTACCTCGTCCACGACCTGAAGCACGATCGCCGGTCGCTCTCAAGGTGATGCACCCAGAGCTTGCCCCCTCCTCGGGCCTGAACGGTTCCTGCGGGAGATCAGGTTCGTGGCGCGGCTTCAACACCCCCACATCATCACCGTGCTGGACTCCGGCGAAGCCGCCGGGCAGCTCTGGTACACGATGCCCTACATACGGGGCGAGACCTTGCGCCAGCGACTGCGCCAGGAAGTGCAGCTGCCGGTTGAAGCGGCCGTGGACATCGCTCGGCAGGTGGCGCTCGCGCTCGACTACGCGCACCGCGAGGGGGTGGTCCACCGCGATCTGAAGCCTGAGAACATCCTCCTGACAGAAGACCAGGCGCTAGTCGCGGACTTTGGAGTGGCCAAGGGGCTGGAGGCAGGCGGCCGGGCGCAGCTCACCGAGACGGGGATGGCCGTAGGTACCCCCACCTACATGTCCCCCGAGCAAGCCAGCGGCGGGGCAGTGGATGCTCGCTCAGACGTCTACGCACTCGCCTGCGTGCTTTACGAAATGCTCGCGGGCGAACCGCCCTACACTGGCTCCACGCCCCAAGCCATCTTCGCCAAGCGAGTCTTGGAGCCGGTGCCGCACGTGCGCACGCTGCGTCAGAGCGCGCCGGAAGGGGTCGAGCAGGCGATCACGAAGGCGCTCGCGACGGTCCCGGCGGATCGGTTCCAGAGCGCCGCAGAGTTCGCCCGGTCGCTCATGGTGGCACCTCCGACGGAGGTAGTGGCCGCCACTCCCGCCGCGCCTCAGGTTACTCCAAAGAGCGAACGGCAGGGAATGCCGCGCCGGTTCCTGGCTCTCGGCCTGGCGACGATTCTCGCCCTGGGAGCCGGGGGCGCGTTGCTGTTGCGCTCTAGGGCCACCCCTGCGGCGCTTGATGCTGACCTTGTGGCTGTCGCCCCGTTCGACGTACTCTCGCCCGGCCTTGAGCTGTGGCGTGAAGGTCTGGTGGATCTCCTGGCGCGCAGCCTCGACGGTGCGGGCCCACTCCGCACCGTCTCCCCGACGGTAGTCATCCGCCGGTGGGATGGCCGGGCGGACCGATCCTCAGCTGAGGCGCTCGCACGGCGCACGGGAGCCGGACTCGTTATTTACGGGTCGGTCGTGCCCGAGAGCCGCGATTCGGTTCGGGTAACAGCCGCCGTACTCGACGCCGGACGCGCCGAGGCCGCCGCCGAGGCCGAGGTGCGCGGCCCCGCCGACCAGCTCGCACGGCTCGGCGACTCCCTTGCCCTGCGATTGCTCGCTGAGCTTGGGCGCGCCCGACCGCTGAGCGCGGCGCGCTCGGGCGGAGTCGGCTCGCGCTCACTGCCGGCTGTCCGAGCCTTCCTGCGGGGGGAACAGTGGTTTCGGCGCACCGCGTGGGACTCGGCCCGGGCGAGCTATGAACGTGCGGTTGAGCTGGACAGCACTTTCGCGCTCGCGTATTGGCGGCTCGGTGCCGTTCGCGACTGGCAAGATGGCTTCAGTGGACTCCCTCTCGCGGGCCTACTATCGCCTCGCTGGCGAGCGCAACCACGGGCTCCCACCCCGAGAGAGCCTGCTGATGACGTTCGACTCATTGAAGGGGACCCTCCTCGACGAGGGCTTTCTCTCCGACTCAGCCTCGGAGCAGCAGGTGCAGCGGCTGTTCCGTATTGCCGAGGAGACGACGCGACGGTATCCGAATGACCCAGAAGGTTGGGTGGCGCAAGGCGAGGCGGGAGTGCACTTCGGTGCGGGCCGAGGGGTAAGCGATGAGACAACCCTCAGCGCGTTTGCCCGTGCCATCGCGTTGGATTCGGCCTACGCTCTGAGTTACATCCACGCATGGCAGCTGGCAGCGTCGCTCGACGACTGGCCTACGGCCCGCCAGTACGCACTGGGCTTTCTCGCCCTACGCCCGGGGCGGAAAGAGGCGATCGCTGCGCGGACGGCCATCCACATACTCAATCGGCCCCCGGCGGGCGAGGTAGGCCGCCTGTTGGACACAATTCCCCTGCACGTCCTTATCGCTGTCGTCAACGCGCTTCGTAGCCACCACCGACTCCGAGGAGGTCGGGGTGGCAGTCGGTCGGGCGTTCGTCGCCGCGCCGCCGACCCCAGACGGGCCAGAACTAGATAGAGAGACTCGGGAGGCTCTTTTTGCGGCCACCCTCGCCTATCGTGGGCATCTTCGGGAAGCCTCCCGGCTCCTCGCCCGCCACCCCGGGGTCATGGCGTGGGGTACGTTCACCGAGTTGGCGCTGCTAGGGCTGATACCGGCGGACACTGTGGACGCCGTGTTCGAGCGCCAACTTCGCGAGGGTCCTACTCGCCATGCGATCGGGCACCACCTCCGTCTCGGTTTCCCGCTTCCATGGTGGGCCGTTAGGCGCGACACTACCAGGCTCAAGCGCTATGCCTCGCGTCTCAGCTGGCGAGGACCGGCGGAGAACGTGCCGCTATTGGATCGCTATCTGCATGCGGCCTCGAACGCCTACCTGTCGCTTGCCCGAGGCGACTCGGCGGAGGCGGCGGCTCGCTTCCAAGCCCTCCCGGCAACGGTGGGAATGGTGTGGTACGAGCGGCTGACGCTCGCACGCTTGCTTGCGGCGCTCGGGCGAGAACGCGAGGCACTGGACGTGCTAGACCGCGAGTTCCCGTCTGGGGCTTGCCATCTCTGCACGTGGCACGTGGGCCTTGGAGCGGGCGCGCTTGGCCGAGAAACTGGGCCAGCCCGAGAAGGCCCGTCACTGGTACGGCTTTGTAGCCCGGCTGTGGCGGCACGGCGACCCTGAGCTGCGGCCTGCCGTGGACGAAGCGCGTGAGGCGCTGACGCGACTTACCGGCGAGCCGCAGTGACCTGTACCTGCTTCTTCGTTGGGTTTGGCTACTGCATCGCGTGCCCGCTACTCAGGCTCGTGGCCGTGATGCAAGGATCGCAGAGGGGGCTGGAGCGCCATGCGGCGGCGAAGCTCCATCAAGGCGATCATGAGATCGCCGCTCTTGGCCATCTGATCTCTTGCGATCGTCCGTTGTCGTTCGGCCAATGAGCGCGATTCGGCGGCATCCGCACGCGCTTGCCGCGCCTGCCGACGCATCGCTTGCGAGCTGAGGACCAGCGGCGCAAGCGTTCGCACCAACTCCTCTGGCTCGAACGGCTTCCGCAGGAAGGGCACCGGAAGGAGGTCGGGTGGGAGGTCGACCGCTGCCGACATGGCCACGACGGGTAATGCAGGGCGGCATTCCATGAGTACCGCGATCAATTCGGAGCCGGATACGACCGGCATCTTCAGGTCGGTCAGGACCACGTCGAGCAGCTGAGCCTCGTCCCGCTCAATCACCCGAATGGCATCCTCGCCGTCGGCGGCCTCGATCACGGAGGTTCGCTCCAGCTGCAGCATCCTGCGGAGTGATCGGCGCAGCGATGGATCGTCGTCCACGATGAGCAAGGTCGCTCCGTCGGGGATCTGGAAGCACGTGGTCTGGGTATCCACATTGCTCATAATGCGCTTCCGTGTCCAAGCTGCCCTGACCACCAAAGTATGCACTCGGTGCCCCGGATGCACAGATGTGTTGCCGATCACAGAGGGCGGGCGGAAAGGCTCTATCTATGGCCACATGTCGGCAACAGACTCACCTTCCGATCCGCCCGACCGGTCCCGCGTTCTCCGCTGGTACCAGCGAGGATCTCCGCCAGCACTCCCGCACGCTCCGCCAGCACGCACGCCGGCTGATCGAGAGCAGCCGCGAGCTTCGGGACCGCCTAGGCAGCTTCCTCAAGCCACCCCCGCCCACCCAGTCAGCCTGACCCCCACGCTTCGCCGTGCGTCAGGGGCGGCCCGGAGACAGCGCGGATCAGATGATCCGCGTTTGTCCTTTCGGGGTCATGCCTCCCTTCGCATTGGTCGCTCCGCCATGGCCAGCGCCACTGATTCCAGCAGCGCCCCAATGCTGAACGGTTTGCGGAGCGTGGGCACCGCCTCAGCGTGCGGTCCGATGGGCCTGGCGAGATCGTCCAGGTGGAGGATGGGAAGATGGGGGAACAAGCGCCGCAAGTGGCCGATCAACTGTTCACCACTCATGTGCGGCATGTAGCTGTTGGTGAGGACCAGATCGAACGAGATACCCGCCGTCTTGGCCGCCGTCAGACCTGCCTCGCCATCCCCTACTGCAACGACCTCGTAGCCCGCTTCCTCTAAGGCGCGCACGATGAGTGCGCGGACGGCGGGCTCGTCGTCCACCACAAGAATGCGGGACGGTCGGTCGGTCGGCGGCATGGGCCGGTCGGTGCGGTCAGGGCAAGTAATCCGATATTCTACGCCGGACACTCAGCGCCGTCCATGGCCCAAATTGCCTATACCTCCCGGGCCGACAGCCCCAGCCCTAGTGCTCTACTGCACGCCGCCGAAGGGTGCAGTAGAGCACAAGCGTGTTCAATCCCGCTCAAACCAAGGGGATCCTATTCTGCCGGTTTGGCAGACACTGGTAACCCCGCCTCATTCCACGCGTTCCAGCCACCGACCAGCGCCCTGGCCTTCTTCCATCCTGCCTGACGGAGCTCTCGCGCCACCCGGGCGCTTGTGGCTTCGTCCTTTCAGGTACAGTAGAGGACCAGTGTCGCGTCGGGATCGAGCCTCCGCTCCCGCGCGAGGCGCACCGCGTCGTCGGGCGGCATCCGGATCGCGTCGCGGGCGATCGCGGCGGAGTCGCGATAGCTCCGCTCGGTCCGCACGTCCAGCAGGGTCACCGGCTCCCCGCGCTCCTGCAGGTCGCGAAGCTCCTCGATGGTGATCTTCTCCGAAAGCTGCGGCGCTTCGCCCGGGGCGGGCCCGAACGAGATCTCCTCCGGCTTCTCCGGCCGGGGCGCGGGCGCCGGGGCCTGCTCCGATCGCGCGCGGCGGAGAAAAATCGCGATGCCGGCGCCGTGCACCACCACCGATAGCAGGACCACGAGGCAGGTGATCTGGAACAGGCGCACGGATCCCTCGACCCCCGCGAACACCGGCAGCAAGGCCAGGAGCAGCGTGCTCAGGCCGCGCGGCCCGAGCCACGCGATCAGCCGCCGGCTCCGCGGCTCGACCCCGCCCAGCCGCAGCACCGGGATCAGGACCGCCGTGCGCAGCCCCAGCGCGAGCACCGCGAAGGCCAGCGTCAATCCGTCCGCCACCTGGAAGCCGGTCCAGATCACCGAGGCACCGAACGCCACGAACGTGAGCAGCAGGAACATCTCGGCCGAGGCTTCGCCGTAATCCAGGAAGCAATCGCACAGCTCCACGTCCATCGCGGCCACCATCAGCCCGCCGGCGAACGCCGCGAGGAACCCGCTGCCGCCCACCGACTCCGCGGCCGCGAACGCGGTGAACGCCACACCCAGCGCGTAGAGCGACTCGTAGTCCCGGCGCACCCCGACCTTCGATCGCACCCGGTCGAGGAGGGCGATGGCGACGTAACCCACCCCCACGCCCAGCGCCGGCCCCAGGATGAAGAGGCCCATCGCGCGGCGCGAGACATCGGCATCGGACGCGCCTCCCGCGCCCAGGGCCAGACTGGCGAGCACCACGACGGGGAGGAGGATCACGTCGTTGCTCCCGCTCTCGAGTCGGAGGGCCAGGCGTGCGGGGGGCGGGAGCGCCGGACTCCGGACCAGGGTCCGCAGGAGGACCGGGTCGGTCGAGGCCAGCGCGGCGCCGAGAATCGCGGCGCCGGCGGGCGGCAGGCCGAGCAGGAGCCAGGCGGCGAGGGCGATGAGCGCGGCCGGCAGGATCGTGCCCGGCCCCAGGATGAGCAGCGCGAGCCGCCGCTGCTCCCGCACTTCGCCGATGTCGACGGAGATGGCGTCGCTGAACAGCACCAGCACCAGGGCCAGCGTGGCGAGGACCTCGAGCGACTCCGACTCGAGCGAGAACTCCACCACGCCCAGACCGGCGGGGCCCAGCATGGCGCCGAGGAGGAGGAAGATCGCGACCTGGGGCACGCCCGACCGCTCGACCGCGCCCGACAGCAGCGAGGCGGCGATGATGACGACGCCGATGAGCGCGAGCGCGGCGACGAAGGGATCGTGGAACATGGTCCTCATTATGGCAGCGTACTGGCGGTCACCGCCAGCCGCATGGTAACCTGGATTCCTGATGCCCACGAGCGAGCCGACCGCCACCGCCATCCTGCTCACCATCTGCGGAATCCTGCTGCTGGTGAGCGTGCTCTCCAGCCGCGCGTCCCAGCGGATCGGGGTCCCGATCGCGCTGTTCTTCCTCCTCGTCGGCATGCTGGCCGGGTCCGAGGGGATCGGCGGGATCCCGTTTGCCGACTACCGGCTCGCCTTCCGCATCGGGGCGGTGGCGCTGGCGCTCATCCTCTTCGACGGCGGACTCAACACCCCGCTGGACGTGGTGCGCCGAGTCTGGGCTCCGGCGGGCGTTCTCGGCACGGTCGGGGTCCTGCTCGTCGCGGGGCTGGTCGCGATGGTGGCACGGCTGGGCGGACTGCCCTGGCCCGCCGCGCTGGTGCTCGGGGCCATCGTCTCGTCCACCGACGCGGCCGCCACGTTCGCCGTGCTTCGGGCCAGCGGGCTTCAGCTCAAGCGGCGGGTGGCCGCGACGCTGGAGGTCGAGTCCGGCGCCAACGATCCCGCCGCGGTCATCCTGACCACCACGCTCGCCTCCAACCTCCTCGGCGCCGGGGCACCTCGGCCTGGGCGAGATGCTCGTCGAGATCGTCACCCAGCTGGTGATCGGGGCCGTGGTAGGCATCGGCGCCGGCTACGCCGGCCGCGCGCTCATGGCCCGGCTCCAGCTGATGACCGGCGGCCTCTACCCGGCGCTGATGCTCGCGTTCGGCTTCCTCTCCTTCGGGGTGGCAACGCTGGTCGAGGGGAGCGGGTTCCTGGCGGTGTATGCCACGGGGATCGTGCTCGGCAACGGTCCCCTGCCCTATCGCGCCGGTCTGCTGCGCATCTTCGACGCGCTCGCCTGGCTGGCCCAGATCGGGATGTTCCTGCTCCTGGGGCTGCTGGTGTTCCCCTCGCGCCTGGGCGAGATGGCGGGACTCGGGCTCGGCATCGCACTGCTGCTGGCGATCCTGATCCGGCCGCTGGTCGTCGCGCTCTGTCTGGCACCGTTCCGCTATTCGGCACGGGAGATCGCCTTCATCGGCTGGGTGGGCCTCCGCGGCGCGGTGCCGATCGTGCTGGCCACCTACCCGGTGCTGGTCGGTGCGCCGGGCGCGGACCGGATCTTCCACCTCGTGTTCTTCATCGTGGTGGTCGGCGCCATCATCCCCGGCGGCACCGTGGCCTGGGCGACCCGGCGCCTCGCCCTCGAGTCGCCCCAGCCGCCCGCGCCGCACGCCCTCCTCGCCATCGAGTCGCGGGTGCCGCTCGAGGGCGACCTGATGTCCTTCTATATAGACGATGCGCTGGTGGTGTGCGGGCTGAGGCTGGACGAGCTGGATTTCCCCGAGGGCGCCGCGGTCGCGCTCATGGTCCGCGGGGACCGGCTGGTGGCGCCCAGGGGCAGCACCCGACTCGAGCCGGGCGACCACGTGTATGTGGTCGCCCAGGAGGAGGACCGGCCGTTCATCCAGCTGATGTTCGGAAGGCCGGAGGAGGATTGATCGGGTTCAGTCGGACCTGAGTGCCACGACCGCGTCCTGCCGGCTCGCGCGCCACGCCGGGAGCAGCGCTGCGAGCAGCGCCACCATCGCGAGCACGCCCGCGACCGCGGCATAGGTCGGCAGGTCGTGCGGCCCCACCTCGAAGAGCAGCCCCCGCACCAGCCGAGCCAGCGCGGCCGCGAGCCCGGCGCCGACGACGAGCCCAACCAGCGCGAGTCCCGCGCCCTCCCGCAGCACCTCCATCCGGATCCGCCCCGCGCTCGCGCCGAGCGCCATGCGGATACCGATCTCGCGGGTGCGCTCCCGGGTCGTGAACCAGAGCACCCCGGCGAGCCCGACCGCGGCCAGCAGGAGCGCGGAGATCCCGAAGGTGCCCAGGAGCATGGTGGTGAAGCGCGGCCGAGCGAGCGCGGCCGACACCATCGCGCCCACGGTGGCGACGTCGAGCAGCCGCACGCTCGGCTCCAGCGCCGAGGCCTCTCGGCGGAGGGCCGGCAGCAGCGAGGCCGGATCGGCAGTGGTGCGGATGACGAGATGGTTGAGCGGCCAGGGGCTCTGCTCGTAGGGGACGTACACGTCGAGGCTCACGCTCTCGAGCCCGCGGTAACGGCCGTCCTCCACCACCCCGACCACTTCCAGCCAGGGCGCGGGTCCGTCGGGCCCGCCCCACTTGATCCGCCTGCCGACGGGATCGTCGCCACCCCAGAAGCGCCGCGCGACCGACTCCCCCAGGATCACCACCCGCGGCGCCTCGGCGCGGTCGCCCGCGGTGAACCCGCGGCCGCGCAGGACGCGCAGCCCGGTGCTCTCGAAGTAGCGCGGGGTGACCGCCTCGTAGTTGAGGAAGGGATAGCTCTTCTGCTCGTCGGCGGTGCGGCCCTCGATCGTGAACGGATAGTCGAATCCCTGCGGACCCTCGAGCGGCCGCACCAGCACGCCGGCGGCAGCCTCCACTCCCGGCAGCGCCTCCGCGCGCTCCACCAGCTGCCCGAAGAACGCGTGCGACTTCTTCGCCTCGGCCAGGTCGGGAGTCGACGGGAACACCTGGAGCGTGAGGGTGCGATCGGGATCGGGGCCGGGATCCACCGCACGGAGTCGGAGGAACCCGTTGAGCAGGAGCCCGGCTCCGACGAGGAGCACCATCGCCACCGCGGTCTCCCCGACGACCAGCAGCCGAAGGAAGCGGCGCGCTCCCCGGCCGCTGGAGGTCTTGCCGCCGTCCCGCAGGACCGACTGCACGTCGGTCCGCGCGCCGGTCAGCGCGGGCGCGAGCCCGAAGCCGGTCGAGGCCGCGAGCGCGACCAGCAGCGCGAACGCCAGCACCGAGCCGTCCATCGTCACCGATTCGGCCCGGAACAGCTCGGCCGGCACCATGGCGCCCAATGTGTGCACCGCGCCAAGGGCCAGCAGCACGCCGAGCGCGCCGCCGACCGCGCCGAGCACGAGGCTCTCCAGCAGCAGCTGACGCACCAGCCGGCCGCGTGCAGCGCCGAGCGCGGTGCGCACCGCCAGCTCGCGACGGCGGGCCGGCGCCTGCGCCAGCAGCAGGCTCGCGACGTTGACGCAGGAGATGACCAGCACCAGCGCGGTGGCGCCGAAGAGGACGAGCAGCACCGGCCGCACCCGGCCGGTCAGCCGCTCGCCGAGCGGCTCGATCGTGGTCGCCAGGTGCAGGTCGGGCGGCAGCGCCTCGCGCGCCGCTTCGTCCGCCACGCGCGACAGCTCGCCGGCCGCGGCACTCGGCGTCACACCGGGCCGCAGCCGACCGATCACCGAGAGGAACCCGATCTCTCGTTTGTCCACCAGCGAGTCCACCGCCGGCTCAACCGCGCGCCAGAAGCCTGCGCCACGCGGGTAGTCGAACGCCGGCGGCATGACGCCGACGACGGTGTGGGCGATCCCGTCGATCGCGCACGCTCCGGCCGAGCGCGTCATGTGTCCCGCCGAGCTCGCGCCGCCACAGCGCATCGCTCAGGACCAGCACCGGCGCGGCGCCGGGCCGGTCGTCGGCGGGCTCCAGCGCGCGGCCGATCGCGGGGCGGACGCCCAGGAGATCGAAAAAGTGGCCCGAGACCATGAATCCCGCCGCCGGCACCGGCTCGCCGCCGCCTTCCCACACGACCCGCCCGAGGGCGGTCTGATGCGCGGCGAGATCCTGGAACGAGCGCGAGCGCGCCCGCCAGTCGCGGAAGTCGGGGTAGGAGATCTCGAGGCGGGTCTCCGGCCGGGCGGCCGGATGGAGATCCACCGCGACCAGCTCGTGGGGAGCGCGGAACGGGGGCGGACGAAGGAGCACGGCCCGGACCACGCTGAAGAGCGCCGTCACCGCGCCGACGCCGAGCGCGAGGGTCAGCGTGGCGGCGATGGAGGCGGCGGCGTGGCGGCGAAGGCGGCGAAGCGCGAAGCGGAGGTCGGAGGCGGTCATGCCTCGGGAGACGCCGCGGTCCCCGGGCGCCGCACGCCGCGGCGCTCCAGGGCTCGGGCGACGGTCTCCACCAGCACGTCGGGCGAAAGCGGCTTCTGGAGGAAGAGCCCCGACCCGCGGTCGGTCGGCGCCATGTCCTTCGGATGTCCCGAGACCCACACGACCGGGAGGCCCGGGTGCTCGGCCGCCAGCCGGTTCGCCAGCTCGCGACCGCCCATCACCGGCATCACGAGGTCGCTCAGCACGAGATCCACCGCGCCGCGGTGCCGCGCGAGCGAGTCGAGCGCCTCCCGGCCGTTCCGCGCGAGCAGCACCTCGTACCCCGCTTCCTCCAGGGTCCGCTTCATGAGGGAGCGGATGATGTCCTCGTCGTCCACCACCAGCACCGTCGCGGGCCGCGCCTGCTCGATCGCGCGCGCCGGCGCCGCGTCCCGGCGACTGGGCTCCTGGGTCAGCGGCAGCAGCACGATGAAGGTGGTGCCCTTGTCGGGCTTGCTCTCGGCCCACACGTGGCCGCGGCTGTGGGAGACGATGCCGTGCACGGTGGCGAGACCGAGGCCGGTGCCTTCACCCGTCTCCTTGGTGGTGAAGAAGGGCTCGAAGATGTGGGGGAGATGCTCGGGCGAGATCCCGGAGCCGGAATCCGACACCATCAGCGCGGCATAGGGGCCGTCCGTGGCGCCCGCCTCCGGCACCGAGGTGCGGGTGGCGGTGCGCACCACCAGCTCGCCGCCGGCGGGCATCGCGTCGCGCGCGTTGATGGCGAGGTTCATCAGCACCTGGAGCAGCTGCGCGCGGTCCACCTGCACCCACTTCGGCCCCGGGGCGAGCTGCACCACCATCTCGATACTGCTCCCGATCAGCCGCTGGAGCAGCGACTGGCTGTCCGCGACCGCGGCGTTCAGGTCGAGCACCTCGGCCACCAGCACCTGCTGTCGGCTGAACGCGAGGAGCTGCTGCGTCATGCCGGCCATCCGCTCCGCGGCCTTCCGGATCTCGTGCACGTCCTGCCGCGCCCGCGCGCTGAGCCCGGGGTCGCGATCCACGAAGGCGGCGAAGCCCGCGATCCCCTGGAGCTGATTGTTGAAGTCGTGCGCGAGGCCGCCGGCCAGCCTGCCGATCGCCTCCATCTTGGCCGCCTGGCGAAGGCGTTCCTCCGCCTGGAGCTGGTCCTCCATGTCGGTGATGGTGCCGACCCACTCCCTGATGTCGCCGTCGGATTGGCGGAGCGGCACGGCCCGGCTGATGGCGCGGCGGTATGCACCGTCGGCCCGGCGGAAGCGGAAGCGGATCTCGCCGGGGGACGCGCTGCGCAGGATCGTCGCCCACTCCGCCGTGACGCGATCGTGATCGGCGGGATGGACGGCCCGACCGCTGCCGTCCCGGTACTCCTCCCAGGTCAGGCCGGTGTACCGCTCGAAGCTCGGCGAAGGCGACCGCCAGCGCCCATCGGCGTCCATGGTCCACACGACCTGCGCGGTCGCCTCGGTCAGTGACCGGTAGCGCTCTTCGCTCTCCCGCAGCGCCGCGCTCGCCTCCTCGCGGACGCGCGCCAGGTGCAGCGCGGCCGAAACCCGCGCCAGCAGCTCCCGCGCGGCGAACGGCTTCACGATGTAGTCGTCCGCGCGCGCCTCGAGGCCCTCGACCTTCGCCTCCTCGCCGGCACGGGCGGAGAGGAGGATCACGGGGAGGCGCTCGGTGTCGGGATGACCCCGCAACGCCCGCAGGAGACCGAACCCGTCGAGCAGCGGCATCATGACGTCGCTCAGGACCAGATCCACTGGCTCCTCGCGGACGAGGCGAAGCGCCTCCTTCCCGTTGCCGGCGAGGAGCACGTCGTAGTGCTCCCCGAGGAGGCGTCCCACGTACTCGCGCATGTCGGCGTTGTCGTCGGCCACGACTACGCGAGCGCGGGGCCCATTCTGCGCCGGGAGGATTGCCGCGGCCGAGGCGATCTCGGCGGGATCGGGGGCGGGCGGTCCCTCGCCAGAGGCGGGGAGCCAGCGGAGCGCTTCCTCCACATACGCCTCCGCCCGGGTCGCCGTGGCCGAAGGCGGGGCGCCGCTCTCCAACTGCTCCGCCGGCAAGTGCGCGGTGCCGAGCGGGATCCGCACCTTGAACCGGCTGCCGCGCCCGACCTCGCTCTCGACCGTCACGCCGCCACCGTGCAGCCGCGTCAGCTCCTGGACCAGCGCGAGCCCGATGCCGGTGCCCTCGTGGGTGCGGCCCCGCGATCCTTCCACCCGGTGGAACCGCTCGAAGAGCCGGGGCAGGTCGGCCGCGGGGATGCCGGTGCCGGTGTCCTCGACCGTCAGCACCGCTTCGCGGTCGACCTCGCGCAGCTCGACCGTGATCCCGCCGTCGAAGGTGAACTTGAAGGCGTTGGAGACGAGGTTGAGGACGATCTTCTCCCACATGTCGCGGTCCACCCAGACCGGCTCCGCGAGCGGGGGGCAGCGCACCTCGAAGCGGAGGCCGGTCCGCTCCACCGCCGACTGGAAGCTGGAGGCCAGCTCGGCCGTGAGCGATGGGAGGTCGGTCGGGTGGTAGCTCGCCCTCGCCCGCCCCGCCTCGATGCGGGCGAAATCCAGCAGGGTATTCACCAGCTTGAGCAGCCGGAGACCGTTCCGGTGCGCGGTGTGTATCAGCGCGCGCTCGCCCGGCGCCGCGCCCGGATCCCAGCGGACGAGCACCTCCTCCAACGGGCCGAGCAGGAGGGTGAGCGGGGTGCGGAACTCGTGGCTCACGTTGGAGAAGAACGCGGTCTTCGCCCGGTCCAGCTCGGCCAGCGCCTCGGCGCGCTCGCGCTCGTCCTCGTAGGCCTGGGCGTTGACCATCGCCCCCGCGATCTGCGCGGCGACCAGCTCCAGGAACCCGCGGTAGTCGTCGTCGAACAGCCGGTAGGGATTGAGCCCGGCGACGAACACGCCAGCGCGGCCGGACTCGCCGGAGGGTGAGAGCGGGAGGGCGACGGCTCGCGACGGCGGGCGGTCCCAGGCGCCGGCGGGGAGGGTGCCCACCTGGGAGAAATCGGTGATCTCCTGCAGCGCTCCGGTACGGAGCACGTCGCCCAGCGGCCACGGCGCGATGGCGTCGAGCTCCACCGCCGGCGGTGCGGCGGGATGACCGGGCGGCAGCCCGGCGGCCCCCGCCAGCACCATCCGGTTGCGCTCGGGCTCGTGCAGGTAGAGGAGCGCGAAGGGCAGGTCGCGCGAGCCGGTGGCGAGCGCCCGGGCGCTGAGGGCGCAGGCGTCACGCACGGTGCGCGCCTCGCCCGCCCCGGCCGCGAGCTCGCGCAGGAGCGCGAGCCGGCGCTCGCCGATGATGCGCTGGGTATCGTCGGTGTTGGCGCAGAGGATCCCGCCGGTGCCGCCCTCGTCGTTGGGCACCGGGCTGTAGGAGAAGGTGTAGTAGGTCTCCTCGGGGTAGCCGTATCGGTGCATGATGAGGAGGAGGGCCTCGTCGTAGGTCCCCTCGTTCTGCTGCATCGCGGAGGCGGCGCGGGGGCCCACCGAGTCCCAGATCTCCCGCCACACGACCGACGCGGGCTGTCCCAGGGCGACCGGGTGCTTCCCGCCGACGATGGTGCGGTAGGCGTCGTTGTAGAGATTGATCAGCTCGTCGCCCCACCAGACGAACATCGGCTGGCGGGAGGTGAGCATGATGCGGACGCAGGTGCGGAGCGCGCGGGGCCAGCCTTCCACCGGGCCGAGGGGCGTGGCGGACCAGTCCCGGCGGCCCATCAGCTCACCGAGCTCACCTCCGCCGGCGAAGAGGTCGTCCGGAGCGGACACGCGCTAGGCCTCGGCCACGAACACGATGTTCGGATCGTCCCCACACCCTCCCCACCCGATGTGCAGCGTGCCCGGCGTCTCGCCGAAGGTGCCGGAGACGGCGAGCTCGCCGGCGTCGAAGCGCTGGCCGGTGGCGTCGCAGGCGGCGTTGTAGTGGAGGGGCGTCAGGGTGGTGAGGGTGAGCTCGAACGTCTCGTCGCCCCGGGACCAGTTGACCGTGCCGGCGATGGTGACGGAGCCGTTGGGGAGCGGCTGGTTGATCTGGAGCGTGGACTCGGGCTCGAAGCCGATGGTCCACACGTGCTCCACCGCCGCGTCGGAGAGGCCGCTGAATGTGCGGAGGATCTGCATCTCGCTGCTCAGCTCCAGGCCGGCGGGGGAGCCGGTGAGCGTCACCCGCCCGTTCCGGGTGACGGAGTAGTTCTTGTCGGGATCGTCCGTGGTCAGGCTGAAGCGGAAGTTGGTGAAGTCCACCACCGCGCCGAAGCCCGCGGTCTCGGGCGCGGGGTCCACCACGCGGAGCTGGCCGACCACATCGAGGTTGAAGCCGCGCACGCCGGCGAAGCGGCAGGGCGGCGCGGTAAAGGTGTAGCTGGCATCGTCGGGCACGCCGTCGCCGTCGGTGTCGGCCGGGGAGGAGGCGGTGACGCAGGGAGCCTGGGCCGCCCCGGTGCTGAGGGGCTGGAACAGCCGGGCCGGGTAGAAGGCGTCGATGGAGGCTTCCACGTTGTCCCGAACCGTGAGCCCGACGGCGGTGGCGGCGTTGTCGGGCAGCGGATCCGCATCGGGGTCCGTCGAATCGCCGCACGCAGTCAGCCCGGCGGCAAGGGCGCCGAGGACGAGCGCATACGTGCAGGGGCGCATGGCCTCTCCAATCCATTTGTGCAGGAGGATAGTCCGACCGGGGCCGGGGCTACAAGCGCGGTTCGAGGCGCCGCCGCCCTTCCTGGCGGGCGGCGCAGGCCGGGCACAGCTCTCGACCGCCCGTGCCAACCTGGCGGAGCTCGGGAGGGATCCGCCGGCCTACGGGACAGTCATCGAGTACATGGTACACACCTTCTATGACCGTAAAGAACGGCTCATCTGCAGTTTCCACCAAGCTTTACCTCCGATCCCTCCAGCTCCGTGATCGGGCGGAGAATTGGGCGGAGGCAATCGGCGTGCCGGAGCCTTGTCCTCATTCCTGGACATTCGCCGGTCGAACCCGACTCGCGGGCGACGTTTCCTGTGGTCCGATCGTCGGCTCCGCTTGAGCAATTGGCGTAGCATGGAGGAGATCGAGGGTATCGAGGAACTGAACGTCGAGGCCACAGTCCCCATCGCCGCGGGAAAAACGGTCGCCATCCAGCTTCGACGGGTGCGCCGTGTGCCAGCCGTGAGACGACCGCGCGCGTGACCCGAAACGCAGCCGCGTGTCCCTGGTCGACCGTTCCCGGAGTGCGCACGCGAGCCCTGGTCTCCGAGCGACGCATCCTCAAGCTCAACACGCAATTGCTCCTCATCGAGCGGCCTCGTCGCGCCGCCGCGCCGTCTCGCTGAACGATCAGCCGTCGCTTCGCGAAGGCCGAACGACGCGCGGAATCATCGAGCGACGCTGCACCGGCACCGATCGCGAGCATCACGACGCTCTGCTTCACCACCTTCAGCACGACCGACACGAGCTTCACGGTGCACGACACCGACTGCCATCGCCGTGTCATCGATGTGCGCGCAATCTCTGGCACACTCGATGCCTCCCTCACCGACGGACGGCATGCGACCGGGTTCCTGCCGTCGCTCGATACCATCACCATCATCGTCGGCGGTGCCCGGCCACCTCCGGCCACACGCAGCAGGAGGGACGTATGAATGCGCAGTCTCGTAGGAAGATCGAGATGGGAACGCGGGCGCTGGAGTTCAGTCGCGCGCACCCGGACGCCGACCCGGGCTACGCCGCGGCGGCGGCCAAGCTGGAGCAGCTGGTGGCGCGGGCCGCGGAGGCAGCCACCGCGCAGCGAAGCGGCATCGTGGATGTGCGCGCCGCCTCGGCACGCAAGGGTGACCTGCGCCGCACCATGCTGTCGGTTCACATTTCCCACTTGGCTCAGGTCGGCCAGGAGGCGGCGGCCGAGAACCACGAGCTCGGCAAGATGTTCCGGTTCAAGCCGACGGCATCCACCTTCCTCGCGTTTCGTTCCGCCGCAGGCGCCATGAAGGACGAGGCGCAGGCGTACCGCGAGCTCCTGGTGAAGTACGGACTCTCGGGGTCGGTGCTGGAGGAGCTGGGCCAGCGGCTGGAGCAGTTCGACGCCGCCGTGGCGCTCGGCAACGCGGGGCGTGCCGCGCACATGCGGGCGACCGCGGAGCTTCGTGCAGTGTCCGCGGGGATCGGCCGTGCGGTGCGGGTGATGGATGGGCGCAACCGGCAGCGGTTCCAGCAGGAGCAGAGCCTGCTGGCCGAGTGGATCAGCGCCAGCACGGTGCTGGGACAGCCACGCGGTGGGCCGGCGACGCCCACGCCCGAACCGATGCCGTCCACCGGTGATGTGAGGCCGGCCGCGTGATCCGGGGGTTGACATGTTCGGAGCGCGAAAGCGTGAGCCGTCGCCGATAGTCGCGACTGTCGGCGGCGGTTTTGCTTCCAAACGCACTCTCCCCTAACCGTGGATGCCGCCGCTCTGGCCGGCAGAGCGATCGGGGCTCGCATCTATTCTCGGGGACGGGAATATTCGGGCCGATCGGTCGCCGTGGCTCACGCAGGGTTCATAAACCACGACGAGGTTCCTGATGAATCACATCATCGAATCGCTGAGGGCCGAGTACCTACGGTACAAGGGGCTGGCCGAGGCGGCCATCGGCCAGCTGAGCGAGGCCGAGCTGGTGGCGGCCGGCGCGGGGGGCGGCAACTCCATCGCCGTCATCTGCTGGCATCTGGGGGGAACCTCCGGTCGCGGTTCACGGACTTCCTCACGACCGATGGCGAGAAGCCATGGCGCAAACGCGACGAGGAATTCGAGCGCCGCGCCGTCACCCGCGCCGAGCTCCTGAACCAGTGGGAGCGGGGCTGGGCGACGCTGCTGGAGACGCTGGACGCACTGAGCGACGCGGATCTCGAGCGGGAGGTCACGATCCGCCGGCAGCCGTGCGCGTGTCGGAGGCGCTCCATCGCTCGCTGGCGCACGCGAGCTACCAGTCGGACAGATCGTCCACGTCGCACGCGGCCTACGGGGGAGCGACTGGCACTTCCTCAGCATTCCGCCGGGGCAATCGGAGCAATACAACGCGCGCCCGACGCTGGAGAAACCCGCCGCGCAGCTCGAGCTGGTCCGCGGGCGGGGCGACCCGAGGAGCGGCAGGTGACCCCGGCGGACGCCGTGCTCGCGTCCGAGGACCGCTTCTTCCAGGCACTACTGCGGGGGGACGGCGCCGCGCTGCAGGCGGTGCTCGCACCCGATTTCCTGCTGATCGACGTGATGACCGGCTCGGAGATTCCTGGAACCGTGCTGCAGGACCTGGTCGGCTCGGGGCAGCTTCGGTTCGAGTCGGTCGAGCGGGTCGATGCCCGGGTGCGGTTGTACGGATCGGCCGCGGTGGTCACCGGGCAGACCCGGATGCGGGGACGCTTCGGCGACCAGAGCTTCGCGGCGCACAGCCGGTACACCCACGTCTACATACACGCCGCGTCCGGGTGGCGGCTCGCGTCGGCGCAGGGCACCCAAATCGCGGCGCAGGCGTCTATTCCCGGGCGGGAATAAACTCCTGCCAGCGCGGGGCGGGACGGTGAATGGCGGCGCAGTACCGCCGCTCATTGCGTCCGCTCAGAGAGAGACGCGCGCTCCGCCGCCGCTTGGTCCAGCATAGGCTTCAACTCCGGGTCGCTCTCCCGCCAGAGAGCAAGAAATTCGTCGTACAATGTGGCGGCTTCGCGCGGGCGCCCGAGTGCCCGCTGGATGCGCGCTTCGGCCAAGGTCGCCGGTCCGAGGAAAACCAGCTCCTGCGTCGTGTTCTGGCCGAGGCCACGGTACCATCCGAGTGCTTCCTCCCGAGAGCCCATCTTCCGGAGAAGCTCGGCCCGAGTGAACCGCTCCATCGCCCCCGAGTAGAACGGAGAGACGAAGGTCAGCTCGTACCACCCCTCGATGCGCAACGCCTCGAGATCGGCGAGGGCGCTGTCAAACCGACCATTCGCCACCGCGATCTGTGCCCTGAGCCCCTGCGCCAGTTCGAGGGCAAGCGGGGGTCCCTCGGAGGTGCGGCCGGCTGAGTCGAGCTCCGCTGCGCGCACCATGGCGTGGCCGCCGTCGCCCAGACGGGTGTCAAGCAGGCCGAGGAGATAGGTCTTCAGGATTTGGTGCACGCCGTTGTGCCCGCTGTAGAACGCGCTGGCCCGCGTACTCCGCGTGGCGGATTCCCCTGCGTCCCACCGCTCGAGTCGCGATCTGGCGGCACCGAGCTCCTCCGGGGACTGGGGGACGAACGGGAGCGCCCTGAACCAGGCATCGACCGGAGGGTGCTCGGAACTGCCCAGCTTGCCGGCTGCCTCCAGCTCGCTCCACGCCGCGCTCCTCCGCCCGCGAGCCAGCTCGAGATGCGCCAGCAGGATGTGCCCCTGCGCCCGCACATCGCGCGGCCGCCCTGGCTGGGTCAGAAGTCGAGCGATACGCTCGGCACCCGGAATATTCCGGGCGAAGACGGCGACCGACCACGCGGCGAGCGGGAGGATTCCATCCGGCGCTCGGCCGAACTCGGTCACCACCGAGTCGGCGCCGGCGGAGTCGTGCGTGGTGTAGGCCTGCAATGCTCGTAGCTCGAGCGTGCGGTCGCCCGCCGGGCTCAGTTGATAGAAGCGCGCCGCGAGGGAGTCGAGCTCGCTCCGGTTCCCATTACGCGCCGCGATCCGGACCAGGTGATAGAGTGCACCGAGATCGCCGGGGTCGAAGAAGAGCGCTCGGTAGAACGGCGCCCTGGCGGCGGTCATCGAGACGCCACGGAGAGGGTTCCCATGAAAAACGAGCTCGCCCAACTGGTACCACGCCTCCGAGTCGTCCGGGTAGGCCTGGACGATCGCGCGGAACTGCTGCTCGGCGTCTCCCGACCGCCCCCGCCGCATGGCCAGCACCGCCTCGAGGAAGCGTCGGTCGTGCACCGAGAGCCGGCTGCTGTGGCGGAACGCGAGCTCGGCGGAGCGACGCGACTCGTCGGCCCACGCGAGGCGCTCCTGGGCCCCGCTCAGGCGGTAAAAGGCGAGCGCGAACGTGGTGTCGGCCGCGGCGGCTTCCTGAAAGGCGCTCACCGCCGCGGCGTACTGACCCGCCCGATAGGCCTGTTCCCCGGCCAGGTAGGCCTTGAGCGCCGGGAGTGAGGAGGTGGTCACCGCGGCCGTCCGCGTGAGGCGCGCTCCGCCTTCAGTGGATCGGGCCGCCGCCAGGCGCGTCGCCAGCAGATCGACCAGGGCGAGGACGTCGCCCGACTCCCCGTCCACCGTCGCTTCGGCCAGCGGGCGGTCCCCCTGAGTGCGGTCGAACAGCGAGGCACTGAGCCGAAGCTTTCCTTGCACTTCCAACACGTCCCCGACCACGAACAGTCCCGCCTGGAAGTGCTCCGCCACGCCGCGGGCGCGCTCCAGACTGATGGCCGACTGCCCAGGGCCGACGAAACCGAGGAGGGCGTGCGGGTTGACGCTCCGGATGCCAGCGGCTCCGTCGAGGCTGGCACTGAGCAGAGCGACGAGTCCCTCGCCGAGGTACTCGAGCGTCGGACTACCGCGCACGGTGAACGGGAGCACGGCGAGAACGTTGGTCGAGGCCAGGTCTCTCGGCGGGCCGGCCAGACGCCGGACCCCGAGCGTTACCACGACGAGGAGGACGACCGCCCCGACGAGGACGGCGACGCGCCGTCGTGTCCACCACGACACACGGTGGGGGGTCGTCGTCTCGACGGCCCCGAGCCGGGTGAGGACATCTTCCGCCGACTGCCAGCGCTCGTCGGGGTTCTTCGAGAGGCACCGCATGACCAGCGCCGCCAGGGCGGGGGGGCAATCTGGGCGCTTTAGGTGGATCGGCGGCGGCGCTTGGGTGAGGTGCGCCGCCATTTGCTGCTGCGGGGTGGTGGCCGCGTAGGGCGAGCCACCAACGAGCATCTCGTACGCCACCAACCCCAGGGCTGTAGAGATCGGCCCGATGATCGATGCGCGGATCGGCGGCCACCTGCTCCGGCGCCATGTAGGCCGGCGTGCCGAGCGACAGGCCGGCACTGGTCAGCCCCTGCCGGCCGGTGGCGTCGCTCACCGCCTTGGCGATGCCGAAATCCATCACCAGTGCGTGGCCGTCGGCGAGGAGTATGTTCTCCGGCTTGATGTCGCGGTGGACTACCCCGACCTTGTGGGCCTTGGCGAGCGCGTCGGCGATCTCGCCGGTCAACCGGACGACCTCGGGCACCGCCAGCGGTCCGGTGCGGGCCAGCCGCTCGCGGAGTGTCTCGCCCTCCAC
Source organism: uncultured Gemmatimonadales bacterium (assembly GCA_963842945.1). Classification (GTDB taxonomy): domain Bacteria; phylum Gemmatimonadota; class Gemmatimonadetes; order Gemmatimonadales; family GWC2-71-9; genus CAVVWJ01. Next base: position 726,282 of record CAWJIM010000019.1, read on the forward strand.
GAAGGGCATCACGTAGTAGGAAAGCACCTCCGAGCCGGGCCCGGCAGCGGTCACGCCCGAGTCGAGCAGACCGACGATGTGTGGGTGCTGCAGTTTCGCGGCGAGCCGGATCTCCTGGAGAAAGCGCTCAGGGCCGAGGGAAGCACCCAGCTCCGGCCGCAGCACCTTGATCGCCACTTTGCGATCATGTTTCAAGTCCTGCGCGAGATACACCGTGGCCATGCCGCCCTGGCCGAGCTCCCGCTCGATCAGGTAGCGGTCGCGCAGAGCGTCGGTGAGGCGCGAGTCGACTGCGGTCACAATACTGCCTGCCGGGGATGACTAGAATGTGTCGTGGATGGTCACGGATCGCCAGGAAAGTCGCTCCGTTTCGGCTTCCTTCTCGACCCTTGATTCACTGATTCCGTTCGTTCTCTGCTCCGCCGCGATGCTGGCGATTCTGCGCTGGCGAGGAGACATTTGAGGCATCCCTTCATGGGGCTTGGCCGTGACCAACGTGACGGCCTCCGCATTAGCCGACGCCCTCCGCGATCGCTGCCGCCAAGTCTCTCCCCAGCCGACAACGAGGTTGGTTGGCGTATGTCACTGGGCAAGCTTGCGGCTCTGGTCGAAGCGGACGGTTCCTGACACGGCGACTTCAGCACCTTTTCACCTTTATCCGAGGTACTCATGCGTCCCTTGGTGCTCAGTGCTCTCCTGGTGATCGGTGTCCTGAGCTGCGGGAAGGACTGACTCCACAGCGCGCCGAGACAGTCTCACGCAGCGCGAACGCGACAGCATGCTCGGGGCTTCCCAGCTTCCTGGCGCCCAGGGTGTTCGCGGAGCGCTCAAGGCGAGTGACTCCGCCGCTGCTCGGCGTGAGCGGGAGGACGCTGCGGCTCAGCCGGAATAGGCGGCCTTGTAGCCCGCGAGCTCACCCAGACATCGGAAGGATGGAGCCTATGGACAAGCCTCCTCGACGTCGCTTCGCCGTTTTCGCAGTGCCCATGATCATCGGGCTGATTGCCGCTCAGCGCGCCGCTCCGCGCGTTCGAGCTGTCGATTTTATCCTCCTGTTCGCGAGCGGCGTCGCATTCGGGGTCAGCCTTATGGGCTTTATCCAGATGTGGAAGGGTCGGAGTTCGTCGCTCGATTGAGTTGGAGAAGAGGTGCCTCGCGCGGGGCCGAGCAGCGGGCGCCCCACCTATTCGTCCGCGCCGACCGGCATCCTCGCCTTCGCACTAGTCCTCTGGGGCCCGCGGCTGGGCGAGCCCACGACGTGGAATCGCAGCTGAACAGGATCATCGCGCGAACGCTGGTCACCTTCGGTCGCCACGACCGGCTGACCTCTACCGGGTTCGCGGATCGGCTGCGTGGCGCCATCCGCGGCTCGGAGGTGGTGGTCTTCGAGGAGTGTTCGCATGCTCCCATCTACGAGAGAGTAGAGGAGTTCAACCAGAGGACGCTGGCGTTCTTGAGGCTGCACGCGGCCTGAGCCGCGCATGCATCGGAGCGACCTCTATCAAGGCGGAAAAACTGGTTGCAGGGGTTAGAATCGAATGCCCGGCTCCGACCCGGGATGGCGACTAATACGGGGCTGCCCCAGGAGAGGCTATGCCTGAGAAGTCCGAAGCACCTGCGTATCCCTATGTGACCCACTTGGACATCAAGTTCGGGCCACTGCAGCGGGTGGATGTGCCCGCGCTCGTTGCCGCTTGCACCGATCGGTGGTACAACCAGACCCTCTGCCGGGTAAACGACGCTGTCGTCCGCCTGGGGGTGGTCGAAGGGGAGTACCACTGGCACAAGCACGACGCCGATGACGAGTTCTTCTACGTGGTCAGCGGCCGGTTCTGGATCGACCTGGAGGACCAGGTGATCGAGTTGGGACCGGGCCAGGGCGTGGTGGTGCCCAAGGGAGTGCCGCATCGCCCCCGCGCACCGGAGCGAACGGTCGTTCTCATGGTCGAGACCGCCGGCATCGTGCCTACCGGTGACTAGGTGAAGGCTACTTGCCCCCAGGCTGGAGGATGAGATGATGTCGACGGAAGCAGCTCCTCATACGGCGCGCCTGACCGGCATCGTGCCGCAGTTCCTGGTCGACGATCTCGATACGGCGATCGGGTACTACCGGGACAAGCTCGGATTCGGCCTCGACTTCTGCTACGACTCGTTCTATGCCGGCGTGAGCCGCGATGGCTTCGCGATCCATCTCAAGTGCGCGCCCAAGTTGCCCGGCGACAGGGCGCACCGCAAACAGCACGAGCACCTCGACGCCTACATCGGCGTCACTCGGCTGGCTACGCTGCACGATGAGCTGCGGTCGCGCGGCGCGCTCATCATCAGGTCGCCGGAGGCGCGACCCTGGTCGTGCATCGACTTCTACGTCGAAGACCCCGATGGATACATTCTCTGCTTCAGCGAGCCGACCGCCTAGCGGTGCTGGCCGGCGGCTGCCGAAGCAACTCTGGGACTTGATTCCCTCTTGACTCGCTCGGGACAGATTGTGCCATCCCCTATCCCGAGCGACTCATGTCACTCCCTCGGCGGGCACGCAATGCGGTCTGGGCGGTCGGTTTGCTCATCCTCTCGCTGGGCCTGCCTGCCCCCATGACCGGCCAGGCAGTCGATTCACTGGCAACCGGAGCCAGAGTCCGGGTGAGGCTTCCGGGTCATGGTGCCGGCTGGCTGCAAGGACAGTTCGTCATGCTCTCCGCGGACTCGGCTGCGATCGCGCTGAGCGAAACTCCCGACTCCGTCCGTTTCGCCACGGAATCGGCCGAGCGAGTCGAGGTGAGCGAGGGCCGGCATTCCCATGCCGGCAAGGGCGCACTGGTGGGATTGGGCCTTGGCGCCGGAACGGGGCTGATCCTGGGCCTCGCAGCCTCGGCCGAGGAGTGCGAGGAGTGGTGCGTGATCGAAGTGGGCGCGGGAGAAATAGCAGGAGTCACGGTCATGCTTGGCGCAGTCGGAGCCGGAATCGGCGCGCTGATCGGGTCATTCTCTCACGGAGAACGGTGGAGGCAAGTCGATCTCCATCCGAGCGAACCGGCCCGCCTTGCGCCAATCGCGCGCGCCGGTGGCCTCGGCATCGCACTCCGATTCTAGAGGGCAGGGGAGTAGGCGAGCCTTGTGCCCGCACAAAGTGTCGGATGCGCCCGGCGTCCTGGTGTTTCCGCCGGCGCTCTTCGCCGTGACGCTCGTCCTGGGGCTGGTCCTGCACTGGCTCCGCCCGGTCTCGCTCCTGCCGCCGCTTGCAGCACGACTGGCGGGCCTCGTCGTTCTCGTCCTCAGTTGGTGGCTGGTGCATTCGGCCGAAGCGGCCATGAAGCGCGCGGGAACCAACGTGCGACCAGACCAGCCGAGCCTGGCGATCGTCACCGACGGCCCGTTCCGCTTCAGTCGCAATCCGATGTACCTCGCCACCACGGGCCTGTACCTGGGGATCACACTGCTGGTCAACACCCCCTGGCCATTGGTTCTGCTGCCGCCGATGCTGCTGGTACTCCACTGGGGCGTGGTCCGGCGGGAGGAGCGGTACCTGGAGGCGAAGTTCGGTGAGCCGTATCGGGCTTACAAGTCACGGGTTCGACGCTGGGTCTGAAGCGATGCGTGCACTGGCATACTGGACCGGAGTGCACTGCTCGTCGCCTTCGGCGCGCTCGGCTCTGCGGCAGCCGGCTCGACGCAGTGCGGCCATTGGCGGGGTCGTGGCAGCATGGCTCGCGACTCGGCCGCCTGTAGCGGGTGTTGTGGACGCGATCAGTCGGCGACGAGGGCCCCGCTTGGAAGCGTATGCCAGCATGCCGGCTTACGGGCGCTCGAGATGACCGGGCTCGGGGCCACACCGATACCGTCGTAAAGTCCGCATGTCAAACCCAGCTCTTCGGTGGTCGTCAAGGTCGCACTGTAACCCTTATCCTCATGCGCGACGACGATCACTCGGCGCTCCGGCCTGGTCGCGAACTCCTCTTGGGGAAGCACGCCGGTGTAGGTGCTGTTGCGCGCAAGGAACGCGTCCTCGGCCTTGACCAGCCGGCGAAGGTCCTGCTTCATGGCTTCGACGAGGCCTGCATGAGCCTTGTCCGACGCCGAGCCGTGGCTCGTCTGTGCGGCGACCGGAGGCACAATGAGCAGGCAGGCGAGTAATACGACACGATAGCCGAGGAACATTGCCTTCTCCTGGGCGAATGGGGCCAACAGCCTACGCAAGGTGCGCACCACGAGGCGACGAGAGGTCAACTGATGACAAGGGTGGTAGTTACGAGAGCAAGCAGACGGGCGACCCACTGCATTCTGCCACCTTCTCACCCTCGCGATAGCCCGGCGAGATCGCTCGGCACATCGCCGGAGCGATGCGCAATGCCAGCGGTGACCCCGACCCTCTTGTGAGCCCCGCAGCCGAGCCGGATATTCGCCCGAACACGAAGTCCAGCGCGAGGTTACTCGTGAAGCACATCCAGACGCTCGGCGGGATGGCGGTGTTCGACGATGGCCGCCCGCTGGGCGGCAACGCCAAGCAGCCGCGGCGTCTCGCGGTCCTCGCGATCCTGGCCCGCGCCGGCGAGCGCGGGGTGAACCGGGACCGCCTGGCGGCACTGCTCTGGGGGGAGCAGGAGGAGGAGCGCGCTCGCCGCAGTCTCAACCAGGCGCTCTACGCCCTGCGCCAGGAGCTGGGCTCCGAGGAGGCCATCCTCGGCACCCGCGACCTGCGGCTCAATCCCGAACTGATCGAGGTGGATCTGGCGGCCTTCGAGACCGCGCGCGCGTCGGGCGCGTTCGAGGAGGCCGCGCGGCTGTACGCCGGCCCGTTTCTGGGCGACTTCCATCTGCCGGGCGCGCCGGACTTCGCCCGCTGGGCGGAGGAGGAGCGGGAAGGGATCGCGGCCGACTACCGCGCGCTGCTCGAGGCGGCCGCGGCTTCGGCCACTGGGCGCCAGGACCGGGGTGGCGCGGTCCTCTGGTGGCGCCGGCTGGCGGCGCTCGACCCGACCGATGCCCGTGCCGCGCAGGGACTGATGCGGGCGCTGGCGGTCGCGGGCGATGCGCCGGGAGCGCTCCGCCACGCGGAGATCGTGCAGCAGATCCGGCAGCAGGAGCTGGAGCTGCCGCCGGACGCGGAGGTCGCGGCGCTCGCGGAGCGGATCCGCCGGGGAGAAGTGGCGGCTCCTCCCGCGGAGACGCCGCCGGCGCCGGCGCAGGCGGCGGTGGCTCCGAGCGGGGCGCCTCCAACCATCGAGCCTCTCCCTTCGGCCGCACCCACCGTACCTCGCCGCCGAGCCTTCGGCGCGCGCGCCGCCGCGTTGGCCGTCGTGCTGCTGCTGGGACTGCTCGTCTGGCGCTGGACCCGGCGGACCGAGCCGCCGGTGGAGTCACGCCGCCTCGCCGTGCTCCCGTTCGAGAACCTCGGCGACTCGGCCGACGCGTATTTCGCCGACGGCGTGACCGACGAGATCCGTGGCAAGCTGGCCGCGGTGCCCGGGCTGGAGGTGGTCGCCAGCCTCAGCTCGAACGACTATCGCGGCAGCACGCGGGGGCTGTCGGAGGTCGCCCGGGAGCTGGGCGTGGACTACCTCCTGATCGGGAAGATCCGATGGCAGCGGCGGCCGGAGGGGATGAGCCGGGTGCGGGTGAATCCCGAGCTGATCCGCTTCGCCCCCGGCGCGCCGCCGACGACGCGCTGGCAGCAGCCGATCGACGCCGCGCTCACCGACGTGTTCGCCGTCCAGGCGGACATCGCCGGCAAGGTGGCCGACGCGCTCGGCGTGGTGCTGGGCGACAGCGCCCGGCGCGAGCTGACGGCGAAGCCCACCGAGAACCTGGCGGCGTACGACGAGTACCTGAAGGGCGAAGCGGCCGCGCAGGAGATGAAGGCCGACCAGGCCGGCCTGCGGCGGGCGATCGGCTTCTTCCAGCGTGCGGTGTCGCTCGACTCGACCTTCGCGCAGGCGTGGAGCCAGCTCTCGCGAGCCCGCACCTCGCTCTACTCCAACGGCGTGCCCGACCAGGCGCTGGCCGACGCGGCGCGGACGGCGCTCGAGCGGGCGCGCGCGCTCCGGCCCGACGATCCGCTGGTCTACCTCGCCGCCGGCGACTTCTACAGCAGCGTCAACCCGATCGAGAACGACCGCGCGATGGAGGAGTACGAGCGCGGGCTGCGCCTCGCGCCCGACGACGTGGAGCTGCTGAGCGCGGCGGCGACGGCCGGGGGGAGGCTGCAGCGCTGGGACGCCATCGCCCCGCGGCTCGACCGCGCCCTGCGGCTCGATCCCCGCTCGCCTACCGTGGCGCGCCGGGTGGCCACGGTGGACCTCTTCCTCCGACGGTACGACGCCGCCGACTCGGCCGTGGACCGGGCGATGGCGCTGGCGCCCACCAACCCGCAGATGGTGCTGGTCAAGGTGATGGTGGCCGTGGCGCGGGGCGATCTCCCCGGCGCGCGCGCCGTGGTCCGAGCTGCCGCGGGCCGGATCGACGCCACGACGCTCTTCACCTTCCTGGCCACATACCAGGACCTCTACTGGGTGCTGGACGACGCGCAGCAGAAGTGGGTGCTGGAGCTGCCGCCGAGCGCGTTCGACGACGACCGCGGCGTATGGGGGGTCGTGCGGAGCGAGATCTACCAGCTCCGCGGCGACCGGCGCCGCGCCGCCGCCTACGCCGATTCGGCGCGCTCCACGCTGGAAGCGCAGAGCCGGGCCGCGCCCGACGACGGACAGCGTCACGCGCTGCTCGGGCTGGCGCTGGCCTTCCTGGGACGGAAGGCGGAGGCGATCGAGGAGGGCCGGCGCGCAGTCGAAGCGCTCCCGGTCGAGCGCGACGGCTTCCTGGGTCCCTACGTCCAGCTCCAGCTGGTCAGGATCTACCTGCTGAGCGGCGAGCCCGACCGGGCGCTCGACCAGCTCGAGCCGCTGCTCCGCATTCCTTTCTATCTGTCCCCGGGATGGCTGCGCCTCGATCCGGCATTCGAGCCGGTGCGGACCCATCCGCGGTTCGAGCGGCTGCTCGCCGGCCCTCACGCCTGATATGAGGGGCGGGCGCCAGCCTGCCCCTCATAGCACTTACCTCCGACAACCCATCCCCATCGGCCCCATCGGCATGCCCATGGCTTGCGCCTGCAGGCCCATGAGGCGCTGCATGCGCTCGGCGTGCGCCTGCATCCGGGATCGCAAGCTGTCGCCCTGGAGTTTCGGGAGCTCGGCCATGTCCCGCTTCACCGAATCGCGGAGCGCCGTCCATTCCGAGCTCGGAGCAGCGCCGTGTGCACGCATGTTGGCCATCATCGCGTCCATCATCTGCGTCGACATGCGCGTGTGCATCGCCCACATGCGCTGTCGCTGCTGTGCCGACATGTGACCCGCCGAGTCCAGCATCCAGCACCCGCCGGGCATGGCCGCCCATCCGCCGCCGGACATCATGCCCAGGCCGAGCACCATCATACGGCGCATGCGGTCGATGTGCGCTTGCGAGCGGCTGGCCAGGTCCCTTTCTGAAAGGCCCGGCATCGTCGACAAGTCGTTCTGGATCGAGTCTCGCAAAGCCCTCCACGGTGAGCCCCGACCCATGCCCATACCGCCGGCCATCATGCCCGGTCCCATCGTGCCGGTTGGACCCATCATCTGCATCATCCGCCTCGCCATCTGCTGGTGGGCAGTCATCATCTGTTGCATCTGCGCTGGCGACGACCGAGCCATCGAGTCCAGGTGCATCCACATCATTGGCATGAAGCGGATGGCCTGGGAATCGACCGCCGCCGGCTGTCTTGTAGCGACGGTGTCTCGGGTCATTCCGGCCGTGTCCTGCGCCGCTGGCGGTGCTGAGGCTTGAGAACCCTCCGGCGTACGGCTACCACCTCGTCCACATCCCGCATACCAGGGTAGCAACGCCAGGCACAAGAGCATCTTGGCATTGGTGTTCATTGGCATCTCCATTCCCCGTGTCGTGCGCCAGACAGCGCGACATTCGCGCGGTCGGCCGGTGCGAAGCTTCGCTCAGGCTGCGCGGGGCCTCGGCGTCCGCTCGGCCTCAGGCTGGGCAAGCCCGAGCCGCTCCAGGATCGTCTCCATCAGACACCAGTGAGTGAAGGCCGACTGGATCAGGTTCACCCCCACGAACGCGGTGAACAGGAACCACAGCGGGTTCACCCAGTATCCCAGCGCGAGCGAGAGCAGTACGAACACGCCCGCGACCAGGCGAATGGCATAGTGCATCGGCATACGTCCTCCTTATGGCGTCGCGCCGCCTGCTGGGCGGGACCGCGCCCACCAGGTCGGCGTAGAGCAGGGGAATGGCGACGAGGGTCAGCAGGGTGGCGACCACCGCGCCCGAGATCATGGCGATGCCGAGCCCCTGGAAGATCGGATCGCCGACCATCACCGCACCGCCGACCACCACGGCGGCCGCGGTGAGCAGGATGGGCCGGGCCCGGACCGCGCCGGCCTCGACCACCGCCTCCGACAGTCGGCGCGCCGCGGGCCCGGGCCAGCTCGATGAAGTCCACCAGCAGGATCGAGTTGCGGACGATGATCCCGGCGAGCGCGATCATCCCGATCATCGAGGTGGCGGTGAAGAAGGCGCCGCTGAGCCAGTGGGCCGGAAGGATCCCGGCCAGGGTGAGCGGGATCGGCGCCATGATGACCAGCGGGATCAGGTAGGACTGGAACCAGGCGACCACCAGCAGGTAGATCAGCACCAGCACCGCGGCGAACGCGATGCCGAGATCGCGGAACACCTCGTAGGTGATCCGCCACTCGCCGTCCCAGTTGAGGCTCACCTGCTCGGTGAGCTCGGCGGGACCCGCCCAGGTGGTCGCGATCCCCGCCGTTCGCCAGCCGGTCCTCCATCGCCAGCATGGCGTAGGCCGGCGACTCGAGCTCCCGCGCCACGTCCGCCGGTCACGTAGACCACCGGCTTGAGATCCTTCCGGTAGATCGGCTGCGGCGCGGCGCGCTCCTCCAGCACCGCCACCGCCGTGGCGGGGACCAGCGCGCCGGCGCGGGTGGGGAGCGCGCAGGTTGCGCACCGCCTCGCTGCCGGCGCGGTCGGCCGCGGCGAAGCGCACCACGATGCCCACCGGATCGGCGGCACGAGGATCGTGCAGGGCGCCCGCGGGCACCCCGCCCACCGCCGGTCATGGCCCGCGCCACCTCGGCCGGCGCGAGCCCGGCGAGCGCCGCCGCGTCGGGGACGGCGGAGAGGTGCAGCTCGGAGTGCTCGGCCCGGAGCGACCAGTCCACGTCCACCACGCCCGGCACCGAGTCGAACACGCCGCGCACCACCTCCGCCGCCGCGCGGCGCGCCTCCGGGGTCGGCCCGTAGACCTCGGCGGTGAGGGTCGCGAGCACCGGCGGGCCAGGCGGGATCTCGGCCACCTTCGCGCTGCGCGCCGTAGCGGCGGGCCACCTCCTCGACCAGCGGCCGCAGCCGCACCGCCACGGCGTGGCTCTGCGCCTCGCGCTCATGGCGCGAGCGCAGGTTCACCTGGACGTCCGCGACGGCCGGGCCCTGGCGGAGGAAGTAGTGCCGCACCAGGCCGTTGAAGTTGAACGGCGCGGCCACGCCGGCGTACACCTGCACGTCGCGCACGTCGGCGTCCGCCAGCAGCCGCTCGGCGATCTCCTGCGCCCCGCGGGCCGAGGTCTCGAGCGTGGTGCCCGCCGGGAAGTCGAGCACCACCTGGAACTCGCTCTTGTTGTCGAAGGGGAGCATCTTGACCGTCACCGCGCGCACCAGCACGAGGCCGATCGAGAGCAGCAGCACCGTGACGACCGCACCGTAGAACAGCAGCCGCTCGCCGCGCCGGGCGAGCAGCCGGCGCAGCCAGCGCGCGTACGCGTCGCTCACCCGCGAGGGCCGGCTGTGGCCCTTCGCCGGGTGATGCTCCCGCACCAGCCGCAGCGCCACGTAGGGCGTCACGATGAACGCCACGCCGAGCGAGAAGAGCATCGCCATCGAGGCGCCCACCGGGATCGGGCGCATGTACGGTCCCATGAGCCCGCTCACGAAGGCCATCGGCAGGATGGCGGCGATGACGGCGAAGGTGGCGAGGATGGTCGGATTGCCGACCTCGTCCACGCCCTCGACCGCGGCCTCCGCGGGCGTGCCCCGCCGGAGTCCGAGATGGCGGGCGATGTTCTCCACCACCACGATGGCGTCGTCCACCAGGATCCCGATCGCGAAGACCAGCGCGAACAGGGTGATCCGGTTGAGGGTGTAGCCGAGCAGGCGGTAGACGAGCAGGGTGAGGGCCAGCGTCACCGGGACCGCGATCAGCACCACCACCGCCTCGCGCCAGCCGAGCGCGAGCCAGACGAGCAGGGCGACGCCGAGCGTGGCGATGAGGATATGGCTCAGCAGCTCCATCGCCTTCTCGTTCGCCGTCTCGCCGTAGTTGCGGGTGACGGTGAGCCGGAGATCGCGCGGCACCAGGCGCCCGCGCAGCTGCTCGACCTGCCCGAGCACCCGCTCGGCCAGCGCGGCGGCGTTGACGCCCGGCCGCTTGGCGATGGCGAGGGTGACGGCCGCCTGCGAGCCCTCGGACTCGCGCGACAGGTGGGAGACGTACCACGCGGGCTCGCCCGGCCCGTCGCGCACCTCGGCGACATCGCCCAGGCGGATGCCTCGGCCGTCCGACACCGCCACCAGCACCTGCTCCACGTCCTCGCGGCGCTCGAGGAAGCGGCCGGCCCGGAGCTCGATGTGGCGGTTGGCGTCGAGCACCGCGCCGGCGGGCAGCACCGCGTTGGCCGCCTCGAGCGCCTGGAGGAGCTGTGGCGCCGAGAGGCCGTGCGCGGCCAGCCGGGCCGGGTCAGGGATCACCTCCACGGTGCGCGGCGCGCCGCCGATCAGGTCGATCTGGGCCACGTCGGGAATCCGCTGGAGCTCGCCCCGCAGCTCGCCGGCGATCTGGTGCAGCAGGTACTCGTCGTACCCGCCGCCCCAGAAGCGTGAGGGCCAGGATGGGCACCTCGTCGATGGTGTGGAGCTTCACCAGCGCCTGGCGTGCCGGCGAGCTTGGCGAAGACCTTGACCACGCTCTCCTCGGGATCGTCCCCCACCCGGAAGCGCACGGTGGTCATCGCGCCGGAGGGCCGCGACATGCTGTAGAGGTGCTCCACGCCGGAGATCTCCCACAGCCGGCGCTCGAGCGGCTCGGTGATGCGGCGATCCACCTCCTCCGGCGTGGCGCCGGGCAGCGAGCTGAACACGTCCACCATCGGCACGCTGATCTGCGGCTCCTCCTCCCGCGGCGTCGTGAGCACGGCGCCCACCCCGACCACGAGCGAGGCGACCGTCAGCAGCGGGGTGAGGCGGCTATTGAGGAAGGCGCGGGCGACGCGGCCCGAGAGTCCGAGCGCCATCACTCACCTCCCGCCGGAAGCTGCGGCCGGGCTCGGACACCGTCCCGCGCGCGGGAGGCATCGAGCGCCACGAGATCGCCGGGCAGGAGGCCGCTCAGCACCTCGACGGTCGAGTCGCGCTCGCGCCCGGCGCGGATCCAGCGGAGCCGGAGCGTGGAGTCCGGGCGCGAAGAGGTACACCCCCTCGAGCTGGCCCCGTCGCATAATGGCGGAGGCCGGCACTTGCAGCGTGCTGCGGTCACCCGCCGGGAGCTCGGCCACGGCCGCCAGACCAGGCGCGAGGCCGGCGGGCCCGCTGAGCCGCACCTCCACCGTGGGGCTCCGCGGGTCGGCGCCGGGCACGACCGCCTCGATCCGCGCGGTGACCCGCCGTCCGCCGGCGCCGATCTCCACCGCGGCGGTCTGGCCCGCGCGGAGGTGCTCGCCGACTTCGTCCGGCACTGTCACCACGATCTCCCGCTCGGCGCGGTCCTCGACCACGAGGAGGGGCTGCGCCGGGCACCGCCTGGTCCCCGGATCCACCATGCGCGCGGCGACCACGCCGGCGAAGGGTGCGCGCACCTCGGCGTAGGCCAGGTCCGCCTGCACCGCGCGAGTCTGCGCCTGGGCCTGGGCGTGCGCCGTGCGCGCGGCCTCGAGCTGGACCAGCGGCGCCGCGCTGTCGGCGTAGAGCCGCTCCGTGCGCCGCAGGGTGGCGGCGGCCTGCTCCGAGCGCGCGGTCGCCTGCTGCTGCGCCGCGGTCAGCGAGGCCCGTTCGACCGTGAGCAGGAGCTGGCCCGCACGCACCCGGTCGCCGGCGCGCACACGGACCGACTCGACTCGCCCCATCAGCCGGGTGGAGAGCTCGGCCCGCCGGGCAGCGCGCACCGTGCCGGCCGCGCGGTAGCGCCCGGCGGCCTCGGCCGACGCGACCCGCGCCGCCGGGACATCCTCCACGACCACCGCGCCGGCCCGGGTGGTCCGCTCCTCGGTGGTGGCCGAGGTGCATCCGAACGCGCCGAGAAGTACGAGTAGAGCTGCGGATCGCGGGCTCATCGTGGCGTGCCTCCGAGCGCCAGGACCAACGCCGCGTCGGCGATCCTGGCTTGGTAGAGGGCCTGCAGCCGGGACAGGCGCTGGGACGACTCGGCCGCGCGAACGGCGAGCAGTTCGGTGATCAGGGCCGCGCCCTCGGCGTAGCGCACGCCGGCCGCGCGGGCCGCCTGGCCGGCCTGCACCAGCGCAGCCTCCGCCGCCGCGAATCCAGCCCGCGCCGCGTCCCGCTCGGCCTGCGCGGCGCGCACTTCGGCGCGGGCCCGCCGCTCCGCCGCCTCCAGCTCGGCCCGCGCCGCCTCGCGCTCCGCCTCGGCCCGGCGCAGCAGGCCCACGTCACTGAGGCCGCGGAACGGGGACCAGCGGACCACCAGCCCCGCCGTCCAGTGCTGGGGGCCGCTCGCGATGCCGAAGTCGTCGTCATGCCAGCGGAGGTTGCCGAAGGCCGCCGAGCGAGGGCAGCCACTGGCTGCGGGCGCGCCGCACCTCCGCGTCCCGTGCGCTGAGGCCGGCTCGCAGGGCGCGCAGATCGGCCCGCTCCACGCTGTCCGCAGGCTCGGGCTCGACCAGCGCGAGCGAGTCAGTCAGCTCCAGCTCCGAGCCCGGCTCCCGGCCCAGGAGCGCGAGGAGGAGATCGGCGGAGGCCATGCGGGAGGCGCTCGCCGTCGCCAGCGCCGCCTCGAGCTCGCTCACGCGGCTCCGGGCCAGCTGCTCGTCCACGACGGTCACCACGCCCTCGCGGCGCAGCTTCTCCACCTGGGCCAGCGTCTCTCGGGCCACGGCGAGCGATTCCTCCAGCACCGCGACCCGGTCCGCGGCGAGCCGGGCGCCGAAGTAGCCGCGGATCACATCGAACGCCACCGCCTGGCCGGTCCGCTCCTCGGCCAGGCGCGCAGCCTCGGCCCCGGCACGGGCGGCGCGCCGGCCGGAGAGCGCCATCGGCTGGAAGACGGGCTGCTCCACCGAGAGCACGGTGCTCACGTCGGTGACAGGGTCGGGGAAGTTGAGCGCGTCGATGGCGAAGTCGGCCTGGCTGAACCGGCCCTGGCGGAGCTTGGTGCCGAACACGGCGACCGGGTCGTCGGTGCGCAGGCCGCCGAGCTCGACGTTGATTTGGGGGAGGAACGCGGCCGCGGCGCCCAAGGCGTCGGCCTCGCGGCCCGCCCGCTCCCAGCGGGCGCCCACGGCCTGCGGGTTCGCGGCGGCAGCTTGGGCCAGCGCCTCTGCGAGGGAGAGCCGAAGCGGCTCCTGAGCCGCCGCACGGGCGGTTGGCAGGGCCAGTCCAGCGAATCCAGCGAGGACGACAGCCAGCGACAGATCACGTCTCATGAGTGCAAAGCTTTCCCCGAACAGCCAAGACATGGTGAACCGGCGATGATGCTTTCTTCACACCGGGCATTCACGTGTCTTGCATCCATGCATATATTACTATATAGTTATATAGTTGTCCACGTCAAGCTCAACCGGAGACCGTATGGTCACGCAAGACGCTCACCACCGAAATGCTCGTGCTAGTCGCCGAACGGCTGCGGGCGCTCGCCGAGCCCGCACGACTGCAGATCCTGAACGAGCTGCGCAGCGGCGAGCGCACCGTCACCGAGCTCGTCGAGGCCACGGGCCTCGGCCAGGCGAACGTCTCGAAGCACCTGCAGCTCCTACTCGCCGCCGGCTTCGTCGGCCGCCGGAAGGACGGGCTCTACACCAGGTACCGAATTGCGGACGAGGACGTCTTGCGGATCTGCGAGATCATGTGTGGTCGGCTCGAGGTCGAGGCGAGGCGTCGCCGACACCTCCTCGCCGGTCGCTGAAAGGTGATACCGCTATGCGAGGCCGGATCAGTGGGGCAGCACATGGCGGAGACAGGCGGTCGCATTCGCCGATTGTAGGACCAGCTCGAGCAGGCTTAGCCGGTCGGGCCAAGATGACCCAGCCCTGTGAGCGTCCGTGAGCGAAGCTTCACCGTTCCTTCAGGCCTCTCTCACCGGAGCGGCCTTAAGTTCGTTGAGACCTTCGTGCGGGAGTACGTGATGCGTTACTCAATGGCGGGCATGGTGCTCGGCGCTCGGGTTCGCGATGTCAGCGTGCAGCGACAGCACGTCACCCTCGACGACAGGCGCCTCGTTGGACGCGGTCAGCCCTACTCCGGGCGCCACGGGCGTCGAGCTTGCCACTGTCATGACGATGCGGTTCAGCGCCGCGATGCAGACCTCGATGATGCAGTACGTAGACCTTCACCAGGGCACGATCGCCGGCTCCGTCGTCCCGATGACCTGCTCCTGGTCGAGCGACGCGACGACGCTCACCTGCCAGCCCAATCAGCCGCTGCAGCCGGCCACGACCTACGCGCTTCACCTGGGGAGCGGCATGACTGACGCGGCGGGCCAGCACGTGGACGTCGAGCAGCATGGGATGGCAATGGGTGGCACGCCGGTCACCACTGATATGATGGGCGGCATGCACGGTGGCCAGAGCACCAGCATGATGGGCGGCGGCTGGATGGATCCTGCCGACGGACCACGGGCATGGCGTTCACCTTCACGACAGCGTCCGCCGCCGCACAGACCTCACTAGTCGCGGTGAGCCCTGCGCCCGGCACCATGGGAGTCGATTCGAGCGGGACGATTACCATGACGTTCAGCGGTGCCATGCAGACATCCATGATGCAGTATGTGGACCTCCATCAGGGCACGATCGCAGGACCAGTGGTGCCGATGACGTGTAGCTGGTCGAGCGACAACACGACGCTGACCTGCCAGCCCAACCAGCCGCTGCAGCACGGCACCTCCTACGTACTGCATATGGGCGGCGGGATGATGAATGCCAACGGCGATCCCGTCGACGTCGAGCACCACGGGATGACGCTCGGCGGGCAGCCGGTCAGCGGAGGCACGATGGGCGGAATGCACGATGGCCAGGGGGCCGGGATGATGGGAAGTGGCTGGATGGATCCTGACGGCCACTACGGAATGGAATTCACGTTCACCACTGCCTGAAAGGCAGCCCGGCAGCGGCCTCGTCCCGCTGCCGGGTCGTCTGGCTCGCGAGGTCTCTTAGCTCGCGAACCGCCCGAGTTCCGGACGGAGGCATCTTCCGCAGCTCCCCATAGGTGTACTACAGCCAGATGGAGCACCGCTCGATTTCGCTCGGCGATTGAAGCGGCCAGCGGCAGCGCCTGCTCGGCGGGGGTGTGGCCGTCGAGAGGAACCAGGATCGAGGAGAACATGGTGGGCGACAGGCCTCAGACCCGAATGGTAGGTATCTGAACCGGCATGGTGCGATCTGCGAACAGCATGGCACACTAGAACTGTGCTCAAGCTGCACGGCGCCCGATGACGCGAGGATGAACCTGGGGTGAAAACCCGATGACGGAAGGCATCTTCATGCTTGCTTCAGCCGGTACTACACTTCCCTCGAATGGTGAGAGCGGCTCTTGTTCTCAGAGAGCTCACCAGGGGACAAACCGCGTACCTTCGATTGATGTACAGCCTGGCGTTGAGAATTCCCCCGCCGCCCAAACCTCGCTCTGTGCGTATCTGACGGTGATCGCGCTGCCAGGGGTGGGACTGAATGGGGCGTTCGGCTGGTGGTGGGCAGATCCGGCGGCCGCGCTCGTCATGGTGCCCATCATCGGAAAGGAAGGCGTGGAAGGCCTGCGGGGCGACGCCGAATGCGAGTGCCACGCGCCTTGAGATGAACCTGGGCTCCTTTCCGAGCCGTTCGCGCCCTGTCTCGGCGGGCAGGGTGGCGTCCCGTGAGAACAAAAAGGCAGCAGTCGCCTGGCTTCGGCTTTACGTGAGCCTGATAGGCGGGACACTCGAGAACCGCAGAATGCCTCCGTCTGCATGGCCAAGGCCGTGTCGGGGCCAGCTCGAGGGACGTTACCGATCAGCCCAGTCAGTCTTAGGCTGTGTCCCGCCGCCTGCATACCATCACCACCCAGATAAGCGTGCGGCGGGACCGAAGCACCTGGAAGCCGGCCGTCCGCACCAGGGTCTCGATCCTGGTGACCGGATGAACAAAGGTGCGAAACGCGTTTCCTGTCCACCCGCGCCGTTGGTTCTGCCACCACGTGGCCGCCCGCACATACCAGCGGTCCTGCGGAAAGCTCAAGACGTAATACCGCTCGGCCTTCTCGGCCGAAAGCAAGACCAGCGGCTCAAGCTCAGGATAACAGCATACGACGCGATCCAGGGTCACCAGCTCGGCCGATCCCAGCTCCGATGCGAGGCTGACAAAATCGCCGTGCCGAAAGAGCACCCGGCCTTCGTGACCGCGGCGCGCGCTCTCCCGTTCGGCCGCGGCGACGTAGGCGGCTGCAGCTTCGAGATGCACGGCGCGCCCGACCCCGCGTTCCAGTAGCTCGTGGTGAAGGACGCCGATGCCAGCTCCGATATCGAGGAGTGTCCGCGGCGTGGCGGCGAGGTCGCTGAGGCTCTTCAGGATCAACCGGGCAGTCCCGCCCGGTCCCCGCTGCCGGTATTGGGCCAGCTCCGCTTGCGCTCGAGCCGGCGTGAAATGGCGATCCGTTGCGACACAATGGCAGCTGGGCATCGCTCAGGTGGCGGAGCTACTCGAGGTGGCTCGTTCGCGTCGGAGCGCTCCGGCTCCGATGCGATCCAGCACCGCCTGCGCCGTACGCTCCTCCAGCGCCGCCTCGTCCGCATTTCCTAGCGCCGAGTACGCACGAGACAGCAGAAGTCTCGTCTGGGCAAGCTCGATCGGCAGGTCGATTTCGGCCCAGATCCGGCAGGCGCGTCGGAGGTGCAACACGGCCTGCTCGGCCTGACCACGCGCGAGCTCGACCCTGCCGCGCGCGAGAGCGGCCGAGGCCACGAGTGCGGGTGAGGTGTAGGTCGCGGTGATCGTCTCCAGCTCCGATACTGCCTCAGCCGCCGCGGCGATCTCACCACAGGCGACGCTGATCTCGACCAGGGCCGGCAGCAGCTTGGCCCGGTCGAGCGCCGTGAGCCCCGGCTCGATCAGGACCCGCTCGATCATCGAGCGCGCCGCCTCGGACTTCCCCTCCGCCAACCGCAGCAGGGCCAGACCGGGCTGCGGATCCCGGCCTCGTGCATGCGCCTCGCTGAACATCTCGCCGGCACCGGGCAGATCGCCCATGCGCAGGCGGATCTCACCGAGCTCGTAGAAAGCCTCACCCGCGACGTCGGCCATGAAATCCACCAGCTCCTCGGCCGCGCGCCGCGCCTCGCTGTTCCGCCTCCGTCAGCGAGCCCCTCAGCCGAAGAATTCCGGCCCGGTGAACGCGGCAGATGCCAGGATATCCCGAGTCGGCGTGCGGTTCGCACCAGCTGTGTGCGGCATCGTACCACTCCGCCGCCCGGCCGAAATCTCCCAGCCGCTCGCAGGTACTCATCATGTTGCAGTAGGCACGCCCGGTCGTACGTGGCGTCAGCTCGCCGGCGGTCGCGGCGGTCATCGCCTCGTCGATGAGCGCCATTCCCTCCTTTACCCGCCCAAGCGCCACCAGGGCCCGGCCTCGGTCCTGCAACGCCAACGCTTCGAGATCGGTATCGCCGACCCGCCGAGCGATCTCGAGCGCCCGGTCCGCATATTCCATGGCCTCTTCCGGGTTCCGTTCAGCCTCCAGGGCGACCACGAACCTGAGCCGGTAAAGCCAGCCGCGTTCGGGCACGTCTGGAAGGCCCTCCAGATGTCGCTCAGCGCGGCGAAGCCATCCCTGCCCGACGGACCGAGCCAGTCGATGGAAATAGTCCTCCGCCAGTGCGAGCGCAACCCACGCCGCGGCGCGAGGCTCGCCGCGGTGGAGGTATTGCCGGTACGCCCGTTCCCGCGCGCGTACGCACGCGGTTCCATCCGACAGCCACCACGCGGCCTCCGCGAGCCGCTCCAGGTCTTCGGCCTCCAACTCTGCCGGCGGCATCCGCTGCGCGGAGGCCGTCGTAGGCCTCGCGCCAAGCGGCGCGTGCGAAGGCCGCCCTGGCCGGTTCGAGATGCGTCGGCGACCAGCCGGCCCGGACGTCGCGATGCACGATGGCCACCGATCAGGGCTCCGACAGGGCGGTCGCCTGCAACACACCGCACAGCGCGTCGGCCGAGTCCCAGCGCTCGGCCGGATCCTTGCGCAGGCATCGCGCGATCAAGGACGCGAGCGGGGCCGGCACTTCGGGCCGCCGCCGGGCGATCGGCTCCGGCTCCCGGATGGCGTGGGCAGCGAGCAGGAGCCCGAGCGGAAGGTTCGGCGAAGGGCGGCTCGCCGGCGAGTAGCTCGTAGGCCAGGATGCCAAAGGCGTAGATATCTGCCCGGTGGTCGGTTGCCGGATCGGCTTCTGCCTGCTCGGGGGCCATGTAGGTCGGGGTTCCGACCACCAGCCCCGCGGTCGTCTGATACTGATTGGCCGCGCGCATCGAGCGGCTTCGCAACGCCGAAGTCGGCGAGGAAGACGTTCTCCTGGCTGAGCAAGACGTTCTCCGGCTTGACATCGCGGTGGACGACCCCGCGCCGGTGGGCGTATGCCAGGGCCCGAGCTATGTAGCCCAGAATGCGCACAGGCCTCGGGGATCGGAAGCGCTCCTGTGCGCTGCAGCCGCTGGCGCAGGGTTTCGCCCTCCACGTAGGGCATCGTGAACCAGAGCACTCCCGCGTCGGCGCCAGAGTCATAGACCGGGAGGATCTGCGGGTGCTGTAGCTGTGCCGCGACGCGAATTTCGCGCTGGAAGCGTTCCGGGCCGAGAGTCGCGGCCAGCTCAGGATGCAGCACCTTGACCGCGATCGGTCGATCGTGCCGAAGGTCCTGGGCGAGGTACACCGTCGCCATGCCACCGCGGCCGAGCTCACGCTGGAGTGAGTAGCGGCCCGCAAGGGCGACGTTGAGACGGTCCAAGACATCAATCATGCAACGCAGCGAGCCAGCGAAGGCGATGCGACGTTTCACGGGTGGTCCCTCCGAATCAACGAGAGCGGAGCGTCTCGGGCATCCGCACGACCACCAGCAGACCCGAGGCGAAGGTGAGCAGGGCAACGGCGCCGATCGACCATGCCATGCCGAAGAGGTCGGCCAGGGCGCCGGCGAGCAGCGCCCCCACGGCATACCCGCTGTCGCGCCAGAGGCGGTAGACGCCCACCGCCGAGGCCCGCCAGCGCGGGTGCGCCACGTCGCCGACGGCGGCCAGCAGCGTGGGGTAGACCATCGCGGTGCCCACGCCGAGCAACGCGGCCGCGCCGACCCAGGGCCAGAACCCGCGGACGAGCGCGATCGCGGCCAGGGCCCCACTCTGCACGAGCATGCCGCCCGCGATCAGCCGCTTGCGACCCCAGCGGTCGGAGAGCGCACCCGTCCAGAGCTGGAGCAGGCCCCACACGGCCGGATAGGTGAAGCTGAGGATTCCGATCTGGGCCACGTCCAGCCCCGCCGCGGCGAAGAAGAGGGGGAACAGGCCCCAGGCGAGGCCGTCGTTCAGGTTGTTGACCATCCCCGCCTGGCTCGCGCTGGAGAGGGCGGGATCGCGCCAGCTCGCCCGCGCGAAGATCTCGCGCGTGGAGAGCTCCGCGCGGTGGCCCGCCACGTCCGAGAGCGACGGGAAGTCCTTGGCCTCGAGCGCCACATGGTGGCGCGTCTCGCGGACGAAGAGCAGCGAGAGGGCGAGGCCCGCGGCGGCACAGGCGATCCCCAGGTAGAACGGCTCGGGCCGCAGCCCGTACGCCTGGGCCAGGTACCCGGTGCCGAGCGCCGCCAGGGCCACGGCGAGGTACCCGGCGAACTCGTTGAGCCCCATCGCCAATCCGCGCTGCTCCGGTCCCACCAGGTCCATCTTCATGATGACCGTCGTGGACCATGCGAGCCCCTGGTTGAGGCCCAGCAGCACGTTCGCGAAGACGATCCATGACCAGCTGGGCGCCCAGATCACCAGGAATGGGACCGGCAGCCCGACGAGCCAGCCAGCCAGGAGGACGTGCTTGCGGCCGTAGATGTCGCTCAGCCGCCCGGCAAAGAAGTTGGTAAGCGCCTTGACCACGCCGAAGGTGGCGATGAAGGAGAGCACGGCACTCTTGCTGGCCAGGCCGAACTCCGCCTGCGCCAGCAGGGGAAGCACGGTTCGCTCCATGCCCACCATCGCGCCCACGAACGCGTTGACCAGCACCAACAGCCAGAACTGGCGCCAGTTGGCCCGCAGACCGAGCGCGACGGCGGGTGCGGGGTCTGCCTGCCGGATCGGCGTGGAGGCGACGCTCATCGGCTCAGGCTTCTACTGGCAGGGGCAGGCCGAGATTCGCTGCCCGGATCTCCCGGGCACGCTCCGGGCGAGGGGGAATTTCCTGGAGCATCAGCCGCACGAACGACTCCTCGTCCATGAGCGAGAAGGCGCGGTTGAAGCGGCGCTCGAAGCCGATCGTGCTGGTGGGCTTGCCGCTCAGGCCTCGGCCGCAGACGGACCCGGCGAACGCGCCCGGCAGCACCTCCAGATAGTCGGGCAAGGCGCGCAGCCGCTCGGCGCTCCGGAACAGCGCGCGGGCGCCCGCCTCCGCGCTCGAGGCGAGCTCGGTGCGGCCCATGTCGCCCACCATGAGCGTATGCCCGGTGAGGACGAACCAGGGCTCGGGACCGCGCGTCCGATCCGTCACCACGAGCGCCAGATGCTCGGGCGTGTGGCCGGGCACGTGGAGCACCCGGGCGTCCACGTTGCCGAGCGGGAGGACGTCGCCATCCTCCACCGCGCGGAACGGAAACCGGGCCCCGGCAGAGGCGTGCAGGATGTACTCGGCACCCGCCGCCGCGGCCAGCTCACGGCCGGCAGAGAGATGGTCGGCGTGCACGTGCGTGTCGATGACGTAGCGCAGCCGGAGCCCCACGGCAGCGGCCGCTTCGAGGTAGCGCTCGGGCTCGCCCACGGGATCAACGACCGCACCAGCGGCATGACCGCCGCAGCCGAAGAGATACGACGCGGCGATCACCGGGTCGGTGTGCAGATACTGGCGCAGGATCATGAGCGGCGTCCTCCCCGGTGTCGCGTAGCGCGCGCAGGGACCGTCTCGATGGGGGCGGGCTCACTGCGAGCGGGATCATGGTCGACGGGGTAGCCGCGGGCGCGCCACGCGGGGATGCTCTCGATGAGCCGGCGGGCACGGTATCCGCGCTGGCGCAGGAGCTCGACCGCCGTGACCGCCATGACGCAGTACGGGCCGCGGCAGTAGGCCACGATCTCCTTGCGTTTGGGAAGCTCGCGGAGGCGGTCCGCCAGCTCGGCCACGGGCACCGAAAGAGCACCCGGGATGTGCCCGGCGGCAAACTCGTCCCCCGGCCGGACGTCGATGAGCGTCACATCGCCTGCGTTCAGGCGGCGCCGAAGTTCCTCGGGCGGGATGGGCTCGAGTGCTGTCGCGTCGCTCGAGGTACGACTCGGCGACCTCCCGGACCTCGGCGTAGCGGTGGCGGCCGAGGGCCTGGAGGGCGAGGAGGAAGGCGGCCACGGCTTCGTCAGCAAGGCGGTACCAGACGTACGTGCCGTCGCGCCGGGTCTCGACGAGCCGCGCTTGCCGGAGCGCGCGCAGGTGAGCACTCGTATTCTTGACCGCGGTCGCGGTCTGCTCGGCGAGCTGTTCAACGGTCTTCTCGCCCTGGCCCAGGAGATCGAGCAGCTCGAGTCGCTTGGGGCTCGAGACCGCCTGGCCGATCCGGGCGAACTGGGTGTACAGGGCATCCTTGAAGGCGCGATGGTCGGTGGGCATGGGGCCTCTTGACTATTCTAAGATTCAATAGAATACTAGAACATGCTCACCGCTCGCGTCAAGTCCACGTCGTCCGGCTGGATGGTGGGCGCGGCCGGACGGCTCCTCCGAGGGGTACACCATGAGGTACGCACTGCTTCTTGTCGCCGCCATCCTGCCACTCGGCGCGCTCGCCGCTCAGGAGTCCCAGTCACCCAGCGCCAAGCCCGCCAGGCGCACGTCATCACGCCTGCAGGACCTGAACTGGGGCCCGGCGCCGGCGATCCTCCCAGCCGGGGCCCGCTTGGCGGTGCTCGAGGGAGATCCTTCGAAAGCCGGACCGTTCACCATGAGGCTCGAGATGCCCGCAGGGTATCGCATTCCACCGCACTTTCACCAGGTCGACGAGCACGTCACCGTGATCTCCGGCGCCTTCCAGGTGGGGATGGGCGACACGTTCGACGAGGGCAAGCTCACCACGCTGCCCCCTGGCACCTTCGGGGTCATTCCGCCCGGCATGCGGCACTTCGCCCGCGCCGACAAGGCCACGGTAATTCAGTTGCATGGCGTGGGACCCTGGGGGCTCACCTACGTCAATCCGGCCGATCAACCGAAAGCCGCAAGCAGGTGAGGCGCACGAGCGCTAGTCCGGGCTGATGAGAAAGATCGCCGAGACGTAGGTGCTGAAGGCGTCTGCGGAATGGCTCGATCGAGCGCCGACCGGCGCGGTTGCGTCCATGCAGCTGAGTGGCCGGAGGCGTCCCGAGCTCCGCTCGGGCGGCTCGTCCCTTTGGGACGAGGCGGAACGAAGGATTGTGCGGGCGCTGGGCATGAGAGCCCGCAGCTGATCCGCAGGTCGTTAGGCGGACAGCACAAGGTCAGGGGTGACCGTGGATTGTTGCTCTACCGAAGCACTGGAACGGCAATTCGGGCCCAAGGTGGCTGCCGCTGAATTGCGGCGGTACCGCCGGCGGGGCCCTGGCCGCACCACTCGGCTGCTCCTTAAGGGTTTGCGTGGTCACCTGTCCGCCGACACGAGCTCCTCGACATTGGCGGGGGGATAGGTGCCCTTCACCACGAACTCCTAGCCGGCGGCGTAGCGCGGGCCTGGGCAGTGGAGCCTTCGGCGGCCTTCTTGTAAGCCGACATGGCCGAGGCGCGGCGGCAGGGACACTCCGACCGTGTCGAGTTCATCCATGACGATATCCGGGCCGCGGCGGCCACCTTGCCGAGCGCGGACATTGTCACCCTTGATCGCGTGGTCTGTTGTGATCCGGATTATGAGCACCTTCTTCGACTGTCCCTCGGTAAAGCGCGTCGGCTCTTTGCCTACAGCTATCCGCGTGATTGGGGCGCCGTGCGGGCGGTGGTCGCGGTGTTGAACATGCAGCTGTGGCTTCGCCGGACCGGCTTCCGAGTGTTCGTCCATCCGCCGGAGCGCATGACGGCACTTATTCGAGCTGCGGGCTTCAGAACGGTGTTTCAAGCGCGAACACTGGTCTGGCAAGTGGACGTCTATACGCGCGCGGCTATCGCCTAACCCGCGCCACGCGCC
>CAWJIM010000020.1:0-181710 GCA_963842945.1 uncultured Gemmatimonadales bacterium
CACACCTACGCGGGCGAAGGTTCCTACCAGGTCACCCTGGTGGCGACTGACGACGACCAGGCGACGGCCACGGTCACCAAGTCGATCGGGGTGACTGCTCCCGCCCAATGCCGCACCCACCGCGCGGTTCAGCCAGACCTGCAACGGGCTCAGTTGCAGCTTCACCGACGGCAGCACCGACGGAGACGGTCTGGTGACTGGCTGGAGCTGGAGCTTCGGCGACGGCGGGACTGAGACGGTGAAGAATCCAAGCCACACCTACACCGCGGGCGGGACCTATACGGTGACGCTGCGGGCTACCGATGACGATGGAGCCACCAACGACACGTCTGCACCGGTGACGGTGACTGCGCCATCGTCGAACCTGACGCCGCGCGCGGCTTTCGTGGCGCTCTGCAATGGGCTCACCTGCCGGTTCAACGATCAAACGCGTCGATCCGGATGGCACCCTTGCGTCCTGGAGATGGACGTTCGGGAACGGCACCAGCTCGAGCGTGCGGAGTCTGAGCAAGACCTACGCGAGCGCGGGCACCTACACGGTGACGCTGGCGGCCACTGACAAACAAGGGGCACCGGCACGTCCACCGCGACATCACCGTCGCCAGCAGCGGCATCGTCCTCAACGTGACCCCTAGGGTGGAGCCACCAGGCAGTACATGATGCTCGCCTGGAACGGCGCTCGGGGAACCAACGTAGACGTGTACCAGGACGGGAAGTTCCTGAAGGCGCAGGTCAACGACGGGCGGTGGACCTACTCTCGGCCGCTGCCGGGCGCGGCTACACCTACAAGGTTTGTGAGACGGGGAAGACCGTGTGCTCCAACGTGGCGACCGTGCAGTTCTGAAATCGCCATGGACCGTCCGTTATCTCCGTATTACTTTCCGCACCGCACCTCATTGAATCCCAATCGGCATCGGAGTGCTCGTGACCCAGCTCTCGCTCTCGGGAGTGGCCGTCGAATTCGGAGCGACCCGGCTCTTCAGGACGTGACCTTCACCGTCACCCGGGGCGAGAAGTGGGGATCATCGGGCGCAACGGCAGCGGCAAGACCACGCTGTTCGGCCTGATCACCGGCGAGGCCGAGCCGACCAGGGGCACGGTGGCGCGGGCGCGGGGCTTCGGGTTCTCGCTGATGGAGCAGCACCGCGAGTTCGCCGGCGCGGCAACGGTGTGGGAAGCAGCGGCCGGGCCCTTCGCCGAGCTGCTGGAGCTGGAGCGGTCGCTGGCGGGGCAGGGGAGGCGCTGGCCGAGGCGGGGGACCGCTGCACGCCGGCGATGCTGGCCCGCTACGATCGCGACCTGGAGCGGTTCGAGCGCGAAGGCGGCTATACCCTGGCCCCCCGGATCGACGCGGTGCTTGCATGGCCTGGGCTTCGATCCCGACCAGGCGCGCACCCAGTCCCTGGCCGGCTGAGCGGCGGCGAGCGGGGCCGGCTCGGGCTGGCGCAGCAGCTGGTGGCTCCCGCCGACGTGCTCCTGCTCGACGAGCCCACCAACCACCTCGACCTCGAGACCACCCGCTGGCTGGAGGACTATCTGGCCGGGCTCGACGCCACCGTGCTCCTCATCAGCCACGACCGCGCCTTCCTGCAGGCGGTGGTGGACCACGTGCTGCACCTCGAGGCGGGCACGGCGACGCCTACGCCGGCGACTACGAGGCCTTCGTCGCGCCAGCGCGCGGAGCGGCGCCTGGCGCAGCAGCGCGCCTTCAACAAGCAGTCCAGGGTCGATCGCGGCGCGAGGAGGACTTCATCCGCCGCAACATCGCGGGGCAGAAGAGCGCCCAGGCCAAGGGCCGCCGGCGGCGGCTGGAGCGGGTCAGCCGGCTCAGCGCGCCCGCCGGAGAGGAAGGCGCGATGGCGCTGCGGCTGGAGGCGGACGCGCGCGGCGGAGACCAGGTGCTGGTGGCGGAGAAAGTGTCGGTCGGGTGCCATCGGCGAGCGGGTGCTGCTGGAGCTCGACTTCTCGGCCACGTCCGCCGGGGCGACGTGGTCGGCTTCGTGGGACCGAACGGGGCGGGGAAGACCACGCTGCTCCGGCGCATCGTGGGCGAGCGTCCGCCCGAGGGGGGCGAGGTGCGGATCCCGGAGTCGGTGCAGATCGCCCACTACCGGCAGGATCTGGCGCAGGTGCCGGCCGACCGGTCGCTGTACGACCTCATCAACGACCTGCGGCCCACTGGGGCCGGGGCGCCATCCAGGGTCACCTCGGCCGCTTCGGCTTTTCGCGGCGATACCGTGCTGCGGCAGGCGGCCACGCTCTCCGGCGGGGAGCGCGCCCGGGTGGCGCTGGCGATGATGATGCTGTCGGGCGCCAACCTGCTGCTCTTCGACGAGCCCACCAACCACCTCGACGTCGAGTCGATCGAGGCGCTGGAGGATGCCATCGAGGCCTACGAGGGAACCGTGATCCTGGTGAGCCACGACCGCGCGCTGCTGCGGGCGCTGACCACCCGGGTCTGGGTGCTGCACGAGGGTCGGATCACCGACTATCCCGGCGGCTTCGAGGAGTGGGAGACGGCCAGTGCGGAGCGGGCCCACGCGGCGTCGGTTGCGGCGCGCGAGGAGGAGTCGCTCCGGCGGGTGCACGAGCGGAAGCAGACCCGCCGGAGCGAGGATAGCCGCAAACACGAAGTGTCGTCCAAGCGAGACTCGCGGAAAGCCCTGGAGGAGGCCGAGGCCCGGGTGAGCGTTTGCGAGGAGCGGGTGGCTTCGATCAGAGCCCGGCTGGAAGATCCCGCATTGTATACCACCAGGGACGGCGTGCTCGAGGCGCAGCAGCTGGGCCGCGAGCTCGAGATTGCCCGGGCCGAGCTCGATTCAGGCTTACAAGGAGTGGGAAGGGGCGGACTACCAAGAACAAAGAAAAAAACCTGGCCGCAGATAAACGCAGATAACGCAGATGGCTCCGGCTAGACACGGATAACACGGACAACAGCAGGGATCGTTCCTCAGAGCCAAACGGCTCCGCTCCCGCGGCTGGATTCAGGAAAATTGTTCAACAGCACACCAATCAGTTTCGATTTTCGCCCGTGCTGGAAACTGGTTGGTGTGCTGTTGACTAAAGTCCGAATTTTGCGGTTGAAGCCGTGCTGTTTGGGTAAGAGGAGCGATCCGTGCAGTTGTCCGTGTTATCCGTGTTCCCAAACTGGATCTATCTGCGTTCATCTGCGTTTATCCTGCGGCTTCTCTCAGTTCAGTTGCGATGGCGGTGATGACTTGAGGGTCTGAAGCACAACGCAGTAGCGCTCGGTGAGCTTGTGCAGGGTCGCCAGCTGATCGGGAGAGGCGTCGGAGTCGAGGTTGAGGCGCATCCGGATCTCCCGGAAGCCCACCGGCGCCTCCTTGCTCACGCCGAGCGTTCCCCGGAAATCCAGATCGCCCTCGACGTCGACGGTGCCGCCCCGAACCGGAATCTCCAGCGCGGTGGCCACCGCGCGCAGCGTCACGCCGGCGCAGGCGGCCAGCGCCTCGAGCAGCATGTCGCCCGAGCAGGCCTGAAGACCGGTCCCGCCGGTGGCCGGATGCAGCCCCGCCTCGACCAGAGCCCGTCCCGTCTCCACCCGGCAGCTCACCCCGGGCGCATCCAGCCGGCCGCTTGCCTTGAGAGTCACCACCGCGCTGGACGGATCGTCCTTGTACTTCTGCTTCAGCGGGGCCTGAAGATTCTTGAGCTGGGAAGAGTCCATCTGAGAAATAAAAGCGTAAGCGGGAGAAACCAGAAGCGTGAGCGGGAAGGGGAGTCATTCTGAGCGAAGCGAAGAATCTCTCCGGTGCCGCGGAGATCCTTCGCTGCGCTCAGGATGACAACCGCTGGCCGGGCTAGTGCTTGCCGAAGTTGAAGCCTACGGTAAGCCCCACCGCCGGGTCGGCACCCTCCAGGCCCAATGGGATCGAAACGTCAGGGCGAATGGAGAGGGAATTGAGGACCAGGCCCATCCCCAGATGTGCCACGGCGTAGGCGTCCGATTCCGTCGAAGAGTTGAAGCTGTCCTCCGCCTTGGTTCGCTCATACTCCAGGAAGATCCCACCGGTCGGGACGATCTGCAGCTGCCGGGGCACCTACCGCCGCACCGATGGCCAGTCCAATGGTAGCCGTGCTGGCGGAGTTGTTGACCCCGAAGCCGTCCGGCAGGTCGCTCAGGGCATAGGAAGCGATGGGACATACCTGGAGCATCCCCATCTTCTGCTGATAGCCGAGATCGGCTCCGTAACTGAGGTAGGAGTCTACCCCGTCAGCTGACGTGCTCGCGATGGATACATCGCCGAACACGCTGTTGGTACGGCCATAGCCCAGGCTGGCGCCAAGCTGGTGGATGCCGACCTCGGTCACCACGGAACCGTGCCCAGCCAGCTGGATGGGTCCCCGGGAATAGGATGCGAGTCCGGTGCAAGTCTGCGCTACGACGGCCGAGTGCATGACGCCGAGGAGCGCGACGCCGATCAGGAAGCTGCGAAACATCTGCTGTCTCCAATCAAAGCTGGGCGGAACCAGGGGGGACAAAGCGTGAGCGGGAGGACCAGGTCTTCCTGTGATCCTCCCGCTGACGCTGTTACCGGCCCCGTTAGGGCCGGCCTTGGATCCGGCGATCGTACTTAGTGCGAGGTCACGCCCACGCCGAACTGCAGCACGTTGGCGGAGCCCCCATCGAACGCGCCGCGGAAGTAGTTCGCGACCGGGGTGATCGACAGGTTCTTGCCGACGCGGACATCGTAGCCCAAGCCGCCGACCAGGCCGAAGCCGTTATCGTCTGCGGTGCTGATCCCATCGTCCACCGAGAGCACCGAGTAGCCGGCGCCGGCCTTGATGAAGAGGCCCTGGGTCGGCATCGGGTACCAGTACGCCGCACCCGACATGTTGCCCATCGTCACCCGGCCGCCGAACTCGCTCTTGGTCCAGCCGTTCATCTCGACGCCGAGGAGGATGTTCTGCCGCAGGGTTCCGCCGACCTTGGCGTACCCGCTGATCCCACCCTCACGATCGATATCGCCGCAGCCATCGCAGGTCAGGCCCAGCGAGCCGTAGCCCATGCCGCCGCCGACCCACAGCCCTTGCCGCGTCTGCGCCTGCTGGGCGAAGGCCGAGGTGGCCAGCACAGCCGTGAGGAGTGCGCAGAATCCAGTAGCCCGGAGTGTACCCATGTCGCCTCTACATAGTTTGGAGAAAATGTGCCGAGGAGCTCGGCGCCTCGCGTTCGCGTGGCCGCGCGAGGGTGAGGGCAAGTTGCAGACCAATCGAATCGGTTGGGCTAAGGTGTTGTGCAGCAATGCGAAGGCGGGTCAGTTCGCGGTCAAACCGGAAATCCGGGGTTCTGCAGATCGCGTGGTGAAGTGGGAGTTGCGGGTGGTGCGAGTCGAGAGTGAGTTCGGGTCACGGACTCCCGAGTCTCCTAGACTCCCAGCTCGCTTCCGAAACCCATACCCCACCACCAGCCCCACCGTCGGCTCGCCGCCCGAAAGCCAAAGCGGGAAATCCACGTAGGGCCGGAGGGACAGCGTGGACTTGTAGACCAGGCCCACGCCGAGCTGGGCCAGGCGTGTAGTGGTCGGCGATCTGGAACAGCAAAGTACCCGCGTGGTCCTGGGCCTCGTCGTTCTGGTAGGCATAGGCGAGACCGAAGGTCGGCACCACGTTCCAGCGCTCCATCGGTCTGAGCTCGGTGCTCACCGCCAAACCCAGCTGGGCCGACTGGCGGAGCCGCTCGACGTCCGAGTTGAACGCGTTGTTGGGGCCGATCTCCAATGCTCCCGCTAGCACGGGCAGAGATGGACCCGCGACTCCGCGCCCAATGAGATCTCGTATCCCGCGGCACCGCCGATATCGAGCGACGATCCGCCGAAGTTCTCGTGGGTGCGGCTGGCCACGGTCAACTGGCCGAAAGGGCCCCGAGGAAATCCGTAGCTGAGGCCGGCGCCAAGCGCGTCCGAGCGCCAGGTGAGCGACGCCTCGCCGGTGACCTGGAGCGGGCTGGTGGAGAACGAGGGCAGGCCCTGGCAGCTCTGGGCCCGGACCGCCGGATGCGGCCATGAGGACGAGAGCAAGAGAGACTGGGAGAATGCGTCGGGCATGCGTCGCATGGTGGTGCTGTAAGGGTACCAGGGGGGTGCCCCGGCTTTTAAAGCAAGACACAGACCACGGATGGTGTGAGACGGCAAAAACGAAACGGGAGCGGCTGGGCCGCTCCCGTTCGTATCACACTCGCTACCGCGGAGACTAGTGGCGGCGGCCCTTGCTCGGGCCCTTGCTGCCGAAGTTGTACCCAACGGTGAGGCCGAAGGTCGGATCGCTGACCAGGTCAGAAGCCGACCGGGATGTCAACGGTCGGGCGAACCGAGATCTGCTGGTTGAACACGAAGCCGACGCCCAGACGGGCCAGGCCGTAGGTCTCGGAAGCCTCGAGGGTCTGCCCACCCGGGCCGGTGTCCTCGATCTTGAACTTGCTGTACTGCAGTCCCAGGCCGGCGGTCGGGATGATCCGCATCTGCTGGGTGGCGCCCATCTCGGTGCCCAGTGCGAAACCGAAGTTCGCGCTGGTCTGAGACGAGTTGATCTCAGCCGCATCATCATCCGGACCCATGCCGAGGGCCAGGTTGGCCACGGGGCAGAGGGCCAGCTTCTGGGTGCGGCCCAGCTTCATCTGGTAACCGGCGTGCGCGCCGAGACCCAGCGAGCTGCCACCATCGTTGTCGATGGAGGTGTTGGAGATGTCGGCACCAGCGTAGAGCCCCGACGGCATGCCATAGGTCAGGCTGCCGCCCCAAACCTTGGCGGCTTCGGGGAACTGGGCGCTACCGGCGACCTGGAGCTGGCCGGTCGAGAACGAGGCCAAACCCTGACAGGTCTGAGCCGCTGCGGGCGACTTCACGATCGCGAGCAGGGCGAGCGGAACCATGAGACTGCGGCGCATGTATGTCTCCGACGAAGAGTGTGGATGTCCCCTGCGCGTCGAGGTCGATCGTCAACGCAGCGCCACGGGGCGGCGACTGCGATCTCGGTCGAGCAGGGTGTCGGAAACAGGAACGCCTATCCCGGATGGAATAGGCCGAAGGGAAGAGCTGGAGGCTCGCGCTTCGGCAACCGGACGATCCCTAGTGCAACTGCTTGGGACTCCTGGCTTTGCGTCCCCGCCTCACGACGGGTTTGCCTTTTTCGGCATCGCCCCTCTCGGAGCGACGCAAAAATGCTAACCAGGGGGTGCAATCTACGCAAGGTGCAATTGTAAGTGGCCACTTGCTTGCAAACGGACCTCGCACTATACTGGCCGCCATGTCGGTCCGCGACCAGTTACTCGATGCCGCCGCCCGGATCTACGCCGAGTCCGGCTACCGTGGTGCCACCACCCGCCGCATCGCCACCGCAGCCGGGGTGAACGAGATCACCCTGTTCCGCCATTTCGGGTCCAAGGACGCGCTGATCCGTGAAGCGATCGTACGGGCGGGCACCAGCGATCTGCCCGAGCTGCTGCCCGAGCATCCTCGCGATCCGGGGCGCGAGCTCCGGGAGTGGGCCCGGACTCACATCACTGACTTGCGCGGACGCCGGGCCTTGATTCGCACCTGCATGGGAGAGATCGCGGAGCACCCCGGGATCTTTTCCGGTGAGAACAGTCCGACTTCCCTGGCCGCGCGGGCGCTGAGCCGATATCTCCGGCGGCTGCGCGAGGTGGGGCTGGCAAAGGCTCCGTTCGATGAGGTTGCCGCGGCCGCCATGCTGATGGGCGCGCTCTTCGCCGATGCGCATGGGGCGCGAGATCATGCGAGATATCTATCGCAACGACTCTGAGGCAGCCCTGGACGAGTACATCCGACTCTTTTTGCGCGCCATCGGTGTGGGCGTGCGCAGGTCCCGATGAGATCCTTTCATTTGCAGCTTCAGCGCAGGCCATTGGTCCTGCTTCTGGCCGCGGCTCTGGCCGGCGGCACCATTCCCCGCTCGCTCACGGCCCAGCAGCCCGCGTCGGTCTCACCGGCTCGGCCGCTCACCCTGACCCAGGCGCTGGAGATCGCCGAAAGAAACAGCGAGACCGTAGGCATCGCCCGGGAAGAGCTGGCCCGGGCGCAGGGCGACCGGAAGCGGGCCCGGAGCGGCTACTTCCCCCAGGTAACCGGGTCGGCGTACTACCTGCGCACGCTGGAGAGCCAGTTCTCCGCGCTCGAGACCGGCAGCGACACCTCCACCGTTGCGCCCGAGGTCTGCCGGGAGTTCGTGCCCAACCCCTCGCTCCCGGTGGAGCAGCGGCTGGACTCGCTGGAGAGCGCCGTCGCCTGCTCCAGCAGCGCCGATCCGTTTGCCGGCTTTCGCAACCTGCCGTTCGGCCGGGTCAACACCTTCCGCTTCGGCCTCTCGTTTTCGCAGACGTTGTTCAGCGGCGGGCAGGTGAGCGGGCAGAGTCGCGCCGCCAGCGCCAACGCCCGAAGCGCGGCGTTGGGTCTGACCTCGGCCCAGGCTCAGCTGCTGCTCGACGTGACCGGCGCCTACTACGATGCGTCGCTGGCCGACCGGCTGTTGGTGATCGCCGAGGCGACACTGGAGCAGGCCGACACCACGCTGAGCCAGACCCGCCTGGCGCGTCAGGTGGGCAACCAGTCGGAGTTCGATCTGCTGCGGGCCCGGGTCACTCGCGACAACCAGCGGCCCGTGGTCATTCAGCGCCGGGCCGACCGCGACGTGGCGCACTATCGGCTCAAGCAGCTGCTGGACTTTCCGCTGGACCAGCCGGTCGCGCTCACCACGGAGCTGGGCGACACCGCGCTGGTCGACTCGCCCCGTCTCTCGCAGGTAGTCGCGAATCCGGGCGACACCAGCACCAGCACCCGCGCCCCGGTGCGCCAGGCCAATGAGGCGGTCGAGGCTCAGCGCGGACTGCTCCGGGCGGCCAAGGGCCAGCGGCTGCCCCAGGTTGCCTTGAACTCGCAGTTCCTCCAGCTGGGCTATCCCAATAGCGTCTCGCCCTTCGGTGCGGACTTCGTATCCGACTGGGTGGTGTCCGTGGGGTTGCAGGTTCCGATCTTCACCGGCGGACGGATCGGCGGCGAGGAAGCAGTGGCGCGCGCCAACCTCACGCAGGCGGAGCTCCGGTTGGAGCAGGCGCGAGAGCTGGCGGAGGTGGACGGCAGAAACGCGCATGACGCAGCTCCAGGCGGCGGAGGCGGGCTGGCAGGCAAGTGCAGGCACAGTGGAGCAGGCAGCCCGCGCGTACAAGATCGCCGAGCTGCGCTATCGCGAAGGGATCTCCACCCAGACCGAGCTGCTCGATTCCCGGATCCAGCTGCAGCAGGCCCAGGCGGCGCGGGCCCGGGCCGCTCGCGATCTGCAGGTGGCCAAGGTGAGAATCGCCTTGTTGCCCGCGCTTCCGATCGCGGTGCCGTCGTCATCCGCCGGAGCTTCGCTCCAGACCGGCGCGACAACTCAGCCGGCCTCCCAACCGCTCTATCAGCCGCCGGCCCCGCAGGCTGCCGGCACCGACATCACCGGGGAGCTTCTCCCAGGAGTCTCAGGACAATGACGCGGGTTCTATGGTATAGGGCCGTCTTGCCGGTTCTGGCGGTCGCCCTGTTCTGCTGCAAGCCGAAGCCGACCGACAGCGGCAGCGGCAGCCGCGGATCCCGTCGTCCTGGTCGGCCGGGAGAACATCGCCGTGGCGGATTCGGCCCAGCTCCGAAGCGGGCCGGCCATCTCGGGATCGCTGGAGCCGAAGGTCGAGGCGCGGGTGCGAGCCGAGATCATGGGCCCGGTGGAGAAGACCTTCGCGGACGAAGGCCAGCGGGTGAAGCCGGGTGTGCTGCTGGCCAAGATCAACGACAGCTCCGTCCGCGATGCCTACCTCTCCGCCCGCTCGGCGGTCCGGACCGCGGAGTCGGCGCTGCAGAACGCCCGGCGCAACGCGGAACGGGCGTCCCGCCTGGCCCAGGCCGGCGCGCTGCTCGGACCGCGATCTCGAGACCGCGCAGCAGGACTCAGACCAACGCGGAGGGCGCGCTCGCCGATGCGCAGGCCCGGCTGGCCTCCGGCTCAGAAGCAGCTGGGCAACACCGAGGTCCGGGCGCCGATCAGCGGAATCGTGAGCGAGCGGCAGGTGGCCGCCGGCGACGTGGTTCAGGTGGGCGGAGCGATGTTCACCATCGTCGATCTGCGCACCCTGCAGGCTCGAGGCCACGGTGCCGGTGGAGGAGATCGGCCGGCTCAAGGTCGGGACGCCCGGTGGAGTTCGGGGTGAGCGGCTTCGATCGCCGGTTTCACCGGCAAGATCGAGCGGATCAATCCGGCGGTGGATCCGGCCACCCGCCAGGTGCGGATCTATGTGAGCATTCCCAACGCCGAGGAGGCGCTGGTGGCGGGACTGTTCGCCGAGGGCCGGGTCGCCACCGATGCGCGCCGCGCGGTGGCGGTGCCGTTCTCGGCGGTGGACCGGCGGGGCACGGCGCCGGTGATTCACCGGATCAAGGATGGCAAGGTGAATGTGGTGCCGGTCGAGCTGGGCGTGAGAGACGAGGCGGCGGAGCTGATCGAGGTCAACTCCGGCATCTGCTCCGGGCGACACCGTGCTGCTGGGCTCGGCCCAGGCCGTGACCGAGGGCAGCCCGGTAAGGATCACCCAGGACGAGGTCAGCCGCTGATGTTCATCTCCGATTTTGCCATCCAGCCGGCCGATCGTCACCGTCACCGCCATGGTGGCGCTGGTGGTGTTCGGCATCTTCGCGCTGCTCAATCTCCACACCGACGAGTTTCCCGATATCCAGCAGCCGGTGGTCGGGCGTGACCATCGTCTACCCGGGCGCGTCGCCCTCCGAGGTCACCCGGGAGATCATCGAGCCGATGGAGGACGCGATCTTCGGCATCAGCGGGGTGGACGGCGAGAAGTCCACCTGCTCGGCCACCGATGGGCTGGCCTCGTGCACCATCTTCTTCGAGTTCGAGAAGCCGATTCAGCAGGCGTCGCAGGACATCCGCGACGCCATCTCCACCAAGCGGGCGGACCTGCCGACCGAGATGGAGGAGCCGGTGCTCACCCGGTTCGATCCCTCCGAGCTGCCGATCGTCACGCTGACGCTCACCTCGGAGACGGTGCCGGCGACGACGCTCACCCGGCTGGCCGACCCGGGAGTGACCCGCGCGCTTCGCGCCCTCGCCGGCGTGGCCCAGGTGAGCGTGGTGGGCGGCATCGAGCGGGAGATGACGGTGGAGCTGCAGCCGGCGCGCTGGAGGCCGCGGGCGTGAGCGTGGCGCAGGTGGTGCAGGCGCTGCAGGCGCAGAACCTGGCCGCGCCGGTGGGCCGGCTCAACGGCGGGCTGGAGGAGCGCACCATCCGGCTGCGGGGACGGCCCGAAGGGCCCGACGGATTTCGCCCAGCTGGTGGTGGCGGAGCGGAACGGGCAGACTCAATCCGGCTTGGGGCAGGTGGCCAAGGTGTACGACGGCACCGAGGAGCCCCGCACGCTGGCGCTCTACAATGGAAGGCAGGCGGTCGGGGTCGAGATCATCAAGTCGAAGGGCTACAGCACCACCCAGGTGAGCGATCAGATCAGGGCCCGGGTGGCCGAGCTCGCAGCGCACCATGCCCGAAGGAGGTGAAGCTCGAGATCGTGCAGGACGCGGGCGCAGCGGGTCAGCCGGGCGGTGGCCAACGTGCAGGAGGCGCTGATCGAGGGCGCGCTGCTCACCGTGCTGGTGGTCTTTCTCTTCCTGAACTCGTGGCGCTCGACCGTGATCACCGGTCTGGCGCTGCCGGTGTCGGTGCTGGCCAGCTTCATCGCGTGTGGGCCTTCGGCTTTACCCTGAACACCATGTCGCTGCTGGGACTGTCGCTGGCCATCGGCATCCTGATCGACGACGCCATCGTGGTGCGCGAGAACATCGTCCGCCACATCGAGATGGGAAAGGACCACCTGCGCGGCGTCGCACGAGGGCACGGACGAGATCGGGCTCGCGGTGGCGGCCACGACCTTCTCCATCGTGGCGGTGTTCGTGCCGGTGGCGTTCATGTACGGCATCGCGGGCCAGTGGTTCAAGCCGTTCGCGCTGACCATCGCCTGCGCGGTGCTGGTGTCGCTCTTCGTCAGCTTCTCGCTCGACCCGATGCTGTCGGCCTACTGGGCCGACCCCCAGACCGAGGCGCACGAGCGCCGCAACCCGATCGCCCGGGCTCTCGACCGCTTCAACCGCTGGTTCGACCGGCAGGCCGAGCGCTACCAGGGCGTGATCGCCTGGGCGCTGGACCACCGGCTGGCGATGGTGCTGATCGCGCTGGGCTCGTTCTTCGGCGCGATCGCGCTCCAGGCCACGCTGGGCGGCGCCGGCTTCATCCCGATCAGCGACCGGAGCGAGATCAACTTCATCGTCGAGACGCCACCGGGCTCGAGCCTGGAATACACCCGGCTCAAGTCCGAGGAGGTGGAGCGCATCGCGCGGAGCGCACCCGGAGGTGGCGTACACCTACACCGGCGATCGGCACGCCGATTCCGCTGCTGCGCGCCGGGCGTGGATCAGGCGCTGATCTACGTGCGGCTGGTGCCGAAGACGGAGCGGAGCATCAGCCAGGATGCAGCTGGGCGAGATGCTGCGGCGAGGAGCTGTCGCAGGTGGGCGGCGCCGAGGTGTCGGTGTTCACCAGCGGCTTCGGCGGCGCCATGAAGCAGATCCAGATGGAGATGCGGGGGCACGGATCCCACGGTCGCTGACCCGGCTTGCCACCCGGGCCGCCGCGCTGGTGCGCGCAGGTGCCCGGCGCGGTGGACGTGGGGCTCTCGACCCGAGGCGAGCGGCCGGAGCTGGAGGTCGAGCTGCGACCGCGGGCTGGCCGGCTCGCTGGGCGTGACGGTGGCGCAGGTGGCGCAGTCGCTGCGGCCGGCCTTCGCCGGCATCGACGCGGGCGACTGGGTGGACCCCACCGGCGAGACCCGCGACGTCACGGTGCGGCTGGCGCCGGAGGCCCGGGAGCGGACGGTGGATCTGGAGCGGCTGCCGCTGGTCGATACCCGGTGCCGACCGGCGCGCCGGTCACGTTGCCGCTGGGACAGGTGGCATCCATTCACGCAGGGGCTCGGTCCGGCGCAGATCAACCACCTCAATCGCGAAGCGGTCGTCAACGTGCAGGCGAACGTGCAGGGCCGCTCGCTCACCGAGGTGACCCGCGACATCAACGCCCGGCTGGCGAGCCTGGAGCGGGAGCTGCCGCCGGGCTACCGGATCACCCAGGGCGGCGAGGCGCGCGACCAGGCGGAGGTGTTCACCCGGATCTTCACCGCGCTGGGCGTCGCGGTGCTGCTGATGTACCTGATCCTGGTGGTTCAGTTCGGCTCGTTCCTCGACCCCCTGGCGATTCTGATCTCGCTGCCGCTGTCGCTGATCGGCGTGGTGCTGGCGCTGATCGTCACCCGCGACACGCTCAACATCATGAGCCTGATCGGGGTGATCCTGTTGATGGGCATCGTGGCCAAGAACGCCATCCTGCTGATCGACTTCGCCAAGTGGGCCCACGAGCGGGGAACGCCGCTGCGCGAGGCGCTGATCGAGGCGGGCCGGATCCGGCTGCGGCCGATCATGATGACCACGATCGCGCTGATCGCGGGAATGATCCCGGTGGCGCTGGGCCGGGGAGAGGGAGCAGACTTCCGGGCGCCGCTGGGCCGGGCGGTCATCGGCGGCGTGATCACCTCCACGCTGCTTGACCCTGCTGGTGATTCCGACGGTGTACGAGATCCTCGATGACTTCCGCTCCTGGATGACCGCCAAGGTCTGGCGCCGGGTGGTGCGCTCGCACCCGCAGCCCGCGACGCCGGCCGCCAAAACCTCGCTCACGACCGGCCAAACCGGAGCCTAGCGTCCGGAGCAATTTCAGGGCAGAATACCTCCACGCAATTGCCTGCCCGCATGTCCGTTCCCGGGAGGTCTTCTTTCTTAATTCCTTGAGAGCGACCCCGCGTCGAGTTCACCGGTGGTTGCATCTGCTCGCGCCGGCACTCGTGTGGAGCTGCGCCGGGCAGACCGACCGCGGCCCCATCATTGTCACCTTTCCCGGCAGCTCGCTCGGGTCCGAGGCGGAGGTTTTGAACCGGCAGCTCGCCCGATTCAACGCCGAGCATCCGGCCATCCGGGTGGTCCGCCGGGACACGCCGGACGCAGCCGACCAGCGGCATCAGCTCTACGTGCAGTGGCTCAACGCCGGCGCGAGCGATCCCGACATCCTCCAGCTCGATGCCATCTGGACCCCGGAATTCGCCGCCGCGGGCTGGATCCTCCCGCTGGACCGGTTCGGTCCCGACACGACAGGCTTTTTCCCCTCCACCATTCAGGCCAATCGCTGGCGGGATTCGCTCTTTGCGCTTCCCTGGTTCGTGGACGTGGGCATGCTCTACTGGCGCACCGATCTGGTGCCCTCGGCGCCGAATTCGCTGAGCGAGCTGGTGAGCTTCGCCAAGCGTGCCCGGCAGCAGCACCGCCTGAAGTACGGGCTGGTGTGGCAGGGAGCCCGGTATGAGGGGCTGATCACGAATTTCGTGGAATATCTCGGCGCGTACGGAGGCCGGATTCTGGAAGGCGGACGGGTGGTGGTGAACTCCGAAGCCGGGCGGCTCGCCTTGACGGAGATGCGGAACGAGATCTACCGGGACGGCATCGTTCCGTCCGCGGCGCTCACCTGGCACGAGGAGGAGAGCCGGTTCGCCTTCCAGAACGGCGAATCGGTCTTCATGCGGAACTGGCCCTACGCAGTCGGCCTCATGCGCGACAGCACGAAGTCGCGGGTGGCGGGGAAGTTCAGCGTGGCCGCCATGCCGGCCGGGCCCGGCGGGCGTCCCACGGCGGCGCTGGGCGGAGCGCAGCTGGCCATCAACCGCCACACCGAGAGCCCCGAGGCAGCCTGGGCGGTGATCGACTATCTCACGCAGCCCGAGCAGATGCGGGAGCGCGCACGGGTGGTCGGGCAGTTTCCCTCGCGGGTCGCGCTCTATGAGGGAGAGGGATTGAATGCCGAGCTGGGACTGCCGACGGATGCGGTGCGACGGGTTATCGAATTCGCGGTGCCCCGGCCGGTCACTCCGGTGTACAACCAGCTCTCCGAGATTCTCCAGATCAACCTGCACCGCGCGCTGACCCGGCAGACCACTCCGGAGGCCGCGCTGGCCGCGGGCTCAATCGGACATGCAGCGCCTACTCAATCGAGTCGGACTCGGCACGGGAGTGGCCACTGCCCACCGCTGATCCGGTCCGCGGCGTCGAAGCGCGCGAGGCGCGGCTGGCCTGGGGGCTGGTCCTGCCGGCGCTGCTGACCATCCTCCTGATCGCGCTGTTTCCGCTGGCCTGGACCTTCTGGGAATCGCTGCATCTGCACGATCTCCGGATGCCGTGGCTGGGGCGGCCGTTCATCGGACTGACCAACTATGTGGACGCGGTGCGGGACCCCCGGTTCATCGGCGCGCTGGGGCACACGCTCTTCTTTGCGGTCACCAGCGTCAGCCTCGAGCTGGTGATCGGTCTCTGGCTGGCGCTGGCCCTCAACCGCGCGTTCAAGGGGCGGGGCCTGGTCCGGGCGGCGGTGCTGGTGCCGTGGGCGATCCCGACCGTCGTCTCGGCGCTGCTCTGGCGGTTCATGTTCGAGGGCCAGACCGGGATCGTAAACGCAGTGTTGGTCAGCGTCGGGCGTCATCCGGGAGCCGATCGTCTGGTTCATCCAGGCCGGCACCGCCTGGGTGCCGGTAATTCTCGCGGACGTGTGGAAGACCACACCGTTCGTGGCACTCCTGCTGCTGGCCGGATTGCAGAACATCGACAGCTCGCTGTACGAGGCGGCCAGGATCGACGGCGCCAGCGCCTGGCGCCAGTTCCGCTACGTGACGCTTCCACTGCTCAAACCGGCGATTCTCGTCGCCCTGATCTTCCGTACCCTCGACGCCTTCCGGGTGTTCGACCTGGTGTATGCGTTGACCGGCGGCGGCCCGGGCACGTCCACCGAGCCCATCGCGCTCTACACCTTCAACGCGCTGCTGCAGAACCTGCAGTTCGGCTATGGCTCGGCGCTGTCGGTCATCGTGTTCCTGGTGACTTTCGCGCTGGCGATGGTGTACGTCCGGTTTCTCGGCGCCGACCTCACCGGAGCGCGCCGGTGAGCGAGAAGAAGTGGTGGCCCGTGCTGGCGCTGACGCTGCTGGTGGTGGCGAGCGCCTTTCCGTTCTATTGGGCCATCCTGGCGTCGTTCACGCCCGAGGCCCGGCTGTTTCAGGGACCTTCGCTCCTGCCGAGGCACTGGTGCTGGACCACTACCGGGCACTGTTCACCCAGCGGAACTTCTGGGTCCCGATCCGGAACTCGCTCATCGTGGCGGGCTCGACTACAGCGTTTTGCGTGGGCGTAGGATCGCTCTGCGCCTACGCGCTGGCCCGGCTGCAGTTCCGGGGCAAGCTGCCGCTGCTCGGGTTCATTCTGGCGGTCGGAATGTTCCCCCAGATCTCGGTCGTCTCGCCGCTGTACATGCTGCTGCGTTCTCTGCAGACTGATCAACACCTATCCCGGGCTGATCCTGCCGTATTTCACCTTTGCCATGCCGCTCACGGTCTGGCTCCTGGTGGGCTTCTTCCGCCAGCTGCCGGCCGAGCTGGAGGAGGCGGCGATGGTGGACGGGGCAAGCCGGCTCCGCGCCTTTGCCGAGGTGATCGTTCCGCTGGCGCTGCCGGGATTGGCCACCACCGCGATACTCACCTTTGTGTACAGCTGGAACGAGTTTCTCTTCGCGCTTTCCTTCACGCTCGGCCCGGAGCGCCAGACGGTGCCGGTCGCGATCGCGCTGTTCCGCGGGATGTATCAGGTGCCCTGGGGACAGATCCTGGCCGCTGCCGTCGTCGCGACAGCGCCGGTCACGTTGCTGGTGCTGGCGTTTCAGCGGCGGATCGTGCAGGGGCTCACGGCCGGCGCGGTGAAAGGGTAGCCATGGCATCGGTTCGTCTCGAAGGCGTCAAGAAGGTCTACCCCAACGGGCACGTGGCGGCCCAGGGTCTCGATCTCCAGATCAACGACGGCGAATTCATGGTGCTGGTCGGCCCGTCCGGCTGCGGCAAGAGCACCGCGCTCCGAATGATTGCCGGGCTGGAGACGCCCACCGCCGGCCGCATCCTGATCGGCGACCGGGATGTCACCGTGCTCCCGCCGCAGGAGCGCGACATCGCCATGGTGTTTCAGACGTACGCCTTGTATCCCCACATGACGGTGCGGGAGAACCTGGGCTTCGGTCTCAGAATGCGCGGGGTCGCGCGGGAGGCGATCGAGCGGCAGGTGGAGGAGGCGGCCCGCGCTCTCTCGCTGGAGCCGGTACTGGAGCGGAAGCCGGCCCAGCTCTCCGGCGGCCAGCGCCAGCGGGTAGCATTGGGCCGGGCAATTGTGCGGGAGCCCAAGGTGTTCCTGTTCGACGAGCCGCTCTCCAATCTCGACGCCAAGCTCAGGGTAGAAACTCGGGCAGAGCTGGCCCGGTTACACCGCCGCTTGCGTGCCACGGTCGTCTACGTGACACACGATCAGGAAGAAGCGATGACCCTGGGAAGCCGGGTGGCGGTGATGCGCGACGGCTTCCTGCAGCAGGTTGCGCCGCCGATGGAGCTGTATCTGCGGCCGGCCAATCAGTTCGTCGCCGGGTTTGTGGGCTCGCCCGCGATGAACTTCTTGCCGCGAGAAGAGGTTCCCGCTGCGATACTCACCCGAGGAAGCTGTCCTCGGCATCCGGCCGCACGACATTCAAATCGTTGCCTCGGGTGACGGGAGATGAGAACGCCTACGTCGAGCTGGTCGAGTCACGGGGCAGCGAGCAGCTCGTCTATCTCTGCCTGCGGGGTAACAACCAGGGTCCGGCAATTCGAGTGGTGGCGCCGCCGGAGACACAGGTCGAGCCTGAACGAATCGTGGGGATGCGGTTTGATCGGGAGAAGCTGCACTGGTTCGACGAGCAGGGAAGGCGAGCCTGAGCGGTGAAGACCGACTACGATGTGTGTATCGTAGGCTCCGGAGCGGGCGGCGGGATGGCCGCCTATGTGCTCACCCAGGCCGGGGCGAAGGTGGTACTGCTCGAAGCCGGCGGCTCCTGGGACAACCGGACGGACTCGGCGATGCTCTCCTGGCCCTATAACTCGCCGAGGCGAGGCGCACCAACCAGCGAGCGCCCTTTCGGCGAGTTCGACGCCTGCATCGGCGGCTGGGAGATCGCGGGAGAGCCGTACACGGTTGCTGACGGCGATCGCTTCAGCTGGTGGCGGGCCCGGATGCTGGGCGGCCGTACTAATCACTGGGGACGGATTTCACTCCGCTTCGGGCCCGATGACTTCCGCGCGCGCTCGCTGGATGGCTTGGGAGACGACTGGCCGATTGGTTACGACGATATCCGGCCATACTATGACCAGGTCGACCGGCTGGTGGGGGTGTTCGGAAGTATCGAAGGACTGAGGAACCACCCGGACGGCATTTTCCTCCCGCCGCCCAGGCCGCGTTGCTTCGAGCTGCTGGTGAAGCAAGCCTGCGATCGGCTTGCGATCACCTGCATACCTGCGCGGGTCTCGGTAGTCACCCGGCCCCACAACGGCCGTCCGGCGTGCCATTACTGCGGCCAGTGTAACCGCGGTTGCCGCACCAACTCCAACTTCTCTTCCTCTGGTGTGCTCATCAGCCCCGCGTTGGCTACCGGGCGGTTGACCCTCGTCACGGGGGCGATGGCCCGCGAGGTGACGGTGAGCAACGGTGGACTT
Source organism: uncultured Gemmatimonadales bacterium (assembly GCA_963842945.1). GTDB lineage: Bacteria > Gemmatimonadota > Gemmatimonadetes > Gemmatimonadales > GWC2-71-9 > CAVVWJ01. The sequence continues at coordinate 18,720 of CAWJIM010000020.1, forward strand.
GCCACCGGAGTCTCTTACATCGAGAAGGCTACCGGGCAGGACCGGCACGTCCGCGCCAGAATCATCGTGCTCGCGGCCAGTGCCTGTGAGTCGGCGCGCCTGCTGCTCAATTCCAAATCCTCCCGGTTTCCCGACGGACTCGCCAACGCCAGCGGGATGGTGGGACGAGATCTGACGGACACCACGGGCACCGACGTGGGTGGACTGATTCCCCGGCTGATGGATCAGGTGCCCCACAATGAGGATGGGGTCGGAAGCCTCCACCTCTACATGCCATGGTGGCTGGACAATCGAAAGCTGGACTTCCCTCGTGGGTATCACATCGAGGTCTGGGGCGGTCGCGGCCAGCCGGGCTATGGCTTCATGGGAGACATCCACAAGTACCCGCCCGGCGGAGGGTACGGTCTGCAGCTCAAGCGCGACTATCGCCGCTACTACGGCGCGACGATCGGGTTGGCCATGCGGGGCGAGATGATACCGAATCGACACTCCTACTGCGAAATAGACCCGACCAAAGTCGATCGTTGGGGCATTCCGGTGCTTCGGTTTCATTGGAAGTGGAGCGAGCATGAAATCCGGCAAACTCGGCATGCCCAGCAGACTCTGCGTGACATCATAGCCGAGATGGGAGGTCAGGCGCTCGATCCGATGCCAGACTCCACTGCGGATTTTGGGCTGCAGGCTGGAGGCCGGATCATTCATGAAGTGGGCGGTACCCGCATGGGCAACGACCGCCGGTCATCGGTGGGCAACGGCTATCACCCTGAACGAAGTGAACAACGGTTAGTGGAGGCGGCCGTGGGCAGGCGACAAGAATCCTACCTGGACCATCCTGGCCCTGGCTTGGCGTACCAGCGACTACATCGCCCAGCAGCGAAGGCAGCGTGCGGTATGAGGAGAGAGCTCAGCCGGAGGGAAACGGTGAAACTCCTGGCCACAGCGCCATTAGCCCTATCCTTTGGTTTCAGCCTGGCAGGATGTGACCGCGCCGCGCGCTCGGCACGGCAGCTGGGGGGCTCGGCCGGGTTCCAGCCTGCCTTCTTCACCCCCCACGAATACGAAACGGTGCGGGTGCTGGTAGACCTGATCATTCCACGGGACGATCGGTCCGGCAGTGCGACGGACGCCAAAGTTCCCGAGTTTATGGACTTCATGATGGCCGATAGGGACACGAAGCCGGAGGGCCGCAGCGCAATGCGGGACGGGCTGGCGTGGCTGGACCGCGAGAGTGATCAGCGCTCCGGCCGGAGCTTCGTGGAAGCGAGCGACACACAACGAGCCACATTGCTCGACGAGATCGCCTGGCCGGGCCGGGCCAAGCCGGAGATGCAGCCCGGGGTCATCTTCTTCAACAGTTTCCGGGATCTCACGGCCTCAGGATTCTGGTCCAGCGAGATGGGAGTCAAGGATCTGCAGTACCAGGGGAACGCGTTCGTACCGGAATGGAGGGGCTGTCCTGAGGCGGCGCTCAGAAAGCTGGGGGTGCGCTATGAGGATGGCTCCTGAACCCGAATCTTGATATTGCGGAATGCTACCTGGTCGCCGTGGTCCTGCAGGCCGATACGACCGGCTGGATTCCGGCCGTAGCGAGGCATCGTGGCAAACTTGCTCCGCGCGAGTCGCGCGTTCCAGTCTTTGCTTCCGACCTCGGCTTCGACCAACTTCACTCCGTTGAGCCAGTACTCCACGTGGTTGCCCCGTACTAGAACGCGGGCCGCATTCCATTGGCCCGCGGCGTGTACTACTCCGCGGCGTGATGGGTAGAGACCATACAGCGCTCCGGCCGAGGTAAGCGGGGAACGCCCATCGGGATGTCGGGCGTCGTCCAGCACCTGCATCTCGGGGCCACTCTCCCAGGGGTACTTCTGGTCTTCACTCACCCGCCAGAAGATTCCGCTGTTGCCTCCCTCGGCCACCTTCCATTCCAGGCTCAATTCGAAGTCACGGTATTCGTCGGTGGAGACGATATCGCCCGCACTGTCGACTCGGGTGATGGCGCCCTCGACGACCTGCCAGCCCTTGGGCAGCGCGGTTTGCCGGTATCCGCGCCAGTGCTCCATCGTTCGGCCGTCGAAGAGGAGCTGCCATCCGGCGGCCCGCTCCTCCGGTGTCAGCTGGTTCACGGCATTGGCCTGGTCGGGGTGAGTGTCACGGGCCGGCGAGCAGCTACCAATCACCACAGAGGCACAAAGGACACCAAGGATTCTTCTCATACGGTCATCAATGCAGATTTGAGAGGCGTACTGCACCACCAGGTTCGTGGTATTCCACAGCTGCACGTCCGAGCTGGTGCCGTAGCGCACCGGCTTGAGTTTCCCGCCTTTGATCTCGTAGCTCCAGAGCTCGTTGTGCTGCATCGCCGACGCATTCACTGCCGACAAAATCCGCTGCAGTGCGTCGCGCAGCTTAGGATCCCCGGTTCTCTCCAACTGGTAGGCTAAGCCGAGGAAGAGGAGATTGACCTCGCGGCCCCAGACCACGCGGGGACTGTGGTACTGATCCTTCTGGAAGCGATTCCAGATGGCGGACGAGGCGTAGGCATCGTTGGCCACCACCGGACCCAGACCCGGCTACGAACAGCCCGACAGGGTACGGCCGAAGCACCGGTTGGATCTCCTGCGAGACGAGCCCGGGATCGAGATCGGGGTTGAGGAACAGTTCTGTAGCCGGGTCGGTATTCACCACGCCGATCGGTTTGCCCGCCGCGATCCAGGGAGAGCGCCAGGAAAGTGAGCGAATCGTGCGGCTCCTTCGCCTCGGCTCAAGACGCCCTTCCAATAGGTACGTTCGGCGGCAGGCATCCAGCCGAGTTTGGCCTCCAGAGCCCGGCGAATCTGAGCCGGCGACAGCTTGACCGTGAAGTGCTTGCGGGCGCCCTTCCAGGTATCGATCGCCCGGTGGAGGAATGTCGAGTCGCCGCGATATCGCTGCAGGGCAGGGGCGTTGTCCGCCGACGCACCGGAGTCCTGGTCCAGGCCAAGCTCCTGCAGCGAGCGCAGAATGACGCCGATCGCCTCCAGCGCCTGCGGCACCCAGATGGCGTTGATGTCCATTGCAAACCGGCCGCCGGCGTAGCCGGCGTCGCTGTCCCGCCAGCTGGCGGAGCGCCAGTGGGTCGTGTCCCGCTTGGGGAAGCTCACCAGGTTCTGCGCGGTGGGATGCTCGACATAGGGAAGGCTGAGGGAGGAGACCAGGTTGAGCTCGCGCAGCAGCAGCGCCAGTCGAGACTCTCCGGCCTCCGACTTCTCCTGCAGAAAGGCGCGCTTCCGGTTGGCCGGGACCAGCGAATCGGCCAGGTACCGGGCGGCCAGCACGGGGAGCTGGAACTCGTCGTCGATCATGTGGTAGTTCTCGCGGGTCCGCTGCAGATCCGCGAGCACCTGCCGGGCCTGGGCCAGGGCGCTGTCGGCCTTGGGCCGGCCGGCTGCGCCAGGCTTGAAGTAGTGGCCCAGCAGCGAGTCGTAGAGCACCGCGTGCTCCCTGATGGCCTGGCCGCCCAGCGCCTCCTCGTGGCTCACATCTCCCCTGGGTCCGAGCTTGCGCAGCACGCTCGCGATCACGTGCTCCGGCATATCGGGCGACCAGATCGGGCGCATCATGAGCGCGGTCATCATCATGTCGCGGCCGAAGTAGGTGGCGAAGTTGGGCAGGCCGGCCATCAACTTCTCCCGGCTGCTCAGGAGCTCGACGCCACGGACCTGCCGCTCCAGCCGGCGAGCCGCGATCGCGGCGCTGTCGCTGCCGGCACTGTCGCGAGCCATGAAATCCAGAAACTGCTTATTGAAGATTTCCTGTCTCGACAGAGGGTTGAGCGGCGCCGCATCGGTGGTGACTCGCACGCCGAACCGGAGAGCCGATCCCGGCCGAGTCTCCAGGGAGACGGTTTGCCCCTTCATGCGGGCTTTCACCCGGCGGGGGTCCACCCGGAGCTCGAGCCGGAGGAAGTTGCGCCCGTCGAGCGAGGGGCGCTCGATCCGGATGGTCTCGACGGTGTCCCCCGGCTTCATCTCGAAGCTGGGGACGAGGCGGCCTCGGAGCTGCTCGAGGCTCTCGGCGTGGAGCAGCCCCAGGTGACGCTTCTGCTCCTCGGAAGGCAGCCGCGCCACGTCGGCCACCAGGAGAGACTCCTCCGCCACCCGGTAGGCTCCAGCGAATGGCTTCTCGTAGGCCTTGGCGTAGACGAAGTCCCGCTCCACTCGCATCGAGCCCAGCACGAACCAGCCCAGCTGGACCGCAGAGAGGGGAGTAGTCAGGCGGAACTCGATGCTCCTGGTGGAATCGGAATCGGCGACCTCAGCCGCAGTCGCGTCCCAGAAGAGGCGGGTGGGCCGTCCGTGCGAGTCGCGGGCGTTGAAGCCAACGCTCTCGTTGGCCGCGTCGGCCCACACCAGCACCGCGCGCGAGGTCTGCGGCTGGAGGTAGATCTGGACGGTGTTGTTCCGGGAGTCGCGGTAGAAGCGGGTCTGATAGCCCTGATAGGCCGCGGTGTCGTCCAGCTCGGGATCGGGAAAGGCGAGCACCGGCTCAACGGGTTTAAGAAAGCCAGCCTGATGCAGCACCATCCACAGCGGGATGAGATACAAGTACCCCATCATTGTCCTGGCTCCTCATGCGGGACCATCCGCCGTCCGGACGAGTCCACGATCACGTCGTACCGTTTGCCTCTGGAGAGCACGTTGCGCAACGTGAGCCGCTTAATGTGCGACGGCAGCACCGGATCGAACGCAGGCTCCAGACCCTTCTCGCCCCAGCGTAGCCCGGTGTACCCGTAGAGCACCTGCTGCAGGAACCCACCGGCTCCGGTCACGAAGTTCACCGCATCTTTCTTGTCAGGAGTCTCGGAGAGCATCAGGAACGGGCCCTGCAGCCAGCTCCGATAGCTGTGGGGCAGCAGGGAATCGACCAGGGCCCGGTCGCCCAGCTCCGCCGCATCGACCGAGAGCAGCGTGGAGCCCATCATGGCGCCGGGGCCCTCGGTGAGGAGACTCCGAACCGCCTGTTCCAGCTGGGAGCGCTTTGCCCGCTCGCTCATCTCGACGCCGAGGGGATAGCTCAAGAGCGGAGTGACATCGCCCAGGGTCGAGTCGGGAGCGCCCTCGTAGGTGCGGAAGTACTGGCTGGCGGAGTCGTACGGCAGGTGCAGCTTGCCGGCTACCTCGCTCCAGCGCGGGTCGGCCGGAGCGCCCACCCGTCGGCTCGCCTGCCCGGCAATCTGCAGGTTTAGCCGAGCCACCGCGTTGGTGTAGGCGTCGTCGCTCACGCCAATCAATCCTTCCGATACGGAGACCACGTTTCGAATGTGGTAGCGGCCGCCCGCCGAGTCGTAGCTGGCGCGGCTGACCCAGAAATCGGCCGTTGCCCGGATTACCGGGAGGCCCTCGCGGGCGAGCCAGGCGGAGTCGCCGGTGGCCAGATAGTACTGCCACTGGGCGAGGGCGACGTCGCCGTTGACGTGAATCTCCGAGTGCGCGTTCTGCACCGCGAAGAAGGGCGTGGTCTCCCGGCCCTGCTCGTCGGCTTCCCAGGGGTACTGCGCGCCGCGGAACTTGTTGGTCTTGGCGTTGGCCTGTGCAGCCGGCAGGGTTCGGGCACGAAAGGCCACCAGCGAGTGAGCGATATCCGGATGGGTGATCAGAAGCGACGGAAACATCCAGGTGTCTGAGTCCCAGAAGACGTGGCCGTAGTACCCCGCGCTGGAGAGACCCATCGGGCCGATCCCCATCCTGGTGCCGGAGTCGGCGCTGCAGAGGAGATAGAACAGCATGGACCGGACGACCCGCTGCAGGCCGGGGTCGCCGTCGATCTCGATGTCGCTCTTCCAGCGACGGGCCCACGCGTCCGCATTCTCTTTCGCGAGAGCTTGGAACCCTCGTTTCAGACCGGCCTGGGCCTCGTTGCCGGCGCGGCTGACCTGGTTAGCCTCGGTGGGTGACGCGATGACGCTGGAGACCTGGAGAAAGCTGTAAGTCCGGCCCTGGGTGGCGTCGAAGGTCAGCTCCACCAGCGCAGTGTCGCCCGAGGCGGTGGTACGAACGGTTGCGTTCTCCAGCTCTCGGGGCCAACTCAGCTCCAGCGCCTGAGCGAGCAGGGTGGAGCGTCCCTCGGGCAGCGACGACATCGTGAGCCGGGCGCCGCTGGCAGTCCGGGTGACCTGGCGGGAGCGAACGATCATATGGCCTGGATACCAGATGTCGTTGGGCCCCCAGCTCGGATCGGCCTTGCGGAGCGTGCCTAGCGCCAGGCGCTTGGGCGGCGGCCATCCGGTGAGCGCGAAACGCACCCCGACACGTCCGGTATACTCCGGCTTCAAATCCAGTCGGGCCACTGCCAGAGAGGGAGCCGCCCGCGAAAGGAAGGTCTGTGCCCGGACGGCCATTCGCCGGGAGCCGGACCCCCAGCCGTAGCTGGTGAGCGCCGTACCGGTGCGCATGTCGATCGTCTGTCGATAGTCCTTGACCGCGGTCGTGGGGTTCGAGTCGGCGGCGAGCCAGGCGCTGCCGTTGTTCAGACCGAGCGCTCCCCAGGCGGGAATCACCACGATCCGCGGAACATCGCTGGGAGCCTCCTCGAACAGCGCAGTCAAGTAGGCCGGAGCGGGACCAAGCCCCAGCGCCGGCACCACCATTCCCAGGTGACCGTTGCCGATGAAGGGCGAGGGCCGGCGCGCCGGATCGTTACTCTGGAGCAGGAAGGTGCTGTCCGGCGACTGCGGAGGACTCGCCTGCGCCGCGAGGCCGGAGGCGAGGAACAGTTGGGCCCAGGACAGCGCCACAAGGCCCAGTGGTAGGTTCATTTCTCGATCCTATAGCAGACGGCGGCGGGTCCAACTCTTGGGCCCGCCGCCGGTACTTGGTCAATCCAACAACGATTTACCGCGGTTCTTGCGGCAGCTGCCCTCCTCCGAAATCATACGCAATGGAGGCCTGCAGCCGGCGTGGCAGCAAGGGCCGGGCAAGGAAGAGCGGAGATGCACCCGGGGTTGCAACTCGCGGATTGCCTTCTTCCAGGCCCTTGCTCTGGAAGGCGTTCAGCAGATCCACGTTGAACCTGGCTCCGCCCACAATGGCGAACCCGGCGCCGAAGTTGAAGTAATTGTACGCCGGCAGCGCGATGCCCGGCGCCCGCCGGACGCTCTGCCACGTAGTGCCAGTCGGCCTTGAACGAAAGGCCGGTCCGCCGGGGCGAAAAGAAGACTGCCAGATTGCCCAGCGAAGTCGGAACCCCGTTGAGCCGGCTTCCGATGTCGGTCCCACCTCCGGCTCCCACCTCGGCCTTGAGGATGGTGGTGCTGCCGACGATCTGCAGTCCCTCGAGCGGGCTGATGGTTGCCTCCACCTCCGCTCCATAGGACTTGGTCTCCGCACCGGGAACTATGATCCACGTAGTGGCTCCGGTGACAGTAGTCGACCACGGCTCCCTGGCTCACGACGTTCTTGAGCTTGGTCCAGAACCCATTCACCGTTATGCCCAGGCCGCGGTTGGCGTATTTGACACCGCCTTCGACTGACTTGGACTTCCCGCGAGTCGAAGAGGTCCACCTGCTCCTGCGCCGCTGCGTTCAGGAACTCGTCCAGTGCCGGCATCTTGTACCCGCGGTTGCCGGTTCCGTACAGGGCGAACTGATCGTTCAGCCGGTAGTTGAGGCCGACCGAGGCCGACCAGTCGCTGATTTCCCGGTTAAAGTGACGGAAGCTCCCGTTCCCGAACAACTCGTTATCGTAGGTCGTGGTGGAGTCGCCATCGAGGTCCACTCGGGTGGTGTTTTCCGAGCTCTGCACGAAGTTGTTATACTCGCCCCGGACGCCGAGATCGGCCCGGAGCCGCTCGGTGAGCTGCAGCTCCCCGCCAATCACGGCTGAAGACACAGACGCATACCCGTGTCCGTTGACGTAGTTGTCCAGGAAGTTGCGGAACCCGTTCTTGGTGACCGAATCGGTCCCGTTGACTACCAGGTCGAGGAAACGCGGGTTGTCTCGGACATCCATCAGCACATTGGTAAAGAACCAGTGGTTGTCCTGCGAGTAGTTGGCCACATAAGCGCCCAGGTTGACAGCGAGCTTTTGCCGAAGCTTCTCCTCAGCGAGAGCTGGTCCTGAACTGCCGAGATCGGCTTGTCGATATGCCACTCGCCACTGGGCGCGACCAGGCCGTTCGGGGTATCGAAGGGAAGCTTAGCGCCGGTTGGGTCATCGTGATTGGTGAAGAAGTACTGACCCGTGCTGCCGGCCGGCTTTCCCAGCCCGCCACTGACCCGGCCGTAGCGGTGATGTAGTCCGCTGCGGTGAACACCTGGAAGGGCAACAGCGCGTTCCACTGCTGGGCGTTGTGCATGACCTGGGCGGAGTTCTCCAGGTGCCACTTCTCACTGACGGTCGAACGACACCGTCGCAGTAAGCCAGGTGGCCACCGTCCGAAGCCCGTTATCGAGGGGCAGCGTCAGATCGCCCGTCGGGATGCGGCACCCGCTGATCCAGCCCTTCAGCCGTATTCATCGAGACATAGTCGGTGAGGCCCGGGACATACTGCGGGTCGAGGGCGTTGGTGAAGGGAAGATCGAGGACGAACTGGTTCCGGTCATTGAGGTGCTTGACCGAGACCCGGACGTATCCGTTGTCAAGATTCCGGGTGACGCTCGCCTTGAGCTGACCGCCCGCGAATGCCAGGGAAGCCCGGATCGCGCACGCCGTGATCGTAGCGATAGAATCCCCCGACATTGAACCGCCAATCGTCGCCGATGGGCCCGTTCATGTTGAGGTCATAGCGGGCCAGGCCCTGGGTGGCGCCGGTGGCGCGTCATGGTGCCGCCGAAGACGTCGCCGCCACTCTTGTTGATGAAGTTCACAATGGCGCCAGGCGTGTTGGACCCGAACAGCGGTGAGCTGCCGCCGCGCACGACTTCCATCCGCTCGATGTTATTGTCGAAGCGGAACAGGTTGTCCGCGTTCATGAAGAAGGTGTGCATGGTGGGAAATACCGGGAGCCCATCCTCCAGGAATGCTCACGTACTCGACCCCCAGAATGCCCCGCATGCTGATGTTCTCGTTGACTTCTCCGCCGGAGCTCTCGACCCGGGTGAAACCCCGGGACGACGCGGAGCATCTCCGTGGTGCTCCTCGGCGCCGCCGCGGCTGATCTCGGTGGCCGTCAGCGTGGTGACCGCAACGCTGGCGTCCAGATTCACCCGCGGACGTCTGGGTTCCGGTCACGACCAGGGTTTGCAGTTGGAGCGGATCGTGCCGCAGGGTGAAGTCGGCGGTTGCCTGGGCGTCGGCCGAAACCGTGACGCTGGTCGACTCGGGCTTGAACCCCAGCAGCCGCGCGTGGAGCGTGTAACTGCCGGGGGAACCCGGCTCAGGGTGTAACCCCCATCCGTCCGGCTCTGAGTGCCGAGGGCGGGTCGGTCGAGGTAAATCTGCGCATTCGCGACGCCGGTCCCGTTCTCATCCACCACCCGCCCGGCAATGCTGCCGGTAGCTGCGGGCTGTTGGGCTGAAATAGAGATGGGGAAGAGAAGCGGAAGAGCGAGTGCGAGTGCGGAAACGAGACCAGCGAGACGTGAACATAGGGTCATAGACAGCATTCCTCCGTCCGTTCATTGGTTCACCGGCCGGCATACCTCATGGGCGTACTCCGAGCCCTCCCCGCGGGGTCTGGAAACCTGGAGCGAATTGTCGGAACCTGCAGAGTCAGACAAGGGTGGCTCAGTGCAGAAGTCTGCCGAAGGGACGCCCACGAACCTCGCGGCCCCGTGCCATACTGTCACCGAAATGGTTTTACGTCAACTGCCCCCCGCCGTGGGCGGAATTGCCTACTCAGCGCAGGAAGTACTGCACGGTAGAGACTACCCGGACGATCTTCTGGAGCTGGGCTCCCTCATTCACTCCGGGCGCTTGGTCCCGCGGCATGTATCACGAAAATCCCCTGGCTGGCCTGCCGAATGCTGCCCAGCTCGCTCCGTGAATCCGCGGCGAACTGTTCGGCCGCCGCCCGGGCATTGGCGGTGGCTTCCTTGACCATCGAGGGCTTGAGCTGGTTGAGCCGGGTGAAGATGAACGTGGGGCCGCCGATCCCGTATTCCCCGCTGGAGGAGAGAACCACTCCGGCACCGACCAGTTCGCTGACCCGCTGGCTGGCAGCCATGACCACCTCCGGTTTTCCGGATCGGACCATCACCGTTTGCTGAATGACGTAACGGGGCCCGGCGCGCTCTCCCGGAAACCGGTTCGCGAAGGCATCGGAGACCTCCAGCGCCTGCAGCTGCACTGCGGTGGTATCGATCCCGTTCCGGCTGAGAAAGGCAAAGACCTGGCGGGTATTGCGGGTGATCTGCGCCTGAGCTGCGGTGAGGTCGTTGCCGGTGCTCACGTAGCGCAACGGCCATAGCGCCAGATCGGCGGTAACCTCTCGCTCCGCCAGGCCCTTCACCTCGACATATCGATCGGAAGCCCGCCCACTGGCGAATCCATGGCCGATGAACCACCCGCCGAGCGACAACCCCAGCGCTACCAGCACGGCAGAGGCGAGCGAGCGATCGGATGTCATGCTCGACAATCTCCTTTCTCGTTGCCTCGACCGCCAGCAAGCCGGCGGAGTGCGGTTTCGTGTGTCTTGCGGCAGAGGATTCTCGTCCCCGATGGAAACACCCACGACGCCGGCATGCTCTCACGCTTCCTCACAGCCCTATCAGTCCTTGCCGCCTGCGCCGGGGGCAATCCTCCGGCGGGCACCCGAGCCCGGCGGCGGGTTTCGCGTGCTGTTCATCGGCAACAGCCTCACGGCCAGCAATGACCTTCCCGGAACGGTTGCGCACCTCGCCGCCTCGGTGAACGACACGGTCATGGCCGAAGCCGTCACCCGGCCCAACTTCGCCGTGATCGACCACGTCAACGGCATGAGCGACGCGGTCGACGTGGTGCGCCGAGGCGGCTGGGACTTCGTGGTGCTGCAACAGGGGCCCACCAGCCAGCAGCTGGGTCGGGATACGCTGATCCTGGCCGCAGAGCTGCTCGATCCAGACGTGCGCGCGGGTGGAGGCCGCATCGCGCAGTTGATGGTCTGGCCCGCGGCGCCCGATCGGGCGGTATTCGATGGTGTCTTGCAATCCTGTCTGGAGACGGCGCGAGCGGTTGACGGGGACTGTTTCCCGGCGGGGGAGGCCTGGCGCGCGGCCTGGTCGGTGGATCCCGCCCTCCCGTTGTACGGACCCGACGGTTTTCACCCGGCCCCGCTGGGCACCTATCTCGCCGCGCTGGTGGTATACGAAGGGATCACCGGGCACGACTCGCGGCTGCTTCCGCAGGAGGCGGTAGTGCAGGGGCAAACCCTGCCGGTGGCCGGCGGCACCGTCACCCTGCTCCAGCGCATTGCTCACGAGACGGTGCTCAGAATCAACGCGCAGATGGGCCGATGACCGGCAGATTGCTCTCGATGGCAGACCGGTTCTTTTCCTCCCAGGGCGGAAGCTTGAGCTCCTGCCCCAGTGCCGCGAGTGGCTCGTCCACGGAGAATCCGGGAGCCACTGTGGCCGCCTCGAACAGCACGCCTCCCGGCTCGCGGAAATAGATCGAACGGAAATATTGCCGGTCCAGCACGTCGGTAACGGGAATGCCTCGGGAGATCAGCTCCTGCCGGAGCCGCCTCTGCTGGTCTTCATCGGCAATGGCCAGCGCGACGTGGTGCACGGTGCCTATCCCGTTCCGTGCTGGAGGATGTCCGCCACCAAAACTCAATTCCAGGGCGTGACCCGGCAGGTCCCCATTCACCGCCAACCGCACCATGTCCTGGCCCTCGCCCACCACCTCGAAACCCAGGAACTCCCGGGCGAAGCTCACGCTCGGGCCGGGAGCCGCCAGCGTAAGCGTCACACTATGCAGACCCCTGACCGCCATGTCGGCGGAAAGGCCGTTCCCGGTCCAGGGTGCACGGTTGTCTCCCGCGGTTTCGATCAAACGGATCCGAAGCCCCGAAGGATCGGTGGCGACGATCGCTTTTCCCGTGGTGGCATCATCCTCCTGAACCGGCTGGTCGCTCTCTTGTAGCCGGAGCATCCACTGCCCAAGGGATCCCTCCGGCACCGAAAACGAAGTGGTGGTGATCTGACCGGCGCCATGCCGGCCGGGCGGCACGCCCCAGCCGGCGTAAGGGAAGGTGGTCCAGATGGTTCCCGGCGTGCCCCGCTCGTCTCCATAGTAGAAGTGGTAGACGTTGTGGTTGTCGAAGTTCACCGTCTTCTTCACCAGCCGAAGACCGAGAGCGCTGCGGTAGAAATCGAGGTCGGGCTGGGCCTCACCTACGGTGGCGGTGACATGGTGCAGGCCCAGAATAGGTTGTTGCACGATGACTTCAGCTTACTCCGTCCGGGTGAAGACGATCTCGACCGCAATATTACCCGTGAAGGTATGGTTACCCCGAAGCTGGTTGGGCTCCACGGTGAGAGTGATGTCCTCGAACAAGATGTCCTGATCCAGACTCAGGGTGACAGTGGTGCCGCTCAGGCTCCATGCTCCGGTCAGATCGGTGTCGAGATCGCTTCCGTCCTCCGCGCCGTGGGGAGCGAAGAGGTGTCCGGTGGCGGTGCCATCGGCCGCAAGAATGAGCTCCGCGGTCACGCCGAGGGCAAGATGATCCAGGGTGATCCCGTTCTGGGTCTCCTTGAGGGTGGTGAGTTGATAGGTTCCAGCCGTGGTGTCAACGCGTCGGGTTGAAGCTGTCGTCCCCCCCGCAGGAGAGCAGGAGCACCCCAGCCAGAACCCAGCGCTTTCGCAGCATTGTACCTCCTTTGTAACGAACACCCGGAGTGCCAGGCGGTGCAGCGGCTCCGATGCGATCTGCTTACGCTGGCTGCCGCCGTCACTTCCGAGCCCGGCCCCGCCGGGTGACCGATTCCGAGTGTCCCAATCCTCGTCGCGAACAACTTTCGAACACTTGAGTGGCCTTCTGGCACGGGCCATACTGCCGTCACGTCTTCGAGAGGAGCGCCATGTTCCCCGCTATCTGTCGTGGCAGGGCGCTGAGATCGTATGGACTTGCGGCAGTGACGCTACTGTCCGCGTGCGCCTCTACAGGCCCTGGAACACCCGCCTCGTTCGCAACGCCCGGGATGATGCCCGCGCGGGTGCCGGCGGCTGCTCCGCGGGTGCCAGCGGCTGCCCGGCGAGTGCCGGTGACTGCCCCGCGGGTGTCGGCGGCTGTCCCGAAGGCGAGCGTCCGTAAGCCTCGCCCGGTGGCGCCAGCTCACCCGCGTACTGCCAAGGACAGCGCGGCCATGGAATCGGCGGTGACCAGGCGACTGGCGCACCGGCCGTTGGCGACTGCCTTGGCCCGGCGCATACGTAGCCCCGAGCTGGCGGAGCGAGTGGCCTCGGCTGTGGTCTATGAAGCCGGTCGAGCCCACATCAGCCCGAGCGTGCTTGCGGCCGTGCTCCTGATCGAGAACGCGCCGTTCGATACCAGCGCGGTCAGCAGCGAGGGCGCCATCGGCCTGATGCAGGTGATGCCGATGCACGTCGGGAACTATCGCTGCCTCTCGGGCGACCTCCTGAACGTAGAGGCCAACATCTGCCATGGCGCTCGCCTGCTGCAGATGCATGTGCGCCGAACCAAGTCGCTCGAGGCTGCCCTTCGGCGCTATAACGGATGCGTCCGCGGCCGCAACACCCCGCGGTGCCAGCGGTATCCGGTGCGGGTGATGCGCACGGCCTCGCGGCTCCGCCGGGAAATTCTGGTGGCGGGTGCCAAGCTGTCCGACCAGTCCGACGATGAACCGGAGGATGCGGCCGCGCGCCTGGATGCGCTTCCGCCGGATCTCCCGGACAGCACGGCCGTGGCTTCGAATGAGCCGGCCCGCTGCGACTCCTTCCTGGGCTGCCTCCGCGACCGCTGGAGCCGCACTCGCTAGGTTGGGTGCTGCTCCAATTCCTTCCTGAGCTCGGCTGTTAGCGCTTCCACGGCGGCAGGCCGCCCGTGGAAGGCTGCCGGTGTGCTTTGAAACAGCTCCACTCTCCAGTGGTTGCCCTCAAATACGCCGACGAGCGTGTGAATAGTATTGACTGCGGGGTTCAGGTCGGCTGTGCCCGGCGGCACCATTCCGGCAACGGCTCGCAGGAGCACCACGCCGGGAGCCAGCACGCGAACCTGCGCGCACCTTCCCGATGTAGGCCGCCGTGGGATGGCTGCGAAATACCTCGCTCAAGTGTTCCTCAATATTTTCCTGCCCATCGATCGGACTTCCGTCGAAACCCACCATGTTGCCGTTCCGGCTGAAAAGCCGGGCAAACTCAGCGGCGTCGCGCTGGTTCCAGCAGCGCAGAACCTCCCCGTACAGCTCACGGGCGGCGCGCTCGGCAGCGGGGGCCTGAGTGAGCGGCTGATTCGGCATAGTCTCTCCGCAGGCAGTCAGTGTTGAACGGTTAGCTCTATCCGTGAAGCGAGTGTGGGCGTGTGCCAGACGCGATGCGTTTGCGCTTGGAAGTCGCCTGCTTTGGCCTGGAAGATATTGGGCACCCAGGTCTGCGGATTCCGGTCGTACAGGGGAAACCAGGTGCTCTGGACCTGGACCATGATCCGGTGCCCTCGCTGGAAGGTGTAGCTCTGCTGATGCAGATCCACGGTGAACTCCAGCGGCGTGTTTGGGGCCAGGGGCTCCGGTGCGCTGAAGCTGCGGCGATAGCGGCCGCGCATGATCTCGTGGGCCACCATGAGCTCGTATCCGCCCCAGGACCAGTTATCCGGAACGCTGTCGGGGAAGACGTCGATCAACTTGACCACCCAGTCGGCGTCGCGGCCGGTGGTGGAGGCCACGAGTCTGGCTTTGATGTTCCCCGCCACCAGCAGGTCCTCCTCCAACGGGGCAGAGACCCACTTCACGACATCAGGCCGGCCGTCCACAAAGCGCTGGTCCTCTGTCTCCCAGAACTTCCAGCGGCTGCCCCGCGCGTCGTAGGTGCGCTCCACCGGGCGGGAACGATAGGGCACCGGGTGAGCCGGATCCGAGACGTACTGATCGTAGGACGCCTCTCCCGCTCGAGGAGGATCGAAGGTGAGGGCGCCACCGCCATGGAGATAGAGACTGCGGGGCGTACCGCCGGTTTTCGGAGGCCAGCTGTCATATGAGCGCCAGCGCCTGGCTCCGGCGTCGTACACCATTGCCTCCGGTTGATCTCTACCCTCCCGATCCTTCAAGTAATGCGCGAACCACGGGGCCTCAACATCGCGTAGGTACGCCTCATAGGTGCCGGGGTCGACAATTCGCATGAGGTTGGCCGGGCGGCGCCAGCCGCCGTGGTTCCAGGGTCCCATCACCAAAAAGTTGCGCCTGCCACTGTCTCCCCGCTCGAGTGCGGCATAGGTAGCGAGCGGCCCGTAACGGTCTTCCTGATCCCACCAGCCGCCCACCGTCAGGGTGGCAACCAGCGGAGTCTTGAGGATTTTCTGCACCGCTCGCTGCTGCCAGAACCGGTCATACGCCGGATGGGCCACAAACGCCTGCCAGGTGGGCACCCTTCCGTGGAAATACTTGCGGTCCACGTTGGCGAGCGAGCCCAGACGGGCGTACCAGTCGTAGGTGTCCCAGGAGTCGATCGGCATCGCGCCGGAGAGCGGAGAATCCGTGCTCAGCTCCATCGAGCCGGCATACTCGAAGCCGTAAGACAGCCGGAACGCGCCCTGATGGAAGAAGTCGTCTCCCATCCAGGTGTCGGTCATCGGCGCCTGAGGTGAGATAGCCTTCACCGCCGGATGAGGATTGATCCCGGCCATGGTCGCCAGAAAGCCGGGATAGGAGACGCCGAGCACACCCACCCGCCCGTTGTTTCCCGGAACATTCGCCAGGAGCCACTCGACCGTGTCATAGGTATCCGTGCTCTCGTCCACGCCCTTGGGATCGCCCGGATCGTGGAGCGGGCGATTCATGATGAACTGTCCCTCGCTCTTGTACCTGCCACGGATATCCTGCGACACGAAGATGTAGCCGTCTGCGGCAAAGAACCGATAGCTCTCGGGAACTACGGTATCACCGGCGATGCCGTAGGGCGTGCGGGTGAGCAGAAACGGGAGTGGTGCGTGCGGCCCATCCGGCTGGCACACGCTGGTGTTGAGATGAATGCCGTCTCGTACGGGAACCAGCACGAAGCGGCAGCGGTAGGCCGGCGGAGCACTCTGGCCGCTCGCCCCTGGGGGAATAATCAGCAGGGCGAGCAATGCCGTGACGTGAATTGTCGCCATCGATCAGAACGGCATGCGGTATTCAGGAGGAGTGACTCCATTCAGCCGGAGGTAAGGCACGATCTGGCCCAGGGTCCAGACTGAGTGCTCGAACGAGAGCATGGCCAGCCGGCTCGCCGGCTGAGGCGGCTGGCCGTAGATCGCGACCTGCTTGCTCAGCTGCGCGGGCTTGGCCTCCTGCAGCGCTTTCAGCAGGTAGTCATAGGTTGCAGCGGCGTATTTCCGGAGTGCGGCCTTGTCGTGCAGATAGGCCGAGCTGTCGCCCAGAGCGGGCGCAGCCTTCTGGCCTCGCAGGGCGATCGCCGCGACCTCCAGGTTTGTGGTCACGATATGATCGAACTGCTCGGCGAAGCTGCGAACGCCCGGAGTGGGCCTGAAGCCGGTGGCGGAATCGGGCATGGCATCGATGTAGGCCAGCACCGTGGTGCGGTTCCGCTGCCAGTCGGCGAGCTGATCGGCGGAGATGGAGGACTGGGCCTGCAGCAGCCGCGTGGTGAGGGCTAGGGCCGTCAGAATGAAGAGTGGGCGCACAATAGGTCCTGGTTCAGTTGGGTTGGTCTGCTCTTGGCATGATCATATTCTCCGATCGGATACCCGCCGTTCCACCGGAAGCTCGGGGCCCATACGGCGGCGCAGCACTCCGCCAATGAGCGCTCCGAGCTCCGGTGGCCACGAAGGTGTAGCCGGCCAGCATGACGACTCCCACCAGCCATAGCTCGCTGTTCTCCGGACTGGCGACAACCCGCCAGAGCAGAACCGCGAGTTGGCCGAGGAACATGCCGGCAGCGATGGTTCCCGTCCGGCCCGGCGCGAAAAAGCCCAGGAGGAGTCCGCTCCCGAGCAGGGCCAGAGGATACGCCGGACCGTTGCCGTCCCAGGGCTCGGACTGGTGGAGAAAGCCGGCCGGGATCAGCCAGAAGCGCGAGACCGATGATGAAACTCAGAGCCAGAATGGCTCGGCGCGACAGGCGAGGCACCCCAACCTCCAGAGTTCAGGAGTTCATTGAAATCAGAGCTGGGCCAGTTACCGCGCGTACTGGTCCGCGCCGAGGAAATGCAGCGAGACATAGGGCTGATCGCCCACCACCCAGCTGTCATGCGGAACCGGTGGAACGTAGAAGAGGTCGCCCGGGTGCATCTCGACCACGCGGTCGTCGAAGGCAACGGTGGCCACCCCGGACACCACCAGGCCCAGGTGTTCCACCCGGCAGCGGGTCGAGCCGGTGGCCGGTCCCACATGCTCCGACCATTTCCATCCCGGCTGGTAGGTGGCCCGTCCAATGCTCATCCCCCTTCATCCGCACGATCTCGAACCGGCCCTTCGATCATGTCGCGGACTTCGTCAGGCTGTTCAAACCGGCGGAGAATAAGATCGAGCACGGGATCACTGTGCAAAGCGCACACTCTGACTCAGCACGGCAATGGCCTCGACCTCGATCATCAGCTCGGGGCGGGCGAGGCTGGAGACCACCACCAGCGTGTTGGCGGGCGGGCGACCAGACCGCGAGACCTGGGCCCGGACTTCGCGCAGCGTCGGCAGGTTCTTGAGGTCGGTGATAAACGTGGTCGTCTTGACCACGTCGTCCAGCGATCCCCCGACGCTGGCCAGCGCCCGCCGCAGATTCTCGTACACCCGCTGGGCCTGCGCCTTGAAGTCGCCCGCACCAACCAACTGCCCGGTGCTGTCGAAGGCAACCTGCCCGGCTAGGTACACGGTGCGGTTGTCCGGGGCAACCACAACGTGGGTATAGCCGTTGGGCTTGGTGAGACCCGGCGGATTGATGTAGCGGGAGGTTTGAGTCTGGGCTGACGAGGCGGGAGGACTTGCCAGGAGCAGCAGTGCCGCAAGACCAACCAGGTGCGACGCGCATATCGCGATCTCCCAGATGAGAATCAGGCCGCATGGCCATTGCCCGGCCCGCGCCGTTCGCGCACTTCGTAATGGGCCGATCGCTCATCGAAGCGGATCAGCAGCTGCCGGGCCCTGGGTGGAACCACAGCCTGCTCGTAGTCCTCGCCGGCAAAGGTTCGCACGGCCAGCAGCGAGTCGAACCACATGATGGTGACAAACTCCACGCCTTCCTCCACCTCTCGGCGCAGAAGATCGATGCCCTGAAATCCGGTTATCCCCCGCTCGATGATGCCGGTGAAGATTTCAGCCTTGAGCAGGCCCTCATAGGCATCGGCGTTCCGGGCCGTCGTCCATCCTCTCCAGATACGGCTGATCATGCCGACTCGGCGTAGGAACGACCGCGCACCCGGATCGAGTCGAACAGCGCGCGGGAGACCGCGGCGACATCGTGTACCGCCCGATCGAAGGCCTCCTGGTTGCCCTGCGACGGTGCCTGGAATCCGCTGATCTTCCGCACGAACTGCAAGGCAGCGTTGTGCAGCTCCTCATCGGTGGGAGGATGATCGGGATGTCTGAGACGCTTGATGTTCCTGCACATGTCTCCTCCAGTGGTGGTTGGCTGGCACTCGGCTCGTCAGACCCGCAGCAGCCGGAACGCGTGGGTCCAGTCATTCTCCCGAAAACCAGGAATGCACCAGAGCTGAGCCAGAGGCTCCAGGGCTCGGGCCGCAATCGCACTACCCATGTCCGCACCCTCCCAGCCGAGGTGCTCCAGCACCCGGGACACTATGGCCTTGGCCGCGGCATCGTTCCCGCAGAAAAACATGGTCGGTGGGCCGCCGGACAGGAGCGGATGCACCATGAGATCGCTGCCCACGCTATTGAACGCCTTGACGAACGCGATGCGGGGGTGCGCCGCCTGCAGTCGTTCCATCAGCGACTCGTTCGGTCCGGTGAAGTAGCGCAGCACGCCGTCCACCGGCGGATCATCACTGATCGGATTGGTGGTGTCGATCACCAGTTTGCCGTTCAGGTTGTCGGCGCCGGCGAGATCGATTGCCTCCAGCGCCGCTGTTCCCAGCACCGCGAGCACCACAGCCTCGCCCCAGGCGGCCACCGAAGAGAAGGTGCCTTCCTCGATCCCGGTGGTCCGGGAGAATTTGGCCAGCTTGCCGGGGGAGCGGGTTCCAATCCGCGTCTCATAGCCGTTGGAGCCGAGGCCCTTGGCCAGCGCCTGGCCCACCTCACCTGAGCCGAGGACGCCGAAACGCTTGGGATGGGAGGTAACAGGCATGGCGGTCTTCTATAGATCCTTCCGGAAGGAGCGCAGGGCGCCGGCATCGTCGAAGCCGAGCGCCAGATGTGCCGCAATGCTGGTGGTGTTGTCGAACTGGGTGTCCGACCCAAACTCCTGGCATCCTTGCGCGCGTCCCCATTCCTCGGCCGCCCGTACCAGGGCCCGGCCGACTCCCTGCCGCCGTAGCGACGGGGTCACGTACCAGCCCTCGAGGAAGGCCACCGGACTGGTGCGGCAATCTTCAGCATAAGGGCGGAGTGCCAGCTCGGCGAATCCGACCAGGCCCGTACCAGCCTTCTCTGCCACCAGCACGGCTGCCAGCCGGGGATCGTCGGTGGTGAAGAACGCCTCCGCTTCGTCCAGGAGCTCCTGCAAAGGCTGGTCGGGCCAGAGGGCATTCCGCAATGTGGCCCAGCTCCGCGCATCGTCCGCCCGGGCCTCACGAACCTGGACGCCAGGCACCAGGTCCACTGTGGAACCGGGAGCGCCTGCCGGTTGGTTCGGTGTACTATAGGATTCACTCAAAACGTTCCGTCCCGTATCTGAGGAATATGCAAGTATGAAGGTATTTCTGACCGGCGCCACTGGATACATCGGCAGCGCCGTGGCTGAGCGGCTTCGGGCTGCAGGGCATGAAGTGAGCGCACTGGCCCGAAGCGACGCTGCTGCCGCCAAGCTCGCCGCTACGGGCATTCGCGGGGTGCGGGGCGACTTCAGCGATCTCCGAAGCATAACCACCGCGGCTGGCGAGGCCGACGGCGTAATCAGCCTGGCGACCACTTACGACCCGGCCATCGATGGGCCCGCCATCGGCGCCATTCTGGAGGCGTTGTTGGGCAGCAACAAGCCATTCATTTATACCAGTGGGATCTGGTCTCACGGCGATACCGGCGGCAAAGTGGTGGACGAAACCTCGCCCCCGAAGCCGGCACAGATCGTGAGCTGGCGCCAGGCGGTAGAGGAGCGGGTGCTTCAGGCAGCGGCCCGCGGAGTCCGCAGCGTGGTGATCCGGCCAGCCATAGTATATGGACGGGGCGGAGGAATTCCGGCCGGATTTGTGGAGTCGGCGCAGAAGGAAGGCGCCGCGCGCTATGTCGGAACCGGAGAGAATCGCTGGCCCTTCGTTCACGTAGACGATCTGGCTGAGCTGTATCTCCTGGCGCTGGAGAAGGCGCCTCCTGGCACTCTGCTGCTCGGGGTCAGTGGACCTGCTTTCCGAGTGGCCGACGTAGCTGCGGCGGCCAGCCGAGGCGCGGGCGCGGGCGGCAAAACCGCTGGATGGCCGCTGGAACAGGCGCGGGGCAAGCTGGGCCCCTCCGCCGACGCGCTGGTTCTGGATCAGCAGGCATCGGGCAAGAAGGCGGAGACCCTGCTGGGGTGGCGCCCGTCGAGGCCGAGCGTGCTGGAAGACATCGAGCATGGCTCCTACGCCTCCGCAGAAAGGGGCAGCCGGAGATAGTCTCGATGTAGACCGATCTTCCACTCCTCTTCTGGAGGCGAGCAGTGCTGGCCAACTGGATCACGCTATCGCGCTTTCCGCTCCTGCTGGTCAACATCCTGATCCTCTACCTCGGGTCTCCGGCGGCACGGCTTGCCGGCGTCGGTCTGCTCTTCGTGGGACTGATGCTGGACACGGTGGACGGCATCGTGGCTCGCAAGACCGGCCAGAGCAGTCTCTTCGGCAGCGTGCTCGATATCGCGGCGGACCGGACCTACGAGCTGGTGCTGTGGGTCTGCTTTGCCGATCTGGGAATGATCCCGCTGGCGATTCCGCTGATCATCATCGCCCGCACCACACTGACCGATGCGCTGCGCAGCATCGGAGTGGGGCAGGGGACGGCTCCTTTCGCACAACATCGCTCCACATTGGGGCGCTTTCTGGTGGGCTCAACCGCCATGCGCACCGGTTATGCCGTTACCAAGGTCGTGACCTTCTGCGGGCTGGCCCTGGCTCAGGCATTCAGTGGCTTCGGCACGGACACCGGGCTGCCTCAGGAGGTCCCCTGGATGATGCGCGTGCTCCGAGTCACTGCCTGGCTTGCCGTGGTTTTCTGCGTGTTCCGCGGCTTGCCCGTGATCATCAGCTCGCTTCGCCGCTATTGGGGCACGCCAGCAGTCACCGGTGCCGTCCTATAGCTGCACGCAGGACGCTAACGAGAAACGACTCGCTAACCCATGGTGCTCGCGCTCCTGCTGCTGATCCAGGCTCCCGGCCCGGGCTCCGCCCTGACCGTGATGGGCAAGGGTTCGCCGACGGCCGAGATTCCCCGGCTGGAGAGCTCGATCCAGATCGACGGCAAGCTGGATGAGCCGGCCTGGTCGCAGGCCACGCGACTCACCGGATTCTGGCAGTATCAACCGGTGGATGGCCGGCCTGCCGAGGAGGAGACCGAGGTGCGGGTCTGGTACGCGCCGGATGCCATGTACTTCGGCATCATCGCCTACGACCGAAATCCTCGAGGCATCCGGGCCACTGTGGCGGACCGGGACAACATCGACAACGAGGATCACGTGGTCCTCGATCTCGACACCTTTCATGACCGGCGGCGCGCCTTCTTCTTCGGCGTGAACGCGCTCGGCGTGCAAACCGACGGCGTTCGCAGCGAGGGCGCTGGCCAGGTCAGCAGCCTGATCCCCGGCAGCACGGACAAGAATCCCGATTTCACCTGGGACTCGAAGGGGCGGATCACCGACCGCGGGTTCGAGGTGGAGATCCGGATTCCGTTCAAGAGTCTGCGTTATCCGGGGAGCAATCCTCAGAGCTGGGGGTTCAATGTCACCCGAGTGGTGCAGCGCACCGGCTATACCGACACCTGGACCGACGTCCGCCGGGCTAACGCCAGCTTTCTGGGACAGGAAGGCGCGCTCGGCGGACTCCACGACATGCGCCACGGCGTGACGGTGGAAGCGCAGCCGTTCGTGACCGCCACCGCGGCCGGGGCCCGCGACGCCGTGAGCGAGGATTTCGTGCGGGAGGATCTCAATCCCGACGCCGGCCTCAACCTGCGGCTCGGATTCAGCAGCTACGCGCTCGACGCGACGATGAATCCCGATTTCAGCCAGGTGGAGAGCGACGAGGGTCAGGTCACGGTCAACGAGCGGTTCGCGCTGTTCTTTCCGGAGAAGCGGCCCTTCTTTCTGGAAGGGATCGAGCTGTTCGGGTCGCCTCAGACGCTGGTCTACACCCGGCGAATCGTGAATCCCAAGGCGGGGGCAAAGTTCACCGGCAAGTTCGGGCAGCTGGGGGTGGCCCACCTGACCGCAGTAGACCAGACCGACGCCTCAGATGCCTGGTTCAACATCACCCGGTTGCGGCGCGACTTCGGGCGCAATTCCCTAGCCGGGATCACCTTCACCAACCGGGATCAGACCGACAACCACAACCGGGTCCTTGCCGGCGACTTCCGCTATGTCTGGGGACTCTACTACACCCAGTTTCAGTATGGCCGTTCCTGGACCAGCTCCAGAGACTCCTCCGTGGACGCTCCCATCTGGCAGGCCGAGTTCGACCGGACCGGCCGCTCCTGGGGCTTCAACTATTTGCTGAACGGACAGGGCGAGGGGTTCGACGCGCAGGCCGGATTCGTCAACCGGCTCCGGAGCAATGTGGTCACCGGCCACGCGTTCAACCGCTTCACTTGGTACGGCGCTCCTCGCGCGCTGCTGGAGAATCTCACCATCTTCTTCGGGCCGGAGCGGATCTGGGCATATGACCAGTTTGGCTTCGAGCCGGCGATCGAAGGCCGGGAGCAGGTCGATGCCACCTTTCAGCTTCGAGGGGGTTGGGAGCTGAACGGGCATGGCGAACGGAATTTCGTGGACTTCCAGGATTCGAGCTTTGCCGATTACACCATCGGCAGTCCCGGTGGTCCGGCGTACTTCCCGGAGGACTTCTCCGGGTTCACCGGCCAGGTCAAAGTCACCACTCCCACCTGGCGGAAGCTCGGAGCGGAGGTCACATATGGACGTGGGCATAGCGCCATCTTCGAGGAGGGCACCACTGGCACCGGCTGGCAGCTGAGGGGGACGCTCGATCTGCGTCCCACCAGCACCATTCGGCTGGCCGCTCTGGCGACGGTCTTCCGGCTTTATCGCCTGGACGGGAGCGAGTTCGCCCGCTCGACCATTCCCCGGCTCAAGGTTGAGTACCAACCGAACCGGGCTCTTTTCTTCCGCGCCATCGGCGAATACCGATCGGAGCGGCGCGCCACCCTGATCGATCCGGCCTCGGGTGACTCGCTGTTCGTCGGCGGCGTGGCCCAGCCGGCCACAGAATTCAATGGCTTCCGGCTCGATCTGCTGGCCTCGTACGAGCCGACACCGGGGACGGTGGCTTTCCTGGGTTACGGCAGCTCGCTCGAGAGCGACGAGGAGTTCAACTGGTCCCGCCTACAGCGAACGACAGACGGGTTTTTTGTGAAGCTGGCGTATCTGATAAGGCGGTAAGGCGGTAAGGCGGTAGGCAGTAAGGCGGAACGATGGAACGACGGTAAGAGTGGCATCTCGAACAAGTCGGAGATCGAATGAATCGGTATCTAGTGCAGGGAGGGGCAGAAGGTCGACCTGGACGAGTTCGATCCCGACGACACCAGCCTCCTGAAAAAGGGGAAGGAAGAGGCGCAGGCAGAGCTTCCCACGATCCTCGAGCAGTTGGCTGAGGCTCAGGAGCTGCTCTTTGCCGGCCACGAGCACAAGCTGCTGGTGGTGCTTCAGGGGATGGACACTTCAGGCAAAGACGGCGCCGTTCGCCACGTCATGCGTGGCCTCAATCCCCAGGGCACCCGAGTGGTCTCGTTTCGGAAGCCGTCTGAGGAAGAGCTGGACCACGACTTTCTCTGGCGGGTGCACTCCAAGGTGCCGGCCCGGGGCGAGGCCGTCGTGTTCAATCGAAGCCACTACGAGGATGTGCTGGTGGTACGGGTGCACAACCTGGTCCCCGAGCCGCAGTGGAAAAAGCGCTACGATCAGATCGTCGCCTTCGAGCGGATGCTCTACGAGAACGGCACCACGATCCTGAAGTTCTTCCTTCACATCGGGCCCGACGAGCAGCGGAAGCGGCTCCAGGCGCGACTCGACGACCCGAAGAAGTGCTGGAAATTTCAACACGGCGATCTGGAAGAGCGGAAGTTCTGGAAGGACTACATGCGGGCCTACGAGGACGCTCTCAGAAAGACGTCAACCGATTGGGCCCCCTGGTACATTGTTCCGGCCAACAAGAAATGGTACCGAAACCATCTGGTCGGTACCATCCTCGCTCAGACGCTGAAGCGGCTGAATCTGAAGTATCCCGAGTGTAGTGTCACCGGCGTGGTAGTCGAGTGATCAGCCAGGCCTAGTCCTCGCCCGATCCGTCATCAGCCTCGATCTCGACCGGACTCCGCGAGGATCCGCGCCGCGATCTCCTTCACGATCTTGGCAGCCACGACGGCGGTCATCCCGCCAAGGTCCTGACGTGGGTTGAATTCGACCACGTCGGCGCCAACCAGGGTTCCGCCCAACCGTTGGACTAACGAGAGCACCTCCCTGACCGAGAGCCCGCCAGGCTCACGGTGGGAGACACCAGGCGCAAAGGCCGGATCGAGGACGTCGAGGTCCACAGAGAGATAGACCGGACCATCCACCCTCGGCCGGGCCGCATTTTCCCAGGATCGCATCTCGATCAGCTCAACGGCATAACGCTGGGCTTGTCGTCGCTGCTGCGGGTTGATGGTGCGAATGCCAACCTGTACCAGACGCTGAGGCCAGGCCTTCCTCCATGATCCGGGCGAAGGGACAGGCATGGGAGAAACGATCTCCCTCGAACTCCTCGTACAGGTCGGGATGGGCATCCAGATGCAGGATAGTGAGCGCGGGATGGCTTTGGCTCATGGCTCGGAGCACCGGATACGTAACCGAATGGTCCCCGCCCAGTGCCAGAGGCCGCCACCCGCCCGCGACCACCTCCGCAATCGCACTCTCGATCTCGGCTCGGGCCCGAGGGCCGGCCGACAAGAGCACATCTCCGGCGTCGCTCATGAGTCCCAGCGGACAGGTCCTGTCCCAGCTCAGTCCAGCTGTTCCAGTGAGATGACTCGAGCGCGGCACGGATGGCGGCCGGCGCTTCGGCCGCGCCGCGAAGAAATGAAGAGCTGCCGTCGTAAGGCAGCCCGATCAGCCGGACACGCGCTGGCCCCGGAGTCACAGCAGGGAGGCGGTCTCCCCGCCAAGTGCGTGGAAGGCGGCGGCAAGGGCCGGCTGGTCGGCGGCAAGAGCAAAGTCCTGGAAATCGAAGCCGGGTCCGACGGTGCACCCGGTGAGGGTGTAGGCGCCCGACGATCGAGCCGCCTGCCACCAGCCCGCAGGAACCACGAGAACCGGCTGCTGGGCCGCTTCGGCGGGCCCGAGCCGATGGTGTTCCACCCGGTCGATCTGGGGCGACGTGAGCCACAGATCCAGCGTGGCGCCCTCGTAGAAGTGCCAGACTTCGTCCGACTGCACCCGGTGCCATCGGCTGAACTGGCCGTGGATGAGCAGGAAGTAGATCGTCGTCAGGGCGGGCCGCGGCTGCCGCCCGTCCGACGGCTTGACGGAAGCCGGCGAACGGTACACTTCCCTGTAGTAGCCTCCCTCGGGGTGGGCCCTGAGGCCGAGGCTCGTGATCAGGGCCCGGTAGCGGTCGGGCGAGGTGGTCACCTTCCAACCGGTCCCGTCATGCCGCTATCTATCTCGTTCTGTCTGGCGCAACCGCCAGCGTTGTTAGAGGCATCCAAAGCAGGAGACCCATGAGAGTCCTACGCTCGCGTTTCGTCCCAGCCGCTTTCCTGCTGTACGCCGCGGCCGCGTGCAGCAAGGCCACCAGCGAGGGGAGCGGAGCTGCGGCCTCGCCCGCCCCCGCTTCGGAAAACCAGGCCGCCGCCGCCAAGACCAAAGGGTTATCCGTACACCCCGGCCGACGTCCAGTTCATGTCCCACATGATTGCCCACCACGCCCAGGCCCTGGTCATGGCCGGATGGGCCCAGAGCCATGGTGCGAGCCCTTCGGTTCAGACACTGGCCGGCCGGATCATCAATGGCCAGCAGGACGAGATCGCCACCATGCAGCGATGGTTGAAGGACCGGGGGCAGCCGGTGCCGGACCCGAACAAGCCCATGCAAATGCCGATGCATGATACCGGTGACCACAGCCAGGACCAGGGTATGCTGATGCCTGGCATGCTGACTGAGGCCCAGATGAAGGAGCTGGACCAGGCTCGGGGTGCCGACTTCGACCGGCTATTTCTGACCTACATGATTCAGCACCACAAGGGCGCCGTTACCATGGTCAACCAGCTGTTCGGGACGGAGGGCGCGGCTCGGGAAGAGACCACCTTCAAGCTGGCCAATGACGTGAGCGTGGACCAGACTACGGAAATCGCCCGAATGCAGCGCATGCTCGAGGGGCTCCAGTCCAGTCACGGTTCCCCTTGAAACTGTCCAGCCCTTGATCGCGTAAGCGGCCCAGGACCCTTCTCCCAAGGAATATCCATGTCTTCCAGCACCTTCGCCTCCCTGACTCTGGCCCTCGGCGTGGCCGCCATGGTCGCGTGCTCTCAGTCCACTTCCAATGCCGGCACCGGCAATCCCTCGCCGGCCACCAGCAAATCCACCACGCCGCCCAATCCCGATCCCCGGGTTGGGCTCAAGGCCGGGAAGATGGACGCCGGGGAGGCAGTGTGGAATCTGCGCGTTGTCTCGAAGACCCCGCCCTCGGAACAGTTCGTGGACGTGACCAACTCCGACCTGGCCTTCAACGGGCACTACGCGATACAGGGCAACTATAACGGATGGCAGATCTGGGATATCAGCAACCCGAGCAAGCCCAGTCTTGCCGACGCCTACGTCTGTCCCGCCTCCCAGAGTGACGTCTCCACCTACAAGAATCTGCTCTTCGTCTCCGGCGAGAACCTCTCGGCCCGGCTGGACTGCGGGACTGAGGGGGTGGAGGACAGTGTGAGCACGGACCGGCTTCGGGGCATTCGCATCTTCGACATCAGCGACATCGCCCATCCGCGGAACGTGGGTAACGTGCAGACCTGCCGGGGCTCGCATACCCATTCGCTGCTGGTCGATCCCAAGGACCCGGCCAACGTCTACGTCTACATCTCCGGCTCCTCGCCGGTTCGGTCCTCCAAGGAGCTGTCCGGCTGCGTCGCGGCCATGCCGACCAAGGATCCCAATTCGGCCTGGTTCCGGATCGAGGTGATCAAGATTCCGCTGGCCCATCCGGAAAAGGCCGCCATCGTGAGCTCGCCGCGGATCTTCGACAACCTGGTGGCGCCGCCCAAGCACGGCGAAACCCCGGAGGACAGCATCGAGAACGCCAAGAAGGTTGCCGAGGCCAAGGCGAACGGCGGGTTCGTGATCTCCTTCCATGGGCACGAGCAGGTGCTGAATCCGCACTGGGCCGAGGTACCTGCTTGACAGCACGGTCAAGGCTCGCGGCGGAAGTGGAGCACCGACGGCCGCCGACAGCGCGGCGTTGCGCCAGGCGCTGCCCGCCCTCGTCGCCTCGTTCGTCGGGCACCCAGCCGGACAGCGGCAGCGGACCGACCCAGTGCCACGATATCACGCTCTATCCCGGCATCGGTCTCGGCGGAGGTGCCTGCGAGGGTTACGGACTGCTGCTGGATATCAGCGACCCGGCGCACCCCAAGCGGCTTGCCGCCGCCTCCGACTCGAACTTCTCCTACTGGCATTCGGCCACCTTCAACAACTCAGGCAGCAAGCTCCTCTTCTCCGACGAGTGGGGCGGAGGGGGCCAGCCCAAGTGCCGGGCTACCGACAAGCGGGAGTGGGGCGCCGACGCGATCTTCACCATCGCGAACCGGCAGCAGCTGCAGTTCCAGAGCTATTACAAGCTGCCCGCTCCGCAAACAGCCCAGGAGAACTGCGTGGCCCACAACGGCTCGCTGATTCCGATCCCGGGACGGGACATGATGGTGCAGGCCTGGTACCAGGGCGGGCTCTCGGTATTCGACTGGACCGACGCCAAGCACCCGAAGGAGATCGCCTTCTTCGACCGCGGGCCGGTGGATGCGACCGAGATGGGAAACGGCGGGTACTGGAGCACCTACTGGTACAACGGCCGCATCTACGGCTCGGAGATCTCCCGCGGGCTCGACGTCTTCGAGCTGCAGCCCAGCGGCTTCCTGACCCAGAACGAGATCGAGGCAGCCAAGTCGGTCAAGCTGGACTACTTCAACACTCAGGGACAGGTCAAGTTCACCTGGCCGGCCTCGTATTCGCTGGCCCGGGCCTATCTGGATCAGCTCGAGCGGTCCCAGGGTATGGATGCCGGTCAGATCGCTGATGCGCGGGCGCAGCTGGCCAAGGCCGAGAAGGCCGGCGGAGCCGGAGCAGCAGCAGACGCTGGCCCAGCTGGTTTCCCGGCTGGAGTCCGAGGCGCATGGAGCCGGCGACGCGAGCAAGGTGCGGCTCCTGGCCGGAGCGGTGAAGCAGCTGGCCACGTCGCCGAGTCTGGCGACGAAGTAGAGAAGCGGGGAAGCGGGGCAGCAGAACGGGGTGGGAAGGGGAGGAATCGTCCTTATTCAAGGGGTTCGCATGGCATCAGCCAAGCTCATCGCGTTGTCGGTCGCCGTCGGTGTTGGAGCCCTCGCCGGGTGTTCGCACTCGGGCTCGAATCAGGCCGGCGCTCCGACGCCGGCTCAGAGCAAATCCACCCAACCACCGACACCGGACCCACGGGTTGGGCTGAAGTCGGGGAAGACCGACGCCGGCCAAGCGATCTGGAATCTCCGGTTGGCCTCGTCCACTCCGCCCTCGAAGCAGTTCGTCGATGGGATCAACTCCGATCTGGCCTTCACCGGGCATTACGCGGTGCAGGGGAGCTTCAATGGGTATCAGGTCTGGGACATCACCGATCCCCGGAAGCCGAAGCTGGAGACCGCGTATGTCTGCCCCGGCTCTCAGAGTGATGTGTCGGTGTATCGCAACCTGCTCTTTGTCTCGGGAGAAAATCTGACCGCCCGGCTCGACTGCGGCACTCAGGGGATCGAGGATACCGTCAGTCAGGACCGGCTCAGGGGACTTCGGATTTTCGACATCAGCGATATCGCTCATCCGCGGAACGTGGGCAACGTGCAGACCTGCCGTGGGTCCCACACCCACTCGCTGCTGGTGGATCCCAAGGACAAGGACAACGTTTACGTCTACATCTCCGGTCAGGCGCCGGTGCGGTCGTCCGCCGAGCTGCCGGGCTGCGTCATAGCGCCGAAGGACCCCAACACGGCGCTGTTCCGCATCGAGGTCATCAAGGTTCCCCTGGCTCACCCGGATCAGGCGCGCATCGTGAGCTCGCCCCGGATTTTCCAGGACCTGGTGGCGCCACCCACCCACGGTGAAACCCGGGAGGACAGCCTCGCCGAGGCCAAGGCCGTGGCGGAGGCCAAGGCCAATGGCGGATTCATCGCCGTGATCCACGGAAAGGAGGAGGTGCTTCAGCCCGACGACGTGGCGGCGCTGCTGGATCGGGCGGTCAAGGCGCGGGGGGGCACCGGTGCTCCCACCGCCGCGGACAGCGCGGCGCTCAGGCAAGCACTCCCCGCCATCGTCGATTCAGCAATGAAAGCCCAGATGGCACAGGAGCCGGACTCCACCGCCGGCCCCACCCAGTGCCACGATATCACGCTCTACCCCGGCATCGGGCGGGCCGGCGGGGCCTGCGCGGGCTACGGTCTGTTGCTCGATATCACCGATCCAGCGCAGCCGAAGCGGATCGCGGCAGCTTCCGATTCCAATTTCTCCTACTGGCACTCCGCGACCTTCAACAACAGTGGCAGCAAGATGCTGTTTTCCGACGAGTGGGGCGGCGGCGTTCAGCCCAAGTGCCGGAAGACCGACCCGAAGGAGTGGGGCGCCGACGCCATCTTCACCCTGAGCGGACAATCGTCGATGCAGTTCCAGAGCTACTACAAGATGTCCGCACCGCAGCTGCCTTCAGAGAACTGCGTGGCGCACAACGGATCACTCATTCCGATTCCCGGGCGCGACGTGATGGCGCAGGCCTGGTACCAGGGCGGGCTCTCGGTATTCGACTGGACCGACCCCAAGCACCCGAAGGAGATCGCCTACTTCGACCGGGGCCCGCTCGACCCCGAGAAGCTGGAGCTGGGTGGCTACTGGAGCACCTACTGGTACAACGGTTACATCTACGGCTCGGAGATCACTCGCGGGCTCGACGTCTTCGAGCTGCAGCCCAGCGGCTTCCTGACCCAGAACGAGATCGACGCGGCCAAGTCGGTCAAGCTGGACTACTTCAACACTCAGGGACAGGTCAAGTTCACCTGGCCGGCCTCGTATTCACTGGCCCGGGCCTACCTGGATCAGCTGGAGCGGTCGAATGGGCTGGACCAGTCGAAGATCGCCTCTGCCCGGGCCGAGCTGGCATCGGCGGAGAAGTCATCCGGCGCCATCCAGAACGCGGCCCTGGCAAGGTTGGTGTCGCAGCTGGAATCCGAGGTCAGCGGTGCGGCGGACGCCGCAAAGGTTCAGCTGCTGGCGGGAACCTTGAAGCAGCTGAAATATCAGCCGGATTTGGCGGGGCGATAAGAACGCGGTAGCATCACCCGCCCGATTCAGTGTTCGCGCTCACCGGTGCCGTCTAGGCGCTGGTGGGCGCGAGGCGTTTCCGGCGTCGCCTCCTCGGTCTCCCCATTCTCCTCGGATGGAGACTCGGATCGCTCCCGGCGACGCTGGCGCTTTTCCTCCTGCTTCTGCTGCCGGTTCAATTCCTTCTGCCGCTTCTCGAAACCGTAATTCCGTTTGGGCACAGTGACTCCAGTGGCGTACCGCCGCTCGCCTCAGGCGAAGGGGCTGGTGCTGGTGATGAGGATCCGAGTGGCGTCGGGAGCTCGGCTGTCGAAGTAGGTCTCGCTCACCCGCGCCGTTCCCCTCGAGGCCGTTGTCCAGCGTGAGCGCGAGCCGCTCGTCGGGCATGAAGCCGTCGGTGCTGCGCGACATGAAGATGGCGGTCCAGGACTCCTGCTGGCGGTTGGTTTCCCGGGGTGTCACCTGGAGCTCGACCTGGTGGAGGTCCTTGTGATTGGAGCGCTCGATGGACGCGGTATAGGAGGTCATGACGAGCCTTCTTTCGCCGGCGAGGTAAGTGGCGCGGGAGTTCAGCTGCCCTAATGGTACATCAGAGTTCCGGTCTGCGTTGGCTTGCGGCACCCGATGCTCGGTCAGGACGGAACGACATACCTCCGATTCGACCTTCGGCAGTGCCTCTCTCGAGGGGTTACTTCGGTCGGGCGACCAGTCCCAGCGGCACGCTTCGGATTCCCGGCCAGACCCGCGCCGTTCCATCGGCCTTCCGGAGCAGCAGCTGACCTGAGATCCCCCCATCCAGTAAGAGTGCGTCGTCGCAACCCAGCGCGCCCATCACGGCCGCCATCTCGGGCGTAGTGAGCCCGAACGGGACCCGGCCAAAGGTGTCGCCCAGGACATCGAATCGGGTAAGGGCGATAACTACCCGCCCATCTCTCAGCGTACCGATTGCCAGCCGGGCGTCGCGGTGGTCGAGGTTCACCCCCTGGGATGCCTGGCGGAGGGGTGTGGGGACGACGCCATCCTCCAGCAGCATGGGATAGCTCTGGAATGCCTCGAGCGCAGCCCTCTCGGCTGCGCTCGAGGGCTATGTGTTGGGCGCCACGAGTCGCACGGCGCCGTCGGGGGTGACCACGACGGCGCCGGCGAGCGGGGCGTACTCGGGTGAGAGCAGCTCCCGGCCGCCGCTCACTACCCAGCCAAAGGGTAGTGAGCGGCGGTAGGGGCCGGTGTCGAGGGCGACGGCGACGTCGCCCTCGACCTGTGCCACTGTCCAGCGCTCGTCCCGGATGAAAGCCGGGACGAGTGAGAGATGTACTTGCTGGGGTTTGAGCCGGATCACCACCACCCGGGTGCGCCAGGCTTCGCTGCTTCCCCGAAGCCGGAGCTCGCCCCACTCAACTCCCGGAGCTCCGGGTCTCCAGCTTATCTGGTGGGCGAGCGACGCCGAGCCGTCCCAGCGGGACGGCGAGGCGTCGCGTCGCCACCAGGTTTTCCAACCGCTCGCGGTTTCAACCGCGAGCGTATCCGCCGAGCGCCCGGTTTCCGGGCGCGAGGCGGTCGCGCCGCCGGCTGCGGTGGCCAAAAGGCTCAGGAGGAAGATGCGGAGTCGCGAGTTCATCCTAGTGAACGTACCAGTTCTCGGGGACCAGGCCTTTGGTCGAGGGTGGGGTGGATACCTCGAGCTTCAGCTCGGCACCCCCGCTGGCCTGAAAATAGACCACTTCCATGGAATGGCAGCCCGCCCGCAGTGCGATCTGGCCCGGTTGTTCATTGTTGCGTTGCGGCCCGTCGCGGTCGAACACGAGCTCGCCGGCAATGCGGAGCCTGGCGCCATCGTCAGAGCCCAGATAAAAGGAGTACAGAGCATCTTCGGGCACGCACATCATTCCCGACAAGTGAAGGCCGTAGTCCTCCGGGCGTTCGTCGCCCCGAAGTCCTACCCCCGGTACTGAACCTATCCGCAAGGGCTCCACCGCTCTGACGTCTTCGGCCGATCGGAAGCTTCCCTCGACGTACTCGTACTGAAGACCCGGATGCAGCGTGTCTTCCCGGACGGCGAGGCTGTTATGCCAGATGGCACGGGTGATCCGCGCCCGGGCGACCGGACTTGCCCGGCCGCTCGGTAGAAAGAGTTTTGCACTCACAACTCGAGGGACGAACGAAACGGGCAAGTCTAAGGGACCCGTGTACTGGGAGGAGCTTGCCGTGGGTACAGAGCCATCGGTTGTGTAACGCACCACCCCGCCAGGAATGGGCGGGCTCATCGTGACCCGGGCTCGGTCCTCCAGCACCAGACGGTTCCATCCGAGTCCGAGCGGCTCCGGCACCCGGTATTCGAAGCCCAGGGCATCGAGCCGGGCGAACTGACGCTGGGAGCCGGGCCGCGAAGCTTCCCCAGCTTCGCGCCTCGTTCGGTGACCAGAGAGCCTCGGACAGAGCGAGCATCCGAGGCAGGAGCATGTATTCCGCCAGCGAGGAGTTGGGGATGTACTCCGTCCAAAGGCAGCCCTCAGCGCCGATGACGTGAGCGGCCTCCGCTGTGGTCAGTTCGTCGGGCACTACCTGGAACGCGTATACGCTGTCCAGCGGGACGAAGCCCCCGATCGCCAACGGTTCCGCGGCCGGATCGCCCTGATAGTAGTCGAAGTAGGTACGGTTGTTCGGGGCCATGATCACGTCGTGTCCCTGCCGGGCAGCGGCGATCCCACCGGCGTCGCCGCGCCAGGACATCACCGTAGCCTCCGGCGGGATGCCGCCCTCGAGAATCTCGTCCCAGCCGATGATACGGCGGCCGTGCTGGCTCAAGAACTTCTCAATGCGCCCGATGAAGTAACTCTGCAGCTCCTCCTCGCCGGCGAGACCTTCCCGCCGGATCACCTCCTGAGCAACCGGGCTTTCCTTCCATTGATCTTTGGGCACCTCATCTCCCCCGATATGGATATAGGCGCTGGGGAAGAGCTCCATCACCTCCAGGAGCACGTGCTCCAGGAATCGAAAGGTCTGCTCACTGGGACAGAAGATGTCCTGGTGGACGCCCCAGACGGGGGACACTTCGAAGGGCCCTCCGGTACAGGATAGCTCCGGGTAGGCCGCGAGGGCCGCTCCGGCATGTCCCGGCATCTCGATCTCCGGAATGATCGTGACATGGCGGGCCGAGGCGTAGGCGACCAGGTCACGAATCTGCTCCTGGGTGTAGAAACCACCGTGCGGCCTGCCATCTCCGATGTAGGGCTCGAAATTGTTCGCTACCATGGTCTCCTTGCGCCAGGCGCCAACCTGGGTGAGCCGGGGATACTGCTTGATCTCCAGACGCCATCCCTGGTCATCGGTCAAGTGCAGTTGCAGCGTATTCAGTTTGTAGAGCGCCTGAAGATCGATGAGCTTCTTGATGAACTCGGGTGGGTAAAACCAACGAGCCACATCGAGCAGAATCCCCCGATAGGGAAACCGCGGCTCATCCTCGATCTCCAGTGCCGGGATGGTCCATCCTGCTGAACTCCTGGGCGCCCCCGCTTCCAGCTCCGGCGGGAGAAGCTGCCGGAGAGTCTGAAGACCCCATAACAGGCCTGCAGCAGTCCCTGCGGAGAGCGACGCTGACTCCGGGGTGACCACCAACCGGTAGCTCTCTGGATGGCCCGAGCCCGAGCCAGTGGTAAGGCGGAGGAAAATGGCGTCGGTCGCGCGATCATCTCCCGGCCGGGAAGAAACCGGAAGGGGTAGCCCCGAGGCCGTCCGCAGTGGAACCAGGAGCAGGTCCGCCAAGGCGCGCAGCTCGGCATCGGCCGGATCGGAGAGCATGATCCGGGTCGCCGGGCTCAGGCGGAACTCGCCCGCTCCGGCCTGGATCCGCTGGGGCGCTGGGACGATGGAATAGCTTCGGGGTGCCGGACTTACCGGCGGGGTCGTCTTTCCACCGGCACACCCGGCTGCTGCAAGGCTCAGCAGGACGTTCCGAAACGTCGTCTTCAACCTAGTGCTGCATGCAGCCGGCCATCTGGATCTTCTGCATCGTATCCGCGATGGCCATCAGGGCCTTCTGGTTGCCGGCCTTCTGCGCCGCCTGGGCCCGCTTTCCCAGCTCCTCCACCTCTGCCTGATGGGTCTGAATATTCTTGGACATGCAAGCGCCCATGTCGGATGCCGCGGCCGACATCTGGGGACTCGGCTGAGGCGCAGCCGTTGGGGCGGCAGTCGGCTGGGGCGCCGGCTTGGCGGCAACCTTCGGCTTCTCCTCCGGCCAAAGCAGCGGCCGGAGTTCCGCTTCCTTGACCATCACCGCCGCCTTCTCCGATTCCGATACGTCGCTGGGCGCCCCGGAACGCAGAATGGCCATGGTTCGCTCCTGGGCCATGGCGAACTCCCCCGCAGCAAGTCCGGACCGTTTGACCGCCGCGGCGTTGGCCCGAACGTCAATTTCCCGCTGCATGTCGTAGTAGTTCTCCGGCTGACTGGGATCCTTGACCAGGCAGCTCGGGCCGCCCTGCAGCAGGTTCACCGAGTCCTGGTACATCTGCATGGTCTTGTTGTCACCCTTCTGCCCGGCCGCCAGAGACTTCTCGATCAGGGTGTTCGCCTTTTCGATCTGCTTCTCGTCACCCTTCTGAACCCAGGCCTGCCGCCCCGCCTCGCATTTGGACACCGATTCGGTGTAGGCCTGCTTGGCCCGGTGATAGCGACCGTACGGAGTGTCTTCCTTGGCCGCCGTCACCCGCTCGGCCTCGCCCGCCTTGAGGCCGGCGATGAGCTTGTTGAGTACATCAGGTGTAAGCACCACGCTGCCGCCCGCGGCCGGGGTCGGATCAGCCGCGGGGGCAGAGGTCTCGTCGCCGGTGGCCTTTTTGACCTTCTTCTTGAGTCCACCGAACTGGGCCGAGGCAGGCGTGGCGAACGCCAGTGCTGTGACTGCCACGATGGCGACCCAGGCAAGGCCAGTGAACCGAGACCGCAAACTGCTCCGCATGATGGCTCCTTAGCTGATGACCAGGACTGTCGTTCGGGAGGACCCTCTCTCGAATGACGCAGACCTGGGTCGTTGGTTCTCACCGGTGATGGATGTGGGCGAATCGGGAGCACAAATGTGGCGGCGGGACCGCCTCGGCGCCAGCGCTCGGTTGATCGGTATCCCTGGACCGGTCACATTGTTCTGGGCCACTTCACTCCGGGATACCCATGACCATGAAGACCTGCCTGAGTTCTCGGCTGGCGCTCGCCTTCTTCTCCTTCGTGTGCCCATTGCAGCTGGCGGCCCAGCAACCTCCCGCCCCCTCCGGTCCTCCGCTCTTCAAGCTGGAGGAGGTCATGATCCCGGTCCGGGATGGGATTCACCTGCAGACCGCCATCCTCCGGCCGGCAGAGCAGAGTGGTCCGCTTCCAATCCTGTTCACCCGGACTCCCTACGGCGTACCCGATAAGGTGCCGACCGCCCTCCCGGCCGCCTTCAAGGAGTTGGTGCAGGACGGCTACATCTTCGTGTTCCAGAACCTGCGGGGGCGCTTCAAGTCCGAAGGCGTGTTCAAACTCTCCTCCTACGTCAACCTTTCCGACTCGACGGCGACCAACGAGACCACCGACGCCTACGACAGCATCGACTGGCTGGTAAGGCACGTGCCGAACAACAACGGCAAGGTGGGGATGTACGGCGTGTCCTACGACGGACTCACCACGGCGCTGGCCATGCTGAAGCCTCATCCGGCGCTCAAGGCGGTGAGCGAGCAGGCGTCGCCGGTGGACCAGTGGATGAACGACGACATGCACCGCTACGGCGCGCTCCGGGAAAGCTACGCCTTCGAGTACAGCGTGATGGAGCAGGCCGACAAGAACGAGAACACCAACTTCGACTTCGACCTGTACGACTCCTACAGCTGGTACCTCAGGCTGGGTCCCCTCTCGAATGCGAACGCGAAATATCTGAAGAACAAGATTCCCTACTGGAACGACATCGTCGCCCATCCCGATTACGACGAGTTCTGGAAGCACGAAGCCTGGATCCGCCAGCTCGACTCCACCACGGTGCCCAATCTCAATGTGGCCGGGTTCTGGGACCAGGAGGACCCGTGGGGACCGTGGCAGATCTTCCGCCATGCGGAGCGGCACGATCCGGAGCACACCAACTTCATGGTAGCGGGGCCCTGGTTTCACGGTGAGTGGCAGTGGCCCAAGGCCGACAGCATCGGCCTGATTTCGTTCGGAGGACACGATACCGCGCGGGAGTTTCGGGAAGAGATCGAGGCGCCGTTCTTCCGGTATTATCTGCACGGCAAGGGCGAGAAACCCGGCTGGCAGACGAAAACCTTCCAGTCGGGCTCTAACCAATGGCAGACCTACGACGTCTGGCCGCCGAAGAATGCCGAGGCGAGAAAACTCTATCTCCATGCCGACGGCACGCTCTCCTTCGACCCGCCACGCTCCGTGCCCGGATCCGGAGGGTATCGGCAGTACGTGTCGGATCCGGCCAACCCGGTGCCCTATCGGGAACGACCCATCTCACCGACTTATCCCGGAGGTGACTGGCGCACCTGGGAGGTCGCCGACCAGCGATTCGTGGACGGCCGGCCCGACGTGCTGACCTATGTCAGCGAGCCGCTGAAGGAGGATCTCACCGTCACTGGAGAGCTGGCCGCCAGTCTGTATGCCTCGACCTCCGGCACGGACGCAGACTTCATCGTCAAGCTGATCGACGTGTACCCCGAGGAGACGCAGCCGGACACCTGGGACAAGGATGAGGGGCCCAAACCGGGCCAGTACCAGCAATCAATCAACGGCTACGAGCTACCGATCGCGATGGAGGTGAAGCGAGGACGATACAACCAGAGCTACGAGCATCCCAAGCCGCTGCCGGCGGGGAAGCCGGTGAAATGGGCGATCCCGCTCCGGGACCATGACCATGTGTTCCTGAAGGGGCACCGGCTGATGGTGCAGGTACAGTCCACCTGGTTCCCGATCATCGACCGGAACCCGCAGAAGTTCGTGCCCAGCATCTACCAGGCCAAGGCGAGCGACTACGTAAAGGCCACGCAGCGAGTGTATTCGTCGCCGGAGTTGCCCTCGCACGTTGTGCTGCCGGTGGTTCGGTAGGGCGGGAAGGACGGAGACTCGGTCACAGGTATGCGCCGGCTTTGTTCCTACACCAGCTCTGCAGGAACCGCCTCTCGCGCTCCAAGCAGCTTCTCCATCTTCTCCCGTGTGCCGGTGCCCGGCGCGGGCACGTACGTAATCAGCCGGAGCGACGCCATCCGCTCGTCGAGCACCTCGAGCACTGTAAAATCAAATACCAGCCGTCCGGCCTCAGGGTGGTCGTAGTGCTTCACTCCTTCCTGCGAGGTCTCGATGTCGTTCTCATTCCACCAGCGCTCGAATTGGTCGACTCCTGGTGCGGAGTACCGTCACCAGCTCATTGAACCAGGGATCATCGATCCGGCTGGCATACTGAGCCCGGAGCTTGGCCACGCATTGCCGCCCGTGGTGATCCCAGTTCTCCAGCATCGACCGCATCCGGTCGCCCAGAAAGAGTTGGTACAGGGCGTTGCGCTCGAGCCCCTGAAGGCCCGCAAGATCGCCGTGGATGACGGAAGCCGCCCGATTCCAGGCCAGGATGTCCCATCGCTCCCCAAAGACCCAGGCCGGGCCGTATTCCAGCTGATCTATCAGCCGCTGGAGCCGGAGACTCACCGAGACCTCGCGCGGCGCGTCTCCGCCGCCGCTCGCAATCGCGTGGCCTGCCAGGGTAAGCAGGTGGCGCGTCTCATTGGGTTCCAGCCGGAGAGCGGTACCGATCCGGCGGAGTACGCCTACCGAAGGGTGGACCTCACTGGCCTGCTCCAGCCAAGTGTACCACTCCGCGCTGACCCCGGCTGCAGTGGCTACCTCTTCCCGGCGCAGTCCCGGCGTGCGCCGCCGCCGTCCTCGGGGAATCCCAGCTCCTCCGGTTGCCGCCGCATACGGCGGGTTCTGAGGAAGTTGGCGATTTCCCTTCTCCGATCATCACTTAGCATCATCGACCTACGTACGTGCCTAATGGATATGTCCGCGTGGAGAGACCCTTCGCTGACTCAGGATGACTCGGGTGACCAGACTCGACACCCCGGCCGGCTGCCAACCAGGAACAGCCAATACCAGGATAACCGGTTCCTTATCCCTGGATATACTGCCCGCTACACTGGACCCGTGAAAGGGCAGGGACGGTAACGTTCCTGCAACAACGAAACGCCCAGATTTACCCGGACGTACTAGAGGAGACCATGAAAGCACGAAAACTGGGTGCCACCGGAATCGACATCCCCGCCATCGGGCTCGGCTGCATGAGCATGAGTCCGGTGTACGGCCCAACCGACGATGCCGGGTCGATCGCCACGATTCATCGTGCTCTCGACCTGGGCATCAACTTCCTCGATACCGCGGACATCTACGGCGCCGGCGGCAACGAGGAGCTGGTCGGCAAGGCGATCAGGGGCCGGCGCAATGAAGTCATCGTCGCCACGAAATTCGGCAATGTGATCAAGGGTGCCTGGGCCGACGCCGAAGGGCTATGCCATAGACGGCACTCCGGCGTACGTGAAGCGCGCGGTCGAGACCAGCCTCCGCCGGCTCGGCATCGAGACGATCGACCTCTATTATCAGCACCGGGTCGATCCCCAGACGCCGATTGAAGAGACGGTGGGCGCGATGGCCGAACTGGTGAAGGAAGGGAAGGTCCGCTACCTCGGCCTCTCCGAGGCGGCGCCAGAGACGATACGCCGGGCCCACGCGGTGCATCCCATCGCGGCACTTCAGACAGAATACTCGCTCTGGACCCGCGATCCGGAGCAGGAGCTCCTGGGGGTGACCGAGGAGCTGGGGATTACCTTCGTGGCATACAGTCCGTTGGGGCGTGGCTTCCTGACCGGTACCCTCAAGAGCCCGAGCGACCTCGCTCCGGACGATTGGCGGCGCACCAATCCCCGGTTCCAGGGCGAGAACTTCCAGAAGAACCTGGAGCTGGTCGAGGAGCTCGAGATGCTGGCGAAGGACAAAGGCGCCACTCCCGCGCAGCTGGCGCTCGCCTGGCTCTTGGCCCGGGGCAGGAACGTGGTGCCGATCCCCGGCAGCCGCCGAATCGAGCGACTGGAGGAGAACGCAGCCGCGACCGATATCGAGCTGACTGAGAACGACCTCCACCGCCTGGAGCTGATCGCGCCGGTGGGAGCGGCGGTGGGTACCCGCTACCCTGAGCCGATGATGGCGGCGCTCAATGGGTGAGGCAGGATACTTGGAAATGGAGTACTCGATGAACGATACGACAGAACTGCGCCGGGCAGTGGACCGGATCCTCCTCGGCGATCTCGAGCCCATGCTCGGCCTGCTGGCTGACGACGTGGAATTCTGTGTCGAGGTCGAGGGAGATGAACCGTTCTGCCTGGAAGGCTGCGGCAAAAAGCCGGTGGTGGACTATTTCACTGCGCTCGGCGGGCTGGTGACGTTCTGGCAGATGGACTACACCGCGCGCGGCGACCAGCTGATCGCCTGGGGCAGGGAAAGCTTCACCATCGAGAACTGCGCCCTCGAGGGCGCCTGCGAGTTTGCGCTGGTGTTCGACATGGTAGACGGCGCGATCGGCCGGTTTCTGGTGGTGGAGGACCTGCCCTCGTTCATCCGCGGCGGCAGGTCCTTGGATGAGCATTCAGAGGCCGCCATGGCTCAGATCTAAAAGAGAACCGTCATGAGAGTAAAGACACGGCTCGGCGGAACCTTTACCCTGGCGAAGGACCTGACGGTCGCTCGAATGGGGTACGGCGCAATGCAGCTCGCCGGCCCCGGCGTCTTCGGTCCGCCGAAGGACCGGCGTGCCGCTGTTGCCGTCCTGCGCGAGGCCGTGGAGCTGGGCATCAATCACATCGATACGAGCGACTACTACGGCCCGCACGTCACCAACCAGATCATCCGGGAAGCGCTTCACCCCTACCCGGCCGAGCTGCACATCGTGACCAAGGTGGGCGCGAGACGGGATGCCCAGGGTGGCTGGCTGCCCGCGCGAGCTCCCCAGCAGCTGCGCCAGGCCGTACACGACAATCTGAACAATCTCGGCCTCGACACACTCGACGTCGTCAACCTCCGGGTCGGCGGCGGCCGCGACGGTAGTTCACCGGTGCCGGGCTCGATCGCCGAACCGTTCACGGTGCTGGCAGGGCTGCAGCAGGAAGGATTGATCAGACATCTGGGGCTCAGCACCGTCTCCGCGGAGCAGGTGGCCGAAGCCCAGTCGATCGCGCCGGTCGTGTGCGTGCAGAACTACTACAATGTGGCCCACCGGGAGGACGACGCCTTCATCGACTCGCTCGCGGCTCAGGGGATTGCCTACGTGCCGTACTTCCCGTTCGGCGGCTTCACCCCACTCCAATCCGACACCCTCGCCGCCGTTGCTACCCGTCTTGGCACGACACCCGCGTCCGTGGCGCTGGCGTGGCTGCTTCAGCGTTCTCCAAACATTCTGCTGATTCCGGGGACGTCGTCAGTGGTGCATCTGCGCGAGAACGTCGACGCCGCTGGGCTCACGCTTTCCGAACACGACCTGAGCGAGCTGAACAGTATTGGCACGTGAGTGCTACTTGGCGGCCGCGATCCCCGCGGCCCGGCCGGTCGCCCAGGCCCAGAGAAAGTTGTACCCGCCGATAGGGCCAAATGCATCCAGTACCTCACCACACAAGAAGAGTCCCGGATGGATCCGACTCTCCATCGTTCGGGGATCGATCTCGGCGAGACTCACCCCACCACCGGTGACCTCCGCCTTCTTGTAGCCCTCGTCCCCGGTCCAGGGCAACTCACCGCGTACCAGCATGTCAACGAGACGCAGGCGTTCTTCCCGCCCCAACTGCGCCAGCGGCCTGGCTGGTGGGACTGCAGCCATTCCCGCGAGCGCATCGGCGAGACGGTCGGGCAGCTCGCGCCGGAGGGCTCCGGCCACGGTGCGGGTACCGTCGGGTTTTAACGCAGCTTCCCATTGGGCCTGGTCGAGCGTGGTCCAGCGAACCGTGAGGCGGGCGCCTCCGTTTCCTTCCAGCCGCGAGCGGGCGATCACATGGGAGACATCTAACACGGAGGGGCCACTGTAGCCCCGATGCGTAAAGAGGAATCCACCCGTGGCGTTGGACTGCCTTGCGGTATCGCGCGCGGTGATCGTCACTGGGAGCGAGATGCCGGCGAGCGCAGCGAACGTGGATGGCTCAGCGAGCACGGGTGTGAGCGCCGGATACGTCGGGTGGATCGTGTGTCCCAACGCCCCCAGCATCGAGAGCCCGCGGCCGTCGCTCCCAGTGTTCGGCACCGAGAGGCCGCCGGTCGCCACGATGACGGCGTCGACCCGCAATGGTGAATCGCTCTGGCGCTCCACCTCCCATCCATCTCGTGCCGGAGCGATCCCGATGACGCTGTTGCCGGGGAGGAACCGGGCGCCGCGACGGGCGGCCAGGACGAGCAGCCCGTCCCGGACATCCCGAGCACGATTGGATGCGGGAAACAGCTTGGCCGATTCTTCCTCTTCGACCAACGCCAGGCCGAGCTCGCGCTCGAAGAATTCGATCTGCTCCGGTAGCGGCCAGGAGCGGAGCATCTTGCGCAGTGTGTTTGGAGAAGAGTCGGTGACGAACCGCCGCTCGTCGACCCGGGCAGGAAGAATGTTGCAGCGCCCGCCCCCGCTGATGAGAATCTTGCGTCCGCCATCCCGGGTGCTCTCGAGCAGCAGGGTTTCCGCCCCGCCAGCTGCGGCAAAGATCGCCGCCATCGTCCCGGCCGCACCCGCCCCGATGACGGCAACGCGGCAGGAGGCTAGGGCCACACCGTTCTTCCCTCCAGCAGTGTCCGTTCCACCCTGACTCTGTGAATCTCTGCGACCGGCGTCTCGAACAGGTTCCGATCCAGCACGATCAGGTCGGCGAGCTTGCCGGCCTCGATCGTGCCGGTTTCCCGCTCCAGATGGTTTTGATATGCCGGATTGATGGTGTACATCGCAATCATCGTCGCGAGGTCCACTCGTTCCTCCGGATTCCAGGGCCGGAGTTTCGGCTGATCCGGCTGCTGGTGGGTGATTCCCACCTCGATCGCGTCCAGCGGATTGAGCGACGATACCGACCAGTCGCTCCCGCCGGACACGACCGCTCCGGTGCGCACCACGCTTGCGATCGGATAGAGCCAGCGCGACCGTTTGGGTCCCAGCGCCGGCTCGGTGAGCTTTGTCAGATACTCGTCCCCGTTTGCCCACAGCGCCTGGAAGTTCGCAATAACGCCGAGATCCCGGAAACGGGGAATGTCAGCCGGATCGATCAGCTCGAGGTGGGTGATGGTATGTCGGGCATCGTGGGCGCCGTTCCGGCTCCGGGCATAGGCGAAGGCATCGAGGGTCATCCGGATGGCGCGATCGCCGATGGCGTGGACGTGGATCTGAAATCCACTGCGGTCAAGCGCCACGGCCAGATCCTTGAGTGGGACCGGATCGTAGATCGGCTGGCCCGAGTCGCCCTTCCGATCGAGGTAGGGATGAAGCAGCGCCGCGGTCCGGGACTCGATGACCCCATCGGCGAAGAGCTTCACCGCCGTGGGCCGGACGCGCGGCGTGGTATACCGGCTTCGGAGGTCTCTCA
Organism: uncultured Gemmatimonadales bacterium; assembly: GCA_963842945.1. GTDB lineage: Bacteria > Gemmatimonadota > Gemmatimonadetes > Gemmatimonadales > GWC2-71-9 > CAVVWJ01. The sequence goes on from CAWJIM010000020.1 coordinate 62,284, forward strand.
GCTGCGGCAGCAGGCTGTCGGGCAGCGGGTCTTTCAGGTGTATCGCCGCGACCACCCGGAGCGTGAGCGCTCTCTTGCGGTCCGCCTCGGCGTAGGTCCGCAGGCCAGCCTCATCGGTCGAGGCGCTGAACACGGTGGTGATGCCGAACCGATTGGCCAGGCGCTGGGCCCGCTCCAATCCCGCGGCGAGTTCGGCGGCGGTGCGCTCGGGCAGGGCCTTCGCCACGAGATTCACTGCGTCTTCCCGAAGGGTACCACTGGGCTCACCCGTTTTCGGGTCTCGCTCGATCCGGCCGTGAGCGGGGTCAGGCGTCTGTCGCGTAACCTTCGCCAGTGCGAGGGCCCTCGAGTTAACCCACGCTGAATGGCCATCGGCGGCGTAGATGAGAGCCGGACGGTCGGGCACCGCCTGGTCGAGTAGCGCGGCTGCCGGGTTGGCGCGCTCGAACACCGGCAGTTGCCACCCGCCGCCGCGTACCCAGGCGGCCTCGGGGTGAGCGCGGGCACAGGCGCGGATGCTGTCTACGATTGCCGAGGGAGTGGTGAGATCGTACAACGTGCAGTCGCCTAGCTCCACGCCTGCGTCGATCGGATGGACATGCCCGTCCTGAAAACCGGGCAGAACCATCTTGCCGCCTAGGTCGACGACTTCGGTTTCGGGACCGATGAGGCCAGACGGCAAACTGTCGCTTCCGACGTACACGATGCGTCCATCACGGATACCCACCGCGGAGGCCCAACTGCGAGCGGCGTCCACCGTGTAGACCGCGGCCCCCCGAAAGACGAGATCTGCGGGCAGCACGGTTGGAGACTTGGGTCCCGTCTCCGCGCAGGCCACCAGCCCCAGAAGGCCAATCAAGCTCCGCAAGCGCACCACAGAGGCACAAAGGACATGCCTCCCGGCTGGCCGTCTGTCCACCTTAGATCGGGCCGCTCAGCACGATTGGCGACGTCGGCTGGGCGGAGCCGGATGGCGGTTCGACCGTGATCGCAGCCGCGCTGATCTTGCCCCCTGAGGGGACCTTCACGCCGCTCACTGTCGCCGAGCCGTTCTTCGGGGTGAACGTCACCGAGGGGACGGGCTTTCCATCCCGGATGAACCAGAGCTGATACGCCCGTCCCGGCGGCACCGGCTTGAGACGATAGGCATTTATCAGCGCCTGGTTGCGGCGTTGATTCCAGAAGAGCTGGATGCCCGGCTCCGGATCGCCGCTGGCGGTGAGCTGATAGACCCGTACTCCCGGATCCAGCACCGTTTCCAGCAACGCTTGACGCTCGGCCAGCTGTTGCTGCTGGACAGCGAGAGTGCTGTCGCGCTGAGCCAGAGCGACGTCGCGCTCCCGAAGGTCACGCCGCAACGAGAAGATCCCCGCACCCAATGCAATCACCGCCGCAATCCCCGCGGCCAACGCGGCCCAGGTGGCCGGCGGGGGCTTTCTCCGCGACAGTGAGGTTACGCCCGCGCTCGAGGCCCTCGAGGTGGCGAGCACGCGAGCCCGAAGGTCGGGTGCAGGCCCGCTACCGCTCTCTCCCAGGCCCAGCAATGCTGCCACTTCGCGATACTCGGCGACGTCGCGCTGGAGCTCCGCCGAGCCGGCCAGCAGCCGTTCGAACTCGCGTACCTCGTCTGGCCCCAGCGCACCAAGCGCGTAGGCGCCGGCGAGATCCCGCACCGATTCCTGCTCGGGGTGGCTCATGGCCCGCGCTCGAAGAAGAAAGGACGAAGTGACTCGCGCAGCTTCTGCATGCCGAGTCGTACCCGGGTCTTGATGGTGCCGAGTGGCTCCTGCAGGCGCTGGGCAATCTCCGACTGGGAGAGCCCCTCGAAGAAGGCCAGCTCGATGGCCTGCCGCTGGGGTGGGGAGAGCGTCTCCAGCGCCGCCTGCACTTGCCGCTTGCGCTCGGTGCTGTCGTAGGAATCGGCGGGGTCGGTCGGCGAGCTGCCCATGGCGAGCGGGCCGTCGGGGTCCCGGGAGGACGCGGATGTGGTGATCCGGTCTCGCCGGACGCGCGCCCGCACGATGTCGAGGGCGCGGCTGCGGGCGATCATGGCCAGCCACCCGGCTACCGAGCCGCGAGATGCTTCGAATCGGGACGCGTCACGCCAGGCTTGGGTGAACGCCTCCACCACCGCATCCTCGGCGTCGGCGCGCTGCCGGGCGACGCGGTAGGCCACGGCGTAGAGCACGTCGCCGTACCGATCGTACAGCGCCGCGATCGCCTGCTGATCGCCATCGGCCGCCCGCACGAGGAGATCGCGGTCGACCTGGGATGGGGCCGCTTCGGGTTTAGCCATGTGCCTTGGGTTGGAGGTGCTTCCCCCAGTTGCCTGAGTCTACGCAGCAACTCGGACGCACCACAAGCAGGGCAGGGTGCTTTGGGGAGGGCCCGGGACTCTCCCGGGTTCATGGGAAGGGTTTCGCGCCCTCGCCCCGGGTGAAGAGGAGCGTGACCGTCCGACGGCCATAGGTGGCGCGCACGATGTTCACCTGGTCGGGGAAACGCTCCCACAGGAGTGCCACCAGAATGCGGGCACGTTGCAGCCCTCCACTGAGCGTTGCGCGGAGCTGGAGCAGCACGGTGTCGCCATTCCGCTCCGCTCCCGCCCAACGGAGCGGCAGTGGACGGCCCGCCTGATCGGTCAGTGCGAGCGTTCCCCGAGCATAGCGGGAGAGAAGGGAATCAGCCGCTGGGGAATCGGTGAGATTGGGAACTGCCAGCGCCAGATCGTCAGTGAACGCCCGAACCCGAATGAGAACCTCCGGACTGTTCGGCTGGTAGCTGATCTCGGCGAGAGCGGTATGAAGTGGATGGGCCATGACGGGAGGGGGAGGCTCCCAGGACCATAGAAGCGCCAGGGCAAGAAACGGGGACGACGCCGGCATCTACCAGGGACGTCGCGTTGCTGCCATCTCGGCGGCGACGGCAACCACGACCAGTGACACTGTGAGTACCCGGAGTCGATACGAGCGGACGCGGTTGATTTGTGAGAGAAGAAGAACGCGATCGAAAGCCGCGAGGAATACGCCTGCTGCGGCAAGCACCACGAGCTGCCCCAGCTCGATACCCACGTTGAAGCCGAAGAGCGGGATCACGACCGAACCGATGAAGAGCTGCTGCAGATAGCCGGCAAACCCGGTCCCATGCACCAGCCCGAACACTCCGGCAAAGAGGGGCCGGTAGCGTGAGGTGTGGCCGGCAGGCGTCTCGGCGCGCACCACGACGTTCTCGACCCCATGGCCACGATGGTAAGCGGAATGAGAAACTCGGTCAGCCGCTGGGGGATCAGGAACCTCTCCGGTCGCGGCCAGTGCCAGGGTGATCGAATGGCCCACGGTGAATGCGGAGATCACCCAGAGGCTGTCTCGCCAGTCCCGGCCCTGGTAGATCGCGGCCAGGGCGAGCAGAAACAGGATGTGGTCGAGCGCATCGGCATTGACGATGTGGCGAAACCGAGATGCACGAAGCTGATGAATTCAGCACACCACTCGGTCCGCTTTGGCAGCAATGAGTCGAGGACGGCGCGGGCCTGAGCCGGCTGGAACGGATCCCAACAGGGATTCACTTCCAGCGCCCGCATGAGATATTCCGCGCGCCCGGGCTGCTCTCCTTGCGCGTGGGCGATCATGCCGGCATGGTAGAAGACCATGGCGTCACGGGTGCCCAGGGCCAGCGCTTTTTCGATCGCCCGGCCGGCCCCCGATCGTCACCCGATTTGTAAAGCGCCCAGGCGAGGAGGTCGTAACCGTAGATGTCCTTCCGAGACTGGATCTCCTCCTGAACTTTGGCTAAAACCCGGGGTACTTCGCGGTCGTGGTCGAGCAGGAAGAGACTCCAGGCGCGGTGGAACGGGCCCGGCTGCTGCGTGACCACCAGCTCCATCGCACGGTAGTACTGCTGGGCCTTGCTGCTGTCGCCCATCGACAGGTAGGCGTCGGCCAGCAGGCCGAGGGTCGCGGGATCCAGCGCGCTCGCAATCGCCTGCTCGCCGTACTCGATCGCCGAAGGCCAGCGGTGCCGGCTCGCCTCCAGCCGGGCCAGAGCTCCCAGAATGCGATAGTCCTCCGGCGCGACGGTGAGACCGTTCCGCAGCTCACGGTCGGCTTCGTCCAGATGCCCGTTCCGGAGGGCGAGGTCGCCCAGCCTGAGATCGAACCAGGCGAGCTGTTCAGCCGGGACGCCCTGAACTTGGGCTGCCTGGTCTCGTGCTGCGCGGAGCAGCGTCGCGCCTGCCCGGCATGGCCGTGCAGCTCCTGCCAGCGGGCCAGCCGGGGAGCCACGCTGAGCTTATTCCGATAGGTATTGAGCGAGCCCCATCAGCCGGCGCTCCTGGTAGTCGCCCAACTCTACTGGGTTTCTGCGAGCAGCGCCCGGGCCGCGACCGAGGCCGAGTCCTCCGCAACCAATGGCGAGCAACGTCGCGGGCCTCATCGAATCGATGCTGAGCCAAGAGGCTCGAGGCCAGCACTCCGAAGGCGTTGGCGTTCCGGCCGGTGCGGAGCGGAGCGAACGACGGGCATTCTGCTCGGCCCGAACCAGGTCTCCGTTATCAGCGGTCTCCCGCGCTCGCTGCAGATACAGTCCCGCCAGCTGGGCATAGTCGCGGGCACTGCGGGGGTCACGCCCCACTCGCCGCTGATAGAACTCGATGTCCAGATCGCGAATCCTCGCCTGGCTCGGCACCGGCTGACTCGCCGGGCGAGGGCCCCTGCCAGACACCGGTCGGGACACACCACTAACCGCCAAAGCGGTGACGGCGACGACGGCCCACCAGGTTCTCTGCACGATCAGTTCGGCGCGGCGAGGTAGGGAAACGTCGTGGTGACGGCCGGCGAGTCGAAGGCCACGTTGTCGGTGGTCAGCGCCTCCTTGCCCTGAGCGCCGTCCGGGTCGGCGCCGAACGGATCGCCGAACAACGCGAGCAAGGCGAGATCGACCACGTCATCCTGCAGCTTGCGGCCGCCCCAGCCGTCGGCGAGAGGCGGCAGTCCCACCCAGTTGAGCCACCCCGCCGTGGCGGGGTCCTTGTTGGTCTGCACCACAAGCATGTCGGGTAGCAGCACCGAGCCCAGGGTATTGGCATAGTCAGCGGAACGGCCGGCGACGCTGCCGGGACCGGTCACGAAGGACAGGATCTCGGCCCCGATCAACGTAGCGTCGTCCTGAGGACCGATCGAACCATGGGTCGCGTGGCTTCGCTTGCTCAACAGCACCTCGCTCACCAGCGGGTTACCCAGCCGCTGCCCCTGGTTGTACATCCGGGGGGTCGAGGGGCTGGTGCTGTTGTCGTCGCTGCATCCAGTCGCGCCGAGGACGGCCAGCGCCACGCCTGAGCGCGAGTGTCACGCTACGGATGAGCCGGATGGTATTACGCTGCATGGTGGATTCCTCGAAGAGGCGCGTGAGTGATCACAGGCTGATACTGCCCCAGATGCCCAACTTGCCGGGGGCACCGTTCTCGATCATGGAGCTGGGCAGCTCGATCACGATCGAGTTCACGTTGAATCCGTTGACGTAGTTCACGCCTGGGTTTCGGAAGAAGAACGGCGCCGACGGATTGGGGCTGAGCGCGCACGCACCCGAGAGGTTCCCGCCGACTGGCCGACGATCGGGCAGGATGCAAAACGCCGCCTCCAGATCGATGAAGAAGGGATCGTCGCGCGGCCCGGCAAAGACCTGAATGCCGTTTCCGTTGCCTAGAGTCGTATTGAGCGCGCCGGAGACCGCCGGGGTGACATCGGCCACCTCGTTTTCCATGGGACCCTGCACCGGAGGCGCAACCGGGCCGCGAACTTGCACCTGCTGGCTGGATCCGTCGCCGGTAAAGGTCACCTGGATGACCTTGTCCTCTTTGGCGTCCCCGTTGTTGTCGATCTTGAACTGGTAAAGGACGTTGGGATCGAACGACGCCTGGGCGGGATCCTGCGCTTGAGCGGGCGTGAGAAAGGCCCGGGTATCCATGACGAGGACGATCCGGCCCGCGGCGGCACCCGGGAAAGCGTAAACGTCGGTCAGATCGCTCTTCGGATTGAGCTCTACGAAGGGGGTATCCTGGTGATCGGAGCCGACGACCAGGGCCGCGGCGCCGGCGCTGGCGAGTGCCGCGAGTCCCGCGGCAAGACTCCACCGGCGGAAGGACCTTCTCTGGGGCATAGCCGTACATCTCCTGATCGCGAGGTGATGGCCAATCGCGACGGAACCGAGTGGTGTCCGTCAGCAGATGTACGCCGGACTCAGGAGATCGGATGTATGGGCTGGGCGGCGCGAGCGGGAGTACGCCCGGAGAAAAGCGGGCAGCTGGTTTTAGGCTGTTTTCACCTCGACGTACTTCTTAAGGCCGTCCAGCATCACGTTCCAGTTCTTTTCCGAGTGAGAGCGGGCCTCCTCGGTGAGATTGTTGTCCTGGGTCAGCGAGACCCGGGTGCCATCGCCCTCGGGCGAGAGCTGGATGGTGACCGTGTGATAGTTCGCCGGCGTATCGGGGAGACCGCTCAGCGGACTGAAGTGGGTGTACTGGAGCGCCCTGCCGGGGTTGAACTGGCGGATCACGCCTTTGTCCTCGTAGTCCCGCCCGTTCCATTCGCCTTTCCAGAAGATGGGGCTCCCTTCCTTCCAGTCGGACTCTACGGTGGTGCCGAACATGTACTCCTTGATGGCCGACGGAGTGATCAGCGCATTCCAGACCCGTTCGACAGGCGCCGCGATGGCAATCGAACCCCGGGCAATGAGATTGGCCGTGTTGGTAGGCATCTGACCCATCCTAGTTAGCGGATGACAATAGGCGGAGCTTGGTTCACCCCTTGCCCGGTGGACTCCCGTCGAGCCATCACCGCTGCGTCTACCCGAACCGCGAGCGCATGCATTCGCTCCCGATGGCGCGGCTCGCAGTCGGCCTCGATCAGAGAGAACCGCCAGCCCCGCTGCACGAATACGTAGACCAGCTCGGCGACCGCGGTATCCAGCTCCAGGTCACCCTCGAGATAGACCCGAATGATGCTGGCCAGGCGATCTGATTTCGACATTCCCAATCTCGCTAGCGGGCTCGTTCCCGCTTGAAGTAGAGGTGCACCCGGCGGCCCTCGTTGGCGACGCCGGCCAGCTCCAGCCGTCCGCGCCAAGTTGGTCGAGCTCCTGCTCGGTGGGCAACGCCTCCGTCTCCAGGCTACGGACGACTTCCTTGTATTCCCACCGCGGCGTCACCGGAACCCAGGGAGGTGAGATGTGGCCCCCGCGCGCCTCGGCCGGTCTCGGAGGAAAGGGGACTTCTATTCGGGCTGACATGGCTTCTCCCAAAGTGCCGTTGATATCTTATGTGCGCTTTAGGAAAGATGCTTTGGGGCCACACCGACGTCGAGGGTGTTCCTGTCTACACTGTGTCTCTGGCTCTTCACATCTCTGTTGGGGCCGCTACTTCCCGCCGATTCGCGGCCAGGCTTACCCCACCACCCGTGACCTCCGCCTTCTTGTAGCCCCTCGTCGCCGGTCCACGGCAACTCCCCGCGTACCAGCACTGCGATGAGGCGGACTCGCTCTTGCGGCGAATATGGCCGCCATGGTGCCGGCCGCCCCCGCACCAATCATGGCAACACGGCGGCTCAGGCGATTGCCAGGCTGAGTCGAGGGGATTCAGAGCGGGTCATGGAACACAGAAACCTACTCCGGCCTGGAATAGGATTTTGTCATGACTAGAGACATCACTGGCCGGGTCCACGTACGCGGGGCCCGGGAGCACAATCTCAAGAACGTAAACCTCGATATTCCGCGCGACGCCCTGGTCGTCTTCACCGGCGTCTCCGGCTCGGGAAAATCGTCCCTGGCCTTCGGCACTCTCTACGCCGAGGCGCAGCGCCGGTATCTCGAATCGGTCTCGCCCTACGCCCGGCGTCTCTTCCATCAGATGGCCGTGCCCGAGGTGGACCGGATCGACGGGTTGCCACCCGCGGTGGCGCTGCAACAGCAACGGGGGTCGCCCACCACCCGCTCGTCGGTAGGGAGCGTTACCACCCTCTCCAATCTGCTGCGCATGCTGTACTCCCGGGCCGGGGACTACCCCCGGGGCCAGCCGTTGCTGTATGCCGAGTCGTTCTCACCGAATACTCCCGAAGGTGCCTGCCCTCGGTGTCACGGGCTGGGTCGGGTGTATGAGGTGACCGAGCAATCCATGGTGCCGGATGACAGGCTCACCATCCGGGAACGGGCCGTGGCGGCCTGGCCGACGGCGTGGCAGGGGCAGAATCTGCGCGACATTCTGACGACGCTGGGCCACGATGTGGACCGCCCCTGGCGGGAGCTCCCCAAGAAGACCCGGGACTGGATCCTGTTCACCGACGAGCAGCCGACCGTGCCGGTCTATGCCGGCTACACGCTGGAAGAGGTGCGCCGCGCGCTCAAGCGCAAGGAAGAGCCCAGTTACATGGGAACCTTCACCGGCGCCCGGCGTCACGTGCTGCACACCTTTGCCAATACCCAGAGCCAGATGATGAAGAAGCGGGTCGCCCAGTACATGCTGAGCAGCCTGTGTCCGCTCTGCCATGGCAAGCGACTGCGCCGGGAGTCACTGTCGGTGAAGTTTGCCGGCATGGACCTGGCCGATATGTCGCAGGTACCGCTGAAGCGGCTGGCGGGAATCTTCCGCCCGTACGCAGAAGGGAAGGCTCCTGGCCTCACCCAGCTTCAGGAGGAGCACCCGGAGAAGGCGGTGGTTACTCAGCGCATTGCGGAAGACCTGGTCGCGCGGCTGGCCATCGTGCTCGAGCTGGGGCTGGGGTACCTCACACTGGACCGCAGCACGCCCACCCTGTCGCCGGGGGAGCTGCAACGGCTGCGTTTGGCGACCCAGGTGCACTCCAATCTGTTCGGGGTCGTGTACGTGCTGGATGAACCGTCGGCCGGGCTTCACCCGAGAGATACCGAGGCGCTGCTGGGAGCCTTGGAGACGCTCAAGACCTCCGGCAACTCGCTCTTTGTGATCGAGCACGACCTGGACGTGGTTCGTCATGCCGACTGGATCGTGGACGTGGGACCCGCCGCAGGGGAGGAGGGGGGCCATATCCTCTATAGCGGCCCCCCGGAGGGTCTGGCCCAGGTCGAAGAGTCCCGAACCCGGCGCTACTTGTTTGCCGAACCAGCGGTTCGGTTGCGAGCCCCGCGCCCGCCTCGAGGCTGGCTGCGGCTGAGCGGTGTCACCCGGAATAACCTCCACCACCTCGATGTCGCCTTTCCGCTGGGCGTTTTCACCTCCATCACCGGCGTCTCCGGCTCGGGCAAGTCGAGCCTGGTGAGTCAGGCACTGGTCGAGCTGGTGGCGGAGCAGCTCGGCCACCAGCCGCCAACCGATGACGAGGAAGGCGAAGATCTGGAGCGGTCGCCGGTGATCCTAACCGGAGGCCGGATCGCTGGGGGCCTTGAGGGAATCAAGCGACTGGTGGTGGTGGACCAGCGACCGATCGGGCGCACGCCGCGTTCGAACCTGGCCACCTATACCGGACTCTTCGATCACGTCCGCAAACTCTTCGCCGCCACCCGGCAGGCCCGCGCTCGCCACTATGACGCCGGACGCTTCTCCTTCAATGTGGCGAAGGGCCGCTGCGAGACCTGTGCGGGCGAAGGCTTCGTGATGGTGGAGCTGCTGTTCCTGCCCAGCGTGTACACCCCCTGTCCCACCTGCCACGGCGCCCGGTACAACGCCAAAACCCTGGAGATCACCTACCGCGACAAAAACATCGCCGACGTGCTCGGCCTGACTGTGGATGATGCCTTCGAGTTCTTTGTGGACGAGCCTCATGTTCGGCGGGCGCTCGACGTGGTACGCCAGGTGGGCCTCGGCTATCTCCGGCTGGGACAACCGGCGACCGAGCTCTCCGGCGGGGAGGCCCAACGGATCAAGCTGGCGGCCGAGCTGCAGCGGATCCAGCGGGGCACCACACTGTACGTTCTCGACGAGCCCACCACCGGGCTGCACCCGGCCGATGTGGAGCGGCTCATGGCCCAGCTTGACGGGCTGGTCGAAGCCGGGAACACGGTGATCGTGGTGGAGCATGAGATGCGGATCGTGGCGGGCAGCGACTGGGTCATCGACATCGGGCCCGGAGCCGGCGAGGAAGGAGGCCACATCGTGGCTGCCGGAACCCCGGCCGTGGTTGCCGGCTCGGCCGTGAGTCGAACGGCGCCCTATCTCGCCCGGTTCCTGGGCACTCCGGGACAGGAAGCTGCGGAAGGAGACCTGGCCCAGGCGAGCGGGCAGCTCGCGATGGCCTGAGCGGGGAGTCGCTGGGTCAGCGGCACCCTTTATCGAAGATGATCAACCACCGGCCATCCCGCTCCCGCCGCCAGATCGAGCTGAAGGTTCCCACCTGCTGGCCTTTGGGGTCGAACACCGGGCCGCTGCTCAGGGCGAGCTTGCCCGAAGGCAGCACCTCGATCACGTCCGGCTTCCAGGAGAACGGCGGGTCCGGCTTGTCGAAGAACCGGCGCCAGCTCTTGAGCACCGCCTGTCTTGCCCCGCATCACGGTGGTGTCGCCAAAGAAAATGGCTTCGGGCGATACGTGAGAGCTAAACGCCTCGAAGTTCCGCTCGGCCATGCTGGCGGCGAAACTGCTCTCGGCGGCAAAAACCTGTTGCTTGAGCGGGAAGCTGCGCGATGTTGACTCAGGAGTGGAGAACTCAGGCCGACGACCGCGGCAGCGACCAGCAAAGCAAACCGTTTCATGGCGAAATCCGGGAGGCAGGTGAGATCCCGACGGTAAGACGGCCTCGGGTGGTTACGCGGAGTGCGCGTCCCGCAGATTGGAGTGGCTGCCCCGGTAGGCGCGAAGCCAGCGCTCAAGCCCGACTAGATCGGGAATGATCTCCACGCCCTTTGAGGCTCGGCAGGCGAGGCGCGCCGCGGCCGCCGACCAGGAGAGGTATGCGCCGCGGGAGACCGCGTCTCAGCGACTGGATGGTGGCGGCGTTCCTGGGGTCGAGGCTGCACCGAGCTGAGCGCCACCACGCCGAGCCGGCGCCTCGCGGGCCAGCGACACGATCTGAGCGATCGGGGTATCGACCCCGAGCACCAGCGGACGCCAGCCGGCAAAGGAGAAGACGAGGGCCGCCATCTGGAGACCGAGGCCGTGGAGCTCGCCGGGAAGAGTTGCCAGCGCGGCAATGGGGCCGGTTGCCCGATCGCTCAGCGGCAGCCGCACCGCGCGGAGAAAATCTCCCAGCACTCCAGTGGCAAAATGCTCGTGGCGAACGTCCAGCCGCCCGTGCGCCCAGGCCTCACCCACTGAAGTGAGGAACGGAGCAGCTTGGCCCTCGAGGAAACCCACAGGCCCGAGGCGGGCCCAATCGTTCTCGATCCGGCGTCTCAACCCTTCCGTATCGAACGCGCGTACCAGGGCAAGCAGCTCGTCGCCATCCTGAGGAGTCTGTTCCGGAACCGAGGGCACTCGCCCGCTTGGGAGTTGCGGCAGCGATTCGAGCAAGGCATCGAGCGCCCGCTCCGATGCCGGAACCACCTCCGCGGCCCGGTGTCCCCGGGCAATGGCCTGGGCGGCTCGGCGGAGCCGCGGGAACGAGGCCCAGCGGGTAGACGCGGTGACCAGAAGGCTTTCTGACCGGCACTGGGAAGCCATAGCGGCGCTCCCAGGTCCGGATGGTGTCGATGGGAATTCCGGTGGCAGCCGAGAGGGCGCCGATGGAGAGCAGGCCTTCACTGGAGTCCGGAGCTGAACCGCGACGGGGTCATAGGGGAGAAGTTAGTTCCTGAGCTGGACAGCCAGAAGAGCGAGCCGGCCCCGGGCACTTCCGGGACCGGCTCCGCCGCTTACGCGGTGGCGTAGCGGCGTTCGATGGCCTTCCAGCTGAGCAACCGATAGGCCGCGGAAAGACCTACCAGGACGTAGATCACCGCTCCGAGAGCGTTCTTGTTGCCGAAGCTGCCGGCGCCGGTGATGGCGGCCACGAGATCAAAGTTGGCCAGGCCGACGAGGCCCCAGTTGAGGCCGCCCACGACCAGCAGAGCGGTGGCGATGCGATCGAGCGATTTCATGATGACAACTCCAGTGCTTTAGAAGGAGACCCGGAGTCCCGCCGTGACCGGCCAGACCCAGGCATTGGTGGTAGTGAGCTCGGACTCGTCGCTCAGGGCGATATCTCCCTGGGGCGAGAGCACGAACGCGAAGGAAGGGTTGAAGTTGTAGGCGATCTTGGCGCCGGCATTGATGGCGAAGTAGGTGAAGTTCTCCGGTGCACCCTGGACATCGAAGGTCACGGCACCGGCGCCGAGGTTCACCAGGGCCTCCCAGCCGCGCTCCTTGGGACCGGTGAGGGAGTAGCCCACTTTGGCGAGGTAGTGCAGGGTGTTGATGTCGGTCGAGCTGGTCGCCTTGTCCTTATGCATGCCGTAGTCGAATTCTCCCAGCACGACCCAGCGGTCAGTCACCCGGTATCCCACGGCCGCGCCGACCGCACTACCGGTCTTGGCGACGTCGTCGATGTCGAAGGTGGGGACCACGGCGCCACCCAGGCCCTCGAGAAAGAGGCGCTTCTGCGGCATTTGGGCCTCCACTGGGCTTGCCCCAGGCGGCCAGCTCCGAGGCCGAGCGCCGCGGCCTGGATCCATCGTCTCATCACTGTTCTCTCCTGAGCTGAGGTCACATATCGCCATAGGCGAACGGAATATGAACAGGTTTTGCACAGAATGCAAGCCTGGTCAGTCGCACGAGGATCACTGGCACCAGAGCGTGGAATACAGCCGCGGGCGATAACCCTGGCCAGTGATGACGGTCCGCTAGGAGCAGAGATGCGCGCCAGGGCTCAAACGACGGATTGCCGCTCGCGCATCGCTCGGTGTAGCTTCCCCCCGCCAGACCACAACCCTCACACTCAACCCACGTTGTCTCGCCTATGCCGTTCGAGACTGCCTTAGCCCAGGCACAGGTCGCCGGCTATGAGACTCCGCTGCTGGCCATCGCGCTGCGGACGGGGCAAGCTGCCTCAGTCGCTGGACGCACTCGACAAGGGAACCGGCGGTGCGCTCGCCCGGGTGCTCTCCTCGGGAGACTTCGTGGGCAAAAAGGATGAGGTGGCGGTGTTGTACCCGACAGGGCCGGCCGCTCGGGTGCTGCTGGTAGGCCTGGGTAAGCCGGATGAGATCGATCGCGCCACCATCCGGCGCGCCGCCGCCATTGCAGCCAAGCGGGCACGGTCGATCGGCGTACCGCGCGCGGCATTTCACCTGCCGGCCGAATCCCGGGGAAAAGTGGCGCCGGAAGAAGCGGCGCAGGCCATTGCCGAAGGACTGGCGGAAGGCGCCTGGCAGTACAACGAGATGAAGCGGCGGGATGAGGAGAGCAAGAAACCGCAGCTCGAGCGGTTCGACATCCTGCTGCCCGGCTCCTCCAGTGCTATTCGGGACGGGCAGCGACTAGGCGCGGCCATCGGGGCAGGGCAGACGCTTGCCCGAGGCATTCAGGTGTTGCCGGGCAACATCTGCACGCCCACCTATCTCGCCAATGTGGCGCGGGACCTGGCGCAGCGGCACGGTTTCGAGATCACCGTGCTCGACAAGGCGGCCATCGTCCGGGAGAAGATGGGGGCGCTGATGTCGGTGGCCCAGGGCAGCGCCGAAGAGCCGCGCTTCATCGCGCTGGAGTACAAGGGCGCCGAAGGGCCCCCGGTGGTGCTGATCGGTAAGGGCGTCACCTTCGACACCGGCGGCATCTCGATCAAGCCGGCCCAGAACATGGAGGACATGAAGTACGACATGTCCGGCGCTGCCGCGGTGCTGGGCACGTTCGAGGCCCTGGGCCTGCTCAAGCCGAAGGTGCACGTCGTCGGCCTCATCCCCAGCACGGAAAACATGCCAAGCGGGACCGCGGTCAAGCCGGGTGACGTGGTTACCAGCCACCTGGGCAAGACCATCGAGATCATCAACACCGATGCGGAAGGGCGGCTCATTCTCTGCGACGCCCTCTCCTACGCCCGCCGCTACCAGCCGGCCGCAGTGATCGACATCGCCACCCTCACCGGCGCCATCGTCGTCGCCCTGGGACATACCGCGGCGGGGGTCATGGGCAGCGACGAGCAATTGGTGGAAGAGGTGCGCGCGGCCGGAGAAAAGGCGGGGGAGCGGGTGTGGCCGTTGCCGCTATGGGAGGACTACCGCGATCTGATGAAGTCCGATATCGCCGACGTCAAGAACAGCGGCGGAAGGCCCGCCGGCAGCATCTCGGCCGGCTGGTTCCTGCGCGAGTTCGTGGATGGATTCCCCTGGGCCCACCTGGACATCGCGGGCACAGCGTACACCGACCGGGAGGAGCCCACCAGGGTAAAGGGACCCACGGGCATGGGGGTGCGGTTGTTTACCGAGTTTGTTCTCGCCCGTGGCGATAGGAAAGCGTAAGCGGTGAGCGGTGAGCGGAACGGCCGGTGAGCGGGGAGGACCACATCCTAGCGAGCAGGCTGGTGGCTGTTCGCTGCTCACGCTGCTTTCGTTTTTCTCCCGCTCACGCTGTTCTTCTCACCGCTCACGCCTGTCGGCTCAATTCCCCGACGAAGAGGCGGAGGACTCCGCCTCAGCCGACTCCGCCGCCGCCGACACATTCAATACCACCGAGCGCTATCTCCGAGAGCAGGCGGAGGGAAATGTCCGCGTGCCGGTGCTTCCGTTCCTGAGGGTTGAGGGGCCCCGGCCAGCACTTACCCGGATTGTCTTCACCCGGGACTCGATCGAATGGGGACATGCGGCCACACTAGGCGATCTTCTGAGCCAGGTCCCCGGGGTCTATCTCTGGCGCGGCGGTTACATCGGTCGGCCGGAGCCGGTGAACTTCCAGGGCCGGGGCGCCTCTTCGGTCGAGTACTTCCTGGACGGGATGCCCTATGTCGCGGCGGGAATCGACAGCGTGGCGGTGGATCCGGTTCTGATTTCTCTGGTGTTCCTCGATCGCATCGAGGTGGAGCGCTGGCCGGGCCAGCTTCGGGTCCATCTGTTCACCCGCCGCAACGAGCGGCTGGCCGCCCGGTCTCGCATCGCGATTGCCCGGGGCGACAACAGCTTCGCCCGCTACGACGCCGCCCTGGAGCGCCGGTTCACTTCGGGTGTCGGCTTTACGCTCGCCGGGGATTATCTGAGCTCGCCCACCCAGGCCGTGGTCGGCAGCACCTACTCCAACACCCAGCTCTGGGCTCAGGGAAGTTATCACCCCACATCCTGGGTGGGTCTGCAGTATCAGCTGATTCGCACCGCACCTAACCGCCGGGCGTTCGTGATCAACGACGCCGGGGCGCAGGACACCATCGGTCCGGGCTACAAGGCCAAGCGCACGGATGCACAGCTCCGGCTCTCGCTTCGCAAGGAGCTCAACGAGCTGGGTCCGCGAGCCGACATCGTGTATTCCCGCACCTCCTGGAACGGGGACGGTCTGGATCAGCAGATCGACCAGCTGGGCGGACTCCTCAGTTATCGGACCTCCCGGCTTTCATTGGGCGGCTCCGCTTTCCATCGCACTCGCTGGACACCGTTGGATGCTCGCGTGAATGCGGGACTCAACCCGGTCGGACCCTTCAGCGCCAGCGCGGAACTGGTACACCTGAGCCATTTCGGCGGCAGGGCCAGCGACTACGCCACTCTCGCCGGCGGACTGGAGCCGTTGCGAGGATTGGCGCTGACCGGCAGCGCGCGATTGGGCAAGGTCGTTGCCGCTCCTTCGATTCCCACCGATCCCGAACAGGATGTCCACGACCTGCAGGCGGCGCTGGGATGGAGCCGGGGGCGGTTGGGATTTCAGGTGTCCTACGCCCGCACCTCGGCTTTCAGCCCGCTCGGCTACGCCGATTTTCCTGAGGTTGCTCAAATCGGACCTTCGTCCAGTACGGATTGGATCACCGCGTCGGTCCGGATTGCGCCCCTGCAATGGCTAACCCTGGAGAGCTGGTACAGCGATCCGGTGGGCGATGTCGGCCCGGAAGGAATTCCTCCTACGCACTCGATAAGCGCGGCCACAATCAGGTCCAAATTCCTCCGAGAGTTTCCCAGCGGGATTTTCGACCTGAAGCTGCGACTCAGCTTGGAGAGCTGGGGGACCGGAGTGATCGGGCGGGATTCCGTGGGGACACCGATCGAATTGCACGGGGCAACCTTCCTGCGCAGCCTGGTTCAGGTGCAGCTCGACCGGTTCTACATCTACTGGGACCGAACCAACCTGGGCTCCACCGACCTGACCTACGTGCCCGGTTTTCGGATTCCGAGCTATGGCAGCAACTTCGGGGTGAGATGGGAGTTCGACAGATTAATTGGCGACTGAGGACTGACGACTGGCGACTGTGCTCACCATCACTGTCTCTCCAGACTCATCGGGTACCTTATAGGGGTACCACGATGCAGGGCGCCTTCAGCAGAGGAGAGAACTATGTTCGGATTCGGCAACAGGAACCGGGGCCGCCGGGTAAGGAACGATACGTTCAGCGGCAGCAGGCTACGGAATGCGGCGCTGGCCGGGGTTGGAATGCTGGCCTGGCGCTGGTGGCGGAACCGGCAGGGAAACGCCGCCCGCCCCACGACCTATCAGGACACGTCCTTCAACGACACCTCGACTCGCTCAGCCGGGGCACTCTAGCAGCGCTAGAGCGTTTAGAATGTACCAGAGGTGGTGGTGCTAAGTTTCGGCACCACCACCTCTTGTGCATACGAGTTCAGGTTCCTTCGCATTCGCTCAGGGTGACCGACTCTGACGACTGGGGACCGTGGACTCCTATAACCGATATCCTACTATCGTTCCCGGCCCAGTTCTCAGGAACAGCATGCCCGCGATGTCATCCACCGCGTAGACCGGCTCCTTCTCTTTCCCCAGATCGATTCGCCCGCGCGGCTCGGCGCTCACCTTGTCGATCTGAAGCAGCACGTTGCCTTTACCTTCGGGCGACTTGGTCAGCATGAACACCGAGCTCGGGACGGTGAGCGAGGCCTTGAAGCGCCTCGTCGCCATGGCGGCTGACTGGCGGGCGTATCCCTGGAGCTGGGCTCCGCCCTCAGAGTACGCGGTAGCCAGCTGGCTGGTAATCTGTTTCGTGGTCGCATCCGTGGCGCGGCGCGACGCATCCGCAAAGGCATCGCCATAGGCGGAGGCTGCCGCGCCGTAGAGTCCTGCGCGGACGGCATTGATGCCATGCAGCGCGCGAAGCAGACCCGACAGTTGGGGAGCAGGGTAGTAGACCTGCTTCTTCACCTGACCGTCCCGTCCGAGAATGACCAGGTTCTGAGGGGCGATGAGCACAATGCCCTCGCGCCTGATCTCCATGTCGATCGGATCCTCGCCGCCATCCAGCTTGATTTCGCCGCCGCGGGGCTCGAAGGTGCCGGTCTCGCGATCCACCGCATAGAGCTGGCGGTTCTTGTTGGCGAAGACGTACATCGTCCGGCCCTCGGTCGCATGCAGCAGCCGGTAACGATCGGCATTGTAGCCGGTCGAACTCATCGGTTTCCCACTCTCGATGGCATCCTTGTATCCCCGCTCGCCGGTGTTCAGGTCGATGAAGTTCACCTCGGCATTGGTGGCGGCGTCCGGCCGAGTCACATAGAGCAAACCGGAGCGACCCAGCTCGGCATAGTCCAGCTGGCCTTTGATCTTGACGTCCTTCTTCAGCCGCAAGGTCGCGCTGGCGACATCGAGCACATTGAGGAACGTCTTCGACTCGGCATCGACCGCGAGCACTGCCGACTCTCCGGTCACGAGGGCATCGGTGACATTGCCCCGCATCTTGACCGGCTTTGCGGCGATGGTTTTCCCGTCCTCGTAGCGGGCCACGTTGAGGCCGGTCTGTACCACTCCATTGGATACCGTTCGGCTGCCGGAAAGCTCTCCCTCCGGTGCGGCTTCCGGGCAGAATGATGATTCCCGCCGGGTGCTGTACGATGTCATGAATCCACCCATTGACCGTGGCCGGCTGGGCCCACAGCGGTTTGCCATCGCTCAGGTGATAAGCCATCAGCCGGTCGTCGAAGCTCACATAGATGCGGTCCTTCTTGTCGATCGATGGGTAAAGCCGGACATGCTTTGCCGGATTGCCGGCCCGGGCTGTGGGCAGTGCGGCAGACCAGCGCATGTTCCCGCTCCGCGCGTCCAGTCCCCGGAGGCCCATCAGCGTGTGCACCACGATCATATCCGGTCCGGCCTGCAGCACCTCGAGAGCGGTGGCCTCCGAGACTTTCTGGACCAGACCCTGGACCAGCCCACCGAGCCCTTTCTTCTTGGGCTCGGTCTGAACGAACAGCGACTCGCTGGCCCAGCGCTGATCCCCGCTTACCAGGTCGTATAAGGCAACAACTGGCGGGCCGGACGGTCGGCGACCATGCACCAGCAGCGTGCCGGTCTGTGGCAGAACGCGACGGGTGACGACATCCGCCAGTCCCAGGCGTCGGGAATCGAACACCACGGAGCCGGTCACTGGATCAAAGACCAGAAGCAGGCCGGGTCGAGCCGCCTCCATGAGGATGGAGCCCTCGACAATCCGGACGCTGTCCGGCGGCAAGCCGCCCAGCTCGGGCTTCTCCCAAATGACCTGTCCCCGATCGATATCGATGCCGGTGAGGGCGTCGTCGGTGGAGATAAGCAGCGTTCCTGCGGGCGTAACCTGCTGCCACCGGAGGTCCTGCTTCAGCTTCAAGGTCCACACCGGGTTCGCCTTGCCCGGCGCGGCCGGGACGGCAACCCGGGCGGCGGCCGACGTGACGGTTTGCCCCTGGGCAGCTCCGGTCAGTAGTGAAATCAGGAGAAGCGTCAGGCCGGTCCTGAGCAGATAGGATGGAATGGTCCGTTGAACGGTCACGGCAGTCCTCGGTGCGGCGGTCTGGGGGGAAGGCGGGCCGTTCGGGGGCAGATGCTGTGCCAGTGGAGCTGGGAGCTAGAAGCTGGGAGCTAGAAGCGTGTCACCACCAACCTCTCGGCTCCTAGCTCCAAGCTCCTAGCTGGATTAACTTTCTAGGCTGTTCCGGCTCATGGGAGGACGCTTGCCGTACAGCATGACGGGTTTCGGCGCGGCGGAGGGCCCGGTGGCCGGACGACGGCTTCGGGTCGAGATCCGAACCGTGAACCATCGCTACTTCAATCTTTCGGCGAAGCTCCCCGGCGATCTCAGCGCCCTCGAGGTGGAGGTGCGCGATCGGTTGCGGCGCGACTTCGACCGGGGGCACGTCACCGTGCAGGCGCGCTGGACCGAGATCCTGGAGGCGGATCCCGGATTCGGTCTCGACCTCGAGCGGGCACGACTGGTCGCCAGTCGGCTTCGGGAAATGCAGTCGGCTCTGGGCCTGGGCGGTGAAGTGACAGTCGAGCTGGTCGCGCGGCAACCCGACGTGCTGACCCACGCGAGTAATGGCTCGGTCGAGGTGCCGTGGAGCGAGGTCGAGCCTGTGGTTGCGCAAGCCGGCCAGGAATGCCGAGCCATGCGGGCTCGTGAAGGCGCCGCGCTAACCGCCGAGCTCCGTCATCGATTGGACTTGCTGGAGCAAGCGGCACAGCGGATCGCCGACCGCGCGCCCGAACGGCTGGTGCGCGAGCGAGACCGGCTCCGCGGTGCGGTGGCTCAACTGCTCGACGGCAGATCGGTGGATGAGGAGCGGTTGGCCCAGGAGCTCGCCTTCCTGGCGGACAAGCTGGACATCACCGAAGAGCTGGTACGGTTCAAGGCCCATGTGGCAGCCGTGCGGGACGCGCTGGCCAGCGATGCGCCCATCGGAAAGCGACTCGGGTTTCTGGCGCAGGAGCTGGGGCGCGAGGTGAACACGATGGGCTCCAAGGCGGGTGACGCGGAGATCGCCCAGCTGGTCGTGGCGATGAAGGGCGAGCTGGAGAAATTCCGGGAACAGCTCGAGAATCTCGAGTGAAGCCGTTTTTCCTGGTGCTTTCTGCGCCGTCAGGCGGCGGAAAAACCACGATTGCCAAGATGCTGTTGCAGGGGCGGGAGGATCTCGGCTACTCGGTCTCGGCAACCACGCGGCCCAAGCGCCCCGATGAACGGGACGGCCTGGACTACCACTTCCTCTCCCGCGACGAGTTCATCCGCCGGCGCGATCAGGGAGAATTCCTGGAGTGGGCCACGTACGGTGGCGAGCTCTATGGAACGCTCAAGAGCGAAATCGAGCGGATTTTTGTCAGCGGCCGAAACGCGGTGCTCGATGTGGAGATCGAGGGCGCCCGGCAGATCCGCAAGAACTTTCCGAATTCGCTGCTGCTCTTCGTTCTGCCGCCTTCGGCCGATGCACTGGTAGAACGGCTGACCGGCCGGAAGACAGAGGATCCCGAGCTGATGCGGGCGCGGATTTACCGGGCGGCGGACGAGCTCGTGGCGATCGCGGAATACGATTACGCCATCTACAACGAAGATCTGGTCGTCGCGGTTGCCCAGGTCGCCGCTATTCTGGAAGCGGAGTCCTGGCGAGTGGCCAGGCAGGACACCTTGCCGGATTTCATCGAGAAGCTGCGGCGGGACGTGGTCAAGGCGGCGGAGAAAATTGGAAGGGGTCAGCGAGTCACGAGTCACGAGTCACGGACTAGCGCGCGACTCCGCTCCTAGGCAGTAATTCTGACTCGCGACTCACGACTCGTCGACTCGCGACATTAACATGGAGCAAGACATGCGCATAATCACCCCCAGCGAAGTCGCCAAGCAGGCGGGCAACAAGTACCTCGGCGTTCTGGTCGCCGCCAAGTTCGCCCGCTATCTCAACGAGTTCCCCAAGGACCACCAGGCCCGGTCAAGCGAGAAGCTGACCACCAAGGCCATGCAGGAGCTCGTCGACGGCGAGCTGAACTACAAGCTCCTTCGCCGCCGCCGCTCAGAGGCGTGACCGTGTGGGCCGGCCGACGCGTCGTCCTCGGCGTGTCCGGCGGTATCGCCAGCTATAAGAGCTGCATTCTCGCCCGGCGTCTCACCGAGGCCGGCGCCGAGGTCGAAGTGGTGCTGACCAAAGGGGCTGGGGAGTTTGTCGGTCCAGTCAGTTTCGAGGCGCTTACCGGGCGCCCGGTCCTGAGCTCACTCTGGGAGCGGGGCAGGGCGCTCGCGCATATCCAGCTCAGCCAGGCCGCCGACCTCATCATTGTCGCGCCGGCCACCGCACACCTGATCGCCCGCGCCGCTCAGGGGCTGGCCGACGATATCCTGACCACGCTGCTCCTGGCGCGCACGGCGCCTCTGCTTCTGGCTCCGGCGATGAACGACGAGATGTACGCCCGCCCCGAGACGCAGGCCAACCTAGAGAGGCTGCGGGCGCGGGGAGTGACGCTGGTGGGACCTGAGATCGGCGCCCTGGCTGAGGGCCCTTCGGAGCGTCCCGGCCGGATGAGTGAGCCCGAGACCATCATGGCTCATGCCGCCCGTCTCCTGAATGGCGGCCACCTCTCGGGCCGCAAGGTCATTGTAACCGCCGGCCCGACCCGCGAGTCGATCGATCCGGTTCGCGTGGTGACTAATCGGTCGAGCGGCAAGATGGGCTTCCGGGTGGCTGAGGCGGCGTGGGAGCGAGGGGCCGACGTGGTCCTGATCAGCGGCCCCGTCGCGCTACAGGATCCGGTCGGGGTGGTCGTGCGCCGGGTGGAGACGACGCTCGAGATGGAGCAGGCGGTCCGGGCGGAGCTTCCCCAGGCCGACGTGCTGATCATGGCCGCGGCGCCCGCCGACTTTCGTCCCACCAGTCCCAGCGACGGCAAGCGCCCGCGGGTAGATGGCGCCCTGGCTATTCCCATGGAGCCCACCGGTGACGTGCTCGACTCCACCCGGGGCCTGCGGAAGCCCGGCAGCCTCATCGTCGGCTTTGCTCTGGAGACGGGCGACGCGTTGGCCAAGGGCCTGGCCAAGCTGGAGCGGAAGGGACTGGATCTGGTCGTGGTCAACGATGCGCTCGAGCCCGGAGCCGGGTTCGAGAAGGACACCAATCGCGTCGCCCTTCTCGGCCGGGACGGTACCCGGCAGATTCTGCCGCTCCAGTCCAAGCGTGAAGTTGCCGAGTCGATCCTCGATCGGGTGGAGCAGACCATTGGCCGGTGAATGGGAGCGGTATCTGCGGCAGCAGATTGAGCTGGGGGGTGCGGAGGTCGTGGTGTCCACGGCGGGGCGGCGGGGCAGCGGGGCAGCGGGGCAGGAAGCACAGCAGTGCAGCAGGGCACAGGGCGGTAACGCGGACGAGAGCATCTGGGGCCGCACCGCCGCCTCGCGGTCCCGCTGCCCCGCTGCCCCGCTGGAAGCAGGGCTGCCCACCCATTCCCGGTCCCGGGCTCGCCGTCGAGTCGCCGAGTCATGTGCTCGACGATGAGCTGGTTGCGCTGGAGACGCTGGAGGAAGTCGCCGAGCGGATCCGCACGACGCATTGTTGTGCGCTTGTGTCCCAACCGGACCAACGCGGTTCCCGGTGAGGGAAATCCCCGGGCAAAACTCTTTCTGGTGGGTGAGGGCCCGGGCGCTACCGAGGACGCGCAGGGCCGCCCCTTCGTGGGCCAGGCGGGAAATCTGCTCAACGGCATTCTGGAGGCCATTGAAGTCCCCCGCGACTCCGTCTACATCACCAACATTGTCAAGTGCCGACCGCCCCAGAACCGAAAGCCCTTGCCCGATGAGATCGCGGCCTGTATTCCATATCTACATCGCCAGATCGAGATCGTTCAGCCGAAGGTAATCGTGACCCTCGGGAGCACTGCGGGCGAGGCGATGCTGGGGGTGAGAAAGAGTCTGGGGGAACTGCGCGGCAAGGTGCACACGTACAACGGTATTCCGCTGGTCGTGACGTATCATCCCGCGGCACTGCTCCGCAACCCGAACTGGAAGAAGCCTACCTGGGATGACGTCCGTATCGCACGACAACTACTCGACCGCTGAGACCTACTCGGCCCGATCGGCCCCCTGGAGTCAGGAAGCCGAACAAGCCGTGCTGGGTGCAATGTTGCTGGACCAGGACGCGGCGCTGCGCGCCGCCGAGCTGGTCGACGATTCGATGTTCTATCGCGAGGCGCACCGCCGGCTGTTCCGCGCGATGCTGGCGCTTACCGAGCAGCGGGTCGTCATCGATCACATCACGCTCCGGGACGAGCTGCTCCGCCGCGGTGAGCTGGACGCCGCGGGCGGCCTGGAATATCTGGCCGAGCTGGTCGATGCAGTGCCCACTGCGGCCAACATCGAGTTCCACTCCAAGATCGTCAAAGACAAGGCGATCCTCCGGCGGTTGATCGAGACCTCCACCTCGATTATCACCGAGGCCTACGACGGCCATTCTACCGCCAACGATCTGCTCGACAGTGCCGAAGCCAAGATCTTCCAGATCTCGCAGCAACGGGGCGACGAAGGGTTCACCCGCATCAAAGAGATGCTGTGGCCCACGATGGAGCGCATCGAAACGCTCCAGCGCAGCGGCAAATCGATTACCGGAGTTCCCAGCGGTTTCACAGATTTGGACGAGATGACCTCGGGCTTTCAGGCCAGCGAGCTCATCATCGTGGCCGCCCGGCCTTCCATGGGCAAAACGGCATTCTGCCTCAACGTGGCTACCCAGGCGGCAGTGGATGGGTTCGGTGTGGCTGTGTTCTCGCTCGAAATGTCCAAGGAAGCCCTGGTCCAGCGGATGCTCTGCGCCGAAGCCCGGGTGGACAGTCAAGCGGTCAGGCGGGGAACGCTGCGAGATCCGGACTTCACCCGACTCGCCCGGGCCGCCGGCATCCTGCAGAGCTGTCCGGTCTGGATCGACGATTCACCGGCGCTCACGCTGTTGGAAATGCGCTCCAAGGCTCGCCGGCTCAAGGTGGAAAACGACGTTCGGCTCATCGTGGTGGACTACCTCCAGTTGATGCGGAGTCCCGAGTACGCCGAAAACCGAGTGCAGGAAGTGTCCGATATTTCGCGCTCACTCAAGGGCCTGGCGCGGGAGCTGAAGATCCCGGTGATTGCGCTCTCGCAGCTCTCCCGTGCGTCGGAGCAGCGCGGGGGCGAGCGGCGGCCCATCCTGTCCGACTTGCGGGATTCGGGCGCCATCGAGCAGGACGCCGATGTGGTGCTCTTCATCCATCGCCCGGAGATGTATCAGAAAGAGGATAGCGAGGGCAACAGCCTCGAGGGCATGGCCGAGGTGATCGTGGGCAAGCACCGCAACGGACCCACCGGTCTGGTGAATCTGTACTTCCACAAGCAGTTCACCCGGTTCGACAATCGAACCGAGAGAGAGGCGCCGGAGTGAGGCGGGGCAGCGCGGCAGCGGGGCAGCGGGACGGTTACGCGTGCCGTACCGCCGGGCCAGCTATGCCTAAACCCAGATCCGTCTACCGCTGCACCGAGTGCGGGCACGAGCACCCCAAATGGGTGGGGCGGTGCGAGGCGTGCGCGGCGTGGAACTCGGTCGCGGAGGAGCCGGTCGGTACAGGCGGTCGGGCGGAAAGGCGGTAAGCAGACTCGGCAGAGGGTTCCGTCGTACCGCCTTACCGACCGTACCGCCCACCCGACTGCGTGACGTCGCCGGCGCAGCCAGCTGCGAGCGCTGGCGGACGGGACTGAACGAATTCGATTTCGTGCTCGGCGGCGGGATCGTCCCCGGATCGATGACGCTCATCGGCGGTGAGCCAGGCATCGGCAAGTCCACCCTCCTGCTTCAAGCCGCCGCGCGGCTGGAGAACGCGGGCCATACGGTGTCTTGTACACCAGCGGCGAGGAGTCGCCGGACCAGATCCGGCTTCGGGCCGACCGGCTGATCAACGAAGATGCCGGGCCGGTGCATGTGCTGGGCGAAACCCGGCTCGAATCAATCATCCAGGCGGTCGGCAGCCGTAGGCGCCGATGTGGTGGTGATCGATTCGATCCAGACGGTGTACACCGATCAGCTGGAGAGCGCGCCCGGCAACGTGGGGCAGGTGCGCGAGTGCTCCGGCCAGCTCATGCGGTTCGCCAAGGAAAGCGGAACCTCGGTCATCGTGGTCGGGCACGTCACCAAGGGTGGCGGCATCGCCGGACCCAAGACGCTGGAGCACATCGTCGACACCGTCCTGTATTTCGAGGGCGAAGCCACGCTGGATTACCGGCTGCTGCGAACCACCAAGAACCGGTTTGGCTCGGTCGATGAGCTCGGAGTGTTCTCCATGACCGAGAGCGGTCTGGTGGCGGTGCCCAACCCCTCGGCGGTGTTCCTTGCGGCGCGGGCCGGAGGCATCAGCGGCAGCGCCGTCACCGCGCTCATGGAGGGGACCCGGCCGGTGCTGGTGGAGGTCCAGGCCCTCGCGGCCAAGTCCGGCTACGGCACACCGCAGCGGGTGGCTACCGGGCTGGATCCCCGGCGGCTGGCGGTACTTCTCGCGGTACTGGAGCGCCGGGCAGACACCTCGTTTGCCAATCTGGACGTCTTCGTTCAGGTCACCGCGGGTGTGCGGCTCAACGAGCCGGGCGCCGATCTCGCCGTTGCCGCCGCACTGCTCTCCAGCTTGTACAACCGGCCGGCGCCGGCCGACGTGGTCTTTCTGGGCGAGATCGGGCTCGGCGGCGAGATCCGGCCCAGCGGAGCGGTCGAGCGCCGGATCGCCGAAGCGGTCCGGCTCGGCTTTCCGCGGGTGTTCGGCTCCTCCCGCAGCACCGTGCAGGTGCCCGGCGCATCGCTGGTGGGACTGGATCACGTGGATCAGCTGGTGCAGGCTCTTGCCGCGTGACGTCGCTGCAATTGTAGTCGCCGGAGGGCAGGGCGTTCGGCTCGGCGGGGGCATCCCCAAGCAGTATCGCCCGGTCGGAGGAATTCCCATCGTGCTTCGGGCGCTTCGTCCCTTCACCTCTCATCCCGAGGTCGCACAGGTCGTGCTGGTGCTGCCCCCGTCAGACGCGGCCCAGCCCCCCGATTTCCTCTCCGAGCTTCGGTCTGCTCGCGGCGCCTGGCTTTCTCTGTCACTGCCGGCGGGGTCCCACCGGGGAGATTCGGTGCGCAACGGGCTGGCCCAGCTGGGAGACTCCTGCGCCGTGGTGCTGGTGCACGATGGCGCCCGCCCCTTCGTCGACCGCGACGTGATCGACGGCGGTCATCATGTATGCCCGGCAAGGACAGGGTGCGGTCGCCGCGGTGCCGCTCAGCGACACCCTGAAGGAAGCGTCGCGCCGTGAGCCCAGCCGGGTGTCTGCGAACCCGGCCCCGGGCGCGTCTCTGGCGGGCGCAGACTCCGCAGGGATTCCCCCGCGCCATCCTGGAGCAGGCCTACCAGCGGGCGGCACGGCTGGGCCGCCGGGCCAGCGACGACGCCGCGCTGGTAGAAGCCATGGGTGTTCCGGTCCGACTGGTGCCCGACTCGACGCAGGAACCTCAAGATCACCACGGCAGAGGATCTCGAGCTCGCCGAGCTGCTCGCCGGGGCCCCAAGGTGATTCTGCCGTTTCGCACCGACGACGAGGTCGCCGCCGCTATTCCCCAGATCGGGCCGGCATCTCAGCGCCGGGAAATTGCTGGCCTATCCCACTGAAACCGTGTACGGCCTCGGTTCGGCTCCCACCGTTCCCGCGCTGGCCGCACTGGCCCGGCTCAAGGGCAGGCCGGAGGGTAAGCCGTTCCTGCTCCTGATCTCCGGCCGGCGCATGGCCGAAGAGTGGGGACTGGTGTTCACGGCGTCGGCCACGGCGCTGTCGGATGCGTTCTGGCCGGGTCCGCTCACCCTGGTGCTTCGCGGAGGCGAGGGGCGGTTGCCGGACGAGCTCCGGGGCAGGGAAGGCGGGATCGCGGTGCGGTACACGTCCCACCCCGGCATCGCCCGCCTGGTGGCGGCCACTCGGCGAGCCGCTGACCTCCACCTCCGCCAACCGGCCGGGCGGCCCTCCGGCGCCAGGGGCAGACCGGCTGGTCGAAGTGTTCGGGCCGGAGGAGCGCAACGGCGAGCTGCTGGTGCTCGATGGAGGCGTGCTCGGCAACGTGCCGCCATCGACCCTGGTCGATTGCACCGACGCCGTGCCTCGTCTGGTGCGCGAAGGCGCGATTCCGCAGGAGCGAACTGCGCCGGGCCGCGGGCAGGCTGGCACCGTGACAGCGGGGCAGAGGGAAAGCAGGGGAAGCGGGGCGGCAACAGCACATCGGAGTCGCTACGCCGGTGTGCGGCGCTGCATCGCTGCCGCGCTGCCCCGCTTCCCCGCTGTTATCTTCTGAGCAATGCACGTCCTCTTCGTCTGCACCGGAAACACCTGCCGCAGTCCCATGGCCGAAGCACTGCTGCGCGAGGCGCTCGCCAGCCGCGGCGCGGAGCAGGTTACCGTTTCGTCCGCCGGCACCGGCGCATGGGATGGGGCGCCGATCTCCGAAGGCGCTTATCTGGTCGGACTGGAGCACGGCCTGGATCTCAGCGGCCATCGCGCGCAGCTGCTCACCCGCGAGGCGGTCAAGGCGGCCGACCTGATTCTCACCATGTCCGGTCACCATCGCGCCCGGGTGGCAGAGCTCGGCGGAGAGGAGAAGGTCCACGTGCTGGGCGATTACGCCGGACGGGAAGCGGGCCGCACCGAGGTGAGCGACCCGTTCGGCTCCGATCTCGCCAGCTACCGGCAGACCTATGATGAGCTTCAGGAGCTGATCGGCGGGGTGGTCAGCCGGGTGGCCGGCACCGTGCGGTGATCAGCGGCAACTCCCGGGTCCTCGTCATTCTGGGAGACCCGGTCTCACACTCCCTCTCTCCTATCATGCACAACGCCGCCTTCCGCGCTCTCGGAATGCCCGCGGTGTACGTGCCTCTTCGATGCCGGGCCGAAGATCTTGCTGCGCTCATCCGCGGCATTGCGCCATGCGGGCGGCGGTGGGAACGTGACGGTTCCTCACAAGGAGATCGCCGCCCGGTCGGTCGACACGTCCCGTGAGCTGGTGCAGACCGTAGAAGCCTGCAACACCTTCTGGAACGAGGACGGCAGGACGGTGGGAGACAACACCGACGTGCCGGGTCTACTGGAGGCGCTTGCACCAGCTCGAGGTGAGGCAGGAGCCGTGGTTCATCCAGGGCACCGGCGGCGGGGCGCGAGCGGCGGTGGTCGCGGCGCGGCGCAGCATGGGGTGCCGGTTGCAGTCGGCTCGCGGAGATCCGCGCCGGCAGAGCGAGTTCGAGCGATGGATCGGTTCGCGCGGTGTTGCGCTGGCCGAGCCCTCCGAGCTGCCGGGTGCTGATCAACTCCACTCCCCTGGGTCTCAAGCCCGACAGATCCTCTTCCGATCGACCTCGGCCGGTTTCCCCGAGCGGAGGTGGCCTTCGACATGGTATATGCGCCGGGCGAGACCAGCTGGATCCGCAGCGTGCGGCCGCGGGTGCGTCGCTCTGCGGATGGCCGCGCCATGCTGGTGGCTCAGGGGGCGGCCGCTTTCGAGCGCTGGTTTCCCGGCAAGCGCGCTCCGGTCGAGGTCATGCGAGCAGCGGTAAATGGCGCACTCCGTTAGGGAGACGCTCGCCCGGGTAGAGCGCTGGCTGCTGCCGCCGGCGTGCCTGCTCTGCCACGAGCCGGTGCCGGAGCGGGAGCAATGACAGCCTCATCTGCGGCGTGTGCCGCTCGCGCTGGCGCCCCGTGCCCCATCCGCTATGCGGCCGCTGCGGGCAACCCAGCTTGCGGGACCTCGATTGCCGGCTCTGTCAGCAGTGGCCGGCCGGGCTCTCCCGGGTCCGCAGCGCGGTTTGGCTGGAGGGCTCCGCGCGAGCTGCGGTGCACCAGCTCAAGTACGAAGGCTGGAGCCGGGCTGCCGAGGCGCTGGCGTTGTCCATGCGAGCACCTCGAGCCATTGACTGAGGGGGTATCCTTGTTACCGATACCACTGGGGAAGCGGCGTCTCAGGGCCCGGGGGTACAATCAGAGTGAGCGCATTGCCGCAGCGCTCGGCGCGCTCATCGGGGCCCCGGTCCGGTGCGAACGCGCTATGGCGGGTGAGAGAGACGCCGACCCAGACCGCGCTCACTCCCGAGGCGCGCCACGCCAACGTGGCAGGGGCCTTTCAGGCTGCGGATGGTGACCGGACTCAACGTGGTGCTGGTGGACGATGTGTTCACCACCGGGGCCACGCTCGCCTCGGCTGGAGCGGCGCTGGCCGCAGCCGGCGCCGCGCGGATCGAAGCGGTGACGTTTGCCCGCGCGCAATCAGGAGCTCGCTCACGACTGAGCCGATCCCTGGCGGCGCTCAGGATGACGAGGCGCGCGACTCGCGACTCGGGACTCGCGACTACTAAGAGGAGAGCAATGCCCATTCGCATCGGCATCAACGGCTTTGGCCGGATCGGTCGGAACGTGCTCCGCGCCTCCAAGGCCATGCGGGTCAACGACCTCGATTTCGTGGCGGTCAACGATCTGACCGACACCAGGACGCTCGCACACCTGCTCAAGTTCGACTCCGTTCACGGCCGGTTTCAGGGTGATGTGACTCCCGAATCCGACGGCATCTGCGTGGATGGCGATTCTATCCGGGTACTCTCCGAGAAGGATCCCGCCAAGCTGCCATGGAAGGATCTCGGCGTCGACATTGTGCTCGAGTCGACCGGACGGTTCACCGACCGGGATCAGGCCGCGCTGCATCTCAAGGGTGGGGCCAAGAAGGTGATCATTTCCGCGCCAGCCAAGAAGGAAGACATCACCATCGTCTACGGAGTGAACCACAAGTCGTACGATGCAGGCAAGCACCACGTGATCTCAAACGCGAGCTGCACCACCAACTGCCTGGTTCCCGTGGTGAAGGTGATCCTGGACCGGTTCGGCTTCGTCAGCGGCTTCATGACGACGATCCACTCGTACACCAACGATCAGCAGATTCTCGATTTGCCCCATAAGGACCTGCGGCGGGCCCGGGCGGCCGCCCTCTCCATCATTCCTACCACGACGGGAGCCGCGAAGGCGACGTCGCTGGTGCTGCCGGAAGTCAAAGGCAAGATCGACGGCGTTTCCCTCCGGGTGCCCACGCCCGACGTTTCGGTCGTCGCGCTGACCTGCGTGGTGCAGAAGGCCACCTCGGCCGACGAGGTCAATGCCGCCTTCCGCGAGGCGGCCAAGTCCGGGCCACTGCAGGATGTGCTGGCGGTGAGTGAAGAGCCGCTGGTCTCGGTGGACTACATCGGCTCGCTCCAATCGAGCACGATGGATGCGATGTCAACCAATGTCGTCAACGGGACGCTGGTGAATGTCACCTCCTGGTACGACAACGAAATGGGCTACTCGGCCAGGTGCGTTGACCTGCTGCGCTATATCGGGAACACCCGGTGAAGCGTTCGCTCGAATCGCTGGACAAGTCATCGCTGGAAGGCCGTCGCGCGCTGGTGCGGGTGGACTTCAACGTGCCCCTCAAGGACGGCAAGGTCACGGACGATACCCGCATCCGGGCCGCGCTCCCCACCATCAAATACCTCCGGGAGCGGGGCGCTCGACTGGTGCTGCTCTCGCATCTCGGCCGGCCCAAGAACGGCCCCGACCCGAAGTATTCCATGCAGCCGGTGGTACGAGCCCTGGAAAAGCTGCTTGGGCTCGCCGGTCACCTTTCTGCCTGATCCAACGTCGAGCGACGCCGCTACCCTGACCAGGCGACTGCCTCGGGGCGGTGTGGCGGTGGCGGAGAACACCCGGTTTTATCCTGGGGAGGAAAAGAACGATCCTCAGCTGGCACAGCGAGTTTGCCGCGCTGGGCGATCTTTACGTCAACGATGCTTTCGGCTCAGCCCATCGGGCTCACGCCAGCACCGAGGCCATCGCCCGGATCCTGAAGCCCGCGGTCTCCGGGTTTCTCATGGAGCGGGAGCTTCGCTATCTGGGGGAGGCGCTGCACCAGCCGAAGCGGCCCTTCGTGGCGGTACTGGGGGGAGCCAAGATCAGCGGAAAAATCGATCTGATCGAGGCACTGCTGCCCAAGGTCGATGAAGTCCTTCTTGGCGGGGCCATGGCCTGCACCTTCTTCAAGGCCATGGGGCTCGAAACCGGGAACTCGCTGGTGGAGCCCGATCGGCTCGATTTGGCCCGGGCCCTGATGAAGAAAGCCGGAAGCAAGCTGGTGCTGCCGGAGGGTGGTGTCATTGCGCGCGAGCTGGCGCCCAACACCGAGACTCGGGTGGTGGGCCGCGACGCGATCCCGCAAGGGTGGGCGGTCTACGACATCGATCCCGGCACTGAGAAGCGCTTCGGCGCCAGCATCGAGGAGGCCGGGACCGTAGTGTGGAATGGACCGATGGGCGTGTTCGAGACTCCGCCGTTCGACCACGGCACTCTCGCCGTGGCCCGCTCCATGGCCCGAGCGACGGCGAACGGGGCGGTGACGGTGATTGGTGGCGGCGATTCCGCGGCAGCTGTGGCTCAGGCCAAGCTGAGTGACCAGATCACCCATGTCTCTACCGGGGGCGGCGCGTCGCTCGAATTTCTCGAGGGCAAGGAGCTTCCTGGCGTGGCCGCGCTGGACGGGGTGTAAGGAGATTATGACGGCTCGGCAGCTCACGTTTGCGGCCAACTGGAAAATGAACCACGGGCCAGCCGAGGCGCGCGCATTTGCCGAGAAGTTTCTGGCGCTCACCTCTCCGATGGAGGGGAGACGGCTCTGGTTTTTTCCGGCGGCGGTCTCGATTGCTCCGCCTGGCCGATGCCTTGAAGGGACGCTCCGATGTGACCATTGGCGCGCAGAACGTCCACTGGGAGCCGAAGGGTGCGTACACCGGCGCGATCTCTATTCCGATGGTCACCGAGGCCGGGGCCCGGTTGACGCTGGTAGGGCACTCCGAGCGACGTCACCTGTTCGGGGAAACCGACGAGCAAGTCGGACGAAAGACCAAGGCCGCGCTGGCTGCCGGAATCACGCCGATGGTGTGCGTGGGAGAGACCCTGGCGGAGCGAGACGGAGGGCGCACCGAACAGGTCATCGTACGCCAGCTCGGTGCAGTGCTCGCCGCGCTCCAGTCTCAGGACTGGGAGCGGGTAGTGCTGGCGTACGAGCCGGTCTGGGCCATTGGCACTGGTAAGAACGCGACGCCGGACGACGCGGCGCAGATCCACGAGCTGATCCGGATGGAGCTGGGGCGCAAGAGTGTCCGCCATCGAGTGCCTATCCTCTATGGCGGCAGCGTGAGCCCGGCGAATGTGGCATCGTTGCTGACCCGGCCTCAGCTCGACGGTGTCTTGGTCGGCGGGGCCAGTCTGAATCCGGAGGGCTGGGCTGAGGTGATCGACCGGGGTTCCAAGGCCAAAATGCGACCCTCCGGCGGATTCGATCTGATAGAAGGCTAGCCTCGCACCCAGGCTTCGCCGTCCACCGGCGGCGCACCCACCATGCCCGAGCTTCCCGACATCACACTGTACCTGGAGCAGCTGACGCCGCGTATTCTGGGCCAGCCGTTGCTCCGCCTGGTTTTTCGGAGCCCGTTCATCTTGAGGTCGGTGGACCCTCCGCCTTCGGCGTTTGCGGGAAAGCGAGTGATAGGCCTTCAACGGCTGGGCAAGCGGATTGTGCTGCAGTGTGAAGACGAGCTCTTCATCGTGATTCACCTGATGATTGCCGGCCGACTGCGCTGGAAGCCGCCCGAAGCCAAGACCGGCGGGAAGCTGGTGCTTGCCGCGCTGGAGTTTCCCCACGGCTCATTGCAGCTCACCGAGGCCGGGAGCAAGCGGCGGGCTTCTATTCATCTGGTGGCTGGGTCGGAGCAGCTGCGGGCGTTCGAGCGCGGGGGCCTGGAGGTGCTTGACGCAGGGCTCGAGGATTTTGCGACCCGGCTCCGATCTGAGAATCACACTCTCAAACGCGCTCTGACTGACCCGCGGCTTTTCAGCGGTATCGGCAATGCTTACTCGGACGAGATCCTCCACCGCGCCCGGATGTCGCCACTGACGCTTACCGGCAAACTGACGGATGAGCAGGTGGCCACGCTGTTCGGCGCCACCCAGGCCACCCTGAACGAATGGACCGAGCGGCTGCGGCAGGAGGCGGGAGACCGTTTTCCTGAGAAGGTCACGGCCTTCCGGGAGGGGATGGCGGTGCATGGCCGTTTCGGAAAACCGTGCCCGGTGTGCTCCTCTCCGGTTCAGCGAATCCGCTATGCCGATAACGAGACCAACTACTGCGCCCGCTGCCAGACAGGCGGGCGGCTCCTGGCCGACCGGGCCCTTTCCCGGTTGTTGAAGCAGGATTGGCCGAGATCGATTGATGAGGTGGAGTAGGTAGTCGGGAGTCGGGAGTCGGGAGTCAGGAGTCGGAGTCGGGAATTCCGAGTTGAAAGTCAGGTGGAGCTACACATCCTAGGCCTTTGAAGTGACCGAACCAGGCCATTCAGCATCTTGCTTATTATCTCCGAATCTCTGTCTAAACTGGCCCATGTCTCTCTTGACACATAACCCAGATCGCGGGATAGCAGTAACTGACATTCGATCTCTCTAACCGATCCGCGTGCAATCTTGAGAAAACGGGCCAGCTCACGATCACCCAGACGACCCTCTCCTTCAGCGATATTTGAAACCAGCGAAACCGCCGCGCGTCTAAGCTGGGCCGCCAGCGCGTAACGCTCGCGATCCGGAAATGAAGCAGTGCAACGATATACTTCCAGCGCGAAGGTGTGAGCGCGTTTCCATACTGCGAGGTCACGATAGTTTCCCATTGCTGAACGGTAGTGATTATGGGGTTTCCTTCGGACATCGTTCTAACGCCCCTCACATCTATTCCCTTCAGATCGCCCGACTCCTGACTCCCGACTCCAGACAAGTTGACCGCGCTCCCACAGCAGACTAAGATCACCACCATGTTCACCTTCCTCGTGTCACTGCTCGCGCTCGATGCGCTGCTCCTCTCGGTCGTCGTCCTGCTGCAGGCCGGCCAGGGTGGCGGGTTGGCGTCGCTCGGCGGTGGTGGAACCGAGACGGTTCTGGG
Source organism: uncultured Gemmatimonadales bacterium (assembly GCA_963842945.1). Lineage (GTDB taxonomy): Bacteria > Gemmatimonadota > Gemmatimonadetes > Gemmatimonadales > GWC2-71-9 > CAVVWJ01. The sequence continues at coordinate 96,105 of CAWJIM010000020.1, forward strand.
AAACCGGCAGGCGGTTACCATCCTCACCAAGCTGACCTGGTGGTGTGGTGGCATTTTCCTGGTGCTGTCGCTGGTGCTCTCGTTCGTGCCACGGGGTGGCAACTCGAGTGCCTTGCAGGAGCGGCTCCGGGCGGCGACGCCCGCCGCGCCGTCGCAGCAGGCTCCGCTCCCGTTGGGTCCGGAGCCCTCAACCGAGGCTCCCAAGGCGGGCGCAAGCCCGACCAACGCCACGCCGCAGTCAAAGCCGGCCCCGCTTCCTCTGGGCACGCCGTCTCCGGCACCCAAGGCCGGAACCCCCGCCAAGGGCGCACCGGCGCCCGCACAGCCCAAGCGGTGATCAGCAGGCTCTCGTTCTCCGGGGCGATCGGGTGACCGATCGCCCCGCTTTTGTATTGCTGGAGGACGGCGCCTGGTTCGCCGGGACTACGCCGAGCAGCACCGAGCCGGCATTCGGAGAGGTGGTATTCACCACCAATCTCACCGGATATCAAGAGACTTTCACCGACCCGAGCTACCTCGGCCAGATCGTGGTTATGACCGCGCCGATGATCGGGAACTACGGGGTGAACCAGGAGGACATGGAGTCCAGCCGCCCCCAGGTGAGCGGCGTAGTGGTTCGTGAGTTGTCTCGCCACCCATCGAACTGGCGCGCCACTCGAACGCTCGGCGACTGGCTTGGCTCGGCCGGTGTGCCTGTTCTGGAGAACATCGATACCCGGCGCCTCACCCGCCATCTGCGCGAGCGCGGCGCAATGCGCGGAGTGGTAGCGGAAGGAGAAGGGCCCGACGACGCAATGCGGGCTCGGCTGCTCGCCTCTCCATCAATGGTGGGACTGGACCTCGCATCCCGAGCCAGCACCGGGATACGGCAGAGCGAAGGCGCTGGTCCTCACGTCGTGGCGTATGACTTTGGCATGAAGCGGAACATCGTGCGCATGCTGGTGAATGCTGGTTGCCGGGTCACGGTAGTTCCCGGCAACACGTCCGCGGCCGAGGTGCGCGAGCTAACCCCTGACGGCCTCTTTCTTTCCAATGGACCTGGCGATCCTGCCGCGGTGGGCTACGCCCTCCCAACCATTCGCGAGCTCGCCAACGCCGGCCTGCCTACGTTCGGGATCTGTCTCGGCCACCAACTCATCGGCCTGGCCTATGGTGGTTCCACAGCCAAGCTGCCGTACGGGCACCGGGGAGGTAATCATCCGGTCCGCGATCTCCGCAGTGGTCAAGTGCTTATTACCACTCAAAACCATGGCTTCGCGGTAGTTGGAGAGGCGAACCGGGTTCCCGGCGCCCCCGATCTCGAAGTCACGCACGTCAATCTGAACGATGGTACGATCGAAGGGATCCGGCACCGCGAGCTTCCGCTGTTTGCGGTGCAGTACCATCCGGAAGCCGCGCCGGGACCGCACGACGCGTGGCCCCACTTCGACGAATTCATGGCCTCACTTCGCGGGGAACCCGGATCAATCCGGCAACCCCTTGACAGACAAGGGGTAAGCTCGTAGTATCGGCCATAGTTTCCCCGCCTGGCTCCGCCGACATAACCCTCCTGGGGGATGCATGACCAAGGCCGATCTCGTCGAACAGGTGACTGCCTCCATCGCCCGCACAGCGGGGCCCATGATCTCGAAGAAAGACTGTGCCCGCGTGGTGGACGCTTTCCTGGAAGCGGTCAAGGAAGCCCTCAAGCAGCAGCACAACATCGAGGTACGCGGTTTCGGCACCTTCAAAATCCGTCGTAGAAAGACCCGCATGGCCCGAAACCCTCGCACCGGCGATCCCGTGGAAGTGGCTGCCCGTCCGGTTCCGGTGTTCAAGCCCAGCAAAGAGTTGCGGGCCCTCGTCGCCGACGAGACCACTCCCGAAGCTGAGCCGGCGCAGGGGATGTAGAGCTTCAGCTTTCCCCGTGTTCGAGAGTCGCTTTGGGCCCCGAGTCTCAGGGCGACTCTTGTTACCTTTCAGTCATGACCGCAGTTGCCTCGACCGTCACCATTCGGGTTTTGCTCCTCGCCAGCTATGCCGAGCTGCTGGGCAGCGACGCTTTGGAGCTCGTGCTGGACAATCCGGCGCGGGTCAGCGACGCACTCGAGCGGCTCCGTGCCTTTCCCGGCGGCGAGCGGCTCCCCGCCAAGCCACTCTGCGCCCTCAATTTGACGCAGGTCACGCCGGACACTCCGCTCAGCGCGGGTGACGAGCTTGCCATCCTCCCGCCGCTTTCGGGTGGTTGAGCCGATGTATTTGACCTCTGACGCGATCGACCTCGGCTCGCTGCTAGCCCAGGTGCAATCTCCCCGGCATGGCGGGATCGCCAGCTTTCTGGGAGCGGTGCGGGATCATCAGGCTGGGCGATCGGTGCTCCGTCTGGAATACTCGGCCTACCAGCCGATGGCGGAAGCCGAGTGCGCCCGGATCGTGCGAGAGGCGGAGTCGGAGTGGAACTGCGTCGTCGCGCTGAAGCACCGGATAGGAACGCTGCAAATCGGTGACGTCGCTGTTGCCATCGTTGCTGCCTCGGCTCACCGCGAGGAGGCGTTTGCCGCCTGCCGCTATGTGATCGAAGAGGTGAAGCGGCGAGTGCCGATCTGGAAGCAGGAGGTCTTTGCCGACGGGTCGGTGGAGTGGGTGGGAGGCGGGGCAGCGGGGCAGCGGGGCAGCGGGGCGGTTGAACAGCCGAATAGTCTTGCCGACCATGCAGCCTATACCAGCGGAGCCAACCACGCTGATGGGTACGGGGAGGAATCGTGAGTGCCGCCGTGCTGCCCCGCCGCCCCGCTGCCCCGCTTACTGACGTTCTACACCGTCCTCTGAAGTCGCTGCGGATTTCAGTCACCGACCGCTGCAACATGCGGTGCCGGTACTGCATGCCCGAACAGGAGTATGCCTGGCTTCCCCGCGACTCCATTCTCTCCTTCGAAGAGATCGACCGCCTGGTGGGCATCTTCGCCCGTCTTGGCGTTGATAAGGTGCGGCTGACCGGTGGCGAGCCTCTCCTCCGCCACGAGTTTCCCAAGCTGGTTGCGCTGCTGCGGCGCCATCGCGGGATCCGGGACATTGCGCTCACCACCAACGGCATCTTGCTGGCGCGGCAGGCCAAGGAGCTCCGGGCTGCCGGGCTTTCACGCGTCACCGTGAGTCTGGATACACTCCGGCCCGATCGCATGCTGGAGTTCGCTCGCTCGGGACGACACCGGGACGTGCTCGAGGGCATTGCGGCGGCGCACCGGGAGGGCTTGGCACCGCTCAAGCTCAACGTCGTAGTCGTTCGAGGCTACAATGACGATGAGCTGGTTGACCTGGTGGAATTTGCCCGGGCTCATCAGGCCGAGGTGCGGTTCATCGAATACATGGATGTCGGTGGCGCTACCGAGTGGTCCATGGATCGAGTCGTGACCAGGCAGGGGATCCTGGAACGGCTGGAGCAGGTTTACGGCGCAATCACGCCAGTGAATGAAGGCGGCTGGGCTCCCGCCGAGCGGTTCTCCCTCCCGGACGGCGCCGTCATCGGGATCATTGCATCGACCACCGAGCCCTTTTGCCGGACCTGCGACCGCAGCCGTCTGACCGCAGATGGGACCTGGCTCCTGTGCCTCTATGGTGAGGACGGGCTCGACCTCCGCCAGGCACTGCGGGAAGGATGCGCCGATGACGAGATCGCCCGGCGCATCGAGGACACCTGGCGCCGCCGAACCGATCGCGGCGCCGAGCTGCGCGTTGCCTCGCCCGAGCGGGGAGCGCTGTATCAGCTGGAGTCTCTCCGGGCCGATCCGCACCGCGAGATGCACACGCGGGGCGGCTGATGCCGCTCCACGTTGCGCTCATCGAACCTCAGATTCCTCCCAACACCGGCAACATCGCTCGACTCTGCGCGGCCACCGACACTCCGCTGCACCTGATCGAGCCCCTGGGCTTCAGTATCAATGACGCCGAGGTCCGCCGAGCCGGGCTGGACTACTGGGGCGCGGTAGACCTCTGGGTGCACCCGAACTGGTTCGCCTTTCGTGACGCCATGGACCGTTCCCGCTGTCTGTACTTCTCCGCCAAGGCGGAGCAGAGCTTCTGGGACGCCCCCTACAAGCCGAACAGCTGTCTGGTCTTCGGGAGCGAGACCGAGGGCATGCCGGAACGGATTCTGGAAAAGCATCCGGAACGCTGCTTTACCATCCCGATGTCCGGGCCGGTGCGAAATCTCAATCTCTCGAATGCCGTGAGCATTGTGCTGTACGAGGCGATCAGGCAGGTGAGGGGAAGTCGCGAGTCACGAGTCGGGAGCCACGAGCACTCGCACGAAGAATCTTCATAGCGGTAAGCCGTCTTCACTCCAAGCGCCTCATGACTCGCTACTCGTGACTCGCGACTCTACACAACTATATTGCGGCGGCTTGGGCTGCTACACCTTCTTCATCGCTGCAGAGAGCTCTTCGAATGCTAAATAAGGTCGCGGTAGTTGGGGCGGGTAATGTGGGCGCAACGGCGGCGCAGAGATTGGCCGAGAAGAATTTGGCGCGCGCCGTGGTCATGATCGACGTGGTCGACGGAGTCCCTCAGGGCAAGGGCCTCGACCAGTGGCAATCCGGCCCGATCGAGGGTTTTGATACCAGGGTGGTCGGCAGCGGCAACTACGATGAGGCTGCGGGGGCCGAAGTGTTTGTCGTGACCGCCGGTATCGCACGGAAGCCGGGGATGAGCCGGGACGATCTGGTCAAAACCAATGCCGGCATCGTTCGCTCGGTCACGGAGCAGATAGCCCGGGTTGCCCCCAAATCCATCATCGTGGTGGTCTCCAATCCGCTGGACGTGATGTGCTACGTGGCCATGAAAGCGACCCGCTTCCCCAGGGAGCGGATACTCGGCATGGCGGGAGTGCTCGACACAGCCCGTTATCGCACCTTTCTGGCCGAGGCGCTGGATATTTCAGTGGAAGACATCCAGGCGATGGTGCTCGGCGGACACGGCGACACCATGGTGCCGCTGGTTTCTTACACCACGGTCTCAGGCATCCCGGTCACCCAGCTTATTGACCAGCAGAAGCTCGATACGATCGTCAACCGAACCCGGAACGGCGGCGCCGAGATCGTGGGTTTTCTCAAGACCGGATCGGCGTACTATGCCCCGAGTGCCGCTGCGGTGCAGATGGTCGAGGCAATTGCTCTGGACAAGAAGCGAATTCTCCCCTGTTCGGCTTGGCTGCAGGGCGAGTTCGGTCTTCGCGACGTGTTTTGTGGAGTTCCCTGCAAGCTGGGGAGAAGCGGCCTCGAGCGCATCATCGAGGTGACCCTTACCGACGCTGAACGCGAGGAGCTCCGCAAGTCCGCCGAGGCGGTGCGTTCGACCCAGGCGGTAGTAGACGCGTGAGCGGAGTTGCCGAATGAATCGGCTGTGGTTGCTGTGGGACTCGTCGGTGGGGAAAAAGGTGGTCATGGCCGTGACTGGCCTGATCATGCTGGCCTATCTCATCACCCATGTGCTGGCCAATCTTCTGGTGTTTCAGGGGCCAACCAGGATCAATGCCTACAGCGCGTTCCTCCACGGCACAGGCGGCGCGCTCTGGGCGGCGCGCCTGGTGTTGCTCGGCTCGCTTCTCCTGCACGTTGTGGCTGCGGTCCAGCTGGCGGGACGCCAGGCCGAGGCGAGACCCGTCGCATACGCCGCCGGGCGCAAGCCGCAGGTCTCGACCTGGGCATCGCGCAGCATTCGCTGGGGCGGCGCGCTCATCCTGGCCTTCCTGGTCTATCACATCCTCCACTTCACTATCGGCACCGCCCACCCGGACTTCGTTGAGGGCGACCCATACCACAACGTAGCGACCGGATTCCACAATCCTGTCGTGGTGGTTGTCTACCTGGTGGCCCTCGCCGCAGTCGGTCTACATCTGTATCACGGGGTCTGGAGCAGCGGGCGGAGTCTGGGCATGAGCCCACCGACTCCCAACCCGCTTCGGCGTACGGTGGCAATGGTGCTGGCGCTGCTCGTCTGGCTGGGCTTTACCGTGATCCCGCTTGCGGTGTACGCTGGGGTGATCCGATGATCGAGTTGCGCTCCAGAGTGCCCGTCGGGCCAATCGAACAGAAGTGGGACAAGCACCGGTTCGAGATGCGACTGGTGAATCCGGCCAACAAGCGGAAACACACAGTTCTGCTGGTGGGAAGCGGTCTGGCCGGGGCGTCGGCCGCAGCGTCGCTGAGTGAGCTGGGTTATCAGGTCAAATGCTTCTGCTTTCAGGACTCGCCCCGGCGGGCTCACAGCATCGCGGCCCAAGGCGGAATCAACGCGGCCAAGAACTATCGGAACGACGGCGACAGCATCTATCGCCTGTTCTATGACACGGTCAAAGGCGGAGACTTCCGTTCTCGAGAGGCCAACGTCTACCGGCTGGCGCAGCTGAGCGTCGAGATCATTGACCAGTGCGTGGCCCAGGGCGTGCCCTTTGCCCGGGAATACGGCGGCCTTCTGGCCAATCGCTCCTTCGGCGGGGCTCAGGTCTCCCGGACATTCTATGCCCGAGGCCAAACCGGCCAACAGCTGCTGCTCGGCGCATACCAGCAGATGCAGAAGGAGATCGACCGGGGCGGGGTAACCATGTATCCCCGAACCGAGATGCTGGACCTGATCGTCATCGATGGCCGGGCCCGGGGAATCGTGGCCCGGGACATGGTCTCAGGGAAGATCACCTCGCACGTTGGGGACGCCGTGGTGTTGGGCACCGGCGGGTACGGCAACGTTTTTTATCTCTCGACCAACGCCAAAGGGTCCAACGCCACCGCTATCTGGAGGGCACACAAGCGGGGAGCGGCGTTCGCCAACCCGTGCTTCACCCAGATCCACCCCACCTGCATTCCGGTGAGTGGCGACTACCAGTCGAAGCTGACCCTGATGAGCGAGTCGCTTCGGAATGACGGACGGGTGTGGGTGCCCCGCACGCAAGGCGACAAGCGGCCGGCCTCCCAGATTCCCGACTCGGAGCGGGATTACTACCTGGAGCGGAAGTACCCGAGCTTCGGCAATCTGGCTCCCCGTGATATCGCTTCCCGGGCGGCGAAAGAAGTCTGCGACGAAGGCCGGGGGGTCGGTGAGAGCGGGCTCGGCGTGTATCTCGACTTTGCCGACGCCATCAGACGATTAGGCGAGCACGCCATTCGGGACCGTTACGGCAATCTCTTCGAGATGTACCAGCGAATCACCGACGAGAATCCGTATCATGCGCCGATGCGAATCTACCCCGCCGTGCACTACACCATGGGCGGGCTGTGGGTGGACTACAACCTGATGAGCACCATTCCCGGTTTGCATGTGATCGGCGAGGCAAACTTCTCGGATCACGGCGCCAACCGGTTGGGCGCGAGTGCGTTGATGCAGGGCCTGGCCGACGGCTATTTCATCCTCCCGGCGACCATCGCCGACTATCTGGCTTCCGCCAAGCTGGACAAGGTCGAGGCGTCGCATCCCGAGTGCGTCCGCTTCGAGGCAGAGGTCGCGGGCTACACCCGCAAGCTGCTCGGGATCAAAGGCAAGCGGACGGTGGATTCGTTCCATCGCGAGCTGGGGAAGCTGATGTGGGACAAGTGCGGAATGGCGCGGAGTGCCGAAGGGCTGCGGGGAGCGCTGGCCCAGATACCGGCGCTGCGGGAGGAGTTCTGGCGAAACGTCAACGTTCCCGGCAGCGATGCCGAGCTGAATCAGGCGCTGGAGCGGGCCGGCCGGGTGGCCGACTTTCTGGAGCTGAGTGAGCTCATGTGCCGGGATGCCCTGCATCGGGAAGAGTCTTGTGGCGGCCATTTCCGGGTGGAGTACCAGACGCCGGACGGCGAGGCGCTGAGGAACGATCAGGATTTTGCCTACGTGGCAGCCTGGGAGTATTCGGGACCGGGCCGCGAGCCCCGGATGCACAAGGAGCCGCTGGAGTTCGAGTACGTGCAGCTGGCCCAGCGGAGCTACAAGTGAGTCGGGAGCTGGGAGTCAGGAGTCGGGAGACTTACGGCGGTGAAGGGACTCTGTGGCTCCTGACTCCCGACTCTCGACTCCTGACCGAGAGTGTACGGTGAACCTGACCTTACGAGTCTGGCGCCAGCCGAGCCCTTCCGCCCCGGGACGCCTGGTCGAGTACCAGGCCGCCGAGATCAGCCCGGATATGTCTTTCCTCGAGATGCTCGACGTGGTGAACGAGGGGCTGATGCAGCGGGGTGAGGTCCCGATCGCCTTCGATCACGACTGCCGGGAAGGGATATGTGGATCGTGCAGTCTGATGATCAACGGCGTGGCCCACGGCCCGATGCGGGGCACCGCCGCCTGTCAGCTCCATATGCGAAGCTTCAAGGACGGCAATGTCATCACCGTCGAGCCCTGGCGGGTTCGGGCATTCCCCATCGTTCGAGATCTGGTGGTGGACCGGACGGCCCTGGACCGGATCATTCAGGCCGGCGGCTACGTCAGCGCGCCGACCGGGGGAGCCCCGGACGGCAACACCATCCTGATCCCGAAGGAAACGATAGACACCGCGATGGACGCGGCGCAGTGCATAGCCTGCGGCGCCTGCGCCGCAGCCTGCCCCAATGGCTCGGCCTCGCTCTTTACGGCGGCCAAGCTGACCCATCTGGGACTCCTGCCTCAGGGCCAACCGGAGCGCTACCGCCGCGCCCTCCGGATGGTAGCCCAGATGGACCTCGAGAACTTCGGTGGTTGCACCCTCTACGGCGAGTGTCAGGAAGCCTGTCCCAAGCTCATCAGCATCGACACCATCACCCGGATGAACCGGGACTTCCTTCGGGCCAGCCTCACCTCCGGTCGGGCGGCCGTCGCCGAGTCCGACTGAGACGTTCCCTCGCCTTACTGACCATCGCCACAGTCCTGCTTCCCGGCCAAGGGCTGGGCCAGGCTCCCGTATGGATCAGGCTCGGGGTTAACGCAGTCCCGGTGTATACCGGGGTCGACCCAAAACCGCATGGTGGCTCGCTGGGAGAAGTGCGGGTGGTCCAGCCGACCGTCATGGCGCACGGCGGTGCGTTCGAGAATCGCTTGCGCCTCCTGGCTACGCTCAACCTCGAGGGCCTGACCATTCCCGACGGGGAGCTCGCCCTGGGCGATTGGGGGGAGGGGTTCATGGACCGGCGGCACCCCCATACGTACGTCCATGAGGTAATGCTGGCGTACCTCCACCCGTTTGGGTCCGCCACTGCCTCGCTGTCTGCCGGTAAGGGGTTCGCGCCGTTCGGGACCGACGATCCGATGTCCCGGCCGCCCGTGCGCTACCCGGTGAATCACCATCTGGCCCAGATCCTGGAACGTGCCGTGGTCATCCTGGGGGTACGGTCAGGCCCGGTTCTGCTGGAGGGAGGTCTCTTCAACGGCGATGAGCCGGAGCAGCCGGAGAGCTGGCCGAACATGTCACGTTTCGGCGACTCCTGGTCCGCCAGGCTCACGGTCTACCCCGTGGCGCATCTCGAGCTGCAAGGGTCGCATGCCGACGTCCAATCTCCGGAGCACCGGGAAGGGTTCGGGACCGATCAAAGCAAGTGGAGCGCGTCGGGCCGGTGGACCGGATCGCTGCGCGGCTCTCCGGCCTATGCCATGCTGGAGTGGGCGCAAACCTCGGAGGCGGAGGGGTTCTTCGTATTTCACAGCCTCCTGGGAGAAGGTGCATGGACCATCGGCTCTCATCGTCTCCTGTATCGCTTCGAGCGCACCGAACGCCCCGAGGAACAGCGGCTCCTGGACCCCTTTCGCTCGGCTCGGCCGCATACGGAGAACTCCATTCTCGGCACCACGCGCTGGACGGTCCATACAGCGGGCTATGGATTTCAGCTCACCCTCGCCAAGGCGCTGGTGGCTCTGCCGTTCGTGGAGGTGTCGTATGGACGGATCGCCGACGTGAATGGTGGCTTGTTTGACGCCGAGTCCTTCTACGGCAAGAGGTCATTTTGGGCGTTGAGCATCGGGAGCCGGCTCAACGTTGGGCTTCCTTTGCACCGGATGGGACGGTACGGTGTGGCACAGGACACGGCGCCCACCACGGTCGACCACCACTATGGCCATCATGATCAGCACAATAAATAGGCAGGCCCTCTGGACGCTGCTTGCGGCGGGGCTGATCGCCTGCGGCGACGATCCCCCGGTCCAGCCCACGGTCCCCACGACCATGAGTGTTGCCGCAGGAGGAAACAACGTTCCCGAGCGATACAGCTCGGATTTGTGGGTCTTCGGAAACCACGCGTATACGGGTACCTGGAACTTCCGGGAAGAGCAGGGCAACGTCCTGAAGGTCTGGACTCTCGATGCCGCGGGCGCACCGTCCTTCACCAGCTCGGTGACAATTCCCAATGTCGGCACCGTCAGCGATGTCCAGGTCAGCGAAGATGGTCAGTTGCTGGTACTGAGCGGCGAGAGTGGGGGAGACTTTGGGCAGGACGGGGGAGTCTACGTCTACCGCCTGACCGATCCCGCACATCCCGATTTCATGGGCGCTGCCAGCGTTCCGTTCGGGGGGGTTCACACGGTTACGCTCGCCGCTCTCGATGGTCAGCTGTACGCCTTCGCCGCAAAGAATCCAGGATCCATCGGGTCGGACACAGAGAACGAGCCGGCGCTTCTGATCTACAATCTGAGCGATCCCTCATCGCCTAGACTGGTGCACCGTGAGCCCATTCCTCCGCATTACGGCATTCATGATACCTTCGTTCGTGACGGCCTGGCCTTCGTGTTCGCCTGGGATGAAGGCGTCATCATTTTTGATGTCGGGAACGGTATTCGGGGAGGCTCGCCGTCAGCGCCGGTAGAAGTGAGCCGCCTGATCACCGCGGCAAACAGCAGCAGCAGCCCGGCGGTGCACAACGGCTGGTGGTTCCACAATCCCGTCACGGGAGAGAAGCGCTACCTGTTCATCGGCCAGGAGGGTCCGGGTGTTATCGGATCCCGCTCCAGCGGCGATATCCACGTGGTGGATGTCTCGGACCTCGCCCATCCGGCCGAGGTGGCCTTCTTCCACCTCAACGGCGCGGGAACCCACAACTTCTGGATCGACGAGCCGAGACAGGTGCTCTATGCCGCGTATTACAACGCGGGCGTAGTGGCGCTGGACATTTCGGGCACTCTGAGCGGCGATCTGTCCGGACGACTCCTGAGCCAGATCAAACCCGGTGAGGCAGGGAACACGTACACCTGGGGCGTGCAGCTGGCGAATGGGTCGCTCTACGCTATCGACATGCTGAGTGGGCTCTGGCAGCTGAAGACGCAATAGGCGGCCTAGAGGGTCGAGCGGAGTTGCGGGCTTGCTCGTCTCCGCTGCTTCCGCTCGTGCCGGTCGTTTCCGCTTGCGGGGGCCATCCAGGCGTTGTTTTCCCGGCGCACATCGGGGTAGAAGTTCCGGGTATCGATGGCCGCGCCTACTACACGCTGGGGACCCGGCACCTGCAGTGTGTACTGGGATCCGGCGTACCAGATCTCCACCGGCAGGCTCAGGTGCTGGGAAGCGCCGCCCTCCATTCGGAGGTCCAGCTCGACCGGCATCGGCATGGCCGTGACGCTGCGCAGGAAAACCCGGGACAGCACCACCCCCGCCGAATCGATCGACCTCACCGAGTCTACCGCCTGATCCAATCGCTCAGTGGTGTAGAACCAGGACCGCCAGAACCAGCTCAGGTCTTCGCCCACGCCATCCTCGATGCTGCGGAAGAAGTCCGCCGGGGTGGGATGTCTATAAGCCCAGCGGCGGATGTATTCCCGAAACGCCGGATCGAACCGTTCCCGGCCGATGATTCTATCCCGCAGGAGGATGAGGCCGAGCCCGGGCTTGGTGTAGGCGGTGACGCTGAGATTACCCCGAATCTGGTCGGCCGGCCTCATGATCGGCTCTTCCTGGCCGCTCAGCGCGAAGGGGATGTAGATGTTGGGGTTCCCCCGCCGATTGTAGGTGCCGGGATACTTCTTCTCCCAGTTGTAGTAGTTCATGAAGGTGTTGAACCCTTCATCCATCCAGGCGTATCGCCGCTCGTTGTTGCCGACCACCATGGGATACCAGGTGTGGCCGATCTCGTGGTCGGTCACGCTGAACAACGCCGGCCCGTCAGTCCGATTGTGGCAGAACACGATCATCGGGTATTCCATCCCACCCTCGATGCCATTCACGTTGATGGCGGCCGGATAGGGATAGCGGTACCACGAGGAGTAGTTCTCGATGGCGAACCGGATGTACTGGGTGGACTGGTTCCAAATGGGCTCTGCCGAGGGCGGATAGAAGCTCATGGCCAGCGTCCGGCCCCCGTTGGCCCGAGCGGCGTCCCAGACGAAGTGCCGGGCGGCGGCCCAGGCAAAATCGCGTACGCTGTCCGCGGTAAAGCGCCAGGTCAGCGTCCCGGTGGGAGAGACTGGACGCGACGCCGGATCGCTCACCTCATTCTTGCCGCGGATGACCACGGTCGAGTCGCTGGCGCGGGCTCGGCTGAGCCGGCTGCGCTGAGTTGCGGTCAGGACCTGAGCCGGGTTCTGCAGCGTCCCGGTGGCGGCAACCAGCATGCTGCTGGGGACGGTCAGACTGACGTCGAAGCTTCCGTACTCCAGGTAGAACTCGCCCTGGCCGAGGTATTGCTCGGTGTTCCATCCCCGCACGTCGTCGTACACCGCAAGGCGTGGGTACCACTGGGCTACCTCGTAGACGTAGCTCCCATCGATTTGCTCGATTCCCATTCGGTTGCTGTTGGGTCCAAAGGGAAAAGACCAGCCGATCTCCAGCACCTCGCGCCCGCGGGGAGGCAATGGGCGGGGGAGATCCACCCGCATCATCGTGCCGTTGACCACGTATTTGAGGGCGGTGGCCGGTCGCGGCCGAGGATTTTGCTGCAGCTACCCTGGTCAGGGTAACTCCGCCCTTGGCACCGGCGGTCCCGAACCGGGAGTTCTGATCGAAGATCAGGGATCCGCGGCTGGAGCTGTTGAACAGGTTCTGGTCCAGCTGCAGCCAGAGATAGCGCAGGGTATCGGGGGAACGGTTCGAATAGGTGATGCGCTCCTCCCCGGTAACCGTCTGGGCCGCCGTATCGAGGGAAGCCTGGATCACGTAATCCACCCGCTGCTGCCAGTATTCGGGGCCGGGCGCGCCGGCGCCGGTGCGCAGCCGATTGGGGGCGGGCAGCTCGAGCCGGCGGAAGGGGGAGCGATCGCCCCGGTCGAAAGCGGAGTCGGTCGGTGACGGTGCCGCCGCCTGCTGCTGCGCGGCGAGCTGCGCGGTGGCCAACAGGCTCAGGAGAAGCATTCGCATGAGAATTCTACGGGGTGGCGGTGGCGGCGGGTCGTCTCCAGATATCGTTCGTAGTGAGCGCGTCGGGAAGGGTGCCATCCGGGTTGACCCGGGCGCTCACGATGGTCTTGCCGGGCTTGATCTCATAGACGTACCGGTTCCCTCCGTACCAGACTTCGACCGGCAGCTTCACCACATCCCTTGTCCCGTCTTCAAAGCCGAGCTCCAGCTCCACCGGCATTACGGCGTCGCCCAGGTTCACCAATGTCACCTGAGCGCCGCCGGCGGAGTCAGGTTTCACACTCTCCACCGACTGGTCCAGGGCCGCGGTGGTATAAAAGAACCCGCGCCAGAACCACGACAGGTCCCGGCCAGATATCTCTTCGATGGTTCGGAAGAAATCGCCGGGCTGAGGGTGCTTGAAGGCCCAGCGGCGGGTGTATTCCCGAAATGCGCTATCGAACACCTGAGCGCCAAGCACCTTGTTGCGAAGCGTCAGCAGCTCGATGCTCGGCTTGACGTATGCCAGGCTCAGGAGATTGTCACTGGTGCGGTAGCGATTAGCCGGCGTGAGGATCGGCTGGGCGGTGGGCATCTGATCTATTCCGATGATGAGCTCCCTTTCCCGCTGCCGTACCGCCGCATCGTTCCGCTTCCAGTATGACTCCTCCGAGAAGGTGTTGATGAAGGTGTTGAACCCCTCATCCATCCAGGCGTAGCGGCGCTCATCGGAGCCCACCACCATGGGGTACCACATGTGGCCGATCTCGTGAGTCAACACATTGTAGAGATCGGGGCCGCTTTCACCCCTGGCTTCCATGGCCACCATAGGGTATTCCATGCCGGAAACAGGTCCTTCGACCGCCGAAATCTGCGGGTAGGGATAACTGAACCAGCGGCTACTGTACTCCTGGATGGAAAAGCGGCTCATCTTGGCCGCATCCTTCCAGGTGTCCACTGCACTCGGGCGGTAATACGCCTGCGCCAGGACTCCCTCCCACCGCGCGGCATCCCACACATAATCCGGCGAGGCCGCCCAGGCGGCGTCGCGAACATTATCGGCCTTGAAGCGCCAGGTGAGCGACCCGTCTTTCACCGGGCGTGCTGCACCCGAGCTCAGCTCAGGGGCCGTGACGATATGGATGGTGGTGTCGGACTTGAGCGCGGTGGCGAGGCGGCCCCGCTGGGCCGTGGTCAGGACGTCAGCCGGATTCTGCAGCACGCCGGTCCCCGCCACGATGTACCCGGCCGGAACGGTTACCTCATACTCGATATTGCCATACTCGAGATAGAACTCGCCCTGACCGAGATACTGATCGGTATTCCACCCGTGCACGTCGTCATACACCGCCAGCCGGGGGTACCACTGGGCGATCTCGTACAAGCTGCCATCCCGCCCCATCCGGTCGGCGCCGTGCTCCGGAATGTTGAAGCCGTAGCTCAGCTCCAGAATGGTCTTGCCGCCCGGCGGCAGGGGGCTGGCCAGTTCCAGGTACATCATGGTGTCGTCCACTCTGGTTCGCAGCGGCGCCGGCCCGCATCGAGGCGGGACCTTGGCCGGAGCCTGGGCTCGGCGCTTCCGCCGGCTCGGTGGCGGTGCTTTGCCGGAGGGCTCCTGCGGAGCGCTGCACTGGATGATGGAATCGATCTCGAACCCGCCAGAGAACCCGGCTCCTCCAAACCGACTCTCGGAGGCGAACAGCAGAGATCCTGTGCTGCCGGTGCGAAAAAGATTCTGATCCAGCTGAAGCCAGAGAAATCCGAGCGTGTCCGGAGAGTTGTTGCTGTAGCGAATGATCTCGGAACCGGTGAGCCGTTTGGCCGAGGTGTCCAGAGTCGCCCGAATCTGATAATCCACCCGCTGCTGCCAGTACTTCGGTCCGGGGCTGCCGTTGGGGCGGCGAATCTCGTTACCGGGAGGGAGGCGGAGTGGACTGAAGATCCCGGTATCGGCCACCGGAGGCCGCAGGGTCGGCAGAGTCAGCGGCCGAGCCGTCTGAATCGGTGCTGGAGAGTCCGGCTGTTGGGCCGCCGGATTACCCTGGCCGAGCAGGGCGACCGGCAGCATGACCAGGATCGGGATGGAGACTACGGTACGCATACAGGCGTCGTGGTTAGAGCTTGGGCAGTGTCACCCCGGTTTGCTTCTGGTACTTGCCCTTTTTATCAGCATAGCTGGTCTCGCAGACGTCGTCCGCGTCGGCCTCAAAGAAGAGGACCTGGCAGATCCCTTCGTTGGCGTAAATCTTGGCGGGCAGGGGAGTGGTATTGCTGATCTCCAGGGTGACATAGCCTTCCCATTCCGGCTCGAATGGGGTCACGTTGGTGATGATGCCGCACCGGGCATAGGTCGATTTCCCCACGCAGATGGTCAATACGTTCCGCGGAATCCGGAAGTACTCCACCGAGCGGGCCAGCGCGAAGCTGTTGGGCGGCACGATGCAGACGTCCCCGTCGAATTTGACGAAGCTCCGGTCGTCGAAGTGCTTGGGGTCCACCACCGCGGACAGCACGTTGGTAAAGATGCGGAACTCGGGAGCGACCCGCATGTCGTAACCATAGGAGGACACGCCGTAGGAGATGGCGCCTTCCCGCACCTGGCCATCGACAAACGGTTCGATCATCCGGTGCTCACGGGCCATCCGGCGGATCCAGCGGTCGGATTTGATCGACATTATCCTCAGCGGGGAAGCCGAATGGGGCCGGCCGCTCATTGCCGGCGCGCGGGGCAGCGGCAAGATGAACCGCCGCCCGGGGGAACAGGGGCGGAATATAGTACCGTAGGGCAGCGGCGCGACGCGGCTGGGACTGGCCCGGGGCAGGTCAGTCGCGGAGGCTTCGAACGCTGGCCAGCTCGCCGGAAGGCCCGGCCGGCCTTGGCCGTCGCGGCTGGTTCGCGCGCGGAAGTACTCCACCGTGTGGGTCAGTCCCTCTCGTCAGTGCGATTGTGGGTTCCCAGCCCAGCCACTCGCGGGCGCGGGTGATATCCGGTTTCCGCTGGGTGGGATCGTCCTGGGGCAGTGGGCGGTAGGTCACCCGGATGTCTGCCGCCAACGATGCGGAAGACCTCATCGGCCAGCTGCCGGATGGTGAACTCGACCGGGTTGCCCAGGTTGACCGGCTCGTGTGCGTCCTTCCGCCGGCCATCAGCCGGATCAAGTCCGTCCACCAGCTCGTCCACGTAGCAGAAGGAGCGGGTCTGCTCGCCGGTGCCGTAGATGGTCAGCTCCTGACCCCGCAGCGCCTGCACGATGAAGTTGGAGACCACCCGGCCGTCGTTCTCCGCCATCCGGGGTCCGTAGGTATTGAAGATCCGGGCGATGCGGATGTCGATCTTGTCCTGCCGGTGGTAGTCCATCATCAGCGTCTCGGCGACCCGTTTGCCCTCGTCGTAGCAGGAGCGGGGGCCGATCGGGTTCACGTTCCCCCAGTAGCTCTCGGGCTGGGGATGGACGCGTGGGGTCGCCATAGACTTCGGAGGTCGAGGCCTGGAGGATCCGGGCTCGGAGCCGCTTGGCCAGCACCAGCATGTTGATGGTGCCCAGCACGTTCGATTTGACGGTCTTGACCGGGTTGTACTGGTAATGAATCGGCGAGGCCGGGCAGGCCAGGTTGTAGATCTGGTCGACCTCGAGAAGAGCGGCTCGGTGACGTCGTGCCGGAGGACCTCGAAGCTGGTGGCTGTCGAGCAGGTGCTCGATGTTCTCTCTGCGACCGGTGAAGAAGTTGTCCAGGCAGACGACGTCGTGGCCCTCTGCGAGGAGCCGTTCGCAGAGATGGGAGCCGATGAACCCGGCGCCGCCGGTCACGAGGATGCGCATGGTCCTGACCGAGTGTCGAGGGTGGATGCCGAAGCCATCGTGTGTGCACTCGGACGGGCTCCGGGCTCAACAGTGAAAGCTAAACAACAGTATCGTCAATGAGCCTATAAGGAAATGCTAGCGATCTGAAGGCTGACGTATTCTGCCCTCGACGTTTGCTACCCGGCCACAACCTATGGGACGAGCTCGCGGCAGAGCCGTCACGGCATTCATGTGGCTCGTCCTGCCAGTGTATGTCACTTGTCGTGCTAGCAGCATAGGGGTGCGGTGAGGTAGCATCTTCGGGCGCGCCAGTTACCTTGATCAGCTGAAAGCCAACAGCACTCGACCGGGAGCTTAGCTGGCCAAGGCGACTCCGAGTCGGCTAAGGCCCTGTCGCAGGTGAACTCCTGAGGGGTTGCTTTCCCAAGCTCGCCGATCTTCTCCTCGACAATGTAGAGCGGACGCTGCTTCACCTCGAGGAAGATGCGGGCCACGTATTCGCCCATGACACCCAAAGCGAGCAGTTGAACTCCTCCGAGCAACGACAAGAAGGCGAGGCGAGGGTGGGCCGGCCCAGGCACGGGCGTGCCGAACGCCAGTCGCTGGATGACCACCACCAGGAAATAGACGAGGGAGAGCATCGAGATGGCTATGCCCAGCATCGAGATCAAGCGCAGCGGTTTCCGTCGAGAGCAAGAGCACGAAGACTTGATCGCGAAATTCATCTGCCGCCAGTAACTGTAGTTCGTCCGGCCTGCGTGACGGACCCGGAGCTCACCAAGACCTTAGTGGTTGGAAGGCCGATGACGCTCACCAGCCCGGTGATGCTGGATCTCGCTCCCGGAATCTGGCAGAGCTCGTCCACAGCGCGGCGACTCATGACGCGGAACATGCTGGTGTTGAAGTCGGCGTCGTCGCTGAATGCGAGAGCGAGTTTATCAGCCGGACGATGGTGCGGGAAAACCAGTTGCGCAGCGCCGATTCGTTCTTCCGCTCCTTGACACCGTAGACCACCTTATACCCCTCCCGTAGCCTCACGTGAGCAGCGGGATGTCCTCGGGATGGTCCTGCAGGTCGCCGTCCATGACGACCACGGTATCCCCTCTCAGGACCGCAAGACCCGCGAGGACGGCGACGTGGTGGCCGAATGCATTGGAGAGCTTGAGTGCCTTGACCCTGGGGTCGGATCGGTGCAGCGACCGAAGCACCTCGAGCGTGTTGTCGCGGTTCAGATCAGTGGCGAAGATGATCTCGTGCTCGGCGGACATCGCTCTCGAGCACGGGGGTAAGGCGCGCGACCAGTGGGAGGTTCTCTGCCTCGTTTCCGGACGGGCACGACGACAGACAAGGCGCTCATGACGCTCCCTTGGGCCGCGCGGGGATGCCAATCACGAGCGCTCTCGAGGCCACGTTCCTGGTGACAACGGCTCCCGCCCCCACGATTGCCTCCTCGCCGACCTCGATGTCGGGAAGTAAGGTGGCGTTGGCACCTTCACGGCGGCCCGCACTGACACCCGCCCGAGGACCACCGCGTTCGGCGCGATGGTCGTATAATCCCCGACGACCGAGTCGTGCATGAGGTTTGCGGCGGCGTTCACCTTCACAAATTCCCCTATGCGCACTGACGTCGAGATGTGGGCAACAACTCTGCACCACCGTGCCTGGGCCGATGCTCGCGCTCTTCGATATGACCGCCCTCGGGGACACGAGCGACCCCGGCCGGTATCCGAGCGACAGATAATACCCGGCTAGCCTCCGCCTCGTCGAAGGTGAGTCGGGAACGATCAGTACCGGCACGTCGCGGAGCAGGTCCGCCAGGCGGCGAGCGTCCTCGTCCCGCCCCAGGATCTTGTGGCCCATGAACTCCCCTTGCACGTGCTCATCGAAGATCCCGGCGATCTCGACGTCGCAAGTCTCGCACAGCTCTACCATCTCCTGGAACGCGCCGACAAGAACCATCCTGCGGGTCATCGGGTGGGCTCACGGAGAGTCCGGCACGGGAGAGACCTCGTCTGTGGAAGACGGCCGTACATCGGGAGAGTTACCAGGCTATCCGAAACGCGTTCGGTGTTCGGCAGCGGGCGGCGGTACTGCTCGAAGATCGAGAAACGATGCACCGCCGGATAGTGAATGCCCCGTTTGAATCTCATGCTCGTGATCCCCTCCCTGGAGGCGTCGCGGCGGGCGGCGTCGGCACCATATAGAATGAAACAGGAAATATGTAGTTCGATACCACGCCCTCGCGCCCGCCGAACGGAACCACGATCCAGCGGGCATCCGCAAGAGTTTCCAGATACCGGTGTCGGACGATGGTACTCCTCTGGTGTCATGAGTGAGCTTGCCGAGCTGGACGATGCCCAGGGCGGCGTAATGTCATCCATCCGGTAGTTGTAACCGCTCTCGACCACGTCGTACCGGGTGCTGTGCCCGCTGGCTCGCTGATACGAGAGGGTGGTCATGCCGTGGGACCTCAGCAGTCGAGCCCGCTCAGCGAATTCGACATCACCGGTGACCAGCATTCCGCCCTCGCCGGTGCTGATGTTCTTATTGGAGAAGAAGCTGAAGCATCCGACGTCGCCGATTGCTCCGAGCTTGCGTCCGCGGTACTCCGAGAGCGGTCCGTGGCAGGCATCCTCGACGACGCGCAATCCGTGGCTTCCGTGCGAGGTCAAGGATCCGGTCCATGTCGCACGGGAACCCTCCGTAGTGCATGACCACGATTGCGCGGGTCTTCTTCGTGATGAGCGACTCGATCTGTTCCGGGTCGATGTTCAGGTCGTCCGGTCCCCTGATATCGCAGAACACGGGCGTCGCCTGGACGTAGCGCACCGCGTTGACTGTGGCGACAAACGTCAACGAAGGCACGATACCTCGTCACCCTCCTGGACGCCCACGATTCGAAGCGCGAGATGAAGGGCAGAGGTGCAGTTCGCGACTGCGACGGCATTCTGGACGCCGAGTGCCTCCGCGAAGAGCCGCTCGAACTCGAGTGTCCGGGGACCGGTCGACAGCCATCGTGACCGGAGCGTCGCCAGCACGGCCTCCTCTTCCTCGTGGTCGTAGTTGAGGTCGAACAACGGAATGGAGTATGCCACAGCCGCCTCAGTCAGGAGGTGTAGAGTTCGGGCTTGTAGCGAGACTGATGGCGTTTCAGCCATCGATCGTCTCGCTGAGCCCCTGCTCGAGAGTGTGGAGCGGCCGCCATCCCGTCAGGCGGAGGATCTTCGCGTTGTCGCAGCGAAGACGCTCAACCTCGCTCCAGCGGGCCGCACCCGTTGGTCGTCCTGAACGACGGTCACCTTTACCCCGAGGAGACGGGCAATCGTCTCCGCCAGCTCGCCGACGGAGATCTCAGTGTTGGTCCCTACATTCGTGATCTCGCCCACCGACGCATCGCTCCTGAGGATCTCGTGAAACCCCCGCGCCATATCTTTGACGAACGTCAGATCGCGGGTCGGGCTGAGACTGCCCAGGCGGACTTCGCGCATTCCGGAGAGGATCTGCACGGCGATAGTGGGCACGACGGCGCGTGCGGACTGCCGTGGACCGTAGGTGTTGAACGGTCGAACGATCTTCACGGGGAGCCCGAAGGACCGGTGATAGCTGAGGGCAAGCTGGTCCGCGGCGATCTTGGTCGCGGAGTAGGGCGACTGGCCAACCAGCGGATGACGCTCGTCAACCGGGACGTACTGCGCGGTACCGTACGTTTCGCTGGTCGAGGTGACGATTACCTCGCCAAGAGAGAGCTGGCGGGCCGCTTCCAGCACATTGTAGGTGCCCTCGACGTTGGTCCGGACATATGATAGCGGGGACTCGTAGGAGTACGGGATGCCGATCAGCGCCGCGAGATGGAGGACCGCGTGACAGCCATTCATCGCCCGATACATCGCAGCGAAGTCCCGCACGTCCCCCAGGACGACTTCGATATCCCTCGCGACCGGAGAGTCCTCGAGCCAGCCCCAGTCGTTCCTGGAGTTGTAATGGACGAGAGCGCGGACCCGGTGACCCTCCTCGACCAGCAGCTCGGTCAGGTGCGAGCCGATAAAGCCACCGGCTCCGGTAACCAGGACGGGGGACGCCATCACGGCTGCTTCCGAAAATGCGTGGTGTAGAAGTCCGAAGCCTTCTCGTAGTCGCTCAGGCGGCCAATGTCGAGCCAGTACTCCCGCAGATCGTACTTGGCAACAGGCATACCTCGCGCGAGCATATCGGTGATGAGCAGATCCATACCGTAGTAGGTATCATCGGGGATCAGCTCCAAGATTTCCGGCTTCATGACGTAGATGCCGGCGAGGACATACATCACGATGTCCGGCTTCTCCTGGATGCCGGTCACGTAATCCCCGGAAAAAAAGATATTGCCGAAGGCGAAGGGCGTGATCTCCTTCTTGATTGCGATCGTGAGCATCGCATCCAAGGACTTCGCGACCGCCATGAGATCGCCGAAGTCGGCGAGGCTCAGGATGTCGCCGTTCATGACAATGAAGGGCTCGCGAAGCTCTTGCTTGAGGAGCGTGAGCGGGCCGGCCGTGCCCAGCGGCTTGTCTTCCTTGCTGACCCGGAGTCGAACGCCATAGCGGGAGCCGTCACCGAAGAACCGCTCGATGTAGTCCGACTTGTAGTTGGTCGCCAGGTACACATCGGTCACGCCGAACTTCCGAAGGCGTTCGATCTGAATCTCCAGGACGGCCTTCTCTCCAATAGGCAGGAGTGGCTTGGGAATCGCCTCGGTGAAGGGTTTAAGCCGAGCTCCCAGGCCTCCCGCCAGGATCACCGCCTTCATCTCTCGCAACCGTGGTTCACTGCCATGGCCAGGCTGTCGCTTCTGGCCCTGAACACCTCGAACGGAGGGACTGGCGCAAGCTTCTCGTATCGAGTCCCCAAAGCGCCGGCGATGCGAACGGAGGCGGGGGTATTGTACTTATCCGTGGGGTTGTAAAACACGAGCTTGGGCGGATGGCAACGAATCACATCCAGCACCGAGTCAAGATCCGCGGTGGACCTGACCCCGAGCGCCGTGTTGTAGAACCTGAATGGGTTGGTCCGGCGCCCGAGAAAATACAGCTCGGCGTTGGTTGGAAGTGCGAAGATCGTGTCGCCTGGCTGAGTCTCGCGGTCGATCAGTCTAACCAGTGACTGGTAGAGCTGCGCTTCCGCGGCGTCGACGTATATCCCCGCAACCGGAGACGGGAGGGGTGTAGACTGGAAAGCGCCGTTCGCCCGCAACGGTACCCTGAAGAGGGAGGTTACCGGCATTGCCGCCTGGTAGTACAGTGCCACGCCAGCGATCACGGCTCGAGACCGCCACCGTGAACCTCTGGTGCTCCCGCATTTGCCTCGGCAGTCAGGAGCAAGATGGCAGTCAGACTCAGTCCGACGGTATAAAACAGGTAAATCGGTAACTGGTAGTGCAGTGACACCAGGGCATAGAACGTGGCAATCACCGGCAAGGGGTGAATGCTCGAGCGGCTGCCACGAACGAGCGCGCGGAACAGGAGTACACCCAGCAGCGCCGAAATCAGGAGCAGGCAGGTGTACAAGCCAGCATTGAGGAGTCTGTCCAGATCACCGGAATGAAAGCCACGCCAGGCCAGGATTCCGATCATCAGGTACCCAGGTCTCTTCATGAACCCGAGAGTGGGGAGCGACATCGCGGCGCCGAAAGTATCCCGGAACCAGTCGTCCAAGGCTCCATGAGCGAGGTGGTAGGCGAGGAGCGGAAGAGGCCGAGACGAGAGCACCCCAGCGAAAGGTCACGCAGGAGCGCGAGCACCTCCCGGTTGGATCGCCTCGTTCGCAGCCAGGCCCACAGCAAAACTGCGAGGGGCCACACGCCGAAAAGCAACCCAACCCACCGGGTCGGTGACCCGCAGGACGTACCAGGAGTGACCCACTGCGATCAGAGCAAGCATTGCACGCGCCAGCCGCGCCCGTCCATCGCTCCAGCACCTGGGCTTCTCCAAAAGCAGAAACACCAGAACACCAGAGGCGAGGAATACGCCGGAGAGCTGGCGAAAGAGAAAGGCTGTGCCGACCAGAAACCCGGTCACGACATGGCGCCATCGCAGGCCAACGGACTCCACGAGAGCCAGGCAATGGTCATGACTGCGAGAAACAAGGCGTACCAATTGGCGGTTGGATTCAGAAACTGAACGAAACTGAGCGAGGTAAGCACCAGACCGCCAATCGAGGCGGTCGACGACTCCTCCACGCTTCAGAATCAGAAACATGAGTGCGGCTTGAATGACGGTCAGCAGCGCCAGCGGATACCGCATGCTGACCATGCGCACCCCAAACAGCGAGAACGCGGCCGCGTTCACGAAGTCGACATAGCCGGCGTGCAGGTCCTGAACGTCCCGGTGGAGCACCTGACCCCAGCAGGATGCGCTCGGCAACGTGGGCATAAATGCCCTCATCGGCCGGCGCCCAGAAGCGATTGTGATAAATGAACATGATGATGGTGCTGATCAGCACCACCAGGATAAGAGCGACCGCGGACCGGAGATCCCAGGCACTCGGATCTCGACCCGGCGTTCGCGTCCGGGTCGCTGGCAATCACCTCGGAGGGATCGTCCCGGATCGGGCTACGGGCCTCTGGCATTGCCGCGCGTGGCCCCTGACGAGCAGCCTATCTCGATGGGAACGTCATCGGGCCAGGCGACCCAGGCCGGCGTCATGGCCTGACAGCTATCGCCGAGACGGAGTTTTTTTCGGCTCAGCTGTCGCTGCGGAGGAGTCGGGGCGGTCCGACTCTTCAGGGGTCGGAGTTTCAACTCGGCTCTCGGGCGGCTCCGGTAGGGTCAGGGTGCTCTGGCCCCGGGCATCCACCCCCATGCCGACTTTGGCGTCTCCGCTGCGGTCGGCAAATACCAGGGTGGAGGACCCACCCCGAACCAGGCTCAGCACCGTCCGCGTCGTTCCGTTCTCGTCGGCGAACAGCATGCTGACAGTCTGATCCGGGAGCAGCCCGAGTACCGCGCGGGAGCGGCCTGCGCGAGTCGCGGACCGTGATCCCGGAGGCGCCGTCCGCCATCGACAGTGAGGCTCAGGCCGGCCTTGCTTCCGGGAGACTGGAGCTGAGCCGCATCGAGCCGTTGTCTGCGGTGGCCCAGGTGCCCCGAATGGCTCCGTTCGCGTCGCGCAGCAGGAATTGCCGGGCCTCGATCACATCGGCCACGGTGCCGGGGAGACCGTGGCGAGCGGACACGATGACCAGCGCGGTGGCCAGCCCGAGCAGAAGCGCGCCGGTCACCACCGTGCCCATCCAGAGCCGCCGAAGCCGCCGATTCTCCCGGGCCTGCTCCTCGATCCGGATGGAGAGCCCGCGCTCCAGCTCGTGCATCTGACGGCGGATGGGGTCCACCGGGACGTCTGGCGTAAAGGGATCGCCCGGCCGGAGCCGGTCATCCGGCACCACTCTCCAGGAAGTACGACCGGCAGGCCCGATCGGACCAGCTCAGGCGTGAGTTCCGGCTTGATCTCCCGGTACTTCGCGATATCCCCCACATGGGCAATCAGATCGCGTGGATGGCAGCCCCGGGGAGGAATCCCGAGCTTATCGTAGAACTCGCTGAAGATGTAGGTCACCGCATCGGGGGTCGTAACTCACACTCTGGCTCAGGCACATCGGCCCGGAAGATCTCCTCGTACTGAGCCCGGGTAGGATCCACCACAGGGATTTTGTAATGAATCCGGCGGAGAAAGGCCTCCTCGACCAGCTCGGTGGGATCGAGGTTCGTGGCGAAGATCAGCAGGCAATCGAACGGTACCGGGAACTTGCCGCCGGTGTGGAGAGTCAGATAATCGATCCGCTTCTCCAGCGGCACGATCCAGCGGTTGAGCAGATCGCGGGGGGGAACCCGCTGCCGGCCGAAGTCATCGATGATCAGGACTCCGCCGTTGGCCTTCACCTGGAAGGGAGCCTGGTACAGCTTGGTGAACGGATCGTATCGCAGGTCGAGCTGGTCCAGCGTCAGCTCGCCGCCGGTGAGGACTACCGGTCGCTTTACCCGGGCATACCGCCGGTCATAGCCGGGGCCGCTCCGCCAGAGCGACTCTATCCCAGTTGCCTCGTCCTCGGTCTCGATCTCCTGGTGGTGGACCGGGTCGAATACCAGCATGATTTGGCCTTCGATATCCACCGCATACGGCAGATACAGCTCTCCGCCCAGCATCTCGGGAGATGGCCTCCGCAATGGCCGTCTTCCCGTTCCCTGGGTGGCCATACAGAAAGATGGATTTCGAGGAGTTGACCGCCGGGCCCGAGGATCTCGAAGATCGACGTGGGATTCAGCACCAGGTGGCTGAATCCCGCTTGCAGCGATTCCTGGGTGACGTGGGCCTGCTGAATCGATTGTGCGTGGATCCAGCTGGGGTACTGGGAGAGCAGGCACCGGCGCCGGTCCTACGTACTGGCTGGCCTCGAGTGCCTCCTTGGCCCGGTCTCTCCCGTCATTCCCCAGGTCGAACAGATAACTGCCGCGATGGGGTGCCGTGGTGCCCCGGACCTCGATGAATCTGCGCTGCTGCAGGGTGAGCAGCTCCTCATCCACCAGGGGGAAGGGCAGCCGGAGGAAATTCGCGAGGTATTGGCCGGTGCGGCCTCCCTGCACGTAGAGCACCTTCAGGATCAGGTCGCGAACCGCGTCGGCCGAGAGGCCGGTGATCGGCCAGCGACTCGGGTACCGGCGGAATCGACGGCGATTCCGTGAGGTCCGTGCCTTCGGTGATGGACTGGGGTGGCGCTCACGTTACTGCCTCCGTCTCCGTCGATCCGGGACGCGCAGCCGGAGCGTCGGCGGACCAGACCAGAACGTCGCCCACCAGGGTGCCTGAGCTCCTCCAGGGTTCCGGCCGGCAGCTCCAGCGCGTGCGCCGCCTTCCGGTGCCAGCGGGTTCGAGACCCGGGCGCGAAGCGATGGTAGCTGGCCACCACGGCCCCCTCGGCGTCCAGAAATGCCACGTCCAGGGGATACCGCATGCCCATACATGTGGATCGACCGGCAGGGCGTAAGCAGCAGCCCCTCTCCCGGGTCGGGCGCCGGCCGGCGCCAGCATTCCCCGCAGTCGGGTCAACCAGCCGTCCGCCAGCCGAATCCGGCTCCCCAGCTCCCGATTATCCCGGGTGTTTACCACCCGTAAGAGCCGCATTAGAGCTTGCTGAAGGTCCGGTAGATCGCGAGCGCCGACGGCCCGATCACCACGACGAACATCGCCGGGAAAACGAAGAGCACCAGGGGGAAGACCAGCTTGATCGTCGTCTTTGCCGCGGCCTCCTCTGCCCGCTGGCGCCGCTTGGTGCGCATGGTGTCGGAATGGACCCGGAGCGCGTCGGCCACCGAGGTTCCGAAGCGGTCGGTCTGGATCATCATGCTTACCAGGGACTTGATGTCGGCCAGGCCGGTGCGCTCGGCGAAGTTCTTGAGGGCCTCATCTCGCGGGCGTGCCGGCCCGCATCTCCAGGTTGACCATGGCGAGCTGTTCGCTCATGACCGGGCTCACGTGGTCGATCTCATCGGCCACCCGGACCAATGCCTGGTTGAGTCCCAGCCCGGCCTCCACGCAGACCACCAGCATATCCAGCATGTCGGCCAGGGCGAGCTGGACCTCCTTCTGCCGAGCCTTGAGCCGGCTCCGACGTAGAACGTGGGGCCGATCCATCCCATGGCCCCGAGCCAGACAGACTGCCCAGCAGGACCTGTGTTCGGCGCGACGCCCGAGCAAGGGCAAACCGAGCAGAGCCCAGCGACGGGCAGTCCGACTGCCAGGCTCACCCGCGATGCCCAGTAGATCGAAACCGCGCTAGGGTCGGGGAAGCCCGCCTGAATCAGGAACAGCCGGACAGCGGTGGTGTCCTTCCGGCCGCCTCCCACCTGCTGCCCGAGCGCCTGCAGCACACTCATCAGTCGCTCGGACCTGGCCTGGCGCCGGCGGCGGGCCAGTGCGCATCCTGGTCGCTCGCCGGTCTGCATCTGATCCAGGCGGCCGACCACGGCGCCCTGTCCCGGCCGCAACTGCATCAGCGTCAGGGCAAACAGGGCGACGGTCAACGCCGTCAGGATGACGATTATGGCGAGCATGAGAGTCTCAGATCTCGATTTTGATGATCTTGCGGATCCAGAGGAATCCGACCAGCTGCATGGATATTGCCACACCGACCAGGATCTTTCCGATCGGGTCGGTGAAGAGAATCGACATGTACTTGGATTCAGCATGTACAGAATCGAGAACAGAGATGATCGGCAGAGCCGACAGGAGATAGCCGGTCATCCGGCCCTGGGCGGTGTAGACCCTGAGCTGCCGCCGGATGGTGAAGCGGGCCCGCACCACGGCAGCCAGATTGTCCAGAATCTCGGCCAGGTTGCCGCCCACCTCGCGCTGAATCAGGATGGCGGTGACCAGAATACGAACGTCCACCAGGTTGACCCGGTCGGCCATTCCGAGCAGCGAATCCTGCAGCGGCAAGCCGAACCGCTGCTCCTCGAAGATCCTGCGAAACTCGCCGGCTACCGGCTCGGGACCATCGTCCGCCGCCATCTTGAACCCGGCGGTCAGCGGGTGGCCGGCCCGAAGCGCCCGGCCTACCAGATCGATCGAGTCGGGCAGCAACTCCTCGAAGGCGTTGAGTCGCTTGGTGCGCTTGCGCCGAACATAGAAGATGGGCAGCATGGCGCCGAACATCGGTGGCAACAAGTCCGGCCAGCACCGAGCCGGTCGCGATCAGCGATCATGCTCCCGAGCCCCAGCGCCATGCCCAGCGACAAAATAATCAGCGTCTGCAGCTCCAGGAGACATCCGGCCTGCTGGAGCAGCGAATTCGGCATCCCGAAGCTGCGGCACCCGAGAGATGATTGGCCGGAGCCAGGGGGACTGCAAGACCGCCGAGCGGAAAACGCTGGAGCCCTGGCCACCGCCCGCGAGCGGGTCATTGGCGAGGGAGCGGAGGTGATCCACCATGTTGCGCTTGCGCTGCTGCTCCTGGAGCCACTCCCAGAGGAGCACCAGCGAGACCGTAGCCAGCGCGACGGTCAGGAAGGCGACCAGGGCCGGCACCAGGATACTGGCTGGCAGTCCTACCATCGCGGTATTCCTCCGCGCGCATGTCTCGGGGCGTGCGAGGTTGGAGAACAGCAGCGAGGACAGATCGATGCCGTAGCTCTTGAGCCGGTCGGAGAAGCGCGGCCGGATGCCGGTGGCCTTGAAGTGGCCCAGAACTTTGTCGTTCTCGGCTACTCCCTCACGCTCGTAGACGAAGATGTCCTGCATGGTGATGATGTCGCCCTCCATGCCGACGATCTCGGAAACCTGCATCAGCTTGCGGGAGCCGTCGGAGAGGCGGCTCACCTGGATGACCACGTTGATGGCGCTGGCGATCTGCTGCCGCATGGCCCGCTCCGGCAGCTCCAGATTGGCCATGGAGATCATGGTCTCCAGCCGGCTGAGCGCGTCGCGGGGCGTGTTGGCGTGCAGCGTGGTCAGCGAGCCGTCGTGGCCGGTGTTCATGGCCTGCAGCATGTCGATCGCCTCGGACCCGCGACACTCACCCATGATGATCCGGTCGGGCCGCATTCGGAGCGCGTTGATCAGCAGCAATCGCTGGGGGACCTCGCCCTGGCCCTCGATGTTGGCCGGCCGGGTTTCCAGCCGAACCACATGGGGCTGCTTCAGCTGGAGCTCGGCCGAGTCCTCGATGGTGACGATCCGCTCGGTCACCGGAATGAAGGAGGAAAGAATGTTGAGCAGGGTCGTCTTGCCGGCGCCGGTGCCACCGGAGATCAGCACGTTGAGGCGGGCCTTCACGATGGCCTTGAGCAGCGCCAGCATTGGCTCGGTGAGGCTCTCGGTCCGCAGGAGGTCCTCACCCGACAAGCGCATCGCGCTTGAATTTCCGGATGGACAGGTGGGGGCCATCCAGGGCGAGCGGCCGGATGATCGCGTTGACCCGGGAGCCATCCGGCAGACGGGCGTCGACCATGGGCGAGGAATCGTCGATTCGCCGGCCCACGGCGGACACGATGCGGTCGATGATCTGCAGCAGGTGGCGATCGTCCTGGAACATCACCTCGGTCCGCTCCAGCCGGCCGTGCCGCTCGATGTACACCTGCTTATAGGTGTTGACCAGGATGTCGGAGACTTCCGGGTCCTTGATCAGCGGCTCCAGCGGGCCCAGGCCGAAGATCTCGTCCAGTACCTGCACGACGACCGCATCCCGCTCCTCGAAGTTGAGCGGCACCGATTCCTGGGTGATCAGGTCCTGCACCACCTTCCTGACCGCGTCCGCCACCTGCTGCCGGTCGAGCCGGTCGAGGTTCGAGAGGTTCAGCCGCTCGAGCAGCTTCCGGTGGACCCGGCCCTTGACCTGTTGCAGGGCGTGAACGCCATGGGTGCCTTCGGTCAGGCCCGGACCGGGGGTCGAAGCGGCTGCTCCATTGGAGCTAGCGCTCGGAGCTCGCGCGCGGGCTCCCAGGGCAGCGCGGGGCGTCTGGCCGTTGCACCGACAGGGAGCACCAGCGGGATCTTCGCGTCGGTCATGCTCTATTTTCCTCCCTCTCGCCGCTTGGCGAGCTTGCCCATGATGCCTCTGGAACGGTGCCGCCAGGGCTTGACTCAGCCGGGAGCGCTGTGACCGTGTTCGTCCTGCACCCCGGTCACCTGTGCGGCCAGCCCCGCGAGATCTCGGGTGTAGGGAGAGCCGCCATTCAGCACAATGGGCTTTCCGGCGTTCACCGAGCTCATGACCGCTTCGTACTCGTTGCTGACCTTCCAGAACACCTTCAGTCCCAGGCTTCGCTCGACGTCCGCCACCGAGACCGTGTCATCGGGATCATAGCGGTTGAGAATCAGGCGCACCTGTTCCTCACCCTTCGTGAGCACCCGCTTGAAGAGTGGCATCCCGCGCTGAATGTTCCGGAGCGAGGGCAGGTCGGCGCACGGTGACGAGGAACAGCAGGTCAGCCTGCTCGAAAACGGCGAGGGTGGTAGGAGCAAAGGAGCGCGGGGTATCCACCACGACGTAGTCGTAGTGCTGGCGCAGGAAGGCCAGGATCCGGCGAATCTGTTCCGCGTGTCACCGAGTCGGCCTTCTCCGGGCTCCACCGGGCGCCGACAAGAGGTCTATTCCGGAGGGGTGGTGGTCGATGTAGGAGGCCAGCAGTCCGGCATCCATCCGCCGGAAGTTCTCGACAAAGTCGATGAAGTTGAACCGGGGCTTGATGCCGAGCACCAGCGCGCTCTCCCCCAGCTCGAGATCCAGATCCACCACCAGCGTCTTCGTCTTGGTGGCTCGGTGGATCAGGATGGCGAGGTTGGTGGCCAGGGTGGTGGACCCACTGCCGCCCTTGGCGCTGAAGAAGGAGAGGATCTTCCCGGGCTCCCGCTGCTTGTCGCCGTCCGGCTTTCGAAGCTTGTGCGCGGAGCGAATGGCCGCGGCTCGGAGATCTTCGGGAGCCACCGGCTTGGGCAGGTAGTCTGAGACCCCGGCCCGCATGGCCAGCATCAGCTGGTCACTGGTGAGCACCGGCCCGGTGGCGATGAAGAGTTGCGCCGGATTCAGCTCAACCAGGTACTGCGCCAGCTGGATCCCGAGCTCCGGGCTTTCCTCCAGGTCCAGGATGATGAGCTCGGGCGCCACCGCTCGGAGCGCCTGCACCTGTTGCTCGCCGAACTGGTAGAGCGGCGACGTGAGCTCCAGCTCCAGGGTAACCGGCCGCTCGGGGCCGCTCAGCAGCTGCTTGACCTGGCGTCACGAAGCTGGAATCACTGGAGATCAGCGCGGCGCGCGGAAGCTGAGAGTCGCTCACGAGGCGGCTCGACCCTACTTGATGAGCATCAGGTCGTCTTGATCAGTGCCGGTGGTCTGCCGGACCGCCCACGCCGGCCCTGGACACAAACCCCAGGAACCTGCGCGGTGATCGGTGCCTTGCATTGGCACCCGGTGCAGCCAGGGGGGCGCTGGTCCACGAACATCTTGGCAAAGTTGTTGAACACGATCGGATTATTCGTGCTGGAGTCAGGATGTCGCCGGGGCTGTAGAGAGCCACGATCACGACGCGAGGGCTGTCGGTCAGCCAGTCGTCCCCGGCACTCCGAACCATCCACGCTGTTCGTGGCATCATTCCAATGGGCTGCCGGATCGTACCCGATCCGCGTGTCCCAGGCCGGACTGATCGGTCCCACCTGGCCCCATTGCCGGCCGCTGCGTTATATCCGTCACCGCCGACCGTCACGCACGTCGCAGGACTCATCGGTGATCTTGCCGGCCACGCACCTGCGCGCTGTTGGCGTCATTAGAATTAAGCCCCAGGCGAAATAGTTGGAGCTGGTGGTCCCGTCCTTGGAGTCGAACGTCATGACCGTGATCTGACGGCCGTAGTCATTGGTCTTGTGCAGCAGTGCATTGCCGGTAGCCAGACCATTCCGGTAGTTGGACCCGTAGCCGTATCGTGCCGGGTCGTACTCGTCGACGCCCTGATCGAATTCCCAGTGCTCCCTCTCCTGAGCATCCATGTATCCTGCGCCGTTGTTGTTTTGCGGTCCATCTGATAATTCCACAGCCCGTCCGTTGCACATACTCCTCAGGAGGGGCGTTTTTTCCGCTCCCGGCGTACGTCGTTGTTCTTCCAGATGTCCGGCATCGCGACCGGCATTACGCAGGCCGCCTTGCTGGTCTCGTACACGTCCGCTGCGGCCATGGCGTTGATGCCGCATGGTCCCATGATCTGCCTAAAATGCTGGCGAACCAGAGTGGATTCCGCCGCTGGTGTACGATGACCGTCACCCTCTGCTCTGGCAAGTCCACGACCACGCGTCGACCTCGCGGATCGGTGATCGGCAACTCTGATGGACCTCGTGCTTCTTGGCATATTCAGGGCCCGTGCCTCGGCACGATCCGCCTTGTCGATGGCGGGATCGAGGATGTCCAGGAACGCGCTGGCGCCGGCCAGGGCTGCAGCATCCATGGCCCGCTGTGCTTCGGCCTTGGCGGCCTTGATCATGCCATAGTCGATGACCAGGGCGCTCATTCCCAGCATCAGGAACAGCATGAGCGCCATCATGACCAGGGTGACTCCGCGCTCACCACGCCTGCCTCGAACCCATGACTTCGCGAACTCATACGCGACCTCCCCCTAATGCTCCTGAGAATTTCTCCACGCCGTGTCTGCCGCATTCATCTTCATTTGACCGGACCACTTCCAGGTGGACGGCTCACCAGTCGGGAGCAGCGCCGGGGTATCGCTCGGCAGCACCAGCTTGGGTGAGACGAGCACCAGGAGCTCGGTCCGGCGCTGCCGTGCGTCCTTGCTTCTGAAGAACTGTCCCAGAATCGGGATGTCTCCCAACAGAGGGACCTTCGTCGCATTGTCTGTCAGAGTATTGTCCACCAGCCCCGCAATGGCCAGATACTGACCGTTCTTCATCTCGACTTCGGTCTCCGCCCGCCGGCTGAGAATGCTGGGAATGGTGAAGCCACCGAAGATGAGCGGGTTGGAGAAGTCCAACGCCGACACTTCGGGGGCAACCTTCAACCGAATGCTGCCCCCCCGGGTGATGGTGGGCGTGAACTTCAGGCGAATCCCGAACTCCTTGAAAACGATAGACACCGCGTTGTTTCCGCCGCCGCCCTGAACCGTCGGGTAGGGGAACTCTCCTCCGGCCAGGAAGGAGGCTTCGCGTCCGGGCAGCGCAATGAGGTTCGGCTCAGCCAGGCTCTTCAGCAGCCCCTTGGAGGAGAGCATGCGAATGAGCACCTCGATGCTTGCATTGGCGTTGAAGAGTGCGAGGTCGACCACTCCGTCCGCGAAGGTTCCGTCTGTAGGGTTGGTATTGGCCGACCCGGCCCAGTTGCCGGTCCGGCCGTTGAGATCCTGGGGGTTGAGGGTGGCCAACTGGGAGCGGAACTCCTTGATCGCGCTCTTGTTGACTTCGGCGAATCGCACCTTCAACAGCACCTGGACCGCTTCCGGGGTGGTCAGGTTGTCCACGATGGTGGCCCCCGAGCCCTTGGCAATCTCTACCGCGCGGCTCGCCACGCTGGCATCCCTGACCTGGCCCGTGAGGGTCACCACGTTGCCACTGGCGATCACGTCGATCTTCTCGCCCTGCAGTACCGAGCTGAGGTACCGCTGGAGACCCGGAGCGTCGGCGGTAACCTCCACCGAGTACAGCTTGATGTTGCCGCTGTTGTCCCAGAGGAAGAGGCTGGTGGTGCCCAGCGTCTTGCCATTGATCAGGACCTCGGTGGGCGAGACCACGACTGCTTCCGCCACGGCAGGGTCGCCGATGGAGAACCGCTGAATAGCCGTGGTGTTGACCAGGAGCGCGGAGGCACCCTTCGACACCGAGACGACCTGCTCCGGCGCGCGGACCACCCGCTGGGCCTCTGCGGGTCGAGCACCACCCACCAGGGCAGCAGTGATGACAGCGCAGGCGAAACACCACCGCCAGGCCTGCAGGAAAGGAACGGTCCAGCCGTGGCGGTAGATACGCACGGATCTTCCATGGGTAAGGGTCAGGGCTGCTTCTGGAACGTGGTCAGGGTTCGCTCACCACCCCGATATCCCTCCACCACGGTGGGATTGGCTTTGGGTGCAGGGGCGGAGCGGGTTCGCTGGGGACGATTGGGAGAAGGCGAGCCGGAACTGGGAGACAGTCTGTCGGCCCGGGCGCCGCTGGTGCTGACGGCAAGGGTATCCAGCGTGTTCCGAAGCGCCAGCTGGAGCCGGCCCTCCTTGGACGCGAGGGCCAGCAGCTCGGCATCGTCGGGCGTCACCAGCAGGGTAATAACCGTGACCGTCTGCGGCTTTCCTTCCTTGTCCCGGGTGACCGACTGGCCTGCAGCGAGCGTCTGGACGTTCTGGAGCAGCGTCTTGGTGATGGCTTGAGGCCGATCGTCGCCTTTGTCGAGGGTCAGCATGACGTCGACCCGAGTGCCGGGCAGCACGAACCCGGCAACCCCGATGACTTCATCCACCTTGACGCTGACGGCGCGCATCCCATCGCGGATGATGATCGGAAGCCCGCCGCCGGCATCCTTGGTGGACACCTTGGCCTCGAGCAGAGGCTCGTTCTCGGCCACTGGCGTGATAATTCCCCGGCCCACCGCATCCTTGACCGATCTGATATATCCGCTGGGAACCGCATCGCCGGGCCAGCTGACCATTTTCACGTCTCGCTCCGATGACCACCGCTCCAACGGGAAGGCTCCGGGCGGACAGAACGATATTTGCCCGCTTGGGCTCGGCGGCCATGAGCGGAGTGGTTCGCTCCCGGAGATAGCGCAGGGCGAGTAGTGCGGCGACCACCCCGAGGTGAGCGCCAGAACCAGCATGAACCAGGGCCGGGATCTTTTTCTCATAGGGTACTGCCGGTCCCAATGTTCCGGCCTGAGTTGACACAGGACACATAGCGGCACTCTAGGGCGCCAGGGAGATCGCCACTCGTTCGCATCGTCGCATTCGTGTGATCACGACTGCTGGGCTCCCGGCCCACCCTCAGAAGGACGCCGACAGACCCATCTGGTGCTCGGGCGGAGACCAGGTGACTGTCGACCGTCTCGTTATAACCGGCCACGTGGAAGTCGTCGCCTGAAAACTCGATAGTGGCAGAGTCGATGGCACGCCAGCGCGAGTCGCTCTTCGATTTTGGCCTTCACGTCGTCAGTTGTCTGGATGTCATCGTCCTGGACCACGGCGTAGCGGGCACCCTCTCGCGCGGCATCGGTCACGGCCTGCTTGATGTTCCAGGCCCGGCCGAACTCGATGATTCCAGCGATGAAAAAGAGGATCAGAGGTAGGACCAAGGCGAATTCTGCCAGGGCTTGTCCCCGCTCATTCCTCACCAGGCTGCTACCTCCTCGGACACCTCACAACCGGACTCCCTTCCCGAACCACCAGATGAGTGTTCCCAGCGCAATCGGGATGCCGTACGGTATGGTCAACACGGCCGCTGAGTCGAGCTTACGCCTCTGGCCGGCTTGCCCCAGACTGGCAAGCGATTTCACCAGATCCAACGTGTTGAAGAGCAGCAGGCCCAGCAGGCCTCTGCGGATCATGGCTCCCCAACGCAAACGCCGCTCCCAGAACCGCAGCCAGGGCCAGCGCCCCGACGATGTGAGGGGAGCCCAGGAACGCTCCCACAGCTGCCAGCAACTTCACATCGCCACCGCCGATGGCCCCGAGAGCGTAGAAGACAACAGCCGGCAACAGGGCTATGCCGGCTCCGGCCAACCCCTGAAGCAGGACATCAAGGCCGAGCGGGGCTCTCAGCAACAAGGCGACTGCGAACCCCGTGACGGTGATTTTGTTGGGGATCCGGTGGGTGGTCGCGTCCCACCAGGCAGCAGTGGAGGCAAATACGACGAGTACTACATCCGCCACCGCTGGGATCACCCTACCGGCTCACGTGGCCTTGTCAGCTGCCGTCTTCAGATCAGTGTTGGCCTTGGTGAAGATCGTCTTGATGGAAGCGCCCATGCCCTGAATGAGGACCACCACGCCGATCACGATCAGCCCGAGCAGCAGGGCGTACTCCGCCAGCCCTTGACCCGACTCATCGTTCCAAAACTTCCGTGCGAGTGCCATCATACTTCTTCCTCCGCTGCTAGGTTGAGTGGAAACAGGACACAGGGGGACTCCGAAAAAACGGCGATCCCATGGGTGGCAGGACATCGAGGTCCCTGCCTGAAATTGCCGCCGAGTTTTCACGGGGGTGCTAATTGTCCGCTGAGGATGACTGGGTACGGCCATGATATAGCGCCGATTCCACGCCGACGCCAGTCCCACAAACGGAAGAACCAGGCAATCTGCGACCCTGTGACCCATATCTCTTGTACTTTGAAGGACGGCCCCAAAGATATACAGCGCCTGACGCACCGCCGCTAGTGCCACCATCTCAGCAGCAGTAAGCACTCGGGCGGACCCTCAGGGCACAATCCTGGCCATGCGGGCCTATATTGGTTCTCGCCTATGCCCACGCAGCGCTGAAGTCGGCTCAATTCTTTTGAGACAGAATAAGCTTACATGGGGCATCCTCAGAAATCGCATGGGACAACCGCTAGCACGGAGTGACGTGGTCACACCAACAGGTGATGTAGTGGCGGGACCACGATTGCGCCCGCCCTCCCTCCCGGCGGTGGTGTTCGGCCTTTTGGCCGCGGTGGTGCCGATTGCCTTGCAGATGCCGCTTCTGAATTCGGATGGAGATCTCGCCCGGCATCTGCGGCACGGGCGGTACATGCTGGAGCACGGAGGGCTGATCCGGGTAGATCCGTTCTCGTTTACCCGTCCAGGCGCGCCGTTCGTTGGGTTCGAATACGGAAGCCAGCTGCTCTATGCCCTGGCCGAGCGGCTGGGAGGCCTTCCCGCAGTCGCGATACTGGCTGGCCTGCTCATCGCCACGACCTATGCGGCTATGACGGCTTTCCTTCTGCGCCGGGGAGTCGATCCGCTACTCGCGTACCTCGTGGTCGCGCTCGCGGTAGTTCTGGGCATTGGCCATTGGAACGCCCGGCCACATCTCTTTTCCTTCCTCGCCACGCTGGTTCTCCTGAGCCTGCTGGAGGGAAGGCCGCGCAGGGCGGTGGCGGCCAGCGCCATCCTTTTTGCCGTGTGGGCCAACCTTCACGGAGGCTTCGTCTACGGCTGGATTCTCATCGGTATCTACCTGGCGGGAGCCTGGGGCGAGCTTCTCTGGGGAAACGAGCCAGCGTTCTGGCGGGAGCGGGTCAGGTACTATCTGGCGCTGCTCGGGACCGCCGTGGCGGCTACGCTGGTGAATCCTCATGGGCTGGAGCTCCACCGTCACCTCGTCGCGTTCTTTGGCACGCCTTTTCTGCGAGACCACACAGCAGAATTCGTATCCCCCAGATTTCCAC
Organism: uncultured Gemmatimonadales bacterium; assembly: GCA_963842945.1. GTDB lineage: Bacteria > Gemmatimonadota > Gemmatimonadetes > Gemmatimonadales > GWC2-71-9 > CAVVWJ01. The sequence continues at coordinate 133,000 of CAWJIM010000020.1, forward strand.
GAGACGGGCGCAAAGGTGTTCCTTGCGGTGCTGCTGGTCATGTTTGGCGTGCTGTGTCTGCAGAGTCGACGCGCAAGCTTGCCTCGTCTGCTGCTGCTCGGTGCCAGTACGGCATTCGCCTTGATGGCGGTCCGCAACATTCCGCTCTTTGGACTCACGGCACTGCCCGTCTTTGCTCTTCATGTGGATTCCACCTGGCGAGGTCTGCCAGACCCGCGCGGTGTGCGACACCGATTCGAGGTGAGTGCCGGGCAGACCTCCACCTGGCCGTGGGTGTTGCCAGTTACGATTGTCCTCCTTGTTCTGGCCCTGTCACACGGCCGGCTCGGGTCCATTCAGGTCATCAGAAACGACTTCGATGCATCAGTCTTCCCGGTGGCGGCCGTGGCAAAGGCCCGAGACGCGAAGCTCGAGGGGCGGCTCTTCAGTGATTTGGCCTGGGGAGGCTATCTCCTCTATGCCTGGCCGGAACAAAAGGTTTTCATCGACGGCGGCACCGACTTCTATGGCGAGGAGATCTTTCGGGAATATGTAGATGTCAAGTCGCTCAGCCCTGGCTGGCGCGAGATTTTGGACCGTTGGCGGATTTCCCTGATGCTGCTGGATCGGCAAACCACCTTGGCCCATGAGCTCGCGAGGGATGCCACCTGGAGTCAGTGGTACTGCGATTCACTCGCGGTCGTGTTCCGCCGCTCGTCTGCCAGCACGGTCGTGATACCAGCGGGTGCTGACTCTTCAGAGCGAGCACTCGATGCCTGCGGCGGCCCCTCCTCATAGGATTCTGCAACAACCACCAGAGATAAGCCCCATGGGAGCCCGACATGGCGGAGCAGGGCGGCTTCGGCGCTCAGGAGCACCGCCAGTGCCTCGTTAATCAGACCGGGAGGCAACCTGGTATCGGAGCGTGGCACGGTACGGGGGCGTCGTTGCTGAAGCAGCCGGTACAGAGACAAGAGTGGGAATAACGTCGTATTCCAATAGGAGAGTCGACGGATCCGGAGTCGTTCCCTGGCTAAGAGGCCGCGGAGAGTGACCTTGCTATACCGCCGGAAATGCTGGAGCGCGGCGTCATGGTAGGAAAAGAGCCACTGGTGCGCCGGCACGCTGATGATCATGCTGCCGCCGGGCCTCAGGACGCGAGCCATCTCCGTCATCGCACCGGAATCGTCCTTTATATGCTCCAGGACATCCGAGGCGATGACCACGTCGAACGTCCCATCCCGAAACGGCAGCCGGACCCCATCGGCGCGGCAGTAGGAGCCTCCACCCCTGGCCTGGGCCAGCCGAACCGCGTGTGGGTCAGGCTCCACCCCGGTGACTGATCCGAACTGGCCGTAGCCTGTCGTGTTCCCGCCGGTTCCGCAGCCGTAGTCGAGAATCCGAAGCGCACCGGCTCGAGCGCCGCCAACTCTGGCCAGAAAGCTCACGAGCAAGCGCCGGCGCCCTCGAAACCACCAGTGAGTAAGTTCGACCAGGTGCATTGCCTGATATTCGGCCGGGAGCACTAATCCTCTCGAGTGGGCAGGTTTCTCTGGCTCTGATTCACCGGGCTCCCGCAAAGTCGGCCAGGACCCGACGCTGGACGTAGAGCTCTACTGCGGACTGGGCCGTCCATTCTGCACCCTGGTGAACCGGAAGAGCTCGGTGCCAGGCGACCAGTAGGTCTCATCGGGCAGGGGTTTGAGATCGGCCTGGAAATACTCGCGGAATACCATGCGAAAGACGTTAACTGGACTGATCGAGTCGTCTACGATCGAGGCATCAGCACCGGGCAGATAATACGCTGCGAAGATGTCGGCCCGCTCCGCTGCCCGGTCCGGTGTAACGGCATCGATCGCGGGGATGTGAAGGGGCATCCTGCCGTGTCCGTGATCGCTCTGCAAAAGGATTACGGGCTGGGACGGAGAGTCAGTGAGCAGATGCCCTACAATCGATTCCAACCGCTGATTGAGACAGGTGATCTGGGCGATGTAGGCCTGCTTTTCCGGCCTTTCGTCTTTAACCACGAAATATGAAGGCCAGAACGGTGGACGGACACTGCAATCTGCGTTGAAGATATAGGGCTCGTGAGGAACGGTCAGGTGCGCAAACACAAAGAATGGCCGTCCATCCCTGGGCCAGGTCGGCACTTGACGCAGCTGCCCGAATTTCCACTCCATAAGCTCCGCTTCATCGGCAAACGGCGTGACCCGGCGGGGGCAGTCAATGCGTTGACAAACCCAGCTGATCACCGGCTCGGCCAGCGTGGTGCGCCGCCAGACAATCTCGAATTCGCTGAGAATCTGTCGCGGGTTGGGCACCTGGACGTCCGCCAGGCGGTTAGTGGCAGTGAAGGGAAAAGCGGTCGGGAAGAAGATGAATCGGTAGCCGCGCGCCTTCAGGAATCGCCAGACGGCGTTGTCCTCTACCAGATGGTTCACATAGGCCTTATTGCGGCGCTGGGTCTCCGGCGCCCGGGGGAGGTTGTCCAGGTAGCCATAATTGAGCAGGGACGCCAGTGAAAGCGCGGTGTAGATGTAATTGGCTTGTGCGTGGCCAGGGAGCACGAACCCGCGCCGGCGGAGGAAGGTCTCGAATTCCGAGTTGTCGAAATCAAAGTTGCTCTTCAATGAGCGGCTACCGGTATACTTGTCCAGCACAATCAGATAGATGTCCGGACTGCGCTTCGGGTTTGCGCTGGCTGAGCTGGCCGGACGAACGGCACCCACCACGTCTCCATCCGGCGGGTACGATCGGATTCTCTCCCGGAGGAGAACGGCCACGTTCCAGAGCACCAGGATGCTGGTGAGTACCGTTAAGAAACGAGTCAGATGTCGCCGGTTGGGAATCAGCCTGAACAGGAGATAAGTAGCGGCGGCGAGGTAGCTCGCCAGAAGCACGAACGGAACGATGGTATGAGCAATGGGCGCCGCCCAGGCGATCTCCTCGAGCTCCAGAATGAAGTAGCCGTACGACGTAAACAGGAGTACGAGCATGAAAGTGACGAACGCTCGGCCATCCGGGTCGTGAATGACCACAGTGAGCAGGACCCATGCAAGGACGGCGACGAGGAGGGAGAGACCTATTGGCGATAGCAGCACCCACAGCCCGGGAATCTCCCCAGGATTGGCGGCCGCTAGGGCAAGCACAGGATAGACGGCTGCGAGCAAGGGGTAGACCACCAAGCGCCGCGTTGTCACGTCTATTTGGAGCCTTTAGACCCTCGGAGCAGCTGAGAGAGTGCTCCCGCGGTCATGGGGGTAGGTTCGGCGACTCAGGTGGGGCGAAGTGCAGTAGTGTTGGCAACCGATGGAACTACCGCAGGTTCAGGCACGTCTTCCCTGGATTTGTCAGACTCAGTGATTCTGCCAGCGGACTTGAACGAGGGCGGCGGGGCTGTCGTCGGACCCAACGTTGCCAAGTGGGGCTCGCCGTACTCTCCCCGGAGCCAGTTGGCCCGGATCCGGAACAAATCAATGGCCATGGCCAGGGAGTCTCCAGCCAATCGGACCTTTGATCCAGGCTGGTGGGTCCAGTTTACCGGCACCTCAGCCACCTGGTAGCCCCGTTTGCGAGCCATCAGCAGGACCTCGACATCGAAGCTGAAGCCGTTCATTCGCATGCGGGAGAAGAGTTCCTGTGCCACCGAGAAGCGAAAGAGCTTGAACCCGCACTGAGTATCCTTCACACCAGCATCCGCCAGTTGCTCAACCAGGAGATGGAACGTACGGCCGATGAGGTGACGATACAGCTTGGCCTTGACTCGGGTCCCCTCCTCCCGCAATGCCCGCGAGCCCACCGCGATATCCGCGCCCCCGGCGAGCGCATGCTCCAGACGCTCGACCTCGCTGAACGGCGTTGCGCCATCCGCATCGGCGAACAGCAAGTTGTGCCCCAACGCATTCAGCATTCCGGTTCTGACGGCATAGCCCTTTCCCTGGTTGGCGGCCAGGCGGATCAGCCTGAGTTCGGCGTATTGTTGGCAGAGCTGTCGCCCGACCGAGCTGGTGTCATCTTCGCTCCCATCGTCGACCAGGATCACCTCGAAGACGCGGCGAGCCCGCCGGCAATAGTCAACGATGTCTCCGGACCGTTGGTCCGATCCGGGAGCCTTCATTGTACGCCGGAATAATGATCGACAGGTCTGGCGTTTGGGCCATGGGCCTCGGGCTACGATTTATTCGGTAGAGTGAGTTGCAGCTTGTGGGCTCGGGCTGACTCAGATCCTGAACAAATTGCACAAACGGCCCTCTGGGCGCTAGTTGGTTCGCCGAGTGTCCCTGGTGGTATCGGGTTTGACGCCTGATTCAGTTCTTCCCGCTGCCGCCGCAATTCTCGGTAAGTGGAAGACCTTGAAGATGTTAGAGAAATCGTCGGTCCACAGTGCTACGCCTGGCTGGGTCCGGAGCGGACGCCATCGTTGATTGGCCGGCAAGAGCCCCAACCGGGATTGCTGACGAGCCGCCGTCGCCCAAACGGATGGGTTTCCGCCCGCGTCGGCGTCTTTTTGGGGAAGCTTTCAGGTTCGCCCGGATGAGGCCGGTGAGCTTGGTGGCCCCAATTGACCGCGCCACGACAGGCTCGAGGTTGAGATAGCGGTTGCTGAGGTGAAAGAGCAGGACCCCGTCAGGTGCCAGTCTGCTGAGATAAGCCGACAGGGCCTCCAGGGTGAGCAAATGCAGCGGAATGGCGTCCGAGGTGAACGCATCCAGAACGATCAAATCGTAATAGTGTGGGGTGCCTTCAACATCGAAAGCCGTCCGTCTCCCAGCACAACGTTTACTTTGGCGGGGGTATCCTGCAGATAGGTGAAATACCTGCTGTCTCGAGCCAATCTGGCAATATCCGGATCTATTTCGTAAAAGGTCCACTCCTCGCCTTGACGGGCATAGGCGGCAAGCCCCCCAGTGCCCAGACCTATGACCGCCACCTTCCGCCCAGGCGTAGCGGGTACGCTGCTGAAGAAGTCCCCTAGGGGACCACCTCGATAGTAGTAGCTGGCCGGTTCTCGGCGCCTGGCTGGGTCCGTGCTCTGAGCTCCATGCTTGGTGGTCCCATGCAGCAGCACCCGGGTTCTGTGGCCGGCATCTTCGATTACTTCTCGCACCCCGAAGAAATTGCGTTCCCGCAACAGAACTCCCGGCCGGGTTTCCCTGACGACATACCCGGCGAGCAGTATTCCGGCTAGGGCGAGAGTGAATCTGAGAGGATCCCGGCTCATCCGCAGGCAGATCACCGCGGCTATGACCGAGGCCGCAAGAACCGCTGCCACCACTGGCCGATCGCCGATGCCGACACGGGTGACCAATAAGATCGCGCAGCCGAAGCCTATCAGCGCCGCGTCTCGATACCGCGCGCGGGGACCGGGCTCTGGCTGCGCAGTTCGCGGACGAACCGCACAGGCGAGCAGCAGGGTGATTGGATATTCCAGGATCGAGTCGAAAAAGGCGGGAGCCACCACTGCATTGAAGACACCTCCCAGCACGCCGCCCACCGCAAGACACAGATAAAAGTCGGTCAGGCGAGCTACCGGAGGCTTGGTTCGGGCCAGTTCACCGTGGCAGACCAAGGCCGTCATGAAGAAGACGATCAAATGGAACGGCAGGAGCCATGGCGCCGATGCGGATGGTCCCCAGAAATCCACGACGGCAAGGAGGATGAGGCCGATCGGCTGCCAGCGCACGAGCACTGAATGAGGGAAAATCGAACGCCGGCCGAATACCATCGTGAACGACAGCAGGTAGAGCACCAGCGGCACGATCCACAGGAGAGGCACCGCCGCCACGTCCGTCGTGAGATGGGTAGTCAGGGCCAGAAAAAAGCTCGAGGGCACGAATGCCAGAAGCGTCCACCGAAGCATCGTGCCGGTCGGGACGCGAGGTGCCAGCTCGCTGGTCCTCTCCCGATCCTCCCCTACAAAACCCCTTTTGAGGTACACCGCCGCAATCACTACGAGGAGGATGAGAAACAGGTACCCGATGCTCCAGAGCCTCGCCTGCCCCCGGAGCGGAATCAGCGGCTCCAGTACGAAAGGGGTAGCTCAGCAGCGCCAGCATGCTACCCAGGTTGCTCGCGGCGTAGAGGAAGTACGGGCTCTCTGCCTGTCGGATGAGCGGTCTTGGAAAACCACACCTGTAACAGGGGGCCGGTGCTCGAGAGAAGCGTGAACGGCGCACCGAGCGACAGAGTAAGTACCCAGAGAAGCCACGCATTCGGGTGCTCGAATCGAAAGGCACCTGAGGTGCCGGCAACGCTGATCGGCAGACTCAGCAGACAGAGGGCGAGCAGCCCGATGTGCAACAGGGTGTGACGTCGGAGACCCAACCATCTGGGGCCCAAGTGCGCGTAGAGATAGCCCAGCAGGAGCGCGCCCTGAAAGAAGAGCATGCAGGTAGTCCATACCGCAGGGCTGCCCCCCAGCAGGGGAAGCACCATCTTGCCGAACATCGGCTCGACGACAAAGAGCAGTGCCGCGCTTAGGAAAACGGCCAGCGTGAACGCCAGTCCCATAGTCCGCCAGAGTTGTGATGCTTGATCGAGTTCATCCGGCAGCTTCGTAGCCAGTTCTTCTCGGCCCGCTAGCTGGCCATGTCGCTTGGGAGTTCCTCGGTGCGGGCGGGAGCCAGCTGCACGCCCCCGAGGGGGAAGGGGAGCGTGAAATCCTAAACACAATCAAAAGCCGGATACGGTACCAGCGGTTACCGCCGCCTACTCCAGTTCCTGGCCAGCTGAATCGCGGCGAAAACCAGCAAAACTACGGCAGCGAACCACATGATGAAGGACAGCCAACCCGTTGTCATTATTGCACCGCCCACGAACAGCAGAGCAAGCGCGGCCAGCCGAAGTGCGGGGGTAAGCGGCCACTGCGGGGCTCTTGGTGCAGTCATCGCAATCCTCTTCATCAAAGGGTGGGCCGGCTGGGCTCGGAAATGGACAACCTACGGGTACACAGGCCCAGTTTTTGAGAAGGCAGTTATGCCTCCAGCCTGCGACCCGGTGTTCCGGACGAGCGTTCCTATGATGGTGATGAGAGTTCGAATGCTTACGATCAAACCGCGCAACAGTATAGCTGCCGACCTGCTTGCTCGCCACCGTCTTTTGGCCCACTATCACAAGGTGTAGGTGTCTACCAGCGCAAACCGTTCCCGCGCTGTAGACTTGTAAGGTCGTTCCCAACCCGATCGACTCAGGTCTCATGGCTGTGCACTACATACGTATCGCACTGTGCTTGTTGGGCTTAACCACCCCGGGCACCGCGTTCGGCCAGACCCCGGCCGGCGACAGCACGGCCCGATCACCCCGAGACAGCTCCCCAGCCCTCACCGATAGTGCGGCCAACAGCGCCTCCACCGGTGACAGTGCGTCAGCGGATACCACCCGTTCGGCCTCCGACAGCTCTCAGCCGGCGACCCGGGAGAACCCTGCCGGGGCACCTGGCGAGCAGGGGGCCCCCGATACCGCCCGGGCACGTGGAGCGGTGGACTCGATCAAGCCGGCTGCGGCAGCCGCGCCACCGCCGACAGACAGTATCCTGAGTTCGGCCTGCAGTAGTTCTGCCGGCCCGACGAGCACAGCGCCGGACCTGCTGGTCGTCACTTTCACGCCGGAAACCGGAAAAGCTGACCGCGCCGCGGCAGCCAGAAGCGTCAAAGGCAGGCTGCTGGGTCAAGCGGTTTCGGAGCCGGGGGCCTACTACTTGTGGGTGCCGGCGGCGGGCCAGGAATACCGGCTGAGAGCCGCCGCCGACCAGCTGATTCAACAGCCCCAGGTACGGCAGGTCGGGTCCCGCGCCTGTCCACCGGCTCCGCCGGCCGATACTACTCGTCCGGGGCCGACTACTCGGCAGCTTCCAAAGGGTTGAGCCTCGGTCCGCTGTGCTGGTCGGAAATGGTCGTGTGCGTGGCGCTGAGCTGAGCGGCAACTGGTTCTGCTGGTGCGGAAGGTCCGGAAGGACCGTCGTACGGCCGGCATCCAGGCACCAGCATGGCGCCCAGAATGACAGCCACAATGAAGGCGAAACCCCGTGGGGCGGACAGCACAAACCCTCCTTCGGTTCGTTCGGCGACCCGACCGGCATGGCCCGGCGCGTCAATGCGCAATGGGCGTTAGCCTCGTGGCTTTGCGTCCCCGCCTTTCGACGGGTTTGCCTTTGTCGCGACCCTCGCTAGAGGGTACGATCCTGCCGTTCAGTTATGAGTGGGTGGGTCAGCGCCAGAACAACGGCTGACTTCCAGCCGAAGTATCGGTCTCTGCGTCGGCAAACTGAGGTCTGGTCGCTGGCTGGGAAGCTAGTTGTCGCACACCGGCACCCCCGGCCGGGTTTCGTGCCGCCGTTGAGCGTCGGTGACCGGGCGCTCGGCCACAGGACCAAACCAGATGACACAGCTCTTTCCGGGGAACCGGGCATGGGTGGCTTTCGCCGTCCAGCTCTGCGCGTCCGCCGCCAGAATCCTGACCTGCACGTCCTTGTGCCAGAGGTATTGGAGCGCCAGGTTCTCCGGGCGCTTGGCGTAGAACCCCTGCATTGCAAAGAACGTTTCCTGCGAGTGCGCCAGGTTCCGGAGGTCGACCTTCATGAGCACCCGGGGGTCCAGAGCGTCCAGCGCATTCCCGGTGTCGGGCGACGCTGACTGAGGCTTGGCAGCCTTTGCCGCCCGGCCGGCTCAGCTGCTGCCGGGGGGGAGGGCTGTGGTATAGAGGCCCGAGCGTCGTCACAGACCGGAACCCCCTCGCGGCCGCGTCGGCCGTACTTGACCGTCGTTGGCGGCCTCCGCGATCGGCCGACGAAGATCACGCAGTCCCGCCCTGGAAGACTGGTATGGGTACCCCTGGCCGCCCAGCCGTCCCTCGAGATCCGCAGGAACCGTATTGTGGTGTTCGAGTCCGGCTTCAATCCCAGATGCGACAGCTCGTCGGTATAAGTGCCGTTCTCGGCGAAAAACGTCTCCTCGGCGGTAACCAGGCGTCGCAGCGTCCCCCTGGTCTCGGAAAAGGCGGCGGCCGCAGTCTCCGGGTCTATCCGGCTGCCATCTTGCCGCCTTTCACGTGACTGGGTTGGACGGCTACTGGAGTCGGCGGTGCTATCCGCACGGGCGCCTGTCCAGAGCCCGTCGCAGGTTGACATCACTACAGGCAGCCGACAACAGGATGACTGCCATGAGCAAGCCAAGTACTGACTCGGCGTTAGAAATAGGGGCCTCGGTACTGCGACTTGAGGGCGAGCTGGGGGGGTCAGGACTGCTCCACCGGACGGCCTCCCCATTACCTGCCGCGCGAACCAACGTGGGAGGATATGGTTTGGATCCTCCGAAGGTAGCGTCGCAGGGTCGAGCCGCAAGTCTCTGGGTCGATGTGGAAACTCCTCGCGAACCCACGACCAGGGAATGTCTTGCGGACCCGGAGACGTTGCCGCATCTTAGGCGGACAAGTTTCTATGCATAGGTCATTTTAGCCATTCCGGGGCCGCGCCCAGTCGCTCGGCGCTAGAAGTCATGAGGTTGTACTTGAGGTTGCTACTTCCCCCGCCAGCGGCTGCGCCCACCGCGCCTCGGCGACAGTCCCGCGCTACAATGTGCGCAACCCGGAGGCGAGTTTCGACATCTGCCGCTCGTGAAATTCTCCTCGCAAGCTTGCTCGCGATCACTCCGGGAATGGTGCTGTCGCAGACGAAGCCTCACGTCGCGGATAGCGCTGCGATTGCTTCCGCCAGTCTGGGGCCTGGTGACTTCATCCATCTCAAGATTTGGCGCGAACCCGATCTGTCCGACACCGTTCAGGTGGACAACGAGGGTGTGGCTGTATTCCCCAAGCTAGGTCCCATGCAGGTGACCGGAATCCGGCCTGACTCGCTGGAACGGCTGTTGGTGCATAGGTACGGGCAGTACTTGCGGAATCCGACCATCAAGGTGTCGGTCCTGCGTCGCATCGCCATATGGGGATCGGTCATGCGCCCAGGAACTTATCCGGTGGACCTGACGATGAGCATCACCGATGCGCTCGCGCTCGCGGGCGGTGCTTCGGCGGATGGAACAACCGACAAGGTGGAGCTCCGACGCGACGGCAAGCGGTATATGGTGAACCTCTCGGACAAGCCTGAACGGTCGGGCGAGCTCGCGCTCCGGTCCGGCGACCAACTCGTGGTTCCCCAGCGGAGTTGGGTCAGTCGTAATACCGGGCTTAATCATTGCGGCCGTCGGTACTGTCACCAGTATCGCCTGGCTAGTCTCACGAAACTAGCAGAGTCCTGAGGACTCCTTGAGTCACATCACAGTCCGCAGCGAACCGTCTGTCGGGAGCCTTTTACCATTGGCTGAGTCGATAGCCGAAGGCGAATCATATTCCCGGCGGGCCACCTTGCGCGCGCAAGTGGCGGCGTTTGCGGGATCGCGATCCGAACGTGCTGGTCTGATGTCCCGTATGACAGCACCTACGAAATACTTCCGGGTTTATGAGCACAATGCCAGTACTCGCTAGCCGTCGGAAGGAGGGCGGAGGAGCTAACGGAGCGCACACCGGCGGCCAGGCTCCGGGCCAGAGTCGCGGGCTACCTGCCTCGCCTGCAAAACGACTGCAAGCCAAGCGATTCCTCCGGATGGTCCGGGTCGGCGATACCGCGATTGCAATGGTCGTTCTGCTCGGCGGATTTCTGGCGTCAAACATCGACCGAATGCCCACTGGGCTGCAGGGCTTTCTAGAGATTCGGCTGACCGTCAAGAATCTCCTGTTGGTGATCGGATTCGCCGTTGCGTTTCGGCTGATCTGCGTCCTCATGGGGCTCTACGACGACAAGCGGATCGCGGACCTGCGCGCGGAGGCTAGAAGGATCTTGGCGGCAGTGACTATGAGCTCGATGATCGCTCTGATCTTCCCCTTGATCAGCGTGACTCACGCCTTTGACCCTGTCGCGCTCGTTTTGTTCTGGATCGGAAGCGCCACGAGTATGCTCCTCTTCCGAGCCGGTCTGCGAGGTCTACTCTATGCACCGCTGCCCAAGGGGCACGATGTCCTGATTGTGGGGAGCGGGCCACGCGCCCTCACAGTCTACCAGGGCCTATCCGGAGACCAAGGCAACGGGTTCCGCTTGCTTGGATTCGTGGACTCCTCTGACCGGGAGGTGGCACCAGAAATTCGGAGTCGTATGCTGGGCACTCTCGATGAGCTCGAAGAGATACTAATGCGGCGTCCGGTCGACGAGGTTCTTATCGCGCTGCCGGTCAGATCGCGATACACTGAAATCCAGCGCGCAATCGAGATCTGCGAGCGTGGAGGCGTGCCGGCTCAATATCTCGCCGATGTATTCCAGCATCGGCAGAATGGCAAGCAGCAGCTTGCGGCGGGGCCTCTCACCGCAGTCCCGGCGCACGGGTTCCCCGAGGATGCCGGGTTGATTGTGAAAAGGTGCCTGGACGTGATACTCGCAGGGCTCGGGTTGGCACTCGCCTTGCCAGTGCTCGCGGCTGCGGCACTCGCCATCAAACTCACAAGCCCCGGCCCAGTCCTCTTCGCTCAGGAGCGTTACGGGCTGAACAAACGCAGGTTCAAGATGTACAAGCTCCGGAGCATGGTCGTCGGCGCCGAAGACCAGCAGCAGCTCCTTGAGGCCAACAACGAGGCCAGCGGCCCGGTGTTCAAGATCCGCGCGGACCCTAGGATTACCCCGGTGGGCCGGGTGCTCCGGCGCCTCTCAATCGACGAGCTGCCTCAGCTGATCAACGTTCTCCGCGGTGACATGTCTTTGGTCGGGCCGCGCCCGTTGCCCGACCGGGACGTGAGCCGATTTTCACAGCCGACCCTCATGCGCCGGTTCAGCGTGTACCCAGGTATCACAGGTCTCTGGCAAGTGAGTGGCCGAAGTGAGCTGACATTCGATGACCTGATCCGGCTCGATCTTCAGTATATCGACGGGTGGTCCCTTCAGCTCGATCTACAGATCCTTCTCCGGACGGTGCCGACGGTGATTTACGGCCAGGGAGCAGTGTAGAGATCAGCGAATACGAGTTACTACTTGCCGCTCCCGAACAACCGGTTTTGTCCCATCTCGTCTTCCCCGGCTGCGAGCCATCGTCGGAGGATGGACGGGGACAAGATCCAGATCGGCAGTGTCGTAATGCGCGTAGTGTCTCACGAGCGCGCTCGGCCTTGCGCAACCCAATCAGCGACTGCACACTATGGATGCAGTTGCTGCGCCAGTCCGATAAGCCGATGGTACGCTTGATCTACGAGCAGAATTGCAGGGTTTATCGCGTTGCGCAGAGCACCAGGTGCCATTCGATGCTCAACCCTACCCCTCCGGCAGGCCGCCGGGTGGGCATAGCTCCTCGAAGGATTCTTTGAACACGCCGTCCCACTTTGGGTGGGCCGACTCGATTTGTACGTAGTCTAGGCTAAGGAGTTCGCAAGTGAGGTTTGACAGGATCTGGTTTGGCGGCAAGGCGGGGATCGTGGCAGCTCGCATTACCGACGCCGCGACCATTGCGGTCGCTGTGATTCAGTAATCGGCGATCATGTTCCCCATGGTCCCACGTGTGCCCGGCCAACGGCAGATAGAGCCCGGCGCTTTTACTCCGCCGCTCCCGGGCCATCTCACCCTACGCGATGTCACGGCGATGCTGCGCCGTCATCGTTTCTTAGTTGCACTCTGTGTGCTACTGGCGGTTGCTCTGGGCGGAGCCTACACCCTGCGCGCCCCTCGAGTCTACGAGGCCAGCAGCGTTCTGCAGTTCGATTCGGAGGAAATCAATCTCCCCCAGTTGGTACAGCAGCTCTCCACCGAGAACCGGATCAGCACCGAAATACAAGTCTTGCAGGGCCCGAGCGCGGCCGCGGCCGTAGTTGATTCTCTCGGTCTGCGCGCTCGCCTGGTCGCACCTCGCCGCGCCCAAATCTCGCAGCTTTTTTCGCTACTTCGGGTGGCGCCGGGTAGCGATACTCTCACCCTGATCCTGGTGACAGGACCCGGTGGGAGTTTAATGATGAGACGACGGGAGTCGCCTCATGACGAGGTGTCGGTGCCCATTGGCGACACGGTTCAGGTTGGTGGCCTGACTTTCGCCCTGGCTGCAGCTGCCCGGGATGTGCCTGAGCTCCGTCTAGTGGTCGGATCGATGGCCGAAGCTGTTGCGCTATTCAGATCCAGTCTCCAGGTCTCCCGTCCTGCCAGAGATGCCGATCTGATTGTCGTGCACGTCCGGGCAAGCGACCCCGGTCAGGCAGCCGCTGCCGCCAACCTCCTGACCCAACAGCTTATTTCCCGGCGCCACGGGACCCAGTTGGCGCGCACCGGCAGCACCGTCCAGTTCCTCAAGCACCAACTGGACACGCTGGGCACTCAGCTGCGCCGGGCGGAGGATGCCCTGCGGGCTTATCGCGAGCGCGCCGGTGTCGTCGACGTCGAGGAGGAGGCCAGGACTCAGGTGAGGCGTCTGGCCGATATTGAGGCCGACCGGGGTGCAATGGAGGCGGAGCGGCAGGCACTGGCTCTGCTGGTGCAACAGATGCGAAGCGATTCGGCGCGGGCGCTACCGGGCGGTCAGGCGAAGTCGCGAGGCCTCGTCTCATTCCCGACCCTGTTCAAGAACGCGGCTGCTTCTGAGCTGCTCGCAGCGCTGGCCCAAGTAGAGAACGAGCGGTCCGCACTCCTGGTCAGGAGGAAGCCCGAGGATCCGGATGTGCAGGTGCTCACCAACAGGATCAGGGAACTCGACGCGCAACTCCAGGGTATCGCGGAAACGTACCTGCAAGGCCTGACCAACCAGGTAAGTGCGCTTCGGGAGGTGGCCCGGGGTTTCGGAGGGGCGCTCAACACGTTGCCAAAGAAGGAGGTCCAGACGGCGCGACTGGAGCGAGAGGTGAAGGTTCAGCAGGATCTTTACACCTTGATCCAGACCCGCCTCAAGGAAGCGGAGATCACTCGGGCGATGGAGGATCCGAGTGTCCGCATAGTCGACCCTGCGGTCGTCCCCAACAGTCCCGTTTCCCCCAGACCACTGCTCAACCTGGCGCTCTCTCTCGTGGTCGGTTCCCTGCTTGGCGTGGTGACCGCGCTCGGCCGGGAACTGAAGGACCGATCGATTCGCACGCGGGGCGATGCACTTCTTGCCGCTGGGCTCCCTGTCGTTGGAGCAATTCCGCGTCTGGAACGTCGACCCGTCAAGTTGTTGCCCCAAAAGACTCAGCCACCAAGGCGTGCCAACCCAGCCGGCTGGACCTTCCTTGGGTCGTCCGTTCCAATAGCCCAAGCAGCAACCACCCCCCCGCAAGAGCATCGCCGCCTGCATCGCGGAGCGGCCGCGCGCCTCTATTCCCGGCTGGTCACTCGAAGGGAGACGCCAGCGGCCTATGTTGAGTCCTTGAATCAGCTCCATGCGAATCTGGTGCTCGCGAACCAAGAGCGGCCGCCCAAGGTCCTGGTGTTCACTAGTCCTCTGCCCGGGGAGGGGAAGACCCTTTCAATCATCAACTTTGCGCTGACGCTGGCGGAGCGGGGTCTGCGTGTCCTCCTGGTCGACGCAGATTTTCGCCGTGGCCTGGTGAACGAGGTGTTTGGCTGCGCGCGCGCACCCGGGTTCGCCGAGCTGTTAGCGGGGTCCGCGCGGTTCGAGGACGGGGCCCATCGCGTCGCGGTTGGCGAAACCGGTGCACTGGTGATCCTGCCCGCAGGCGCCCTGCCCTCAAACCAGCGTCAGCTGATGACTATTGAACGGGCCCGGGAGGTCACTCAGGCCCTCGCTCCTGAGTTCGACGTCGTGCTCATCGATAGTCCTCCCGTCAACTTGCTCGCGGATGCCGCGCTGCTGGGGTCAGCTGCGGATGCGGTGGTGCTGGTAGTGCGGGCCGGGCACACCCGGGTCGACGCGGTCCGCTTCGCGATGGAACAACTGACCGCGGCGCACGCCCCGGTCATTGGCACTCTTCTTAATGACATCGACCTCCGCCGCAATGCCGACGATGACGGCTCCTATCGCTACATAGTCGAAGTGGAGCGTTATTACTCAGGCCGAAGCTAGTTGCAGGGGCTCGTGTAGCCGGAGGTGTGCAGCAGCCAGGACCAGTCTCGTCGTGCACCACTGGTGGACGAGAACAGACACACGCAGCAGCCCGCGGGAAGGGCATGGAATCCCGGGGTGGCGGTGAGGGTGCAGTCTACCCGGACGATTGTGCGATTCGCCCCTGGACGTATACCGTCGTCTGGAATACGCAATCCTCTTACCAGTCAGGCCTCCCCGAGGGTCTCTCGAATTTTCAGCAACGGGGCACCTGTTCATTGGGTGGCTCTCCTGTTTCTAGCGGCGCGATCGGAGTCCATGCACGTACCCGTAGGTGGATTCGCAGGTCCACGCCGCGCCGGGATCGCAGATCCTCACTCACCCTTCTGACGGCCTGAATCAACAAGAGCCAGGTGAGCTGCTCCCAGGCCTTTTCGCCCGGAGAGGCCTCTGTTCCAAAGCCGAAGTTCGAGGATGTTCCCAGCCACTCCCAATGGGCCCGGAGTAAGGGAAGAGCTGTGAAGCTGTCGAGCGCGTGATATGGAGAGACCAAATAAGGCGAAACGATGTCATTAAGCAGGAATTTCATTAAGAACAGTTTCTTCAATGTCGCCGGCTGGCTATGGCTCACGATTATCAGCGTCGCGACAGTCCCTTATATCGTGAAGAAGTTGGGGTACGATGCCTACGGCGTCCTGAGCCTCGTCTTCATGGTCCTGGGATATTTTGCTTTTATGGACCTAGGCCTCGGCGAGGCGGTCATCAAGTACGTTTCTCATTATCATGCTCTGAAGAATTACGAGAAGATGAACCGGATCCTGAACTCGATTCTGTTCCTGTTTATCTCCATTGGGATCGTCGGAGGGGTCGGGATCATCCTTTTTACAGAGTTCTTTGCGATCAAGCTGTTCAAGATCCCCCCTCCTCTTGTCAACGATACGCGGTTCTGCTTTTTCCTGTCCTCTATAGGGTTCGCGCTCATCATGATCCTTGGTGCTCTTTCCAGGATCCCCGAGGCTGTTCAAAGGTTTGATATCAGCAATCGCAACAATGTCATCACTGGGACTCTAGTCAGCATCGGCAATGTGGCTCTCTTGGCCATAGGCCTGGGCTTGAAAGAGATCGTCGTGTTAAACCTCTTTTCAGAGATCCTGGGAATCTCTCTTTTTTACCGGGCCGCAAGACAGTTGATCCCGGAACTTAAGTTCTCTTTCCGGTTCTACGTCGTCGAGTTCCAAGAGGTCATGGGCTTTGGTCTGTACACGGTATGCATCAAGTTCGGCAGCCTGATCATTGCGACGGTCAACCAGCTCATTCTGGGACTTGTGATCGGGCCGGCCGGGGTGGCCATATACAATGTCCCGTTCAAGATCATTACCCGCTTCAATGGGTTCGTCTACCGAATAGCGTTCGTCATTTTCCCGGTCAGCAGCGAACTGCAGGCCACCGCGGACACGCAGAAGCTGCACGAATCCTATCTCAGATTGTCTAAATTCGTATTCTTGCTGAGCAGTATCCTTTTTCTGCCATTGGCGGCCTTCTCGCTCCAGATCCTCCAATACTGGATGGGCGCTGATTTCGCTGCGAAGGGTGCGGTCGTGATGTTCTATTGCTGCGTTGCGTTCTATTTCATAAGTCTTACGATGGTGCCGTCTCTTGTCGCTCTGGGGATGGGGAAGCCGGCCATGAATGCCGTTTTTGCGTCAATCACGGCCGGCATTAATCTGGTTCTCGTCTATCCATTTACGAAACATTGGGGGGTGAACGGCGCCGCCGCCGCACTTTTGGTCAGCTCCCTGCCTTTCCCGGTCTATATCTATTTTGTGAACCGGAACATCATCAACGTTGATGCCACTCGCTACTTCAAGGTCGTGTTCGGCCGTATGGCTGTTGCAGGGCTCATCTTTTTCGCTATCGTCAGCAACTTTGTGACTAAACTAGCGACATCTGGTCCCAGATTCCTTTTCCTGATACTTGTGAATTATTTCTTCTTTAGTGTCCTTGTTTATTTCGTTGGCCTAGATGGGGAAGAGCGCACAATCATACGCGACAGGATAGCAGATGTCAGAGCCAGGCTGCTAACCAGCGCAGCCTCAGCAGACCCCGACGGAAACCTCAAAGAAAACATATCAGGAGCGTCAAGATACAGGACGCCGAGATGATCAAGGTCTATTACGACGGGAATATATTTTACCGGCAGAGACACGGCGGAATCAGTGTCGTTTTCAGCGAGATATTCAAACGCATCGGCAGGAATAGGGACTTTGAATGCCTGTGTACGTTCCCGTCGGACAATATCTGTGCGGACGTCCGGGATATCCGCAAGGCGATTATCCCCAAGACCCGGCCCCACCGGTATTTTCCGCATGTCTGGAATGTTTTCAGTTGTGCGTATGCGTTCCTTTTCCGGCCCGACATATTTCACAGCACGTATTATTCCTCGCCTTGCGGAGGCCGGCCAACGAGAAATGTGCTGACCATCCATGACATGATCTGCGAGCTTTTCCCGGAGGAGTTTAGCGGCGAGGACAATGGGGAATTTGTCAAGCTCAAGCGGGATTTGGCCCACAACGCCGACGCGATCGTATGTTATTCGGAATCAACGAAGGGGGATGTGCTGCGGATCTATGAAGACATTCCTCCGGAAAAGGTCTATGTGATCCACAACGGCGTTGATGAGAGTTTTTGTCAACCGGTCAGCCATCAGCAAAAGGAGGAGTTCCGAAGGATATCCGGCCTGACGAAGCCGTTCTTCCTCTACGTCGGGCGGCTCAACAACCTGTACAAGAATTTTCAGCTTCTGCTCGAGGTCTATACCTCGACCCCCGAGCTATACGAACGGTGTGACCTGGCCGTGGTCAGCGCGGACCGGTTTGATGAACAGCAGATGGCACTGATTAATGGACATCCCGAGAGGGTCAAGCGCTTTGCCGGGCTCGATGCGCACCAGCTCAAACTAGTTTACGCCTGCTGTCACGCGCTCGTTTACCCGTCAAAACATGAAGGGTTCGGGATCCCGATCCTAGAGGCCATGGCCTGCGGCGCTCCGGTGCTGGCTGCGGGAGTCTCTTCGTTGCCAGAGGTCGGGGGAGATGCCGCATTATATTTTGATCCGCGGTCGAAGGATGAGCTACGGGAATGCATGCTACAAGTCTGCGACAACAACGGATCACGGGCGGATCTAGTCTCGAGGGGCTACGAAAACTTGACCCGGTTTTCTTGGGACAGGGCAGTCCGGCAGCTGGAGCAGATCTACAAGGGTCTTGTTGCTGGTCAGCCGGGCAGTCAGAAGTGACGAGATGATATCGAGCTGAATGGAAGATTAGCATGTTGCAAGAACCGATCTCCCGAGAGGCTTACCGCCACCAGGACATTCCCGTGGACGCTTAATCTCCTGGTGCCCTTTATCGTGTGAACACAATCATGAGAGTGTCGGTCATCACAGTGTGCTGGAACAGCGAGGCCGTCCTAGGCCGTGCCCTGGCCTCGTTGCGGGCGCAAACGTGGTCGGACATTCAGATGGTAATCGTGGACGGCGGCTCCACTGACGGCACCGTGTCACTCGCACGCACTTTTGCTCACGACGGCGATGTCATCGTCAGTGAACGTGATGACGGCATCTACAACGCGATGAACAAGGGACTCACCCTTGCGACGGGCGATCTCATTTACTTCCTAAACTCAGATGATCGCCTCTTCGGCCCCGATGTCATCGCCGACATTGCAGAAGTGGCAGCGGGCGCGTCCGCCGACATTATCGTCGGCGACGTGCTATGCAGCAGCCAAGATGCTCGTTTCCGTAAATCGCACGCTCATATCAGGCGATGGAACTTGGTACACGAGCGCATTTGTCATCAGGCAGCGTTTGTTCGCCGCGCGGTGTTCGAGCGGTTCGGTGGGTTCGATGAGCGTTACAGAATCAGCGGCGACCACGAGTTTTTCGTCCGCGCGTTACGCCGTGGCGCGACGTTAGAGTATGTGCCTAAGGTCATTGCGGAATTCCAACTCGACGGTATGAGCTCGCGTGCAGGACTGGAAGTGAGAGCGGAAACCAACGACATTCTTCGGCGGTATAAGCGCCCGCTTGATGTACCACTGCTGCTTGGGTATCGCCTCGTCCGCAAGGCTTATCGAACTATCAGGGGACACTGGTTGGATCGACCGACTCGGCAACGCTAATCGCGGAAGCGAGGTTCCGCGCCTCACTCTGCGTTTGCACGTACCGACGCAGGATCTTTCATCGTGAGGTCAGAACGTGGGGCTTAGCTTGGCGGAGCTCTAGTCGCTGTCATCGCAGGGGCATCGCAGCGCGAAGCGACCACGAGTTGACCCGGTATTCTCTTTGCACCTGTCGTCAAGAGCCGCAGCTCGCTGCGGTTAACCTGAGGCTCATCTTGCATCACAATGCACTCTGGTGCACGCCGCATCACACGCGTCGCTTTCAGCCAATGGCATTCTGGCAATGAGCGACTCATTGCTATCTACCCTGCTTCGCTACGCGATGTTCTCGGGCATCCTCCTGCTCGCCTCGGCATTCTGCATCCGTGGGATTGCACTGTTTCTGACCTACACCAGGGTTGCCGCTCTACTATTCATTGTTGTGATCCTCTCAAACGTTAATCCGGGCGACTTTGGCTATCTGGAAGAATCTGGTCCCAGCGTCTACATCAAGGGGGTCAGTGTATTTTTTTTCCCGCTCTTTCAGTACTACCTGTATGGTTTGTTTCTGGCCACCCTTTCCAAAACAGCCTTGCAGGTCGGATTGTGATGAAGGGGTCGGGAGGAGGGTGGATGTGGCCTTTGCCGCACTGTTCGCCGGCCACGTGGGTTACGGCCTTACCACGGGGGTGCCCCTGGACCTGCTATTCTCGAACAAGGGGCTCGCCAACGTTCTGCATATGAGCATGATCGCCTATGTTGTAGTGAGTGCGTTGCGCGACGAACAAGCCCTAGCGGTAGCTACCAGAACGTTCTTAGGCATCGCCGTGTTGAGGGGATGCTATGGGTTGGTGCGCTTCCTGTTCGCCGGCGGCGATCCCCAGAATGCCTATCGCGACCTTGGCTTGAAGCTCACATTCTTCGATGTCAGCGAAGGGGTAATCGCTTCGTTGGTGGTGTATTATTGCGCCGGGAGACTGCTTCGTGGCTGGAGTACTTTGTCGGCCGTAAGCCGTGCCTTTTTCGCGGGGGCAATTACTGTTGAATTGCTGGTGATCCTGTTGTCTTATCGTCGGACGAGTTGGTATGGAGTGGTATTGGCTACAGTCTATTTCGTCTGGCTGCTCCCAAGGGACAAGCGTGCGATCACAGCCGTGCTAGTGGTGCTGCCGATGGTCTTGGCGGTGATCTACCTCAATATGGCACGATACCAGAGCGTCGAACAGACCAATCAGTCGCCGCTCGAGCGGGTTGCCCCTGACGTTGGCACCAACAGCGACATCAGATCCCCTTCCAACCGGTTCTACGAGCTGTACCGCGCCTTCGAAACGGTGCGGCAGCATCCGTTGCTCGGTGCCGGAGCTTGGGGGGAATTTGAAGTTGGCACAAACGAGGCGGTTCTCCAATACCACCAAGGCGATTTCGGCTTCGTTCATTCCGGTTTGGGGCACATTCTGCTGAAATCCGGGCTGGTCGGCCTGGTGCTCTTTTGCGGCATAGTCATTTCCGCGTGGCGGTTCGCGGCGCTGGCAAGGACTCATCTGGCGGACAGACACCTGGCATTATTTAATAGCTCCCGAGCCGGACTAGTATTCATGGTACCCGGAATGCTTTTTGGAACTCCAATAGTCGAGATCAGGCCGATGCTACTGCTGGGCGTGATACTGGCTGTGCCAATCGCCATTTCCAGGGTCGCGAGGTCACAGGAGGTGCAGTCCGCAAGCAGGCCTGAACGCGCGATGGCACGTGCGGTGTCTCCGTTCAAGCCGCCAGGACCGCACACCGCACGTAGGCAGCCGGCGATGAGCCCGAAGTCTAAGCCGTCATCATCCTAAGCTCGGCCTGGGCCAGGGTATGAACCGTCGAACGGCAGCATTTTCCCTTGCTTTGTCGTGCTGGTCTGGCGGTCGGCCTCGCTCTGGCGGAAGTCTCGTTGAGGACCGTGCTTTCAAGACGGGGACTTTCTCGAGCACCCGACGTTTACCGAGCGCGACACTCTCCTCGGGGGCCGGGTAAAAGCGAACCATCTAGTACGATACCCAGCCAGGAACGCGGATGGAGAGGTAACCACCAAAGCAGTCACCATCAGGGCAGACGTACCCACGTTGCTAGGCAAGGCGCTTGATGCATTTCTACAATCTCCCAAGTAGTTGGCCCATGGCATTCGTGTCCAGCAAATCACGCGCCTCTTCGCCTTCAAACCGAGCCGAATCAATCATCTGGCCGTGTTCACCCAGGACGTCATGCGCGGGCCTTCACCCTTGCCGCCCGGGCTGCGTGTATCGTCCGTCTGACATCGCTTCGAAGCGCGGCCTGATCCGAACCGCGCAAGAGTCGAGCTTGGGCGGACGCGAGTGTCAAAATGCCCGATCGCGAGGATGCTGACCAAGGGTTTGTATGAGAGTGATCAATCGCCTCAAGTCACTGGTTGGGCTACCAGCGGTGTTGGCCCGTATTACCCGGGAAACTGAAGATGTGAAGTATTTGCTAGGCGTCCATATCATCGCAGGCCGGCGTCCCGCGCCAGTGACCGACTTATCTCAGGTTGAGTTCGGTGTGTACTCGCAGTGGGGCGAGGACGGCGTTATCGAGTATCTTGTCTCCTCCCTTGAAAATATCCCTGACACTTTCATCGAGTTCGGCGTCGAGGACTACCGCGAATCCAACACTCGCTTCCTTCTCCTACACCGAAACTGGAAGGGCCTCGTTATGGACGGCAGCGGGGAGCGGATCAGCTATATCCAGCGCGACCGGATCTCGTGGCGGCACGAACTCGAGGCGAAGCAACTCTTCGTCACGGCAGAAAATATCAACGCCGCCATCCGTGGTAGCGGGATGAGGGGAGAGATCGGTCTTCTCTCGATCGATATCGATGGCAACGATTACTGGATATGGAAGGCGATCGATGTTGTCTCGCCGTGGATCGTGGTGGTTGAATACAACTCGGTATTCGGTGCAACTCGTGCGGTCACCATTCCCTACGATCCCAGTTTCCAGCGCCGCAAGTATCATTTCTCGCAGCTGTGTTTCGGTGCATCGCTCGCGGCATTGAAGGGCTTGGCCCGCGAAAAGGGGTACGTGTTCATCGGTACGACCTCGGCGGGCATCAATGCCTTCTTTGTAAGGCAAGACGTAATGACCGATGCCTTAAGTCAGCTCGCCGGTCACGCTCATTTCACGGCTAGCAGAGTTCGGGAGTCGCGGGACAGGGAAGGCAAACTCACTCATCTCGCGGGTGACGCACGCCTGGCCGCGATCAAGGATTGCATCGTTTACGATTGCCATGACCGGAAGACGCGGCCGCTCTCCCAAATACCGGAGCAGAGGTGAAGTCGTCAATTGGGGTTCAAAAAACTCTTGCAGGCCGGCAATCTTCAACATGATAGCTATTCATCAGAATCTTTCGTACAAATTGACCACGCCCTTCTTCTGATCCCTCTTGATGCAAGGCATCGCTTGTAAACTACTGTTCCGATCTCCACGTTGGTTTCGCTCTGAGATGCCGGTAAAGTAGCGGTTGACGGCGCATAACCGACCGGCATACCGCAGTCGAGCTAAGAAGGATGGCCGACAGACTATGAAGGTGTCACGAGCGCGACGCTCGCTGGTTGCCCGTTATGAGGTCGGCGAGCGCGCGATTAATCGCCGGACGGTGAGCGGTCGGAGGATATGGGAAGTGCCGGCCTCCCTGTGGGCTCGCATATCCAAACTGGGCTGCAAAATTCTTCATGGATGCGTTAATCGAGAAGCGACGCGTGCTCGACGAACATCTTGCCCTCGGGCGGTCGGCACACGAAAAGGCAGGGTCGAATCGGAAGGCAATAGCACAGCTCGCACAATTAGCCACCTCGTATTCCTGGCCTAAATTCAGTCTTACCCCTAGTCTCACCCACACTCCATCACGTGGCTCGAAGACCAGCAGGCCGAGCGGGGCGACCGGTACATCTCCAGAATGGCGCGATGCGGTGAGTAGCAGTGATGAAGACCCCTATGAACGATGCGGAAGTCGAACTCATTTTCTCCAAGCGTATGTGCTCTGCATCCTGAAAACTCCATCCGAAAGGGGCGAAGTCATGCTCCTCGATGCGAGTATTCAGGTTGGAGATGCGACCTTCGAAAAGCGCAGCCCTCCAGCACATTGCGGTCGAGCGGTCCTCCGGAGCAAGATTCGCATATCAGGGCTCAAGACACGCCTCTTCAGCGGGCCGGGGATCGTATTGGTGTAGAAGTCCGCCATTGCGGCTTAGCTGGTCCTGGCCAGGGGGGGCATCTTGACGCGGTGTGTCCTTTCGAGCGTGCTCCGATAGACATCCGCTAGCTGCCGATATCCCACCTCCGGAGCATAGCGCGCTTCAAATACTTGTCTGGCACGGCGACCCATAGCAGCTAGCTGTTCTGGGCTGTCGATGGTCCATTGCAGAGTCTTGAGCCAACTCGCTGTATCACTCGGTGGCACCAGTACTCCAGAGGTCCCGTCCTGCAGGATCTCGGGCAGTGAGCCCAGCCGGCTTGCAACTACCGGGAGTCCTGTGGCCATGGCCTCGAGCAAAACCATCGGGAATCCCTCGTACCACTCAGTCAGAAACACAAGAAATCTGGCGTCTTTCATAGCTGCAAGTACCTGTTCACGGGTCTGCTGGCCCAGCCATTGTATGTTTGGGGTCCTGGCAGCGGCGAGCTTCTCGAGTGGACCGCTGCCCATCACGCGCAAGGTCATACCGGGAGCCAGCTCACTCCAGATTCGCACGAGCGCCGCGATCCCTTTCTCGGCACTCAGTCTCCCCACGAACAGAGCGAAATCGCCTTGGTGTGTGCCGGGTCCAGGATCCTGCTGCAGGAAATTCGGTTTGACCACAACGCGGTCGGCGGGCAGGCCTCCAGCCACGAACTTGGCACGGGCGAAGTTCTCAGCGCGATGTAGGTATCGACTGCGGTCGCCAGGTGCCGAGTAAGCGATGAACACTCAACATGGCAGCTACCACCGCACTCGCCTCACGACTCTGCCGGTAGCAGCGATGGAGCACGCCGGGCCATGCCACGGACCGGCCCAGACCGCTTCGCACTGGTGTCCTTTCCGGAGAAACAATCCATTGAGACAGAGGAGCCGGAAGTTGTGCAGTGTCTGCACCACCGGAAGATACCGAGCCGCCGCGCTGCGGTGTACGCCGCAGGGGACACCAACGGGAACGTATTATGACAATGGACAAGGTCCGGCCTGAACTCCTGCAGGAGGTTGGTCAACTCCTGATAGACCTGACGATTCCAGACCGTAGATTCGGCCAGTCCCAGTTTACCCATAGAGGCAACCCGGCTGTTGTGCATAGTATAGACACGCACAACCTCACCATGAGCTTGCAGGATTTCCCTCTCAGCGGCAAACACCTGGTCTTCGCCGCCGGGCTGCAAGTAATAGTTATGGACGAGAAGAATTTTCACAGTCATCTCGCAAAATCGCGTCCAGACGATGATGTCTCGTATGTCCTCCAATTTGCCCGAGCCGCGTAAATCCAGTGAGCTGCAGTGCGTTAAGGCCGCTCAGGTCGTCACCAAAGTCGCTCGAACGTGCTCTTTCAGCAGACCGGCTTCAGAGGCCATCTTGTATCAGGAGAGAAAAACCGGAGGGAGGCCAGACCATCGCGACGATGTGACGAGCATCATTCATTCGGCATTACTCCAAGCGGGTAAATAATCGTCATTAGCTTCCCTCAACCCTCGGTCCAGTTCTCGGACTAGAATGTTCGCCACTTCATCGATCCGCCGGAGTCGTGTGAGATCAGGGGGAGGGAGCTGCCCGGCGAGGGCGTCTTTCGGCTTTGGTCCAAGTCAGCCGGGTCGAGTGGGTCGAAAATGCTATTCATAGGTACCAGCTCCTTGGCGCATCCCGCATAGACAGAGGACCAGGGCGGGCAGCCAGACCAGAGCGCCTCATTCACCACCAAACCCCAAACGTCCTCAAGAGTGGGGAACACCAGGATGTCTCCACTACGGTACACCGCCGGCATATTCTTCGAATCCCCGGCCGGCAGGAATCACGTTTTGCAGTCTCAGCTCCTCAGCTCTCTGCTGTAGGGGAAGCTTCTCAGGACCGTCGCCGACCACAAGGAGGGAGAAAGCCAAACCTTCCGCCTGCAATCGGCTCGCCGCCTGAAGCAAAGATTACCCCCTTCCTTGGTATCAGCTGGCCAACGCAGAGGAGCACCGGTTTGATCTGGAGTTGGATCGCCGGGGATACGATCTCCGTGTACTCCCTTTCGAGAACGCAATTCTGGAGCTCCACAACGGCCTGCTTTGACACCCCCAGGGATGAGATGCTCGGTCGAGCTCCCCCGGTCAGCTGAACCAGCGCCGCACCCGAGGTATGAAGTGACGCCGGAAGATCCGCTTGATTCTCCCAATTCCACGCTCGGTGTGGCGAGTGCCACCCCACCACACCCATACCGGGCACCCGAACATACTGCCGTAAACGAGAGCTACCAGGCTACGGAAGCCCATTTCGTTCGTGATTATCGCGTCAGGCCGGACCCGGATTAGATCCGTGAAAAAACCGGGATTCAGGTGCAGGTATCCGGTGTCCAGAGCGGCCCCACGATCTCGCTTGCTCCACCTAAAGGTGAACCCGGTCGCCCGCTTGACCTTGAAGCTGTAGTGCTGGTGTGTGAGATGGTTCCACTGATCCCGGTTGCTCTCCTCACCCGAGTACAAGACGGTCACCTCGTAATGCTCGGCGAGCCGCTGGAAAACCGGTACCCGATAGGGCGCGAGCACGTTGGTGAGAATCGCCAGCTTTGCTCGTCTAGGATCGGAGCTACTCACAGGGCATGCCGGTAAGGGGCTTTGATGAATGTTCCCGAGGTCTAGCCACAGGTCCGGGCCTTCAATCCGTAAGCACCAGGCGAGTGGTCACTGTTCTTGGTCGGTGGGAACCCTGGCCTAAAAGGCAATGGTCGTATCCGCGTTCTGAGAGAGCGAAGCGTCCGTCGGAGATCGCCATTTCGTGTTGAACGATGTCCGCCTTACTGGCGAAACGTTGCGCGACCACTTCGCAAGCAAATACCATCGTGGGTGACAGCCTTTGAGGGCTGGAGGGCACAAGCCGGCCTGGCCGCGAAGGACGCGGCTCGGCCAGCACGCCTTTTACATCTCCTCTGTGGCCCCAAACCCTCACGCCAAGAGCAATGCATTGTCAGGCGACCTTCTGGCACGTGCTCGGTCAACCAATGCTGTCATTCCTCGAAGAACCCTTAATGACAACCCGACCATCATGTTGCCCAGTCCCGGAAGGAGTGACAGTAAGCCGTACGCCGACTTTGCAACTCACAGGCTCATCTGCTTTGGGAATCTTCTTGCGAAGCCGGATATCGTCGTATTGTGATCCCACAACCGCATCGCCCTTATGTGACAGGGGGATTCCAGATGATAGCTTCTTGCGGATTGCTCGAGAATGGTCTGATTCCACCTGAACACGTAGTTGACTTCCTCGCCGTGCCGTTCCCACGTGGTTCCGAACGATCTTGCCACGATACCTGTGTGAGGCTCAATGAGAACAATAGCTTTTCGTGATACTCTGCAGCATTTCGGTGTAGCCAAGCACAGGCCGCGGGAGATGGTGGAGGCCGTCTTGGACCACCACTAGATCATAGGAGTTGTCGGGAAGATCCAAGTGCTCAGCGTTCAATTGAATCGTTCTCAGGCGGGGATCAAAACGATGGCATAATCTGCAATGCGTTTTCAGAGAAATCACTGTTGGTTATGGAGACGAAGCCCTTATTCGCAAAGAAGGTCCTTTCGCCACCGACACCGCCGCAGATGATTAAGATATCCCAATGTATGATGTCAACTAAGGTAAGCTGCAGTTGTTGAAGAATATGGTTAAGGGCCTTATTCAACCTCCTATCCCGCACGTATCTGGTGAGCGGGTCGTTGGAATAGTGGAACGACCAGCGCTGATAGCTCTCATTGAGATAAGCGTCGTTAAAGGCTTTCTTCTGATGCGCTACGTTGTCGCTCATTTGGGGCTGATTGCTGACCAAGTTCCGGAGCTAGTTGTCAGCCATTGGGGATGATTGCTAACAAGTAAATCCACCACTCTACCAAGACGAATGGTCTACGCACTAACCGGCAGTGGATCCATGTGGTCCAGAAGCAACATCAAGAATGGACGAGCTAGGCAATTAGAACCTCAATGTCTAAAGATATACGGCCTACTCCTTTTGCTGCACTCTGCGGGGCCAGGGCTTTTGCCGGATAGTACGCTACTTGGGCACGTGCACCGGCCACACAATGGAAGGCACTGCGCCGCAAGACGAGCGCAAACTCCGCAGAGTATCGTAGCTATTGTACAGCGGTTCCCTCCAAGTATGTCGTCCGAGTTCAACCAAGGCAACTCACCGGCGGATCCAAGCGAGACTCTGTATTGAATATGGCCTCCATGACAAAGGGCTTTGCGATCCCTCGGTGACGGTCCGCGCTCCACTGCCAGTGCAGGCGACATTGCCAGAGTCAGGCTGGAAGAGCACCTTTGTCTAGGAAATGGTGTGGTACCGGAGACAAGGAAGCTGCGGCTCGAACCTGCGAAGTGGCCCTAGGGCGGATAGGCTGCCCCCCGTACTGCCACTCGCCGGGGGGACTTCGGGGTGAACGCAGGCCAGGGGGAGTTTAAGCTCGCCGCCTGGGCACATGGTATCCAGGCTGCTGCGCAGCGGCTATGGCCTTGCGGAGTCTATCGACACAGACCATGCAGATCGACATCTGTATCGCGACCTTCAGGCGGCCTGCCTTGCTGGAGCGCCTGCTGCGTGACTTGCTATGCAACAGCTTCCCGGAGGCGTATCAACGCACATCATCGTGGTAGATAACGATCCGCTGGAGTCGGCTCGTCCCGTAGTCGCAGCATTCCGGGCCTGCTGCACCTCACTTGAATACCTCACACAACCGGAACAGAACATTGCGCTTACACGGAACAGGGCCCTCGATCACTCGCAGGGCGAACTGATCGCGTTTATCGACGACGACGAGTCTGCTCCGACTGGTTGGTTGTCGGCGCTATTGGCGACGATGGAGCGCTACGCGGCCGACGCCGTTCTCGGCCCCGTAACGGGGATCGTCCCCGAGAGCGCGCCTCGTTGGATCGTCCAAGGGCGGTTCTTCGAACGGCCTGCGGTGCCCACGGGGACTCGTCTCCAGACCGGGGGGACTGGCAACGCGTTGATGAAGGCGTCCGCGGTGCGCGGCAAGGTCGCTTTCGATCCACGCTACGGACTCTCGGGCAGCGAGGACACGGATTTCTTCCAGCGGTTACGTCTCAGTGGTGCCGTTTTGGTCTGGTGCCAAGAAGCTCAGCTGACGGAATATGTACCTGAAGAACGCCTGACGATGCGTTGGCTCCTGAGCCGAGGGTTTAGGGGAGGGCAACGCTATGCCGACATTGTCGAGCGGCCCGAGGGCGGCATAAGGATCTCGGGCTGGCTTGCCAAAAGGGCCGGCTTCGTAGTCGCAGCCGCGCTCTTGACCGTGACCTGCCTCCCGTTCAGCAAAGCCTTGGCGATGCGCTATGCGATTAAGATGGCCAGCAGCCTCGGGCAGGTGAGCACGATCTTTGAATACCGCTATCAACCGTACCGGCATCAAAGGCCATGACGACTCTCGGGATGCTGCCTACAGCACGTGCCGACATCTTCGGCTTGGTATAGCTGGTTCCTGGCCAGCCGATATTCTTGATGCGTCGCAAGGTGCGACCTATCCGCGAAAATCCCTGTCGAATTGGTGCGCGCGGAAGTCCCATCTTTTAAGACAAACCGTGCAGTTTCACCTATTCTTGCCTCTATTTAATAGCAGGATATCTACAGCTGCATTGATTGGAGTAAAAATGAGTGTTTCCAATCCGGGCGATGTGCCGGCAGAAGAAAAAGCTCGCAGTTTTTATGATAAGGAAGGCTGGTCTGCCGACACCGAGGGCCATTCTCTCGATGCTCGCCTCTGGGAAGACCTTCGCCCGGCAGCAAAAGATTATGTCTCCAATTGCAGACGCCGTATCTCTCTTCACCTTCCTGCAAAGGGGGACTTTCTCTTAGACGCGGGATCTGGTCCCGTTCAATATCCGGAGTATCTGGAGTTCTCTAGAAAGTTCACAAAGCATTACTGTGTGGATATTTCGGTTGCCGCACTGAACGAAGCCAAGAAAAACCTGGGCGAAAAAGGGGAGTATTTCAAAGCAACTCTCTTGAATCTCCCCTTCGACGATGATTTCTTTGACGCGGCAGTGAGCCTTCACACGATTTATCACATCGATCGCAAGGACCAGGAGCAGGCGGTACGCGAGCTCATCCGTGTGACGAAGCCCCGAGCTCCCCTGATCATTATCTACGCCAATCCCCAGCGGCCGGGAAACCTCATCAAAACTTCGATTCGAAGAGTCCTTGGTGTCAACACTTCGATTCGAAGAGTCGTTGGTATTAAACCAAAGCCAAGCCTGCTCTATTATCATGCCTACCCATTGAACTGGTGGTCGCGTTTTGAGGACGTTGGGTCTGTAGAAATCAAGCCTTGGAGAATGCTCACGGCCGGATCGTCGAAACGGTTTATTCCTAATTCGGAAATCGGAAAAAAACTCTTCCGCTCTTTAACAGAGATGGAAAACAATTGGGAAAAATTGAGTGTCACGTTGGGCGCATATCCCATGATCATCATCAACAAAGACCCCAGGATGAAGTAGGGAAACGATCTGCAGGCGCTCGTCTCTTACGTCGGACGTGAGATCGACCAGCACGGTGGTCTATTGATAATCAGGATGCATTCAAACGCATGCTGGCTGATGCGATGGCCTTTATGTGGGCTGTGGTTGTGAGTGGTAGCGATGGGGCCATTCCAGGCGACGATATACGTCGCGGAGCGAATCGCACTACCGTCTCAGCAGGCTGCAACGCTCCCCGCCATCCCAGGATTCTGTGCAACCTTCCGGCAGCTGCTGGCGGTGACTATTCTCGCCCGCCTTGGTGCACGGCGAGGCCTGTCCGATCCCGATCCTTCGCCATCAAGCAGTATGTTACGGTGTGGTGGAGTGGTGCCCGAGATACTGCGGTGGATATCTACCAGAACCGGGTATTTCTGGGGCAGATGCGAATGACGGCTTGTACACTGCGTCTCGGGCCTCGCTCGGACTGAGGCAAGTCACTTTCAGCGTGTACGAGCTGGGGAGCACCAGCCTGTGCTCCAACCACGCAGCGTGACCTTGAAGCGCCAAGGTGCGAATGGTGGAGGGTCTTGCGAAAAGAGAAATTACACCCTAGCGTAGCATAATCATTTTTTCGCTACCTTGAACGCTCTCCGAGAGACTGATGCGCACTGGTGCCGCTCATCGGCATCCGCGCCATGCTTGTGACCGGATGCCAAGACGAAGCTTAAAACCGCGTCTCGCGCCGAACCTCCGGTCAACGAGCCTTCGGAGAACGGGCTCCTGGCTCCCATCCATCTGATCTACGCTGGCTGTATAACTTCCGAAGTAAAATTGCTATTCGTGCCAGCACGATTGTTGAGTCTAGTTTACGCACAATTCAGGGAAGCACCATGAAAGCGCCGGAAATCGCACGCATTCTTAATGGAATCCCCGTCATGGAGCCGAAGCAGGGCATCGAAATTACCGAATTCATACAAGAGAACCGTCTGAGCAGGTGCTTGGAGCTCGGATTCGCTCACGGCGTAGGAACGGCCTATATGGCTCATGCGGTTGCTCAAATGGAGAATGGAAGGGTTGTGAGCATCGATCTTGAGGAGGCCCGCAAGCGAAATCCTGATATCCACACGGTGTTACGGAGCGTCGGCATACCCCCGGAGCGGGTCGATATCTATTTCGAGCCGACCTCCTATACCTGGCGGCTGATGCGGTTTCTGCAGGAAGGTCGTCGGGATTACTTCGACTTCATCTACATAGATGGCGCACACACATGGACCGTTGATGGATTGGCCTTCTACCTCGGAGCGCTGCTGCTCAGACCGGGTGGATGGATTCTGTTCGACGATCTCGACTGGACTCTAGAAACGTCCTCTATCCGCGCGGAGCCCTGGGTGAAACGCTTGCCGTTGGAGGAACGGCAAAGTCCGCAGGTTCGATTGATCTGGGATCTTCTTGTGAAGAGTCATCCAGGTTTCGATCAGCTGCTTGATAAGGGGAATTGGGGATTTGCGCGCAAGTCCGAAGGTCCGGTTGCTCACTCAGTAGTGGTCGAGTATCGACAGCACCCTCTGATAGATTCGCTCAGGAAGATGGGCGGAGCCCTGATGCGGCGCTATCGTTCCTCCCCGTAGACGGGACGGTCACTATATGGCTGCAGCATTCGGCATGGCTGCACCATTCGGCGAAAGCAATGAGCGGCAGCCCCGGGCAA
This sequence comes from uncultured Gemmatimonadales bacterium, assembly GCA_963842945.1. Classification (GTDB taxonomy): domain Bacteria; phylum Gemmatimonadota; class Gemmatimonadetes; order Gemmatimonadales; family GWC2-71-9; genus CAVVWJ01. The sequence goes on from CAWJIM010000020.1 coordinate 164,501, forward strand.
GTGGCAATAATCCTGTTCACGTCTTCTGAGCTAAGAGCCGGTTCGCTAGTCGACGGAGCACACACGTCCACTACCGTTCTCGCCGCCCGCTCATTTCAAGGGCGTCGCAAAGTGATCTCACTGGGCTCAGACCCCCTTCAGCGCGAGCGCACCGCCCCGACGAGCGCTTACTTGACACTCAAGTTCTGACGATGGGTGGAATTAGCGGCTTTTTTTTGAGTTGACTTCGGCGCGAGGTGATCGGGGAGGCGCTCGGCGCTGAGATCTCAAAGATGAATGCTGCCATCACTACACTGGGGCCCTGATGGGTATGGCATATACGTGGGCGAAGGCGTCAGCTTTTAGCCACCGTCGACTCGCCATTCTCGACCTGACGGGAAGCGGGCACGGACCATGTCAATGCCGACCGCAGCCTGGTGTTGGGGTTTAGCGGCTAGATCTACAACTACTTGGAACTGATACCGAAGCCTCGTGCCGCAGGCCACGAGTTCCGCTCGCGTACGGACAGCGAGGTTATCCGGCAACGCCCATGGCTGAGTGGGGCGATGCCTAGGTTCAGCGCTTCAATGGAATGTGGGCCTTCGTCATCTGGGATTTCCGGCAAAAGCGCTTATTTGCCTCCCGGGGACCGCTTCGGCGTACGCCTTTCGTGAATCTGACCTGGACTCTCGCGAACGGGGCCGTATCGCCCGCCGGCTGAGCGGTTCGAGGCCGATCAGCCGGTGAGCGACAGGTGTCACATTCTGCTGGTCCTCTAGATGGTGGTCGCCGATGTCAGCGATCGTGTGAAATGCCGCATCCAGTGACCGTCTCGAACTCGTTACCCCATCCCAGGAGGTATCGGGTCATGGGGTGCAGGCCATGTTACTGAGCGACCCGCCAGCCGGATTGATAATGGTGTTGCTACACTTGAACTGATTCGCCGTCTGGTTATTCGTGCCCGCCGTAAAGTTGAAGGCATACCGGGGCGAGGGCCAGTTCAGGAGGTTGCGCAGGTCCACTTGGTTGTTGGTGATGAGGTTCCCCTCCTGCGGCCCGGCTTTCGGCGCAAGAAGCCAACGGCGGAAGGCTTCCCGTACAGGAAGGGTTGTTGTCGATCACATTGAAATTGGAGTTGACCGCAATGTGGGTCACCTCCGGCCTGTGACTGATCCGAGGTGCCGGTCGCATCGAAGTGGTTACCGCGAATGATGGTTCGTGCGATCCTTCCTTGAGGTCGATGCCCTCGGCGTGGATACTGGGGCCGAACGTGTTATTCAGGATCTGATTATCGGTGTTGGTGTACTGGACTGGGGCAGTAGCGCCCGAGTTACCGACATAGATCGCTTCGCCATATTGCGGATTAACTTGGCCGCTGTGATGGAACCAGGAGTTCTTGATGATGTTGTGATGGCTCGCGTCATGGATCTTCATCAGCTCTTGACTGCTGTGGTCGATCTCCATGCTGTCGAGCACTACCCCGGTCACCGCCTGCCACCAGAAGCCGATGCCCGGCAGGTTGGTGATCCGAAATTTCTCCAAGTGGAGATAGTTCGACCCGTTCATCTGCGGCTGCCGTTGGTTCATATCGATCACCGCGCTGCTCCCGGGGCCGTCAACCGTGATCGGGTTTGCCGCCGTCCCGGCCCGGTTGAAGTTGAGCCCGAGCCCTCCAGGGCTTCCCGCAGTGACGAGGTAGGTACCTGCCGCCAGGTTGATACAGTCACCTGGCAGAGCAGCGTTCAAAGCCGTGGTGAGGCTCGTCATCGTGGAGACGTTGACCGTGCGGAGACACTGCGAGCCGTCCGGCGCCGGAGTCGGTGCCGTGATAGTCACCGCGGAGGTGTCGGCTAGCTGAGTCACGGTGTCGGTGGCGATCACGCGGTAGGTGCCCGCCGGGAGCCCGCGGTGTACTCCCCGGAGCTCGAGATGAACCACCAGTCGCGGCAAAGGACGGGGAAAGCGGCCCGGAGCTTCCATCGCTCATCTTGCCCGAGGCGCTAAAATGCTGTTTTGCACCCTGTGCGACAGAGGCTGCCGCGGGACTAAGGACCAGAGACTGCGTCGAATCAGTTGAAGACCCAAGCTCGCTTGGACCGTCGGCCGCACATGACAAGGTAAACAGTAAAGCGGTGAGGACACCGGCCGCTCTGAAGCGCGCCAGTCGGCGCGAGAAAGTTCATTGTAGCTCCGTCTCTAGTCAACTCCTTATCATAGTCCAACCCGCCCGGAACGTCACCGCAGCCCTTGTATGTCAATAATATGCAGCGGCTGTGGCTTCCGGAAGTCTGAAAATGTTACGCGCCTAGCCGGATTGCTGGCTCTAGTGAATGGCGCCGTATCCCCCGCCGGCTGAGCGGTTCGAGGCCGATCAGCCGGTGAGCGACAGGTGTCACATTCTGCTGGTCCTCTAGATGGTGGTCGCCGATGTCAGCGATCGTGTGAAATGCCGCATCCAGTGACCGTCTCGAACTCGTTACCCCATCCCAGGAGGTATCGGGTCATGGGGTGCAGGCCATGTTACTGAGCGACCCGCCAGCCGGATTGATAATGGTGTTGCTACACTTGAACTGATTCGCCGTCTGGTTATTCGTGCCCGCCGTAAAGTTGAAGGCATACCGGGGCGAGGGCCAGTTCAGGAGGTTGCGCAGGTCCACTTGGTTGTTGGTGATGAGGTTCCCTCCTGCGGCCCGGCTTTCGGCGCCGAAGCCAACGCGGAAGGCTTCCCGTACAGGAAGGTGTTGTTGTCGATCACATTGAAATTGGAGTTGACCGCAATGTGGGTCCCACCTCCGGCCTGTGACTGATCCGAGGTGCCGGTCGCATCGAAGTGGTTACCGCGAATGATGGTTCTGTGCGATCCTTCCTTGAGGTCGATGCCCTCGGCGTGGATACTGGGGCCGAACGTGTTATTCAGGATCTGATTATCGGTGTTGGTGTACTGGACTGGGGCAGTAGCGCCCGAGTTACCGACATAGATCGCTTCGCCATATTGCGGATTAACTTGGCCGCTGTGATGGAACCAGGAGTTCTTGATGATGTTGTGATGGCTCGCGTCATGGATCTTCATCAGCTCTTGACTGCTGTGGTCGATCTCCATGCTGTCGAGCACTACCCCGGTCACCGCCTGCCACCAGAAGCCGATGCCCGGCAGGTTGGTGATCCGAAATTTCTCCAAGTGGAGATAGTTCGACCCGTTCATCTGCGGCTGCCGTTGGTTCATATCGATCACCGCGCTGCTCCCGGGGCCGCGAACCGTGATCGGGTTTGCCGCCGTCCCGGCCCGGTTGAAGTTGAGCCCGAGCCCTCCAGGGCTTCCCGCAGTGACGAGGTAGGTACCTGCCGCCAGGTTGATACAGTCACCTGGGAGCAGCGTTCAAAGCCGTGGTGAGGCTCGTCATCGTGGAGACGTTGACCGTGCGGAGACACCCGGAGCGGCGAGCGGCGGCGGCGACGGGGGATGGCGTGGTAATGGTCACGGTCGAGGTGTCCGCCTTCGTTCCGCCCTGTTCGGTTGCGATGACCTGGAAAGCCCCCGCCGACGTACCCGCCGTGTAGAGGCCGTCGATTGTGATGGTGCCGCCGGTCACGCGGTAAGTGACACTCACGGTTGTCCTGCTGCTGTCGCTCATGCGCCCGCTTACAACTGAACTGCTGGGCGGCCCCGCCCTGAAGTGTCACGCTCGCCGGGGTCAGCACGACTGCTTCCAAAGTGGGGAGTGGAGGTTCGATGATCACCGCGGAAGTGTCGGCCAGATTGGTTAGTGTATCAGTAGCAACTACCCGAAAGGTACCCGGCATTTGGCCCGCCTGATAGTGGCCATCGGCCGAGATCTTCCCCCCAGTCGCGGCATATCTCGCCCCAACCGCGACCGTGCTGCCGTGTTGGATTTGCCCATAGCGACGAATCGTTTGCTCGCTCCTTCGGGCAGGGAAACGCTCGTCGGGGCTAAGCGAGACGTCAACGACAGCTCGGAGGGACTCTGAGTGACGATAACCGCCGCCGTGTCGGCGACCCCATTCGAAGCCGTGGCACTAACCGCATAGGCTCCCGCGATGGTCCGGCCGTGTACTTGCCGTTCGCGTCAATCGTGCCTCCGGTCGCGCTCCAAGTCACGGAGGGCTCGGCGCTGGAGCCGTCGGAGAGTGAGGCGGTCGCAACAAAGTTCGCGGCTGATCCCCCAGCCACGGTAAGTGTTTCAGGTGCTACCCTGAGGCCTACCACGGAGCGCCAGCCCCGTCCCCGGCCCTTCCTCAAGCTGGTGGAAAAGGCTCCCGACTCTACCGTGGATGCCATGAATTGCACCCCTTGATTCGGGCTCAACAAGACTGAGCCCGGCGCGACCGATATTCCAATCGGATCGCTCGCGGGGCCGGCTTCCGGCCCGGTGGCTTCGTCACTGGTACAGGAGATGGTGAAAACAACGGCGACGACGAGTGAGGCGTCTCTGAGCCTGGCGAGACGCCGCGAGATCTTGAACGTATAAGTCATCTGGGCCTCTTCTCTAGTCAGCTCCTTGTCTTGGACCCAACCCGCCGGAATCCCACCACCCCCCTTGGGTGACGTAATATTGGGATTAGGAGGCGTTTGCGGAAGTAAAGGTATTTGACACCCGATAATCCTCGCATGAAACACCTTGACATTATCCTCCTGCCTACAAATGAGTTAGAAGCTACGAAGCAAATGCATTGTAACAAAATTGCCGTGATTAATGTTGACATAGGTGCAATATCCGGCAGCCCGCTGCGATAGGGGCTGCCGAGGCGCAGGCACTTCCTGGGGGCCGTGAACGAGACCTCAGACACGGACGCCCGGCTTACGGCAAGGCGGACGCCCTACGCGCTCTAGTCGGAGCGATTGGTTGTCCGTGCGGACCAAAAGCCAGCAGGTCTGGGTTAGTGACGCAGCTGCGCTCCGGCGGATAATTCCGGCGCGGTCCGCGGATTACGCAAACTGTTTTTATCTGGATTTCTGCGGTGAACTGAAGGCGCGATGGAATGGGGCTGGAACCAGCGCCATCTCGTTGTCGATGCTCGCGCGAGGGTAGTGTTGCAAACCAAGCCTTTGTTGTCAAGGCACAATCTCTGTGCCACGGTGCATTTGCCGCCGACCTAGGCGAAGCCCGCTGCTGGTGGCGGTATTCCCCTCCGCAACGAGCCGACGTATCCTATCCAAAGGTGTACAGCTCCTACGATAGAGGCTCGGAGGGACGCTAGATTGCGCCTACCGGCGCTGAATTCGCGCTTTATTCTCGGCACGCGAACAGACGCCACCAGCTATTCGGATGCGCCGCGCGGGTACTGGCCTGGGCCAGCATTCCGGAGTCGCGCTACGTGTGTGTCTCGAACGTCCACGTCACGATGGAGTCGTACGACTCCGCGGAGTACCGCGCGATCGTGAACGGTGCCGATCTGGTGACTCCGGACGGGATGCCGCTGGTGTGGGCCTTGCGACTGTTCGGCGTGTCCGAGGCAACGCGCGTGTACGGGCCTACGCTAACGGTGCACGTGCTCGAGCGTGCGGCCGCGGTCGGGGCCGCGGTTGGATTCTACGGGGCGAGCGAGAGGTCCTTGCGCGCATGCTGGAGACATGCGGCAAGCGATTCCCGGGGTTGCAGCGTGGCATACGCCCACGCCCCGCCCTTTCGCCAGCTCACGGCGGAGGAGGATGAGGCGATCGTGCGCGAGATCAACAGCTCCGGGGCTCGCATATTCTCTTCGTCGGGCTGGGCTGCCCCAAGCAGGAGCGGTGGATGGCGTCGCACAAGGGAGTCGGTGAACGCGGTGATGCTCGGCGTCGGGGCCGCGTTCGATTTCCTCGCCGGAGCGAAGCCGCAGGCGCCCGGATGGATGCAGCGCGCGGGTCTCGAGTGGCTGTTCCGGCTGGCGACGGAGCCGCGGCGGCTCTGGCGGCGGTACGCGTATCACAATCCTCGATTCGTTGCGTTGCTCGCCGGACAATATCTCAAGTCCTTGATCGTATGACGGCCCGAGAGAGAAAAGCGCGCCCTCATAACCGGGATCACGGGACAGGACGGGTCGTATCTGGCCGAGCTGCTGCTCGCGAAGGGCTACGAGGTGCACGGCGTGATTCGTCGGGCCTCGACCTTCAACACCGAACGGATCGACCATCTCTACGCCGATCCGCACGAGTCGCCCGCGCTGTATCTGCACTACGGTGATCTGAGCGAGGGGCGGGTGATCCGGCAGATCCTGGAGCAGTACGAGCCGCAGGAGATCTACAATCTGGGCGCCCAATCACACGTCCGCGTCTCCTTCGATCAGCCCGAGTACACGGCCGATGTCGTCGGCCTCGGCACGCTGCGGGTGCTGGAGGCGGTGCGCGAGTACAGCGCGCGCTCGAGCGGCGCAGGTGAAGGTGTACCAGGCCGGCTCCTCCGAGATGTACGGGGCTGCCCCGCCGCCGCAGAACGAGGAGACCCCGTTCCATCCTCGCAGCCCGTACGCAGTGAGCAAGGTCGCCGCCCATTGGTTTGCCCGGAATTATCGCGAGGCATACGGAATGTTCATCACCAACGGCATCCTGTTCAATCACGAGTCGCCGCGGCGCGGCGAGACGTTCGTCACCCGCAAGATCACGCGCGCCATCGGGCGCATCAAGGAAGGGATGCAGCAGAGGCTGTACCTGGGCAACCTCGATGCGTGCCGCGACTGGGGGTTCGCCGGGGACTATGTCGAGGCGATGTGGCTGATGCTGCAGCAGGACGAGCCGGACGATTACGTCGTGGCGACAGGTGAATCGCACTCGGTGCGCGAGTTCCTCGATGAGGCGTTCGACTACGCCGGACTAGACTGGCGGGAGCGATGTCGAGATCGATTCGCGCTATTTGCGGCCGAGCGAGGTGGATCACCTGCAGGGCGACGCGTCGAAAGCGCGCGCGAAGCTCGGGTGGGGACCGAAAGTGTCGTTCACGGAGCTGGTGCGGATGATGGTGGATCAGGACTGGGAACTGGCGCGGCGCGAGCGCACGCTCTCCGATTCGGGGTACCCGGTGGCGGCGCGCGGCGGGTGCGGTGGAACCAGTCCGGAGGAGAGGCGACCAAACTTCTGCGGGGGCGCGAGCCTAGCGGTCGCCTGGCGCGCCGGACCTGCGCCTCGACCCAAGGGTACGTGCGCGCGATGCCGTCGCGCAGGGAAAAGCGGGCCCGCCACCCAGTGGAGTAGATCCGCTCGTTGCTGAAGTTGCGTGAGCGCACGCCGACCGGGCCATCCACGTGCACGATGCGAATCCGCTTGCCGGCGACCTCGGCGACGGTGCGCACCAACTCGTCGACCGTAACATATTCGGGGCTGCCGATGTTCGTCGGCACGTGAGATCGGACTGGGTGAGCCGGTAAATGCCGTCGACCATGTCGTCCACGTAGGTGTAGGAGCGGATCGCGCTGCCATCGCCCCACACCTCGATCGTGCCACCGTCCTCCGCCTCGGCCACCTTACGGCAGATCGCCGCGGGCGCCTTTTCGCGGCCCCCGTCCAGGTGCCTTCGGGGCCATAGCAGTTCTGGAAACGCGCGATCCGCACCTGCATGCCGTAACGGCGGCCATACGCCAGGGCCATGCGCTCGGCGTAGAGCTTCTCCCACCCGTACTCGTTGTCAGGAAGCGCGGGATACGCCTGCTCCTCCGTGAGCTCCGGCTCGCCCGGCTCCATGTCCCGATAGATGCAGACCGAAGAGGAGAAGAAGTAGCGGCTGACGCCCGCACGGGCCGCAGCGTCGATCATGTTGATATTGATCAGCGCGCTGTTGCGCATGATCTCGCATTCGGCGGAGTGGATGAATCCCATCCCGCCCATGTCCGCGGCGAGTTGATAGACCTCGTCAAACGCGCCCGAGGTCAAGCGTGAGCGCGGCGCGACAGGCGTCCCGCTCGCGCAGGTCGACCTGAAGGAACTCATCGGCCGCGGTCGGGGAGAACTCCGGCAGCTTCTGATCGGCGCCGCGAACCCAGTAGCCTTCCTGCTTGAGGCGCTTCACCAGATGGCTCGCGATGAAACCGCCGGCGCCGCAGACCAAAGCCCTTTTCATGACACTCTCATCATTATAGGTGCTTGAACTCGCTTGGCGTAAAATTATCGTGCGGAGGTCAGGGGGAGATACCCCCGCCAGGAAGGAGTATACCAGTGAATTTCGAGGCTCGGCTAGCTGCCGCGGATGGCCTTCCAAACTCGAAGAAAAAGTGGAAGATTAGCCTGGGGCCCACGTTCGATGCCCGGCATATTCGTACACCGCGCTAACCATTTTGCCCGCTGGAAAACCGACTCTCTTAAGAAGGATCCCCAATGCCCTTGGCGCTTGCCGGGGACCAGGTCCAGTCCTGGTCTCTCCGAAAAATCGTGGTCGTCGGTCCGGAATCGTCGGGATGCCGATGGCGGCGCTCCTGGCCCATGCATCCATCCAGGAGGGCAGCACGGTGCCGGCAAGCGTCCTGGTGCTTCAGCGCCGATCGGAGCGGTCGGGTTGGAAGGTCGACGCCATCAACGCAGGCCATTCCTCGATCGGGGGAGTGGAGCCGGACCTGGACCGAATGGTCGCCGAGTCGGTCGCAGCGGGCGCCTCTCCGCGTCTCATGACTACGGGAGGCGAAAGAGGCGGACGTGATCCTGATCTGCGTGCAGACCGACCGGGAAGGGTACGGGCCGTCATACGGACCCCTGTTCGAGGCAATCGGTGAATTGGCCAAGGCTCTGCGAGCACGACCGCAGGGCAACATCCCGCTCGTGATCTTCGAGTCCACCCTCGCTCCATCCTCGATGCGTACGGTGGTTCGGGAGCGGTTCGACGATTTGGGCCTGGTGGAGGGGCGCGATCTTCTCCTCGGCAACAGCCCGAACCGCGTAATGCCGGGACGACTGGTCGAGCGGGTCGTGACTTCGGACAAGCTCGTGGCCGGCCTTCATCCGCGTGACCCCTCAGCTGATCTCTCGGCTTTACTCCCATATTGTGACGGCGGAACGCTGCACCAGACCAACAGCCTCACCGCCGAGGTAGTCAAGACCCTGGAGAACGCCTACCGGGACGTCCGGATCGCATACGCCGCCGAGATCGCCCGATACTGCGACGAACAGGACGTCGACTACTACCGGCTGCGGGACGAGGTCAACTCCCGGCTGGCTCAAACCGATGCCGCCTCGCACGACCCCAATGCCGTTCCAGCGGTGGGTCTCTCATTCCCACCCTCGGGGTCGGGGGCCATTGCCTTCCCAAGGATGGGATCCTGCTCTGGTGGCGCGCGCTGGAGCGGGGCTTGAATGCCGGACCGAAGCCTCATTCTGGAGGCGCGACGGATCAACGATGAATCGCCCGCAGATGCGATCCGGCTGGTGGAGCAGCAGTGGGGCGCGGTTGACGGGCGGTCCGTCGCGCTCCTGGGAGCCGCGTATCGGTTCAACTCGGAGGACACCCGGAACTCGCCGACCTTGGCGCTCGCCCAGATCCTGATGGCACGGGGCTGCCGGATCACGATCCACGATCCATATGTCAAGCCGGATGACCAGAATCTTCAGACGTTCGGTCTGACCGACTGGTTCACCAACGACGTGACGGGAGGCGGTCGCACAGGCCGAGCTGCTCGCCTTCTGCACTGCTCATCGGGATTATTTCGCGGTATGATGCGATTCTCTCTCAGGCGCCACGAGCCTCGGTGATGACTGGATGCCTGCAACCTGTTGCCCCGGCGAGACCCGACCGGCGCTGCCTATTGCGGGATCGGACGGGGAAAGGCAATCCCCCCCGAAATCGCTCGTCGAAGCAGTCCTGGTCCGGGTTCAAGGCCGTAGAAATTGGAGTAGCCAACGAGCTTCGCTCGATCATCGAGTTTCTCGATCGAGAGTTTACGCTGGCACCGAGTTTGAGCGAGTGGAGTTTCGCGAGGTTCAGCGCCTGGCGGCTACCTGCGGCACGGGTTGTCGGATCGTCGATCCCGGTCTAATCTCTGCGCCTCTCCCTGCACCAGGATTCTCGTCTCGGCTGGTCTCCAGAGCATTTGACCTGGACTGATTAGGCCGCAAGACTAACACTGCAGATTTTCAGGACTACCAAGTGACAGACCCCAAGTCGATCATCTCGCAACGGCGCAGATCACACATTGCCTTGCTCGGCGTAGTCACTCTCGGTCTTCTGCTGAGGTTATGGCACCCGGGGGCTCAGAGCTTGAGCATGGATGAGATTACTGACAGTGGAATAGCCGCCCAAGCTATTCGGTCTATTGTATTGACCCAGGATGGATTTCCCCCGCTCTATTCCCTGGTAGCACATCTGTGGCTGGAAGTCTTCAAGGATCCGGCTTCACTTAGAATCCTGTCTGTGGCATTCGGCGTAGCGTCGATTCTTGTTGTTTGGCAACTGGGGCGGTTGGCTGGTGGAGAGCTGGTGGGTCTTCTGGCAGGGTTTCTCCTCGCGATCTCGCCCCTGCATATATCGTTCTCGCAGGAAGCTCGCTCCTACGCTCTTTATTTTCTTCTGGCGGTGCTCGGCATTTGGCTGTTCTACCGGGCGCGATTGGTCCCTCGCGCACCAAGCTGGGCGCCGTATATCATCGTGGCCGTACTCGGATTCTATACTCATTACTACTATGCAGTTCTCATCCTGACCCTGTGCCTGACCGTTGCGTTGGGACCGGAGTCATGGCGCAGTACCCGCGGCTTATTGCGGGCCCACCTGGCGGTGGTGGCGCTGGCCACACCCGGCCTCTTTCTGCTTCAGGGCGACCTAGGTTTACAGCAGGGGTTTACCCTGGCCCGACCGGAGATTGGGCTCAGCACAATAGCCTATACGGGCTTCACCTTCCTGGCGGGACTCGGCATCGGCCCGTCCTCACGCGAACTACACACACTCCATGGCAGTGAAGTAGTGCGCGAGGTGCTGCCCTGGGTACTCGTCATCGGTCCAAGCGTGTCGTACTTGCTGATGAAGGCGGTGGCGAGTCCGGGCCGGACCTCGTCAGCTGGGCGTCACTTGGCCGTTTTAACGGCGTTTCCAGTAATTCTCTGTGTGCTTATGGGAGCGGTGCTGGGGCTCGGTTTCCGTATCCGCTACGTGGTGTGGTGTGGCGCCCCACTGCTGGTGTTACTCGCTCTGGGCGCAGCGCAGAAACTCCGCTCGTGGCCAACCCTGCTGGGCATGGCAGTGCTCGTCGTCGTCTCGGCCCTGTCGACAATCAACCGATCCACTGTCGGCCGCTACATGAACGAGGATCTGCGGGGTACCGCATCGTTCCTGCTTCGGCCACCGACGCTACGACCCCTGTTTTCGTACTGGCTGGTTACATGGCCGAAGTCTTACGATACTACTCGGGTGAGAGGCTCAAGGTCTTTCCGCTAAAGGGCATGGACGGCTCTGCCGATTCGACCCTAGCATTACAGGAGCTTCGTCGCGTGCTCGCTCCAGGACAACGGTTCTGGCTAGTCTATACCCGGCCGTTCGACGGAGATTCCAGGGGCGTTTTCTTCGCATGCTACAGGCCAGAGCTGCTCTTCGGCTCCGGGCAGAGCTGCCAGGGGTTTCGATTCACCAGGCCAGGGGCTTCTGAAGCCAAGATATGAAGTTCACTGCTGTCGATGAAGCTCAGGGGCCGTTGCGAACGGTGCCTGGCAAGTGTTGCATCTGTCCGCGAGAGGATGCTGGCTGGGTGGGGCGGGCAAAGATTTCGAGTACGGCACCACGCCGGAGAGCTTCGGGGTGCACCAGTGCCGGTCCTGTGGATTGGTCTACCTGGATCCCCGGCCGGCGGTGAGTGAGCTAGGGCGCATCTACCCTTCGGAGTATCACGCCTTCAATTTCAGTCCCGCTAACTTCGGGCTCGCCTATACCGTGCGCCGGCGTCTTGAGGCACGGCGTGCGCTGAGATGGTGCCGGGGCTTGGATCCTCAGGCACGGATTCTGGACGTGGGGTGCGGTGATGGTTTTCACCTTCGCCTCCTTCGGGAGTTCGGGTCCCCAGGATGGAGGCTCGAAGGCGTTGACCCAAGTGAACAGGCGGCCAGCTCGGCGCGGCGCGCCGGCCTCACGGTGCATCAGGGGGACGTCAAGGATCTTCCGCTCACCGCCAACAGCTACGACCTGGCTCTGCTGATCGCCACGATCGAACACGTGGAGGACCCGCTCGGGGTGTTGAGCGCAATCCGCCGATTGCTCCGGCCCGGCGGACGCGTGGTGATTGTGACCGACAATACCCGGGCTCTGAGCTTCTCTCTCTTCAAACGCCGGCACTGGGGTGGGTATCATTTCCCCCGACATTGGCACCTCTTCAACCCTCTAGCTGCGCAGATGTTGGGCACCCGCGCGGCGCTGGAGCTCGAGTCCCTCCATACTCTCCTTACACCGGTAAACTGGGTCTATTCGATACGGAACGCGTTGGTCGATCGGGGGGCACCGCCCTGGTTGTATGAGCGTTTCAGCCTGAGTTCGCCTGTATCCCTGGCGCTGTTCACCATATTCGATGGCTTACAGCAGCAGCTCGGGCGAGGTGGCCTGTTGGAGATTGTATTCCGCAAGCCGGTTGTGCCCGAACCAGACAAGTCGCCAACGTCTCCGTAACGAGAGCCGCAGCGGTCGGGGCAGGCTAGGATACCCGCTCACGCTGCTCCTGATCGAGAATCGTAACAGGCTGGGAGGCCGCAGAAGAGGGACTCAGCCCTTGAGACTCCAAAGCTGGTTGGGCCGTGAATAACGGATAGTCGGTGTACCCGTGTTCACCACCCTCGTAGAATGTCTCTCGATCCGGAACCGCGAGTGGAGATTGCGGGCGAAGCGATCTACCAGGTCCGGGTTCGCGATGAAGGGAGTCGCCAACGCTATGAGATCGGCCTTGACCACCGCGAACGCTAGCTCAGCCGACGTCCTGTCGTGTCCGCCATCGACGCTAAGCCGTCCCTGAAACAGTAAACGCATTCTGCGTAGCAGCTCGCGGCTCGCAGCGGAGGCCATTGGATGACCGGGGCCGGGCTCCGCGATATGGAGGTAACCTACGTTCACGGAAGCGAGTGCTGCGGCGACATAGGATGCAGTCGACAAGGGATTGCTATCGTGCATTGAATTGTGCGAATTGAGCGGGGAGAGACGAACACCAACTCGCTCAGGGCTCCACACGACCGCTGCCGCTTCGACTATTTCGAGAAGAAAGCGCGCACGGTTCGCAATCGGTCCGCCATAGAGGTCGGTCCTGCGGTTAGAGCCATCCCTCAGAAATTGATCGATCAGGTATCCGTTGGCGGCGTGGATATCGATTCCGTCGAACTCTGCTTCCCGCGCGAGCGAGGCGCTGCGAGCAAAGCTCTCGACTAAGCTGGGAATCTCTCGAGTCTCAAGGGCCCGCGGCGTGACGAGCTGTTGCCGACCTTGAGAGGTACAGATCATGCCTTCAGGTTGGATGGCTGTAGGAGCGACCGGAAGTACGCCTTCGGGGCTGGATTGAGGGATGGGAAATTCGTCCAGCGTGAAATAGTTGCAGGAAAATCCGGCCGCCTTCCGCGTGTACTGCCCTCGTCACCATCCGCCAGGCGGTGACCTGCGACGGATCATGGATCCCAGGCGTACCAGGGCAACTCGCGGCCTCAGGAGCGATCTGGGCGGCTTCCGTGAGGATAAGGCCTGCCGTTGCCCGTTGCGCGTAATACGTAGCGGCCATTGCCAGCGGAATGTTCCCCGGACCCGCGCGGCTTCGAGTCATGGGCGCCATGACAATGCGGTTGGGCAGGACGTACCCACCCAACCGGATGGGTGACAGCAGGCTCTCCACTCCTCGCTGCCAGGCCATCAGGATGCCGCGTCTTGCTCGAGGTCTCGGATCAGCCCACGCATCCGTGCCAGGGTCCGCCAGTACACGTCTTCCATGAGGATGTGGGAGAATTCTCCATTCCGACCGATACTGTATAACCCCTGGATCCCGGTGACTGCTGCAGGCGTACACGATCCGGCTCATACTCGTTGAGATAAACCGGGTAAGCTATGGGCGTGCGGAGCACCTGTGCTTCCAGAAACCTCTCGCGGACGTCCCGAACGATTCGGGGTCAAGTGGTCGAGCACAGCTCTATCAGGCGTTCGTCGGTGGATGACCAAACGGCATCGTTGAGATCACAGCCCAGATCCACCGTCAGGACGGTCTTTCCAGCCGGGGCAAGCCAGGGCATAGATTGGGTGTCTGGTACCCGGAAAAACGGAGAACGCTCCCTGGGTATCGAAAGCACCGTGTCGGGAAGCAGGTCGCGGCCCCGCAGGCGACAGATTGACGAATACCATTGACGGAAGCGGAAGCGCGCCAAGGTGTTGCAGCGCAGTGGTACCGATCACCAGACGGGAAGCACATGAAGGGCGCTGTGCTTGACCACTGCCCGGACATCCTGATCCTGTCGCGGACGCGAACTGCGGCAACTCTTCCTTCATCCAGCACGATGGCCTCGACCGGCGATTCCAGCTGAATTGAATCCTGGAGGTCATCGGCGGGCCCGCTGCACCAGCGTGCTCACCCCGCCCTCCGGATAGACATGCCAGACGGATGGACTCTCCGGGCATTTCATGGCTGTAGCGGTTGGAACGGCGCGACGGGTGACCACACTGGCCGCCTTCAGATACAAAGTCTGGAGACCGGCTATCGCGCAGCTTCTCTGTAGCCACAGTCGGCGCCAGCAGTTCGGCGCTCGCTCCAGACCATGCCTCTACCAAAGGAATTGCGACTGCTTCGGCCAATGCAGCTCCATAGGCCGCTCGGAACCACTCCGCCACCGACCGGGGACCTCCGTTCGAACCCCGCTTGGTCATCCGAGCAGCAATACCGCCCTTCAGAAACCGCGGATTGGCCAAAAGACCGAAAGGATAGCTGAAGAACTTTCCCCCAGCAGTACCGCTTCACCGTAGTGGCGCACGGGACGGCAGCGTTCGCCAACTCCAATGGCCGAAGCGAGGCGGTTGGTCACGAAATGGGCGCCAAAATCATTGGTGAACCCATCTCAATCCTGCAAAGCCTTAGCCGGTCCAGCCATTTGCCGGCCTGCCTCTTATAGTCGAACCGGCATACCCTGGCTGGCGGAGCGCGTAGGCAGCTGTCACGCCGGCGAGTCCCGCTCCGACCATACTGACCGGCCTGGGATCGGATAGCTCAGGAGAGCGCCCGCTCACCGGCAGACCTAGACCACTACTGAAGTGGGGATGGAGCCTGGGCCTTTTCAGGAACCAGCCGCGGCCGGGCACCGTCGATGAACTCCCGGAGCCACAGCTCCAGGTTCAGCAATCCCCATAGCCGGCGACCGAAGGCGCCTCGTTCCGCATGAGCTGCGTGACCGACCGGGTTAAGAGCCCGCGCGTTCGCGCAGCGGCGACAGCAGTACGTCGTGGAAGAAGTCGCGCGCCGGGCCCTGGGCCCACAGGTGCAGCGGCACCGGGAAACCCATCTTGTCCTTCCGATGCGGATGCGCGCGGCACGAGATCCTGCGTGGCCTTCTTGAGGATGTACTTCATCTCCCCGCCCTTGAACTTCATCGCCGGCGGCATGCTGGTCACCAGGTCGGCGAGCCGGTGATCCAGCAGCGGCACCCGGGATTCCAGCGACACGGCCATGCTCACCCGGTCCTCCACCTGCAGCAGCGCCGGCAGGCCGCCACCATGTCGAAGTGGGTCATCTTGTTGTAGTACGACGGCGTGTCCGGGTGGTTGAAGACGCGTCTGGAACCGGGCGAAGAGCGCTTCCGGCTGATAGCTCGCCCGGAAATCGTCGCTGAAGAGGCCCAGCGCGCCGCCACTCCGGTCGATCAGGCGGAAGTATCGCCGGTCCATCGGCTGGAAAGCTCGTCGCTCCAGAACTGCTGGAGCATCGGGACATACTGGTGCAGGCTGGGCAGATGGGGCACGATGGAGCGGAGCGAGACGATGTGCTCCCCTCCTCGTTGGTCTCGAAGATCGCGCCCTTCAGCGCCTGCTCGAGGTACGCCACGAGATAGCGCGCGTATCCGCCGAAGATCTCGTCGCCGCCCTGGCCGCCCAGGCACACCTTGACCTGCTTCGGCCGCCATGCGCGACACGATATACTGCGGAAGCAGGCCCGGGCCCGCCGCCGGCTCGTCCATGTGGTAGACCAGCTTCGGCAGGAGCTCCACGAAGTCTGTCCGGCGGTGGAAGCATCTCGTGCGACTCCGTCGCCGCAGAGTGCCGGCGACCTCACGAGCGTAGGCGAGTCTCGTCGAACTCCGGCCCTTCCTGGAACGCCCCGGTAAAGGTCTGCAGCCGCGCCGCTCGACGTGCGCCGCGGCCAGCAGCGTCACGATGCTGGAGTCCAGGCCGCCGCTCAGGTAGCGCCCCGACCGGCACGTCGCTGCGCATCTGCAGCCGTACCGCGTCCTCCAGCAGCCGGCGTAGCTCCTGCGACGAAGTACTCCTCGGTGTGATGCGGATCGACGTCGAAACGCCGGCTCCCAGAACTGCCGGTCCTGACTGTCGCCGGATGCCAGTCGAGACCTGGTAGTGCCGGGCAGCAGCTTCCGCATGCCCTGGAACAGGGTCGCGTCGCCCAGGACGAACTGGAAGGTCAGGTAGTCGCGCAGCGCGTCGTGATCGACCTCGGCTCGCACTGCGGGTGCCGGAGCAGGGCCTTGATCTCGGAGGCGAAGAGCAGCTGTGCAGCGATCCGCATAGTAGTAGAGCGGCTTGATGCCGAAGTGATCGCGCGCCGCCATCAGCTGTCGGCGCCGCCGGTCGTAGAGCAGGAAGGCAAACATGCCATTCAGCGCGCGCACGAACTCCGGCACCGTACTCGAGGTACATCCGGAGCAGGACTTCAGTATCCGAGCTGGTTCTGAAAGGAGTGTCCTCGCCGGATCAGCTCAGTCCCGCAGCTCGACGTAATTGTAGATCTCGCCGTTGAAGACCACCGTCACGCCGTCGCTCGTCATCGGCTGCTGCCCGGAGGTCAGGTCGATGATGGCGAGCCGCTTGTGATAGAAGCCGACGGAGCCGTCGACGAAGCTTCCTTCGCCATCCGGGCCCCGGTGCTCCAGCACGCGACCCATGGACGCCAGCACCGGCAGCTGAACCGGGTGCGGTTCCAGATGGAGGATGCCTACGAAGCCGCACATTGGCTGTCGCTGTCCAGGATACCAGTTGGCAGCTTCTCATTACGTGGGTAGCGCACGGGGAGTGGAGCCTTATCGAGCAGCGCTCGAGCGTGGGCGGCCATCGGTACGAGTGAAAAGCGCCGATTATACGCCTGGACCACTCGGAGGA
>CAWJIM010000021.1:0-372852 GCA_963842945.1 uncultured Gemmatimonadales bacterium
CGCCAGCGTGGTGGCGAGCGTGCCGCCAAGAAAGAAGAGACGAGTCCCTCGCTTGGTCACGGATGACCTCCGAGCCGGCCTAGTCGGGGCCGGTTTTTGCCTTAGACGCCGATGGCGCTGTAATTAGTGAGGCTTATCACGACGGCGTAACCGCCCGCGATGGCGAGGACCGCCAGCACTACCAGGCAGAGCACCTTAGGCAGCGTCGAGTCAGGCGTCATGGGATCCACGTGCAGGGTACCTCGGCTCGGTCAGCGGACTCGCTCTCGCCGGTCGGGGGCAGGAATCCCAACCTATTACGGCCATCTGCACTCGTCCAGTCCAGAGGCAAAGGTCCCAGCCCGGGGATGATCTCCAGGCGAGGGCTTTCGTTTAGAGTTATCGTCCTGGGTTGGTTTCCGAGTCGAGGTCTGCGCGATGATTACCAGCGACGTCAGTTACGAGGAGGTTACCCGCCGAACTTGGCGCCATACCGAAGGCGGCCTCAGTGATAGGTCGTCGCTGCTACGCAGCACCGGGCTCTCCGCCCTGGCAGAGCTGCAGCTGGCCGGGGCCTGATCCTCTGTTACCTGGCGGGCGGAGGACCCGCAGACGGTTCTCAAATGTTACCAGCGGCCCGATGAGCCCACGATGCGGGAAGCGCCCGAGGGAAGGAAGCCGTTGAAAGCCCTCGGCGGTAGCAATCGACACAGCAAATCGACACACCCACCCTATTCTGGCCCAGGAAAAAGCCCCGCCAGGAGATGATCTCCGGGCGGGGCTTTCGTTTAGATCCATGGGCCTGGGTAGAGTTGAACTACCGACCTCACGCTTATCAGGCGTGCGCTCTAACCACCTGAGCTACAGGCCCTAAGAGACGACAAATCAATAATTTCATCGGGGCCGGCGCAAGTCCGCGGGGCCGGTGTTGCTGATTTGTGCTACTGCTCGGGCTCACCGTGAATATACATTCCCCCCTCATGACGACCTCAGCCAACCCCGTGACCGCCTCGTTGCGGCAGCCCGCGCTCCAGTCGCCCGAATTCGGACTGGCCCTCGGGCTCGTCGTCGGGCGCTTTGCCCTCGACATGCAGGACCTGCATTACGGGTACTGGACCGACGACCTCGAGCTGACGCCGCAGAACATGGCGCGGGCCCAGGCCCGCTACACCGACGAGCTGATGGCGGACATCCCCGCGGACGTGCGCTCGATTCTCGACGTTGGCTGCGGGGCGGGAAACACGGCGCACAAGCTGCTGGAACGGGGATACGAGGTCGACTGCGTCTCGCCCAACGCCTGGCTCACCGCGGAAGCCCGCCGGGTGCTGGGGACCCGGGCCAGGGTCTTCGAATCCAAGTTCGAGCACCTCACCCTGGACCGGACCTACGACCTGATCCTCTTCAGCGAAAGCTTCCTCTTCATGAAGGCGGAGCAGGCGCTGGCGAAGGCGGAATCCGCGCTCCGGCCCGGCGGTTACATCCTGATCTCCGACATCTTCAAGCTCCCCGCCGACGAGAAGAGCCCGATCGGCGGGGGCCAGGACCTCCGCCGCTATCGCGCGCTGCTCGCCGCCTCGCGCTTCACCCAGCTCAAGGACACCGACATGACGGCGAATATCGCGCCGACGTTCGATCTCCTGAGCCGGGCCTACGTCGAGGCGATCGGCCCCGCCTACGGGCTCATCCTCGCGAAGCTCGAGGCGTCGTACCCCCTGCTGATGAAGTTCGTGCGCTGGAAGTGGCGGGCCAGGATCGCCCGCTACGAGGAGAAGCACTTCAGCGGCAAGCGGGACGGTGCGCACTTCATGAGGCACAAGTCGTATCGGAGGATGCTGTACCAACTCAGCATGAATCCGTGAAGCCCTCAGCGCGCCACCTTCAGGTTGTTGTGCACCTCGCGCACGCCGGTCACTGACTCCACCAGCTCCTCGGCCAGAAGCCGGGCGTCGTTGCTGTCGACCACGCCCGCGCAGGGTAACCGCTCCGCCCTCGACCTCCACCTCGATCTCGGTGGCGTCCAGCTCCGGATCCTTGGTCAGGATCTCCTGCAGCTCCCGGGCAAGCGCGTCATCGGGCCGCCGCCGTTGGGCGATACGGCGCTCCCCGCCGCCCCGCTGCTCCTGCTGCCGCTCGCTATTGCGCGCCATCGCTGTCTCCTTCCCGTCCACGTCCACGGCCGGCTTCCGATCGGCAACTTCGGCCTCCGGATGCAAGAAGGTCACTTTCTTCAGCGGAGCTCCTCGTCCTCGTCGAAGTCCTCCAGCTCCTCCAGCTCTTCCTCGTCGAGATCGTCCTCGTCCTCGTCGTCGTCGAGATCGTCGTCCAGGTCCTCGTCGTCCTCATCCTCATCGTCGAAGGTAAACCCGTCATCCTCGAACTCGTCCTCGTCCTCGTCGAACTTGCGACGCAGCTCCGCGGGTTCCACCGACGTTTCCCTGGCCCACATGATGATATCCTCCGCCATCTAAGATGTTACGACGCGTCCGCCACCCGGGCGGCCCGGGCGGCCTTCTTGCGATCGTTCGCCGGCAACACCCGCTTGCGGAGGCGGATGGTCTTCGGCGTCACCTCGATCAGCTCGTCCTCCTCGATGTACTCGAGGGCGTATTCGAGGGTGATCTCGCGGGGCGGCTCCAGGATGACGTTCTCGTCCGAGGCCGTCGTCCGCATGTTGGTGAGCTTCTTTTCCTTCGTGACGTTGACGTCCAGGTCGCCCGGGACGGGAGTTCTCGCCCGCGAGCATGCCCTCGTAGACCAGGTCGCCCGGTTCCACGAACATCTGGGCCCGCTCCTGCAGATTGCCGAGGGCAAAGGCCACGACCGAGCCCTCGCGATCCGCGATCAGCACCCCGCGCTTCCGTCCCGCCAGCGGACCGGCCCAGGGCCCGTAGTCGAGGAAGCGGTGGTGCATGATCCCGGTGCCCGCGGGTGTCGGTCAGGAACTCCGACCGATACCCGAAGAGGCCGCGGGCCGGAATCCGGAAGCTCATGCGGACCATGCCCTGGCCGGGTTCTTCATCTCGATCATCTCGGTGCGCCGGGGCCCCAGCTTCTCCATGACGACGCCCATGTACTCCTCAGGCACATCGATCATCAGCTCCTCATAGGGCTCCAGCCGCTCGCCGTCGGGGCCGAGCTTGGTGATGACCCGGGGACGGGACACCTGGAACTCGAATCCCTCGCGCCGCATGGTCTCCATGAGGATGCCGAGGTGGAGCTCGCCGCGACCGGACACACTGTGGGTGTCGGGACTGTCGGTCTCCTCCACCCGCAGCGCCACATTGCGCTCCAGCTCCCGGTACAGGCGGTCCTTCAGCTGGCGGCTGGTGACGTACTTCCCATCCCGCCCGGCGAAAGGACCGTTGTTGACGATGAAGTCCACCGAGATGGTCGGCTCCTCCACCGCAATCCCCTCCATCCGCTCGGGCACGTCCACCGAGGTGAAGGTCTTGCCGATTTCGATCTTCTCGAACCCGGAGAGCGCCACGATGTCGCCGGCCTCCGCCTCCTGGACCTCCACCCGGTTCAGCCCATCGAAGGTGTAGAGCCGGGTGACCCGGTTCCGCTCGACATCTTCTCCTTCCGGGACCAGCCCGGGCTCGCCCAGCGGGAGGAGAACGACGTTGTCGCCCACCCGGACCCGTCCCCGCTCGATGCGCCCGATCGCGATCCGGCCGATGAAGCTGGAGAAGTCGAGGGTCGAGACCAGCATCTGGAACGGCCCCTCAGGATCGCCCTTGGGCTCCGGCACATGATCCAGGATGGACTGGAACAGCGGCGTCGAGATCGGTGCCCGGCTTGCTCCAGATCGTTGGTGGCGGTGCCGGCGCGGCTCGACGTATAAAGGAAGGGAGCGTCGAGCTGCTCGTGGGTGGCCTCGAGGTCGATGAAGAGGCCGAGCACCTCATCGTGGACCCGCAGGGGCTCGGCGTCCGACCGGTCGATCTTGTTGATGGCCACGATCGGCCGGAGCCCCAGGCGCGAGCGCCTTGCGGGTGACGAACCGGGTCTGCGGCATCGGGCCCCTCGGCCGCATCGACCAGGATCAGCACCCCATCCACCATCCGGAGAATCCGCTCGACCTCACCGCCGAAGTCCGCGTGGCCCGGAGTATCGACGATGTTGATCTTGGTGCCGTGCCAGCGCACCGCCGTGTTCTTGGCCAGAATGGTGATGCCCCGCTCACGCTCGAGCGGGTTGGAGTCCATCACGCGCTCCTCCACCTGCTGGTTGGCCCGAAACGCTCCCGCCTGCCGGAGCATCTGGTCCACCAGGGTAGTTTTGCCGTGATCGACATGGGCGATGATCGCCAAGTTACGGATCAATGGCGCATCCAGCGTTGACCTGAACGGAGGAGGCCCGGACGCCCGGGCCTCCGCGGCGCATATATAGGTGGCTCGGTGCGTGGTGGCAAGGTTTTTTGGAGGGACGGGAAGGACGGGAAGGACGGGAAAGACGGGAGGGTATGCAGCTGGAGGGTGGCAGTAACGTGAGCCTGATACAGCCTTCCCCGTCTCCCGTCCTTCCCGTCCTAATGACTATGTCCATGATGCACTCCCTTTCCCGAAACCGCCCGCGGTTCCTCGCACTCGTGCTGGACCTCGAGCTGAATCGTGACGTGAGCGATACCCAGACCCGCCATCTGCACCCGAATGCCCTCCAGCACCTCCGGATGGGACGCCAGCTCCGGCACGATGGCATGGCCGCTCATGGCAACCAGGCCGCTGGTCACCGTCCAGACGTGCAGGTCGTGCACCGCGGTGACCCCGGGGACATCGAGCATCCGGCGCTCGACTTCGGGCATGGAGATGTGGCCAGGAACGCCCTCCAGCAGGATGTCGGTGCTTTCCCGGATCAGCCGCCAGGCTCCCACCAGGATCAGCAGGGCTAATACAATGGAGATAATCGGATCGGCCAGGACCCATCCGGTGAGCCAGATGACCGCGGCCGCAGCCAGCGCCCCGGCAGAACCGAGGGCGTCGCCCAGGACGTGGAGGTAGGCTCCCCTGGTGTTCAGGCTGCCGTGCCGGAGGTCGTGCAGCATTCTCAGGCTGATCAGGTTCACCACCAGACCCGCCGCGGCCACAATCAGGAAGAGCTGGGCCTGGATCGGCTGGGGCTGCTGAATCCGCCGGACGGCCTCCACGATTACCCAGGCGGCGATCCCAAAGAGAGCCGCGCCATTGACCAGCGCCGCCAGGATCTCCCACCGTTGGTAGCCGAAGGTCTTGTTGTCGTGTGGCGGGCCGGAGGGCGATCCATCCGCTGAGAAGAGAGAGACCGAGGGCGCCGGCATCGGTGAGCATATGACCGGCGTCGGCCAGCAGGGCCAGAGAGCCGCTGATCCAGCCGCCTACTGCCTCGATCAGCATGAAGACCAGGGTCAGGCCCAGGACGACGGCGAGGCGGGGCAGCGGGGCAGCGGGGCGGCTGGAGGTGAGTGAAATACAGTCGTCCCGCAACGTTCCTGACCTCGCGCCAGATCGAGTAGGAATTCGGGCCCCAAACATGACTTGAATTTAGCCTGCCTGGCTGCCGCGCTGCCCCGCGGACCCGCCTACGCGCAAGCGTACAGCCTCTGCATGCGCAAACAGTCCCTCGGCCTCAGCCAGGGCGATGATGGCGTCGGCGTCGCTGGCCAGCCGGCTTTCGGCATAGCGGATGATGCTGGTTCGTTTGACGAAGTCGTAGACCCCGAGCGGGGAGGCGTAGCGCGCGGTGCCTCCGGTCGGCAGCACGTGGCTGGGCCCGGCCACATAGTCGCCCACCGGTGCCGGAGTGCTGTCGCCCAGAAAGATTGCCCCAGCGTTCCGGATGGAGCCGGCAATGCGCTCGGGGCCGTCGGCAGCGATCTGCACGTGCTTCGGGGCCCGCCGGTTCACCACCTCGATGGCCTCTCGCATCGATCCGGCCAGAACGATGAGACCGTTGCGATCCAGAGCCTGCCGGGCGATCGCTTCCCTCGGTGTGGCGACCAGAGCCGCTTCCAGCGCCGCCGTCAGCACCTCCGCGAGGTCCGGACTGGTTGTCACACACCAGCTGGTGGCGTCCTCGTCGTGCTCCGCTTGCGCGATCAGGTCAGCCGCAACCCGCTCCGGCAGGGCGCTCTCGTCCGCGATGATGAGGAGCTCGGTGGGCCCGGCGATCATGTCTATCCCCACGTATCCCGCCACCTGACGTTTGGCCTCGGCTACCCAGCGATTTCCCGGTCCGACGATCTTGTCGACCCGCGGAATGGTAAGGGTCCCGTAGGCCAGTGCCGCGACCGCCTGGACTCCGCCGATCTGGAACACCCGGGTGACCCCGGACAGGGCGCAGGCCGCCAGCACCACATCGGTTACGCCTCCGGGCGGAATGACCGCGATGATCTCCTGCACCCCGGCCACCAGGGCCGGAACCGCGTTCATGATGACCGACGAGGGGTAGGACGCCTTTCCGCCCGGGATATAGAGGCCCACCCGGTCGAGAGGCGCCACTCTCATTCCAACCAGGCTGCCGTCCGGCTCCGCCAGATGATAGCCGTTGTCGCGCTGGCGTTGGTGGTATTCAGTGACCCGCCGGACCGACCGGCAGAGGGCCTCCCGCAACGGCGCTGCGACCTGGTTCAGGGCCCCCTGCCAGCTGGCGGTATCGAGCTCCCACTCCTCGGGCGCAAGCTCCACCTGGTCGTATTGGCGGGTGTACTCGGCGACCGCAAGATCACCCCGGGCAAGCACGTCATCCAAAATCGCAGCAACGGTTTGGCGGGTGGCATGGTCGGCGCCGGCGAGTCGCGGGAGATAAGGATCCAGCGCCTCGAAAGGAGGGACCGTCAGCCTGCGGATCACTGAATCCCTCGCACGAACATCGCCCCAAGGTTACGCTTGAACAGTATGGAAGAGACCCAGCCAGGCTCGATCGGCCTGCGGCTACTGGCGTTGGTGGTCTTGGTGGTCGCGAATGCTTTTTTCGTGGCGGCCGAGTTCGCCCTCGTGTCGGCCCGGCGCACTCGTATCGAGGCAATGGTTCGGCAGGGCGATAGAAAGGCTAAGGCGGTGCAGGCAGCGCAACAAGACCTCTACCGCCAGCTCTCCGCCGCGCAGCTGGGAATCACCGTCGCCTCGATCCTGCTCGGGTTCGTGGCCGAAGATACCGTCGCCTTCTTCCTTCGCGATTGGTTCGCCTCACTTCCGACCTGGCTCACCTTCCTGGCCCGCGGCGGGATTGCCTCCGTGATTGCCATTTCGTTGATCTCCTTCCTCCACGTCGTGTTTGGGGAACAGGCACCGAAGGCACTCGCCATTACCTACCCGGAATCGGTGAGTCGCTGGGTGGCCACACCGCTCCTGATCTTCTCCTGGATCACCCGCCCGGCAACCGGCCTGCTCAATTCCAGCGCCAACTGGCTGATCCGCCTCATGGGAATCAAGGACGCGGCGTCGGAGCTGGAACGGATCCATTCGCCGGAAGAGATCCGGATGCTGGTGGAGCAAAGCGAGGAAGGCGGCGGCCTGCAGCAACAGGACGCCCGGCTACTCGAGGGCGTGTTCGAGTTCAGTGAGAAGACCGCCCAGGAAGTGATGACACCTCGGACCCAGATGGCCGCGCTGGAGGCCGACCTCACGGTCGAAGCAGCGGCCGACCAGGTGGCCATTCACGGCCGCTCCCGCTATCCCGCGTATACCGAGTCGCTGGACGACATCATCGGTGTGGTGCACGCCAAGGACATACTCTCCGCCCTGCGCTCCCGGCCGGGACAGACCATCCGGGTGATCATGCGGCCTCCGCTCTTCGTCCCCGGAACCCGCGAGGTGGAGGACGTGCTGGCCGATATGAAGCGGCTCAAGACTCACCTGGCCCTGGTGCTGGACGAGTACGGCGGGACTGCCGGCCTGGTGACCATGGAAGACCTGCTGGAGGAGATTGTCGGGCCGATCTACGACGAGCACGATCCACAGGATCGCTCTGGCCACGAGGAGGGCGGCCCCGGCTGGACGGCTCCATGCCGATCTCGGAGTTCAACACGGAGTACGAGGGCGCCCTGGACGATACCGACTACACCACCATCGGTGGCTATATCTTCGGCCAGCTCGGCCGGCTGCCGCGGGTGGGAGACCGGGTGACTGAGGGGCCATTCACCTTCGAGGTGGTCGAGATGGACGGCCGCCGGGTGAAGACGCATCAGACTGCACATTGCCCGGCCGGAGGAGGCCACGGCAGAGAACCCTACGGCCGCAAAGCCGGCGTAGCGGTTCGTTCGCCGGCGGCGAGCTGGGTCGCCAGCTCCAAGGCGGCCCGCATGCTGGACGGATCGGCCTTTCCAGCACCGGCGATGTCCAGAGCCGTGCCGTGATCCGGTGAGGTCCGCGGAAACGGCAGGCCCAACGTGACGTTTACCGCCCGGCCGAATGCGGCCACCTTGATCGCGGTCATGCCGACGTCGTGGTAGGGCGCCAGCACCGCATCGAACTCACCCCGCAATGCCCGAACGAACACGGTGTCCGCCGGAAGAGGGCCAGCCGCCTCAAGCGCGCGCGCGGCCGGACCCAGCACTCTCTCCTCCTCGTCGCCGAAGAGTCCCGATTCGCCGGCATGAGGATTCACGGCGCAGACCGCGAGTCGAGGCCGTTCCATTCCCCACCAGTCGCGCAACGCCGCCTGCACCACCCGCCCTGTGCGTATCACCCGATCGGTCGTGAGCAAGGCGGGGACATCGCGGAAGGGCACGTGGGTGGTTACCAGCACGACTCGAAGGGTGGGCCCGCCATCGAGGCGCCCCTCCGCCGCCAGCATCATGGCGACGTCGACGTCTCCGGCCAGGTGGGCCAGCCACTCGGTGTGTCCGGGATAGGGAAATCCTGCCAGGTGAAGCGCGTGCTTGTGGGCGGGAGCGGTGACAATGGCGTCTACCTCACCGCTGAGGGCGAGCTTGGCCGCGGTCTCCACCGCGTTGCCGGCGATGCGGCCCGCCCGCATGGTCCGGCTCCGGTCAGAGCTCTCGCCGGCTCCCAGACCCCAGGTGCCCACGCTGACCCGGCGGTCGGCCGGGATCGAGCCGAGCTGATCGTCGGCTCCGACCAGCGTAATCTCTGCCGGCAGCGGCCGAGCCAGGGCGCTCGCGGTGATCTCGGGACCGATTCCGCGGGGATCACCCAGCGTCACCGCGATCCGCGGCCGCTTTCCCGCCCTCGCCGACTTCCGCGTCCTCTCCGTCCTCTCTTACCGGCCCATGAGGGCCGGCCTCAGGTCCTGATCTCGACGTAGGTCGAGCGGCGCAGCCGGTCGAGATACCGCCTGATGGCGAGTTGCTGGCCGAGCTGCTCCCGGATGCGATCGTGTACGTCTTCGTACCTGATCTCGCCCTCGGGCCGGCGGTCGGTCACCTGGAGCACTACGAACTGGTCCCGAGCCGGAGCCCGGCATGGTGAACACCGGAAGAAAGGAGCCGGACGCAACGGAGTCACCCACGACCTTGGCATAGTTCTCCGGCAGCTTCGTGACCGGAACGCTCTCCGCTTGCCGTTCGGCCGAACGGTCGTGATAGAGCCGCTGCAACGAATCGAAGGACGCGCCGGCCAGCAGCGCGCTCCGGATCGACTCGGCCCGGGCGCGCGCATTGTCCACCTGCGCCGAATCGATGTGCGGCACCAGCAGGATGTGCCGGGCCTGAACCTCGGCCGGCTGTACCCGCTCGACCTGAATGATGTGATAGCCGAAAGGCGATTCCACCGGATCTGAGATCATGCCGGGCCGGAGCGTGAAAGCCACTTTCTCGAACTCCGGCACCATCACGCCCCGGCGGAACCAGTTGAGCGAGCCACCCTGTTCCTTCGACCCCGGGTCCTGGGAAAAGCGGCGGGCAGCGACGGCAAAGTCGGCGCCCCTCCGGAGCTCCAGTACGATCGAGTCGGCTTCCGCCTTGGTCCGGGCCTTGGCGGCGGGCGAAGGCATTGGAGTCACGACGATCTGGCGAAAGGAAATCGTGGCGGGGCGAGAGCCCAGTGACGCCTTCTGCTCCTCGAAGTACTGCTTCATCTCCTTTTCGGTGGGCGCGACCGGCTTGAGCTTGCCTTCGCTGCGCAACTTCTCGATCAGCCGATTCTGGTAGGCGGCCCTGCGCTGCTGGTCGGTCAACCAGCGGCGATACTCCTCGGGCGTCTGAAATCCTGCCTTCCTCAACTCCCCGGCATACTCGATCTCGGATTTGAAGTTGGTGCGGACCTTTCGCACCTGTTCTTCGACTCCGCTGGCGATCTCCTCGTCGGTGACCTTGATGGAGGTGTCGCGCATGGCCTGTTGCACCAGCAGCTCCTCATCGATGATGGAGGAGACGATCTGCTGGCGTATCGCGTCGAAGCCCTTCGGCATTGTCGGGGAGCTTGGCCCCCTGGGACTGCCGGGAGAAAGAGCTCCTCGTCCACCTGGGAGGCCAGCACCGGCCGATTGCCCACCACCGCCAACACCCGATCGACCACGAACGTGCTGTCCCGCGGCGGAGCGGCTGGCAACGGTGGAGTCCTGGGCCGGGAGCGCGGCAGCAGTTCCCAGCGTCAGGAAGACCAGAGCACAGACTTCTCTCATACTCATCGTCCCTGGCCTACGGACGCTTCTTGGGTGGGCGCGCGCCGGCGGACGGCTTGGCGCCGGTGCTTTCGCCGGGTGACTTCCCGGTGCCAGGCGCAGCAGCTGGCGGCTGTTGCCCACCCGGAGGCGGCGTCATGCCGGGAACTGGCGGCGGCCCAGGGGCCCGCTGCAAGGGTCCTGCCTTGGGCAGGGGTCAATCTGCTTTGGGCCGTTGCGCCTGGGCCAGCTCCACCGCGCGGTTGAGCCCCGCATCGTACACCCGGTAGCTGGACTGATCCCGGAGCAGGCTCCCCATGGCGGCGGGCAAGGGACGGAGCCGGGACTTTCCCGCACCCAGTCGCTCGAAGTACTGATCGACCTTAGTGGCGGCCACCTTGTTGCGGTCTGCCGCTGAAACCGTCGAGTCCCATAGACCCGCGGTATCGAGTCCCATGTCCACCCGCAGGGAGTCCACCTGACCGCGATATGTCTCGGTCAGATTCCTTCCATTCAGCCGGCGTTATCTGGATTTTCGCGGAGTCGGCTTGCCGCAATAGCAGCACGTTCTGGGTCAACACCCGGGCAAACTGGTTGAGCATGGTGTCGTTGGCCTGGCGAAGCTGGGTGGCGTACTGCGGCGGCAGCGCCTGAATCCAGCGCATGAACTCAGCCACGGTCAGCTCGCCTCCCTTGTAGGTCACCAACTTCTTGTTGGAGCGGCGGGCCTTGTCTGGGTCGTCGCCGGCGGAGCGCATGGCAGCGGCTGCGCCCTTCTCGAGCTTGATCCGGTTCTGCATGGCGAGGCTGTCCATGTAAATCGAATCGAGCCTGCTCCCGGCGCTCTGCACCAGATACGCGGTGAGCCGGTCGCGCACCGCCTCTTCGCTGGGCCGCTTGATGATGTGATAACCGAACGGGAGTCTCCACGACGCCGCTGGTTGCCCCCGGCGCCAGCGACCAGCCCGCACTGTCGAAAGCGGGCACGAATCTGCCCTTGGGGCTGGGAGGCAAGAACCCGCGATCAGCCTTGCTTCCCGGATCTTCCGAAACCTGCGAGGCTATCTGGCCGAAGTCCGCGCCCCGCTTGATTCTGACCAGGGTGCCCTCGGCCTTCTTGCGCGCCGCGTTGCGCACTTCGGGCACCGAATTGGGCGGAACCCGGTAGAGAATGTGCTGCAGGACCCGAACGTCGTTACCCCGATACAGGCTGTCGGCCGCGGTGGGCGGCACGGCCGAGCGGCGGGCCATCAGGGTATCGTGCCAGTGCGTCCCCTTCATCTCCGCCAGCTGAGGCCACATGGCCCGGGCAATGCTGGCCGAATCCAGCGGCAACTTGCCGTTGGCCACGGCCTGGCCAAAGAGGCTGTAGTCCACCCAGACGTTGGCTACGAACTTGGCCACCTCCCGGTCCGCCTTGATGCCCTTGCCGCTGTTCATGATCTGAGCCAGCCGCTCCGGAGTGAGCTTCCGCGATCCGGCCTCGGCGGCCACGTCGGCATGAGCCGAGAAGAGATCGCGAAAGCTGGAACAGGCCGTGAGCGAGCCAACCAGGACCGACGCCAACAGAGCAAGACGGGGCATTACTTCTCCGGGTAATGGGAAATATTTGAATCCAAACGGTCAGGAGTCTGGGGTCTGGACTATTCTTAGCTCCCGACTCCTGACTCCTTGACTCCCGACTCTTCACGACGCCTTCCGCAGCGCCCGCACCAGTGCCGGGACGATCGGTTCGCCTCCCAGCCGCATCAGCCGCAGGGAGAGGGGAACGGTCCGGCGAACCTCCGCGGCCAACTGCACGTCGTCCAGCGCAGAGGTGAGTCCGGCGAGTCGGGGCGCAGTCCCGGGACGGAAGGTCAGCCGAGCCTCTTCCCCTCGCACCAGCACGTTCTGCAGACCCAGCGCTGCGCCCATGACCCGGAGCCGGGTCATATCGAGCAGCGTCTCGGCCATTGGAGGCAGAGGACCGAAGCGCTCCCGCAGTTCATCGCGAAGCCCATCAATTTCACCGGATGTCGCGGCACGCGCCAGTCGCCGATACAGATCCAGCTTGACATCGTCGTCCGGAACGTAGGTGTCCGGCAGGTGGGCCGGCCGGTCCAGCACCACCTCCGGCGGGGCCGGCTGTTCCGCTGCGCCCTGGCCCTGAATCGCCCGGACCGTCTCCTCCAGCCAGCGCAGGTACAGATCGAATCCGACCGCCTGCGCGTGCCCCGACTGCTCGGCGCCGAGCAGGTTGCCGGCGCCCCGGATCTCGAGATCCTTCAGCGCGATTCGGTAGCCCGCGCCCAGATCCGTATGATGCTCCAGCACCCGGAGACGTTCCTCCGCGTCGGCATCGATACTGTCGGGTACCAGGAGGTAGCAATATGCCCGGCGATGGCTCCGTCCCACGCGCCCGCGCAGCTGGTACAGCTGGGCCAGCCCGAAGCGGTGCGCGTCGTGGACCACCATCGTGTTCGCGTTGGGCACATCGAGTCCCGACTCCACGATCATGGTCGACACCAGGATGTCGACTTCTCCGGCCACGAAGCAGCGCATGACCTCCTCCAGCTGGTCCGCCGGCATTTGGCCGTGCGCCACTCCCACCCGGGCCCTGGGCGCCAGAGACCGTACCCGGGCCGCGATGGTGTCGATGGTCTCGATCCGATTGTGCACCGCGAAGACCTGGCCGCCGCGATCCACCTCCCGGGCAAACGCCTCCTCCAGGAGCCCGTCGTCCCAGGGCTCGACAAAGGTGAGAATGGGGGACCGGTCACGGGGAGGGGTTTCGATCAGCGTGAGATCGCGGAGCCCGGCGAGTGACAGGTGCAGCGTACGAGGAATCGGCGTGGCGGTGAGGGTCAGAACGTCCACCGAGAGCCGCATGGCCTTGAGCCGCTCCTTGTGCTTCACCCCGAAGCGATGCTCCTCGTCCACCACCAGCAGCCCCAGGTCGTGAAAGGCCACGTCCTTGGAGAGCAGGCGGTGGGTGCCGATGACTACGTCGATCTGCCCCTTGGCGAGACGCTCGAGCGCCGCCTTCTGTTCCTTGGCCGTGCGGAAACGGGAGAGCACTTCGACCCGCACCGGAAAGTCGGCCAGCCGCTCCAGAAAAGTCCGCCCATGTTGCTCCGCGAGAATCGTGGTCGGCACCAGCACCGCCACCTGCTTTCCAGCCTGCACGGATTTGAAGGCGGCGCGCACCGCGATCTCGGTCTTTCCATAGCCGACGTCGCCCACCAGCAGCCGGTCCATGGGGAGCGGCTGCTCCATGTCCCGCTTGACCTCCTCGGTGGCGCGGCGCTGGTCCGGAGTGTCCTCATAGAGGAAGCTCGACTCGAGCTCTCGCTGCCATTTGGTGTCCGGAGGAAAGGCAAAGCCGGTGCTCACGGTGCGGCGGGCGTACAGATCCAGCAGTTCGGCCGCCATCTGTTTGATGGCCTGGCGGGTCTTCTCCCTGACCCGCTGCCAGCTCGAGCCTCCCAGACGGTGGAGGCGGGGTGGCGGCCGGTCGCCATCCTCACCGCCTGCGCGGTAGCGTTCCATCTGATCCAGCCGGTAGAGCGGCACGTTCAGTCGGTCGCCGCCCTCGTATTCCACGATCGCCACCTCGAGGGTCGACTCACCTGCGGTGATCGTCTCGATGCCCCGGTAGATCCCGATGCCGTGCTCCAGATGCACGACATAGTCACCGACCGCGAGGGCGCCGGTAGCGGTCGAGGGTGCCGCTTCACGGTATCGCCGGGGCCGGCGGAGCCGGCGTGCCCGCCGGAAGATCTCGTGATCGGTGAGGACCCGCAGCGTGGGCATGACGAATCCGCCGTCGAGCGCCCCGATAGCCAGCGTAGCATCGGTGGCGAACCGGCCGCCCTCCTCCAGCAGCTCCTCCATCCGCTCGAGCTGGCCTTCGTTATCACAGAGCAGGAGTGTTGGAGTGCCGGAACGGAGCAGCGCGCGAAGGCGGTTGAGGTCCCGATCGACCCGCTCGGGCGGAAAGAATCCGAATTGCAGGTCTACCGGTTCGTCCCCCAAAACCAGGCGAGGGAAAGCCTCGATCCGAGTCCGCCATTCGGTAGGATCCTGGAAGATGGCCT
Source organism: uncultured Gemmatimonadales bacterium (assembly GCA_963842945.1). Taxonomy (GTDB): domain Bacteria; phylum Gemmatimonadota; class Gemmatimonadetes; order Gemmatimonadales; family GWC2-71-9; genus CAVVWJ01. Next base: position 14,595 of record CAWJIM010000021.1, read on the forward strand.
CGCGCTTGGGAACGTCCTCACCCAGCCGACGGGCCACCTCGAGGTGGTGCTCCGCCTCGTTCCAGGCGCGGGTCACCTCATCGAGATCGGGCCCAAACGACTCTTCGACCACCAGGGTATCTGACGGGAGGAGCTCGAGGAGCGTACGGCGGGCGGGCGGCCGGCCGGGCGGACGGTCGGACGACTCGAGCATCCTGCGACCGACTGACCGACTGACCGACTGACCAATCGTCAGCCTCATCTCTCATCGCTTGCGTGTTGATCGGCAACACCGTGATCTCAGGCAGCTCCTCGAGCGAGCGCTGCGTGGTGAGATCGAAGCCCCGAAGTGAAGTGATGTCGTCGCCCCACCACTCCAGACGGGCCGGAGCGGCCATGCCGAATCCGTACACGTCCAGGATGCCGCCCCGGATGCTGTACTCGGCAACCTCGGTGACCGTGGGCACCCGCTGGTATCCCATGGTCTCCAAGACCCGGGCGACGTCCGCCGGAGCCCGCTTGTCTCCCACCGAGAGGGACAGGCGAAGCCGCTCCAGCGCTGCAGGAAGCAGGGTGCGCTCCGCCGTTGCCCTGGCGGTGGTAACCAGGATTCTGAGCTTGCCCGCCAGGAGGGCCTGCACGGTTTCGGCTCGCTCGCCGGCAATCTCGTAGTGCGGCTCGTCTTCGCCCAGCGCTTCACGCTGCGGATAGAGAACCGTGGCGGCGTCCGTGAGATGACTCAGATCGCTGAGCCAGCGCTCGGCGTCGGCCGGCGTGGGAGCCACCACCGTGAGCAGTCGCTGAGGAAAGGCGCGGACCAGCCAGGCAACCAGAACGGCTGCGGCTGGACCCGGGCAGACCCCCCAGGCTCAGGGCGCTGCCCGGGCAGGGAGACGTTGACGAGAGATCCTGTACCGCAGGAATCCGGTCGAAGGCCTCGAGCAGCGGCTTGAGGCTCATGCCCGCCGCCTCCATCCACTGGCAAAACCGGCCTCCACCAGTCCCACCAGCAAGGCCGTCCACAGCAACGGGCCGCGCAGATCTCCCCTGGCCGCGGACGAAAAAGCAGTGTCGCCCGCCTCGCCCAGGGAGACGATCCGCGCTCCCCGCCAGAGCCGCCGCGCCTGGACGTCAGTGGCGCGCTCCAGCCGCGACTCGCGCGGGTCCGGGTTGACGCTCACGGCTCCGATGGTGTCGCGGCCCGCGAGAAGGAAGTGAACTCCCGGCTCCACCGGACGAAACAGACCGCCACCCTCGACCCGCCAGCTTCGGTCACCCTTGCGTACCTCCGTTGCCAAATCCGGCAGCCGCACCGCATCGCCGGTGCTGCCCTGCTCCAAGCACGCTCTCTCCCCGGGCCAGCCGGTTCACCAGCAAATCCATGAAAGGCATGAAACCCGCCGACACCGGCAGGTCGGTCCACCCTGGATCCAGCCGGCTGCCCAGCAAGACCACGTCTCCCCCGCGCACGATCCATGGCGTGCCCGCCACCGTAGCGAGGACACCGGTGCGGCCGCTGCTGCTGGGTTGAAGGGTGTACCGGCGGTGAACACTATGGCGGCCGAGGACAGCACTGCTGTCGGTGAACTGCGGCCTCGAGCGAGAGCTCGCCGTAGCGCCATCCAATCCCCCGCGCTGCGAGCGAGCGGTTGAGTGCCCCGATCTGCGCTGGATCGTCGGGCGGCTGCACCACAGAGATTCCCCGGCCCAGCCGCCCCAACAGCACTTCGTCTCCCCGCACGATGCGGCGGTTTGAGGCTAGCACCTCACACGCAGCGGCGACATAGCGGCCGGTGGAATCCCAGTTCACCCGGGCGACCGGTGCGATCCGGACGGCCATCACCCGCCGGTCGTCGGCTCGAAGCTCGTCCGGGTCCAGCGTCGCGCTGAGCTCCCACCAGCCGCTGGGCGCGCCGGGAATATCCAGTGTTGCCGCGCTGCCCACATGGCCCAGTGCCTGTGCTGGGGGACGAGGGCCCAGGCGCGCACTCACCGGAACGCCAGGCCCCGAATCTCCGACCAGCGTCAGCGTGACCCGGCCTCCCTCCTGGGACCAGGGCTGCGAGCCGCGCATCGAGGCTACCGATGCCGGCGTTCGGCGGCGATGGCGCGTCGGGCCGGCCCACTACCAGAGGTGACGAAGGCTTTGCGGGCGACAGGGCGCTGGCCTGAAGGTCGGTCAGCAGAATGATCTCCCCCGGTCTGGGCTCCGGGCCGAGCACCTCTTCAGCCAGTCCTATCGCGGCCCCCAGATCGAGCCGCCGAGGCGAGATGCTCAGTCCAGTCAGGAGCTCATCCAGAGCAGCCTGATCCCCGCGGCGAGGAATCCCATCGGCGGTAATGAGCCACAACGCATCCTGAGCAGTGGCTCGGGCCAGTACCTGCCGGCCCGCAGCAACCAGCTGCCGAAACGTTGGGGTGCCTCTCAGCACCGCACCGCTGCTGGGCGAGTTGTCTACGATCAGGACCAGGGCGCTGGGCCCGTGCCCCGCAACACCGGTCTTCGGGATCGACGGAGCGGCCGCTGCGAGGACCAGCAGCACCACCAGGAGCGTTCGAAGGCACAGCAACAACCAGTTCTGCAGCTTGAGCCGGCGCTGATGTTCCCGGGTGGTGGTGAGGAGGTACCGAACGGCGGGAAAGACTATGGTTGGGGGCTCGCGGCGCGCCAGCAGATGAAGCAGGATCGGAATCGCTGCCGCAGCCAACCCGGCTAGCAGCCACGGATGCAGAAAGCTGATCATGCCGACCGGGATGGCGGCGCCAGCGCCTCGCGAAGAACTACGCCGAACGGCATATCAGTAGTGACCTGATGGTACGCGATGCCATGGCGCCTGCAGGCGAGCCGCCACTCGCTGACCACCCCACGCACCGTATCGCGGTAGGGGCCGGCCCAGTCCCGCGGCCGGAGAACCACTGCCGCTCGGGTTTCCGGATCCTCGAATCTCGCCTCGTTATTCCCGGCGAGACTCACCTCGGCAGGATCCATGATATGAAGGACGAGAACCTGGTGGCCCCGATGCCTGAGGAAGCGGAGCGCCTTGAGGGCGAGGGTCCGATCCAGCAACAGATCCGAGACAAATACAACCAGACCACGGCGGCGCAGTTGCCCGATTACCCGCCGGAGCGCGGGTTCCGCCGCGGTTCCGTGTCCGGCCTGGGCGGTCGCCAGCACCTGGAGCAGTTGGTGCCAGTGACTGAGGCGCGCGCGGGGCGGGGTGACCGTACGGACGTCGTCGTCGAAGGTGATCAGCCCGGTGGCGTCGCGCTGCCGGATCAGGACCAGGGACAGAGCCGCAATCAGACGCTGGGCGTAGGCCAGTTTGGGCAGTACCGTCCCGGGCGACCCCGACCAGGCCATGCTCCGGCTGGTGTCGCAGACGATCATGGCCCGTAGATTGGTCTCCTCCTCGAACTGCTTCACATACAGCCGGTCGTTGCGGCCCAGGATCTTCCAGTCCACATAGCGGAGCTCGTCGCCCGGCTGATACATCCTGTGCTCGGCGAACTCTACCGAAAATCCGCGGCGGGGGGAGCGGTGGAGCCCGCTCAGGAAGCCTTCGACCACTCCCTCGGTGACGATCTCCAGACCACCCAGCTTTGACACTTCTACCGGGTCGAGCAAATCCAGGCGGGCGGTATTCGGATCAGTACGCTGCATGGGAGGCGCAACGTATCCGGACGCGGCTGCCGAAGTCAAACAACAAGGCAGCTCGGCGGATTGCGATGGATGAAACTATGATCCAGCACGGGCCGTCTACCCCTTCAACAGCCCGACTCTCCCAATCCCGGAACCAGTGCATGCGGCGCTCGACCCTCCCAGCTCTCTTTGTCCTCCTTGGTGCTGCCGCGCGGCTACAGGCCCAGACCAGCGCGCCGCTCCACCGGGCCGCCGCCACGATCACGGCTGAAGAGGTCGGCCGGCGGGTCGGAATCATTGCCGATGACTCCATGCTCGGCCGAGATACCCCGAGCCGGGGACTCGATATGACGGCTCAGTACGTCGCGGACCAGTTCCGGCAGTTCGGACTCAAGCCGGGCGGAGATCAGGGCTCCTGGTTCCAGCGCTATGGCATTGTCCGGCGCCGCATGCTGCTCGACCAGTCACGGGTCATCCTCTCGGCCGGAGGAACAGTGGACTCGGCAAAGTTCACGGCCGCCGCCCGCTACGATGGCGGAGGCGTGCCGGAGAAACCGCTGACAGCATCCACGGTGCTGGTTACCGGCGCTCAGACCGAGGCTTCGGCGGCTGGAGCAGGCGTGCGGGACCGGATCGCCCTGTACGTCCCCGAGCTTCACGCCGATCCGGGAATGGTGCAGCAGGTACTGCGGGCGCTCTACTTGAATAGGCCGGCCGCATTGGTGGTTCTGAACGACAGCGACTCCGCCAGCTTCGCCGTTACCCTGCCACGACGCCCGCCAGGAGCGAACGGTAGTGGGCGCACCGGCATTCCAACCGACGGTTCTCCAGCTGCGGACCGGCGGAGTTCGCTCCTCGCTTGCCGCCGCCGGACTCGACCTGCAGGGGCTGCGCGGCTCTCGCACTCCTGTGGTGCGCGAGCTGCCGAAACTCAAGGTTCAGATTCAGATCAGAGACTCGGTGGTCTCTGCCCGCTCCGCGCCCGAATACCGTCGGGTGTCCTCGAGGGCTCAGACCCAGAGCTCAAGCAGGAGTATCTGGTCTACTCCGCTCACATGGATCATATCGGGATCACGCCGGGCCGGCCGGACAGCATCAACAACGGCGCGGACGACGATGGGTCAGGGACCGTGGGAGTGATGGAGCTGGCGGAGGCCTTCAGCCGGCCCGGAGCTCGGCCCAAAAGATCGGTCATCTTCCTGACGGTGAGCGGGGAGGAAAAGGGGCTCTGGGGCAGCGACTTCTTCACCGCCCATCCCCCGGTCCCGATCAAGCAGATCGTCGCGGACATCAACATCGACATGATCGGCAGGAACTGGCGGGACACCATTGTCGCGATCGGAAAGGAACACTCGAATCTGGGTGCCACGCTCGAGCGGGTAAATCGGGCCCATCCTGAGTTAGGCATGACCGCCATCGACGACCGGTGGCCGGCGGAGCGGTTCTACTTCCGGTCGGATCACTACAACTTTGCCCGGCGCGGAGTGCCCGATTCTCTTTTTCTTCAATGGCGTCCACGAGGATTATCACGAGGTCACCGACTCGCCCGACAAGATCGACAGCGAGAAGGAGTCGAGGATCCTCAAGCTGCTGTTTTATCTGGGACAGGACATCGCCAACTCGCGCGAACGACCAAAGTGGAACCCGGAGTCGTATAAGGAGATTGTGGAAGAGAAAAGCGAGCGGTAGGAGCGGTGAGCGGTGAGCGGGAGAGCGATCACGTCGTCCGTCTTACCGCATTACCGCTCTGACCGCTCTTTCCGCTCACGCTTTGCACCCCCGCCCGAGTAAGCAGCACCCCGGCCACAATCAACACCGCGCCCAGACCCTGCAGCGGGTGAGGTCGTTCGCCGAGCAGCAGCCAGGCGCCGGCGACCGCCACCAGCGGGGTCAGACACATATAGATGGCAGTGCGGGTGCCGCCCACCGCCTTCACGCTGCGGTTCCATAGCAGGTAGGCAGACACCAGGGAAAACACGGCTGCGTATCCCAGGCCGCCCCATGCAACCGGAGGGACCTCGGCCCAATCCTGGCGAAGGACTCCGGGAATGCCCGCCAGAACCAGGCCCGGGGTGCCGGCGATGGTGGTAGCGGTGGTAACCCGGAGCGAGCTGATGCCGGCCGGAACCCGGCGAAGCCCTATGGTGTAGCCCGCCCAGCAGAAAACGGCACCCAGGGTCATCAGGTCGCCCAGCAGAGTACTCGAGTGAAATCCTACGCCCCGGGTCGCGATCACAATGATCACGCCTACGGTCCCCAGGGCGATGCCCCAACGCATCCGGGGTGTGATCCGCTCCAATCCAAGCAGTCCGGCCAACTATCGCCACTACCGTAGGCAGCATGGACAGGATCAGCGCGCTGTTGGTGGCGGTGGTGTGGTTCAAGCCCACGGTGAACGCCAGCTGATAACAGGTGTTCCCCAGAATCCCGAGCAGGACCAGGGTCCTGGTAGCGCCCGGGGGCAGTGCGCCCGGCCCCTCCACCAGCCGCACTACGATCCACAGAAGCACACTCGCGATCACGAAGCGGACCGCCGTGAAAGGCAGCGGGGGAATGCTTGCCAGCGCCAGCTTGGTGATGCTGAAGTTCATGCCCCAGATGAGGCACACGGTCAGCATGCCGAGATCGCCTGAAAGCCGCGAGGCAGCGGGGCGGCGGGCAGGCGGGGAGCGACGGCGGAGCCGCGAGGCGGCGCGGCAGCAGGGCTGCTACTGGTCATCCTTCAACATGGGTAAAGAGTAAATCACATTCGAGCGAGCCGCTTAGCACGCTCACTGCCCCGCTGCCCCCCTGCATGCTGCCCCGCTATCTTCCCGCATGTCCCAGTCCCGAATTCGAAACTTCTGTATCGTCGCGCATATCGATCACGGCAAGTCCACTCTTGCCGACCGCCTGATCGAGGCCACCGGCGCCGTGGAAAAACGGCAGATGCGAGAGCAGCTGCTCGACACCATGGATCTGGAGCGGGAGCGCGGGATCACCATCAAGCTGAATGCGGTCCGGATGACGTACGCGGCGCGGGATGGGAACGACTACGAGCTGAACCTGATCGACACGCCGGGCCACGTGGACTTCACCTACGAGGTGTCGCGGTCGCTGGCGGCCTGTGAGGGCGCCATTCTGGTGGTGGACGCCTCCCAGGGGGTCCAGGCGCAGACGCTTAGCAATCTTTTCCTCGCCATGGACGCCGGCCTCGAAATCATTCCCGTCCTCAACAAGATCGACCTCCCCGGGGCCGAGCCGGAGCAACGGGCCAAGGAGATCATGGATCTGATCGGAGCCAAGCGGGAAGAGATCCTCGCGGTTTCCGCCAAGGAAGGCACCGGCGTTCCCGAGCTGCTCGAGGCCGTGGTGGCGCGGGTTCCTCCGCCGAAGGGCCAGGAAGACGCACCGCTTCGGGCGCTCATCTTCGACTCATACTACGATCGCTACCGCGGCGGCGTCCCCAGCATCAGGGTGGTGGATGGTGTGGTGCGGGAGGGGATGGAGATCGTCTTCGGCGCTCATCCCGACGACCTGCACCACGTGGACGAGGTGGGTTACCTCCAGCTGGGGCAGCACCCGACCGGTGAGCTCCGTGCGGGCGAGGTCGGGTATCTGGTCGCGAGCCTGCGTGACGTACGGGACGCGCGGGTGGGCGACACCATCCTCGACGCCTCCAATCGGGCGAGCGAGCTGCTCCCGGGATACCGGGAGGTCAAGTCGATGGTCTTCGCCGGCGTGTACCCCACCGATTCGGACCAGTACGAGAATCTGCGCGATGCCCTGGAAAAGCTTCGGCTCAACGATGCCAGTCTGCACTACGAACCGGAGTCTTCGACCGCGCTGGGTTTCGGCTTTCGCTGCGGCTTTCTCGGTCTGCTCCACATGGAGATCGTGCAGGAGCGGCTGGAACGGGAGTTCGATCTCGACCTGATCACCACGGTGCCCACCGTCGAGTATCACGTATACAAGACCGACGGCGAGATGCTGCTGTTGGAGAACCCCACCAACCTGCCGGATCCGGCCAGCATCGCGCGGATCAACGAGCCCTACGTGAAGGCGCGGATCATGGCGCCATCCGACTACATCGGCGGGATCATGAAGCTGGGGCAGGAACGTCGTGGGGTGTACAATGGCATGCACTACCTCGACACCACGCGGGTGGAGTTCGACTTCGAGTTTCCCCTGGGCGAGATCGTGCTGGATTTCTATGACAAGCTGAAATCCCTGAGCCGGGGATATGCCTCGCTCGATTACGAGGCGTCGGACTATCGGGAATCGGATCTGGTCAAGCTGGACATGCTGATCAACGGCGATCCGATCGACGCCTTCAGCGTGATCATTCACCGGGACAAGGCCCAGGAGTACGGCCGCAAGGTGGCCGAGAAGCTCAAGGAGCTGATTCCGCGCCAGCTGTATCAGGTGGCAATCCAGGCCGCCATCGGCAACAAGGTGATTGCCCGGGAAACCATCTCCGCGTTCCGGAAGGACGTGCTGGCCAAATGCTATGGCGGCGACGTCACCCGGAAGCGCAAGCTCCTGGAGAAGCAGAAAGAGGGCAAGAAGCGGATGAAGCAGATCGGCGCGGTGGAGATTCCGCAGGAGGCGTTTTTGGCGGTGTTGCAGGTGGACTGATGAGTGGGCGGTGAGCGGTGCAGCGGTAGCAGGACGGGCCGAGCCAGTTGGACGAGCAAGCGGTGATCTGAGCGCGACCGCCCGCTCACCGCTGACCGCCCGACCGCTCAGTTGTCTCGTCATTCAGACCGCCTTTCTGGGCGACGTGGTCCTCACCACCCCGCTACTCTCCGTCCTGGCGGCCCGGTACGGCCCGGTGGATGTGGTCACGACGCCCGCCGCTGCCGGCCTCCTGGAGGGACACCCCGCGGTGCGGTCGGTGATTCGCTACGACAAGCGCGGCGCGGACCGGGGGTGGCAGGGACTGCGGCGAATGGGGCGCGAGCTCCGAAGCCGGGCGCTATTCCCGGGTGTACCTTCCCCACCGGTCTCTTCGCTCGGCGGCGCTCGCCCTGTGGTCTGGAGCGCCGGAGCGGATCGGGTTTGCCGATGCGCCGGGCGCGATCAGCTACACTTCCCGCGTCGATCGTCCGGCGACTGGCCATGAGGTCGAGCGACTCCTGGCCCTGGCTCCGGCGGCTCCAGAGGAGAAGGCCGCGGTCAGCCTGCCACTGACCGATGAGGACCTTGCCCGGGCCGACGCGTGGCTCGCCAGTCACGGTGTGGGGCCAAGGTTTGCGGCGCTCGCCCCGGGATCGATCTGGGGAACGAAGCGCTGGCCCTATTATCCGGAGCTCGCCGCGAGGCTCGGTCGGATGGTGGTGGTGGTGGGCGGCGCCGATGACGCGGCACTGGCCAACGAGGTCGCGGCGGCGACACCGGCCCGGGTGGTGAATGCGGCGGGCGCGCTGAGCCTGCGGGAGTCGGCGGCGGTGATTCAGCGAGCGGCGGTGCTGGTCACGAACGATTCCGCTCCGCTGCACCTGGCAACCGCGGTGGGCACGCCCATCGTAGCGCTATTCGGGCCGACGGTGCCCGAATTTGGATTTGGGCCCCGGCGCGCAGGCGACGTGACGCTGGGTCATGCCGGGCTGAGCTGCCGTCCCTGCTCGAGGCACGGTCCCCCCGCTGCCCACTGGGCCACCATCGGTGCATGCGTGAGCTGTCGGTTGATGCGGTGCTGGAGGCGATAGCCAATATCGTAATTGCGGAGGAGTCGCGTGCGATTTGTCCTCGGAATTGATATAGGTGGAACCAATCTCGTCGTGGGCAGCGTGGCCGAGGACGGCTCCGCTCTGCTCGCGCTGGAGAGCGAACCTACCCATGCGGAGGCCGGACAGAGCGATGTGCTCGACCGGCTCATCACCCTGGCCCAGCGAGCCATCGAGCGGACCCGACGGGAGGTCAGAGGGGCGGAGATCATCGGCGTCGGGGTGGGGGCACCGGGCCCTCTCGACACCAAGAGCGGCATCGTGCTGCTCACCCCCAATCTGGGCTGGGTCAATCTGCCGCTCCGCCAGATCATCCACGAGCGCCTCGGGCTTCCGGCCGCACTCGACAACGACGCCAACTGCGCCATGCTGGGCGAATGGTGGATGGGCGCGGCCCGGGGCACCAAAAACGCGATCGGCATTACCATCGGCACCGGCATCGGAGGCGGCATCATCGTGGACGGCAAGCTGTACCACGGAGCATCCGATTGCGCCGGTGAGATCGGGCACACCACCATCGACACCGAGGGCCGCCGCTGCAAGTGCGGCAACTACGGGTGCCTCGAGGCATACGCCTCAGGACCCAACATCGCCATGCGCGCGGTGGAGGAGCTCAACGCAGGGGCGGTGAGCCGGCTGGCTGATTATGTCGGCGGCGACCTCCGGCAGGTCACCGCGCAGACGGTATACCAGGCCGCGCATGACGGAGACGACCTCGCCCTCGAGGTGGTGAACGACACCGCCAAGTTCCTCGGCGCGGGCATTGCCAATCTGCTGAATGTCTTCAATCCGGAGGTGGTCGTCGTCTGCGGCGGCGTCACTCTCGCCGGCGACCACCTGTTCGACCCGCTCCGGCGTGAGGTGGCCCGGCGGGCCTTCAAGCCGGCGGTGAGCGTATGTCGCATCGTGCCCTGTGAGTTGTCGGGGGGAACCGCCGGCGTGTACGGGGCCGCCAAGGTATACCTCGATTGCTGTGCCTAAAGTCGGCATCGTAGGCTCTCTGGTCTGGGATCAGATCCACGGACGCGATCCAACGGCCCCCCCGATGGAGGAGTGGGGCGGGATTGCCTACGCGCTCGGGGGGCTCGATGCCAGCCTCTCTCCCGATTGGGAGATCGTTCCGCTCATCAAGGTCGGCCGGGATCTCAGCGCGGAGGCCCAGCGGCTCTGGGGAGCCTGGCTCGACTCGCGCCGGGCGCGCGCTGCGTGGAGGTCACCGCCCCGAACAACCGGGTGGTGCTGCACTACGAGTCGACCGAGCGCCGGTGCGAGCGCATGTCGGGTGGTGTTCCGGGCTGGACCTGGGCCGAGTTGGGTCCCATGGTGAAGGACCTGGATGCCATCTATGTCAATTTCATCTCCGGATTCGAGCTCTGTCTGGGGACAGCCCAGGCTCTCCGGCAGGGGTTTCGGGGTCCCATCTATGCCGACCTCCACAGCCTGTTTCTGGGGATGCAGCAGGACGGAATCCGGGTGCTGCGTCCGCTGCCCGACGCTCCCAGCTGGTTCGGCTGTTTCGATTTCGTCCAGCTCAATGAGGATGAGATGCACCAGCTCACGGCGGATCCCCTGATTCTCGCAGCCGAGGCAATGGGAGTTGGGGTGTCTCTGCTCACCGTCACCCTGGGACCACGGGGCGCGGCGTATGTGGCGGCGCCGGGCTTCGATGGGCTGGCGGACGGGCGGACGGGCGGCCGGCGGCGGTAGCTCGCCACCGATATCGGCCGTCGACCGTCCGCCGCGACCGACGTTCCGACGGTCCGGACCGCCTTAATCCCCGCTCCGAGGTCGACGCCCTGGACCCAACCGGCTGCGGCGACGTGTTCGGAGCCGCGGTATTCGCCCGGCTTCTGGCCGGAGATTCAGTCGAGCCGGCGTTACGGCACGCCGCAAATCTCGCCGCGCGGAACGCCGCCTTTCGGGGGGCAAGCGGCCTCTCGCGATACCTGCGGGGCGAGCTGGTGACGCTGTGACCCGGGTGGTCGAGGTCCCGGCGCACTTCGACGATCGCAGCTTCGACAGCTTCGCCGAAGGCTTCGGCGAGTGGCCGCCGGAGCCAAAGCTGCTGTTCGACGCCCGGGGCACCCAGTGGGCGTCACCCTACGGGCTGATCGGCCTGCTCACCGCGGGACAGGCGCTGGCCGAAGCCCGGCGGGAAAAACCATTGCTGACCGTCCCCACCAGCGATGAGGTGAAGCGCTACTGGGCCAGGGCCGGCTTCTTCCAGCAGGCCGCCGAGCTGTTCGAGCTGCACGGCAAGGTTCCCCGGGCCACCACCACCGGCCCCTCAGACGTGCTGCTCGACGTCACACCCGTGCGGGCATCAGAGGACGTGCATAGCGTCGTCGACAAGATTTCCGAGGGGGCATCCCGGATCCTGCATGGCGAGCTGGGGCTGGAGATGAAGGCGACACTCCGCTTCAGTATGGCGCTTTCCGAGGCCTGCCAGAATATTGTGGAGCACGCCGGCACCAGCGGCTGGGTGGCCGTGCAGGCGTATACCTTCCGTCGCCGTCTCGGCCGCAGAGTGGTTGTCATCGCCGTCAGCGATTCCGGGGTCGGCTTCCGCCGCTCACTCGAAAGCACTCATGCCAAACGGTTCGGCGAGCGCTGGGGAGACGGCGCGGCGCTGGAAGCAGCCCTCATCCAGGGTGTAAGCCGGTTTCGCGATCCTGGCCGGGGCCAAGGGCTGGCCTTCATCAAGCGCTTCCTGGACCAGTGGGAGGGAAAGATTTCCATCCGCAGCGGCACCGCCCGTCTCTCCATTGTTCCCCCCTGGGACGAAGATGCCCCGTTGACCGAGCGCCTTCCCTATTTTCCGGGTTCCCAGGTGCAAATCATCATTCCGGCGCAGCAGGCGGAGCGGCCGTGATCCAGACCATCCGGATCGGGCACCTGCTGCGCGAGGCTGTCGCCGCTCCCTATCGCAATCTGGTTACCCGTCCCACCGGTGCGGCCGTGCGAAGCAGAATCGAGGAGACTCTGGCTGGGAGCCGTTGCCTCACCGCGCTGCTGGATTTTTCCGAGATCGAGCTGGTGGACCTGAGCTGCGCCGATGAGGTGGTGGCCAAGCTGCTGTTGGCGGGCCGGGGCGCCTATTTCTTCGTGCTGCAAGGCCTCCGTGAAGATCAACACGAGGCCATAGACCACGTGCTCACTCATCACCGCCTGGCCGTCGCCGCGGTGCCGCAGGATAAGGGAGAGCCGCGCCTGCTGGGCTGGGTTCCCTCGGACGAGCGCGAGGCCTTCGCCTGCATCTGCGATCGCGGTCCGCTCGGGGTGGGCGATCTGGCGGGAGCCATGGGTTGGCTGGAAACCCGGAGTCGCGACGCTCTTCGCAATCTCGCCGCCCACCGGCTGGTGCGTCCGGTCGGCGAGGTGTACCACCCTCTTCCCACGGCATGACCCGGCGGCAAGGGTTCTCCACCACCGCCATCCATGGCATCCCGCAGCGGCGGCCGGACTGGTCGCCGGTGGCGCCGGCCATTCAGCAGAGCAGCACCTTCACCAATCCGGTCGGCAGCGACGAAGAGGTGCTCTACAGCCGCTACGGCAACAACCCCAATCAGCTCGCGCTGGCCAAGAAGTACGCCCTGCTCGAGGGCACCGAGGACGCCATTTTCGTGGCCAGCGGTATGGGGGCCACCGCGCTGGCTCACCTGGCGGTGTTGCGTCCGGGCGATCATCTGATCTCCAGCAGCTGGATCTATGGAGGCACTCAGCACCTGTTCGACCAGGAGCTGGCGCGATTCGGGATCGATGTGACCTACGTGAATCCCGAGCAGCCGCGGCATTGGCGCAAAGCTGTCCGGAAGGCCACCCGCGCCATCTTCGTCGAGTCGCCCACCAATCCGCTCATGCGGGTGATCGATCTGGGGCCCATCGCCTACGCGGCGGAGGAAGAGGGACTGGCCCTGCTGGTGGACGCCACCTTTGCGAGCCCCTTCAATTTCCAGGCAGTCGAGCACGGCGCCGACGTGGTCATCACCAGCGCGACCAAGTACCTCAACGGTCACAGCGACGTGATCGCCGGCGCGGTGGCGGGCTCCGCCTCACTGGTGGAGGAGGTGAGCCGCCTGATGCGCCTCTGGGGTCAGGCGATCGATCCCCATGCCGCCTGGCTCATCGATCGCGGAATGCGAACGCTCGGCGTTCGAATGGAGCGGCACAACGCCAACGGTCTCGCCGTGGCCAGTTGGGCCGAGATCCCAGGAGGGCATCGTGCGGGTGCACTACCCCGGGCTTCCCTCGCACCCCGACCACGGGTACGCCAAGAAGGTGCTGCATGGATTCGGCGGCATGGTGGGGCTCGAGCTCAAGGGCGGCGTCAAAGCGGCGGAGCGGTTCCTCAAGCGGCTCAAGATGATCGCGCACGCGCCCAGCCTGGCCGGAGTCGAGACACTGGTCTCGGAACCGCGGCTCACGTCACACAAGAGCATCGGCGCCGAGGGCCGCGCCAAGATCGGGATTCCCGACGGCTTTCTGCGGTTGAGCTGCGGGCTCGAGGACGCGGAGGATATCATCGCCGATCTGGAGCAGGCGCTGAGAAGTGAGAAGTGAGAGGTAAAGCGTTATTTTCCCCCCGTGATCCGTTTCGCCAACGTATACAAAGCTTATCCTAACGGTGCGCTGGCCCTGAAGGACGTGACCTTTCACGTCTCCAAGGGCGAGTTCGTATTTCTCACCGGGCACTCCGGCGCCGGCAAGTCCACCATCATGAAGCTCCTCTTTGCCGAGCAGAAGCCCAGCGCGGGAGAGGTGCGGGTCTCCGGCTACAACGTCAATCGCTCTGAAGCCGGACGACGTGCCCCGGCTGCGCCGCCGCCTGGGCGTGGTGTTCCAGGATTTCCGCCTGCTGGAAGACCGGACCGCCGCCGAGAATATCGCCTTTGCCCTGGAAGTGACCGGGGCCAGAACCGACACCATAGCAGCCCGGGTGATGCGGGTGCTCACTCAGGTCGGGCTCTCGGCCAAGAGCCGGGCCTATCCCCGCGAGCTGTCGGGCGGCGAGCAGCAGAGGGTGGCGATCGCCCGCGCGCTGGTGAACGACCCCGCCATTCTCCTGGCCGACGAGCCCACCGGTAATCTGGACGAGCGGGCCACCCGCGGGGTGTTTCAGCTGCTCCGCGACATCAACGCGGGGGGAACCGTGGTGGTCATGGCCACGCACGATCTCGATCTGGTCCGGCAAACCTCCTACCGCATCATCGAGATGCGGGAGGGAAGCGTGGTGTACGACAGCCAGGTGGACGAGGCCCAGGCGGAGGCCAAGTGAAGCTGCTCACCCGCGAGGCGCTGCTGTCGTTTCGCCGGGCCCCGCTCCTCTCCGCTCTCTCCGTCACCACCATCGCCTTCTCGCTCTTCACGGTGGGCCTCTTCGGCCTGGTCGCGTTGAATCTGCGCCAGGCGCTGCGAGGCCTGGAGGAGCGGGTCGAGATCGTCGGGTTCGTTCTGCGGGGAACGCCCTCGGAGGCCATCGCAGTCGCCACCCAGGACATCTCCGCCTTTCCCGAGGTGAAGGACGTGAGCTACGTCAGCGAAGAGGAGGCGCTGCAGCGGGCCCGCAAGGAGCTGGTGGAGTTTCGCGATGCCTATCGGGATCTCCAGGTGAATCCGCTCCCCGCGTCGATCGAGGTCCGGCTCAAGGACGGCTTTCGCGATGCCGCAACGGTCGAGCGGGTGGCCCAGCGGCTCAGGGGCTTCGGGTTCATCGACGATGTGCGCTACGGCCGGGAGTGGGTGCAGAAGCTCGACTACCTCCGCAACATCACCGGTCTGGTGGGTCTGGTGATCGGTCTCGCGTTTGCCGCGGTGGCGGTGGTGATCATCGGCGTCACCATCCGACTCACCATTCTCCAGCGAGCCAGAGAGATCTCCATCATGCGGCTGGTGGGCGCGACCAACTGGTTCATCCGGGGCCCGTTCCTGCTGGAGGGCGCGTTGAAGGGCCTGCTGGGCGGGTTCCTTTCTCTGGTTCTCTGCTATGCCGGCTATCTCCTCTTTCGGGACAAGAGCGGGGGGACCTTTGCGGGTCTCCTCTTCTTCGACCCCTGAGCACATGGTCGTCATCGTCATCTTCGGGGTGCTCCTGGGCCTGGCCGGTAGCCTGGTGAGCGTGGGCCGGCATCTCAGGCATGTGTAGGCGGGGCAGCGGGGCAGCGGGGCAGCGGGGCGGCTTGCTCAGCCTGCATGTGACCTTCCGGTGCGCTTTGGCTGCCCTGCTGCCCCGCTGCCCCACTGCCCCGCTCTGCGCGCTCGCCATGATCAGTGCCATTCTCCCGGTCCGCGCGACTGCGCAGACCGATCTCGAGGAAAGCCGGCGCCGATTAGAAGAGATCCGCGCCGAACGAGACCGGCTGGAGCGCCAGCGGGAGCGGCTGCAGGGACAGGTGCACGACGTGAATGACGAGCTGAGCAACCTGGAGCGGCAGCGGGAGTCCACCCAGCGCATCGTGGACGAGATCGAGCGCCAAATCGGAGGACTGGCCTCTCAGCTCGATCGCTCGAGCGCCGAGCTGATCCTGGCGCAGGACAACCTGGCCGAACGCCGGGCCGTACTGGAGCGGCGGCTGATCGACATCTACAAGCGGGGCCCGCTGCACACCTTTCAGGTGCTGCTCGCCGCAGAATCCTTTGGCGACCTGCTCAGTCGCTACAAGTATCTCTACCTGACCAGCGAACAGGACCGGGCCCTGGTGGATGATGTCGAGAAGCTGCGAAACCGGGTGGTCCAGCAGCGTAACAACATTCTGAATGTCCGGGGCGAGCTGGACCGGCGGAGAGAGGAACGCGAGGCGGAGTTCAGCCGGTATACCGAGCTGGCTTCGGAGCGGGCCAGAAAGCTGCAGACCCTGCAGCGATCGGCCCGCAGCACCGAGCGGCGGCTAAGCCAGCTGCAGAAAGACGAATCGCGGCTCAACGGCCTGCTGGCATCGCTGGAGCGCGCCCGCCGCGACGAGCTGGCCCGGGGTGCGCTCCGCGGCGCCGTCGCCACGCCCGGATCCATCACGACGGCAGACCTGGGCAAGCTGGATTGGCCGGTTGAGGGAGCCATCGTCTACCACTTCGGCCGCGACACCCTTCCCAGCGGCGGAATCATTCGCTGGAACGGCGTGGGCATTGCCGCACCCGTGGGCACGCCGGTCAAAGCGGTGGAATCGGGGAGGGTTCGGCTGGTAGGTCAGTTCGGCACCTACGGGTTGACCATCGTATTGGAGCACGGCAACGGGTACTACTCGGTCTATTCCCACCTGGAGTCAGCCGAGGTGAAGCTCGGCGCCTCGGTGGACAAGGGACGGAAGCTTGGTACGGTGGGAGGCCAGAACTCCGACTACGGCCCTCACTTGCATTTCGAGATCCGGGGGGAAAACCAGATCGCCCTCGATCCGACAACGTGGCTTCGTAGGAGGTAGGCAGCGGGGAAGCGGGGAAGCGGGGCAGCGAGGCAGCGAGGCAGCGAGGCAGCGAGGCAGCGAGGCAGCGAGGCAGCGAGGCAGCGAGGTACAGCTCGAGCTCACTGCCGGCCGCGCTGCCCCGCTGCCCCGCCTAAACCGCCACCCCGATCCGCTCACTCGACTGGGCTCGTCCCCGCATCAGGGCCGCCTCCGCCATCGCGAACAGGTCGTCCGGCTGGAAGGCGGCCGGGTGAGGGAAGGTGACGATCCCGGCGCTGAACCGGGCTGATCCGAAACGGGGGTCGCCCTCCAAGGGGAGCGACGTCAGCCGTTCCCGCACTCGGATCAACGACTGGCGGGCCCCCGACTGGCCCGGTCTCCGGCAGGACGATGGCAAATTCGCCGGTGCCATAGGGAGCAACCAGATCCGGCATCCTCAGCTCCCGGCGCAGGGTCTGGGTCACCTCTTCCCGAAGGCGAGCGGCGGCCTCGGGACATTGCCGCTGTTCGGAGTCCTGCAGCTCGTCCACTCCGAGTAAAATCAAGCTGAAGCTGAGGGAGTAGCGCCGGGCGCGCTCGAATTCCTCCTGGACCCGCTGCTCCAGGGCTTCAGAGACCTGGGTCGGGAGGGTAGCCTCCGAGCCCCGTCTGTTCGATGCTGGTGGCAAGCCGGAGCCGGCCGTCTGGGAGGCTGACTCTTCCGGCTGCCGGTGCTCCCGAATCCGGGTGTGGAGCCGGGCGCAGAGCTCAGGCAGGTGAATGGGAGCGACCAGGGCATCGGCGGCACCCCGGGCCAAGCGCGGCGGCCGGCCCGTCCGGATCCGCGCTCGACAGGACCACGACCTGAGGGGTCGACCCGTGGTTCACCGGGTAATCGGCGATCAGGCGGTCACCGGGGCCGCAGCTGGCTCAGGGTGATGAGAATGGCATCACTGGCAGGACGAAGGGCGGGATCTTCCTGCTCGAGAAGCTGAAAGCCGGCACGGGTGAGCGCCCGCTCCAGACCCTCGGGCCGGGCAGCGGCTTCCCCCAGCAGGAGAACCCGTGGGCGGTTGGGCTGTTCAGTTAAAGGCTCGCTCACATCAGACAGAGGAGTGCATGCGTCACGCGCGAATGGGTGAACGGCTGGGAGCTCATGTATCGGTCCAGGGAGGCGTCGACAAGGCGCCGATCAGAGGAAAGGCGATTGGAGCGACGGCCATTCAGGTGTTTACCAAGACGCCAAGCCAGTGGCGTGAACCGAGCATTCCCGCGGAGTCTTTTGCCGCCTTCCGCCAACAATGTGAGCGGCATCAGTTCACTAGTATAGTGGCGCATGATTCGTACCTTATCAACCTCGCCACTCCGGACCCGGTGTTAAGTGCCCGGTCGGAGGCCGCTTTCATTGGCGAGCTTCGGCGATGCGAGGCGTTCGGCATCCCCTATCTGGTGTCGCACCCCGGCAACTACATGGATAGCCGGAAGGCGGGCCTCAGACGGAACGCGGCCGCCTATACCCGCTGTCTGCGCGCGGTGCCCGGGTCTGTGGTGGTGTTGCTGGAGACGACCGCCGGTTGCGGTACCGCTCTCGGCAGCAACTTCGAGGAGCTGGCGGCGCTCCGCCAGATGGTCGGGTCTGATATCCGGCACCGGGTGGCGTACTGCGCCGATACCTGCCACCTCTACTCCTCGGGCTATGATCTGGTGCTCGACTATCAGGGGGTTTGGGAACAATGGGATGCCATCCTCGGTCTGGACCTTCTCCGCTGTCTCCACCTCAACGATTCGAAGACACCTTTTGCATCCTGTCGCGATCGACATGAGCTGATCGCGGAAGGATCGTTGGGGCCCCGGCCATTTCGTCGGATTATGACCGACCCGCGGTTTGATCACGTGATCAAGATCCTGGAAACGCCCAAGGGCAAGGACGGCGTTACCGCAGACCGGAAGATGCTGCGACGGCTTCGCACGTACGCGCGAGCCGTTCGCGTATCGCGTTGACCCCCCGCCCCTCTCCGTCCATACTTGCTCGATGCGAGTCCTCCTGGCACTCCTTTTCGTCTGGCCGGCTATGGGAGTGTCGGTGGCGCGCGGGCAGACCGACTATTACGCCCGGCTGGGGGGGACTTTCGCGACCGACCTGGTCACCGACAACATCATTCAGGACATCCTGACCCAGCAAAGCCTGGCTCCCACGCTCGCTTTTGGGGTTTCCCTGCCGATCGCCCCTGCGTACTCGGGCGGGCTTGGAAACCGCCCTCTCCACCTCGGGATATCACAGCACCGAGGCCGACCAGGACACCGATCTCGGTACCCTTACAACCGGCTCCGTTCTCCTCAATCTCGAGGGCCCCGTCTGGCACCGGGCAAGCTGGCGGGCAGGTCTCGGGCTGATCAGCTACCTGCCTGCCGATCAGACCGGAATCTTCCTCGGCGGGGGAACCACCCGGTTCCTGGCGGGAGCCGGATTTGACTACCGGCCCGCCATTGTTGACTCACTGGGACCTGATGATCAGCCTCCGCTACGACTTTCACCGATTTTCCACCGACGAGCTCGAAGCCCGAGGCTTCACCGGAAGCCAGGGCGTGCAACGGGTGTCCCTCTCCATCGGCCTGGCCCGGGCCCGCCGATGAAGCCGGGCTCGGCCCTGCCGATACTTGGGGGGGTGCTGGCTGCCGCTGTCGGTTTGTCCTGTGCCGACATCGCCGCTCCCGGCCGGAGTGACGTGTACGAGTGGCGCTTCATAACTTCCACCGGCCCAGGCACCAACGATACGCTGACCTTCCATTGGCCGCGCTCGATGCTGCCGGTCAAGATCTGGGCGCAGGACACCCTGGACTTGCCGACCCACGTGACGCACGGGATCGACGTGTGGAAGGCCGCGTTTCTGTATCGTGAGTTCGATGCGGTTCTGGTGCCGGACTCGAGCGCGGCGGATGTAATTGTCCGCGCGGACAGCCCGGCCAAGTCCACCGCGACGGCCCGGCTGCAGCTGAGCCTGGCGCCGGAGTGTGAGGGCGGAACGGATATCGTCCCGCTGCCCGGTAGCCGGACGATCCAATACCCCGTTCGGGTCTTCCTGCTTCCCCGGTTCGATGCGGCCGCTCCTGGGGTCAGCGAGTGCCTGGCGCTCACCGCCACCCACGAGCTGGGACATGCGATCGGCATCTTCACCCATTCCTCGGTGGCGACCGATCATCATGTTTGTCGATCCCGTTGTAGCCGAGCTGAGCGCCCGCGACCGGGGCACCATCGAGCGGGCCTACCACGTTGAGCCCAATGTCTCGGTGCCGGTTCACTGAGGTTGCCCCTAGCAGTCCGAACATTGATCTTTCGCGACTAACGTGCAGCGGGAGCGTATGACCACCGATACGACTATTCAACGAGAGAATCTCACCCTCGTAGAGCACGGCCTCTTTCCCATCCGGATCCACGCGAACCTCACCCCGCCGGCGCTGATCGAGCACGCGCTCCGACGGAGTGAGGGCTCACTTACCGACTGTGGGGCGTTTACCGCCGTTACCGCGCCCCACACCGGCCGGTCCGCCAAAGACAAGTTTCTGGTAGACGATTCCGGCCTGACCGAGCGCATCTGGTGGGAAAAGAACGCCCGGCTGGACTCGGCAGCATTCGAGCGGCTGCAGGAGGATATTCGAGGGTATCTCGATGCCCGCGAGGTGTTCGTTCAGGATCTGTTTGCCGGCGCCGATCCGGCGTACCGGCTGCCGGTCCGATTCATCACCCCCAACGCCTGGCACGCGCTCTTCGTTCGCAACATGTTCATTCGCGCCCTGCCAGCCGAGCTGGCGCAATTCCGTCCCGGCTTCACCGTTCTGCACGCCCCCGAGCTTCAGGCCGACCCGGCACGCCACGGCACCCGCTCGGGCACGTTCATTGTGCTCAACCTGGCCAAGCGCGTGGTGCTGATCGGCGGCACCCGGTACGCGGGCGAAATGAAGAAATCGATCTTCACCGCGTTGAACTATCTCCTGCCGTCACAGGGCGTGTTGCCCATGCACTGCTCCGCCAACCAGGGACCGACCGGCGACACCGCGGTCTTCTTCGGTTTGTCGGGTACCGGCAAAACCACCCTGTCAGCCGATCCCAGCCGCCAGCTTATCGGCGATGATGAGCACGGCTGGAGTGATCGTGGGGTCTTCAACTTCGAGGGCGGCTGCTACGCCAAGGTGATCAGGCTTCGGCCCGACACCGAGCCGGAGATCTACGCTGCCACGCAAAAATTCGGCACCGTCCTGGAAAATGTGGTGCTCGATCCGGGAACCCGGGCGGTCAATTTCGACGCTGACACCATCACCGAGAACACCCGCGCCTGTTACGCCATCGACGCCATTCCGAATCATTTGCCCAGCGGGGCGGGTGGCCATCCCAAGAACATCGTCTTCCTGGCCGCCGATGCCTTCGGTGTAATGCCGCCGATTGCCCGCCTGAGCGGCGAGCAGGCGATGTATCATTTCCTGTCGGGTTACACGGCCAAGGTGGCCGGCACGGAGCGCGGCGTTACCGAGCCCTCCGCCACCTTCTCGGCCTGCTTCGGAGCGCCGTTCCTGCCGCTTCACCCCGGAGTGTATGCCGCCATGCTGGGCGAGCGCATTGCCCGGCACAAAGTGAAGGTGTGGCTGGTAAATACCGGCTGGACCGGTGGCCCTTATGGCGTCGGAACGCGAATGAAGCTCGGTTACACCCGGACCATGCTGCGCGCGGCGTTGTCCGGCGAGCTGGACCAGGCCAGCTTCAGCCAAGATCCGGTGTTCGGATTCGGAGTCCCCAGCAAAGTCGATGGGCGTGCCCACCGAGCTCCTCTCTCCTCGGAAAACCTGGTCCGACCCCGCGGCATACGATTCCCAGGCCAGGAAGCTCGCCACCATGTTCCGGGAGAACTTCGAGCAGTATCGGGCGGAGGTTCCCTCTTCGGTGGCAGCCGCAGGACCAGCGTGAGCAGGGCAGCAAGGCGGCGGGACGGCGGGGTGGCAAACGCAAGAGCAGCTCCGGGTAAAGACCTGCCGGTGAGCGCCGCCAAGGACGACCGCCCCGCTGCCCCGCTGCCCTCCTGCCCCACTGAAATCATCCGCGATCCTCTCTGGGACAACATCCGGCTCGACCGGGCCGCATTGCTCGCCCTGGACACACCCACCGTTCAGCGCCTTCGCTACGTTCGGCAGGTCGGTCACAGCTTCCTGGTCTATCCAGGGGCCACCCATACCCGCTTCGAGCACGCACTGGGTGCCTACCACCTCACCCGCAGGGCCATCGCGGCGCTCGACGAGCTGGGTGAGCTGCCGGCCCGCCTGCATGAGGACTGCGTGGCGGTTCGAATGGCCGCGCTGCTCCACGACATCGGTCACTATCCCTTCTCGCATGCATCTGGAGGAGGCAGGATTTCCCTCGCACGAGGTGCTGGGCGTTCGCAAGCTCTTCGAGGGAGAGCTGGGCGAGTGTCTGGTTCAGCTCGGCGGTAAGACCTTTCCCGAGACCATCGGAGCCCTGATCGCAGGAAGGAGCTCGAGCCCGCTGCAGGGACTGATCTCCGGCACCATCGATCTGGATAAGGTGGATTATTTGAGCCGGGATGCCCGGATGTGCGGGGTTCCCTACGGTACGGTGGATGTAGACCGGCTCCTCTCCTCCCTGACACTGGTCGAGGTGGCAGAGGGACGTTGGGAAGTTGGCATCCAGGAAAAAGGCGTCAGCGCGCTCGAATCACTCCTCTTTGCCAAGTACCAGATGTACCGCAACGTGTACTGGCACCACGCGGTCCGCTCTGCCACCTGCATGTTCAAGCGCGCGGTGCGAGAAGCGGTGAGGCGCGGCACGGTCACCGCCGAGAGCATCGCCGAGTCGACCGATGATGGCCTGATGGAGCTGCTCATCAGAGACCGGAATCCGCTGGCTCGGTGCATTCGGGCCCGGCGGCTACACAAGCGGGCGATCGATCTCCCGGCGAGTGAAGTCGCCGGTGACGTTCAGCCGTGGGTGGCCGATGATCCGGATCTGCTCGAGCGGGTGGAAAATGCGGTGGCCGATCAGATCGGTGTGCCGCCGGGCAGCGTGCTGATCGACTTCCCTGCGCGATCGGGCATGCTCGGAGTCAATCTCCCGCTGCGGACCCGCTCCGGGTCGGTGGAACGGCTGACCGATGCCGGCCGAGTGGGGCACTTGGGGCTCCCCCGGGTGGCCGACGAGCTGTACCAAAGTGCCCGGCGCCTTCGTATCTTCGTGGCCGCACCTGCCGGGCGATCACTCGAACCGGTGTTGGAGATTTTGACCTGGCCTGCCGCCGAGGTGGAGCGGAGGCTGGATGAACAGCTGGCTCTGGTATAAAGAGGAATCATGCTGAGCAGACGCGGATTTGTGGCTGGACTTGCCGGGCTCTTCATCGCGGGACGCCGGACCGGGTGGGCAGCGGCGCCTCCTACGGCAATCATTGTGTACAAGAGCCGAAGCTGTGGCTGCTGCGCCAAATGGGTAGATCACATGCAATCTCAGGGCTTCAAGCCCCAGGTCCACGATGAAGAGAACATGGACCGGCTCAAGGACGAGCTGGGCGTCCCCCAGGCCGTACGGTCCTGTCACACTGCGGTTGTGGGAGGGTATTTGATCGAGGGTCATGTTCCCGCGGCAGATATCCGGCAACTGCTCTGGGATCGCCCGAAAGTCGCAGGTCTTGCTGTCCCCGGAATGCCAGCGGGGACCCCCGGGATGGCAGAATCCGAATCAGCGGTAGGCGATTTTGAGGTACTCGCCTTTCAATCTGACGGTTCCACCCGCCCCTTCGCTCGGCACTAACCCGCAGACCTGCTCGACTTCCTGATCCTCATCCCTGATGCTTCGTGCCGCCGATTCTCCTCTCGGGGCCGCTGTAGTCGCTCTCCCGGTGCCGGCGCCGCTCTATGGGCGCGTCGCCCGGAGCGTCATCCGGTAGGGGTGATCCCTCAACCCGCATCGCCGATGCAGGATGAACCCCGTGGGCGCCGGCATCGGAAGCGCCCCCCATGCCCGACTCGGGCAAGGGCTGATCATCGTCACGTGGCATATACACCTCCTCGGTCGGTCGGAAGCTAGGCCGTCCTCGAGCGAGGAGTTGTGGTGCCGCTCACATCTCGACATCATGGAGGAATCGTGAGCGTCACGATGTCCCCTGGCTGCACCACCATTTCCTCGGTGATGGGACTCCGACTACCCCCGATCGGGTCGGCCAGGAATTTCAGCGGACCGGCTCCCCGGGTGAGCGTCACTGGGATGGTGAACGACTTGGTCGAGTTGCCGGTAGCCAGGCCGAGGCGGGTCCGCTGCGATCCGCTCACGGCGTAAATGACCATGTCGGCAAAGCCGCGGTTTTCCACCTGCACCATTGCCGGATCATCCGGATTGGCTGCCGACTGCTGATTTCGGCCGGCGCACCCGGCGGTCAGATTCAAGACAGCGCCGAAGAGAAAAAACCGAAGGACAGAGCGCATGGAAGCTGCCACTGTAGTGCCCTACCGTGAGGAGTTCAGAAGCGCGTTCGAGCAGCTCAATCGCGACTGGATTGAAGCGTACTTCGTGCTGGAGGAAGCGGATCGTGAGCTCTTCCGCGACCCCGCATCCGAAGTGCTTGCGGCCGGCGGGCAGATCTTCTTCGTGCTCGAGGGAAACCAGGTGCAGGGGACCTGTGCCGTGCTGCGGCACAATGGGGAGGATTTCGAGATTGCCAAGATGGCCGTTGCTCCGTCGGCGCGAGGCCGCGGCTACGGAGACCGTCTCATGGAAGCCGCCGTCCAGTTTGCCGCCCAGGCCGGCGGCAAGCGCATGATCATCGTATCAAACACCGTGCTGAAGCCTGCCATCCGGCTGTACCAGAAGCACGGCTTCGTTCAGGTCCCGCTCACGCCGGATGAGCGCTACCAGCGGGTCAACATCCGGCTCGAGCGGGAGCTTACGGCTACGGCGTCCGCCGGGCTCCCCGCAGCAGACGAATGATGAGCAGCAGGACCACCGCGCCAATGAAGGCGACGAAGATGGTGCCGGCAATCCCCGAAGCTGGAGCACTCCAGCCCATTCGGCTGAACAGCCAGCCGCCGAACAAGGCGCCCAGTATCCCGATCACGATGTCGCCCAGAATCCCGTAGCCGATCCCTCCCATGACCAACGACGCAAGCAACCCCGCCACTAAGCCGACGATGATCCAGGTCAGGACGTCCATAGAGCCTCGCTACCGTAAGGGCCAGGATGGTGAGCACGGACGGTGAGTTGCCCGGTAGGATTATGCCACCCCAGTGAAAGACCGGCTAGGCCGGGCGCTGGCACCGCAGCAGGCCATGCATTAGCTCTACCTTCTTGGTTTCGCTCCACACCTCCAGCTCACAAGGACCGCACGTGCTCAAGGAATCTCCGGACCACCATGATGCCGATCTCGTGCTCAAGATCTACGACCTGCGACGCGAGACGGTAATGCGCGAGTCACGAACGGCCATCAACGCCAAGTTCTGGCCCCGCAGCTCGGAGGAGGCGATCGCAGTGACCGCCACCGATCATCCGTTGAACCTGGCGTACCGGCAGACTTCAGGCTACTGGGAGATGGTCTATGGCATGGCCCGCCATGGTATCATCAACCCGGATTTTTTGGTGGAGAATAACGGCGAAGGATTGCTGCTTTACGCCAGGATCGAGCCTTATCTGGCCGAGTTCCGGCAAGCCACGTCACCGACCTCGTTCCGGAACGCCGAGTGGGTGGCGACGCATTCCGCGGTTGGACAGATGTTGATGGAGCGCTATCGGGCCCGGCTCAAGCGGATGTTGGAGACGCGTCGCTGATCAGGAGCGCTCGCCAGCTGCGGTCTGGACCACCGGGTGCTCTCCCGTGTTGCTATCCACGGAGTCGATCCGGATCACGATAGCGGTGATGTTGTCCAATCCCCCCCGGCGGTTCGCCTCGGTCACCATCTGATCCACCCAGGTCTGAGGACCACCCTCGGAGCGCAGAATCTGCAGCAGCTGCTCGTCCTCCAGCATTCCGGTGAGCCCGTCGGATGCCAGCAGGAGAATGTCCCCCTTCTCCAGCGAACCGAAGTAGATGTCCGGCACCACGTCGATCCCGGCACCGACACATCGGGTGATCACGTTGCTGTAGGGGTGCACCCGGGCCTGGTCTGGAGTGAGCAGCCCAGCATCGACTTGCTCCTGAACGTACGAATGGTCCTTGGTGAGCTGCTGGAACTGACCGTCGCGGAACAGGTAGGCCCGGCTGTCTCCCACCTGGCCGATCAGATACCGCTGTGGCAGCAGCACCAGCACCGTCGCCGTGGTGCCCATCCCCCGCTTGTCCTGCTCCGACAGGGTGCGCTCGAAGATGGCGTCGTTGGCGGCTCGAATTGCGGTGCTGACCCGCTCGCCGGCCTCTTCGTCGCTCAGGCCCCGGACCGAGCCAATTGCCTGGGAGGTGATCCTGACGGCCATTTCACTCGCCACCTCACCGGCTGCGTGGCCTCCCATGCCGTCGGCCACGATGAAGATGCCGTGGTCGGCCAGCATGAGGTAGTTGTCTTCATTGCCCGAACGGACGATGCCGACGTCGGTGCGAGCGGCGCAGGTGAAGTGCACGAGACTCCGTTAGTAGGTCGACAACAAGTAGGCGAGAATAGCTACTAAAATCAGCAGTCCGACCACCATGATCGTGGAGGGACTTTTCGGTCGTGGGGATGCCACGTGGATCGGACGGCGCGGCCGGGCCCTGGGCTGGGGAACCTCGGCCACCTGCGCCACCGGCTCGGCTGGTGTTGCCGCCGGCTGGGCCGCGGGGGCAGAGCGGTGAGCGTCAACCTCGACCCGGGGCATCATCCGCGTGTTGCTGGCTTTCGGGGCCGGCACCGATTCATCGAGCGGCTCGAACAAGGCCGAAACGTCCCCGAATTTGAGCGTGGTGCCCGGCCCGAGCGGTGCCTCTCCGGTCAGCCGCTCTCCTTCGACAAAGGTGCCGTTGGTGGAGCCCAGATCGGTCAGGACCCACACGGCGTCCCGTCGCTGCAGCTTGGCGTGCATAGTGCTGACGCTCGGGTCGGCAATGACCACGTCGTTGTAGTCTCCCCGCCCGATATTGGCCACCGGAACCTTGATCGGCAAGCGCCGTCCCTTGAGCTCGCCGCTGCGAAACAGGAACGACGCCAATGGTGCCGCCGTGGCCGAGGGCGGAGTAGGTGTTCGCTGCTCGGCAGTGCCAGCCAGCGGCGACCGGGAAGCCGTGCATGGTTTCGGAGAGCCGGCTCGTGGCCCCGGGAGGTGGCGTGGGCGGTCTGGCGGGCTCGGGTGCCGGGGCAGCGGCCCTGGGAAGCGGCATCGGCGTAGAAGCGAAACTCGTCATTGCCGATCCGGATCACGTCGGCTCGGGCCAGCAGGTGAGTCTTCCCGCTTCGTTCCCCATTGACGTACGTGCCGTTGACGCTGAGGTCCACCAGCAGGTAGCCCTGCGGGTCCGACCGGATCTCGGCATGGTGACGCGACACGTCGTTGCCGGTAACCACGACATCCGAGCTCGCGTCCCGGCCGATCCGGAGTGGGCCCTGACCCACGTTGTATTCCCGGCCGTCCGTAAGACACACCAGCCGTCCGCCGGTGGTTCCAGCGGGCGGCTTGCTGCTCTTGGGGGAGACCAGATCGGCAAAGGCGCCGGAGTCGAAGAGCTGAGTGCTGCCGCCGCGGGTCGAGTCCACTACCCGGAGCTCGTGCGGGCCGATGCCGATCTTGTCGCCGTGCAGCAGCGGAGTGGGCTCCGCCCCCAGGCGAACCCCGTTGACCCTCACTTCTGCCTCGGCCGCTGCGGCCCGAATGGCGGCAGAGCCCGGCTGAGTGGCTTGTACCAAAGCGTGGCGCGGCTGCACCCCCTCGCCTTCCAGCACCACTTTATTGTCCGACGCCGATCCGATAGCTGTCTCACCGGCAGCTATGGCGTATCGCTCGCCGCCGATTTCGAGATGGATCATCGATATCCCGCGGGAAAAAAGTCGAATCGGAGAAACGTATCCGCCGGTATGTAGCGAGGCAAGTGATGGGATTATGCGATCTTACGGACCTCTTGACCACGCAGCTGCAGCTGATATAGCCGCTGATAGAGACCCTGCTGAGCCAGCAGCTCCCGATGACTGCCCCGTTCCCTGATCTCCCCATGCTGGAGAACCAGGATCTCGTCTGCGTGGAGTATGGTGCTGAGCCGGTGAGCCACCACAATGCTGGTCCGCCCCACCATCAGCTCGGCAATGGCATGCTGGATCTGACCCTCGGCTTGGGCATCGACCGAACTGGTGGCCTCGTCCAGCACCAGGATGGTGGGATCCAGGGCCAGGGCCCGGGCAAAGCTCAATAGCTGACGTTCACCGACGCTCAGACTGCGTCCCCGCTCGCCCAGCTGATGGTGATATCCGGAGGGCAGACGCTCGATGAACCGGTCGGCACCAACTCGAATGGCTGCCTGTCGGGCCGATTCAGGTGCCACCGGCGCGCCGAGGGTCAGGTTGTGCATGATGTCGCCCACGAACAGAAACAGGTCCTGCTGCACGAACCCGATGTATCTCCGCAGCTCCGAGGTAGAGAGCTGCCGAATATCCACGCCATCCAGAAGAATGCGCCCCCGGTCGGGATCGTAGAAGCGGAGCAGCAGGTTCACGATGGTGGTCTTCCCCGCACCCGTGTGGCCCACCAAGGCCAGGGTCTGCCCCGGCGAGGCGGTAAAGCTTACGTCACGCAGAACCCAGGGACCTTCGGGGGAGTAGCGGAACCAGACGTTCTCGAACCGCACCTCGCCCCTGACTTCCTGATTCAGACCCACTGGACGCTCGGGCTCGAGTACCGTCACCGGTTCGTTCAGCAGAGCGAACACCCGCTCTGACGAAGCCATGGCGCTCTGCAGCAGGTTGAACTTCTCCGACAGGTCCTGCAGCGGCTGGAAAAAGCGGCGGGTGAGCTGAATGAATGCCGCCAGAACACCCACCGTGAGGCTTCCTCGAATTGTCCGAAGACCCCCGTAATACAGGAGAAGTGCCATGGCGACGGCCGTGAGCACCTCCACCACCGGAAAGAAGACGGCATAGACGGTGATGGAGCGAAGATGGGCCTGAAGGTGGTCTCGGTTGAGCGCGGCGAACTGCGCGGCGGAATCCTGCTCCCGTCCGAACAGCTGGATGACCCGCATGCCCGACAGCCGCTCCTGCAGATACGCGTTCAGCCGGGCCAGCCGCACCCTGATGTCACGGAATGCTTCTCGTACCCGACGACGGAAGATCGTCGCGGTGAGCCAGACCAGCGGAATGACCGAGAACGTCACCAGCGCCAGACGCCAGTCCACCAGCAGCATCATCGTCATGATCGCCAGCAGGGTGAACACGTCGCCGAACACGGTGACGACGCCGGAGGAAAACAGCTCGTTCAGCGTTTCGACGTCGGAGGTCACCCGGGTCATGAGGCGGCCCACGGGATTTCGATCGAAGTAACCGATGCTGAGCCGCTGCAGATGGGTGAAGATCTGCATCCGGAGGTCGTACATCACCCGCTGCCCGACGTACGCGGTGAGGAGGGTCTGCCCATACTCCACACCGAAGTCGAGGAGGAGCGCGGCCAGGAAGATCGCCGCCAGACTGCCGAGCAGCCCGGCATCATGGTTCGGAATGGCGATATCGAGCGCGCGCTGGGTGAGGGCCGGCCCCACCAGCGCCAGGCCCGCACCAGCCAGTAGAAGCAGGATCGCCAGCCCGGTCAGAGCACGATATGGCCGCAGGTAGGTCAGCAGGCGCCGGAGGAGTGCCGCGTCGTAGCCTCGGTCGAGGACTTCGTCCTGTTCGCTCATCGCATTCGCATCTTAGCCTGCCGGTTCCACCAGAGTCGGGGCCTCCACGCCTTTGAGTCCCTGCCGCACCCAGGAGGAGAAGACCAGGAACCCGAACGCCAGAGTGAAATAACTCAGGGTCAATCGCCAGATCAGAATGTAGATGGGAGTGAGCTCCCGAGGCACATAGGAGGACATCACGGCGGCCGAGAGCAACTCGCCCACACCGGAGGCGCCGGGGGTGGGAGCGAAGTACAAGAGAAACATGACCAGTGTCTGCACCAGCAGGATGTCCACGAAGTTCGCGTGGAGACCGAGCGCTCTCAGCGCCACATATCCCGCCAGCAGCTTGTTCGCGTGAGAGGGTCCCGACAGGACGGTGGCCCAGAACAGCGCCAGCAATCCGCGGAGACTCTTGAAGGCGACCACACTCTCATGGGCCTGATCGATACCGACCTGCAGCTTGGTCAAGCGCGCCGCAAATCGCTGGCTCCGGCGGCCTATCCATTCTGCCGCCCGATGTATCAGGTCGCGGACGAAGCGAGGGAAAAAGAATACCACCGCCATGAGTACCCCAATTCCGGCGATGATGCTGAGGCTGCCGAGGAACAGATCGAACAGGGAGAGACCCAGCACATTTCCTCGCTGTCCCAGCGATCGCCCGGCGCCAAAAAACACCGCGAGCGGCCCCGCGATGGCGAAGAACAGCACAGTGGCCACGAAGCTCATGAAGGTCGACGTGACCGCCACCGGCAGAGGTACCCCGTAGCGGCGCATGGTGTACATCGTCATCGGCCCCGCCCCGGTGTTGAGCGGGGTGATATAGCCCGCCCAGGCCCCCATACCTCCCGCCAGGATCAGGCCCTTGAGCGGAGGGTTGTGGAAACACATGCCGGGCCACCACCCAGAGACGGAGTCCTCCGCCGATCCAATCCATCGAGGCCAACCCCAGGCCCACCAGGATCCAGATCCAGTGCAGCCGCCGCACCGCGGCCAGGAATGCGGGAAGGTCGTTGCCGTAGAGGAGAGTGGCTCCAAAGCCCAGCAGGGACGCGACTGCGAAAACTTCGAAGCCGCGCAGCAGCAGCTTGGGCGTCAGGAGGCGGGACATTGATGAAGAACTTAGCGGGGCAGCGGGGCAGCGGGGCAGTGGTGAAGACAGTGAGCTACCGCCTTACCGCCTTACCGGCTTACCGCCTAGGTTTCATCATGCCCGATTCAGTAATCCGTATCGTCAACGCCCGCCAGAACAATCTCCGGAACATCAGTGTCGATCTGCCGCACCGAGCGCTGATTGTGGTGACGGGTCCAAGCGGGTCAGGTAAGAGCACCCTGGCGTTCGACACCCTCTACGCCGAAGGACAGCGGCGCTATATAGAGTCGCTCTCCACCTATGCCAAACAGTTCCTGGACCGGATGCCGAAGCCGCTGGTCGACCGGCTGGAGGGGATAGCTCCCGCCGTCGCCATTGAGCAGCGCAATCCCGTGATCTCCAGCCGCTCCACCGTGGGGACCGCTACCGAGGTCTACGACTACCTCCGCCTGCTCTGGGCCCGGGTAGGACGGTGTTACTGCCGGCGCTGTGGCGGCCCGGTCCGGAAAGACACGCCTGAGGCTGCGGCGGACGAGGTGGTGGAACAGGGCCAGGGCCGGGTCCAGGTGTGTTTTCCCCTCCCGCCCGTGGCCCGGCTGACCCACAGCGCGGTGGTGGAGAATCTCCGGGCGCTCGGCTTTGTGCGGGTGATTGCGGACGGCATCCCCCACCATCTGGAAGATCTGCCTTCGACGCTCGACCTCACCCGCGCGAGCGAGCTGCTGGTAGTGGTCGATCGCCTGGTGGCCGAGCCCGGCTCAGTCGGACGGATCTGCGAGGCCATTGCCACGGCCTTCCAGGAGGGCGAGGGCATCGCCGTGGTATTGCTGGAAGGCTCACCCGCGCCCAGCCGACTGCGATACACCGAGTTTCCCGCCTGTAGCCGCTGCGATACGCCTTCGGTGATGGTCACCCCAGCGCTGTTCTCCTTCAATAATCCCCGCGGCGCCTGCGCCCACTGCAACGGCTTCGGTGCGGTGCTCGAGTACGATGAATCCCTGATCGTCTGCGATCCGCAGAAGAGCCTGGCCGAAGGCGCCATCGACCCCTGGACCAAGCCGAGGTACGAGTCTCGCCGCCGGATTCTGCTCGACTTTGCCCGGTCGATGGGCGCCGATCCCAATAAGCCGTGGTCCAAGCTGAAGGCCGCTCACCGCCGGGAGCTGCTCTATGGTCGGAAAGGGCGATTCGTCGGCATCTTCCCCTTTCTCAAGGGGCTCGAGGAGAAGCGCTACAAGCAGTACATCCGCGTCTTCCTTCGCCAGTATCAGCTCGCCAAGACCTGTGAGGAGTGCGGCGGCAGCCGGCTGAACCCCGACGCGCTGGCGATCCGGATCGGCCAGGATACGATCGGATCGGTGGCCGCGCGATCGCTCGAGGCCATTCACCAGTGGGTCCGGCAGCTCACCCTTACCGAGACCGAGCGCGAGATAGCTCAGCTGATTGTGGACCAGCTCGATGCGCGGCTCAGCTTTCTCTGCGACGTCGGCCTGGGTTATCTCACGCTCGACCGGCAGACCCGCACGCTGAGCGGTGGGGAGGCGCAGCGCATTTCTCTCTCCAATGCGCTCGGCGCCAATCTGGTGGATACCCTCTATGTGCTGGACGAGCCCTCGGTGGGTCTGCACCCTCGGGATACCGACCGGCTGCTCGGGCTGTTGCGGCGGCTGCGAGATGCCGGCAACACGGTACTGGTGGTGGAGCACGATCTCGCCGCCATTCAGCAGGCCGACTTCATGCTCGAGCTGGGCCCCGGCTCGGGAGAGAACGGCGGACGAGTGGTCCACGCCGGCCCGGTTCATACCGCGAGAACGTCGCTCACCGGACAATATCTCACCGGACAGAAACGGATCGCCGTGCCGAGCATCCGGCGGCCGGCGGGGCCACAGTGGCTCCGGGTACGGGGCGCCACCCTGCATAACGTGCGGGACGTGGACGTGGATATTCCGCTGGGCTCGCTCACCGCGGTGACCGGCGTCTCCGGCTCCGGCAAGAGCACCCTGCTCCACGATGTGATCTACCGGCAGCTGGAAGCCCGGCTCCGGGGAGAGCACTCGGCGAAGTCTCACCTGGGCGAGCCGGTGGGACAGGTGCGGTCCCTCACCGGCTGGGAATTTCTCCAGGATGTTCTCCTGGTAGATCAATCACCCATCGGCCGCTCGCCCCGGTCCAATCCGGTCACTTACATCCGGGCCTTCGACGAGATTCGGGAGCTCTTCGCGGCCCAGCCTCTGGCCCGGCAGCGCAAATACAACTCGGCCACATTTTCATTCAACCTGGCGGGGGGCCGCTGCGAGTCCTGTGAGGGCGCCGGCCACGTGCAGGTGGAGATGGTTTTTCTGGCGGACGTGTTCGTGCCCTGCGAGGCCTGCGGCGGCTCACGCTATCGGCCCGATGTGCTCGACGTGAGAATCCAGGGCCGCTCCATTCACGACGTGCTGCAGTGGACGGTTGACGAGGCGGTGACCCGCTTCCGGCATCAGCCCCGCCTGGGTGCCGCGCTCTGGCAGCTCCAGCAAGTCGGGCTGGGTTACCTCCGGCTGGGGCAGCCCGCCACCACCCTCTCTGGCGGGGAGGCGCAGCGGCTGAAGATCGCCCGCGAGCTGCTGCAGGCGGGCAAGCGGGAAGGCCGAAAACTGTACATTCTGGACGAGCCCACCACCGGACTCCATCTCGACGATGTACGGGTGTTGATTCACGTGCTCGACCGGCTGGTCGATGCCGGCCATACCGTGGTGATCATCGAGCATCACATGGATGTGGTGAAGCGAGCGGACTGGGTGATCGACATGGGGCCCGAGGCCGGCGCAGCAGGGGGTCTCGTGGTGGGCCAGGGCACCCCGGAGGAGATTGCCGAGCTCGAAAACTCCCACACCGGCCGCTATCTCCAGCCCCTCCTCGCCCCGCCGGCCTCGGTCCCGCTCAGCCAGTTTGCTTCTACGGGCACTTAAACCGGTTTCATCTGCGGTTGCAGTTCCTGACCGGCACGGTGGATCAGCGCCCAGGCTTCATCCATATGCCGCCGACCGGTGAGCCGCTGCCCGATAACCATCCGGATCACGAATTTCCCGTCCAGCTCGGTGTGGGTCAGGTGCACTCGCCCGCTGGCGTTCACCCGGCTCAGAAGTTCCCGATTGAGCTGATCGAGAGCCGAGGCGTCACTGACGCCTGAGGGATGGTACCGGAAGCACACCAGACCGAAGGGCACCGGCGCCATCAGCTCGAAGTCCGGGCTCCCCCGGATCCGCTCTGCCAGCTCCTGGGCCAGCGCGACGTGACCTCGGACCAAGGCGCGGAGCCCCTCAACGCCGTAGCTGCGCAAGACAAACCAGACCTTCAGCGCGCGAAATCGGCGCCCCAGCTGAATCCCCCAGTCCCTGAAGTTCACCACCTGTGGGTCCTGCGGAGTGCGCAGATACTCCGGGGTTATGCGGAAGGTGCGGAGCAGGGCCTCGCGGTCCCGCACGTAGTAGGCGCTGCAATCGAAGTTGACCAGCATCCACTTGTGCGGGTTGAGCACGAGACTGTCCGCCTGCTCCATGCCGTTGAAGTAGTGCCGCAACTCGGGAACGATGGCGGCGGTCCCGGCGTAGGCCGCGTCCACATGCAGCCAGATGCCGTGGTGCCGGCACACTTCTCCGATGGCAGGCAGCGGGTCGACGGCCGTGGAAGAGGTGGTACCGACGGTGGCTACCACACAGGCGGGACGAAAACCCGACGCGAGGTCCGCCGATACGGCGTCGGCCAAAGCATCCGGCCTCATGGCATAGGCGGTATCCACCGGAATCAGCCGCAGCTGATCGAGTCCGTAGCCGGCAAGCCGTACGCCCTTGGTCACCGAGGAGTGCGCTTGGGCGGAGGCGTACACCGTGAGCCGGCCGGCACCGGCCATTCCGTGCTCGCCGGCGCCGTACCCGCTTGCCCGCTCCCGCGCCGAGAGCAGAGCCACCAGGGTAGCGGTCGAGGCGGTATCCTGGATTACCCCGATGAACGTGTCGGGAAGCGCCAGCATCTGCCGAAGCCAATCCATGGTGACCTGCTCCAGCTCGGTTGCGGCGGGCGAGGTCGCCCACGACATGCACTGGGCGCCGAGCGTGGCAGTGAGCATTTCGGCGAGAATGGACGGCGGACTGTTGTTGCCCGGGAAGTACGCGAACCAGCCGGGGTGATTCCAGTGCGTCATTCCGGGCAGCACGATCGATTGAAAGTCGGCAAAGAGCTGCGCGAACGGCTCGCCCTGCTCCGGCGGTGACGAGGGAAGCCGGCGGGCGATGTCCCCCGGCGCCACGTCGGGAATGACTGGAAGCTCGGAGACCCGGTCGAGGTAGTCGGCCATCCAGTCGACCAGCTCGTGCGCGTGCCGGCGAAATTCGTCGGGTTGCATACTGGATGGTGAACTACTTTACAGTCCATGGCAATCTCCGGCCCCGTTCGGCGCCGTTACGGTCTCCTCCGTTCTGCTCGTCCCCTCCGACTCTCCAATGGCCTGGCCTGGATGGCGCTGGCTCAGCTGTTCTTTGCCGGAATGAACATCTGCACTCGGCTGGGGGCCCGCAGTCTGGTCTGGACCGAGGTAGCCGCCGCGCGATTTCTGGTCGGCGCACTCATGGCAGCCGGACTGGGGTTGGTTCGAGGGAGCTCACTTCGGGTCGGCAACCAACCTGCGGCGTGGCGCCGGAGCATTTATGGAACGCTGGCGGCGATCTGTACTTTCTACGCGCTGGCTTCCAGTCGGATTGCCCTGGGTGACGCCGCGACTCTCGGAGCAACCGCTCCGATCTTCGTGGTGCTGTTTGCCCGGCCGCTTCTGGGAGAACGGGTGAGCGCTGCGGAGCTGCTGGCCGTCGCTTTGGGCTTCAGCGGCATAGTTGCGGTTGTGCGTCCCTCGTTTGGCCTGGCCGCGCCGGTAGCCGCCATTGCGACGGTCGGAGCCGTGTTCTGGGCCCTCGCCATGATCTGGCTACGAAAGATTGGGCCGGGAGAGAGCCACGAGGCGGTAGTACTCCACTTTTCACTCGTCGCGTTGGTCTCCTTCATAGTGCTCGCCCTGCCCCAGTGGCGCTGGCCCAGCTGGACCGATTCGGCCGTTCTGCTCGGGGCCGGGCTCGGCGGCGGCCTCGGCCAGGTCACTATGACTCGAGCCTACTCACTGCATCGAGCCGCCCCGGTCAGTGCTCTTTCCGGGCTCGGTCTGGTTCTGACCTATGCGCTGGCGCTGCCGGTGTTCGGCGATCGGCCCACCGCCTGGCAAGTCGGCGGATCGTTGCTGGTGGTCGGCGCCAGTGTGCTCCTGGCCGTGAGTCACGACCCATTGGAGGCACCGGTCGGGGCCTGAGCCGGACTGATATAAGTTTGACCCATGGCTGCCCCCGCACCCGCGGCACACCTCGCCCGTAGCGATGGACTGACTTACGATCCCGACGTCGCCTGCAGCCACCTGACCCAGGCCGATCCCCGGCTGGGCGCGCTGATGACCCGGGCTGGTCCCTTTGCCCTGCGGCCGCGGCCGGCCCAAAGCCTCTTCTCGGCGCTGATGCGATCGATCGTGTACCAGCAGCTGACCGGAAAGGCCGCGGAGACCATACTCGGCCGGGCAATTCGGGCCTGCGGGCCCGGCCGATTTCCCACTCCACGTCAGGTGCTGGCGATCCCACCCGAGCGTCTGCGCCAGGCCGGGCTCTCCACCGCCAAGACCGCGGCGGTCCGCGATCTCGCCACCAAGACCCTGGACGGGACCGTCCCTTCCCTCGCCCGCATCCGCCGGATGGAGGACGAGGAAATTATTCAGCGGCTCACCCAGGTTCGTGGAATCGGCCGCTGGACAGTGGAAATGCTGCTGATGTTCCGGTTGGGACGTCCCGACGTGTTTCCGGTAACCGACCTGGGAGTTCGGAAGGGGTTCGGCCTGGTGTTTCTGCGAGGCAAACTGCCGGAGCCGGCAACCATGCTGCGACGCGGGGAGCGATGGCGTCCCTACCGCAGTGTCGCCAGCTGGTATCTCTGGCGTGCACTGGAGTTGTAAGCTGAGTGGGACCGATCACCGCACCTTAGGAGACTCATGAGCGCTCAGGCAACACCAATCACCACTGGTGAAGAGGAACGGTACCAGCGTAAGACCGCAGCATCGCGCCGGTTCTTTGCCGAAGCACGGCAGTATATGCCGGGCGGCGACTCGCGGAGCACGCTGTTCTATCGACCGTATCCGGCGGTAATGGAGCGGGGCGAGGGCTGCTGGCTGGTGGACCTCGATGGAAATCGCCTGCTCGATTTCACCGGCAACCATTCCGTCCTGATTCACGGGTACGCTCATCCGGTCATCATGCAAGCCGTCGAGCGCCAGATCCGGAAAGGGACCTGTTTCCCCGGCTCCAGCGAGCCTCAACTCGAGTTCGCCCGGCTGCTGTGCCAGAGAATGCCGTCGATCGAGCGAATCCGCTTCACCAATTCGGGGACCGAAGCTGCCCTGAATGCCATCCGGGCGGCGCGGGCGTTCACTGGACGGAAGAAAATCGCGAAGGTCGAAGGCGGGTATCACGGCACCGCCGACGATGTGATGGTGAGCATTCACCCGGCTGCCTCTGAGGCGGGGCAGCGTTCTCGGCCGCGGCCGACGGCTCACGCCAAGGGACTGCCTCCGGAGGTCGTTGGGAACGTGGTCATCATTCCCTTCAATGACCCGGAGGCCGCCAGACGGGTCATCGAGTCGGAAGCAAGCGACCTTGCAGCAGTGGTCGTTGAGCCGCTGCTTGGCTCAGCCGGAATGATTCCAGCCGAGCGGGCGTACCTCGAGATGGTGCAGGAGGTCACCCGGCGTCTGGGGATCCTGCTGGTCCTGGACGAGGTGGTGAGCCTGCGGGTGGCCTACGGCGGCGCCCAGGAGTACTTCGGGCTGCGCCCGGATCTCACCATTTTCGGGAAGATGATCGGCGGTGGTTTTCCGCTCGGTGCCTTCGGCGGCCGGGCGGACATCATGGCACTGTTCGACCCCTCGGCCGGCCGCCCGGTGATTCCTCATCCGGGCAGTCACAACGCCAGTCCCATCGGCATCGTCGCCGGAATGGCCACGCTGGAGCTGCTCACTCGGCCCGTGCTCGATCGCCTCAACGCTCGGGCCGAGGCTTTCCGGGCCGATTTGGCGGCAGCGTTCGCCGAAGCGAATGTTCCAGTACAGATCACCGGGCTCGGCTCACTCTTCGCTCTGCACCTGACCAGGCAACCGGTGCGGAGCTATCGAGATACCCTCGAGACAGACACCAACCTCCGGCATCAGATCTTTCTCGGACTCTTCAACGAAGGCGTCCTGATCGACCCGCGTGGCGTGGGCAACCTTTCCACTGCGCTGGGTGAGGAAGAGATCCAGCAGTTCGGCCGGGCGCTGAGAACTGTGTTTCGCCGGGTGATGTCCGGCTGAGCCATACCCGACTTGACAGCAGATTTGCTTTTCGGTTTTCTTTCGGGCACAGCTTGGGATGCACCTATGCAAGGAGAAACGCGATGTCCCGCAAGACTGATAAAAACCGGAATGCAGCGCAGAATCAGTCCAACACCATCAAGGATCCCGACGATTGGACTACCGGTGAGGAGCCAATGACCGGGGCTCAGGAGTCTTACCTGAACACCCTGGCCACTGAGGCGGGGGAAAACGTCGAGGAGGATCTCACCAAGGCCGAGGCCTCGAAGAAGATCGATGACCTCCGCCACAAGACCGGCCGGGGAGAACGCTGAGCTAGGCTTCGGGCTTCGGCCGGTGGAGCAGTTTGGCCACCTCCTGAGGCGAGAGCCCCACCTCCTGAAGGATCTGTTCCGTGCTCGGCCGGCTGAAGTCCTCCCTCCGGGCCTCGAAGATCAGTTCATGGGCGTGGGGCCCGTCCAGCGCCTGCTGCTGCCGCAGCACCCACCCGCTTTCGTCCACGAACAACCGCAGCGCGTGGTCCAACGACTCGAAAGCGTTCTCGCTCCAGCAATGATCCCGGGGATGCCAGAATCGCGTCAGCAGTACTGCCCCGGCCGGCACCTTCTCGCCTTCCCGCGGCGAGCGGGTCATCACCACAACCCAATGCACCCTGCCGGATCGGGATGAGGCCAGGAGCTCGGCGGCGGTTTGAACCGCGGGTACCGGCTCAGTCACTCAGCACCTCCGCCAGCCTCGAGCTCGTACTGGAGCGCTCGGCAAAGACTCTGACGGCCGCCAGCAGAGGCACCGCCACAAACGCGCCCGCCGGCCCCCACAAAAACCAGCCGATGATGACGATGATCAGAACGGCCAACGGATTCAGCTGCAGGCCGCTTCCGTATGCAAATGGGCTTACCAGGTTGTTCTGTATGCTCGAGATGGTGATGTAGGCGAGCGGAGGCAGAACGATCTGCCCTATGCTATCAAAGGCGGCAAAGGACGCGATCGTGATCAAACCTACCATGATCAGCGCGCCTATATAGGGAAGGCATTCCAGCAGAAATGTCAGCACCCCCCAGAGGATCGGTGAGGGCATGCCCAGAGCCATGAAGACCAGGGCGACTACTACCGCTTGTCCTCCGCTCAGCAGCAGGGTCACCACCAGATACCGCCGCACCACTGACTCAGCCTCGGCTACGGTCTCCTCGCGAGTTCCTCGCTTCTGCGGCGGCATCAGCAGGGCGAGCTTCCGGCTCAGCAGATCACCCGTCGCAAGCACCACGAACAGGATGACGACGGTTTGGAGCAGCGTGCTCAGGATCCCGGCTGTGGTCGCGAATACCCGGCCGACGACCGGAGAGATGAAGGAGCCACCATCGGCCGCCGGTGCCTGCGCCCCCTGCTTCTCCTTCTGTCCCTGTTTCCCCTGCTCTCCCCCCGTCACTTGCTCTTTGGCCTGTTCGACGGCTTGGGAGACCTGTTTGATCGGCTTCCTGAGCTTTTCGATCTTGCCTCGAGCGGCGGACAGGGTCTGGGGTGCCTCCCGGACCCAGCCTTTCAGCGGCCCGGCCAGGAAATACCCTCCTGCCACCAGCAATCCGAGAATGCCGAGAGTCACCAGAGTTGCCCCGATGGCATCCGGTACACCAATCCCCGATAGTAGCTGAACGAGCGGCCGAACCAGCGCCGTCATCATCAGCCCGAGTGCAATGGGAACGAAGACCTCCTGTCCCAGGTACAAGGCGGCAGCCGCCGCAATCGCCGCGAGTATGCTCAGGCTGGTCGAGCGCGAAGTCACGGATTCAGCTCCTGTCCTCTCGAAGGATGGCGTACACTACCACGTCTTCATACACTCCCCACTTTCTCACCCGCTGGCGCAGGAGCCCTTCGCGCAACATTCCGGCGGCCTGCAGAACCTTCCCGGCCGAGGGGTTGCGAACCATGTGATGGGCACAGATTCGATTCAGACCAATGGAGTTGAATCCAAAGTCGATGATTGCAGCGGCGGCCTCCCGGGCATAGCCGTTACCCCACCACTCCAGTCCGATCCAGAATCCCAACTCGGCCTGGAGATGTTCCGGATCGATGTCTCGCAGCCCAATTGAGCCGATCAGGGCTCTGCCGGTACGTAATCGGATGGCAAAGTTGATGGCCCGTCCCCGGGAAGCTTCCCTTCGCTGCTGTCCGATCCATGCGAGGGCGTGATCCAGCTCGTAGGGATGGGGAATTGCCAG
The DNA here is from genome assembly GCA_963842945.1 of uncultured Gemmatimonadales bacterium. Lineage (GTDB taxonomy): Bacteria > Gemmatimonadota > Gemmatimonadetes > Gemmatimonadales > GWC2-71-9 > CAVVWJ01. The sequence continues at coordinate 54,824 of CAWJIM010000021.1, forward strand.
CGTGGTGTCGGCAATCTCCCGCGCGCCGGCCAGGCGCTGCAGCTCAGGAGCGTCTTCTTCCGTGAATGCCCCGAGGGTCAGACGTGGCGTCCGCAGGGTTGGGGTTGACGTCACGGCAGGACTAGAAGGCGTGTTGCTGTGCCCGTTCGATGCTCTGCCCCAGCTCCCCTGCAGCTTCGCGTAAGTTGTTCAGCTCGGCGTAGCGCCCACTCACCGAGCCGCCTCGAAGATCGTTGCCCAGGCCACGGCACATTTCCGTGGCCCGCCGGATCCGGAAGCGCTCCTGGAAGTTCTTGTAGTCATCGCCGCCGGCCGCTCCCAGCAAACCCCAGAGTCTCAGACGCATGTCGTCCAGCGCGCTCTTGAAGTCCTCCAGTCCTTCGACCGGCGCCTTGCCCAGCGCCAGGCGGACCTCGATGGCCCTCAGAGTGGAGTTAAGCGTCGCGACGTGTTCGCCAAAGCTGGGCTCTCCCATGACCCCTCCTGACGACTGGCCGCAAGAGCGGCCTGAGCCTACCTCCGTGCTACTCCCGGTATGCGTCAACCGACATGTTGAGGTCCCGTCGCAGTTCCGTCTCGCCACTGACCAGCGAGCTCCAGCTGATCTCCTGCCCCTTACGAGCGCCCTTGGGGGTGATCTTCACCCCTTCAGGGGAGATGGCCACGGTGTACAGCTTGCCGTCGAGGTCCAGCTCTCGCTTGATCGTTTTGTCGAGTTTGGTAGCCATGATTCCTCAGCAGTTTGGAGGAGCGTGGTCGCGCATAAGTCTTTGTGTACCAGCGGGTCCCTGTTCCAGCCCGCCAATTATACGCAATAGATGGCACTGCCGTCGAGTTGCGCCGGGGTGCCTACCCCTAGCTTTAGAATATCCCCACAGAGCAGTCGGTGATGCCCAATGAGCGTGAGGCCCGCCTTAAGCGGGAATTCGTGAGACTGTATCCCGGGCTCAAACCCGGCGTTTGGTACAACGCCGCCTGGTTGTCGGCCCGCCAGTTCGCCCGAATGCCATGCGACGGCCGAGCCGAGTCCATGGCGTCCGTGGTAAACGAGCAGCATTTCGAGTTCCGGGGCGGAAAGCCCTGGCGCAAGCCAAGGGCCCGCCAGCGATAGATCCCACCTCATAGCCGGGAACCTACGCCCGGCTCCATCTGTTTGGCCCATCTTCGGCTCGGCTAGTCCACCCTGTGGTCGCTATCACAGCAGTGGTGCGGCCGCCCACTAAAATGCTCTGATCGAAAAGGGTGGGCAGGGCCTGCAACTTGGGGCCGCTTTCAGGTTCCTCCGGGTGACTCTGACCCGAGCAGTTATAGATAGGCCTATGAGTTACTTGCGCTTCCTCCATCGATCCCTGGCGCCGATCGGCGCCACTGCCGCGCTCGCCTGCGGCGGAGAGGACCTTGTCCTTCCCACCGACGGCTCTCCGAGCTCTCCGGCCGCGCTCCAGATGGTCACTGGAGATGGCCAGGTCGGAGCTCCGGGATCGGCCCTGTCTCAGCCGGTAGTCGTCAAGCTCCTGGATCAGAACGGCAATCCAATGGCCCGCCAGCCGGTGGCGTGGGTGATCAGTACCGGCCGGGGGACAGTGGTGCCTCAGAGTCCCACCACCGACCAGAACGGGATGGCCTCGGCCACCTGGACGCTGGGGTCCGAAGGGCCCAACAGCTTGAACGCGGTGGTGAGCGGGATCGATCCCGTCACCTTCAACGCAACCGCCGACAACGGCGGCGGCGATGACAGCGGCTCCGGTGGCGGCGGAGGCTCGGGTGGAGGGGGCGGGACGGGCACCATACCGAGCGCCGGAACGTCAACTGTCTCGGCCGACCCGTCCTCAATCGAGGTGGGGAATGGCGTTGCGACCATCCGGGTGACGGTGCGAGATGCTACCGGAGCTCCTGTGCCCGGCGCAATCGTCACCCTGACGGCCAGCGGCAGCGGAAACACGCTGACGCAGCCGAAAGACCCGACCGGCCCCGACGGTGTGGCGATCGGCAAGCTCAAGTCGAGCGTCGCCGGTACCAAGGACATCATCGCCGTGGTCAATGGCAGCCTCCAGATCAACCAGACTGCCCAGATCACGGTGTCGACCGCCCCGGCAAGCCGGGTCCAGATGGTCGCGGGCGACAATCAGCGTGCGCAGCCCGGTGCCGAAGTTCCGGTGGGTCCCGCGGTACGGGTCCTCGACACCGCCGGCAATCCGGTGGTAGGGTACGAGGTGACGTTCGTCGTGGGTGAGGGTGGTGGCACCGTGACTGGTGGCATTCAGACGACGAACGCCGAGGGTATTGCCCGGGTGGACAGCTGGATTCTGGGCAGCGCGGGACGGAACACGCTGGAGGCGCGGGCCGGCTCGCTCCAGGGAAGCCCGGTGGTCTTCACGGCAACCGCGGTGGCTCCACCACCACCGCCGCCACCACCACCTCCCCCACCGCCACCGTCGTCGGCCAAGCCGGACCATTTCGTCTTCCGGGTCCCGCCGCAGGACGTAAACCGGAACCAGCCGTTCAGGGTCGAGGTGGCCATTGTAGACGTGAACGGAAACGTCGTTCCGTTGAATGGGATCGAGATCTACGTCGGGTTGTTCCGGGAGGGCAGCGACGCGCCGGTCAATACGGTATTGCTGGGCGACCGCTTCAGGGACACGCAGAGCGGGATTGCGGTGTTTAATCTGAGCATCACTGACACCGGACGATATCGGATGCGGGGACTGTCGGATGAGCTGCCGGAGCTTGGCCCTCACGGTCCTGAGCCGTGGCTCTACAGCGGTCTGTTCGAAGTGAGATAGGCTGGTAGGCGTTTCCGAAAGAACCACGAGCCCGGGCGTCCACCGTCCGGGACGGTAATGCGCTGCGTCTCGGGCACCTGGAAGCCGCGGTCTTCGGTAGCATTCACGATCCTTTCACGACTCGGTCCTATCCTAGACGCGTGTCCGTTGTCTTGAGGGACGTGGCTCGACACGCCTTCGTACTCCTCCGATTTCGAGGATGCACCCGACACGCTCGTCGGATGTGCCACCAAGAATTCGGAGGTTGAACATGTGGACGATTCTTTCCCCAGGAGCCCTGCTCACGCTTAGCCTCGCCAGTTGTTCGACCTCGTCGAACTCAGTTTCTGGACCGGACATAGAAACAGATCGCGTGCAGGAGCCGACTGCACCGTGTGAACCTCCTAAGTATCGACCTTGGTCGGGGACCTGGTTCAGCTCGCGCGTGATGTCATCCACCACTGGGTGCCCCCCGGTCAGCCCGTCGCCGTAACCCATGCAATTGCAACCCTCGCCTGCGGCAACGCCGCCTAGATCACGACTCCTGGGGCTCGTACGCCTCGCTTTCGCCGATCAATACCAGGTAGATCGTGAGATCGGCCGCGGTGGCGATTCCCGAACCTTTCTCGCAGTTGATGGGGAAGGACAGAAGCTCGCGCTCAAGATCCTCCATCCCGAGGTCATCGAGAGTGTGGCTGCTGACCGGTTCTTGCGCGAGATCAGGATGACATCACAACTGAACCACCCCCACATTGCTCGCCTGCTCGATTCCGGTGAGCGGGATTGGCTGGTCTACCTCGTCACGGCCTTTATTGACGGGCCGAGCCTCCGGGAGGTGCTCGGCCGCAGCCCGCAGCTCAGCATAGCCGACACGCTTCGGATCGGGCGCGAGCTTCTCGACGCGCTCGACCATGCCCACCAGGTCGGGATTGTGCATCGGGATGTCAAGCCGGAGAACGTCCTCATTTCAACTGATCGCGGCGCCGTTCTGCTTGACTTTGGAATCGCCCGGGCAATCATCAGCTCAGGTACCGACGCGATCACCCGCACCGGTATTACCGTGGGTAGCTCGGCCTATATGAGCCCCGAGCAGATCAACGCGGAAAAGGATATCGATGGTCGAAGTGATCTCTATTCTCTCGGCTGCGTGCTCTTCGAGTGCCTTGCGGGGAGACCGCCGTTCGTCTGGCGCAAGGAGGTAGTGGTCCTCCAGCTCCACCTCACGGAGCCCGTGCCGGACGTGCGGACCTTTAGGCCCGACGTGCCAGCCGATCTCGCGGAGGCTATTAATAGAGCGCTCGCAAAGCTGCGGAGAGAGCGCTGGCAATCCGCGGACGAAATGGCGAGCTTCCTGAATGGCGGTCAGCCCGCTGAGCAGTTGGTCGCCGGTAAGCAGTCTGTTGAGCCGTTAGTTACCCCATACACCCTCTAACAGCACTGCATTATCGCGGATCAAGGATCCCAGGTATCCCTGCTGCAAGGCCCGAACGGCCCGGGCCAAGTCTGGGGAAGAGTTCTATCGCAGGCTTTTGGAATCGCACGGGCGGATCTTAGCTGCGGCGCTTCGACACCCGCCTACCACGCCATGGCAGGAAGGGAAATCTTTATGTCGTCAATTCAATCAAAGTTGCAAGCCGAGAACTGGCTCGCGAAACGACTCGGGCAGGAAGGACCTGGTCTCTGGACCGATCGGGAGCGCGAGGAGCTTGCTGCGAAGCTGGCGCAGGACTACCGACCTCAGGGACCCGAATGGCGGGTGAAGCCATGGACGCCGGACCCCCAAGAAATTTCCGTCCATGTGGTGACCCGCGGGGGCACTTTCGGGATTCATACAAGCGACGACCGCGAGAAAGCCCGCGAGAAAGCCGAGGCGATCATGCGAGCGCTCAACGCCTTAGATGCCGAGATGAGGAACAAAACTCAGTCGGTCTAAATTGTCGCCGCTGTCGCCGTTCGGGGTCTCAGGATGCCTCAACCAATTTGCATCGGCTTCGTGAGACTTCGGGCTCAGCTGCTCAGACGCCCGTAAGTACTGACCTAACGATAGGGAGTTTGACGAGGGGCAGCAGCCGCCCCGCACTGGCCGCTTCGCCCCGTAACCGCAGTAACCTTCAGTACCCGCTTCGCTCGCTACTTCCTGCTACTTTTACTAGAGCCAAAAGCGGCCCATTTTTGGCCCGTCTCAGCCCGCGTAGGACAAAAAGAAGGAGTTAGCCAAAACTGGTCTAACTCCTTCCAAAACAAGCCAACCTGTTGTTTTACTAAAGCTCCCGAGGAGGGACTCGAACCCCCGACCCGGTGATTAACAGTCACCTGCTCTACCAACTGAGCTACTCGGGAAAACTGATTTTTACAGCGGACGGAATCTCGCCAGAGGTCCCGGAAGGGTCAAGCAGCATTACCCCGATCGAGAACCTTCCGGCTCAACTGAATCACCGATCATTCGCAACCGAGTCGAGCCGCGCATTCCGTGCGGCCGCCGAGTCATCGGCCCTCAGCGCTCCCCTGACACCCTGGGCTCCGGGAAGGTTCGATGCGCCGAGCGCGCTGTCACGCGCCCGCTGTGACCCGGCGTCTCGGGATGGCGAAGGATGGGAAGAACAGCCGATCATCAGCAGCAGACCGATCCAGAGCCAGCGCGGGGCAGCGGCCATGAGAATTCCACGAAAAGGGGTGTTCGAATTTAGCTTCCCCAATGCTAGCATCTGCGCCGCCTGGTGAGCGGAGTTACAGTAGGAATTGCCCGTGCCATGGTAACTTCTTCGGGTACCGCCCGAAAACCCGGTCAGCCCATAACGACTTGTTTCTCACGTAAGTGGATCGTCAGAGAACGTTGTCAAGTGGAGTATTGCCGCTGAGCAGCCCCCAAAAGTTGGCCAGTATTTTGTTGACATCGACCGGTGCGGGACTGCATTCTAACTCATTGCCTTTTCAAATGTTACAGAAATGATACTACTGTTTTTCCCAATCCGGCTTACCTTCTAGCCAATGGCCCTTCCTCCACTGATTGGGCACGCGGGTCTCCGGACTCGCCTGGCTCAGGCAGTAGCAAAGGGCAGCCTGCCCCAGGTCATCTTGCTGACCGGGCCGGCCGGAGTGGGTAAGCAGCGGCTCGCGTTGTGGCTCGCACAGCTGGTGTTTTGTGAGCGACGAGGAAACGAGCCCTGCGGGGAGTGCCGGGGCTGCCGCCTGGTAGCGTCGCTCTCCCATCCCGATCTGCATTGGTTCGTCCCGATCCCGAGGCCCAAGGTCTCGGATCCGGACAAGCAGGTTGAGGAAGCAGCCCAGGCTCTGGCCCAGGCCCTCGATGATAGACGTACGCAGCCGCTCTACCCCGAGAGCGACGGAATGGCGAGCCACGGTATCGCGATGGTTCGCCTGCTCCAGCGCCGCGCGGCGCTCACGTCGGTAGAAGGTGGCAGCCGGGTCTTCATCATCGGAGAAGCCGACCGGCTGGTGGCTCAGGAAGCGAGCCCCGAAGCGGCGAACGCACTGCTGAAGCTGCTGGAGGAGCCGCCGCCGGGAAGTCTCTTCCTGTTGACCACGGTTGAGCCCCGCCGGCTGCTCCCGACGATTCGATCGCGGGCGGTGGCCCTCCGGCTCAACCGGTTGAGCGACGACGAGGTGAGGGGGTTTCTGGAAACCTCCGTCCGGCCCAAGCCGTCCGCAGGAGAGTTGGAACAGCGGGTGACGGCGGCGGAAGGGTCCATCGGAAGGGCGCTGGGAGGCGGATCGGCGGCAACGAAAGCCCGGGATGCTGCTCATCAGTTGCTCCAGGCAGTATTAGCGGGACCGGGACCGGCGCTGGAGCGGGCGCTCAATCAGCCGCCCTGGTCCGCTCGAGGCGAGTTCACCGCCATGCTGGACGCTCTGGCTGAGACCCTGGGAGACGCAGCCCGAGGTGCGGTGGGACAGGTCCCCCGCCGGCCGCTGCCCCAGTCCCTGTTGCGCCGCGGCGGTCCCGAGCCGATGCTGAAGGCGCTGGAACATGTGGCCGACGCGCGAGAAGCAGCCTGGGGTAACGTCAACCCGCAGATTCTTCTGGCGGTCCTGGGCCGGGAACTGGCGGAGGTGCTGTGAAGCTCACGCACCTGGACGAGCTGGGCCGGGCCCGCATGGTAGATGTCGGGGACAAGCCGGTATCCGAGCGCACCGCGGTGGCGGAGGGGGCAGTGAGGATGTCCCGCGAGGCGTTCGAGCAGGTGGCGGCGCAGGCGGTGGCCAAGGGAGACGTGCTCGCCGTTGCCGAAGTGGCTGGGACCATGGGCGGGAAGCGCGCGGGTGAGCTGATTCCGCTGTGCCATCCGCTCGGTCTCGATCTGATCCAGGTCGAAGCTCGGTTGGAACCGGAGCTGCCGGGAGTGCGGGTCACGGCGCTGGCAAAGGCCACCGGGAAAACCGGAGTAGAGATGGAAGCGTTGACCGCGGTTGCAGTGGCATGTTTGACGGTGTACGACATGGTGAAGGCCATCGACCGGGGAATGACTATCGAGGAGGTCCGGTTGGTGAGCAAGACGGGTGGAACCCGGGGAGATTGGCGCCGAACCGCAGGGTAAGGACGGGCTTCTCACAAAGGAAAGGGGTAACGCGTGGCGAGACCCATCGATTACGGCGAACCGAAGCCGATGACCGCGGAGCGTATCCTGCTCCGGGGTGGCGTTCTCCTGGCTGCCGCTTTGGGAATCGGCGCGCTGGGCGGCTGGAACAAGGCGGTTCGGGCCGCGAGCGATCACGCTGCCCTTCCCGACGTGGGGATTGTCGCTCGCGAGTTGGGAAGCCTGAGCGACCAGCTCGAGGCGGCCAAGGGCGAAGCCACCGTGATCAAGCTTCAGCTCGAGCGGGCCAACACCATCCTCGACAACTCTACCCGCTATCAGATTCCCGCCGATCTCTCGGCGGCCATTTACGACATTGCCCTGAGCGAGGGAATCGACCCCTCACTGGGATACCAGCTGGTCAAGATCGAGAGTCAGTTCAACCGGCAGGCCAAGAGCAACATGCGGGCATACGGCTACACCCAGCTTCAGGTGGAGACCGCCCGGTTCTACCAGCCGAATATCAAGGAGAAGGATCTCTACGATCGGGATACCAATCTGCGGCTGGGATTCCGGTTCCTCAACGAGCTGCTGGCCCGGTTCCAGTACGACGTACATCTGGCACTCCTGGCCTACAACCGGGGACCGAAGCGGGTAGATCAGATCCTGGCGCAGGGTGGCAACCCCGCTAACGGCTACTCCGACGCGGTGCTGAAGGGCTATCGGCCGATCGGCTCCCCCAGCACCCGTTAGCTCGGGATCTTGAGGGCCACGCCCGCCCGCAAGGTGGCGTGGTCGCTCATCCCATTCGCTCTCCTGAGGGCCTGGATCGAGACTCCGTAACGTCTCGACAGGCCCTCGAGAGTTTCCCCCCGCTGAACCATATGGGTCCGCGACCGGGCATCCACTGCCCCGGAGGGCGCCGGAATTGGATTCGGGGCGTCGGGTGAGACCACCCGAAGCTTCTGCCCGATCCGGATCCGGCCGCTCCCGTCGAGTTTATTCCAGGTGCGCAGCTCGCGCTGAGTCACTCCATACTCGTCCGCGATCTCTGAGATGGTCTCTCCCCGCCGCACCCGGTGGAACGTAGAGGTGCTGGTGCCGGCCGCGACCACGGCCTCTGCCATCCGGCGCGCCACCCGGGTCGAGGGGACGCCACCGGTGGGCACCACTACCCGTTGCCCAATTCGGACTCGCCGTGGATTGAGTTTGGGATTGGCCGCGAGCAGCATGGCCTGGTTTACATGATACCGCCGGGCGATGTGTCCCAGAGTCTCGCCCCGGGCCATGAAGTGCTCGATGAAGGTGACGCGCTGGCGCGGGGGCAACACCGCGTAAGCCGTCACCGTGCCCTCTCCGCGCCCAGCCGGCAGGCGCACGACGGAACGGGTGCCCGGTGGGGTGGTGAGCCGGAGATACTGCGGATTGAGCTCCCGAACCGCGGCGACGGTGGTGTCGGCCAGACGGGCGATCACATCGAGCCCGGTCATGTCGGGAACCACGATCGAGTCATACGCCGCAGGTTCTGCCGGGGCGACGCGGAAGCCGTAGCGTCTGGGTTGCTTGGCGATGAGGGCGGCGGCAATCAGCTTGGGAACGTAGTCCTTGGTTTCCCGGCGGAGCAGCTTGGTATCATAGAGCCGGAAGAAGGTCGCGTCGGAGTTGACCGAGTCGCTCTCCTCATCGGGGAGCCGGATGATTCCGCGTGACACCTTGCCCGAGCCGGCATTGTACGCGGCGGCCGCGAGGTAGAGCGAGCCGAAGCGCCGGTTCAGATCGGCCAGATGCCGAACCGCCGCGTCGGTGGCCTTGTACGGATCGCGCCGCTCATCCACCCAGGAATCCACCCGCAGCCCGTAGCCCTTTGCGGTGCGCTTCATGAACTGCCACATGCCGACCGCCTTGGCCCGGCTGGTGGCCGTGTTGGAGAAACCGCTTTCGATCAGCGCCAGATATACCAGGTCACCCGGCAACCCTTGATGCTGCAGCCGCTCCCGAATCATCTCCTCGTACCGGGGCAAGCGGGTCAGCCAGATATTCATTCGCTCGCGGCCGCGGTCCTGAAAGAAATCGAGGTAGTACTGCACCCGGTCGTGGCCGTTGTAGGTGGCGACATCGATATCCCAGGTCACCGCATCCGCCGCATTGGCTCCGCCGGGAACCGCCTCGGCCGCCTCGTCCCCGCCGGCATCGTTCGCCCCGTCCTCCGGGTGCGCATCCGCCAGCTCCTCGAGCACCGCTTCGTCGGCCGCGGAGTCTGCCGCCTGGCGTCGCTCATCGTTCAGATCGGCCACGAGCAGTGCGGTGTCACCCACCGATGTGTCGGGAATGCCGAGTGAATCCAGAACAGTGCTGAGGGAGGTTTCGCCCGGGGCGGTTCCTGTCAGAGGAGAACCTGTCGAGATGGGCGAGACGGAGCGAGGGCCTGAATGCCCGCTGCAGGCTGCTGCGATGCCGACGAGACCGATCCACCAATAGCGCATAGAAAGACTCCTGTGGCGCGTCATCGGGGCGACGAGGCGCTTTCGGCAAGATTTCGGGGTGGTTACATCGGGCCCACCCATGTGGCGACGTGCAAACCGCAGGACCGAAGGCGAACTGAGGCGACGAGAAATGGGGGCTGCTAACGCATGAACAATCGATTTCCCAGGATCCGGTTGGTGGCATTCAGCACGGCAAGGGCAGCCCCGCGCGCCGTATCGGTGTCCGTGAGAAAGGAGCCCACCACCCGTTGGCCGCCCGCACCGGGCCCTTCTCCATGGACCGCCAGCGAAACGATCACCACCGTAGAATCGAACGCCCGGACCGCCTTCACCCCCAACAGCTCGAAGCTGAGCCCCCCTTGGACCGCCTGTCCGAGGGCGATGACGCATGCCTGCGCCGAACAGCGCAGCTCGCCGGCCTGCGACGCGAGCCCTTCTCCTTCACCGGTAAACTGCTCGGAATCCTTCCACGTCAGCCCAACCCGGGCCCGGCATCGGCCGTTCGGCAACCGATCCAGAGTGAACTCCGCGAAACGAAGCCGTTCCGGGAGAGGGGTTGACGACATTGCCGTCCTTGGGTCGGGCCCAAAATCAGGGTGAGACACACACGCCGGCAAGGCAAAGCCCATGCCATTTCAGGCTAAGCGGGCAGCGAGCAACTCTTCGAGATCTTTATTGGAAACGCGGTCCGCCCGCGCGAAGAGCGCGGCCTTGGACGAGGACGAGATGGGATACGCGGCCCAGACGGAGCGACGCCCGGGATCGCTGCTCCGAAAGGAGAAGACCAGATTCCACTGCGATGAGTTGGGCCCCCGCTCCGCGGCAAGGGACACATTCCACATCTGCCCGGCGTGCTCCAGCACTCGCCAGGCCATCGGCTCAGCTCCGGGCCAGCGCCTGAAAGCGCGCGCGGAGATCGCGCGTGATGGGGCCGGCCTTGCCGGTTCCGATAATACGGCCATCCAGCTGACGGATCGCGACGATCTCGGTGGCGGTACCGGTGAAGAATGCCTCGTCCGCGGTGTAGATGTCGTAGCGGTTGAGCATCGTCTCTTCGACCTTATAGCCCGCTTGCAGCGCCAGCTCCAGAACGGCGTCCCGGGTCACTCCTTTGAGCAGACCGGCAAATGGGGGCGGGGTGCGCAGCTCTCCCTTTTTCACCACAAAGATGTTTTGCCCGGACCCCTCGGCCACGGCACCCGAGCTGTCCAGCATGATCACCTCGTCGGCGCCGGCGCTGATGCCTTCCATCTTGGCGAGAATGTGCGGCAGATAGTTGAGCGATTTGACCCGGGGAGACAATGACTCGCGCTGCGGAATGGGTGTGCCGGCAGTGATGACCGTGAGCCCGGCCTCGTAGATGTGCTCGGGCCAGAGCTTGATGGTATCGACGATGATCATGACGGTGGGCTTGGGGCACTTGCGTGGATCGAGCCCCAGATCGCCCGGGCCGCGGGTTACCACATGGCGAATGTACGCCTCCGCAATCCCGGAGCGGCGAACCGCCTCTTCCGTTATGCTGGCCAGCTCGTCTTGGGACTGGGGAATAGTGAGCAGGATGGCCTTGGCCGAATCGTACAGCCGCTCCAGGTGGTCCCGCAGGCGGAAGATCTTGCCGCCGTACACCCGGATACCCTCGAAGACGCCGTCGCCGTACAGCAGGCCATGGTCGTAGACCGAGACCATCGCAGTGCTTCGGTCGCACCACTTGCCATCCAGCCAGATGACTGGTGTGCCGGTACTCTGGCTGGCGGTAGACACGGAAGGCTTGGCGCTGACGGTCATGAGGGCAATGTAGAGGAACTGCGGGATTCTGAGCTATCGGGCGTTAGCTGGGACCTGGGAACGTCACCGCTCACCGCTTACCGCTTACCGCTCCTAATGCGCGTCAGCCGCCACCGCCCTTCCCCGCGGCTTGCGCAGCAGAATGATGGCCGGCGACACGGCGATGAACGTCATCAGAAGCAGCATCCAGGCGTCGTTGTAACTCAGCATCGAGGCCTGGCGCATGGTCTGCTGGTCCAGCAGCGCCAGGGCACCGCGCCGCGCCGCCTCCGGATTGTAGCCGTGACTCAGGAGATTCCCGGTCAGCATTTGCAGCCGCTCGTCTACCAACGGATTCCCCGGATACACGTTGGCCAGGAGATCGACCCGGTGCATCTGAACATGCACCGTGACGTAGTTGACCAGGATCGCTATCCCGAAGGAGCCGCCCAGCTGGCGGGAGAGGTTGATCAATCCCGAGGCCTGTTGCGCCTCGCTCGGCTTGAGGCTGGCATAGGCCACGTTGTTGATCGGAGTGAACAGAAAGCCGAGTCCCAGGCCCCGCACGATCAGGGCCAGGCGCACGTCTGCTTCTCCGGCCGCGGTGGTGAGATGTCCCAGATCCCACATCGAGAGTACGAAGAGGACTACTCCGATACCGATGAGCACCCGGGGATCGACCAGCGGCCTCGCCCCATTGAGCATCAACCCGCACACCAGCGCGGTCACCGCCGTGGCTATACCGCCGGGCATCAGCGCCAGCCCGGTCTCCGTCGGAGTGAAGTGCAGTAGCGTCTGGGTGAACAGTGGGAAGATGAATATGCCACCGTAGAGCCCGAACCCGAGCGCCACGAACAGGAAGATGGACGCCGCCAGATCGCGGTTCTTCAGCACCCGGAAGTTGACGATGGGATTGGGATTCCTGGATGACAGTTCCCACCACAACATGGAGATCAGGCTGACCCCGGCCACCAGGGAAAAGCGGACGATCCAGATGTCGGAGAACCAGTCCTTGGAGTTTCCCTCCTCCAGCACCCATTGCAGCGACCCGATGCCCGCGGTCAGCAAGCCGATTCCCCACCAGTCCACTCTGCCCCGGTGCCGCTCCTGCCCGGGCGGATCCCGGAGGAACTGGCTGACCAGGAACGCCGAGGCAATTCCGATCGGCACATTGATGAAGAAGCACCAGCTCCAGGAGTAGTTGTCGGTGATCCAGCCTCCCAGCGTCGGCCCCAGTGTGGGGGCGACGATGATGCCCAGCAGAAAGATCGCCTGCACCAGACCCTGCTGCTCCCGGGGAAAGATCTGCCGGATGGTCGCCTGAGCGGTGGACAGCAGAGCGGCTCCGCCCGCGCCCTGCAGGATGCGCCAGATCACCAGCTCGGTCAGGGAGTTGGACGTCCCGCAGAAAAACGAGGCCACGATGAAGATGATGATCGAGATCGTGAGATAACGCTGCCGCCCGATGCGCTCGGTGAAAAATGCCGTCATGGGCAGCACCACGACATTTGACAGGATGTAGCCCGTACTCACCCAGCTGATCTCCTGCTGGGTGGCTCCCAGATTACCCGCCATCTGGGGCAGGGCCACGTTGATGATGGTGGTATCCAGCACCTCCATGATGGCCGCCGTGATCAGGCCCAGCATGATCAGCCAGCGGTGCCGGCTGACGTAGGCCGCCGCCTCTTCGGCCGCGCTCAGTCGGCGGGGCGCTTCATGGGCGGGAGATGCACCGGGAGCGGCGTTCGCGGTCATGGGGAATCTGCAGCGGCGAGTTTACTGGGAAGCGGCGTCGGTGCCGATCAGCTCCAGCACGAGCCGGGCGGCGGACTCGAGCGAGACGGTCCCGGTGTTGATCTGACAGTCGTAGCTGCAGGGCTCATTCATATCGGTCTTATAGTAGCGCTGGAGATAGTGCTGCCGGTCCACATCCCGCCGGCGCACGTCGGCTGCCGCGCGCTGCGATGGGGCCCCGGTGCGCCGAGCCACGCGCTGAACTCGTACGTCAAAGGGGGCCACGACCCGAACTCGCAGCACATCGGGTCTGCGGCGAAACAGACAGTTGCCGCCGTGTCCCACGATGATGGCCGGGGGATTCTCCGCCGCTTCGAGCAGGATCTCGCGGGCCGCGGCGGCGATGCAGTCCGGGTCGGTGGTCCACGGGCTGGAGTGGACCCTCGATTCCGGCGCGGTCACCGTCGCCGCGGCCGCCAGCCGCTCCAGGAAGCTGGGCGCGTGCTCGTCCATGGCGACCACGTCGCCCTCGTCGCAGCTCAGCCGGGCCGCGAGACGGCGGACCAGCTCGTGATCGATCACCGGCCAGCCCAGCTTTTCCCCCAGCAGGACACCCAGCTCACTGCCGCCGGCGCCGTACTCGCGCGAGATGGTGAGCAATCGGATCGGCTGCCGCCGGGCATCCCTCATGGCCTCAATATGGATGCCGGGGAGAGCCACTGCCAATGCGATTACTGGAGCGGCGCCGCCGCCGCTCGTCACGTTGACGGCCACTGGGTCGAAGGTCGTCTCGTCGGCGGCATCGTCGTGGCCGTAGCCGACCTGCACCGTGCCGCTGCCGGCGCTCGGTGCCGTCACATCGAACTGAAAGTGGTGATCTGCCAGACGAGTGGCGGTGCCCAGCGAGGTGGGGCTGAAGGTAAGGCCGGCAAAGTGCTCCGCCTCGACATTGTCGAGGTCTTCCCCCGCAGCGTTGAAGAACTTGATCTGCACCCGCGACGTTTGGCCCGCCGTGAGAGCATATGGTGCAGTCTGGGGGACGTCGTCGACAATGAGATTGTAGGTCGCCGGGGTATGGTCTTCGGTGGTCGGCGCGGTCTCATCATCGCCGCAGGCCGCTGCCAGGAGCAGGGCACCTATCAGAGAGAGGCGGGACACCGGCAACAGAGCGGGATGAGACATCAGTCATTTCTCCTATTCGTGGTCGGCAAAACGGACCGCGGCCCGCAGGGTGCGAGGCGCTCCAGGGTTGATGAAGCCGGAGGATCGAATCTCCGGATACTTGGTGCTGAAGATGTTCTGCAGCTCCAGATCGAGCACGGCGCCGAGCGGAGTCAGGTGAAGTGAGGCTCCAGCATCCACCACCGCATAGGACTGGGTTTCCGTGCCCGGCTCGCCGATCGGGGTATACGGGCCGGAAAATCGGAGGAGAGCCCGGGTGGAGACTCGAGGGCTCCACGCCGTCTCCACTCCTACTCGCCCCAACCACTGCGCCACATTCGGCACCGGGTCTCCCGGCTCCAGCGGCTCGATGTGAAATGACGGACGGAGGGGCGTGCCATCCGCGCCTTCGAGGAGCTGCGGCACCACCAGCGGCGTGGGAGACGAGCCCGGATCGCCTTTGACATGGGCGTCATTCCAGGTCCCGTCGAGGGTAAGACTGACCTGCGGACTCAGCCGCACCTCGGCATCGAGGTTCACTCCCTGCCGCAGGCTCTCTCCGGTGGGCAGCACCTCTCGGGTGACGGGATCCTGAATTCGTTCGTGCGACACATCCAGCCGGAACAGCGCGAGCTGGGCGGTGAGAGACCCACCATCGTAGCGCGCCCCCACCTCCTTGCTCCAGCCGCGAACCGGCTCCAGCGAAGGGTCGCCTATTACTCCGGGCGCGCCCCGGAACCCCGCGCTCAACGATCCCAGCAGCGACCAACCGCCGGATACCAGATATCGCATGCCGAGCTTGGGGCTGACGATCACGTCGCCATCGTCCTGTTGCGGGCTCCCCGCGACCCGATCGAGACTCTGGTAGTGAACTCCGTCCGCCCGGGTGCCCAGGTCCAGAGACACATGAGAGCCAATCAGTGTCCGCCAGCGGACAAATACACCACCTCCCACATACTCCGCGTCATAGCCCTTCTCCGGACTGAGCGTGGTCCGCTGGAAGGTGTTGTACAGATCGTACTTGGCGAAATCGGCTCGCCCGTCGAACCCGGCACTCACGTCTCCACCGCCCAGCGGGTGGCTCACCTGAAAGCGGGCACCCACCGCGTTCCGGCGGTCGAGCTCATCGCTTTGGTTCAGCAGGCCATCTTCGGGTATGGTGAGGAACACGTCGGAGTGGACGTGCTGGAGCCAGGCGGTGGCCTCGATGCCGGTGGTCCCGGCGACGGTGCTGAATCGGCCATGGGCAATCCCGCGGTACGCCGAGCCCCCGTCGGTTGGATCCATGGCGGAGGTCAGGTCGCCCGCGTTGTACTGATCCACCGAGAGGAATCCCGGTGAGTCCCAACTCGAGCCGTAGAGCGCAAGGCCGCCCTCGAGACG
Source organism: uncultured Gemmatimonadales bacterium (assembly GCA_963842945.1). Lineage (GTDB taxonomy): Bacteria > Gemmatimonadota > Gemmatimonadetes > Gemmatimonadales > GWC2-71-9 > CAVVWJ01. The sequence continues at coordinate 70,646 of CAWJIM010000021.1, forward strand.
GCCGGAGCCCACTTGCCGCCACCCGCGAAGAAGACCGTTCCCCAGCCAGTAGGATGAGTTGTCGCGCCAACCCTGTTGCCGCTGCCCATCTCCCGCAAACAGGTACCCGCCCTGATCTTTCCTGGCCCCGGTGCGCAGCCACCCGCTGGCGTCGCCATAGCTCGACGCGGCCAGACTGCCGGTGGTGCCCACCGCATCGGCCGCGGTAAAGACCTCTACCACACCGGCCATCGCGAAATCACCGTAGAGGGGGCTGGCGGGCCCGGTGATCACCCGGAGCGAGCTCACCCCAGCCGGTGAGAGAATGCTCCAGTCGGAATACCCTTCGACATGCCCGTGCACCGGCAGATTGATGGGCACTCCGTCGAGCACCAGCAGCACATCGGAGGAATGGTCCGAGGAGAACCCGCGGATCACTGCATCGGAGGCGAACCCCGGTCCCTGCCCCTGCTCGTGTACTTCGATTCCGCTGGTGCGGCGAAGCAGATCGTAGGGGTTGGTGGCGAGGGTACGGCGGAGCTCGGCCGCTGGCACCACCAGCGTCGTCACCGGTGGAGCGGCCGCGCGGGGACGCTCGGCGGTAACGGTTATGGTCTGGAGCTGCTTCACCTGGGTGGTGTCCGCCCCGGTGCTGTCCCGGCTCTGAGCCGAAGCAGAGCGGGTTGCCATAGTGAAGATCAGAATCAGCCCAGCGCGACTCGTCGCGGCGGTGACATTTCCGGTGCGGTACATCGCTGCACACCCCATTGCCGTCCAGCATGGCCGAATGGGCCAGGCGTGAACGACCTCGTCTGGAACACTGATCCGGCCGGATCATTTCCGGCGCGGATGGTTATCAGGCTGGGGAGTGAGGCGGGCCCTGCGCGAAGGGAAGCGTGTGCGACGGACGGAGAAGAACGAAGCCTGTGGCGGCCGGTCCGGAGCCCTGCTGCGCCGGAGTCAGGCGTCCGGAGGAACCGGTATCACCCGGGACGCCGCTGAGCTGGATACAGCAGAGATGTACCGAACACTGGTTGGAGGCTGGGAGGCCACCGTTGGAATGCGAGTGCGTCCCCTGGACATCCTGCCCGTGTGCATGGTCGGTCGGGGGACCGGGGTGCCAGACACACCCCGGCATAGATCCCCATGTGATTGCGGCGTACGCGAAACACGCAGCAATCCAGGCACAGGTCAGTTTCCGGGCGCGCTCTGAAACAGTCACGCGTGAGAATGTCACCCCGGCACAGGATCCAGGCAAGATCGATGGCCGGAGCCCAATTACCGGGACGGCATGACAGTGGAACTTCGGCCTTTTTTCATCTCCGCTTCACGTCGGTCACGCCATCTTGGCTGCGGTCCTCTGATCTCAACCTCAGCCGAGGCAGACATCATGAAGGTCACCGACACGACCACCGGTCAGCAGGTCAGCCCGGACGAAGCGTACGAGCGATTCTTTGACGGCTTCTTCAACCTGGGCCGGCCGGGTGACATCTTCGAGCGGAGCGTGGTGCTGAGTCGCCCAGCCGCCCGTCCAGCTGCGCTACGTCGCTCCACCCGCAGAATGAAGAGAGGTTCACACAAATCCAACCGCGCCTTTCAAGCGGTGAGGCCTAAACTGGCGGTCTGAGCAGCTGCCGACAGACGGAGTGGTAAACGATGCGCATTCTCGTGGTTGAAGACGACGAAAAAGTCGGGGGCATGCTGGAACAGGGACTCCGGGAAGAGGAGTTCGAGGTGGGCCGGGGACGGGATGGGGAAGAGGCGCTCTCCATGGCCATGAGTCATACCTACGACCTGATCCTACTCGACTACATGCTCCCCAAGAAGAGCGGGCCCGAAGTCGCCAGCGCGCTTCGTACTCAGGGCCGGCAGACTCCTATCCTCATGCTGACCGCGCGGGATGCGCCGGAAGACATCGAGCGATGCCTCACCTCCGGGGCCAACGGCTACGTTACCAAGCCATTCCGGTTCGCCGATCTGCTGGAGCAGATCCAGCGGCTCGCTGAGCCGCCGGCCCTGGACTGATGGCCCCGCCACCACGCTCCTTCAGCCTGCAGCGGACGCTCGCCATCCGCTTTTCCCTGACGATGTTCGTCGGCCTTCTGGCGCTGGCTGTCTGGGGTTATCACGCGGTAAGTCAGCAGATCAGCCAGCTCGCCATACTGAGCGATCCAGTTGCCGCCGCCTCGCTCGAGACCCTGCGGCTCCAGTTGGCGGCTATCGTCCTGCTGGGCACCCTCGCCACGGCGATCGGAGCGGGGTGGCTGGCCGCCTCGTCCGTGGCGCCGGTCCACACCATCGCGGCCCAAGCAGGGGGCATAACCGGTGAGGTGGCCGGCCAGCGTATTACGGTCCATGCGAATGTCAGTGAATTTCAGGGCCTCATTCAGGTGCTCAATGCCATGGTGACGCGACTGGAGCGAGCCTGCCGCTGGCATCGCCGCATCGTGCGCGATCTCGGCCATGACCTGCGTACGCCGATCGCGGCAATGAGGGCGGCGGTCGAAGTCGCTCTGTGGAAGGAGCGGAGTCCAGCCGAGTACCGCGAGCATTCTCGCCAGCACGCTGGAAGAGATCGACCGACTGACTCTGATCTCTGATGCCCTGGTCCTGCTGGGCAGACTGCAGGCCGGCGAGGTCACCTTGCGGTTAGCCGAGCTGGATGTGCGAACGCTCGCGCGAGAGGCAGTGGCTCAGGTGCAGGATGGAATCGGAGGCCACAAGGTGACCCTGGTGGAATCTGCCGGCGAGGTTGCCATCAAGGCCGATCCCCGGCTGATGAGAATGGTCCTGGAGCAGCTGCTCGACAATGCCCGGCGATACACCCCGCCCGGCTCCTGCATCGACGTGCTGGTGCAGACCAGCGGATCCAACGCGCTGATCACCGTGGCGGACAATGGTCCCGGCGTCCCCGAAGACGTCCTGCCCCACCTCTTCGAGCCATTCTATCGCAGCGACCAGGCCAGGGGACGGGACGGCGGGCCCGGTCTGGGCCTCACCGCGACCGCCTCGATCGTGGCCCTCCACGGCGGGACCGTGCGGGCGAGCCGCGGCAGCGAAGGCGGCCTCCGGGTGACGGTGTCGATCCCTCGCTCGGATCGCAAGGTGAGAGGCGCATCCTCAGTGCGCGGTAGCTCCCGCGGACCATGCCGTATTGCCGCCGACACCCGCTCGTAGCGACCCGGCACCCAACCTGCTCTCCAAGTCTCCTTAGCGTCAGGAGGAAATGTGCCGCTCGATCCCGCAGGAGGCGCTGCGCGCGTGGTTCCTGGGCCCACGGGGGGAGAACGCCGAGCTGCTGGAGCGCCTGGTGGTCGAGGCTCTCAGAGATCATGTGTTCTGGCGTCGCAATTATCACCCCGAGGACGGCTTCACCATTCGAGAGATGGACAAACGGCAGGAGGGCTATGAGTCCAGCGTTGCCGTACTGACTCAGGAGCTTCTCGGCTTATTGGCCGAGCTCAAGCGCGACGTTCCGTTCTTCAGCGGACGCTACAAGGGCCACATGATCGCGGAGCAGACCATCGCCTCCCAGATCGGCTACTTCGCCACCATGCTGTACAACCCTAACAACATCGCGGCCGAGATCTCCCCAGTGACCACTCGACTGGAGATGGAGGTCGCGCGCGACCTGGCCCGCATGATCGGCTACGATCCATCCCGGAGCTGGGGGCACCTCACCTCGGGCGGCACCGTGGCCAACTTCGAGGCGCTGTGGCTCGCGCGCAGTGTCCGCTACCTGCCGGTGGCCGTAGCCGGCGCGGCTGCCGAGCTCGGGCTCGAACTGGAGGTGGGACTTCCTGATGGCAGCAAGGCACCGCTGACCGAGCTGCGACTCTGGGACCTGCTGAATATCCCGGACGAGGCCAGCCTCGATCTCTGGGAGCGGCTCCTGCGGTCGGCCGGAGTGGCGGCGGCGCGGCGCGCCCTGGCAAACCATTCTCTCGCCGACGATCGGCTATCAGGAGTACAGCCGCCGGCTGGCGCTGGACTACGGCGACCCGCTGCCGGCCGGCGTCGTCCTGGTTGCCGCCACCGCCCATTACTCCTGGGAGAAGATTGTCCGGGCGCTGGGCATCGGCTCCAATCAGCTGGTTTACGTTCCCCTCGACTCCTGCTTTCGAATGGACCCGACGCCCTGTGGGAGCGCGTGAGCGAGCTGGTCCGCCACCGGCAGCCGATTCTCGCCTGTGTGAGTGTCTGCGGGACCACGGAAGAGAGTGCAGTCGACCGGCTGGACCGGGTGATCGAAGTGCGGGACCGGGCGGCGCGGGAGCTGGGCGCCAGCTTCCACATCCATTCGGACGCGTGTTATGGCGGCTATGCCGCTGCCGTAACCAGGAAAGCGGACGGCACTCGCCGGACCGGCGCCGAGATCAGGCGCTCTACCGGAGAGCTCGTGGCCTGATGACGACTGGATCCGGGCGATCTCCTCACTGGAGGGGGCCGACTCGGTGAGCATCGATCCGCACAAAATGGGGTACGTGCCCTACTCGGCGGGCGCCATCCTGGTGCGCGATGGCAGGACTCGGCTACTGGTGGCTGCTGAGCCGCCCTATCTGGCTCCGGCTCGATTCTGCTGAATCCGAGGTGGAGCCGTTCCTGGGCCGCTACATCCTGGAGGGCTCGAAACCCGGCGCCGCGGCAGCCGCGGTCTGGCTGAGCCACAAGGTCATTCCACTGGACGACCGGGGGTACGGCTATCTCATCGAGCGCACGATGGCCGGCGGCCGCCGGCTGCACGAGGAACTCGGCCGGGCGAACCTGGCTCCCTTCCAGGTGGTGCTGCTCCCGGTTCCCGACATCAACATCGTCTGTTATGTGATACACCATCCCTCTCACGCTACCCTCGCAGCCCTGAATGCCTTTAATGAGCGGGTCTTTTGCGAGCTGAGTCTGGCCCGGAAAGAGGGGCCCCCGGAATACATCATTACCCGGACCCGGCTGCAGAGTCCGATGTACGATGGGGCGATCGGTCCGCTGCTCGCCGCACTGGGGGTCTGCTCGTTCGATGAATGGAAGGCGAGCGGGTCAGAGGGGCTGGTGGTACTGCGCTCGACGGTGATGGACCCTTTCCTTGACCCGCCCGGACCAGGTCCCGACCACGTGGCCGGCTACCTCACAGCGCTCCGGGAGGCCTGCTCGGCGGCTCTCAGTCCTTCTCATCCTTCGGTTCCACCACTTCGTCTCCAGGACTGAGCGCGGCCGCCTGGCCAGGCCGGATCTCCGAATGGCGAATCTGACCTCCGAGATTGGCGACCCAACCGAAGTAGCCGCTCAACAGTACGCCCCCGATCAGCACGATCGCGGGATACCAGCGGGCCAGCGTGCGCCCGCCTCGGGAGCGGAGCCAACCGAACAGGGCCAGCAGAGCGAGTCCCGACATTCCGATAGTGCCGATGAGAGCCGCTTCCTCGTGCCGTTCCACCATGGAATCGAGCACTCCCGGCAACCCCTCGACCAGGTCTTCGGCGGGCTCTCCGGTCAGCTGAACCACGAGAGTCACGAGGGCAAGCAGGACCAGAAGTCCGAAGGCTGCTCTGATCAGCTCAGCGTTCCGCCGGACAAGTCCCCAGAGCAGCAATAGGACGACGATGGGGAGGCCGATCACCGGAACGTGATTGAGAGCAAGATGAATATGAGCCCAGCTCATGAGATACCTCCTGAACTACCTGAGTCTCAGCTGGCACGGCGAAGCCAACGGCCTCAGCCCGGCGGGCGATGCCGAGCAGCTGTTTCCGCTGCATGACGAGATGTCCCAGCGGCATAAGCGCATCGCCCATCCAATGCGGCAGCCCCAACGGGGGACAATATGCCTCCCCGACACGAACCCGAACGATGAGCCGGGTACAGCCCGGAGCGGGCTCCTCTAGCACGAAAGCCCAGGTCACGATGGGGACGCCCTCCGGCGAAGGCCAGCCCAGCACCAAGAACCGCTCGGCCTCAAAACTCAGAACCACAAAACCTTCGGTGATTCCCGGCTTCCCGGGAAATACGTCGCCGACCTTTACCTGCTGCAGCTCGGGAACGATTCGGTCGGCGCTCGGGCGGCCATTGTTGTCGATCCGATCGTAGCTGTACCAACCGGCTCGCCCACCGCCCATCTGCACCAGCCAGGGCCATACTTCACGGCGCGGACGCCGAATCGTGATGCCGTGGGTGATCATGGCCTGAGCCCTCGAGATCAGCTCATCGCCAGGAAGCATCCGCCAGCGCTCCCCGCGATTGGGTCGGACTGACCGTGCAATCATGGGCTCCTCCGGTTCGAGTCGGCCGCCCCTTCCTGCACCAACTGCGAAGCGGCACGTCTCTCGGCCTCGGCCTTGATCAGACTGAGCGCACGGTGCCTCACAATCCCGTCGCCCAGGCGGATCAGGCGCCAGTAGCGCCGGAAGTGAGCTCGCGCGGTTTCGTCGGTGGTGGCAATTCGCGCCTCGTAACGCAGCTGGGTCGCCCCGTAGGTGGGCCAGAGCGAAAGGCTGATGGCGAGCTTGGCGTATCCCGGCTCGTTGAAGGAAGCGAAATCCTCCGCTGGTACCGGTCTCCAGCCGTAGTCGGCCCGCCAGAATTTGCCCACCGACCCTATCACGAGCTGGCTGCCCCGATCCTCGGCCAGCAGCATCCAGGGCATGTCTGTCTTCGCCAGGTCCTCGAAGGTGCAAACCTCCGGCGTGCGGGATGTCGGGATTCCGCGCATCCTCTCCGAGAGACGTGTCGGCAGCTCCCGCAGGGTGAAGAGCACGTCGATGATTGGATCGTGCAAGTCGGCGTGCCGGATTGCCGCGTACACGATCTCTGGTGGTGCGTCTATCTCCACTTCGTGTATCTCAGTCACGTCGAACGCCGGCAGAAATCGCTCGATCAACATTGTGATCTCCTTTCTACCTCCCAGGTGCCCCATTCAGTCTGGGGAAGCGGCCTGAACGTCAGATCTTCCAGCAGCGAGGTTGCCGTATAGCCGACGTCCGCACATCGGATCTCCCCGGCAGCGAACTCGATCTCGGCGTACCAGAGCCGCAGTGCCTCCAGGAGAGCGCGTGCGGTCCGGGCCAGCTCCCGGGCAGTGCTCGTCCGGTGAGCCAGGCCGTCGAAGTCCCGATGCAAGTGATGCAATCGATCGAGCTGCATCGAAAGCCGTGCCCGGATCTCAGCCGGGATGAATGGATGCAGCTCATCCAGCAGCTCCTGCTCCCTCTGAAGCCGCACCGGCAGCTCGTCCCAGACATACCGCACGGCTGCCCACCGCTGCATGAAGGTTGCGTCCGAATCGGTCACCGGTCCGATGAACTTGTCTGCCTCAGCCATCCAGCGGTCATGGGTCCGAGCCAGGATCGGGTCAAAAGTGTCCCGAGCTGACCGGTCGAGCGGAGGGACTACAGTCGTGGCGCACATAGGATGACTCGCTGCTTCGAAGTAGGTGAACGCTCGTATCTCTACAGATTGCCGGTGGCCACCGCGCGGACGATATCGGTGGTCGAAATCACGCCGACCACCTTGTCGTCGGCGGTGACAAACAGCCGGTGCACGTCGGCATAGAGCATCTGCTGCGCGGCCTCCCTGACTTCTGCATCGGGCGAGACGGTCAGCGGCCGCCGGGTCATGATGTCCCGCACCATCATCTGCTCGAACAGGGCCTCCCGCTCGACCGCATCGTTGGCTTCCGCCTCGGAGGTCAGGACGTCGGTGCTCGACACCACGCCGACCATGCGTCCCCCGCCGTCAACGACCGGGAGGGCGGAGATGTGTGCATCGGTCAGGGTCACCACCGCGTCGTTGATCGAGGTATCCAGGTTGACGGTGATGACATCGCCCTGCATCAGTTCGCGGACCCTCATACGTCCTCCCGGTTCATGTCAGGATCAGGTGAGCTGCTGACTGCAATCTGACGCATGGACACCTGAAAGAGCCTGAAGCTGCCGTGAAAAGACCTTCATGAAGCCGCCGGGGCACACTGCAGTTATGCCGGGGCGAATTCCTCACCGACACTGAGCGCTCGCACTCGTTCGGGCTTGGCCTGCCGCGCTCGCCGGGTTCGCGGGCACCGGAGGAACCACCAGCACCGGTACCTCCGCTGTACGTACTAGCTTATCGGTCACGCTGCCCAGGATGAACCGCCGAATTCCTCCCCGCCCGTGAGTGGCCATCGCGATCAGGCTCACCCGTCCGGGACGCGCCAGCTCGCGCAACTGATGGGCTGGCATGTCGGTGCCCATCAGCGCCACCCCCGAGGCCTTCACCCCGCTGCTCCGAAGTCGCTCGGCCGCATGCCTGACGTACTCCTCGGCGGACTCCCGCGCTATCGCCGTCAGCTCCTGGTCGGAGTTCTGAGCCGCTGCGATTCCCGGTTCACCGGCAATCGGGACCGGGTAGACGATCTGCGCCAGAGTCAGCTCCGCGTCCCACAGTCTGGCCAGCGCCGCCGCGGGCTGGAATGCCGTTTCCGCCAACGGCGAGCCGTCCAGCGGGACGAGGATTTCGCTGGGCTCGAACTCGGGTGCTGCGGCACCTCACACGGCTGGACTACCAGGACAGGTATTCCGATGCGGCGGATCAGTTGGTCGGTCACGCTGCCCAGCCAGGCGCGCTCCAGGCCACCACGACCGTGCGTCGTCATGATCACGAGGTCGGCGCCGATCTTTCGCGCCTGCTTTACCAGGGTGGCGGCAACCGGCCCGTGCAGGAGAGCGGAAGAAACAGAGTCTCCCAGGCGCTCTCTGGCTCGTGCGGTAAGCCGCGAGAGATACTGCCATGCCAGCTCGACGGGCTCGAGGGGAATGCGGTCCTGGTAGACAAAGACGAACTGGACTCTGCTGCGGGCTCGCTCAGCAACAGCCAGCGCATAGGGAATCGCCGCTTCGGCCAAAGTCGAGCCATCCACCGGCACGAGAATCGAGTGAAACGCGGTCTTGTCTGACATGAGAACACCTCCTGGGCGCCGAGTGACAGCTTGATACCGGACAATTTGCCTTCGACTCTCGTCAGGAAGCTTGAAGCCGGGGTGAAAGAACCTTCACGATCCGGGAAGGCGGCAAAGAAAGACCCCGGAACGAATCCGGGGCCTGGAGGTCGTCGAGGACCGGACGTCGTTACTTGATGACGATCCGGTTGGCCACCGCCGGCGCGACCTTGCGCAGGTGGATCACCAGGATTCCATCCTGATAGGTGGCCTTGACTTCCTTCTCCATTACCGGCGCGGGCAGGCGAATGGTACGGGTGAACTTTCCGACCTCGCGCTCCCGGCGCAGATAGGTCTCACCCGCGATCTCGGGCACCAACTCGCGGCGGCCGTTGAGGGTCAGCAACGTGCCGGTCAGGTTGATGTCGAGGTTCTCCTTGTGAACGCCAGCCACCTCGAGCCGCACGATGTACTCCTCCGCGGTCTCGGTGAGGTCCAGCGCCGGATACCATTCCGCTTCCGCAGTCTCGAACGGGAATGGCGGAATGAAGGGCTCCGTCAGGAACCCGGGGGTAAGGAAGCGATCGAAGAACCGCTCGACTTCCTCTCCCACTTTCCCCTTCATGGGGGCCAGCTTCGCAACTCGCATAGAACCTCCTGTGAAATCGAAGTTGCAGGAGCAAAATACCGCTTGGCCCCTAAAGACTCCGTGAAACCCCGGTGAAATTTTGTCCCGCTGAATCAGAAAGATCTCACCCGGATTTCATCCTGCCTTTAATTCCCGGGTGGTAGCTTCGGATCGTAACTTCTCGAGCGAGCGTGGCCTATGTTCGACGTCCTTCTTGCTTCCGGGGTGCACCGGGATATCAAGTTTCGCTGGTTCACCACTTCCGCGCTGAGCCACGGACTGTTGCTGGCGCTGGCAATCGGGGCCACACGCTCCGCCATGGAGGCAGCCCGGACCGCGCTACCCAACGACGAAATCCTGCTGTTCATCCCCCGGGCACCCGAGCCTCCGCCTCCTATCCGGGCGGAAAAGCCCGCCACGATCGTCAATCTGGGCGATCCTCCGCCGCAGGGATTCCAAACGGTGCCGCCGCTGAGCGAAATCCCCAGCGTGATTCCGCAGGTGGACCTGAACCAGCGGCCGTTCGACCCGCGGGATTTCACCGGCCGCGGAATGGAGGGCGGCGTGGCCGATGGAGTGGTGGGAGGCACCCGCCCGGTCGAGGTGCATGAGATCTACCAGGCAACCACGAACCTCCCCGGCTTCGAGCCTGCTATGGTGCTGTCCCAGCCAACACCCGAGTACCCCAGTGGGTTGGCCTCGGTAGGCATCGAAGGACGGGTGGAGGTGCAGTTCGTGATCGATACCACCGGGAAAGTCGAGCCTTCGTCATTCCAGGTGGTGAAGAGCACGCAGGTGGGGTTCGAGCCGGCCGCCCGCACGGCGATCATGGGATCCTTATTCCGGCCGGCCCGACTCAGCAATGTTCCCGTTCGCCAGCTCACCCGGCAGGCAATCAGATTCGTGGCAGCCCACTGAGGGGCGCATCCGCCGACGGCGGTCCACGACAGAGTGGCGAATGACTTGGGCCCGCGTTCGCAGTCGAGCGCGGGCTCTTGTTAATCCCCTCCTGGAATGGCCGCACCGTGACACACAGTGCAGGCCTGAGAGTTCTTGCGCCGCAGCGTCTCCGGATCGAAGCCGGGGCCGTGGGGGTTGAATCGCCGCCCGCCCACCGCCGAGTGGCAAGTGAGACAATCGCGCTCCGCATGGCAGGCCACGCAGCTCTCCAGGTTCTGCCGCGCGGCCTGGCCGTGATTCAGCAGGAAGAACTGCTTGGCATCATGGTACCCTGCATTCAAGCGGCCCTTGCGCGGAGAGTCCGGCCTTGACATGACAGTCGGCGCAGAACTGGCCGGTGTTGTGGCAGTCGCTGCAGCTGGTCTCTCGGGTGTATGCAGCCGCCGGGTGACGGGAGAGAAAGCCTGCAGGGTGGTATCCCGGGGTGGGATCTGCCGGATTGGGCCGGTGGCAGTCGAGGCACTGGGGCCGCACATGGCACCCTTCGCAGGACTGGGGCCGGGCATCGGCCACCGGACCATGAATCTCGGTGAAATCCCGTCCATGCGAGTCGGGCCGCTCTCGCTCGGATGCTCGGCGCCTTTCCTCGTCCGGGTCCCGCAACCGGGAGGGCATGGACCGTGGCAGGCTTGCCGACATGACAGGTGAGGCAGCTCTCCTGGGTGTGACAGGTGGCGCAGGTGCCGGGAGACTTGCGGGCCGGCTCTCCATGCCGGAACAGGAACTCGGGGTCTGCGATGATCGGCGGGCGCCTCGAGCTTCGCCTGGATGGCGGTCGACCGGGGATCGCGGCGCAGAGCCTGGATCACCGGCACTTCTGGCGCATTCACGTGGCATTGGATGCAGAAGTCCCGGGCATGGCAGGTGGCACAGGCCGCCGAGACCTTCGGCTCCGCCGGAGGCGCGGGCCAGCTTGCCATGCCCGCTGAAGGCAAAGCCGGGCTCGCTGGTGCGACTCCGGGGCCGGGAATTCGGCGACATCCTGCCGGGTCAGCCGGATCGCCTGGGCCAGCGGGACGTGGCAGGTGGCGCAGCTAGTGTCGGGTGCCGACAGATGGGCGGTCTGGATCCCATGGCAGTTAAGGCAGCTCTCGACCACGGCCAGTCGGACCTGCATTCGTCCTCCGGGTCCGGCATGGCAGACTCGACAACGCAGCGCAGAATCCTTCGCGGTAGCTTTCGCGCACCGCCTCGGCATGCCCGTCATGGGTAAACCGGAGGTTGGTTCGGGGCGGACCGGAAGGCGGCTGCCAGTCTACCCGGTCTTCTCGACCGTTCCATCATGACAGTCGGCACATGCGGTCGGCGGCAGGCCAGAGTGGCCGGTCCGACTCCTGCACGCCGGCATGGCAAGCTATGCAACTGGGAAAGAGCTTCCGGTGTTGCCAGTGGTCGAAGCGGTCCTGGCGCTCCTGGGAGAGGCCTCCGGCCGGGCTCCGCCGCCGAGTAAGACGAAAACAGCGACGATGACCCAGCGAAGCTTCATCGCGTTCCCGCTGGAGGTCGGGTCCGGAGCGCCCGCGGGAAGGCGCGAGCGATCCGCTCCGCTACCCAGGAACAAGGTGACGCCGGCGTGCAGTCGGGTCTGATTCCAGTCGATCCCGCTGGCGTCGGGACGCCGCCGGTCCTCTCGATAGTGAGCCCCGCCCAGGGCCAGCCGCAATCGATCGCTGGGCCGCCACTCCGCATCCAGGCCCAACACGTCCACCCCTGCCTCTTCGAACCGAAACTCCAGTGGCCGGTCCAGCGTTGATCCATAGGCCGTGAGCGTGAGCTGAGCCAGCGGCACGGCGCTGATGCTGGCCTCGAATCCATGGGACGAGGCGCCGGGTCCGTACTCCTCCCGGTATCCCGCATCGAAGGTCCAGACTGCATTGGGACTGAAGGAGGCTCCGACCCCCAGACGCCAGCCGTCGTCATCCACATCCACCAGCGGGGTCTGAGGTCTCGGTAGGGGAATAGGCGTAATGCTCCCCGCGGCCCCTCAGCTCCAGCGCCGGCAAGGGGCGGACCCAGACCGAAGCATTCACTGCGTGGTAGGGCACCGGACTGAAGGCGCCCCAGATGGTCCAGAGATCGAAGTGGGGCCGGTATTGCCGGGCGCCCACCAGCGCGGTGACGGCGGGCGTCGTGTAGCGCAGGCTCAGCGTCGGCGTTGCCGAACCAGGTGTTGGCCAGGTCGTACTCCGCTCCGCCCGTGACGCTCCATCGCGAGAGGGGCGCAGCTCGCCCGAAACGGCCGCCCGCTCGGACCCGAACTGCCGGGAGTCGCGATCCACCTCGCGCTGATAGTCGAGCCGCGACCTGGCCGTACCGGCCGGCCCAGCCCAGCGCACCGCCGGCCAGCAGCTGCCGGGACTCGGGGCTGAAACTCGTCCAGCGGGTTGATCGCCGAGCTGGAGACCGGGAGTGCCGTGGCCCGAGCCAGTCCGTAGCCGACGTAGCCTTCGGCTTCGAGACCCAGCCGCTGGGAACGGACGGTCGCCCGACCGCCGTCGAAGCCGACGATGCCGAGCCGGCTCACCAGCAGCTGGCGCCCGAGCCGGGCGGTCACGCCGCGGCTGGCGTAGTCGGCGTACGCCTCCAGCAGTTGAATCGGGGGGTCGGTTCCGGGCCAGACCTCACTCTCGCCAAGGTCGGTGCCCGCTCGCGCGTTCACTCGAAGGCTCAGACCATTCATGCCCAGCCCCCAGAGCAGTAAGGTCGGCGCTGGTGACCAGAGGCCCTCCCTGCAGATAGGGGCCCGGCCGAAAGAAGAAGCAGTGCGTCGCCCCGGGCTGGCAGCGAACGAAGAATCCGTCCGCAGTCTGGAATCCCCCGGTCGGCCCGACCACGACGTCGGTGGCGAGCACGCTGTCGGCCCGGACCCCACGGTAGGCGGCAGCCTGGGCTCGGGCATCGAGCCGGAGCCGATAGCCCTGCGCCTCGAGCGCGGGGGTGAGGAGCCAGCACCGAGTCAGCGACGAGCATCCAGCGCTCCGGGCTCGGCTCACGATTCCGCGCCCGTCTTCCTCAGATGGCGGCGGTATGCTTCCGGTGACTCGAGGAAGTGGCACTCGGTGCATTGCTTCGCCGCGTAGTGATCGACCTGCGGGAATGGCAGGTCAAACAGAACGAGCGAGTGGGGATCAGCTCGGCGACGGTCTCTGGCGCATGGCACTGGTCGCAGCCCGAGTGCGCTTCGACCGGCCTGGCATGGGCCGCGTTGATCTCGCGCGGTTCTGATGGCAGGCGGCGCAGTCGCGGTCCGCGGCGTGGTGATCGTCGTGACAGGCGATGCAGGCTGCGGCCTTCGGGATCGGCACGAGGCTCACCGGCGCCGTGTGGCACTGCACGCACTGGACTTCGCGTGTGCTCCGAGTGCTCGAACTCAACCGGTCGCGATCGCGTCGGGTGGTGCTTGGGACACCCCGACCACGACGGTGACCGGCCGGGCGGAGGAAAGCTCGTCACCGTGTGGCACGTCGCGCAGTCGCTCCGGGCGGGGCGCTGATGATGGCAGATCTGGCAGCCGCGCGGCGGCTCGAAAGGTCAGGTCGCTGCGCCGAGAGGTGGTGCTGTGGCAGGTGATGCAGGCGAGTCGGCGATGGCGTTCATGGGAGAAGGTGTCGGGGGGGAAGGAGGCGGCTGCGCTCGCTCCCCGGTGGTCCCCTGGTGGTGCGTCTCCCTGCCCTCGCGATCGGCCCGGCTCGACTAACCGGTTCGATTGCTGGAGCGCCTTGGTGGTATCGAAGGGAAGCGGCGGTCGCATCCGCCCGCCGCCCTTTCTCACCTCGGTGTGGCATCCGGTGCAGTCGCTCGCATCCACCCGGGCTGCATGGGGCTGGTGGCAAGTCTCGCAGCGCTGGGCCACCTTCCGGTGCGCCGCGCCCACATGGAAGGGAACGCTGCGCCAGGTTGCGTGACAGTTGGCATCGGTGCAGGACTTCAGCGCGTCCTTCGGCTTCACATCGGTATGCGGGTTGTGACACATCCCGCAGCTCCCGCCGTGCGGGTCCTTGACGGGATCGAAGGTCGCCAGCAGCGCTCGCATCTCATGGCACCCGAAGCACTGTCGCTCGCGTGGCTGCAGGGTCTTGGTCGCGGAGTCCAGCGACACGAGCTGGGCCTCGGCCGTGAACTGGTGGCAGGAGTTGCAGTAGAGCTGCTCCTCATTGGGCAGCGGCTGGCTGGGCGGCCATGGAAGCGCGCCGCCATCCGGCCCAGCCGAATCTTGACGTCGTCGGTCAGATGGCAGCCCTTCTGGGCGCAGGTGGTGTCAGCCGGCTGGAAGCGGTGGGCGGTGCGGGCGTGACAGGTTAGACACTGAACATCTTTGAGGGGAGCTGAATCGGATTCGAGGTGGATGCGATGGCCGGCGGTCGAGGCTATCCGCTGCCAGGTCTTCTTGGCCTCGCCCTGGACGTGGCACTGTTCGCAGATGGTTCGCGGTACCTTGGCGTGAGGCGGGATCTTGTCCGGCCGCGCCATGATCCAGTAGTACAGCTCCTTGGTCTGGGCCTTGAGATCGAACGGATGACAGGCATGACAGGAGAGGCTGTCGTGCGTCCCCTCCAGCTGGTTGACCAGGAGGTAGGTGCCGGTATCCGGCCGGACGAAGATCTGGCCGCTGGGCACGAAGATGTGGCAGCCCGCGACAGAAATCGTTGTCGTGCATGACGTAGTCATGGGCCTTGAGCCCTCCGGCGAGCGACCAGAAGCAGGACCGCGCCAACCGCCGAACCGAGCGCCAGCTTGACCCCGCGGTCGCGGGTGATCAGCCAGTGGCCAATTGGCTTTCCCTGCGCTCCAGATAGCAGGAGGACCGCGAGCGCGACGCAGCGCGCCGAGCACGATCCCGCTGATCATCACCCAGCTGGGGCGCTGGAAGATCCATTGGACGATCGGGATGAGGGGATCGGGCAGCGGTGAGCGCACCACCACCGAATCGACAAACCGGCCGGAGAGTGAATCCTGGATCCGCCGAGATGGTGTCGGAGACCGGAGGGTGGGCCTGAATACGCAAGAGCCCCCGACCACACCGCTTTGACCAGGTGGACGGGGGCCATGAGTGCTGGAAGTGCTAGCGGACCGAGATAGGCCGGCCCGGCGCGGGCCGGATGAGCGGCCGTCCGTTTCTGGCCTCGACCTTCTTCATAATATCCTGGACCGCCACACTGGCCTGTGGGAGGCCGGGATACGTAGCGCGGAGCTCATCGATGTTTGCGGTCAGCAGTGCCCGCGCCAGGAATGGGTTGTGCACGCCGGATGAGCCGTCCACGCCGCCACCCAGCTCGCGCGGGCCGGGCCGGAGCATCCGCACGTTGAACAGGGCACCCTCCGCCGGCGTGATGTGGTTGTCTGTGGTCGCGTATTCGGTCGGCGGGACGTTGGTGAAGTCCGACAGGTAGCCTCCATCGGTCGGCGCCGCCTCAACCGTATCGTTGCCGTTCTTGTCGTCCCAGATCTGCTTGGTCAGCTGATCCAGGAGCTGGCCCGAGGAGGCGAAGGCGGCAGCGGCGGTAGAGGCATCGCCGTGGCAGCCGGAATTGGTGCAGGCTCCCCAGGTCCGCGCCTGGGTATCGTACGCGCAGGTTCTGTCGGTGGTTGGCGCGCCCTGCCCATCCAGGCATGGGATAGGCAGAAACAGATGGCCCACCGAGTGAACGACCTGGTTCCCCGTGTTTGGGTCGGTCACATCGTATCCGTTCACATGACAGCCGGCACACAGCCTCGGGTTGCGCTCCGACCCGTGGGTACTGGCCACCGCCTGCACGTCGGGATCGAACCCGGCCGGGTGATAGCCGGCATCACCCAGGAGCATCGGTCCCTGCGGAGAGTGCGGCCCGCGCGCTGAAGCCTCATCCGGCTCCGCCCGGCGCTGGTGGCACTTCATGCACAGGTTCTGATTGACGTCCGGCACGTCGATCGGATACCGAAGCTGGCCAGCTACGGGTAGGCCGTCCGTGCCGGTGGTGAAACCATGCGGGTCATGGCACACGGCGCAGGTAATTCCCAGATAATTTTCGGTGCCGGGCAAACCCTTCTCCGCATAGTCGGCGGTTACACCCCAGGCCGCCAACACATCGCGTCCTTCGTGACAGGAGCCGCAGGTGGGAGATGCATCCTTGACGAAGGTGCCGTCCTCCTCCTGCAACGAGACTGCGTGGGCCGAGAGCTTCCATTCATCGACGAAGGGATGATGGAACCCACTGTGGCAATCGGCGCAGCTCTGCGCCATGGTGGTCGAGTCACCCAGCACCGCCACATGGGCCAGGGGCGGATTTCCCGCGCCCGCAGGAGCATCCGGATTCTGGGCGTGGGTATTGCCGGGACCGTGACAGCTCTCGCATTGGACGTCGTGGTACGCCGTATCCTTCACCACGTCCCACCCGGCCGGCCCGGCTGCCGCATTGCCCTTGTCGCTGACGGTGTGACACGACTCGCAGAACGACTGGGACGCACCGGAGTTGAGCAAAGTGGCGTACGCGTTGGCGTGAGCCGTGTTGACCCAGCCCGCCTGGTGGCTGGTGTGGCAGTTACCGCAGGTGGTGTTCTTATCGCTGCTGGTGAAGTAGCCGAGGAAACCGGAGTTTGCGTCCGGGGGAGGATTGATGGGCTCGCGGTAGACGATCTTCTCGTCGGTACAGCCAGAGAACAGCATTACCGCCAGAGCAGCAATGCTCGCGACCTGCCAGCCGGCAAATCTCTTGGCCATAGGCCTACCTTGAAAACCGTCTTTATGGACGATCCTGCTCCTATTTTGGGTACTCCGTAGAATTACGCAAGTGGTACTTGGGGTAAGACTCTCCGCTTCATGAAATCTTCATAATTCTCGTGTCCTGGCTCCGCCCGGCTATGCGAAGGGAACCATCTCACCTGCCCAGTCCCGTAGTGCCTGCGGATTCCCGCTCAGCGCTGAATTCCCCAGACCAGTTACCCAGAATTTTCTAGTCTGAGCATAGTTGCATTGCGCCTTCATCTCCGCTTCATGAACGTGGCTCCAAGTTTCAGGTAAACACGCTGGAGGGAGCCATGCGAATTGCTCGGATGACAGTGGTCACGATGGGCCTGGCGGCGCTCATGCAGGTTGGGGCTCGAGCGGCAGAGGCGCAAACCGCTGCGGAAGCGTCCAGCGGGTATGCCAGGCAGACCAAATGGGTGGTGGACATGGTCCACTCCCAGGTCGACTTTGGAGTCCGCCATCTGGTAGGGCGCGTCCGCGGCACTTTTAACAAGTGGTATGCCATCCTCACCACCAAAGACGGTGACTGGAAGCTGGGGAAGGTGGACGTCCAGATCGAGACAGCCAGCCTGAACACCGGTAACAATTATCGCGACACAGACCTCCGTTCCGATCGTTTCTTTGCCGTGACTCACTACCCCAAGATGACGTTCCAGGGGGAGGGGTTCATGGCGACCGACAGCACCCTCGACGTGATCGGCGCGCTGACCATCAAGGGGCACACGAAACCGGTGGTGCTGTCGGGGAAGTATCGAGGCATTGCCCGGGACCAAGAAGGGCGCGAGCGGATCGCCTTTGAGGCGACGACCAATGTGGATCGCCGTGATTTCGGCATGAATTGGAACGAGAGCGTCGCCGGTACCGAGCTGATCGGAAATGATGTGGAGATCACGATCGGCATCGAGGCGGTGCGGGTCGACTGAGACTGGAGCACGGAGCACGACGGGCCTTGTGCTCCGTGCGCTTGCGGCCATATGGTAGGGTTATGTCACTCCGCTATCGCCTTGGATTCACCCCCATGCTGGGCCGGGCGGCTCCAGGCCGGTGGAATCTGTACTTCATGCAGACCGACGGCCCAGCCTGATAGTTTGCGGTGGCTTCTTCCGATGACTAGTGGCGCTGCCTCCCTCTGCCAGTCTTGCGGCACCCCACTCGTTGGCAAGTTCTGCTCCAATTGTGGAGCCTCTCGCGAAGCCTCGACCTGCACTCACTGCGGTGTCCCGATTCCCACCAGCGCGCGGTTTTGCCCCGCCTGTGGGGCGCCGGTGGGTGGGAGGGCGGCTGCAGCCCGGGACCGTACCCCATGGGTCATCGCCGGAGGAGCAGTGGCTGCCCTGATGGCAGCGCTCCTCATCATGCTCGCCCGCGGGTCGCCGAACGTCTCCGCTCAGCCCGAGGTAGCCGCCGTTCAGCCTTCGGCCGCCGAGGAGTCGCCGCCGGACATCAGCCGCATGAGTCCGCGGGAGCGGTTCAATCGCCTCTACAATCGCGTGATGCAGGCAGCCCAGGCGGGGGATGAGGCTACCGTTACCCAGTTCACTCCGATGGCGTTGATGGCGTATGCCCAGTTGGACACCGTCGACGCCGACGCCCGCTATCATGCCGCTCTCCTCCAGGTTCACACCGGCGACGTCACCGCCTCCCGGGCTCTAGGCGACAGCATCCTGGCCCAGACGCCGGGGCACCTCTTCGGCTACATGATTCAGGGGACGGTGGCTCGGTTTCAGAAGGACCAGAAGGCGCTCTCCCGAGCGTATGCGGCATTCTTGAAGCGTTATGACGGGGAGATCAAGCTCGCGCGGCCGGAGTACAGCGAGCACCAGACCTCCCTGCAGGATTTCCGCAAGGCAGCGCTGGAGGGAACCGGGACGGCTACTCCACCCACTCGGCAATGAAGATGTTCGTCTCCCCCGGCTGCTTCGCCCGGCGGTTGGAGGCGAAAACCAGGCTCTTCCCATCCGGACTGAACATGGGAAAGCTGTCGAACTCCGGGCTCGTCGTCACCCTCTCCAGCCCGCTGCCGTCCACCCCGACGAGATAAAGATCGAAGTTCCGGCTTCTCGGATCAGGATAGTTCGACGCGAACACGATACGGAGTCCATCTGGGTGAAAGAACGGCGCGAAGCTGGCGGCACCCAGATGGGTCACCTGACGAGCGTTGCTGCCGTCGGCACCGGCTACCCAAAGCTCCAGCCGGGTGGGCCGCACCAGCCGCTGGCCGAGGAGGTGCCGATAGTCGGCGGAGTCGGCCGCCGTTTCGGGATACATCGTCCGCCACACCAGCCGGGCTCCGTCCGGTGAGAAGAAGGCGCCTCCATCGTAGCCGACCCGGCGGGTAACCCGGCGGATATCGGTGCCGTCCACTTTCATGGTGTACAGCTCGATGTCGCCCTCCCGCGTACTGGTGAACACTATGCGGCTTCCGTCGGGCGAAACGGTGGCCTCGGCGTCGTAGGCATCGTTGTGGGTAAGCCGCTGGATGTCGTTTCCGTCGGCTCGAGCGGTGTAGAGCTCGAAATTGTGCAGTGGCCAGACGTAGCCCTGCGACCGATCCACCGGAGGGGGACACTCCGGTGAGCTCTCGAAAGTGGAGCTGTAGAGAATGCGGCGTCCGTCCTGATAGAAGTAGCCGCAGGTGGTGCGGCCCCTCCCGTTCGACACCCGGTGCAGTCCGCTGCCGTCCACATTCATCACGTACTGCTGGTCACAGCCGTGGTTCAGCTGCTCCTGCCGCTGGAAAATCAGTTGCCGGCCATCGGGCGAGAAGTACGCCTCGGCGTTGTTGCCGCCGAAGGTGAGCTGCCGAACATTGCGGAAATGGCGCTCGCCCGGAGCCGAGGCCGAAGGCGCTCGAGAGCAGCCAGCGGCGGAAATTGCCAGCGCTGCGGCCACCGGCAGCAAAAAGCGCGAGGGACTACAGCCGGTAAAGCCTGGCATACTTGTTCCGCAAAGCGTCAATCAGGGGCCGGTGGTTGGGAGGAGACCCGGTGACGAGCTCTATCAATCTCGCCGAGGGATAGCGACTTCCCTCCCGATAGACCTTGCGTCTCAGCCAGCCGGACAGCTCAGCGAACTCCCCCCGGGCAAACTGGCTCTCCAGATCGCCCAGCTCGGATTCGGCCTGGGCGAACAGCTGCGCCGCAAACACATCGCCCAGGGTGTAGGTTGGGAAGTACCCGATGAGGCCATCGGCCCAATGGCCGTCTTGCAGGCAGCCCTCCCGGTCATTGGCCGGCATGACCCCGAGATACCTGCGGTAAGCGGCATTCCAGGCTTCGGGCACATCGGCAGACTTGAGATCTCCCAACATGAGCGCGCGCTCCAGCTCGAAGCGTATGAGAATGTGAAGGTTGTAGGTGACCTCGTCGGCGTTGACTCTGATCAGCGTCGGTTTCACCTGGTTGACCGCGAGAACAAAGCGATCCAGACCGTACCCGCGCAGAGCATCGGGAAACAGCTCTCGGCATCGAGGATAGAAGTAGCGCCAGAACCCGGGACTCCGTCCCACCCGATTTTCCCAGAGTCGGGCCTGGGCCTCGTCCATTGCGACGGAAGCCGACTCACCCATCGGGGTTCCATAGTAGCTGGGGTCCAACCCCTGCTCGTATAGCCCGTGACCGACCTCGTGCAGAATGGTGAGCACTCCAGCCACGAAATCGGCCTCGTCAAACCGCAAGACCAGCCGGCAATCTCCCGGGCCGATGGCGCTGCAGGAGGGGTGGATTCCCAGGTCGAACCGACCCCGGAGGCGGTCGAAACCAGCGGCGACCGCCACCGTTTCACCGAAGCTCCGTTGCTGGTCCACCGGGAAAGGGCCCCGAGGAACTGGCGGGAGAACTGGACGCTCGGCAATCTGCCCTGCGAGCTCAACCAGACTCTGCCGCAGTGCCTCGAAGAGCCGTCCCACGATCCGGCTGTCGATGCCGGGCTCGTGGTCTTCGATGAGCGCATCGTAAGGCTCACCCGAGTAGCCAACGCACTCCGCCTCGTCCCGCTTCAGGGCGATGATCTTGTCGAGCCAGGGACGAAAGTCCCTGAATTGTGAGGCCGCCCGGGCCTGGGCCCAGGCGGTCTGGGCCAGAGCGGTGGTGCGGGCCACCTCCTCCACCAGGCGGCGGGGGAGTCGAACATAGCGGTCATACTCCCGCCGCAGTTCCCGGACGTTCACTGAAACGGGAGACCTGGGATCGGCGACGAGGTCCGACCTTTCCAACTCCGCCAGCAGCTCGCCGATCTTGGGATCGGTCCCCCGCTCATGCAGCAGTCCGGCCAGGAGCGCCAGTTGATCACTTCGGTTCTCCACCCCGCCCGGCGGCATGTAGGTCTCCTCGTCCCACTCGAGCAGCGCCTCGCAAGAGGTGAGGAGAGTCTCCTCCCGCACTCTTTGGATCAGCTCGTCGTAGGCGGTTTCGGCGCGCATAGGCGGTCCAGGATCGAACGGGTCGGCGTTGCGGCACTGCGAGGAGGACGTAACATACACGGGCAAGCCTTACCACCCGAACCGCTGAAGCGAGATGCTTACTCCCGCTGAGGAGTTGGGACTGAGTGGGCTGGCCCTGGCCAGCCGAGTTCAACACGCCCTCTATCGCCTGGGCGAGGACCGGCTCATCCGGCTGGTGGAAGACCTGCGCGAGGAGGCAGTGGCTCGCCATATGGTCTATTTCCACGACGGCGAGATCGAGCCGATCCGGGTGCTTCCCCTGCCGCTCACGGTCCTGCCCGACCAGCTAGCCTACATCCACCATGTCACTCTCACCGTGCAGAATGCCCTCAAGCGCCTCCCTCGGCTCTATCTGGACGACCCAGACGTGCGGCAGATTCTTCGGTTGCCCGACCCGGAGGAGCGCTGGCTGGTCGAGTGCTGGGGCACCAGCCAGGAGGAGCACAACTCGGTTTTCGGACGCATGGACGCCCTGATCGATTTCACCAGCCCCATGTGGAAGAACTCATTCCGTCTGGTGGAGCCCAACCTGAGCGGGATCGGCGGGCTCCACATGGTCCCCCACAGCGAGCGGCTGGTGTCGGAGCTGGTGGTGCCCGCGCTCCGGCGGGAGGACCCCGAGCTGGACCTCGAGTGCGGACATGACATCCGGGAGCTCCTCTTCCAGGAAATTCTGGATCATATGGAGGCCATCGACTCGGGCCCACAGCTCTGCCTGATCGAAGCCAAGTACTCCGGCGACGGCCCCGACGAGCAGGAGCAGCTGTGCCGCTACTTCCACGACCGGCACGGGCTGCACGTGATGCATGCGGATCCGGCCGAGCTGGAGCTGCAGCAGGGTGAGGTCCGCTACTGTGGTACCCGGGTAGATCTCGGATATCGCGACTACAGTGTGACCGATCTCCTGGAGCTGGAGGAGGAGGGCGTCAGCGTCGAGCCGATGAAGCAGCTGCTGCGCCAGAACCGACTGATCTCATCCATCGCCGCCGAGCTGGACCAGAAGAGCTGCTGGGAAGTGCTGACCGACCCGCTGATCGCCCAGAAGTACTTCAGTCCGGACGAACGGCTGGTTTTTCAGCGACATGTTCTCTGGACCCGGCTAATCTCCGACCGGCGGACGGTGCTCCCCGAAGGGCATCTGGGCGAGTTGCTGGAATACGTCGCCCGGCACCAGGATGACCTGGTGCTCAAGCCCAATCGCTCCTACGGCGGCGAAGGGGTGATGCTGGGCTGCGCGGTGTCTGATTCACAATGGCGCGACACCATCGAAGCGGCGCTGGCCGATCCCGGGAGCTGGGTGGCGCAGCAGCTGGCGACCATTCCGGTGCGGGAGTTCCCGGTGCTGCGTCCGGACGGAACGCTGAGCGTCGAGCCGTTCTACACGGTCATGGGTTTCGCGGCGACCGAACACGGAGTGTCGATTCTGGCCCGCGCGTCGCAGAAGCAGGTGGTCAACGTGGCCCAGCGGGGCGGGCTTGCTGCCGTGCTGGTGAGTCGCACGGCGCCGGTGATCGCAGCCCCGGCCACTGCTCTTGATCTTCACCTCAGTTGGGGGAAGCTTTAGATCATGAAAGCCGGCCACAAGTTCCTGCTCGGCGCCGCCATCATCGTCAGCAGCGTGGGCTTCCTCATCACCGAGGGGGTCAAGGAGACCGGGGTCTACTTCCTGACCCCGGCCGAGCTGGCGGCCAAGACGGCCACCGATCCGAGCTTCGTGGAGAACGTCGGGTTCAAGGTGGGCGCCAAGGTGGTGCCCGGGTCGGTCCGGCGGGATCCGGGGGCCCAGGTCATCGATTTCCAGGTCTCGGACGGGATCAAGACCTATCCGGTGACCTACCACGGTCTGGTGCCGGATACCTTCACCGATGCCAATGACATCGAGGTCGTGGTCGAAGGGCGGTTGGGCCGGGACGGTGTCATCCGCGCCACCGATGTGCTCGCCAAGTGCGGCTCCCGCTACGAGGCTGTTCCCAAGGCCTGAGCATTCCATGACACTCCTGGGTCAATTCGCCCTCTGGGCTGCGCTCCTTCTCGGTCTCTGGTGCGTGGTCATCTCCTTCTCCGGCCAGTGGCGCGGGCGGCCCGAGCTGTGCCCAGTCGGTGGTCCGCTCGGTGTACGCCGTGTGTCGGCTGCCTGGTCGTGGCTTCCATCGCGCTGTGGAAGGGGCTCGTCTCCCACGACTTCAACATCGAGTACGTCGCCGCCTACACCAGCCGCAATCTGCCGTCCTACTACATCTTCTCCGCCTTCTGGGCCGGCCAGAAGGGCTCCCTGCTCTTCTGGGCCGTGGTGCTCTCGCTCTTCGCCGCCGCGGCCCAGCTGCTGACGCCCCGCCGCTACGCCCACCTGATGCCCTACGTCGCGGGCGTCACCACCGCGGTCGTGTGCTTCTTCGTCAGCGTCATGATCTTCGCGGCCAATCCCTTCGAGCGGCTGAGCTTCGTTCCGGCCGACGGGCGGGGGCTCAATCCCCAGCTGCAGAACGTCGGGATGGTCATCCATCCGCCCATGCTGTACCTGGGTTACATCAGCATCACCATACCGTTCGCCTTCGCCATGGCCGCCCTGCTCTCCCGAAGGCTCGACACCGGCTGGATCCACGCCATTCGGAAGTGGACCCTGGTCTCCTGGCTCTTCCTCTCGATCGGCATAACCCTGGGGATGTGGTGGGCCTACGTGGAGCTGGGGTGGGGCGGATACTGGGCCTGGGATCCGGTGGAGAACGCGAGCTTCCTCCCCTGGCTCACCATGACGGCCTTTCTCCACTCGGTGATGATTCAGGAGAAACGGGGAATGCTCAAGCGCTGGAACTTCGGTCTCATCATCGGGACCTTCCTGCTGAGCATCTTCGGCACCTTCATCACCCGCTCGGGCGTCATCGCCAGCGTGCACAGCTTCACCCAGTCCAACGTCGGCTACTTCTTCCTGGCCTTCCTGGTGGTGGCCGCGGTGCTGTCGTTCACGCTGCTGTATACCCGCTGGGGGCTGCTGGAGGCGGACGTTCGGCTGGAGTCGATGGTGAGCCGGGAGGCGGCGTTTCTCTTCAATAACCTGCTGCTCGTGGGCATCGCATTCTCGGTGCTTGTGGGGGACGCTCTTTCCCATTCTGTCGGAGCTGGTCAAGGGCACCAAGATCACCGTCGGCCCGCCGTTCTTTAATCGGGTGAATGTCCCACTCGGCCTGCTGCTGCTGGGCCTTACCGGCGTCGGGCCATTGATCGCCTGGCGGAAGGCGTCAACCGCCAACCTGCGGCGGCAGTTCATCGCGCCGGTGGCCGCCGGCTGGTCGACGCTGGTGGCTCCTGCTCGCCGCGGGCATGCGAGACTTCTACGCCCGGTGGCGCTGGCGCTGGCCGGGTTCGTGGCCGGCACCATCGGGCAGGAGTTCTACCGGGGTATCCGGGCCCGCCGCCGGATGCACGGCGAATCGGTCCCGCTCGCGTTCGCCCGGCTGATCGGCCGGAACCGGCGGCGCTACGGCGGGTACATCGTGCACGCCGGCATCCTGATCTACTTCGTGGCCTTCGCCGGAATGGCCTTCCAGCCGGCAGCAGGAGGCCACGCTCAAGCCGGGCGAATCGGTGGAAATGCAGAGCCCGTTCGGCCACACCTATCGGTTTACTCACCTGGGGATCTCCCAGTACGAGGCGCTGAACCGGGTGGTCTCCGCCGCGACGGTGGAGGTTACCAAGGACGGGCGGCGCGCCGGGCTCATGACCTCGGAGAAGCGGCAGCACGTGGACAGCTTCAAGCGTCCCACCTTCGAGCCGTCCACCGAAGTCGCCATCCGCAGCAACCTGCAGGAAGACGTGTACATGGTGTTTGCCGGAGCGGTGAACGGCACCGAGGAGGCGGTCTACCGCTTCAACCTGAATCCGCTGGTGTGGTGGGTCTGGTTCGGCGGACTGGTGCTCGTGTTCGGCGGGATGATCACCATGTGGCCCGGCGGAGGTCCAGTAGTGGCGGCGCCGCGGAGAGCACAGGCCGGGTATCAGGTCGAGCTGGTCGGGAACGGGGACGAACTAGATGCCGCTCTCTCCGATGGAACGCCTGCTCTCTCGCCGAGCCTTTGTGGGCTCGCTGGCAGCGGTCATTCCGCTCCGCCTCGGGCAGCAGCAAGCGGATTCTCTGGCCGGGCGCGGAGCCACTGGAACGCTGCGGGATCCAACCGCCCTGGGCCGCTCCCGGCAGCCCACCAATGCGCGGGAGAACAGCGCGGAGATTCAAGCCATCGAGCAGCAGCTGGCCTGCAACTGCGGTTGCACCCTGGACGTGTTCACCTGCCGTACCACGGACTTTTCCTGCACCTACTCCCCGGCACTGCATCGGGAAGTGCTTGCCCTCCGAGACCAGGGCAAGTCCGCCCGCGAAATTCTCGACGCGTTCGTTCAGAAGTACGGCGAGAAGGCGCTGATGGCCCCCAAACCGAAGGGTTTCAATCTCTGGGGCTATCTCCTTCCCGGAGCAGCGGTGGC
Source organism: uncultured Gemmatimonadales bacterium (assembly GCA_963842945.1). Lineage (GTDB taxonomy): Bacteria > Gemmatimonadota > Gemmatimonadetes > Gemmatimonadales > GWC2-71-9 > CAVVWJ01. Next base: position 96,750 of record CAWJIM010000021.1, read on the forward strand.
GACCGCAGGGATCGCGCTGGCGGCGGTTCTCAAGCGGCGGGAGGCGGTGCAGCGGGCGCCGGAGGTGCTACCGCCCGTGTCGGCCAGCCCGGATGAGCTCGACCGGTTGAAGGCAGCGCTCGCGGAAGTGGAGGATTGATGCTGGGCGAGGCCATTGCGGCCGTGCTGGTCGGGATGGCCGGGCTGCTGCTGGTGCTCCAGCCGCTGTTTCGTCTCCTCCGGCAGCGTCCGCAAACCGGACGAGCCGCTGGATCCGGAGGAGACGCCGAGAGGCGTGGCGCTGACCGCGCTCAAGGAGATCGACTTCGACCGCGAGACCGGCAAGCTGTCGGATGCGGACTACGAATTCCTCAAGGCGAAATACACCGCCATAGCTCTCGAAGCGCTGCGGGCGGAGCAGTCGACCCCACCTGCTTCCCAGCAGAGCTGCGGGACCTGCGGCCCCCGCCCCGAGCCCGACGCCATCTTCTGCTCAACGTTGCGGTTTGCATTTGAGGGCTAGCTCTACCGCCGAGCCGGCGAGCAGCTCGGAGAAACAACGTCCAGTTTCCACCCCGCTTCCAGCCAATCCTCTGCAGGCCAGCTGATAGCGTCAGCGGCTGGCGCTTTTCAGCGCGGCCGGCTCCACCCGCGCGGCCAGTGCCCACACCGGTTTGTGATCGCTGGCGCCCCGCACGTCGTGCATGACTCCCGCCTGCCGGGGAGTCAGACCGCGGACGAAGATGTGGTCCCAGGAAAAGATGGTGATGCTGGGCCCCACGCGCTCGGTGAGCCAGCGATAGCCATGGCGGACGAGAAAGGGGCCGATCCCTTCGCTGTTGAAATCACCGGCTATGACCGTGGGCCCGGGAAATTGTGCGGCATCGTCGATGATGGTCTGGACCTGGTCCCGGCGGCCCTGGTCGGAAATCTTGATTTGCGTCTCCAGGTGCACCGCGTACGCCAGGACCCGCTGATTGCCGATCCTTAGGATGGCACCGGTGGCCGTGCGCTGCTGATGCCGAATTCGCCCTTCATGGGGAAGGATCAGCTTCCAGCTGCGCTCGATCGGCCAGCGGGAGAGGAGGGCCGGACCGAAGTAGCGGTCGTCGATGGGGTGAATCGAGCCGGGATAGTAGGCGTAGTTCAGCTTCATCGCCCGGGCGATCCGTTCCACCCCCAGCTCGTCCATCTCCTGGAGGGAGATCACATCCGCGCCGGCCAATGGGCTCTTCTCCAGCACGGAGATGGCCCCGGGAATATTTCGGCCCAGCTTCACGTTGAAGGTCACGACCCTCAGCTCACCAACGGCGACCGAATCTACCGTAGCCGCATAAGAGCCGAGGAACGCCGGCGTGGTGGGATTGAGCAGGTTGGTGGTGTGGGTACAGCCCAGCAGCACCATGCCGGCGAGCGCGCTCAGGGCGGGCACGCGAAGTGCCCGGTGAGCCTTGGGTTGGCGGAGGACCGCCGGTATCATGCTACGTCGTTCTTCGGGTGATCTCATATGGATCTGAAGCACCAGAGCGTCCTGCTCTTTGATGGTGACTGCGGTCTCTGCACCCGCATCGTGCAGCTGGTGCTTCGGGCAGACCGGAAGGGAACGCTGTGCTTTGCATCCCTCCAGGGTGAGTTCGGCCGAAAGATAATCGCCCGGCACACCGAGCTCCGAGCCGTGGATTCGGTCGCACTGCTCGAGACCACAGCGGCCGGCGGTTATCACGTCTCCATCCGTTCGGAGGCGGTGCTCCGGCTGGCCCGATATCTGGGCTTCCCCTGGCGGCTCTTGGCTCTGGCCCGGGTGATCCCCCGCCCGGTCCGAGATCGGCTCTACGACTGGATTGCCCGGCGGCGCCATCGCTGGTTTGGGCCCGCTCTGATCTGTCAGCTTCCCACACCGGAGCAGCAGAAGAGAATGGTGACTTCATGAATCTCGATTTTCTGCTCGCGTTTGCCGCCTTCGGCATCGGCATCGTCGTCGGACTCACCGGAATGGGTGGCGGCGCCCTGATGACCCCGGTGCTGGTGCTCTTCTTCGGGGTGCCGCCGCTGGCGGCGGTGTCATCGGATCTGGTGGCGAGCGCGATCATGAAGCCGGTGGGATCCGTGGTGCACCTCAGGCGGGGCACGGTGCACCTGGGGCTGGTCAAGTGGCTCTGCATCGGCTCGGTGCCCGGCGCGTTCAGCGGCGTGCTCGTCGCCCGGGCGCTCGGCCGTGGTCAGGACGTGCAGAACATGATCCGGCTGGCCCTCGGATTGGCGTTGCTGCTGGCGGCCGCGGGTCTGATCGCGCGAGCCTACGTCCGGCTCCTGGAGTATGCCCGGGTGCGAGACGGCCGGGCGGCGCGGCTCCCCGAGGGCCCGCCGCGCCTGAGTCTCCGTCCGGGGCCGACCATGATCGTAGGCGCGTTGGGCGGCCTGGTGGTGGGCCTCACCTCGGTCGGCTCGGGCTCGCTGATCATCATTGCCCTGATGGCGCTCTATCCCAGTCTCACAGCCAATGAGCTGGTCGGCACCGACCTGGTGCAGGCCGTCCCGCTGGTGGCATCTGCGGCCCTGGGCCACATCCTGTTCGGCGATTTCCAGATGGATATCACCACATCCCTGCTGCTGGGGTGCGTTCCGGGCGTTTGGGTGGGAGCTCACCTCTCATCGCGGGCGCCTGGAGGGCTCATCCGCCGGGCTCTGGCCTTCGTGCTGCTCGCCTCCGCGCTCAAGCTGCTCGACTTCTCCACCAAGGCCACCGGTATCATCCTCGGTCTGGTGCTGGTCATCGCGCCGGTGCTCTGGATGCTGGTTCGCCGGCACTACGGCTTTCCCGCCCTGGCCCGGCGCGCCCGGCGCTCTCCCTCCCGCTCGACTTGACTCCCACTTGAGCGCTCGATGGCAGACTCTTGCTCGTAAGAGGCCAGGAGCTGTCATGGTACCGACATACAATGGATGGGAAGATCCCTCGGAAGACGAGCGGGAAGCGCTGGAGCAGTGGGAAGCTCGGGAGCGGCGGGGCCGCAGATCATCCCAGCGGATCGCTATCCCGGATGTGATGTGGGATCCTTGACGGTAGGTGGAACGCACCGTAACTCAACAACGTTGGGCAACAAAGTCATAGGCACACCCGGCGAAAGCCGGGGTCGCAAAGCCACGGGTCCTCGCTTTCCTTCCCCCGGGATTCCAAGACCGCCGAGCCGCCGATACGGTGACTCGGCTTTTTCGTGCCAACAAGCGTGAGCACCAGTGACTTGACGGCGGCTTGATCGACTTTGGGTAGGGTTGGGCAGGAAGTCGACGAGGAACAGCAGCAGAGGGTAGCAGCATGTCAGGGTTGAAGGAAAAGGTATCAGGTGCACTCCTTGCCGGGTTGCTGACCCTGTTCGCCTGCCAGGACAATCCCGAACTCACCGCGCCATCCGCGGCCAGTGCCGCAGTCGCTCACAGACTCACCATCATCGGGTCCGGTACCGGAACCGGGACCGTCACGTCCGTCCCGAGCGGGATCAACTGCCGCATCTCCCTCGGAGCGGCGAGCGGCCCGGTCTGCTCCAAGTTGATCAGTGGGACCGTGACCCTGAAGGCCGCTCCCGCGGCGGGCCATGCGTTTGCCGGATGGACCTCCGGCGTCACGTCCTGTGTCGGAACCGAAGCGTGCCAGGTCGATATGAGGACGGCAGATCGCAATGTGACCGCCAAGTTCAACAAGGGTCCCTTCAACATCAAGATCTCGAGTGGCACCGGCGGCGGGAGTGGGAAGGTCAAGCTCCAGGTCGGGACCACGATAAAGACCTGTACCATCACCAACGGCGTGCCGGGCAGTGCGGCGCAGTGCTCGATCTCGGCCGCGGCGAATAAGGTCGTTACCCTGACTCCAACACCGGCCGCAGGTTACGCCTTCAACGGGTGGAAGATCGCCGGGTGCGGGACCGACAAGTGTCAGTTCTCGGCAATCCAGTCTCTCACAACACCGGCCACCTTCTCCCGTATCAGCGCCGGCAGCCCTGCGCTGGTGGGAAAATGGGATGCTCCGGTTACCACGCCCGTGGTGGTGGTGCACGCGCATCAGCTGAGCACGGGGAAGGTGCTCCTCTGGGGAGACACGGGCGGCGCATACCTGTGGAGCGCTCCGTCCAGCTTCACCGCCCTGCCGGCCAAGCCGTTCCGGCTTTACTGCAGCGGACACGGCTTTCTGCCCGATGGCCGTCTCCTGATCGTGGGAGGAACCGACTCACGAACCGGCGGCCTCAGGGATGCTACCCTGTTCAATCCCTCGTCATCGGGCTGGAGCGGATTTGGCTCGATGGCCCTGGGTCGCTACTACCCCACCATCACCACGCTACCGAACGGCAGTTTGCTTGCGGTCTCTGGCCAGGACACGAACCTCGATGTGGTCCCGCTCCCGGAGATCAGCACGCCGACCGGTTGGCGCCAGCTGACCACCGCTCCCCTGGATATCGATACGCCGTTCTACCCACCGGTGTTCGTGGCTCCGGACGGTAAGGTTTTCCTGGCCGGCTTCCTCCAACCCAGCCACTACCTCGACGTGACCGGAACCGGCCAGTGGACCGACGGTCCCGCACGGGTCGTGAAAGATCGCGTGCTGGGCAGCGCGGTGATGTACGAGCCGGGGAAGATCCTGTACGTCGGCGGTGGAAAAGGTTTGGAGGCACAGTATGCGGGGACTCCCACAGCGACTGCGGAAGATCATCGATCTGAATGACCCGAGCCCCGGCGTGGAGGCTCACGGCGACAATGCGGTTCCCGCGCCGCCAGCTGAACGCCACCATCCTGGCCGACGGGAGCGTGCTGGTGACCGGTGGAACCAGCGGGCCCGGGTTCAACGACCAGGCGGGTGCGGTGCACGCGGCCGAACTGTGGAACCCGGCCACCAGACAGTGGACCACCATGGCGTCGGAATTGAAGAATCGCACCTATCACTCCACGGCGCTGCTGCTGGCCAGCGGCCGGGTGCTCTCCAGCGGGAGTGGAGAGGGCGGCGGGGTCCCCTACGCCAACGCCGAACGCTCGCTGCAGCTGTTCTCGCCGCCGTACCTCTTTAACCCGGACGGAACCTCGGCTACCCGGCCCAGCATCACGTCTGTTCCGGCCGCGATTCACTACACCCAGTCATTCACCGTCGAGACCCCGGATCCTTCGGCGATCGTGCGGGGCAACCTGATTCGTACTTCCTCGGTGACTCATGCTTTCAATCAGAGTCAGCTCCTGTACCCGCTCACTTTCGAGGTCGCCGGACCGACGACCCTGCGGGTGACCAACCCGCCGGCCAGTGGCGCAGTCGCGCCGCCGGGCCCGTACATGCTGTTCCTGATCAACAGCTCCGGAGTGCCTTCTCCGGCCAAGTTCGTCACCGTCGGGCCCTAGGAACTCGGCGGCCGCTATTGGAGACTTCACAGCCTCGGCTCAAACGAGTTCTTGACGAGGCCTGCACCTGACGATAGAGTCTGCCTTCGTCAAAGCCAGCCAGTCAGATCCGTCCGGAGCCGAGCGCTAGGTCATCCTAGCGCTTGCCCGCCGCACGAGCCCAACTAGCAAGCTAGACCCCACATGCTTTGTCATACCGCCACGCTAGGATGGGGGGGTGGCGATACCCTATACTGTCGGCCGACTTGATGGGTACTTGACTACTTACCGCTACAGTAGCCGTCAGCTCAAGCCACTAAGCAACATCGTATGGCAGCGACAACGGACACGTCATTGGGACGTTTTGGCGCTGTCCCCAGCAGTGAGAGATGGGCAAACTAAGCTCCACAACAAAGAGGTTGACGTATGACTATGCGAGTTGGAATTCCTTTACTGCTTGTTGCCGCGATCTTCCCACTGATCAGTTGCCAGGAGGACTCCGTCCCGACTGAGCCACAGCTTAGCCAAACTACTTCGATGGCGCCCATGGTAGCTGCACAGAAAGATCCTATTGCAGACCGGTATATAGTGGTTTTCAAGCCGTCTGTTCTAGAGTCGGCTGGCGAGGCGCGCCGCCAGGTCGCGATGGCACAGGGTGAATTGCATCTCACCTTTACTCGAGTAATAAGAGGCTACGCTGCGACACTGTCCGCAGCTGGTTTGGCTGCCGTGCGCAGGTCCCCGGTCGTGAGCTACGTCGAACAGGATCAGCGGGTATATGCAGACGAAGTCGAGAATCCGACGCCGTCATGGGGATTGGATCGCATAGACCAGCGTGATCTCCCACTTAACAACAGCTATTCCTACACACCTACGGGTATCGGGGTACATGTGTACGTTTTGGACACTGGCATTCGGACCTCCCATCAAGACTTCGGTGGAAGGGCAGTGTCGGGTCAGGAATTTGTAGGCGATGGTAATGGAACCAATGACTGCAACGGCCATGGAACGCATGTGGCGGGCACTATCGCGGGTTCCAGGTATGGAGTGGCTAAGGGTGCGACACTCGTGGCGGTGCGTGTTCTGGGTTGTGATGGTTTCGGTGATTACTCGTGGATCATTGCAGCTCTTGACTGGGTGACACTACACGCCGCCAGGCCCGCAGTTGCCAACATGAGCCTGGGCGGCGGTTATTCTCAGGCTGTAAACGATGCAGTGACTGCATCGATCAACTCCGGAATCATCTACGCAGTCTCTGCGGGGAACGAAAACATCAGCGCCTGCAATCGATCCCCGTCCAGCACACCTTCGGCACTTACCATCGCAGCAACTGGCACCACAGACATTAGAGCTGCTTTCTCGGATTGGGGTCCCTGCGTCGATCTCTTCGCGCCGGGTGTCAACATTACCTCCGCCTCCTACACAGGGGACAACGCGACCGCCATTTATAGCGGCACGTCAATGGCCTCCCCACACGTGGCTGGAGCAGCAGCGCTGTACCTCCAGCAGAATCCCTCGGCTACTCCGGCTCAAATTGCGCAAGCACTGGTCGCAAACTCAAGTGCTAATAAGGTCACTGACCCCGGCGAGGGCACACCAAACCAACTCCTCTACATGGGATTTCTCAACCGATCTGTGGGTGCTTGGGCTGTACGTACCTCGCTGCCCTCCGCGCGCCGAAGTCTGGGGATTGCTACCTCCTCAGGACTCCTTTACGCCATTGGCGGCGCCACCAGCTCCGGGACCGCGCTGAAGACCGTCCAGGTCTACAACCCGAGCACCAACGCCTGGACCACCAAGGCATCACTCCCAGCCGCCCGCCCCTTCGGGAACGGCGCGACCCACATCAGCGGAACGATTTATCTGCCCGGCGGTCAGGACGCTTCCGGGATCATCACCCGCACGCTCTACGCCTACAAGATCAGCACCAACACCTGGTCGGCTAAAGCCAACATGCCCGCGTTCAGCGGCTGCGGTGGCTCGGGTGTAATCAGCGGCAAGCTCTACGTCTACAGCGGCTGCACCAAGACCGCCACCGGCCCACAGACCGCGGCCGCGCTGCTGCACCGCTACGATCCGGCTACGAACGCGTGGACCACACTGCGGGGCGCTCCCGCCGTGCACGTGCAGCCGGCGGTGACGGTGGTTGCGGGCAAACTCTACGTCGCGGGGGGCAATTCCGGCGGCGGTACCGTCACTGGCCGAGTGGACGTGTACAACCCGGCCACCAACAGCTGGTCCACGGGTTCTGCGCTGCCGACACCGAGAGTGGCTGCTGCCGGCGGCCTCATCGGCGGGAAGCTCTACGTCGTTGGCGGCCGGAACGGCGCAACTTACTACAACACTGTGGAAGTCTACGATCCGCTCACTAACGCCTGGACATCTGCAGCGGGAATGCCGACCGCTCGCGGCGGACTGGGTGTGGGAGTCATCAGCGGAGCGCTGTACGCCATCGGTGGCCGCAATGCCGCCACGGCTGCGCTGGCCACCAATGAGCGGCTTACGCCCTAGCTCCCTTATCGGAGCTGCCCTCGACAGGAACGGCTGCCTTCACCGGCAGCCGTCCACCTGACCGCCGCCAAGCGACTCTTGGGGATCACTCGTAACTCCTTCTGCACTTTACCTCCGCTTGACATGCCTCTCATAGACTAGCCGCGAATCTCGGCCCAACACGCGTGACCTGGTTCCGAGTGAGAACACTGCACGGTCATGCCAGGCTAAGCGGCTTTTTGCCGCGTCAGGAGGAGTCATGACGCAGGGAACAGGAGTGCGGCCAGTCGGGCTGCGAGTAGTACCGGTCTCGCTGGTACTCGTCACCGTTGTTCTCGCAGGCTGCAATGAGAGTCAGGAAGGACCAATTGCTCCCTCCACCGAGCTCGCCCAATCGGCGGGTTGCGCCTACTCCGACGATGCGGCTGCCCGAGTACGGACTGTGACAGGTACCTGCGCGAATGGCCGGGTGACGGTTCCCAAAGGGTGGTCACTTAAAGTCGAGCGCTCGGGACAAGGGTTGGGCTCCGGGGGTGTGTCCGTGGCCCCGTCCGGCACGGTTTCGGCAGCTAGCACCATTTTCTCATCGCCCGATGCGAGTTATCTACTGAGCGCCAGATCAACTATTGATATCGCCTCCTTGCCGGACGCCAGCACCCACAATTCCGTCAGTGCTGGCTCTCAGACCATCTCCTTTAGTACTCCCCTGGAAAAGCTGCAGGTACCCGACTCTTGGGGATCGTGGTCTTCGCCGCCAGATGTGGAGTCATCTACACCACCGGTCCTGTTCTCGCAGTACGAGAACTCGCTAACCTTGTCACTCTCGCGACCCACCATCATTCTGGGGTTCGAGCTGGAGCCGAACAATTTTGACCTGTTCACCTTCACTGTGGATTTCTTCTCGGGAAGTCAGCTTGTAGGAAGTGTTACCCGAACAGTCGATGGCGCCGCAGGAGCACGGTTATTTGCAGTCCGGACCGATGGTCTGTTGATTGATCGCGCTGTAATTGCTACAGACGGCGATGCTGGCGGGTTTTCCATAGCGCAGCTCCGTTATTCTACCGAGATCGGCTGGGTTGCGCGGACATCGCTCCCCTCAGCTCGGCGCAGCCTGGCCGCTGCCTCCGCCGCAGGACTCCTCTACGCCATTGGTGGCGCTACCAGCTCCGGGACCGCGCTGAAAACCGTGCAGGTCTACAACCCGAGTACCAACGCCTGGACCACCAAGGCGCCCCTCCCCGCCGCCCGCCCCTTCGGCAACGGGGCGACCCACATCAGCGGAACGATTTACTTGCCGGGCGGGCAGGATGCCGGCAATGTCATAACCCGCACCCTCTACGCCTATAAAATCAGCACCAATACCTGGTCGACCAAAGCCAGCATGCCCGTCTTCAGCGGCTGCGGCGGTTCGGGCGTGATCAGCGGCAAGCTCTACGTCTACAGCGGCTGCACCAGGACCGCGACCGGTCCGCAGACCGCGGCGGCGCTGCTGCACCGCTACGATCCGGCTTCGAACACCTGGACCACCCTGCGGGCCGCCCCTTCGGTGCACGTGCACCCGGCGGTGACGGTCGTCGCCGGCAAGCTCTACGTTGCCGGGGGCAATACCGGCGGCAGCGTCGTCACCGGCCGAGTGGACGTGTACAACCCCGCTACCAACAGCTGGTCCACAGTGGCGGCGATGCCGACGCCGAGAGTGGCTGCTGCCGGCGGCCTCATCGGCGGGAAGCTCTACGTCGTCGGGGGCCGAAACGGCGCAACCTACTACAACACGCTGGAAGTGTACGATCCGCTCACGAACGCCTGGACGTCGGTAGCTTCACTGCCGGCTGTTCGCGGCGGACTGGCTGTGGGAGTCATCAGTGGATCGCTGTATGCCATCGGTGGCCGCAATGCCGCCACGGCCGCGCTGGGCACCAACGAGCGGCTTACGCCCTAGCTGCTCACCTAGCTGCGCTCTAACGGAACGGCTGCCCTCACCGGCAGCCGTTCTAGTGTGATCCAGATCACACCGCCGTTTGCCCGGCCAAACCGGGTTCCCTACATTGCGAAGTCCCCTCTCTGTTGCCGGAGCTCACCTGCCCAAGCCCTGAACGTCCGTCTCACCCCGTTTCGGCTGCCGACCTGACCGCCGCCAGGTTGGCCGCCATTGTCGAGTCCTCCGACGACGCGATCGTGAGCAAGACGCTCGACGGCACGGTCCTGAGCTGGAATGCCTCGGCCGAGCGGATCTTCGGCTATTCGGCCGAGGAGATGGTGGGCTCCTCCATTTACAAGCTGATCCCGCCAGAGTTGCATGACGACGAACGCGACATTCTGGCGCGGATCGGTCAGGGCGAGCACCTCGCCCACTTCGAGACCATTCGCAGGCACAAGAACGGATCGCTGTTCCCCATCGAGCTCAGCATCTCTCCGATTCGCGACGATTCGGGTACCATCATCGGGGCGTCCTCGATCAAACGGGATATCAGCGAGCGCAGGCGCGCCGTGGAGACCTCGGCCCGTCTCGCCGCCATCGTCGAGTCGTCCGATGACGCCATCATCAGCAAGGCACTGAACGGAACGGTGTTGACCTGGAACGCCGCGGCGGAGCGGATGTACGGCTACCGGGCGTCAGAGATTGTGGGCCGGTCAATTTACGACCTGGTGCCAACCGATCTCCGATCGGAGGAGCAGGACATTCTGGAGCGGGTAGGCCGAGGCGAGCACGTGGCTCATTACGAGACCCGACGCTGCCGCAAGGACGGCACTCAGCTGGAGATCTCTCTTGCGCTCTCTCCTATCCGGGACGGACGCGGCGAGATCATCGGCGCCTCGTCCATTCAGCGCGACATCTCCGACCGGCGCCGGGCCGAGGACGCCCTCAGGCAGGCCGCCAAGATGGAGGCGATTGGAGTGCTGGCCGGCGGACTGGCCCACGACTTCAACAACCAACTCTATGCCGTCAGCGGATTCGCCCATTTCATTGGGCGAGATCCGGGACTGAGTCCCGCCACTCGCCAGGATCTCATCGAGCTCCAGAAGGTGGCGGAGCGGATGGCCAGCCTGACCCGGCAGCTGCTGGCCTTTGCCCGGCAGCAGGTGCTGAGCCCTGAGATCCTCGATCTGAATGTGGCAGTGGAAGAGACCCTGCCCATGCTCCGGCGGCTGCTGGGCAGCAACACCGCGGTGGAGCTGAGCCTCTCTCCCGGGCCCAGGTGGGTCCGGGTGGACCGGGCCCAGCTGGTGCAGGTGCTGCTGAACCTGGTGATCAACGCCCGCGATGCCATGCCCGACGGCGGAACGATCAAGGTGCGCACCACCACCCACGAGGTGAGGCCGGGCCGGATGCGCGACCGGCTGAAAACGCCGGTGGAGCCTGGCGCCTATGCCGAGCTCTCGGTCAGTGATACCGGCAGTGGAATTTCCTCCGAGCATCTGCCCCACATCTTCGAGCCGTTTTACACCACCAAGGAAGTGGGCATGGGCACCGGTCTGGGCCTGGCGACGGTGGAGGGGATCGTCGCCCAAAGCGGAGGCTATATCCAGGTTGACAGCACGCTGGGACAGGGCACCAGCATAAGGATTCTGATGCCGTTCGCGCCGGAGCCCACCTTGAAACCGCGCTCGGGGCCTGTGGGACCAGGCAAGAACAAGTCCCGCGGCCGGATACTGGTGGTGGAAGACGAGGATCCGGTCAGGGCTGTGGTAATCCGGACGCTGAAGGAAGCCGGCTATGACGTGCTCGGCGCCTCGAACAGCCAGCAGGCGCTGAAAGAGCTGGAGGAAATCGGGGGCGCCGTAAATGTGGTGCTGAGCGACGTCGTCATGCCGGGGATGAGTGGGCGTCAGTTTGCCGCTGAGCTGAGCCGCCGGTATCACCAGATCCCGATCGTATGGATGTCGGGTCACACCCGGGAAACGGAGCTGCAGAAGGGCCAGGTGACGGCCGACGAGCCCTTCCTGCACAAGCCGGTACCTCGTGACCTTCTGCTGGACACCCTGGCCAACGCCATAAAGCGTCTCACCGAGACGAGGAGCTGACAGGCAAAGGAGAATGGGCCGGTGAAGGGAGCAGCCAGAGTTGTCCGGTGGGTCCTGCTCTGTGGAGCGGGGTTGCCGATCAACGCACCGGCCCAAAAGTCTGAGATCTCGGCGGTGCAGGTCCAGATGCGCCACGTCGATTTCCATGTGGATTCGAGCATAGTCCTCCAGATCGAATCCCTCCGCGGTGAGGTCCAGCCCACATCCCCGGAGCACTCCCCCTACTTCGACGACAAGAGCTCGTTTGTCCTCTCCATCGACTCGGCGCGAATCGGCATCACGCCACGGTCGCTGGGGGACTTGCTCAACCGCTACACCTTTGCCTACCCGGGATCACCCCTGCGGCGGCTGCGGATTAGCGTCGAGAAGGGGCAGATCAGGCAGGAAGGCACCATGCGGGGAATCTCGTTCAGCATTCTGGCCGACCTGACGCTGACCCCAACCGGTGAGCTCCGCCTGCACCCCAGCTCGGTCAAGGCAGCAGGAATCGGGGTGGGCGGACTGATGAAGTTCTTCGGCTTGCACCTGGAGAAGCTGGTCAAGCTGGAGGGAGTCCGAGGCGTGCGAATAGACAAGGACGACTTCTATCTGGATCCTCCCAGACTGTTGCCGCCTCCGCTGGTCAAAGGCCGGGTGGGCGGGGTGCTGGTCACCGACACCGCCATGGTGCTGACATTCCAGCCGGTCGACAGCAGCAAGGTCAAGCCGCTGACCGTTCCCGACCCCAAGGCAGCGAACTATATGTTCTACCGCGGGGGTGTGCTGCGCTTCGGCAAGCTCACCATGCACGATGCCGATCTCATGATCGTGGATGCCAATCCGCAAGATCCGTTCGACTTCTACCTCGATCACTACAATGCCCAGCTGGTTGCCGGGTATGAGAAGAACACGCCTGACCACGGCCTGATCGTGGTCATGCAGGACTACAGGAGAACGCCGCCCCTCCCCCAGAAACTCGTCACCCCAAGGCCGGCTCTCCTCCCAGCTAGAATGGGGTGGTTCCAGATTCACGCTGGATTCACGGAAGATCGTTAGCCTCGGGGTCACAATACGCCGGGCTTCAGCAAATCGCCCTCACCCCGTGTCACTTTTTAGGAGGATCTATGTCTGAGCACAAACGGCAGGTCAGGACTGAGCTGACCGCTGATCAGAAGGCCAGCAAGCGGGATGAATCGAACCTGGCCGCCACGGGGAAGGATGCTGAGTTGGAGTTGTCGGCAGAAGAGCTGGAAGAGCGGATTGCGCCCGTTAAAGCGTGGTAGAAGAAGCACGTGTAAGCTGGACCCCTGCTTGGGAGTACCAGAAGGGCCGGGGCGGCATCGCTCGGCCCTTCCAGCAATTGGCGTGGGGTCATGCCGTCTCTGCTTACCCTGAGGAATCCTGAAAGGCAGCACATGGTGATCCTTGTCGGCGGGGCTTTGGTGCTAGTGAAGGCGGCATGACGGTCCGGGACTTCGTGATCTTCTGGGCTGGGATCGTCGCGGGCAGCGGGATAACGGGCTTGCTGGCGATCCTGACTATCGGCCGGGTGTACCGGGACAATCAAAGGCCCACCATCAGCCTTGTGCGAGGGGAGGCAGACTAGTCAATACGAGCAGATCTCGAGCAACAGCCTTCTAGGTCCAAAAGCGCCCGCCAGCCACCGCCAGCGGGCGCTGCTGTTCCTGTGACTGCACCGTCCGGCTGAGGAAGTAAGCCACCCCTCATATCGCAGATGGTAGGTCGCAGTTCGGCGTCGCGGCCGAGCCAGCACAAGCGGGCGGCGGAAGGTCGACAAGGTTGCCCCCGGATGAATTGCCTAAGATATTTTGGAATCGCTATTTCCATTGCACTCGGGGGCGTAGCTCAGTTGGTAGAGCAAGGGACTTTTAATCCCTAGGTCGTGGGTTCGAGTCCCACCGCCCTCATAGACTTAGCTTTCCTGCACTGTCGCATTGCACCGCCGCTGGCACTACAGACCCGCCATTTCTGCGGGGCTCGGCTCTGACCCTGCCCGTCTGAGTTCGGAAAACATGCCAACACTCCTGGTGAACTGTCGCGTCCCCGTAGAGGGGGCCCATGAAGGGTCCGCTCTCTATTTTCGCAAATGGATCCCGGACGGTGCCAATGACGCACTGGAAGTCGAGGAAGGTGGGTTTAGAGTCCGTGTTTGGATAGACAGGAGCTGCCTCCATGTCCGTGACCGCGCCAGGACCGACGACGAACTTGCCAGACACCTGAACATCGCGGTCTCTTCGATTCTGGTCGAGGTGATTGTGCCCGATGTTCCTGACGATCTGGCATCCTAGTAGCCGAACGGAAAACTTCGCGGCTTCGGTGCGTCCTCAGCCCGCACATAGGTGATCGTGTAAGGGCCCATGAACGTTGCCGAAACCAGGGTCCTCCCCTTGGCGATCGAGAAATGGTGCATCCCCGCCGGGGCGGTCGCCGAATCACCGGCTGCCAGGGCCTGGGTCATCTTGGGATCGAGCCGGTCTCCCGCGCCGACCAGGAGGGCTCCCTCCTTGACCTCGACGTGCTCGTAGCTGGGATGGCTGTGCGGCGGGATCCGGTACCCGTTCGGCATGGAAACCAGGAGAGTAAACGGGCCGGGACGGGTGGGATCGCCGCTGAGGACGGCAATGAGAGCGCCGGGTGGCAGCACAGGCGGCACTATCCAGTGCAGTGAGTCGGTCTGGCTGACCCCTGCGCCACCGCACCCGGAGGCCAGAAACCACACCGATCCGGCGATGGTGCATCGACGTAGTGAGCTCCGGCTGTTGAACAGGTCCATAGCTATAGCCCTCAGGAGTACGGGAAGATCCGATGTGGGTCCCATGCTGAGACGTGGGAACCTCAAGGGATTCGGATCCAATGGGCCGACCGGGTATGGGCCTTTCGATCTGCCGCACACTGGTGACCTCGCACGGCGGAAGACTGTGGGCGGAACGCAGGGCCGAGCGCGGCGCCGCATTCTATGTCGCGCTCCCTCTGGCCATGGAGCACGGATCATCGACGCTGCTAGCGTCGGCATCGTCGACCAGCCCTTCCAGTGAACCCGCCGGGGACTGGGCGCTTCTAGCGGCATGCAGCGCGACCCTCGCGGACTCCATTCGCTGCGCCTCCTACTCTCGGAGCCGGCTCCACTCGAGCTGCGTCATCCGCCCCACCTGATCTAGTGGCTTCCCAGCCGCGGTCGTATAGTTGTGCACACCCGTGAATTCAAACATGAGTTCCAACTCACACCCCGACCCTCGGGCCACCCGTCTCGTGGAGACCGAGATCGGGATTACGCCGAAGCAGCGAGGATCGGCCGACCGGCAGCGCCTTCCCGACGACGTGCTGCAGGAGGCGGCTCGACGCCTTGGCGTCCTCTGTCTCATCAGCGCTGTTGTCTGGACCGCCAATCTGCTGCTGTTGAACCTCGTCTACGCCGTCCCGGGGGAGGCGGCGCTCGAGCCCATCCGGGCGGCAGCGTACTGGAAGTGGCGCTCGGTCTACGATGTGGTCATTGGGACCAACATCCTCGGATCCCTCGGCTTGTTCTGGTTCACTCGCCGGCGAAACCAGCGCCCTCAGCTGATTCTGGACCTAGCTCTGGTATATGAGGTTCTTACCGCGCTGTCGGTGGGAATTCTCGACTACGTCAAGCAGCGTCCCACCGAGGGTGTGTCCTGGATCGCAGTGATCATTCTGCTCTTCGCACCGATGGTTCCCAGCACTCCGCGAAAGACGTTGGCGACCGCCCTGCTGGCCGCGAGCATGGGCGTAGTAGGTGCCCTCGTCTGGAGGGCTTTGGGAGTGCAAACGGCGGGGTTGCAGCAGATTCTGCTGCTCTCGACCCCTAATTACCTCTGCGCCGCCATGGCGCCCGTGGTCTCCCACATCATCACCCGGCTGGGCCGCGAGGTCCAGCAGGCACGAGCGATGGGTAGCTATCTCCTGGGTGAGCTCATAGCCCGGGGGGGGATGGGAGAGGTGTGGCAGGCAACTCATCGCTTGCTGGTGCGTCCCGCGGCCATCAAGCTGATCAGGCCGGAGGCTCTAGGGGCGAGCACGCCCGACCAGGCCAAGGTGATGGTGCAGCGATTCCGGCGAGAGGCCCGGGCTGCAGCCGCCCTGCAATCGCCGCACACCATCCAGCTCTACGACTTTGGGGTGTCGAGTGACGGCACTTTCTACTATGTGATGGAGCTGCTCAACGGGCTCGATCTTCAACGTCTGGTGTCTGAGTATGGCGCACTCTCGCCAGCCAGGACCATTCACATTCTGCAGCAGGTGTGTGAGTCGCTCGGGGAAGCCCATGACCGGGGGCTGGTCCATCGTGACATCAAGCCGGCCAACATCCAGGTCTGCCGGAGAGGGCGCGAGTGCGACTACGTAAAAGTCCTCGATTTCGGTCTCGTAAAGCACGTCGCCTCCGGCGACCCGGCGGAAGCGGACCTCACTGCTCCAAACTTGCTCGCGGGTACTCCTGCCTATCTCTCTCCCGAGACTGTCACCGGTGAGCCAGTGGACCACCGAAGCGACATTTACTCCCTGGGCTGCGTGGCGTACTGGATGCTCACCGGAAGGCACGTATTCGAAGCTGAGAGCGTAGTACAGATGATAGCGCGGCATATGCAGGCCATCCCGGAGCCGCCGTCACGTTTCAGTCCCGAGCCCCTACCGAGCGGTCTCGAACAGGTGGTTCTCGCATGTCTGGCCAAACGCCCGGCGGACCGACCGAAGAGCGCGTGGGAATTGGCCGATAGGTTGGCCGAATGCGAGACGGTGACGCCCTGGACTCGCGAAGATGCGCGCTGCTGGTGGGAAACCCGGCTCACTCCCGAGCCAGCGGTCATCTTCGAATGACCAGCCTTGGCCCGCCGCACGTCGCCGCAGCTCCGGTGCGGCTGCCCCTCACTGTGATGGTGTAAGTCCCCGGCCCGGCTGGAGCCCAACGCAGTTCCCAGGGGTTGCGAGATTCCTCTTTCACCATGCGGAGCTCGAGGTTGGGATCGTTGTCTATTGCCAGCAGGGAATCCCTACCGTCTGACCCCCTGCCTCGGATCTCAACCAATGAGGCGGCGTCACTCGAGTCCCCGACCAGCCAGCCACCCGAACGCCCAAGCCCCAGCAGTGCGTAGACGGTATCTCCAGAGCACCAGGCCCGATCCACTCCGGCATGGCGGTCACCCTGAATGTGAGAAGCATGCCGGCGTGACCCGGGACTCACCTTCACCCCAGGGGCGCTCCTCCCGGGCAATGAGTCGCCGGCACTCAACGTACGCGTCAGTTCAGCCAGGGCCTTCGCGAGCATTGCCGCCGAGCCGGGTCCATAGAGAGTGGAACTGCCCTCGTAGTACTGAGCACCGTATTCGTCTGCAGTCGTCACGTACTCGAGAAAGCCGTTGGCCAGCGTTACCACCAGGATATTCTGTTGTCCCCCGAGAGTTCGCCTGGCGACCGCAATGGAATCCTGGAGCTGCCGCGCTGCCATGGTGCTGGTCTCGAAGGGCGCTGCGGCCAGCACGTGCGATCCGATCCGCAGCATCATGACCTGGGCAGTGGTGGGCAGTTTGCTTCCGACCAGCCGCTTAATGGCGCCCTCCCACAGAAGAAACCGCTTTTGCGCCTGGCAGCCGTGCGGAATACGGGCAGAAGCAGGGCCCTCCTCCATTCCGCTGTGGATTAGACCGAGCCAGCGCCAGCCGTAAAACCGAGTCCGCGCGTCGGGCGCTCCGCCAAAGGTCGCCATCCCGGGTATCGGTGCATCGCAGATCCCGAGCGACTCTGCGCGCTGAGCGAGGGGCAGCGTGACGAAGGATCGTTCGAGGGTAAGCGAATCTTGGAGGCTGTCCTGCAAATCATGATACAGACTCTCGGCGACCGTGCTGATCGCTTCTGCCACGCTCGTCATCGCGCGTCGTGCTGCGTGGCGGCAGACTGCCAGCTCCGTGGGATCGGGAGAGATCCAGCTCCAGTGTGCCCGGGCGAAGGGACCCATCGGCGATGCTTGAGGTCGCAACCTCGGCGGGGTGCACCTGCTTTGGATGGGCCAATCCGGGGAAACATCACCCGCTGGGCCGCTGGCCATCAGGTAGGTCGCCCGAGGAGCCGTGGAATCGCCGATGAGGTGAGCATCGATGTACCGCTCTACCGATTGCGCGATCATCCCCGGTAGATCGGGATCCAGTAAGTCGTTGTCGGGTGTGTTCCCGGTCCCGTGTATGGCAAACACGCTCCAGGCACCGGCAGGCCGGAAAGTCCGCTTGGCGGAGTCCCAGCGGTCCACCCGAAGCATGGTGAGCCGGGGATCCACCAGCGCATACTCTGGTGCCAGCCCCTCAGGAGGGGCGAGCAGTGGGCGAGGTCGGGGTACGTTCCGCAGCATCGCCGGTAGGCTTCGGATGCGGGTCTGGCCCCAGACCGGGCGAGTCCCCCACCCGATGCGAGCGGGGGTGAGATCGGCCACGGCAGACCGGATGGCACGAGCGATCCTGCTGCTCATCGAGTCCAGGATCTCACTGTCGAATCCCCCGACGATTGATCCTTCCTCGTTGTATGCCGAGGCTTCGTACATGTTGCCCACGCTTGCGTGGGTATGAGTAGCGGAGAGGAGGAGACGGTCGACGCCGATGCCAAGGTCATGAGTCTTGGCTGCCACCCGTCGGTGGAGAAGGAGACTGATATGGGGCAGATCCACCACGACCAGTGCCAAACGATCTCCGCTTGCCTGCTCCAGAACCAGGGCCCTGGCCAGGAGGCGCATTCGGTATCCTCTGGCTCGATTGCCTTCCGGGCCGTTGCCGGTGAGTCCTACTCCGGGGGGTGGCGTAATATCAATTCGACCAAAACCTGCCCGAAGCGTGCCGGTTCCTGGTTGGGGAAGAGGCGAGAGCGCTGCGTCTTCCTGCCATGGCGTGATCCCGCCGCAGCCCGTCAGCGATAACAGGAGCAGCCCTGCGGATGCCCTCATAGCCGTCCCAGCCGCAGAGTGGTACCCAGCCAGTATGCGAGGAAAAGACCGCGACTCTGTCCTCCAGTTCCTCGTTTGGCCTCGTCGTCTATACCCGCCTGGAGCCGCGCTCCCGTGCTGAAAGTGAAGTTCTCGTTTGGCTGCAAGTCGACCGAAAGCCCCACAACCACGTGGGTAAATCCGTCGCTGGCGTAGTAGGCCAGCTCCTCCGGTTTCTCCGGGTTGGGACTTTCCCCCAGGCTGAGCCCGATGGCCACGTCCAAAATCACGTTCACAGGGGGTGAAAAGGGCCAGGGGATCACCGGCACAGCACCCGATCCCTCCAGATACAGACCCTTTACGCGATCCACGTCCCAGTAGACTGCCAGAGCTGGTATCGGGTAGGTGTTCCTGGCCTGGAGCCCGAATCCGATCTCGGTGGTGTTCTGTTCCGCCGGGCGGCCCCCCAGCTCCTGATCGCCGTGGAAGGTGTAGCGAGTGGCACCGAGGAACATCACCTGACTGCCGACTGGCCTCCGGTACTCCAACCACCAGTCTCGTTCACCCAGCCCGCTTTGACCATGACCCACTTCGGTCAGATCCGCCGGGCCGGCAGAGCCCAGCTCTCTGCTCTCGAAGACCCCGATGCCGACGGCCCCCCTGCCGATGGGAGCGGCGGCCGATGCATCGATCTGCCCAACCCACGTAGTGGTGCGATTGATGCCCCGCCAGAGGTATCGGTTGGCACCCGTCAGCTCCACCCGAAGACTCTGAGCCACGAGCGGGGTCAGGTGGGGTCCCCAGATGAGGATGGAAAACGCGGCCGCCAGGTAAACCGTCAGTCTTCGGGTAATCCTGGCGTGGTCTTGTCTCACGCCGGCTCTGTAGATCCAACGTTGAGAGAAGAGGCCGCGTGGTACCTCAAGGACAGGCTTTACTCATCGGTAGGTGACGCCGAGTAGGAGAGCAAGAAAGCCGTCTCCTCCCAGTGTATCGTCAAGTGGTCTCCCCGCAAGGTGAAAACGGGCGCCCGCGGAGATGCCGAGCGGCCCATCGCCGGGGTGAACCTCCAGTCCAGTGCCCAGGTTAAGGCCCGGCGCGACGAAATCCTCGCCATCCTGGCGTAGCGCGTATACCCCGAGCCCGGCCAGGCCGTAGGGACGGATCGATCCGGTAGGCGACCTCAGTCGCAGCATCGCTGTGAGGTGCCAGGCCGAACGGTCATACTCAAGTGTGCCGAGACCCCCCACGACCTCGCTCCGGCTCTCGTGGTGATCGTACCCGACCTCCGCGCCAAATCGGAGCTTTCCTTCGCCACCACCGAAGACACTGAGCGCCAGGGCGCCTGAGCCGTGGCTAAAGTCACTATTATCGACTCCGGTGACGTAGCCGCCGGAGAGGGCGCCGGACCACGAGCTCTGTGCCGGGGCCTGCGCGGCAGCATCTCCGGCTGTTGCTGCTAGAACGAGGACAAGAAGCGTGGCTGTCGTCTGACGTGCCAGTGAGCGCATCACGCCTCCTCATCTCCCGCTCGAATTAGAGATTCGGCAGGTGACCTTCACCATCAGATCATCGTGCTACCGGCTCCGAGCTCCGTTTCTTGTAGCCGGTGCGCGTCATCAGAGACTGCACCACCCCGGGAAATACCGCGTGCTGCCAGTAGGTCAGCTTCATCATGAACGGTACCACTACCAGCTTCTGCTCCCGCTCGATGCCGCGAACGATGGCCCGGGCGGCAGCCTCTGAGGTCAGGGCCGGGACCAGGTTACCCATCTTCGGCACGCGCTCTCGACTTCCCGGATTGTGTTCCCAGTACTCCGAGCGAACCACGCCTGATTCGTACAAGGTGACCCGGATGCCGGTCTTGGCCAGATCGGACCGCAAGGCCTCGGTGAAGCCCCGGACCGCCCACCGGGCAGCGAGATAGGCGGTAGCTCCGGGCCACACGAAGCGGGAGCCGACCGAGCTGACATTCACGATGTGCCCTGAGTTCCGCCGCAGCATACCGGGCAGGAAGGCATGGGTGACGTAGAACGTGGCGAAGTAGGGCACGGCCATCAGCTGCACCGCTTCCTGCGGCGTCGTTTCCTCCACGAACCTCCAGCGACCGGCCCCGGCGTTATTCACGATAATGTCCGGCGTCCCGATTTCGGATGTCACCCGCTGTCCCAAGGCAGTGACTGCCTTTTCGTCGCTCAGGTCGGTGGGATAGACCGAGGCGGCGCCTCCGATGGAGCTGGCCACCTGGCGGAGCTGCTCTTCCCGACGCGCGACCAGAATGACCCGAGCTCCTGCCTTCGCGAGCTCCTGCGCGGTCGCGGCGCCTATTCCACTGGAGGCGCCGGTGACGAGCGCCGTTTTCCCTCGAGGATTCATACAGAGCCCTTTCGTCAAGTAATGAGTGGGCTGCTGGTGGGTTTCCTACACTAGAGCTGAGAGCTTCAATAGTTCGCAGCCACGACGGCCTGGCGCTGAGCCGGCCAACCTACCCCACGTCCTCATCTGCGCTCTCGGGGAAAGCATCGAGAGTCTCAACTGGATGAGTTCTCGACCTGATTTCCGACCTGCCGAGCCACCGCCGCCTGCTCCACATGCTGGAGAACGCGACCCGTACGCCCACTCACCTTCAGTCCGAGCATCCCTCTGACGGAACCGGTCCCGGCGTCTGGGCACTCCAACTACAGGGAGCCTGAGGTGGCCAGCAGCGCCACCGCTCGTGAGCGTGACTCAGCGCCGATTTTGTGTCGCACGCGTTCTGCATGATGCTCGGCTGTGCGAAGGCTGATGGCGAGTCGTGTGGCAATGGCCTGATCTGACAGTCCTCTCCCCATTAAGCAAGCGACCTCGGCTTCTCGAGCCGTGAGTCCCAACCGATCGCAGAGGTCACGCAAGTGGACCTTTCGTTTCCCCGTGCGCTCCAATTCGATCAGGATCCCCCAGCAGCCTGGAAGCAATAGCATGGGTGGCACCAGCACCCCCCGGAGACGGAACTCAGAGCCCGGGGTAAGAACCTCCCGATTAAGCACGATGGGCTTTGCAGGTGGTCTGCTGCTGTCCAGGGTACGTACCCTGGCAGACAGGCGCCGCACCGCCTGATCCAGTTCGTCTTGCAGTTGAGCCCGCTCCTTGATGGCTGCACGGTTCAAGCAGTCGTGGAGCGCAGGGGTTTGGTACAGTAGTCGTCCACCTTCATCGGCCGCGACCAAGGGCCGGGCGAAAGCGTCTAACAGCCGCGCTTGGGTCTGGGTGAGGGTACCTTGCGAGGGCACGAATCCCCTCAACTCGATAGAGGTAGGTACTTCTTCCCATGCGGACATCGGAGGTTTGCCATAGTATCGCTCGGGCCAGTTGCGCGCTAGGCGTGCGAGCCAAAGTGCAGGTTCGGCCTTAGCCGGGGCCGCAAAGCCTCGGGTCATCGCTCTCCTCCGAGACGCCGGCTAGGCGCCCCCGAAGGACCCCCAAGACCGCCGAGCTGCCTACCTGGACCGCAGTTCTCCGCCTCACATGTGAGACGGTTCCTTCACTGATGCTCTCTTTAAGGAGGGAACTATGTCCATGTCTCGACCGGCTCGGGACCGACGCCGTCCAACCCATTCGCTCCGGGTTGCGGCGTCGCTCATTCTGGCGGCAACCTGGCTGGGTTGCGCGAAGGATGATCCGACCGCTCCGGAACACTCGTCCCAGTCGCTCGCCGCCGTGGGCAACGTCACCGGAAGGATCCTGGGTCCGGACGGCCGGAACATCTGCCGGACTGTAGGAGACGGCACGATGATCGTGACTCTGCTCAATCCGGACTTCGATTTCACCAACGACCCTTTCCTAGGGTTCCAAGAGGTCACCTGCCCGGATAACTCCTTCTCCCTCGCCCATGCTGGCCCCGCTCATCTGCGCGTTGAGTTGCCGATCAACGACAACATCGACGACCTGCCCTGGCGAAACCTGGAGGATGAGTTCACCGTGCCCGCGGGCGGGGTCAATCATCCGGTCAACCTCGAAGAAGGGACCCCCCTGGGAGGCCGGGCCCTCTTCGAGGGAACGCCGGTCGAGGGTGCCCCAATTTTCATCAACTATGGATTCAACCTCGGCTTCGGGGCCACCAACGGCTTCAGCGGTCCAGACGGCAGGTGGGTGGAATTCTTCGGCCGCGCGCCACTGCTGCTGCGGAGAGATGTGAGCTATCAGGTCTTCGGCTGTGAGGGTGGGGTTCTCGGCGCGAAGCAGGCCGCTCCGCTTCCCACGGCCCCGTTTGTCTTCCCCTCCGGGAGGCAAGGGGTGACCTGCCGGCTGGAGAGCGGACCCACGACGGAGTTCTCCCACACCGACACCCGCCTCGCGATCACTCCGATGCCGGGCGACATCGGCGGTGCCTTCAGCGGCGATTTCTTCGAACAGTTCGGCGTGGGCTGGGGGGTGCAGTTCCCCGTCCCGTTGAACAAATCGCCGGCCCATGGCCCGATCTCCCTGTCCCACATGTTCAACGGCGGCCTCTTGATCGGACTTCCGGCCCAAGGAGGCAGTCCGGCCCGGATTCTCTCTGGCGTCGACCTGGGGTCGGCAGGACTGGAATGCGTCGGGTTCTGCCGAGATCTCGGTTTTGATGGCGTGGTGACGTTCGGCCCCACCGGCGCGAGCGGCGAGAGAAAGAGCGTGACCTGGCGTTATTCGGACGCCGGTTCGGAAGAGGCCGTGGGGCTCCAGGTCATCCAACACTCAATCGATGGAATAAGGCCTCATGACTATGTGCTGTTCCGGTTCCGGATCCGGAACACCAGCCCGTCCAGCCTGAGATTGTATGCTGGGGTCTTCACCGACTGGGATGTCCAACCCGACCCCTTCGACGACCGGGGCGCCACCACTCTCAACGGCACACTGATGTACCAGGTGAGCCAGGCCAACGGTATCCACATTGGCACCGTGTTGTTGGGCGAGGCCCCGGTCACCGGGAATTACTTCTGGGATGCCGAGCAGAATCCTCCTCCCTCAATCGGCCAGCAAATTCGGGCGTTGCGGGGGGACCTTACCCGCACCTCGGCCGGACCCAACGACCTGCGCTACATCCAAGGCGCTGGACCCATCACCCTGAGCCACGGGGAGGCGCAGGACGTATGGCTCGCGGTGGTCGCGGGGCTGAGTCGAAGCCAGCTGATCGCCAATGCCAACGCGGCGAGGGCCCACGTGTCCAAGCTGCAGAATACGGCAATCAGCGATGCCGATGAGACCGTGCGGATCGCCGCGGTGCGGAACCGCACTTCGCCCTTGCTCCAGCGGCCGAATTGCAAGTACAACTGCCGAAATAGCGGACAGTAGCCCTAAGCGGTGAGCGGGTCACCCCAATGTTTGGAGGCCCGCTCCCTGCCCGGGGCCGCAAAAGTCACGGCTCACACCGCTGTCCCAGTGGGGAAAGAGGTACACGCCGCCGGCCAACGTGCCGCTCAAACCCGGGGTGGATGCCAATACCCCCGTGCCTGACCAGGTACTGGCGATGTGGCCGGACACGTTTTTCAACCGGCTGAACCAGTTACTCGTCCGGAACCCGCCCGAGCCCGATGACCCGGCGACGATGGATCGCATCGCCAAGCTCGGCATTGCTCTGGGCGCCGAGTTTCACATGGAGGCGTTCTCGAGCGAAGTCCAGAAAGCGATTCAGGAGGGTGTTGCCGCCGGGCAGAAGGCCTTGCGCGAGGCAGTGCTGGGCAAGGTGGTCAACGGCTGGCAGATCGCGCTCGATTTGGGCCGTTATGGTACGAACTACGTCTATCGTGCCGGATGGACCTTCTTTGGTGTCGGGGGCAACCTGGCCGAGGATGCCGTCTATCCAGTCGCCGCCGTTGACGGTGACGGCAAGCCGTTCGTTTCCGCGAACAAGTACGTCCTGCGCTTCACCAAGGAGCAGATCCCGCCGGTGCAGGCGTTCTGGTCGCTGACCATGTACGACCCGGACTCGTACCTCGTTCCCAATCCGATCAAGCGGTACGCGCTCGGGGATCGGAGCGGGATGAAGCCCGGTGACGACAGCTCACTCACGATCTACATCCAGCGCGACTCGCCGGGGAAGGACAAGGAAGCCAACTGGCTACCCGCGCCGAAGGATGGTGGGTTCAAGCTGGCCCTGCGCCTGTACGCGCCTCGGAAGGAAATCGCCGAGGGGACCTGGACGCCGCCGCCAGTCAAACGAGTGGGCTGAACTCAAAGACGCCACCACGGCTGATGCACCCAGCTTGCCGCTGTAACCTGCTAACAAGAACGGCACACCCGGGCCGCAGTCAGCCTCCCTCTGCCGCAATTGGCGACGCCTCGCCTGCGATTGACGCACCAGCGGGACCAGCGCCAGCACGAGCTCGTGTGGGGAGAACGGCTTGTAGAACAGAGGCACGGCGGCGGGGGAGGTCACCGGAGGGTTGTACGCGGTCATCGCCACGATCGGCAAGCCAGGTCGACATTCCTGGAGCACCGCGATCAGCTCGTGGCCGGAGACCACGGGCATCTCGAGGTCGGTCACCACCACGTCCAAGAGCTCCGCCTTGTCCCGCTCGAGGACGTCGATGGCGTCCTCAACGTCCCCCGCCACGACCACCACAGCGCCTTCGAGGTTCAGCATCCGCGCTAGCGCTAGCCCGACACCATTATCGTCGTCAACCAGCAGAAGGCTCGCGCCCTCCAGCAGGCGGCTGTTCGTAGGTGGGAGGTCCCAATCGTTCATCAGCCTGTATCCCCGGTTCCAGGATACGAAGGGAATGCTGCAGCGACATTGCTGTGCTGCAACAATTTACATGCCTGTCAAGGCTCGCAGCTTGTCGCGATTCTGGATGAAATCACCGCGTTTTGCGAACGGTCCGTAGAGTCAACGCAGGGGATACAGTGAGATGAGCGCCTGGCGAGGAGGACTTTTTTTCACTCCTTCAGAAGAGTTCCTCGGCCAGGGCGACGATGATGCCCGCAGGGCCACGCATGTAGCAGAGTCTGTACTTGTCCTCGTACTGGACCACCTCGCCGACGAGTTCGCCGCCGCTGGCGCGCAGTCGAGCGACGCTCTCATCGACGCTTTCGACTGTAAACATCACGCTCCGGAGGCCCAACGTGTTCGGCGGTGCGATCGCCGGTTCGAGCTCGACCAGTCCTGGATTGCGAAACTTCGTCAGCTCGACCCGCCCGTGTCCATCCGGGGTCCGCATCATGACGATGTCCACTCGGACACCTTCGAGCCCGTTGACGCGGTCCACCCACGGGCCCTCGACGGGACTTTCGCCCTCGACCGTCATGCCGAGCGCGGTGAAAAAAGCGATAGCGGCTGCAAGGTCGTCGACCACGACGCTGACGTGGTCCAATCTCTTGATCGTCATGGCCCCTTTTACGTCCCCGCTACCGCAACCGGCACCGAACGGTTGATCCCACTCCCGTCGCCCAACTGGCCGTTGCTGTTGTCACCCCAGCACCATGCCTTGTTCACCGTATTATGGCGCGAGAGTTGGAGCAGGCCGTAGCCGTGCACCATCGTTGAGGGTGTCTTGGAGACCGGGAGTTTTGACAGAGAATTGATGCCAGACAGGACTACCCCTTGGTCCAGTATTCGCTCCGTGCACCAGAGCATACACTCAGTAATGGCCCTCCTTGAAGGCTCGATCCCTGACCACGCTGGAGGGAGAGAAGCAGCGCTCGACACGAGATGAGGTCACATGACCAACCCGGGGAACGGCGAGCGAGTAGGTCCACCGCCGCCGACACAGGGGGCTGACCGCTCAAGGCAGGGTTCTCTGCCCAATGCGGATGCGCGGACGACCCTCGAGATCTCCGGAACAACCTTGCTGGTCGTGGACGATGATCCGTCCTTCCGCCGAGCACTGCGGAGACTGCTGGAGCTGGAGCTAATCTCCGTTATCGAGGCCAACGACGGCGAGCGGGCCGTTCGGGTGATCGAGCAAGACGAGCCCCAGGTGGTCGATGCGGTCCTGACAGATCTGGCGATGCCAGCCGTTTCTGGTCCCGAATTGATCGCGGTGCTCCAGCAGTACCGCCCTGCGTTGCCGGTCGTGGCCATGACGGGATGGGACCCGCTCCCACTCGGCCTTCCCCGTGTGCCCCTCCTGCACAAGCCATTCGAGCTGAAGGAACTGATCGAAACGCTCGGACCGCTGGTTCTCACGCCGGAAGCGACCCGGCGGCGAGCACGGCAAGCGCGCGCGGATGCGGCCGAATCGCGGTCATTGGCCGAACGGCAACTGGCGATAGCAAGAGACCAGCGGGCCAAGACCGGTGATCTCATGAAGGCCTTCATGCAGCTACGGGAGAGGATGCGGCACTGATACAAAGCTAGCTGCCGAAAATCCAGCGCCAGGAAATTTTGGTAGTGTCCTTGTGCTGTCCCCTCAGCGGCTTACAGAAACTTCCTCAGCGGCCTTGGTCCCAGGGATCGGGGGGAGTGGATGCCACGCATCAGAATGGGACCCGATGGTGTAGGTGTAGACCGATCCATCCTCGCACACCACGACCATTGGCGTGAGCAATACCTTCAGGTCAGAGCGTTCAGAATCGAGCTTGAGTACAGTGTGTGGCTTAGTGGTCATTTTTGGTTTCCTCCCGATAGACCATAGCATTGTGAGGTGCCGAGATCGGCCGCGATCAGCGATTATGTACTGCCGGCCGTGATGCCTCGATGACCTTCGGCGAGCACTCCGCGGGAGCTGGCAGGTTCATCAGAAGGGCTGGTCGACGATGCCGCCGATGGGGACCGCGTCGCTGATCCGTGCTCCATGGTCAGAGGCAGCGCGACATAGAATGCGGCGCCGCGCTCGCCCCTGCGCTCCGCCCACAGTCTTCCGCCATGCGAGGTCACCAGTGTGCGGCAGATCGAAAGGCCCCTTGCTGTCGGGAAAAGTCAGCACCCAGGCGGTTCGCGTCGCCAGATAATAGCAAGCACCGGCGGCCAGAATCTGGAACACCGTCCGGAGAGAGAGCCCAGGCTGCCGCATCGTCTCCATCATTCGGGCCATTCAATCCGCTCCGAGTTGGGCGAGACTGCGTACGCGGCTGGATCATCGCCCGGCGAACCTGGCATCAACCTGTTGTAACTATCCGCATCCCGATCTTTTGGATATCTCTGCTGATACTAATCCGTTCACGTTGGAATTCCACAGGAGTGGATCACTGCCGGTCACGGCGTTGCGGGGCCCGCTTCGGCGTGCAAGATGCGGTGATTTCAGTCAGAGTCATGGCGCACTGCGAGCCTTGACGAAGCGTTATATTG
The DNA here is from genome assembly GCA_963842945.1 of uncultured Gemmatimonadales bacterium. GTDB lineage: Bacteria > Gemmatimonadota > Gemmatimonadetes > Gemmatimonadales > GWC2-71-9 > CAVVWJ01. Next base: position 124,754 of record CAWJIM010000021.1, read on the forward strand.
TTGGCTGTTCAGTAGTTAGTTCCCGATAGCTCGGTCATTCGCGCCGGCGTGCCTATCGCGATCGACCTATAAAACGCTCGCTCCTTATGCACCTCCCACCCCAGAGTAGGTGTCCCGTGAATCCCACCGCGTCTCAGCTCCTCACGCTCACGGTGTTGGTAGTCGACGATGACGACGCTGTTCGGCGCATTATGGCTCGAGGGTTGGAGCAGGCGGGATTTCGCGTCCTGACTGCAGGGAATGGGGTAGACGCCCTGACGGCGCTGGAGCAGTCCGGCCAAGAAGTGCATCTCGTGGTCTGCGATCTGCTGTTGCCCCAACTCGATGGTTATCAGCTCGCCCACCGTCTGGCGGCATTACCCAGCGCTCCGGAAATCATCTATCTGTCACCCTTCCGCTCCGACCTGGAACTTGACCACCCGGTACTTGCTAAGCCCTTCCATCTCGACGACCTCAGTGCCGCGGCCCAACGCATCTTACAGAAACGATGGGGAGACGAAGTGACCGTCGGGTCTCCGAAGTAACCGAAGCGCCCCCCGTCAGAACGTCTTCTGCCCCGTCATCGCTACATCTACAAGGGGTTGCCGGGACTCGCCGATACTGAAACCGACACTCCCAAGAGCCACCTCACCTTTGGAGTAGGCCGGTACCGTTAGGCGCTTCGATGCCGTCGCCCGTCTTCGACTGGTAGCTTACTCGCCAGCGCATGCTCCGGCACCGCCCATTACTCCTCGGCAATCCCGTCTTCGCTCCTGCGCCGCAAGCCTGGTCTGACACGATGGCTCCCCATAGCGGAGCTCGAGCGGCCGCTTGACCCGCTCGGCCAGCGCTCGGAGGTCGGCTCGATCGCGCGGGATGGTCTCGTGGCCGCGGCCTCCCGGTTCAACCACCCCAGTGGCGGTCTTGGTAATACCGGCGAACACATTCACCGTTCCGCGCATCACCTGCCACTGGTCACTGGAGACCGCAATGCGAGTTTGCCGGAGGTCCGGTCTGCCGAGCACTGCAAACACCGCCGACAGGAACCCCAGGGGCCGGACGGAGATCCCGCGGACCTGGTCGAGAACCAGGAGATCCCCATACTGCAGCACCTTGAGCCGAACCACGCGCTGGTTGTATACCTCCACGGGCGGGCGTGAGAGCGTATCCCGGTAGCTGAACTCCGATGGTGCCTCACCGGTGTCGGGCCAAAACAGAGTCACATCAAGAGCGGTAAGCGGGACCGGGCCCGCTTTGACCCGCTCCACTACGTGAGACCCATAGTCGACCAGCGCATTCCGGCGATGCTCAAAGCTGGCCCGCGCAGCCTTGGACATCTCCGCGTAGGACACGCCCGCCGTCTGAAGGTGCGCGGCGAACCAGTCGTCATAGTTGATCTGGAGGTGCGTACTGCCGGGAGCCTGCTGCTTGCGGCGTTGGACGATCGCCAGGAGTGCCTCGCCGGCAAAGCGGATCGAGGTAGTGATGCTGGTGAGGCTATACGCGCCGTGCCTACCCATGGCCTGAAGGATCTCTTTCCGAGAAACCTGGTATGGCTTCGGGCAGCCCTCCGTTTCCTGGACGCCCACTCTGGGCGTCTCCGCTGATAGGGAGTCAACGATGACCGTGGAAACGAAGATGAGGAGAGGAAGCACCCTGATCCGTGTCATTATCACATCGAGACAATTGAGTGTGACGCGCGTGGCTGGTGCAGATCCCAGGCCAGGCTAGAGTATAAGCGTGCAACGCCGCGTCGGAGCCGTTCTCGCCCCCGCAGTCTTTCTGCTGTTCCTCATCCTTCCGCTGGAAGGACTCTCGCCTCCGGCCCACCGCCTTGCCGCGGTGCTGGCCGCGGTCGTGGTCCTCTGGGTAACCGAGGCGCTGCCCCTCCCGGTCACGGCATTACTGGGCGCTTCTGCCTGCGTCGTGCTTCAGGTCGCCCCCGCCAAGGAGGTTTTCGCCCCGTTCGCCGACCCGCTGATGTTCCTCTTCATCGGCGCCTTCATCCTGGCCCGCGCCATCTTCATCCATGGGCTCGACCGCCGGGTGGCGTACGCCGTCCTGTCCCTTCCCTGGGTTGCGGCGCGGCCCAGCCGGATCCTGCTCGCCTTCGGCGCCGTCACCGCGCTCATCTCCTGGTGGATCTCCAACACTGCAACCACGGCCATGATGTTCGGGATCGGACTGTCCATCCTCGCCGCGATGCGCGGGTCTCAATCCGGCTCCATCGACCCCCGCTACCCGACGGCGCTCATGCTGATGACCTCGTTCGCCGCGTCGATCGGAGGTCTGGCCACCCCGGTCGGCACGCCACCCAATGTGATCGGGATCGGCTTCATCCGCTCCCAGCTGGGCGTGGACATCAGCTTCCTCCAATGGATGCTGATCGGGGTTCCCGCCGTGCTGCTGCTGTTCGGGATCCTCTATGTCTTCCTCAATGCCGCGGCGCCGGCCGGCGTGGGCGAGCTGCCCACCGGGGCCGCGACGATCCGCCGGGAGCGGGAGCTGCTGGGGCCCTGGACCCGGGGACAGCGCTCCGTCGCCATCGCATTTGGGGTGACGGTGGCTCTGTGGGTGATCCCGGGAGTGGTGGCCGTAGCCGCGGGAGAAGGGAGCCCGGCCTATCGAGCTCTGACGCAGAGTCTGCCGGAGGGAGTCGCCGCGCTGCTCGGTGCCATGCTGCTGTTCGTTCTGCCCGGCGATGAGGGACGGGCGATCTCCTGGAAGGAGGCGGTGCAGATCGATTGGGGCGTGGTGCTGCTCTATGGCGGCGGCTTCGCCCTGGGCGTGCTCTCTTTTCAGACCGGGCTGGCCGAGTCACTCGGCCGGGGACTGACCGGCCTGCTGCCGATCGAAGGGAGCTTTGGCCTGCTGACAGCATCGGTCATCGCCGCGGTGGTCCTCTCGGAGACGACATCGAACACCGCCTCGGCCAACATGATAGTCCCGGTTGTCATCGCGATCGCCCGGGCAGCGGGGCTGGATCCGTTCGAGCCGGCGCTGGGCGCCACCATGGCCGCGAGCCTGGGGTTCATGCTGCCGGTATCCACGCCCTGCAACGCCATCGTCTATGGCTCGGGATTAATTCCGCTGGGGCGGATGATTCGATACGGATTGGTGTTGGATGTGGCTGGAATAGTGGTGATTGTGAGCCTGGTGAGATTCTTGGGGCCACTCTTGCGGTAGCGTCGGTCCCGACTCCCACGCCGACCCCTCCTGTAAGAATTGACAGTCAGCTCATCACTCCTGGTCGCTAAACCGGGTTCGTTCCCCAGCGGACCAGGGCAGCACCCAGAACGATCATGAAGAGGGGAAGCAGAAGGTTGTTCAGGGCGGCGACCGGCGCCACCGCCGCGGTGACGTTCCGGAACATGCCGACCAGGCCACAGCACGCGGTAACGATGCCGAGCCAGCCGATCCAGCGGGGCCAGGGTGACCGCAGCCAGACGATCGAGGTGAGCAGGAAGAAGAGACTGAAGGAGACCTCCCCCAGAAATTCACCGATGTAGTTCCCCAGATACACATTCAGGCCGTCGAACACCGAGGCGAGAACGGCTCGCTCCGGCGGTCCGGCCTGCTCGAACGCCATCGCCAGATGCCAGTGGACCGTGGGCCAACGCATCAGCCCCAGCATCATGGCGAGGGCCGCAACCACCGCGAACTGGAGCGCGAGCAGCATCGCGCCGCGCCGGTGTGGGGCGAGCGCCTCGTAGGCGGCCACCCCGGCCGGGAGCCAGATCAGCGGGAGGAAGGCGTAGATCGCCCAGACCACGCGGCCCTGCGGCCCGGTGGCCAGAAGGTTGGGCAGCACCGCTGCCGCGGGGCCATCGAGCACGTCGGGGTAGTTGAACCGGGCAGCGAGGTAAGTAAAGACCGCAAGGAACACGACGGCGCCGCCGGCCAGACAGAAGCCTCCGAATCGGATCACGGCGCGAGTCGTCACCGGCTTCATGCAAACTGTCGGGAGGCCGCCCGGAGCATCTGGAGCAGGTGCAGCTCGCGCTGCAGCGCGTGCCACCGATTTCTTTCCGCCTCCATTACCCGGTCATACCCGTCACCACCCTCGGCAATCTGTTGCTGCCGTAGCCAGGCAAACTTCTGATTCATCCGCCCCAGCTCAGCCGCAAGCCGCTCGATTTCCCGCTCCAGCCGGCGAAGCTCGCCCGGCGAAAGCACCCAGAACGTATCGGAGTACTGTTCGGCCCTGAGCGCCGGGTTCCGATCCGCGCACCGGAGACAGGGGCCGGCGGGCGTGAGATCGAGGGCATCTGCCATCTCCTGGCAGACTGGGCAGGTCACCACCCCCGAGGATTCAGCCAGGTTGGTCCGGGTGACTGAGAAAGACGCGTCCCCGAGCGGGAGCGCAGCCTCGAGGGACGGCACGGTGCCGAGGGAGAGCCCGGCAGCGGCGGCGGCAAGTCGGCCCACCGCGGAGCGGCGTTGCATAGCGGTTTCCTTTCCGGACGCCTTTTCTAGATTGTGGAGGTGGCCAGCAAGATAACCGCCGTTCCGCAGTACGTCCGCGGCCTGATCGACGCGCGACCCTTCGGCATTGCCTCCGTAACCGAGTTCGGCGCGCTGAACGACGGGAGAGCGGATTGTACCGCCGCCTTCAATGCAGCACTCGCCAGCCCGGCCCGCCTGGTGGTGGTCCCGCCCGGGTTCTACCGGATCACTTCTCCCCTCAAGATTCCCTGCAACACCGGCAAGTGGATGCTGGGGCTGGGTGGCGCCAAATCGGTGGCGCTCACCGTCGCAATGGCGCGCCGGTAACGCCGGACGGGCCGCGATCGAATACACCCACGACGCGAGCAAGCAGCCCAATCATGCCGGCTGCGTCCTGCAGAACCTCCACGTCATCGGCAACAACTCGGTTTGCCATGGCGTTCATCTGCAAGAGGTGTCCTATCCCGTCCTGCAGAATGTGATCATCGAGGGCTTCGACGGCGCCGGACTCCTGCTCGACAAGTGCCAGGATGGATCCTTCAACAATCTTGCGCTGGTGGATTGCGGCCGGACCGCGGGAGACCCCACCAGGAACGCCGATACCGAGTACGCGCCGCTCCATCTGATCAGCACGATTGCCAACGATCACTGCAACATGCTCCGCTTCAGCGACTGCCAGCTGGAGAACAATCGGGTATCGCCCTACATCTGGATCAACGACGCGGGGCCCATCGGCATCTGGTTCGACCGGATCCACGCGGAGAACGCCAACCCTCATGCCGGGCAGGACTTGCTTCGCTCCGCCGGGGGCGACTGCCATTTTGCCGGGATTGCGGCGGTTGGCTTTCGCGAGGGGTTCATCCTCGAGGGCTACGGCAATGTCACCTTTTCGGACTGCCGGGCACTGATCAGCGTGATCGGGCCCAGCAACGTCGTGGGCAGCATCCGGATGGCGAACGTGCGCTGCGGGCGGCTCTCCTGGACCAGTCTGGCCGGCCCGTCCTCCTTCATCAATTCCACTATCGGCGACGTGAGCATCAGCTGGCCGGCTCTGGGGCCCACGATCTTTACCGCCTGCTCGCTCGGACGGGTCCGGATCGAGCACGCCGGCGCCGGCCATCCCGGGGTTCGGTTCTTCAACTGCACCATGGCCGGCTACGCCACCGACGGCGGGGCCAGCGACCAGTGGCTCATCGACTGCATCGTGAATGGGGACGTTGCCGCTCAGGCCAGGCTCTCCCGTCTCGAGAACAACACCATCAGCGGGTCGGTCGACGTCAACAAGGTGGAATCGTCCTATATCCCCAATCTGAAGACCATCCACGACACCGCTCCTCCCACAGCCGGCTCCTGGCAGGTGGGCGACAAAGTCTGGCACTCGGCTCCGTCACCCGAGGGGAACGTCGGCTGGGTCTGCGTGGCTGCCGGCACGCCCGGGACATGGAAAGAGTTCGGCCACATTTCGGGGTGACCGCCCGCTTACCTTTCAGGGAACCGAAGAACTCAGGGAGAAGCAGATGAGCCAGGAGAACAGAGCCACCCATTCGGCCGTTGCCGGTGCTCAGCAGACCGAGGTAGCCGTGCTGGCCGGCGGCTGCTTCTGGGGTGTCGAGGAGATTCTGCGCAAGGTGCCGGGAGTGATCGACACCGACGTCGGGTACACCGGCGGCTGGGTGGAAAACCCGACGTACGAGGACACCCACGACAGCAAGTCGGGTCACGCCGAGGCAATTCGGGTGACCTTCGATCCGTCGGTGCTGAGCTATGAAGACCTGCTGGAGAACTGGTTCTTCCGGCTGCACGACCCGACCACGCTGAACCGCCAGGGCAACGACACCGGAACTCAGTACCGTTCGGCGATCTTTCCTCAGACGCCGGAGCAGAAGGAGACCGCGGAGCGGGTGAAGGCTCGAGTCGACGCGTCGGGTAAATGGAAGCGGCCGATCACGACCACCATCGAGCCCGCCTCCACCTGGTACAGCGCCGAGAGCTATCACCAGGACTACCTGCGGAAGCATCCGGGCGGATACAGCTGCCACTACCTGCGGGACTAAGGCGTCCATGCGTCACGATTAGGTAACTGCCTTCCTGACGCCGCATGCCGGATCTTGCGGCGGCCGCCTTTTTCCTATTAATTGGCCATTCAATAAGGTTTAGCCGGGCCGTCTGGCGGCGGCCCGCTTTCTTTTCCGTCGAGGTTTGATGTGGCAAGCAGTTCGGTACCACTGCAGCGGGGCCCCAGGTGGCAGCGCCGGCCCGACCTTCGTCGGGGAGAGATTCTGGACAGCGCGGTGCTCGCCTTCGGCCAGAACGGTTACAAGCGGACCACCCTGGCCGATGTGGCCGAACGGGCCGGGGTCTCTCCCGGAACCGTCTCCCACTATTTCGGATCCAAGGCCGCCCTCTTCGAGGAAGTGGTCGCGGAGCGGCTGATGCCGTCAATCGAGATCGAAGAAGCCAGTCTTGCCCACCACCAGCGGTCCGCGGTGGAACCTTCTGGAGCAGCTGCTGCGCCGCTTCTGGGAGCTCGCCTGGCAACCGGGAACTCTGAACCTGCTGCAGGTGGTTAAGGTCGAGAGCTCCGAGTTTCCGGAGTCGGGACGTCTGCTCTGCCGGCAACTGGGCGATCGCTGGCGCAAACTCTACTCGACCATTCTGCTGGCCGGAATGAAGACCGGTGAATTTCGCCCTATGGACGTGAAGGTGACGGCGCGCGTCATCAGCTATGCCGTGCTGGGAGTGGCGGACAAGGTCTCCAGCTTCGGTCCCTACGACGCCACGATGCCGGAGCGAGAGGTGATGTGGCTAGGCGGTGCGTGAAATGGTGAGCCGGTTCGTGCTGGCTCGGCCGGCAAAAGCAGGAAAAAGGAGATTCCAAGTGAGTCCACTGAACGGTGCGCGCCCGGGCGCGCTCGCGATCCTGGCCGGCGCTGCCGTGCTGGGCTCCGGCTGCAAGAAGAACGCGGCTCCCCCGGCGCCGCCTCCGCCGGAAGTTGCCGTGGTATCGGTGCAGCCCCAGCGGCTTCCCACCGCTTTCGAGTTCACCGGGGAGGTGGAGCCCTACCGGCGGGTGGAGGTGCGCTCGCGGATCGACGGCATCATCGAGGCGCGGCCCTTCACCGAGGGCAGCGTGGTGAAGCCGGGCCAGGTGCTCTATCGGATCGAGCAGATCCGGCCGGAGGCGGCCTACCAGTCGGCGCTGGCCCGGGCGCAGAACGCCAAGCGCACCCTGGACCGGCTGCAGCCGCTGGTGAAGGAGAACGCGGTGGCGCAACAGGACGTGGACAATGCCGAGGCTGAGCTGAGAGCGGCTCAGAGCGATCTGGCCGAGACCAAAAAGAACCTGGACGATGCCGTGGTGCGCGCCGGGATCGAGGGCCGGGTGGGCCGGACCAATTTCGAGGTCGGCGCCAGGGTCACCGGCACGGATGACCTGCTCACCACTATCGATGTGGTGGATCCGGTGTACGTGAGCTTCCGTCCCACGGCGCAGCAGCTCATCACCTGGAAGCAGGATCCCGAAGCCAGCAAGCTGATCCGGCCGGGGAGCTCGCTCTCGGTTCAGGTCACCCTGCCCGAAGGCACCACCCTGGCCGCGGACCGGGTAAGCTCGACTTTGTCGCCCCCTCGCTGGATCCCGGCACCGGGACTCAGGAGTTCCGGGCGCTCGTTCAAAAACTCTGACCACCTGCTGGTGCCCGGCCAGTTCGTCCGGGTCCGGCTCACCGGCTTCACCCAGGACAGCGCGCTGGCCATTCCTCAGCGCGCGGTGCAGCAGGCGCTGGGACGCCAGTTCGTTCTGGTCGTCGCCAAGGGCGACACCGTCGTGTCCCGCGACGTGCAGCCCGGACCCTGGAGCGGCAATCTCTGGATCATCGATAAAGGCCTGAGTCCCGGCGACCGGGTGGTGGTGGACGGAGTGCAGAAGGCGGCGCCCGGCCGGCAGGTCAGGGCCGTCGCATTGGCCGACAGCGCGCTGGCCGGGCCGGAGGAAACCGCCGCGGTTGGCGGACCTGCCGGCAGCAACGTGAGACCCACGACGGGAACTACAAAATGACGCAGCCACGCGCAGTGCCCCCCGCCGGGGCGGACGACGACGAGGTCCACTACTTCTTCATCAAGCGGCCGGTTCTCGCCATCGTCATCAGCCTGATCATCACGCTCCTGGGCGTGTTCGCCATCCGGCTGCTGCCGATCTCGCGCTATCCCCAGATCACGCCGCCGGCAGTCCAGGTTCAGGCGGTATTCCCCGGTGCCACGGCTGAGGATGTGGCGGAGGCGGTGGCCGCGCCGATCGAGGCGCAGCTGTCCGGGCTTGCAGGGTCTCCTCTACTACTCGTCGGCCAACGCCAGCGACGGCACGATGAGCCTGCAGATCTACTTCGACGTCAACCGAAGCCAGGACCTGGCCGCGGTCGACGTGCAGAATGCGGTCAAGCTGGCCGAGCCCCAGCTGCCCGACGCGGTTCGCCAGAACGGGATCACCATCCTCAAGGCCAACACCGACATTCTGGGCGTGGTCTCGCTCACCTCGGACGATCCCCGCTACGACGCAGCGTTCCTCACCAATTACATGAAGCTGTACGTCGAAGACGAGATCAAGCGCACCCCCGGGATCGGCAACGCGCTGGTCTTCGGTGGCCTCGAGTTCTCCATGCTGATCCAGCTGGATCCGGATCGGATGGCGCAGCTCGGGATTACCACTGGCGACGTCGCCGCGGCGGTGCGGGAGCAGAACGCGACCAGTCCCGCGGGCCGCCTGGGACGCGAGCCTGCTCCCGAAGGGACCGAGCTGACGTTGCCGGTGACCACGCTGGGCCGGCTCAAGACTCCGGAACAATTCGCCGACATCGTGGTCCGGGCCAAGGAGGATGGTTCCATTGTTCGGATCCGTGACATCGGCAAGGTCGTCCTTGGCTCTCGCAACTACGATCTGGCGGGCCGGCTTGAACGGCACCCCGGTGGCACCGATGCTGTTGTACCTTCGCGCGGGAGCCAACGCGCTCGCGGCCAAGGAAGCGGTGGTCAAGCGGATGGGCGAGCTGTCCCACAGCTTCCCCAGAGGCGTGCACTACAAGGTGCCCTTCGACACCACACCCTTCGTCACCGCCTCCATTCACGAGGTGGTGGAGACGCTCCTGATCGCCATGGCCCTGGTGACCCTGGTGGTCTTCCTCTTCCTCCAGAGCTGGCGGGCTACGCTGATCCCGATGCTCGCGGTCCCGGTGAGCGTGGTCGGAACGTTCGTGGGCCTGCTGATGCTCGGCTTCACCATCAACGTGCTGACCCTGTTCGCGCTGGTGCTGGCCATCGGCATCGTGGTCGATGACGCGATCGTCGTCATCGAGAACACCGAGCGACTCATGGCCGGCGGTGACTGCCTGCCGCCCCGTCTGGCCGCCGATCGGGCGATCCGGCAGGTGGCCGGCGCGCTGGTGGCAATCGTGCTGGCGCTCTGTGCCGTTTTCGTTCCGGTGGCGTTTCTGGGCGGGGTGACGGGCGAGATGTTCAAGCAGTTCGCGGTCACACTGGTGATCGCGGTGCTGCTCTCCGGTCTGGTGGCGCTGACGCTCACGCCGGCCCTCTGTGCCTTGCTCCTCAAGGGCTGCAACGAGGATAACACCAGCGGATTCTTCGGCTGGTTCAACCGGAAGTTCCACAGCCTCACCGACCGCTACGTCAACGGGGTGGGCCGCGTGCTGGGCCGTCCCCGCGTGTGGCTGGCGGCGTTCGTGGTGATGGTGGCGCTGGCGATCACCCTCTGGAAGCGGGTGCCCACCGGGTTCATTCCCACCGAGGATAAGGGCTACTTCGCCATCGCCATGCAGCTGCCCGATGCCTCGTCGCTGCAGCGCACCAGGGCGGTGATCCAGCGGGTCGAGGGATTCCTCCACGAGGAGCCCGCGGTGGTGAACGTGGTGGCGTTTGCCGGACTCGACGTGCTCACCCGCACCAACCAGACCAACAGTGCCACGATCTTCATCCTGCTCAAACCCTGGGACGAGCGGGGAAAGGACGAATCGATCGAGGCCATCACCGGACGAATTAACGGCAAGCTGTTCGGGATGAAGGACGCGGTCGGCTTCGCCTTCAACCTGCCGGAGATCCCGGGACTGGGCTCGACCTCGGGCGTGGAAGTCAACCTGCAGAACCGCTCCGGCAAGGACGTCCGCGACTTCGCGCAAAATGTGCAGGCCTTCCAGGCCGCGGTGAATCAGCTGCCCGCGGTGCAGGCAATGACCACCAACTTCCGGGCCAACGTGCCCCAGCTGTATCTCGACGTAGACCGGGCCACCGCCAAGTCTCGGGGGGTGAGTCTCACGGAGCTGTTCAGCACCTTGCAGACGTTCCTCTCCACGTTGTACATCAACGACTTCAACCTCTACGGCCGGACCTACCGGGTGCAGGCGGAGGCGCAGCCCCAGTTCCGCCGGAACCCGGAGGATATCGGACGGCTCTACGTCCGGGGCCGCAATCAGGAGATGATCCCGGTCTCCGCCCTGGTACGGACCGAGTTCCGGAGTGGTCCCACCCAGTTGCTCCGGTTCAATGGCTTTGGCTCGGCGCTCTTCACCGGCACCCCCAAACAGGGTCGCAGCTCGGGTGAGGTGATGCATGAGATCGATCAGCTGGTGGCCGAGCAGTTTGAGCCGCAGGGCGTCGGCATCGGGTACTCCGGGCAATCGTTCCAGGAGCGCGCCGCCTCCGGGCAGGCAGGCCTGGTCTTCGCTCTCGGTCTGGTCATCGTGTTCCTGGTGCTCGCCGCGCAGTACGAGAGCTGGTCGATTCCGTTCGCGGTGCTCTTCGGGGTGCCGTTCGGGGCGCTCGGCGCACTGCTGGGGGTGTGGCTCCGGGGACTGCCCAGCGACATCTACTTCCAGGTGGGACTGATCACCGTGGTGGGGCTGGCGGCAAAGAACGCCATTCTGATCGTGGAATTTGCCAACGAGATTCGCCAGCGGGGTACCAGCCTCAGGGAGGCCGCGCTCGAGGCGGCCCGGGAGCGTTTTCGCCCCATTCTCATGACCTCGTTCGCCTTCATCCTCGGCGTGTCGCCGCTGGTCATTGCGAGCGGGGCCGGCGCCGGTAGCCGGCATTCGCTGGGCACCGGGGTCTTCTTCGGGATGCTGTTCGCTACCACGATCGGCATCTTCTTCATCCCGCTTTTCTTCAGCACCATCCGTGGATTGGCCGAGCGGGGCTTCTCCCGCAGGGCGGCCGGCGCGCGCGAGCCGGTGCCCGCACCTGCCTCGCCGGAGGCAAAATGATTCGCCAAGTCCTTACGCTGATCCTGGCGTCTGTGGCGGCGGCTTGCGCCGTCGGCCCGAACTACCATCCGGAGCCAGTGGTTCCGGAGAAGACGCAAGTGGGAACCGCCGGCTCCTCCCCCTCCGCTCGGCAGTTCTTTGATTCCCTGGCGGCAGCCCGGGATAGCGACACCGTCTCGGTCACCGCCAAGCCGGCGGCACGGGTGGTGTTGCCCGATTCGTTGCCCGGCCTCGCCTGGGTGGACGTGTTTCGCGACTCAACTTTGCTCGATCTTACGAAGCTCGCGCTGGTGCAGAACCGGGATCTCCAGACCGCCATCAGCCGGATTCGCGAGTTCCGGGCCGATGTCGGAATCGCTCGAGCACCCCTGTTCCCCAGCATCAGTGCCAACGGCAGTGTGAGTACCAACCAGGTTGCGATCGGCTCGTTTCCTCCAACCCAGTTCGACGCCTGGCGGGTTACGGCAGACGTGGCATGGGAGCTGGACTTCTGGGGACGCACCCGTCGGGGCATCGAGGCCGCCAATGCCGATCTGGCCTCCACCGAGGCGAGCCAGCGTGCGGTGGTTCTCTCCCTGGTAAGCGACGTAGCGCTCTCCTATCTGTCACTGGTTGAGCTCGACCAGGAGCGGACGCTCTCGGAGCGAACGCTGGCCTCGCGCACCGCCACGCTGGAGCTGGCTCGGCGGAGATTCCGCCAGGGATTGACCTCGGAGCTGGACGTGCGGCAGTTCGAGGCCCAGGTCGCGGTGCCGGCAGCGGCATTGGCTGCTACCGAGCGTTTCCGGGCCCAGCAGGAGCACGCGCTGAGCCTCCTGCTGGGGCAAGCACCCGCTCCGATAACCCGACGCAAAGATCTCGCGGGAATAGTGAACGCTCTCGAGGTGCCGGACTCGCTTCCTGCCGCTCTCCTCACCCGGCGGCCTGACGTTCAGGCGGCGGAACGGGCGTATGCCGCGGCTACGGCACGTATCGGCGTCGCCCAGGCTGCCCGGCTGCCTCAGATCACGATCACCGGCTATTACGGAACTCAGGTGGCCGAGGCCAGCAGGCTCTTCATCTCGAATGGAGAGGTGTACCAGGCTCTCGCCGGGGTCTCCCTGCCGATCTTCACCGGTGGCAGGCTCATCAATGAGACTCGAGCAGCAAGGGCCCGGGCCGATCAGGCACGATTGCAGTACGAGCAGAGTTTTTTGATCGCGCTTGCGGGAAGCGAGTGATGCGCTGGCGGGAGTGCGCACGACGCGGGATCAGGTGGTCGCACAGGAAACTCAGACCTTTGCCCTCCGCCGGGGGTTGCAGCTGGCTGAGCTGAGATATCGGACCGGTATTGCGAACTATCTCGAGGTTCTGGACGCGCAGCGGAGCCTTTTCGCCGCTGAGCTGGCGCTGAGCCAGGCGCAGCTCGAGCAGCTATCGTCGGCAGTGCAGCTGTATCGCTCGCTGGGAGGCAGCTGGCCCGTGTCCGGGAAGTAAGAGGTGAGCAGCCGCGACCGGCTGGGCGATTTCACCGCCGGTCCCCGGCTGCTGGTCCTATCGCTCATGGCGCTGGTGGTGGGGGTTATCAGCGCATTCGTTGCCCGGGCGCTGGTGTGGCTGATCGGCATCTTTACCAACCTGGCCTATTACCAGCGGTTCTCCTCCGAATTGGTCTCGCCGGCCGACAATCATCTCGGCTACTGGGCGGTCCTGGTGCCGATGGTCGGAGGTTTGATCATCGGCCTGATGGCCCGCTACGGCTCCGATCGGATTCGCGGACATGGAATTCCGGAGGCGATGGAGGCCATCCTGATCGGCCGGAGCCGCATGTCGGCCAAGGTCGCCATCCTGAAGCCGATCTCCTCGGCGGTCTCGATCGGGACCGGTGGACCGTTCGGCGCCGAAGGTCCCATCATTGCGACTGGTGGAGCGTTCGGATCGCTCTTCGCACAGGGGTTTCACCTCTCTGCCGCCGAACGAAAGACCCTCCTGGTGGCCGGCGCATCCGCGGGTATGGCGGCGATTTTCGCGACACCGCTTGCGGCTGTCCTGCTGGCGGTGGAGCTCCTGCTCTTCGAGTGGAAGCCCCGCAGCTTCATCCCGGTGGCAGCGGCGTGCGCGATGGCGGCCGCCGTCCGGGTTCCCCTCCTGGGGCAGGGTCCGATCTTCCCCATACCGCTGCACGCCGCCCTGCCCTGGCGGGAGCTGGCTTTCTCTCTTCCCATTGGCATCGTAGCGGGCTTCGCCGCCGGCACTCTGACCTGGCTGGTGTACGCGTGCGAGGACCTCTTCGCGCGGGTGCCGCTGAACCCGATGTGGTGGCCGGTCCTGGGCGGTGCGGTGGTCGGAATCGGCGGGCTGATCCAGCCGCATGCGCTAGGCGTCGGCTACGATATCATCGCAGGCTTACTGCAGGGCAAAATTGTCGGCTGGTTCCTGGTGAGCCTGCTGCTCACCAAGGCGATCATCTGGTCGTTCGCGCTCGGCTCGGGCACCTCGGGTGGGGTGCTCGCACCGCTCCTCATCATGGGCGGCGCCCTGGGGGCATTGGAAGCACACGTTATCCGGCCGGGTGAAAGCGGGCTCTGGGGACTGATGAGCATGGCCGCGGTGATGGGAGGAACCATGAGATCGCCGCTCACCGCGGTGGCATTCATGCTGGAGCTGACCGGAGACTTTACCGCGCTGCCCGGGCTGTTGGTGGCCTGCGCGGCGGCCTACGGCGTCACCGTTTTGTTCATGCGCCGATCGATCCTCACCGAGAAAGTGGCCCGCCGAGGGTACCACGTGAGCCGGGAGTACAGCGTCAATCCGTTGGCACGGGTACGGGTGCAGGACGTCATGGAGCGCGACGTGCCCACTCTCACTCCGGAGACGCCGGTGCAGGCGGTCGGCAACAGCATAGCGGCAGGAGATCCCAAGCTGGGTCACCGCCATGCCTGGCCGATCGTCACCGCCGAGGGTCGGCTGGTCGGGCTCATGACCCGGGGCGATCTGATGAAGGCGCTGGGCCGCCCCGATGCTGCCGAGCTGACGGTGGCAATGGCGGGCTCGCAAAAGCTGACCGTCACCTATCCCGATGAGCTGGCCGAGGAGGCCGTGGCCAAGATGGCCCGGCTCAACGTGGGCCGGCTTCCGGTGGTGGATCGCAGTAACCCGCAAGAGTTCGTGGGATACCTGGGTCGCACCGGCATAGCCGCAGCCTGGCAGCTGCTGTTGAACGAGGAAGAGGTCCGGGAGGCGGGATGGCTCACGGCGCAGGGCCGGCTTTTCAGGATGCAGGTGCGCCGGGTGTTGGGCCGGTTCGGTTCAGGAGTTTGACGCGACAACATGCCAGCTGTTCTTAGGGAACCAGCACAACGGCCCCCCGCACCAGGCCTTGCCGAAGACGGCCCAATCCCTCATTGGCCTGGCTGAGCGGCAGAGGCTCGGCCGCCACCTTCAGGGGGAATTCTGCGGCGAGCTTGAAGAACTCCTCACCATCCCGCCGGGTCAGATTCGCCACCGACCGAAGGACACGTTCTCCCCAGAGAATCTCGTAGGGAAATGACGGGATCGGGCTCATGTGAATCCCGGCGCAGATCACCGTCCCGCCTTTTCTCACTGCCCGTAGAGCCGTGGGAACCAGACTGCCGACTGGGGCGAAAATGATTGCCGCATCCAGTGGTTCCGGTGGCGTCTCGGTGGAAGCCCCGGCCCAGGAAACGCCCAGCTGCCGGGCGAATTCCTGCCCAGCAGCGTCCCCCTCTCGGGTGAACGCAAACACGCGCCGGCCCTGATACGCAGCAACCTGGGCAATCAGGTGGGCCGCCGCGCCGAAGCCGTAAAGTCCCACCCGCTGCGCATCGCCCGCCGCCCGGAGCGATCGGTAGCCGATCAGACCGGCGCAGAGCAGCGGCGCCGCCTCGACATCGCTGTAGCTCTCTGGTAGAGGAAAACAATACCGCGCGTCGGCGACGGTGTACTCGGCGTATCCACCGTCGATCTGGTAGCCGGTGAACCGGGCCCGGTCGCAGAGGTTCTCCTGGCCCGAGCGGCAGAAGCGGCAGACCCCGCAGGTCCATCCCAGCCAGGGCACGCCGATGCGGTCTCCTTCAGCGAACCGACTGACGCCGGAGCCGAGAGCAGCGATGGTACCGACGATTTCGTGGCCGAGCACCAGGGGAAGTTTCGGGTGGGGGAGTTCGCCGTCAGTTACGTGGAGATCAGTGCGGCAAATGCCGCAGGCCCGCACCCGGACCAGGATCTCGCCGGGTTTTGGGTCAGAGATAGGGATGCGAGCAGGTTGCAGCGCCTCCCCCGGCCGGGGAAGCACCATAGCGGCTCCAGCCATCCTCCAATTTAGCGCGCCTTGAGCTGCATCCTCTGTTGGGTCTTCCGCTCCCGGCCGCGGCCATCGACGACGGACAGCTGAACGGTGTATGCGCCGGGCTTCAGGTTGCGAAGCTCCACTTCCCGCTCCCGCCGACTAGCCACACCTTCGACCTCATCCTTGAAGTTGACGATCAACGTCTTGGGCTTGGCCGAGCTCTTCTTATTCTTGGCTACGCGCTGCTGGGTGATCTCCAATCGGCCCCGGTAAGCTGTGCCGGAAGGCAATCCACACACATCGTAGCGGACCTCGATGTCCGATCCCGCGGCCGCAGCGCCGACCGGCTCCATGAGCACCAGGAATCTCGGAGTCTTGATCTTCTTCGACCCGGAGGACCCGGTCTCGAGGGCCGAAGCGCAGAGGGACCGCCCGCTGCCGGTAGCGCTCAAGGTGTAGCCGCCCACCAGTGTCAGGGCTGCCGCTCCACCTATCATTCCGAGAATCCGGGGGTGGCGCTTGCCCCGGCGCCAGATCTCTGTGCCCTGACGCTTCCCGCTACGCCAGAGCTCTCCACCCTTGCGTCGGGCCTGGTTCCACCCGTCCCGCAGGGCGAGCTGCATTCCGTTGGGCTGGAACCGGCGCTTGAACGGCCGGGGGACCTCCGGCTCAGGAATTCTCAAAAAGGGCTGGGTCATGACGCTCCACCTCTGGACTCCGGGTTGGAATACTTGGCGGTAAGACAGCCCGACAGTGCAAGGATCGTGTAATTCACCCCGTGTGAACCGCCATCCTGCCGGTGCTGTTTGCCAATCCGTTTATGACCAACCAGATACGTCTTGAGAAACCAGATTTCACTCGCTGCTCCGAGCCGAAGCCCTGACGATTCCGGCCGTCAATCGTGCAACCGGCAGCATCCTCAGCGATACTCCTTGCATCGCCGAGACCATCGATCGCCGGGATTAGGAGCAGGAGAATCCTCCATGTCGAACGACGACATCTACGCCGCAGGCCTGCTGAAGCTGGCGCTCGATCCCGAGACGCAGCCCGAGGCAATCCAAAGTTTTTTGCGGGCGGAGATCGATCTGCTCCGAGAAATGGTAGTGCCAGGAATGCGGGTGCTCGATGTCGGTTGCGGCACGGGACGCCATCTACTTCTTCTAGGTGAGCGCCTGGCCGCGGGGATCGGGGTGGACTACGAGCGAAGCTACGTGGTCGATGCCGCCCGGCAGGTCGGCCCCCTCCCGCTCTTCTTTCTTGTGGGAGACGCGACCAGGATCCCGCTCGAGGGACCGTTCGATCTGGCCCTGTGTCTCACCAACACCTGGGGAACCATGAGCGACAAGGCGGGGGTACTCCGGGAAATGCGCCGACTGGCTCCAGGAGCCGGCACCAGGTTTCTATCGGTCTACTCTCCGGCTTCCATACCGGCCCGGCGGGAGTGGTATCGGCGGCTGGGGCATACCGTGACGGAGGAGACGGCGGAGTATCTCGAAGGTGAGGGCGGATTTCGCTCCGAGCATTTTGCCGAGGGGCGGCTGCGGGAGTTGGTGGGTCACTGCAGCATCCAGCCGCTGACCAGCATCGCCTACGCGGTCACCTTCTGACCGGAAGCTCCACCGTCAGGAGCTCAGTGCGGTCCTATGCGAAGGCTCCGGGTGGCGATGTAGATCTCGCGGAGGAAGCTCACCAGGCCGGCAAACAGGGCCAGCATCGAGCCGGTAAATATCAGGCTGATCGGGATGGCCACATTGGTCTCCAGGAAGGCGGCCATGAACAGCGCGATGATCACCGCACAGATGAGAAGGGCGCAGACGGTGCACAGGCTGATGGCCCGGTTGATCAGGCGGGCCCGTCGAGAAAGCAGGTGAAGCTCACCGTGCATTCGCTCCTGGCCCACCGGCTGTGCCGTGACCAGCCGCTCCTCCAGCACACGGGCCCGGTCGATGATCCGCGTCAGACGGTTCGTGAGCACGCCCAGCAGTCCACTGACCCCGCTGAGCAGAAAGACCGGAGCGACGGCCAGCTGGATGACATGCCCGAGGGCAGCGACCTGTGATTCGGTCTGCATTGGAGATTAGGCCGGGGTTCTGGCCATCAGATCTTGCTCTGCTTGCACCGCCGCGCGTTCCCGCTCGATCCATCGGCTGAACCGTTCCAGCAGCGAGCGGAGCACCTTGCGAGTGACGTCGTCGGTGAGCCGAAGCTCGGCATCGAATCGGAGATGGGCCTGGGCCACGAGCAGCTCGGGCGGAGGGAGGGTCCGGGCATGCACGTGGGACAGAATCTGACGCAGATAATGCTGGGCCCGGGCGGTGCCGATCTGGCTGGGAGAGGCGCCCATGACGGCCACCGGCTTCCCCGCGAGTGGCGCTCGGCCGGGAAGCCGGGAAGCCCAGTCCAGCGCGTTGCCCAGGACGCCCGGTATGCCGTCGTTGTACTCGGGTGTAGCGATCAGCAGCCCATCCGCCTGCTGGAGCGCAGCCTTGAAGCCGGCCACGCTCGGCGGATCGCCCAGTGCCTCGACGTCGGCGTTGTAAAACGGGAGCTCGCCGATCTCGATGGTCTCGACCAGCATGCCCTCGGGCGCCAGCTCGCGCGCCGCTTCGAGCAGAGCGCGGTTGTACGATTTCTTCCGGAGGCTTCCGGCAAATCCGATGATGCGGTCAGGCACGTGACAGCCGGCCCGCGGTCATCCGGAAAACGACGAGCTGATGCTCGCATGCGGGACATGCCTCCAGGTGCTCCGCTACGGCCAGAGCGTCGGCCAGCTTGAGCCGGCTCACGAAGTAGTACTCCAACTGCAGCACGGTTTTTTCGCAGGTCCAGCCAGGGGGATATTCCACGAGCGCAGTTTCCTAGCTCAATGGTTACTGGTAGACGGCGCCTTACTCGAAGTCCGCCGCCGTGGGAGGCCGAAATACCAGATCGAAGGCCAGGAAGAGCGTCTTGGAAAAGGGATAGAACAGGGCCGGGAGGACAACCATCAGCGCAATACCTCCGTACAGCAGCGGCGTCCACGGCGGGTTGGGCCAGGTGTACACCAGAATGGCCAGAAAGATGGCGGCGAAGATCAGCTCTGCCGCAATCATGTTGAACATGTACGCGCCGACCTGATATCCCTCTTCTCCCCGAGCCAACCGGATACCGCAGACGGGACAGCGTTCCTGCATCCGAAGCCAGTGTGAAAAGAGTGGACCTCCTCCGCAATTAGGACATCGCAACAGGGCTGCCCGTCCAAACAGCACCAGCGGCCGTCTCTCAGAGGTCGCCATGCCTCAGTATACCGGGCGGGCTCGGCTGCGCTACTCGGCTGCGCTATATGGACTACTTCTTGGTCTTCGGCGTTATCCGCCAGAGCTCCCCGTTGTCCTGGTCGGTCACCACGTACAGCTCGCCCTGCGCGCCCTGACGTACGTCGCGAATACGCTGACCCCTCTGCTTGAGCAGATGCTCCTCGCCGGTCACTCGGCCGTTGTCCATGCCGAGTCTGACCAGGCTGGTGGCGCCCATCCCACCGATGAAGAGGCTCCCCTTCCAGCCGGGAAAGGCATCGCCGCTGTAGAACTGCATTCCCGCCGGCGCGATCACCGGATCCCAGTAATACACCGGCTGCTGGTACCCTTCCTTGGCGGTTACCGCGCCGGGAATGGGGACGCCGGAATATTCCTCGCCATAGGCCTGGAGCGGCCAGCCATAATTCTTGCCCTTCTCGACCCGATTCAGCTCGTCTCCACCGTTGGTGCCATGCTCCACTTCCCACAGCTGGCCCTGCGGATCGAAGGCTGCCGCCTGCACGTTCCGGTGGCCCAGCGTCCAGATCTCCGGCCGGGCGTTCGGCTGTCCCACGAACGGGTTGTCCTCCGGCACCGATCCATCGGGATTGAGCCGGAGAATCTTGCCCATGTCGCTGTCGAGCCGCTGAGCCTGGGGTCTCATCTGCTTGTCCGATCTTTCACCCAGGGTCACATACAGCTTGCCATCGGGACCGAAGGCCAGGCGCGAGCCGAAGTGCTTGTCGCCGTCATAAGTCGGCATTGCCTGAAAGATCACCTTCACCTGGTCGAGTCTCGTCCGGTCCTCCGAGAGCACCCCCCTGCCGACACTGGTGGCATTGCCGCCGGTACGCGGCTCCGCGAAGCTCCAGTAGATGGTTCGATCGCTTGCGAACGAGGGACTCAGCGCGGCATCGAGCAGTCCACCCTGTCCCTTGGCTTCGACCTTGGGCAAATTGGCAATCGGCGGACCCACGTTCCCCGCGGCCGAGATCACCCGCATACGGCCGGGCCGCTCGGTGACCAGCAAATCTCCGCCCGGCAACGGCTCGACCGACCACGGATGTTCGAGCCCGCGCGCCACGACGGTAACATCAAAGGCCACGTTCGACTTTTCCTCGCAGGCGCGGGTCTGCCCGGGAAAGGCGGGCTGCTGTTTCGACGCGTTAGGCTCTCGGCTTTCCAGCGGCTTGCAGGGGGCAGTGCCGCCGGCGCTGGAGTGCTGGCCCACGGCGGCCTTGCTCGAGTCCGAAGAGCAGGCCAGACCCGCGGCGACGATGCCGCCCAAGAACAGAAGGGGATATTGTTGGTGAACCATGATTCCTCATCCGGAAATGCGTAGCCCTGGCGAACAACGCTCCATATCGCCAAAGTATCGTCTGACCCGACAACCGGAGCAATCCATGCTTGAGCATCACAGATGACTCGGCTCCTCGCTCTGTTGCTCTGCGCAACCGCGGCCGGTGGCCCGCTCTGGGCACAGTCTCTGCTCGATCGGCCTCCCAATGTCTCCGGCGGATGGGTCTCACCCACCGGCACCATTCAATTCAACTTCCTGCATCGTTTCGTCCGGAGCGATGCGCCGGAGCGGAAGATCACCAGCTTTCCGACCTTTCTGGTCGGCACCGGCCTGCCCCACCGCACCATGATCGGGTTTCTCTACTCTACCAACTCGACCCTGGCTCCCCGCTATCCCAACGAGTGGGAGTTTTTTGGACGATGGCTGGCGCTCTCGCAGGATGCCGGCGCCGCGGTGGACCTGAGCGGACAAGTGGGCTACAACCTGGCCGCAGAGGGTGTGGACGGTGAGATCTCCGTCGCACGGGCACTGGGCAAAGTGCGACTGATCGGGGTGACTCGGGTTTTGGAAGATCCATCGGGAAATGACGCCGACGTCGCGGTGGGCGGCGGATTGGTGATTCGAGTCCACCGGTACATTGCTTTGGCGGGAGATCTGGTCACCCTCACTGACCGTGACTCACTCCTGGGCGAAGAGGTGGCTTGGAGCGCCGGAGTTCAGCTGGCCATCCCGGGCTCGCCCCACACGCTATCGCTTCAGGCCACCAACACCAACACTGCCACTCTGCAAGGTTCCTCTCGCGGCACCAGCCAGGTTCGCTATGGGTTCGAGTTCACCATCCCGATCACCCTCTCGCGATACTTCGGAAAGCACCAGCCACCCCCGCCACCGCCGGCGGCGGCAGGACCGACGGCTGCGGGAGACACCTCCATGGCAGCCAGCAAGGCGTCGATCAAAGCAGGCATCAAGAGCCTGGCTTTCCAACCCAACCGGATAGAGATCACGGCTGGAACCACGGTAACCTGGACCAACAGCGATCCGCTGGAGCACAGCGTGACCGCGGCAGATCGAAGCTTCGATTCTGGATTGATCAAGTCAGGCGGCACCTGGCGCTACACCTTCACCCGGCCCGGCACATACCAGTTCTACTGTCAGCCGCATCCCTTCATGAAGGGCGTGGTGATCGTGAAGGAGGGCTCATGAGCCGTACCCATGGCCGGCTGGCGCTGGCGGGTCTGGCGCTGGCCGCGATTCTCGTCGCCTGCTTCTCCGAGCACTCGGAACCGGCAACCGACAATTCGGCCTTGTGTAGCTCTGCCCCGGGCTCGGTCGTCAACGGATCGACGCTCGTGACCATCCATGAATTCGCCTTCGAGCCCCAGAACGTGCAGATCCAGGCCGGATCCAGCGTCGTCTGGGTCAATTGTGAGTCCACGCCAACCGATCACAATTCCAGCAGCGATCAGGGCGCCTGGGACTCGCCCCTGCTCGCGCCAGGTGATGCCTTCACCCAGACATTCAGCTCGGCGGGCGCCTATCCTTATCATTGCGCACCCCACCCATTCATGACCGCGACCGTCACGGTCGAGTAGCGCATGCGGCTTCTGGTTACCGGTACCGACATCGGCGTAGGCAAGACGTGGGTTGCCTGTGCCCTGGCGCGCGCGCTCATAGAGACAGGGAAGTCGGTGGTCGCCATCAAACCGGTGGAGACCGGCTGTTCGGGTCAGCCGAGCAAGCGAGAGGATGGAGTGCGGCTGGCGCGGGCGACGGGGCAGAGTCAGCCGGCGCACGCGATCATTCGCCTGCCAGAACCGGTAGCCCCGGTGCTGGCCAGCGAACGGGCCGGCGCGGAGATCGATTTCGATGCCCTCATCCTGAAAATCGAGCGCTTCAGCGAAGGGCCGGAGGTTGCCCTCATCGAGGGAACGGGAGGGTTGCTCGCGCCGGTGACCTGGGAATGGAACATGGTGGACCTGGCGCGATCGCTGGGCGCGGCGGCCCTGGTGGTCGCGGCCGACCGCCTAGGGACGATCAATCACACTCTGCTGACACTGAGTGCGCTGGAACTGGCCGGCGTCCCGGCTGCAGGAGTGGTGCTGACCACCCCGGAGCGGAAAGATCAGTCTGCGGGGACCAACGCGGCCGCCATCGGCCGGCTCTCCGGAGTGGACCGTGTGCTCACGCTGCCCCGTTCGGAAGACGATTCGGCGGCCGCCGGTCTGGTTGCGCCGGTGCTGGAGTGGCTGCCGCGGGTGGGAGCGCCGGCCTGACCGCGCGCTAGCGCGCCACCACCGAGCTTAACTCACTCTGCCGCCGCCTTCCCCAGCTCCTCGTCTATGGCGTCGAGCACCCAGCGCCTGACCCAGGCACGCTTGTCGTCGCGGTGACGAACCAGAATGCTCAGAGCCTGGCTGTCGCCGTCTCTCGCGCGGGTGGCGAGGGTGATCGCTGCCAGCTCCTGCTGGCCCAGGACTTTCTCCAAACCATCCACAATTGCTGAATCCGCCACCCGAACCGACGCTGCTATCGCCGCCGTCTGAATCACGTCACGGTACGAGGGCGTGCTCAGCCCGGCCAGCACGACAGACCTCGAGCCGGGCGGATCGACGCGCGCGAGCACCGCGAGCGCCTGGGCTCGCACCTGATAGCTGGAGTCCTTCTGCCAGGCTGCGGCCGCCAGCTCCCGGGCCTTCTCTCCTCCCAATGAGCCCAGCGCCGCCAGCGCCGCCACGCGCACCGCAGCGGAGGTGTCGCGGGTAGCCACCTCCAGGGCCGGAAGAGCGACCCTCGGCTCAAATCGGCCCAGTGCGACGGCCGCCTCGGCTCGCACCCGGTAATAGTCCGCCGAGCGGGTGGCCCGGGCCAGGGCAACGGCTGCCACGGAGTCGCTGGTCCTCCGAGCGAGCTGCTCGATGACCCAGGCCCGATTCCACAGGTTGGGGTCTCGGGCCAGCTGCATCTCCAGCCACGGCAGTGGGCTGCTCGAACGTGAGCGACTTCAGCAGCGCATTGTCTTCATCGAACACCACCATTGTCGGGGCCGACCGGAGGCCTTCGATCCGGAGCACCTGTTCCCGCTGATCCAGCATCACCCGGCTTCGGACATCGCCGCGCGCAGTAGCCACGCGAACCGAGACCTGGCCCCGGAACACGGCCGGCGTCGAATAACGGAGACCGGTGCTGTCGGCCTTGGCCGTGTCCGCTTGCGTCTGTCTCACGGTGAGGGTCAGCGATCCATCCAGCGAATCGTAGGCGGTGCTCACCACCAACTCGGGATAGCCGGCCTGGTACACCCACTGGTTCCAGAACCAGCTCAGGTTCCGGCCGGTGGCGTCGAGCACCGCGCGCCGGAGATCGTCGCTCGGCGCGTTGCCGAACGCATGTCGGGTCAGATACCGGTTGATCGAGGCCCAGAACCGCTCGGGGCCGAGCTGCTTCTTCAGCATCTCCAGCACCAGAGCCCCTTTGACGTAGACGTTGTTGGAGTTGAACGCGGCAAGGGGAACCCGCCGCCGGGCATCGAGCTCCAGAAACTGGCGGTACTCGTCGAGGTAGAAGTCCTCTTCGTCACGGCGGCCCAGCTTGGTCGCCCAGTACTGCCCCGCCATGAACTCGGCCATGCCCTCGTTGAGCCAGTAGTTGGACCAGTTTCCGTAGTGACCAGGTTGCCGAACCACTGGTGGGCCAGCTCGTGCGGGATCAGCGATCGGTGGTACCAGGGACGGTCCCGGTAGGCCCGCGCATCGGGAAGCCAATCCACCAATGTCGTGGCGCCGACGTTCTCCATGCCGCCGATGAAGTCGGTGACTGTGGCCTGCGAGTACTGGGGCCAGGGGTATTTCACCCCGGTGAGCCGGGTGTAGACCTCCATCATATCGGGCGTCATGCCGAACAGCCGGCGGGCGCTGGGGGCATCCTCGGGGTAGACGTAGTAGCTCAGGGGGATATCGCGCCACTTCTCGCTCAGCCTTGGTGAACGGGGCGATCACCAGTGAGATGAGATAGGTCGACGCCGGCCGCTCCTGCCGCCACTGCACCGTGTGGGTCGTCGCTTGGCACCGGGCGCATCGCTGATCTGCCGCCCGTTGGAAACGACGGTGTAAGCGGCCGGGACCGTAGCGATCAGGTCCCAGGTGGCCTTGTCGTGCGGAGCCGCGTAGGTGGGAATCCAGTTGGGATTTCCGTCGGTGCCGCCTCCGCTGTAGATCTGCTGCGGGCGATGCGGCCGACCCGGTTCGGCCTTGAAGAAGTAGAGTCCCCGGCCCTGCCTGATCTTTCCCCGGTAGTCGATGGTGAAGCGGACCGTGTCGCGGAAGCCGGCGGGCTTCGGCAGGCGGACTGTGATAGAGTCTCCGGGTCGACTGAACCGGAGGGGAACCGCCCGACCGCCCGACTTCCCGACCGTCCCCTTTACCGACCGAACCGCGAGCCGGCGGCCCATGTCCAGCACGATCGAATCCAGTCCGGGCCTGAGCGACACGATCGTGGTGGTGACCTTGCCGTCGAAGGCGGTTGCGTCCCAGTCGAAGTTGCGGACTTCGATCCGCTGGTGGATCAGGTCGTAATCGTGCGAGGGAGTGTCGCGGCCGGTGAGGATCCGCTCGGCGTTGGTTTGCTGGGCAGCGAGCATGGATGATGAGGGGCCAAGCAGCCCCAGCAGAATCCTCATCCCGAGCCAAAGTCGAATCTAGTCCCTCGGCAGATCCCTCGCTGAGCGACGGGATGCTCGGGATGAGTGCATTCGCGATCACAGAGACAGGGTCAGCTGCGCGAGCGGAGCAAAGGTGAGGCGGTGATGCCGGGTGGGGCCGTTGATCCGGAGACCTTCCTGGTGCTCCTCGGTGCCGTAGCCGACGTTGGTGTGCCAGCCGTAGCCGGGATGCCGCGCGGCGAGCCGGTGCATCAGTCGGTCGCGGACGGTCTTGGCGAGAATGGCGGCGGCGGAGATGGACTGGCAGCGGGCGTCCCCGTCGACCAGCGCCTCATGGGCATAGCCGATCTCGGGCAGCGGAAGGCCGTCGATGAGGATGCGGTAGGATCGTCCGCTGTCGAGATAACCTCTGCCACACTGGCCTAGAGGAAAGCGGGCCAGTGACGAGCGGCGGATCAGACAGGCGATGGCCCGCCGCATCGCCATGGCGGTGGCGACCCGGATGTTGTAGCGGTCGATCTCATGGGCCGAGGCGGCGCCCGACCCCGAAGGCCATGGCCCCCGGCGCCCGAATCCGTTCGGCCAGGCGGGCCCTGACTGACGCTGGAAGGATCTTGCTGTCGCGGAGTCCGCGGACGCGGAGCAGCCGATGGGAAAGACAACGGCCGCGGCCACCACTGGTCCTGCCAGGGGGCCACGGCCGGCCTCGTCAACCCCGACGAGGAGATGCTCCTCCGCCCAAACGGCCCGTTCGCGGACCAGTGTGGGGCGAGGGGCCATGCGGCTCAGCTCTCGCGCTTCTCCCGGATCCGGGCGGCCTTGCCGCTCAGCGCGCGCAGATAGTACAGCTTGGCGCGGCGCACCCGTCCCCGGCGGACCAGCTCGACCGAGGCGATCGTGGGGCTGTGCATCGGGAAGAGGCGCTCGACCCCGACACCCGCGGAGATCTTGCGGACCGTGAAGGTCTCGCTGATGCCGCCACCCCGCTTGGCGATGACCATCCCCTCGAACGCCTGGAGGCGCTCCTTGTCACCCTCGCGGACGCGAACCATGACCCGGACGGTGTCTCCCGGATCGAATGCAGGAATGTCCGTGCGCAAGCCCTCACGGGCCACCTCTGCCAATCGCTCCATGGTCCGAATCCTCCGCTCGGTCCAGCGCCTGATGAACTGAAAAACTGCAACGATCTTAGAATCAGCGAGCCGCGATTTGTCATCTGCTCCGGACGGCTGGATCCTTCGCTTTCGCTCAGGATGACAGGTGCTTCTCCCACAAATCCGGCCGCCGCTCGTCGCGTCAGCCGCTCGGACTCCTGCTGCCGCCAGGCCTCGATCTCTGCGTGGTTGCCGGAGCGCAGCACCTCAGGCACCTCGAGCCCACGATACTCCGGCGGCCGGGTATAGCTCGGCGGGCTCAGCAGCCCCGTCGTAGTGCGAGTCGGAGCTGGCCGACTCGTGATCGCTCAGCGCCCCCGGCAGCAGCCGCACCACCGCATCCAGCACGCAGAGCGCCGCGGGCTCTCCCCCCGATAGGACGAAGTCGCCGATCGACAGCTCCTCGGTGGCCAGCCCGTCCGCCACCCGCTGATCCACGTCCTTGTAGTGGCCGCAGAGCAGGGTCAGCCGTTCGCCCAGCGAGAAGCGCACCGCGTCGTCGTGGCTGAATCGCCGGCCCCGAGCCGACAGCAGCACGATGGGCCCGGTGGGCCGCAGGGTTTCCACCGCCTCGAAGAACGGCTCCGGCTTCAGCACCATCCCCGCACCGCCGCCGTAGGCGTAGTCATCCACCGTGGCGTGGCGGTCGTGGGTGAAGTCGCGCAGCTGCACCAGCCGGAACTGCACCAACCCCGCCGCTGCGGCCCTGCCCGGTATGCTCGCCGCCACGTACGGGGCGATGACTTCGGGGAACAGGGTGACGACATCGATGGTCAACACGGGGCACCTCGACTGTCATCCTGAGCGAAGCGAAGGAGCCGACATACCGTCCCGTACCGCCTGTCCGCCTACTCCATCAACCCTTCCGGCGGCGTCACCACTAACCGCCGGCCCGCCCGATCCACCTCCCGCACGAACTCCTTCTTGTACGGCAGGAGGAACTCGCGCTTCGGCCCCTGCACCTCGATCATCACTCCCGACGGCAGCTCGTACACTGCGGAGACCAGACCGAGCGGCGTCTCGTCGGCAAGCCGCACCGAGAAGCCGTCCAGCTCATGGAGGTAGACCTCGTCGTCCGCCAGCGGGGTCAGCTGATCGGCCGGCACCGCCGAGAAAGGTGCCCCGGAACGGATCCAGCGCGTCGCGGCTCTCCACCCCCGCAAACTTCACCAGCCACTCGCGATGGTACTCCCGGCTGCGCTCGACCGTGAGCGGACCGGCCACCGTCTCTCCGCCAGGTTCACCACCCAGATCTGCCGGCCCGGCGCGAAGTGGTAGCCGGGCTCGCCGTCAGGGGGAAGAGGGTGCAGTCACCCTTCAGCCCGTGGGGCTTCCGGAGCCGGCCGACCACGACGTAACCGGTCACGATGTCGGTCAGTACGCTAGTCGCTATCGTGTTCCCGCTTACGCCTTTCGCTGTTCCCGCTGTTTGGAACACCCCCGCCTGCTTCAGCAGCGACTGGACGGTGTCCGACGGCGTCGCGCCCTTGGCGATCCACTGCCGCGCCTTGTCCGCGTCGACCTTCACCTTGTCGGCGGTGGTTGCGCCCTTCGGGATTGTAGGTCCCGATGATCTCGATGAAGCGGCCGTCCCGCGGCGCTTCCTGGTCGGCGATCACGATGCGGTACAGCGGAAGCTTCTTCCGGCCGATCCGGCGGAGACGAATGCGAGTTGCCATGTGGGTTCCTGGCGTACGGGTTAACCGGGGAATCCGCCGCGTCCGAAGGGCAGCTTCAGACCGGCGCCTCCGGTCTTCCCCGCGATCTTCATGAACTTCTGCATCTGCTTGAACTGCGCGAGCAAGGTATTCACTTCCTGCACCGTGCGGCCCGATCCCTTGGCGATGCGCAGCCGGCGCTGGCCGTTGATCAGGTCCGGGTTGGCCCGCTCCTTCGGGGTCATCGAGAGCACGATGGCCTCGACGTGCTTGAGCTTCTTGTCGTCGAGCTTGGCCGCCTGCAGCATGGCCGGATTCATTCCTGGCAGCATGCCCGAGCACGTTCTTGAGCGGCCCCATCTTCTGCATCTGCCGCATGGCGCCAGGAAGTCGCCGAGGTCGAGCCCCTTCTTCGACGGTGACCTTCTTGGCCAGCCGCTCGGCTTCCTTCTCGTCGACCGCGCCCTGCGCCTTCTCCACCAGGGAGAGGATGTCGCCCTGCTGGAGGATCCGTCCCGCCAGCCGGTCGGGATGGAACGGCTCCAGCGCGTCCAGCTTCTCTCCCACGCCGATGTACTTGATCGGCGCGTGGGTGACTCCGTAGATCGAGAGCGCGGCGCCGCCCCGGGCATCGCCGTCCATCTTGGTCAGCACCACGCCGGTGATGCCGAGCGCGTCGTGAAATCCCTTGGCGATGCGGACCGCGTCCTGGCCGGTCATGCCGTCGGCGACGAGCAGGATCTCGTGGGGCGTGACCGCCGCCTTGAGCCGCTTGAGCTCGTCCATCATCTCGTCGTCGATCTGGAGCCGGCCCGCGGTATCCACGATGACGGTTCGGGCCCGGGCCTTGCCGGCGGCCACGATGCCGTCCCGCACGATCTTCACCACATCCTGCGAGGCGTTGTCGCTGTGGACGCCCACGTCGACCTGGCGACCCAGGGTATGCAGCTGGTCGATGGCCGCGGGACGATACACGTCTGCCGCCACCAGGAACGGCGCCTTCTGCTCCAGCTTGAGCCGGCGGGCCAGCTTGCCCGCCGTGGTGGTCTTACCCGAGCCCTGCAGTCCCACCAGCAGGATGACGGTCGGCGGCACCGTGGCGTAGGCGATCGGCGCCTGCTTCTCGCCCAGCAGCGCCACCAGCTCGTCGTAGACGATCTTGACCAGCTGGTGCCCGGGCCGGACCTCCTTGAGGGAGAGCGAGCCCGACCGCCTTGGCCTGCACCCGCTCCAGGAAGTCGCGGGTCAGATCGAAGCTGACATCGGCCTCGAGCAGGATCCGCCGGATCTCCCGGAGCCCCTCCTTGACCGCGTCTTCCGTTAGAACGCCCCGCCCGGTGAGCCTCTGGAGCGTGGCGTTGAGTTTGCTGGAAAGCTCGTCGAACATAAGCCCGTAAGGTTAGTCGCGAGCGGACTTTCTTCAAGGTCGAAAGGCTATATTCTCTCCGTGACCTCCCCTGCCAACAGTCGCCCCGAGCTCGAGGACCGACTTCAGGCCGCTCTCCACGAGCGCTATCGGTTGCAACGCGCGATCGGCCGAGGCGGCATGGCTACGGTCTATCTCGCCGAAGACCTGAAGCACCGCCGCCCCGTTGCGGTAAAGCTGTTCCACCCCGACCTTGCCGAGAACCTGGGGTCCCAGCGGTTCCAGCGCGAAGTCGAGATCGCCGCACGGCTGAGCCATCCTCATATCCTCACCCTCATTGACTCGGGCCAGGGCAGCGGGTTGCTCTACTACGTGATGCCCTACATCAGCGGCGAATCACTTCGGGCCCGTCTCCGCCGCGAGCCGGAGCTCGCCATCAGCGACGCCGTCCGGATTGCTGTTGACGTCGCTTCGGCGTTGAGCTTTGCCCACGGGCAAGGCATCATCCACCGCGACGTGAAGCCGGAAAACATCATGCTCCACGAGGGCGAGGCAATGGTCGCCGACTTCGGCATTGCCAAGGCGTTGAGTGCGGCGGGGCGGGGACACTCTGACCCAGACCGGCTTCATTCTGGGCACACCGGCATACATGAGTCCGGAGCAGGCCGCCGGCGAGCAGATCGACGGCCGGAGTGATGTATACGCTCTGGGCTGTGTGCTGTTCGAGATGTTGTGCGGCGAGCCGCCATTCACCGGAGCGCCATTAGCCGCGCTCACCCGGCGTCTCGCGGCAGTCACCGCCCTCGGCCAGAGGGCGGCGGGTACATGTTCCCGAGGAGCTGGACCGGATCATCACGGGCGCTCTCCATCGGACTCCAGAGGGACGCTACACCGCCCAGGAGCTACTCTCGGCCCTGCGGCATCTGGGCTCCGAATCCACCGCCGCGCCGGCGGCTCCAACCACAGGCACCGCTGAATTCAGGCCCGGCTCCATCGTGGTGCTGCCTTTCGCCAATCTGAGCCCAGACTCTGACAGCGAGTACTTCAGCGACGGCATGACCGATGAGCTGATCAACGCGCTCACCCGAGGTCGAAGGACTGCACGTCGTTTCCCGCACGACGGCCTTCGCCTTCAAGGGGAAGCAGCTGGACGTCCGCACCATCGGGAAGCAGCTCAACGTTCGCACCGCGCTGGAGGGCAGTGTGCGCAAGGCCGGCCGCCGGCTGCGGGTGTCGGCCCAGCTGACCGATGTCGGCAGACGGCTATCAACTCTGGTCGGAAGTGTTTGACCGAGAGTTGGAAGACGTGTTCGCCATTCAAGAAGAGATCTCCCGGGCCATTGTCAGTGGACTCCGGCTGCGGCTGCTCGGGCCTGAAGTGCAGCCACCTGGTCCGCCCCGCGACCGATGACCTGGAGGCGTACACGCTGTACCTCAAGGGGCGCCAGCTGTGGAACCGGCGCACCGAGGAGGCGCTGCGGCTTGGGCTGCGTCACTTCGAGCGGGCACTGGAGCGCGACCCGCAGTACGCGATGGCTCACAGCGGAGTGGCGGATTCGTACTGTATCCTCGGGTTCTACACCGTGCTGCCGCCTGGAGAGGCGTTTCCCAGGGCCAAGGCCGCCGCTTTGACCGCCTTGCAGCTCGATCCCCGGCTTTCGGAAGCGCGACCTACCCTGGCCTACGTGAGCATGTATTACGAGTGGAACTGGGAAGAAGCCGAACGGCAGTTCCGGATGGCCATCAGCAGCAATCCAGGCTATGCGACGGCCCACCAGTGGTACGGCAACTTTCTCGCCCTCATGGGTCGGTATGACGAATCATTCGCTGAGTTTGCGAAGGCGGTCGCGCTGGATCCGTTGTCGTCGCTCAAGCTGGGAGCGCTGGGCTGGAGCTATTACTTCGCCCGCCGGTTCGACGACGCTGTCGGCCAATGCCGCCGAGCCCTCGAGCTCGATCCGCAGCTGGCTGTCGCACATCTCTGGCTCGGGCTGGGGCTGGATGGGGTCGGTCTGGTGAAGGAGGCGGTGAGCGCCTATGAGGAAGCTGTCCGACTCACCCGAGGCGAGCCTCTCGCGCTCGCGTTCCTGACCCATGGCCTCGCCCGGGCTGGGCGAACCGGTGAGGCGCAACAGCGGTTCCGCGAGTTGAAGGATCTGAGCACCCGGCGGTATGTGTCGTCTTACGACATGGCAGTCATCTCTGCGGGTATGGGCCAGCTGGACGATGCACTGAGTCTGCTCGAGCGAGGGTACCGTGAACGCACTCACTGGATGGCGTTGCTTCAGGTGGATCCCCGGCTCGACCAACTCCGGGAAACCCCACGTTTCGCGCAACTGGTGGAATCGATGAAATTTCCGGAACGACGCACCTGAACGAGATCTCCAGCATGCCCCCAATGCAAGAGATCACCAATCCCGAGGAAAGGCAGCGCAACCTCGACCGGATGAAGGCCAGGGCCACCGGGCTCCTGATCCTGATGGGGATCGTCTTCGTGCTCGCCCGGATGTATGAGGCCCAGCATCCCTGGCTCGGCTACCTCCGTGCCACGGCCGAGGCCTCGATGGTCGGCGGCATAGCCGACTGGTTCGCCATCACCGCGCTCTTCCGGCATCCTCTCAACATTCCCATCCCACACACCGCCATCATCCCCAACCGCAAGGACCGGATCGGCCGGAGCCTGGGCAACTTCGTCCAGAACAACTTCCTGTCGCCCGATGTCCTCACCGCCAAGCTCAAGGCGGCTCAGCTCAGCCGTCGGGCCGCCGAATGGCTCAGCCAGATGGAGCACGCGCGGATGGCAGCCGAGCAGGTGGGCTCGGTGCTCCGGGGAGCGGGCAACGTGGTGCGGGACGAGGACGTCCACGCGCTGCTGGACCGGACCGTGGTCGAGCCGCTCCGGCAGATGCCGATTGCGCCGGTGCTGGCCAAGGGACTCGCCCTTCTCACGATCGATGCCCGGCACCAGCAGCTGCTCGACCGGGTGATCCATGGCCTCACCCGGCTGGTAGCCGAGAATGAGGAGCTGATCCGGGAAAAGATTCGGGAGGAGAGCCCCTGGTGGGTGCCGAAGGTGGTGGACGACCGGATCCACCAGAAGGTGCTGGGAGGAATCGAGCGAACCCTCTTCGAGGTGGGGGAGGATTCCGACCATCCACTGCGGCATCAGTTCGACGAGCTGCTGGCCGACTGGATGGTACAGCTACAGGAATCGCCCGAGGTCATCGCCCGGGCGGAGGCCATCAAGCAGCAGGTGCTGGACCCCGAAACCAGCGGGCGGCTGGCCGCCTCGCTCTGGCAGGAGTTGAAGCAGATCCTCGGCCGGCAGGACGCAGGCACCGATGGTGCTCCGGGACCCGTCGCCCGCGGACTCTCCGCGCTGGGCGTCGCTGCCCTGGAGGACGAGGCGCTGCTGGAGAAGATCGATGGCTGGGTGATCGGCGCGGTTTTGCGGGTCGTGGAGCAGCACCGGGGCGAGGTGGGTGGACTCATCGCTCAGACCGTGAGCTCGTGGGACCCAGAGGAGACCTCCCGGCGGATCGAGCTCCTGGTGGGCCGCGACCTGCAGTTCATCAGAATCAACGGGACACTGGTGGGAGGCCTGGTGGGCCTTCTGATCTACACGGTGACCCAGGCCCTGAGCTGACCGTTTTTGCCTGGTTAGACGCCGATGGGCGGCGTCTAATGATCGAGCGTCGCCCGGGGAGGATTCTCCCAGCCCGGCCACGCCTGCGGCGCCAGCAGGTAACGAGTCGCCGGTTTCCCCTCGATCTCCAGGCGATCGAACGACGCACGATAGCCTTTGCGTTCGGTGCGCCGAAGCTTCTCGCCGAACCCCGTGGTAAACCGTTCTGCCGAGCGCGGGTCGTCCCACACCACGTACCAGATCAGCGCCGGTCCGTCGGGTGTCCGTACCACCCGATAGCGGTCACCACCCCAGCCCCGGGAAGCCGGCCTTCCTTGTCTGGGTTGCGCCTGAGAGCTGGGCCGCGAGGATCGAGACCTCACTCTCGCCCAGCACGTCCTCGTACAACATCCCCGAATCCCGAGGGAACCGGAGCTCAACCGGCACGTCGCCGCTGGCGTAGTGCTCCGGGAAGAGAACCTGTTCGGTGGATGAGGGCATCCTCGGCCCATAGGGCACCGTGTCCTTGAACTGCGATCCCTCCCACCAGTGCATGAACTCCGCGCCGGCCAGATAGGGAAAGACCAGCGCTTCCCGCACGATCAGCGGCGCCCGGGCGAACACCGGCATGGATGCCTGCCCGGTCCGGATCTGTCCGGCGTACTCGCTCCAGAAATCCGGATCGCTGGTCGGGTCCATTTGGGGGGGAAACAACGCCTTCATCCCGCTCAGCGTTGCTTGGCCCTCCAACACCGACTGCGCCGCCGCCAACCGGTCGTTGTTCGACTTGTCATGCAGTATGGAATCGAGCGGAAGGCGCTCCCCCTGCAGCGCGTGCACCATCTCGTGGGCCACCACCACCCGTAGCTGAGCGGGGTCGGCTCCCTCGACACCGAACAGGGTAGCCGAATCCGGATCGTAGTACCCCGCCACCTGCTCGCTGTACAGCTCCAGCAGCAGAGGCCTGAGGTCGAGCGTATCGGGCAGGAGCCCGAACATTCGGTACGCGCGTCTCCAAGCCCTCGAGCTTTGCGGGGGGCAGCTCGTCGGCCAGCTTCCGGAGCAGGTACTGCCGCACCTGTTCCCGGGTCCGCAGGGCAGACTTGGGTGGTGACTTGAATCTGAGCCCGGTGGCGAGCTCCACCCGCCCGCGAAGGCTGTCGACCAAGCGACTCAGCGTATCGGGGCCGACTGGCCTGGGGCGCTCGCCTCGGCAAGCTACCGCCAGCCCAATCAACGGCAGCAGACGCAGTACGGAAAATCTCACAGGTAGCTCAGCAACCTGCCGTATTCCTCCACCATCTGCCGCACCAGCGGCATCGATCCGGAGAACAGAAGGAAGCCCGCTGCCGCAGTGAGGCCCACCCCAAAGGGGAGATACCCCTGAGACTGGAGGCCTTCAGCAGTGGGCGGCGAGGCAATCAGGGTGGCTCGGCGTGCGGACCACAGTGCTGCGATCACGATGATCACTCCCGAACGTAAAACGCGGAATAGACAAACCAGCGCCCGCGGCGACGGCAATGCCGGCTCCGAGAAGTCCCATCACCCTCACCCAGGCTTGCCCAGCCATACGTCGCGGCAGCAGGAGACCCACGTAGTATGCCAGGCCGGCTCCCAGCAATCCTTGAAACAGAGCGTTCAATACTTCATTCAAGTGATGTGTCGCCATAGCGAGCGCCAGCAACACGAGCGGCACCGCACCCGCAAGCAGGAGTCGGAGGACCAATCCCCAGCGGAAGCCGGGCTCCCCAGCTTCCGACTTCTCCAGCGGGAGCATGACGGGAGGGGAATGCCGCGACCAGACCGCGGCAAGGAGAAACAGCACCGTGCTGATGACGGCCCCAAGGAGAAGTACCGGTACGATCGCTTCCCATCCGAGAAAGGCTCCAATCATCCCCATCAGCGCACAATCACCGCCCCCCATCGCCTCCTGCCCGATGGCCATTTCGGAGACTTCACCGATCAGGAGCACGGCACCGGCACCGACCAAAGCTCCCTGCAGACTCGGGACCAAAAGGGAGGAATCCGACCAGGTAGCGAGAACCACAGCGAGCAGAGTTCCGCCCAGCGAAAACTCGTGAGGGATGATGTACTCCCGCGCGTCGGTCATGGCGATGCCGAGCAGAATCGTTCCAAACAGCGCGCCCCGCAGAGTCTCGAGTGTCACCCCGTACCTCCAGGCCATGTAGGCCCAGATGCCGGCCGTGGCCAGCTCGATCAGCGGATACTGCGCCGAGATCGGCTCGCCGCACCCACGGCAACGAGCCCGGAGAATCAACCAGGAGAGCACGGGGATGTTGTCGTACCACGCCAGCGCCCGGCCGCAGCGGGGGCAGCGAGACCGGGGGTGAACCACCGACTGCTTCGGCTCCGCTCCCCAACGCAGGATGCACACATTCAGGAAGCTGCCGATCATCGCTCCGAGGAGCGCGGCCACCACGATCTCGAATCCAAGAGGAAGGTCAGCGAGCACGGGTGACCTCGTACAACAGGATGCCGGCGGCAACCGCCACGTTGAGCGACTCCACCCCGCGGGCCAGCGGGATGGCGACGCGCCGGTCGGCCGCCAGCTCCAGAGCCGGGCTCGCGCCGGCGCCCTCGTTCCCCAGCACCAGCGCCACCGGCGCGCGGTCGGGGCTGCTGCCCCGCAATTGCTCGACTCTCTCGCCCGCTGCGTCGGCCACCCAGATCTCCGATCGTTGAAGGCGGGACCACGCCACGAACTCCTCAGCCGTGGCCGAGACCGTCGGTAGCTTGAAGCTCGCGCCCATCGCCGAGCGCAACACTTTCGGATTGGTCAGATCGGCCGTCCCCTTCAGCGCGACCACTCCCGCGGCGCCAAGTCCTAACGCGGTGCGCACAATGGTGCCCACGTTGCCCGGGTCCTGCACCCCATCGAGCACCAGCAGCGTCGTTCCGGAGAGCAGCTGGAGGTCCACCCAGCTCCAACGCCTGGGCTCGATCACGGCGATCACGCCCTGGGGATGCTCGGTATCGGCCAGGGCCTCCAGCTCAGTCTCGCTGACGTCTTCCACTCGGACGCCGCGGCCGGCCAGCGCCGCCTTGAGAGAGTTCCCCCGGGTGGTACTTTCCAGCGTCGCAGAAACCGCCGCACCGCGAATCACAATGCCGCCGGCGAGCGCCTCCTCGACGAGACGAACGCCTTCGGCCAGGGCCAATCCGCGCCGTTCCCTGCCGCGGCGGCGGTGCAGGTCTCGAATCAGCGTCTGGAGGGAGCTGTTCATGCCGGTGCTCACCCGATGAAGATCGCCCTCACCATTGCCGGATCGGATTCCGGCGGCGGCGCCGGGATCCAGGCGGACCTGAAAACCTTCCAGCAATTCGGCGTTTTCGGGACTTCGGTGATCGTCGCCCTGACCGCCCAGAATACCCGGCAGGTTCGCGCGGTCGAGAGCGTCCCCGAAAACATGGTGACCGAACAACTCACCGCGCTGGCGGAGGATCTTCCGCCTGCAGCGCTCAAGACCGGCATGCTGGCCGAAGCCCCGCTGGTCCGGCTGGTGGCGCGCGCCATCCGGGAAAACGGCTGGGGCCCGCTGGTGGTCGATCCGGTCATGGTGGCCACCTCGGGGACCCGCCTCCTGAGCACTGAGGCCGAAGAGGTGGTGCGGGAGGATCTGCTTCCGCTAGCCGCTCTGGTGACCCCGAACCTGGACGAGGCCGCGATCCTGACCGGCCGCGTGGTGCACGATGCGACCGACCATGGAGCGGGCCGGCTCGACGCTGTTGCGGTTCGGCGCCGGAGCAGCCCTCATCAAGGGAGGCCATCTCCGCGGGCCGGTGCTGACCGACATCCTGGTGACGCCATCCGGAATCCGCCGCTTCACCCGGGCCCGGATCGACACCGCGTCGATCCACGGCACCGGGTGCACCCTGTCAGCGGCGATCACTGCCGGACTCGCGCTGGGCCGGCCGCTGGAGCGGGCGGTGGAGGATGGGCTGGACTTCGTCCATCGCGCAATCGCGGCGGCGCCGGGACTGGGCAGCGGACACGGTCCGCTCAATCACACCGTGGACGCTCCTAAAGCTTCGCAATGATTCCTTCGACCAGTCCTGCCAGCTGGCCCCCGACCCGGCGAGCCGCCTCCATCACTTCGATATGATCGAGCTTCTGCGGCAGAATCCCGGCGGCCGCATTACTGACCACGGAGATTCCCAGGCAGCGAATCCCCCGAGCCCGGGCGGTGATGACTTCGAGCACGGTAGACATTCCCACGGCATCGGCGCCGAGCCGCTCCAGCATACGGATCTCTGCCGGTGTCTCGTAGCTGGGGCCGAGCAGCTGGACGTAGACCCCATCCTGCAGGGCGAGGTGTTGCTCCTGCGCCGCCTCATGCGCCAGGGCGCGAAGCGACCGATCGTACGGCTCGGACATGTCGGGGAACCGCTCCTCCCCCGGCAGCACCGGTCCGATCAGCGGGTTACGAAAGGTCAAGTTCATATGGTCGTTGATCAGCATCAGGGCGCCCGACGTCAAGCTTCGGCGGATTCCACCTGCGGCATTAGTGAGGATCAGAGTCTCGATGCCCAGGTTGGCAAAGGCCCGGATGGGGAGGGCGGTAACGCTCGCCTGGTGACCCTCATATAGATGGAAGCGTCCGCTCTGGGCCAGGACCTCCTTGCCCGCGAGCTTGCCGATCACCAGTTCGCCGCCGTGTCCAATCACGGTGGTCTCGGGAAATCCCGGGATGTCTCCGTAGGGGATTCTGACGGCTTCCCCGATCCGGTCGGCCAGTCCACCCAAACCGGACCCCAGCACGACCGCCACCTGGGCCGCCGTGAGCCAATTCTCGCTCGTATCGCTTCTGCCGCTGCTTCGATGTCGTTCACCGAATCATGTTGTGAGGGTTTTCGCGACTGGCGCGGGCTCCTCCGGGCGCTGCAGCACTCGCCGGTCGGAGCCCGGCAGATTGAGCAGATGCAGGGTCCCGAACCAGAGCCGGTCTCCTCCCCTCGTGCTGACGCGCCCTGTGGAGCCCCACGCCAGTCGCTATCACTCGCTTTTCACTAGTGCGACACGTCTGACCGCATCCTTTATATCACCGGAGCTGGAGTCTGCTCCGGAGGGGCGCGTCAGCACGAGGGGAGGAGACCGGGATTGCCTCGAGGACTGTCGAGCGATGAGGAGTCCCCGGGCTCCGACCGTCGAGTGCTGCAGCGCCTCGGAGGAGCAGCTCCAGCTCCGTTCACTGACACCGTGTCACAGCAAAATCCCGGCGATGGTCGCCGACAAGAAATTCGCCAGCGTCCCCGCGAGCATCGCGCGGATCCCCAGACGGGCGAGGTCACGCTTGCGCTCCGGCACCAGCGCCCCGATGCCGCCCAGTTGAATACCCACCGAGCTGAAGTTGGCGAATCCCGCCAGCGCAAACGACGCAATGGTGAATGACCGCGGGTCGAGCTGCTCCTTCATCGGCCCCAGCTGGGAGTAGGCGATGAACTCGTTGAGAACCATCCGGGTGCCGAGCAGGCTTCCAATGGTCCCACTGTCGTGCCAGGGTACGCCCATGACCCAGGCGATCGGACGAAAGATCCAGCCGAGCACGGTCTGCAGGTCGCGAGGGAACCAGTTGATGTAGCCGTGAATCGCAGCAAAGCCTCCGTTGAGCAGCGCGACCAGGGCCACGAACGACACCAGCATCGCGATCACGTTCAGCATCAGGTTCAAGCCCTCGCTGGTGCCCCTGGCGGCGGCGTCGAGCAGGTTCACGTCCTGCTTGGGCATGTCGAGCTTCACCTTGCCGTAGGTCTCCGGCACTTCGGTCTCGGGCTCGAACAGCTTGGCCATCATGATGGTGCCAGGGGCGGTCATGATTACCGCGGTCAGCAGATGCCGGGCCTCGATCCCAAAGGCGATGTACGCCACCATGATCGAGCCCGAGATGTGAGCCATCCCCGAGGTCATCACCGTCATCAGCTCGGAGCGGGTCATCCGCGCAAGGAAGGGCCGAATGGTGAGCGGCGCCTCGGTCTGACCCATGAAGATCGACGCCGCCACGTTGAGGCTTTCGGCTCCGCTCGCGCCCATCACCCGGCTCATCAGAATGGCGAAGGCGCGCACGATGAGCTGCATGATGCCGAGGTAGTACATGATGGCAAACAGCGCGCTGACGAAGATGATCGCGGGCAGAAGCTGGAACGCGAAGATCACGCCCAGGCTGGAGTTCGGCTTACCCAGCTCGCCGAAGACGAACTGGGAGCCGATGTAGGAGTAGTTGAGGATTCCGGTGACGAAGCTGCCCAGCGCGCGAAACAGCTGTTGGCCGGCGGGAATGCGGAGCACAAAGATGGCGAACAGGAGCTGCAGGGTGAGCCCCCAGGCCACCACCCGCCAGCGGATCTGTCGCCGGTTGTGCGACAGGGCGATCGCGATCGCCACCAGGGCGACGATACCGAAGAGGCCGGTGAGCCGCGAGCCGAGGCTCTGGGACTGGTGGACCGGCGTGAGATCGGGCTTGGGCGGCTGGAGCACCTGCGTGTCGCGCTGAACCCGAACGCTGTGCCTGGGTCTGGGCCACCAGCCCGCTGACCCCGCGCCAGGTGAGCCCCGGAATCATCCAGGAAGAGAGGAGCGCGGCGACGAGCAGGAGAGTGCCGAAGAAGCCAGCGTAGTCGCATGGAAGGGATCCTTCGCTTCGCTCAGGATGACAGCCGGGGGCTCAGGATGACACCGCGTCTGGCAACGCTCAGCGACTCGTGACTCGTGACTCGCGACTCGTGACTCGTGACTCTTGCCTATAACGCCGCCAATTCCTCCCTCGCGCGCGCTACCAGCTTCTGTCTCTCCGGCCAGGGCAGAAACGCGCTCTCGAAGCCATTGAGAATCAGCCGGTCGATCTCGTCGCGGGTGAAGCCCAGCTC
This sequence comes from uncultured Gemmatimonadales bacterium, assembly GCA_963842945.1. Taxonomy (GTDB): domain Bacteria; phylum Gemmatimonadota; class Gemmatimonadetes; order Gemmatimonadales; family GWC2-71-9; genus CAVVWJ01. Next base: position 164,649 of record CAWJIM010000021.1, read on the forward strand.
GGTGTGCGCCAGCCAGTATTCGTCACTCAGGGAGACGCCGGTCATCAGCCAGCCATCGGTGCACAAGGTGACGTTGAGCCCGGCGTCGAAGTACTCGCGCACCGGATGGTCCGACGCCCGGGGCACCGCGCGAGTCTGAATGTTGCTGGTGATATTGATCTCCACCGGAATCCGCCGGTCCCGGATGTACTCCATGCAGCGTCCGGCTGTCTCCGATCCGGGTGCCGTGGCCGATCCGGTTGGCATGGCAGAGGGCGATCGCCTCCGCCACCGACTCCGGCCCGGCGGCTTCGCCCGCGTGCACCGTGATGCCGAGATATCCCTTCTGTGCCAGGTCGAAGGCAGCCTTGTGCCGGCCCGGCGGGCCGGCCCGCCTCGCCGCCGGCCAGATCGAACGCCACCACGCCCCGGTCCCGGTGCTCCACCGAGCAGCCGTGCGATCTCCGACTGAGACGGCGGGGTCATAGTGCCGGAGCGAGCAGTTGATTACCCGGGCCACCACGCCAAACTCGCGCTCTCCCCGCGCAAGACCCGCGCAGCTCGGCTTCGATGACCTGATCCAGCGTCAGTCCCTGCCGCCGGCTCAGCTCGGGGCAGTAGCGAACCTCGAGATAGCGCAGGTTGTCGCGGGCGGCATCCTCCACCATCTCGTAGGCCACCCGCTCGATCGCCTCGGGAGTCTGCAGCAGGGGGATGGTATAATCGAACCGGCGGAGATAGTCCTCGAGGTCGCCGGCGTCGTCGACCAGCATGAACCTCCGGAGCGGGTCGGGGCTCGCTCGCGGGCAGCTCGATCTTCGCCTGGCGTGCCAGGTCGATCATCGTTTCGGCCCGGAGACAGCTGTCGAGATGCACGTGCAGCTCCGCCTTGGGCAGGCGCCCGATCAGCTCACGTGTCAGCATTGCTTCCCCGCCTGGCCCGCACCACCACCCGAAGGATGGCCCCACTCGCCAGGATCTGGTCCGGATCGACCTCGATCCCCCGTCCATCGGTGACATAGGCCTCGCCGGCGATCACCCGGTCGCTCAGTGCAGGGTCGAACCGCCGCAGCGCCTCGGCCGCGGTAGAGCCGGCGGGCAGATCCACCAGCGCGGAGTTCACGAAGACCCGGATGTCGGGAAGCATGGCCGGGAAATATCAGAGGGGAAGGCAGATGCGCAAAGGCGGCGGGATAACCATTCCGTGACAGACCTGTGACCGCGCGACAATGTGGCCGGACTAGCATTCTCGGCGACGGGGTTCACCCACTACACCAAAAGGCGACAATGTTGCTCTCCCGGTGCTCAGCGATCTGTCGTCTGCTCCCGCTTGCCCTGGCGATTGCCGGCTGCAGCGGACTTCAGGCCGGTCCCGAGACATCCAGCGTGACCCCGGTTCCCGCTTCACGCGACTCGGCCTTCGTCCGGGCTCGCCGCGCGCTGCAGGGCGAATCGTTCACCCTCGACCTGGTGGACTCGACCGGTGGTCGTCTGAGCGGTACCCGGTGGCCCGGTTCCAACGCCCAGCTGGGCACCGCCACCGCCTGCCACGTCAACGTCGCCCTGACGATCCGGGGCGACGCCAACAGCTCCGAGGTGGCTTCGACCAGCCGGTGGATAGCTCCGAGCAGCATGAGCGAGAAATCCCCAAGGTCTGCGAGCAGGAGCGCAGCCAGGTGCTGGACCGGACGAATCAGGTGCTGGTCCCACCCCCCACACCATAACGGAAGAGATTCTGCCCGGGTCAGCGATGAGGAATCCCCGCTACCCGCTCCGCGTACGAGCCCCCGCAAAGCCTGACCCACCGGCTCCGGAGACGGGCTTACCTGTCCCTCCCGCCCTCCCCCTATATTCGTCCCTACCCTCGAGTACGGGATTGGGCATGACCCATCGTATCCTCGTCGTGGACGACGAGCCGGATATTACCGCGCTGGTCGCCTACCACCTGGCCAAGGTGGGCTATCGGGTGTCCACTGCGGCCAACGGCCCCGACGCGCTGAAAGCGGCGCGGGACGAACGTCCCGATGTCGTGGTGCTGGATCTGATGCTGCCCGGCGTGTCCGGCTACGACGTGCTGGCGGAGCTTCGCCGCCGGGAGGAAACCAAGGATGTGGGAGTCATTCTCCTCACCGCCCGGCGGGAGGAAACCGACCGGATCCGCGGCTTGTCGCTCGGCGCCGACGACTACCTGACCAAGCCGTTCTCCCCCCAGGAGCTGTCGCTCCGGGTTGGCGCCCTGCTCCGCCGGCTGGGATCGCCCGCGGTGAGCGCCGGCTCGACCCTCAGCGCCGGCCCCATCTCCATCGACCGCTCGGCTCACCGCGCGACCCTCCACGGCCGCGAGCTGAACCTCACCGCGACCGAGTACAAGCTTCTGCTTACCTTGGTGGAACGGCGGGGAAGAGTGCAGAGCCGTCCCCAGTTGCTGGAGATCGTCTGGGAGGCTCAGCCGGACATTCAGACCCGCACGGTGGACATGCACGTGCAGCGGCTCAGAACCAAGCTGGAGGATGCCGGCAAGTTGATCGAGACCGTGCGAGGATTCGGCTACCGCTTTCGGGGAGGTGAGCGCGGGGCGCGCAGCAAGTGAGCTTTGTTCGGCGGCTGGTGCTGGGATCCATATCTGATCCTGGTGTTGACGGTGGGGATCCTCTTTGGACTGGCCGAGCGCTCTCTCCGCCGGGATCTGGAAACCGACATCGTGCGCTCGCTGGAGAGCGAGGCGCGCCTGGTTCGCGAGGCCCTCCCCGCCGATACCGCGGCATGGCAGGTCACCGTACGTCGTCTCGCGTCGCAGACCGGACATCGCATTTCCCTGATCGACCGCCGCGGCTGGGTCCGCGCGGATAGCGACTTTCCGCCCGGCCAGCTGCCCCCTCTGGAAAACCACAGTAACCGTCCCGAGGTTCAGGCCGCATTGCGTGGAGGGCGCGGAAGCTCCAGCCGGCGGAGCGCCAGCGTCGGCCGACTGCTGATGTACGTCGCGATACCAGGCCGCCCCGGGGTGGTGCGGGTGGCCGCGGGTCTGGATCAGGTGGACGAAATCGTGAACCGCGCTCAACAGGCGGTGGCCGGCGCCGCCCTGTTGGCGTTGCTGATCGGGAGCGTGCTCGCGCTCGCCGCCGGCCGTTCGATCGCCCGGCCGCTGGTGGAGATCGGATCGGCCGCCCGGGCGATTGCCGATGGCGCGCCGCCCCGCTTTCCCCATTCGGGCATTCCCGACATCGATCGCCTGGTGCAGGCGCTCCGGGAGATGCACCGCCAGCTGGCCGACCGCTTCGCGGACCTGCGCCGGGAACAGTCGGAATCGGCAGCCCTGGTCGAATCCATGGTGGAAGGGGTCATTGCCGCCGACGTACGCGGCCGCATCGTCACCGCCAACTCGGCGGCCCGCCGGATTCTGGGATACAAGTTCGATGAATCGCTGCCCGACTTCCCCGCGCTGTTTCGGGTGAAGGGCGCGCGGGAGGTCGTCAACCAGGTGATGCGGGGGAAACTGGTGCAGGATCGCGAAGTCGAGATGGAAGACCGCACGCTGTTGATGAACGCGCGCCCGCTGCCGTCGGGCGGGGCCGTGTTGGTGCTGCACGATCTCACCGAGCTCAGGCGGCTCGAGTCCATGCGGCGCGACTTTGTGGCCAACGTGTCGCACGAGCTCAAGACCCCGCTCACCTCGATCTCCGGGTACGCCGAGACCCTGCTCAGCGATAATCTCGAGCCCGAGGTGAGCCGACGATTCGTGGCCACCATAGCCGGGAACGCCAAGCGGATGCAGCGTCTGGTGGACGATCTGCTGGATCTGGCCCGGCTGGAAGCAGGGCGGTGGCAACCCGAGCCCGAGCCGATCAATCTGGCGGCGATCTGCCGGGAAACCTGGGATGGACTGGGCGACGGCAACCGGAGGGCAGCAATCGATTATCAGATCGACATCGGGGCCGGGGCCGACGAGCTGATCGCCGATCCCGATGCGGTGCGCCAGATCCTGACCAATCTGCTGGAGAACTCATCCCGCTATACCCCGGCCGGTGGGCGGATCACCTGCCGCGCCGCGGTAGTCAATTCGGGCATTGCCCTGAGCGTCGCCGACACCGGTTCCGGCATCATCCCGGACCACCTGCCCCGCATTTTCGAGCGGTTCTATCGCTCAGACCCGGCTCGTTCCCGGGAGCAGGGAGGCACCGGGCTGGGTCTCGCCATCGTCAAGCATCTGGTCGAAGCCCACGGCGGACGGGTGTCGGCGCAGAGCGAGCTGGGTGTCGGCACCACCATCACCTGCTGGTTTCGGGCCGATCAGGCACGGCAAAATCTTTAAGGGCCACTGAAGCGGCCGGAGACTCATGCTGCAGCCGGCGTGGCCGCAACTCCGCAGACCTCACGGTAGCTTCGATCCAGTCGCTCCATCTCTCGCTCCCAGGACCGGAAAACTCTTTAGCTTGGATTCCACGATCGACGCGAGGAGGCGTGAATTTCTGCCTGACTCCGAACCCAGCACGTAAGTCCGCCCACCGCAGATACCTAGACCTTGGCCGGCTAACCGATCGTTACCCATTCGTGACGAAGGGGACTGGCGCGAAAGCCGAAGTAAGTCGAATCTACAAACCAGCTATGACCTCACCTGAATCACCGGCATCGCCCCGCCTGGCCGCCATCGACGTTGGCACCAACACGATCCGACTGACCGTCGCCGAGGTTCAGGACGACGATACCTATCGCATTCTGGACGAAGAGCGAGAGATGGTCCGGCTGGGAGAGAAGCTGGACCGGACCGGCCGGCTCTCCGATGAGGCCATCCAGCGCGCGCTCGCCGCGATCGGCAAGATGAAGGCGATCGCCGACGGCTTCAAAATCCGCCAGATCCGGGCTATTGCGACGAGTGCGGTGCGCGAGGCCGCCAACGGGCGCCAGTTTATCCGTGAGGTCTCCCGGCAGCACAAGGTCAGGATCGACGTGATTTCGGGCGAGGAAGAGGCCCAGCTCGCCTTCCACACCGCCGCCCGCCACTTCGATTTCCAGGGCCGCTCCACCGCCGTGGTTGACATCGGCGGCGGCAGCGTCGAGGTGATCCTCTCCGCCGGCACCGCCATCGATCACGTATATTCGCTGCCCTTGGGCGCGGTGCGGGTCACCGAGCGGTTGGTCCGATCCGACCCGCTCAAGCCGAAGCATTGGAAAGCGATGAAGGAGGAGATCGATCGCGGCATTCGGTCGGTGCTCCGCCAACCCCATCACCGGGCGGAGATCATGATCGGCAGCGGCGGCACCTTCACCGCGCTGGCCCACATGTCCAAGTTCCAGCGCGAAGGCCGCCATGGCTCGGTGCAGGGCTACGTGCTCACGCCCTCGGACATCGTCCACCTGCTGCGCCACTTGCGGGATACCCCACTGGAAGCCCGGCGGCAGATCCCCGGGCTGAGCCCCGACCGGGCCGACATCATCGTGGCCGGTGCCGCGGTAATCTCCCGGCTGGTACGAGGGCTCGGCACCCAGCAGATCATGGTAAACGAGCGCGGGATCAGGGACGGCCTGCTGCTCCGTATGATCTCGGAGCTGCCGGGCCGGTCACCCAATAATCAGCTGCCTCAGCCCAGCAACCGGATCGACTGGGCCCGCCATTTTGCCCGGAAGGCACACTCCAACGAGCGGCATTGCGAGCAGGTGGCCAATCTGGCGCTCCAGATCTTCGATGGAGTCAAGACCCGGTACGACCTGCCCGCTTCCAGCCGGGACCTGCTCCAGGCCGCCGCGATCCTGCACGACATCGGTTATCTCATCAGTCACGCCAAGCATCACAAACACGCTTACCATCTGATCATGCACGGTGACCTTCCCGGCTTCAGCCCTCACGAGGTGGAGCTCATCGCCAATGTGGTGCGCTATCACCGCAAGGCGTTTCCGCGAAAGCGGCACGAGAACCTGGCCTATCTGGATGGGTCGGATCGCCGGCTCATCGCGCGGCTGAGCGGAATTCTTCGAATCGCCGAGGGGCTGGACCGCACGCATTCCCAGTCCATCACCGGGATCAAGGTGCGAGCGCTCCGGGGAAGACTCCGGATCAGCGTCGAGGCCCAGTCGCTTCCTCGAGATCGAAGTTGCCGACGCGGCCCGAAAGGCGGATCTGTTCCGCAATGCGTTCGGCACCGAGGTGGAGCTGGTCTGGCATCCACTCGGGTCACGCACCCGGATGAACGCCGGCTCCCGAGGTTCACACTTGCACGTGGTTGGGGCGGGCTGAGACCGATCATGCCCAAGAACCTTTCCGAGTTTCCTCAGGAGAACTATCTCAACCGCGAGCTGAGCTGGCTCGAGTTCAATGGCCGGGTGCTGGAGGAGGCTGCCGACCGCACCAATCCGGTCCTCGAGCGCATCAAATTCCTCTCCATCGTCAGCTCCAACCTCGACGAGTTCTTCGAAGTCCGGGTTGCCGGGCTGCAGGAGCAGCTCTACGCCGGGCTCGAGCCCCAGGACTTCCCGGCCGATGGCCTGTCGCCGGTGGAGCAGCTTGACCGAATCGAGCAGCGAGCCCACCGGCTGGTGGCGGACCAGTATCAGCTGCTGCACCAGGAGCTGATGCCCCAGCTCCGGGAGAGCGGAATCGAGTGGGTCCGGCTGGACGAGCTCAGCCCGTCGGAGCGAGCCTTCGTCGACCGGTTCTTCAACACCAGCGTATATCCGGTGCTGACCCCGCTGGCGATCGACCCCGGGCACCCATTCCCCCACGTGCACAACAAGAGCCTGAACATCGCGCTTCTGGTCGAGCGCAAGCAGGCCAGCCAGCTGCAGGAGCTGTTCGCCGTGGTCCAGGTCCCCGCCGTACTTGACCGCGTTGTGGTGCTGCCCGGCTCGGCTCCGGACCGGCTCCGCTTGGTGCTGCTGGAGGACATCATCGCGGCCAACCTGGGCAGACTATTCGGTGGGTTTCGGGTGCTGGGCCATACCGTCTTCCGGGTCACCCGCAACACCGACCTCGCCTTCGATGAGGACGATGCGGAAGACCTGCTCCAGTCCATCGAGGAGAACCTGCGCCAGCGGATGCGGGGAGACGCGGTACGGCTGGAGATCTCCGAGACCGCGGATGAGCGCTTTGTGCAGATGCTGGTTGCAGCCCTCGATCTCCAGGCCCGCGATGTGTATCGGGTCACCGGTCCGGTGGACCTCACCGGCTTCATGGCGCTCAACCGGGTGGAGGGGTTCCGGAATCTGAAGGACGAGCCCCTGGTGCCCGTGGTGCCGGCCGCGTTTGCCGCCGCCTCCGACGTGTTCGACCTGATCCGGTCCCAGGACGTGCTGGTGCATCATCCCTTCGAGTCGTTCGGAGCGGTGGTGAACTTCATCGAGCGCGCCGCCGATGACCCCCAGGTGCTCGCCATCAAGCAGACGCTCTACCGCACCAGCGGCGGAAGCCCCATCATCCGGGCCCTCGAGCGTGCCGCCCAGAACGGGAAACAGGTGACCGCGCTGGTCGAGCTGAAGGCCCGGTTCGACGAGGAGAACAACATCGTGTGGGCCCGCTCGCTGGAGCACGCCGGCGTGCACGTGGTGTACGGCGTGGTGGGACTCAAGACCCACTGCAAGGCGTCCCTGGTGGTCCGGCGCGAGCCTGAGGGGCTTCGGCGCTACGTGCACCTCTCCACCGGCAACTACAACCCCACCACTGCCCGGATCTACACCGATATCGGCCTCTTCACCGCCCGGCCCGAGTTCGGAGAGGACACCAGCGAACTGTTCAATCTCCTTACCGGGTACTCCCAGGGACGCCGCTGGCGGAAATTCCTGGTGGCGCCGCTGGGGCTCAGGGAAAAGGTGATCGAGCTGATCGGGCGCGAAGGGAAAAACGCCGGCCTGGGCAAGCCGGCCCGGATCATCGTCAAGATGAATGCCCTGGTCGAGCCCACGGTCATCGACGCGCTCTACCGCGCAGCTCAGGCCGGGGTAAGGATCGATCTCGTCGTCCGGGGCACCTGCAGTCTCCGCGCCGGCGTCCCCGGACTCTCGGAGAACATTCGCGTCACCAGCATCGTGGACCGATTCCTGGAGCACAGCCGCATCTTCTACTTCGAGAACGCCGGCGACCCCGACGTCTTCCTCGGCAGCGCCGACTGGATGCCCCGGAATTTCTACCGCCGGATCGAGCTGATGTTCCCGGTCGAGGATCCTAAGCTCAAGAGCCGGCTGGTCAACGACATTCTGCCCGTGATACTGAAGGACAACGTGAAGGCCCGCATGCTTCAGGGCGACGGAACCTACCTGCGGGTGACTGGGGACGAGGGCCAGGAGGCCATCCGGTCACAGGCGGTGTTCCAGGCCCGGGCCCGGGAGTCGTCGCGGGTGGCGGCGGCGGGCACCGCGCTCCACTTCGTTCCCATCTTCGGCGAGCGGGGCCAGCCGCCTTCGGACCAAGCCCTGGAGAACGGCGGGGAACCTTCCACCGCTTCCCGGACGGCCCCACCCAAGGTTCGCTCTCCCCGCCCGCGCAAGCGCACCGAGTCCCGGTGAGGATTCTCGTGGTGCGGCATGGACCGGCGGGCGACCGGGAGGAATGGGAGCGCACCGGAAAAGACGACAGCCTTCGTCCCCTGACTCCCAAGGGGAAGAAGGAGGTACGAAAGGCCGCCGCCGGCCTGGTCCGCCTGCTTCCATCCCTCGACCTCATCGCCACCAGCCCCTGGACTCGCGCGGCGCAAACCGCCGAAATCGTGAACCAGGAATACGGAGTTGACCTGGAAGAGTTGGAGGAGCTCACCTCCGACCACCGGCCCGAAGAGCTGCGTCCCTGGCTGGATCAGCAGGGCAACCGCGAGGCGGTGGCGGTGGTGGGACACGAGCCGCACCTGGGACTTCTGGTCGGATATCTGCTGAGCGGCCGGAGCGCGTCCTTCGTTGATCTCAAGAAGGGGGGCGCCTGTCTACTGGAGATGGGCCGCCCAACCAAGCCCGGAGGCGGATGTCTCGAGTGGTTGATGACAGATCGCGAGCTCCGGCGACTCGGTGAGTAGCTCATGCCGCCCCGACTTCCCTCCAACCTGCTGGACCGATCGGCCGAAGAAGCGTCCCGCCTGCTCTCACTGAGCTATCTCGATCAGATCGATTCGGCCCACGTACGCCTGGGGGATCAGCTCGACCAGGAGGCGCTGCACGATTTCCGGGTGGGGATCCGCCGGCTGCGCTCGGCCATCCGAGCCTATCGGGCGGAGCTGGAGGGCAGCGTCACCGGCAAGATGCGCCGGCGGCTGCGCAATCTCGCCCGCGCGACCAATGATGGCCGGGACGTAGAGGTTCAGCTCGCCTGGTTAGGGAAGCAGGCACAGCTGGTGGGGTCGGACGACATTCCCGGCTTCTATTGGCTGGTGGGCCGGCTGGAGGATCGGAAGCAGAAGACCCACGACCGCGCCGTAGCCGACGTGGCACGCCGGTACGAGAAGACGGCGTTGAGGCTCCGAAGGGCGCTCGGAATTCTCCGAATCGAGCTGCAGACCGCGCAGGGGCAGCGGCCGACAACCTTTCGTGAGGCGACCGGAGCCCTGGCACAGCGCCAGGTTCAGCGGTTGCGAGACGATCTCGGCCGGATCCAGGGCGCGGACGACGGCGAGCAGGCGCACAGGACTCGGATTTCGCTCAAGCGGCTCAGGTATCTCCTGGAGCCGATTGCCCGGGGCAACCGGCGAGTGGGTGCCCTGGTCCGGAGGTTCAAGGAGGCGCAGGATCTGCTGGGCGAGCACCACGACATGCACGTCTTCTCGTTGGCGATCGCCTCCTTCCGCGAAGGCGTTTCGGCCAGCAAGTTCTCGGGTCTGGAGCCCGGGCTCGCCACGCTGGCACGCTTGGCGGATGAGGCGGGGAGGGCGGCGTTCGATCGCTTTCAGTCGGTCTGGGGCGGCGAGCTGGGATCCCGCATACTTGCCCGTGCTGATGAGCTTGGGAGCGCATTGGGAGAAGAAGTCGCGAGTCACGAGTCACGAGTCGAGATTCACGAGACGAGAGTCATGAGTCCCGAGACGAGCGACCCGGGGAGCCCACCAGTCCCCCACATCGAGTCCGGCCTCGTGAGTGGCGGGCCAGAACCGGCCGGCGAAGAACTTGCGACTCGTGACTCGTGACCCGTGACTATCTCGCGACCGGTGACTATCTCGTGACCCGTGACTCGTGACTTCAAGGAGATTCGTATGGCTAAAGTAAAGGACCAGCTCGGCCAGCTCGGAATGGGAACTCTCGTCGCCGGGTTGAAGGCGCTCGAGAGCGGCGTGTCCAAGAAGCAGTTCAAGCGCCTGATCGCCACCGCGGTGGCGCAGCTGCTCACCATGCATCCCGACTACGGGGCGGGGAAGGCGCGGCGGCGGGCCAGGAAGATCGTGGGTGCCAGGCCGTCGAAGAAGATGCTGGTGAAGGCGGGCAAGGCCGGGGTGAAAGAGGCGCTGGGCACCGCGGCGGCTGCGGCTGCAACGGGCGCCGCGCTCAAGGTGGCGGGCAAGGTCGGCCGGAAGATCACCGAGCGGGTGAACGAGGCCGTGGGTGTGGGCGCCGGCGCCTCCTCCGGAGCAGGCTCCCGCCGCGACGACAATAACTCGGACCGTCAGGACGAGTCCGAACGCTAGTTGCGCTTCGAGGCTGATTGCCGGTCTGACGACTGATGCTGGCGGCTGAACGACTGTGCCACTCATCCGCCAAGCGGGATCCATCGTTATCCGCCTCGACACGAAGGAACCGCAAGTTCTGCTCGTCAGCGCCAGGCGGAATCCCCGGAACTGGATCTTTCCCAAGGGCCACATCGAGAAGGGTGAGAGCCCGGAAGCGGCGGCGCTGAGGGAAACCCGGGAAGAGGCCGGCGTTTCCGCCAGGCTGATCGGACCGGCGGGAATTCTGGAGTACGGATTTCTCGGCGCCAAGGCCCGGGTGGAGTACTTCCTGGTGCTCTTTACCCGCGAGGCCGGGCCGCCGGAAGATGGCCGGCAGCGGATCTGGTGCGGACTGGACGACGCGCTCGACCGCCTGAGCTACAAGAACACCCGGAAGCTCCTGCGGAAGGCATGGAAGCAGCTTTCAGCCTCCGCCTGAGCTACCTCGCTGCTAGTTGACCGGAATCCGCGGCGCTTTCGGCTGAGGTCCTAGCTCGAGACTCTCCACGTATTCCTCTTTCGGAAACAGATCGGGTCGGTGAGTCAGTTCGAACGTCGTGGCCTCCTCCACTCCGTTGGCGCTGGCCGCGTGGCCGGCGCTGTAGAGCTTGGGATACCTCTCCCGCACCCAGGTATCCTCGAGGGCGAGGGGGTATTCCCCGAACTCTTTGCCGTTGGCCGCATAGTACAGACCGGCGCCATTGGCGTCCGGCATCTCGACGTCGCCGCCGATTCCAGCCGAGATGGCCTGCATCTGGGTCAGCGGCGGGCCGAAGTTCATGGACAGAGCGTCTTTGCCTTCCCGGTGCCGGGTGGTGTGGAGCATGGTCCAGGCATCCGGCGACATTGTCCGGCATAGGCAAGCGGCGGTCGGTGATGGTGTTCGGCCCCTCGGTGCGCTGGGGTTCGAGCGGCGGCTTCGGGGCACTGGGGACGACCTCGAAGCTTTGCTCCTTGGTGTCGCGCCGCATCATTATGGTTCCGAAGGCCGCCCCGCCGACCCCGCCTTTGGTCTTCGGCCGGCAGGTCGTGATGTCAGGTCCGCAATCGGCATCCAATCACTTGGACGTCGGGCGCCACCAGCTCCTGCTGCCTCGGCACCCACATCCCGCGGGCGAACCCCACGAGTCCCTCCGCATTCGTCTGGAACAGCAGGAGTGAACGATCCCCGGACCACCGAGGACTCCCGCGTCTTCCGGTCCTTCAGCTTCATGTCGTAGCTGAGCTGGTAGACGGTACAGCGGCGGAACAAGTAGGTCACCTGCCGCTCCCAGGCCTCCTCCAGCTCGGGGCTGGTGATCCTGATCTGCCGCCCCCAGTCGGCCATCGCGATGATGAGCGCCTGGCCGTTGCCCGTAGCCATACACTCATCGAAGGCCTCGGCCAGGCAGCGGTACCGGGCCAGGGAGAAGGCCTGCCCCAGGATGGACTTGCTGTCGCCCAGGCCGCCGAAGCTGAGGCCGGCCAGACCGATGATCTGAGCCTGGTGCTCCATCTTTACGATCCGGCCGAGCATGCTCCGGGCGAGCTCGCAGGTGGCGGCCGGGTTGGCCATGATATCAAAGGCGGGCTGCAGGACGTTCTTTACCCACCATTCCCGAAAGCTTCGAGCGCCCTCCTCGACGGCGGTGGGGAGGTTCGGGATCCTGCATCAGACCCCATCATCTCCTTCTGCCGTTCGATGCCCAGTAGCTTCGCCGCGTCGCCTTGCTTCACCATGAAATCACGCTCGGCGATGACCAGCCTTCCCGCATCCATCCGGAGCTGGTGCATGTCGGCCTGGCTCGCCCGACCCTGTTGCAGGCCCCAGCCGGGCAGCAACTGGGCTCGGGCCGGCGAGGCCCAGGACAAAGCCAGCGAGGCGGCAAGGACAAAGGAGCGGCGCATGGTCTTAATGTGGCGCCGTTCCCTGGCTCCGCCAGCACTCCGCGGGATGAAGGAGGCGCCACTGGGGGCCCGCCGCAACCACATTAACGGATATCTCCTCGACGGTCAGCTTGTTCGGGGACATCATCACCTTGTCACTGCAGTCCAGGCTGCCTGCCGCCGCATTCACGCTGTAAACTCCTCCCATGCTCCGGCTCCTTGGTTTGCTCCCTCTGGCCCTTGCCGCTCCCATTCTGCTACTGGCCCAGGAGGAAACGTACGCCGCGACCGCCATGCGCGGCATCAGCAATAATGGAAAGAACGCCACGGACCCCTACGTCACCGCCGGCGATCGGGCCTACCTGATCGGCACCCAGGACGGAAACTTCCCCGACCTGGGCGAGCACTTGGCCCTGAGATGGGCGGCCTCTGGGTCCATCCTATCAAGCTGATCGACGGCTTCGAGGCAAGCATCGCCGACTCCGCCGGGCAGGAGGTTGCGCTCCGAAAGAGCGAGGAGTTCATCAATTACCCCTACGGGAATCGCTTCCGGTACGGCCAGGTGCTGGATCAGGTCGAGATCGACCGCTTCCAGTTTGCCCCGGAGGGTCGGCCGGGCATCGTGGTGCAGTACACCCTGCGCAACCAGAGCGACCAGCGGCGGGAGCTCCGCTTTCGGCTCAGGGTGAAAACGGATCTCCTTCCCGTCTGGCAGTCCGAAAAAATCGGCCTCACCGACGCTCCCGACCGGGTGAGCTGGCAGCCGGCCACGCGCCGGTTCCTCGCCCGGGACAAACGTCACCGCTGGTTCGCGGTCTGGGGAGCAACCACGGCCGCCGGGGCGACGCCGGCTGCCCAGTCCGGACCCGATCTCCAGCGCAGGACAGGGAGTGACCGCCGCCTCGAGCTACCTTGTCTCGATCGAGCCGCGTGACAGCACGACCCTCACCTTCGTCTTCGCCGGCTCGACCCGCTCGAGCTCAGCGGCGGAGAGCACGTTCACCTCCATCGCCCGAAGCCACGTGTCGCTGCTGGGGCGGAAGAAGTCGCACTACGCCGCGCTGATCCAACGCGCCCGAATCCGGATCCCCGACCAGCAGCTGCAGCAGGTCTACGACTGGGTCCGAATCAACAACGCGTGGCTGGTCCGGGACGTGCCGGGGATCGGTCGCGGGCTCGGCGCCGGTCTGCCGGAATATCCCTGGTGGTTCGGCACCGACGGCGCCTACTCGCTCCATGGTCAGATCGCGACCGGTGACTTCGATCTGGCAAGGCAGACGCTGCGGCTCCTCCTGTCTCAGTCCAACAAGGTCAACGGCAACGGCCGGATCATCCACGAGGTCACCACCAACGGTGTGGTGTTCAATCCGGGCAACACCCAGGAGACCGCGCATTTCATCATGACCGCGGCCAAGGTGGTCCGCTGGACCGGCGACCTGGCGTTTGCCCGGGAGATGTACCCCGCGATGAAGCGGGGAATTCGCTGGCTCCTGGTCGACATGGATGAAAACCGAAACCTCTTCCCCGGCGGCTACGGCGTCACCGAGATCTCCGGGCTCAACGCGGAGCTGATCGATGTCGCGGTCTATACTCAGCAGGCGCTGCTGGCTACGGCCGACATCGCCACCGTCCTGGGCCACCAGAGCTCGGCAGCGCGCTACCGGCAGCAGGCGGAGGAGTTGAAGCGGCGGATCAACGACCGCCTCTGGCTCGAGGATGAAAGCTCGTACGCCGACTTCTACGGCACCCGGGCCCAGGCGATCAGCGCGACCGAAGGCGTCATCAAGCAGATCCGCCTCAGGGGTGAGGACAAGATGTCGGCAAGGGACCGCGAGCTGATCCCCTACTACGAGCGGCTCCGGGGCCGGTTCGAGGCGATGCCGGATACGACCAAAGGCTGGATCACCAACAAGAACTGGGTGGTGGCGACGCCGATGGAGACCGGGATCGCGCCGAGGGAGCGGGCCATCCAGGCGCTCGACCGGATCCGGCGGAGCGATGTGGGAGAATACGGGCCATATCTGTCAGCCGTGGCGCAGGCGGCAATGATGACCATCTCGACCGGGGTGCTGGCGGTAGCGGAGGCGACCTATGGCCGAGCCGATCAGTCGCTCTGGTACATGAACCGGATCGTCGAGACCTTCGGCCGCAAGCTCCCCGGCTCGATATCGGAGATGATGCCGGACTATGGCGACTTCGTTCAGGCTTGGACCGTCTACGGGATCGTGGTGCCGCTGGTGGAGCACGTCTTCGGGGTGCAACCCGACGCGGTGCACCAGACGGTGACCTTCGAGCCGCACCTGCCGGCGGGTTGGGAGAATTTGAGCATCGAGGACCTGCGAGTGGGCACCAACCGGATCTCGTTCACTCGGGCGAAGACCGATGGAGGGATCGAGTACCGGATCGACGGCAAGGAGAGCGGCTGGCGCTTCGTGCTGAAGGAGGAGCCGCTGCCCGGTGCCAGGTACTACCTGAACGGCAAACCGATCTCCCCCGATTCCACCGGAATCAGGATGACGGATCGGCAGAACCAGCTACTGATTGTTTCGCAGTAGCGGCCTCCCCTAGCGCGGCTGCGCCACCGGACCCGGCCGGCACGTGGGTCAACCACCAGTCCCGCGCCCGATCCTCGGTCCACGCGCTCGCCCCCTCGAGCTGAGCCAGCCGGGAGGACAGTTCTCTGGCGGACTGCGGCCGCTGGCCGGGGTCCTTGGCGAGACAGGACAGGATCAAATCTTCCAGCTCGGGAGGGATGGGCCGGTCGGTACGGGCGGATGGAGGCACCGGTGGTGTCTGCACGTGCTTCAGCAGCAGTCCCATCTGCGTGTCGGCGGTGAACACCAGCTCGCCGGTCAGGAACCAGTATGCCAGACAGCCGGTAGCGTAGATATCCGCCCGCCCGTCCACCTCGCCCCCGGTCACCTGCTCGGGAGCAATGAACGCCGGGGTGCCCCGGACCGCGTTCTCCCCGGTTCTGGTGACGTTCCCGCCCGGAGTGTCCCGGACCGCCCCCACGATCCCGAAATCCAGCACCTTCACGAAGTCGTACTCCTCGCCGTAGCGGCAGAGATAGATGTTGGCCGGCTTGATGTCCCGATGCACCAGGCCGCAGGACTGCGCCTCGGAGAGCGAGTGGCACACCTGCCGCAGCAGGTAGATGGCCCGCTCGGCCGGCAATCGGCCCGAAGCGCCGGAGCAGTGAGTCGGCATCGAGCCCGTCCAGCAGCTCCATCACGTAGTAGAAGGCGCCGTCGTCGGCCATCCCGAAATCGAAGAGCTCCACCGTATGGGGGGAGCGGAGCCGGGCGATCACCTCGGCCTCGCGCTGGAATCGCCGCATGGCCTCGGCCGAGGCACCGGCGCGACCGTCGCCGGCCACCGACGGGCCGGATCAGCTTGATGGCCGCGGGCCGGGTCAGCATCCGATGGCGGGCGCGCCAGACTTCTCCCATTCCCCCTTCACCCAGCTTCTCCTCCAGGCGATAGCTCCCCAGCTCCCGCGCCCGCCTGACCTCGGTGCCCAGCCGGTAGACCACCCGGGCGCCGACGTAGGCCATGGCCACCACGAGCAGATAGGGAAACACCAGCCCAAAGAAGAACTGCGCCGGGTTCACCCGGAGCGAAGTGCCGCCGGACGAGATCGTGAGTCCGATGATGACCGGGACCGAGCTGACCGACGCCAGGGCGGCCAGCACCGCCCGGCGCGGCGTGGTCGGCACCACCACGGTGAAGAGCACCACCCACACGGCGACCCAGGAGAGTCCCAGAAACCCCTGTGGTATCTTGAATCCCATCGGGTCGCCGAATTCGGCGGCGGCGATGGCGTAGCTGCTGGCGATCTCGAACACCAGCCGAGGTTCATGGACGGTGGGAAGCGAGAAGCGCTCGCTCCGGATCACGGCGGCGACCACCAACGCCACCACGATCCCGATCACGCCGGGGACCCCACAGAAGGAAGCTCCCCAGGAAGCGGGCTCGCTCCTCCGGGATAGCAGTGCCGGAAAGATCCCGGCCATGAAGAAGACGAACGCGTAGAGCAGGGCGAGGTGCGAAGGCGGCCGGCGGATTGCTGGAGCAGGTCGATCGGAAGGCCCGAGCGAGCGTCCGCGGGTGGCCGAATCGCCTGCCGGGGCGTGCATGAGGGTGACTTGATGGTTTATCGCGGGCACCACCTACGTTAACCCGGACTGATAGCTTCGTCTAATCTCGCCCGGCTGTCCCAGGTTCCGGTGCGACAAACTGTGGTCGTACCGTTACCCCAACGTTGCCAAACGCAGCCGCGCTGGCGATACTTTTTTATCTCACCGCAGCACCCCTGAGAAAAGATGTAGCCCGACAACCGCGCAATTTCTTGCATCGCGCGGGGCGGTCGCACTGTGCTCGCACGAGCACTCGAAAGGCGGAGCCACGCACGATGACGACTGCGATAGCGTCGCCCAGCATTGCGCCCAGGCCATCCAGCCATTCGGCCCCCGCCACAGCCCAGCCTCCGCGGATCGATCCCCTGGAGTCCGCCCGGGTGCAGACGCTTCGCGGCATAGCGTGTCTGTTGCTGGTTGCCTTTCATGCCATCGGATCATCTTCGGCTTCAGGACTGCACGCGCCGGACAGCTCCGTCTACCGGCACTTCACCAATCTGTTCGTCCACATCCGGATGCCGCTGTTCACCTTCCTCTCCGGCCTGGTGTACGCCTACCGGCCGCTGCGGCCGGAACAGGCTCTCGAATTTTCGGGGAAGAAGCTGCGCCGCCTGGGCGTGCCGCTGATCGTCGCAACCACGGTCCTGTATACTCTGCACCTCGTGACGGATCACCGGGTGCCGCCGGCCTCCCAGGTCTGGACCATCTACATCTATCCCTATTGGCATCTCTGGTTCGTACAGGCGCTGCTGCTGGTGTTCGTCGCGGTGATCACGTTCGAGATCCTTGGCGCCCTATCGACGTTCCGCCAATTCCTGTACGTGTTCGCACTCTCACTGGTGCTCTACTCCGGCGGGCTGTTCGAGGGACACGAGGCCTTCGGCCTCAACAACGCCACGTACCTTCTGCCGTTCTTCCTGGCCGGTCTCGCCGCGCACCGCTACCGCGGTGTCCTGCAAACCAGGCAGGCACTGACACTAACGCTGGGGTGCCTCATCGCGGCTCAGGGTTGGCATGGCTACTTCGTCCTGACCCGGACCCTCGCCCCGATCGATCCGGTGGCGCATCGGTCCATCCTCAACCTGCTGATTGGCATGTCGGCGAGCCTGAGCGCCTTGCAGCTGCTGCCCCGGATGCGGCTGATGGAACAGATCGGAGGGTCCTCCTACACCATCTACCTCTACCATCCTGTCTTCGTCGCGGCGGCGCTCACTAGCATCGGAACCCGGATCCCGCTTCCCACCGGCCTGCTGTTCGTGATTGCGGGAACCGTCGGCATCGTGGGCCCAATGCTGCTGGAGCGAGCGGCTACCCGCGTTCCGGGGGGCCGGCTACTGCTCGAGGGCAGCACGGCGGGACTGGCGCAGCAGCGGGCCCGGGTGCCAGCGGCGCAGGGAGAAATAAGACCGGCGGCCTGAGGCCGGCACCGATCAACACACGAAGCGGGCGGTTCATTAAGACACGGGTCGGTGATCGGTCTGTGCTCGCGGCGGGGTTCTAGACCAATCGTTGCGCTTTGAGCCAGTAGTAGAGCTCGTCGATCCAATGGTCACTGCTGGTGCCCTGCTTCCTCATGCCGAAGCCGTGGCCACCGGCGCTGAAGACGTGGATCTCGGGCCGCTGGCCTGCTGAAACCAGCGCGTCGCGAAACCTCAGCACCGGATCCAGCGCTACCCGATCGTCCTGGGCCCAGGCCATAAACAGCGGCGGTAGACTGGCTGGGACCGCCGGCATGACGCCGAAAGGTCCGCCATAGATAAAGGCGGCGAAGTTGGGCCGGCCCGCCGAGTCGGCTTGCAACACCGCCCCACTCGCCACCATTGCTCCGGCGGAGAAACCCAGAAATCCGATCCGATCCGGGAGACGCCCCACTGCGCGGCGTGTCGCCGGACTACCTTGAGAGCCTGAATGCCGTCGGCGATGCCGTATCGCCCGGCGGTATCCATGTCCATCTCGGGGATTCCCTCCTGGAGCTTCTCGACAGTACGGTACTTGAGCAGGAAGGCGGCAATGCCGCGAGCTCGCAGCCACTCGGCCACTTCCCTGCCCTCGAGCCCCACGGTTAACGCGACGAAGGCTCCACCCGGAGCGATGATCACACCCGTGCCGGTGGCCTTGGATCGCTCCGGGAGATACGGTGTCAGAGTGGGAGTCACCACATTCATCACGACGCTGCCGACCGGCGTGTGCTCGAAGGTCCGCTCCGTCTGGGTCCAGTGCTCCGGACCCGGGAGCCATCCCGGGCCAGATCCTGATTGCCTGAGCCGTCAGGGTGCCGGTGCACCCCGCCATGGCCGCCGAAACCAGGAGCAGCCGACGTCGCCCGCTCACGGGGGACCTTCGCTGCGGACGGAAAGTGCGTGACGGAACAGGTTCAGCGGGTCGTATCGATCTTTGATCCGCTGAAGGCGCGATAGTTCCGCCGATAGTACAGCGTGGACCAGGGCACGCCCGACGTGTTCAACTCCGGGTCGGCGAGGTCGGTGTCGGGATGATTGATGAACGTGCCGTCATAGCGCTCGCCCGGAACCGGCACGCCGCCGGTCTCGGCGAAGAGTCGCGGTAGAACGCGCGCACCCACGCCAGGTTCTTCGCCTCGTCCTGCGGGTCCAGCCAGCCGGCGGTGCAGGCGATGTCGAGAATCGAGCCGCGCTGCGCCGAGGCCGTCGCGTCGGGCGCGACGGTGTTGACCTGTCCGCCGTAGCGTCGCGAGCCCGAGCATGCCGCCCATGACGTCGTGGTCGGTGCGCGTCAGGTAGTCGTATGCGACGCCGATCTGGCGATCGGTGAGCCGCTTCCTGAGCAGCGCGTCCTTCACCTTCACGCTCACGCCGCCGGGCGGCGCGGCAAAGAGATCGGGGAGCGGGTTCAGCGCGAAGTCGAGCCAGGACATGCGCGCGAGCTCCGGTCGCCGCGGCGCGGCGACCCCTCGGCGCAGCGCCGCCAGGTGCTCGTCGATCTGGCGCTCCGCGGCCTCCGCCCGCCGTGCTCACGCCGCGAACGACGATCTTCCCGAACTGCTGGCGATGGATCTCGAGCAGCGTCCAGAGCGACGCGTTCGGCGAGCCGGCGTCGCTGTTGCGCTCGCACCAGGTGCCGTGGTTCTGCAGCAGCCGCAGGAAGCTCGCGCGGTCGACGTCGCTCCAGCTCCACTCCGCGTTGAAGGTGGTGATCGACTCCGGCGCGCGCGGCAGCAGCGTCGCCGGGTCGTCGCCGGCGGCGTCCGGGCGAGCGGAACCAGTAGCGGGTGACGACGCCGAAGTTGCCGCCGCCGCCGCCGGTGTGCGCCCACCACAGCTCGCGATCGGGTCGGATGCCTCGCGGGTCGCGACGACGCTGCTCGCGCGGCCGTCCTCGTCCACCGTGACCACCTCGACCGCGTACAGGTAGTCCGCGGCCAGGCCGAGCTGGCGGCAGAGGAAGCCGAACGCGCCGCCCGCCACGTGGCCGCCCATGCCGATCGCCGGATACTCGCCGAGCGGCAGCACGATCCCCCAGTCTCGTACAGCGCGCGGAACGTCTCGCCGACCGTGGCGCCGGCCTCGACCGCGACGGCGCCCATCTCCGCGTCGTAGTAGATGCGCTTCATCGGCGAGACGTCGATGATCACCCGCACCTCGGGATCCGAGACGAACCCCTCGAGGCAGTGGCCGCCGCTGGTCACGACGAGGCGGCGGCCTTCGCTCACCGCATCCTGGACCGCGGCGACCACCTCGTCGGTCGAGCCGGCCAGCCGCACGTAGTCGGGGCTGCGCGCTGAAGCGCTTGTTGAAGCGCTTGTCGACGACGGCGTGATAACCGGGGTCGTCAGGGAGTAGTCTAGCTAAATACAAACCGGCAGGGCGGGTCAACTATCTCAGGGTAATGGAAGCAAAATCCCCTTGAGAGCCGTTCTTCTGCTCAAACGAAACCAGGTACGTGCTTCCCCCGCGTGCGCCAGTACCCGTTCGGTGAAATCCAGGCGCTCCTGCATCTCGTTTAGGTCGGCCCGCAGGTCGCTCACCTCGAACTAAAGATCCTCCAGTCCGGACTGAAGCTCTCCCGGCTCAGCGCTCGGTTGCAACCTCCCTCGCAGGCGCTGGCCCAGAGCCCGAACCCGAGCGCCAGAGCAGCGTGGACTGCGGCATGAGACGGCTCCGCGGCCCCCGCGGCAAATCCTACCGCAACCAGATTGACGGCGCACAATACCACCGCGATCGGCTGCCAGATTTTCGGCTTGAAGGTCATGACGCATCCTCCGGCTCGAGTGCACCAGCTCAGTTAATGGATACCTACGATTGGTCGGGGGCTAATGTTTCAGTCTAATACTGCCCTCGGCCTGATGGCTCCAATGCCGGTCCTCCGAGACGTGACCCGCTCCATCACCAGGACGGCCAGTGCAGCCATGGCCAGGAAGTTGAGACCGACGGCTTCGCCCCGAGGGTGATTCATCAATTCCAGAGTAGATCGGCTCCCCAATCCCCACATGGGGGCCAGTCCGGTCTTGCCGATCCATACCCCAAATTGTGCCCCGCAATAGAAGAGGTAAAGCATGCTGGCCGAAGAATACGCGGGTATTTGCAGGGCCTGCACCAGAAGGAGAGCGGATAGCCGCGGGGGAGATCGAACCACAGCTCGCGGCCGGCATAGGCGCAGAGAGCAAACGGAATGCCGAGGGAGCCGATGATCAGCCGCTGGAGCAAGCTCAGCCCCGAAGCCGCCGCCGAGCTGGACGCGACGGCCATGCCGATGAATCCGCCGGTGATCTCCAGCCCTGCCACCAGTCTCCGGGCCCGGGAATCATCTAGGAGGCTCGGCGCAGCTTCAGCCAGACCGTCACCACTCCGACGGCCAGGCAGCCGGTGGCCAGCACACCGGCGAAGAAGAACAGCAGCCCGGGTCCGACCGGGTTGGGGTTGGGGTCCGGCCAGAGACCGACTTCAGCGGCAAGGATGATGGCAACCAGCGGTGTCGAGCCGAGGAGCAGCAGCGTCAGGCCGGTTCGGACCCAGCCCGAGCGAAGGTAGGCAGGCCGGTGGGCTCCGCTGTTGAAGACCCAGGCGAGCAACCCGAGCGGAGGTGCCAGTATGCACAGCAGGAGCACCAGCGGGTTGGGTCCGGATGTGATGTTTGGGTTGTCCGGCACGGGGCCCAACCTCTAGGTGGCAGACCCCTTAATTGTCCTACAACGCGGCATTTCCTTTAGTGATGGCTTTACTCTCTCGTTACACGAACGGACGGTTCCTGTGACTTGGCGGGCGTATTTCCGTGACTTGGTACTGTTGGTTTACTGCTCGCGGGCAGCCACCTGCTCGGAGCTCGTGAGGGAAGTGCCTTCCTACAGAGGAGAGAGGTCATGACTATAGGGCTCCGCCCTTCTGCGATGGCATCACTGATTTTGTGGCTCACCTCCTTCGGAGTTGCCGCAGCCCAGACTACCGCGCCAAAGATCGAGAACGACCGTTCTGGTCTACGCCCAGTACGGCTACCAGTTCAATACCGATTCGGTAACCAGTCGGAATCTCAACGCCTTCGACCTTACCCGGGCCTACATCAACGTGACCGGCAAGTTCGTCGAAGGGGTGTCAGTCAGGGTGACACCGGAATTTACCGGGTGGCGGATGGCTCGCTGGCCTTCCGGCTCAAGTACGCCTACGCGGCCTATACTCCAGAAAACAGTCCCCTCACCGCCAAGTTCGGGGTGATGCACACACCCTGGCTCGATTGGGAGGAAGCGCTGTGGGATTACCGGATGCAGGGCCAGATGGCAATGGAGCGGTTCCGCAGCCCCGCTGCCGCCGGTTACCTCGCATCTTCGGATTTCGGCGCCGGAGTCGACGGCAAGTTCGGGTACGACAACGTCAACTTCCAGGTCGGGGTGTACAACGGCGAGTTCTACTCCAAGCCGGAGAGCGATTCATACAAGGATTTCGAGGCCCGGCTGTCGGTGCGGGTCCTGAAGACGGACGATTTCAGCCGCGTAGGCGGGCTTCGGATCACCGGTTATGCCGGGGTGGGTCAGCCTACTGGTGGCGGAATGAGGGATCGCTATATCGGCATGGTGTCCTACCGATCCAAGATGCTTACCCTGGCCGGTGAATACGGACGGGGACGTGACCGGCTCGACAACCTCGCGCCGGTCACCGGAACTCCGCCACCCGCCGCGGTGCCCCAGACCGACTCGGATGTGTGGAGCTTCTTCGGCGTGTTCAACGTGCCGAACACGAGAGCCGGAATCCTCGCGCGGTACGATCGGCAGACGCCGAGTACCGACATCAGCGGCAACGATCAGGAGCGGGCGATCGGCGGCGTCTCCTATCAACTCACTCCCCAGGTACGCCTCCTCGGCGACATCGACACCTTCTGGAACGAACCGGGCATCTACACCAATGCGGTAAACTCGACCCGCACCACCGGGTTCATCCATATGCAATTCAATTTCTAGCCGGTGGCACTGCATACTTGGAGACTAAAGCATGAGAGAGCACTCCACGATCGGCTCTGGCATCACGCTTCTGATCGGGTTGGCCACGCTGAGCGGCCCGCAGGCAGCGCTCAGGTGACCCTCACCGGTGCCGGGGCCACCTTTCCCAATCCGATCTACACCAAGTGGTTCGACGCGTACAACAAGAAGACCGGCGTCCAGATCAACTACCAGTCGATCGGCTCCGGCGGCGGGATCCGCCAGTTCACCGAGGGCACGGTGGATTTCGGCGCCAGCGACGGTCCCATGAGCGACGAGCAGATCAGGCGGTGGGTGGCAAGGTGCTCCACGTGCCGACCGTGCTCGGGGCCGTGGTCGTGACCTATAACCTCCCGGGACTGGGTGACGCCAAGCTCAAGTTCGACGGAGCCACCATCGCCGGGATCTTCCTGGGCCGGATAACCAAGTGGAACGACCAGAAGATTGCCGGACTCAATCCGGGAGTCAAGCTCCCTGACTCGGACATCATCGTGGTCCACCGGTCGGACGGCTCGGGCACGAGCTACATCTTTACCGACTACCTCACCAAGGTGTCCCCCGAGTGGAAGACCAAAGTCGGCAAGGCCACCTCGGTCAACTGGCCGGCCGGCTCGGGGGAAAAGGAAACGAGGGCGTGACCCAGCAGATCAAGCAGGCCGAAGGAGCGCTGGGCTACGTTGAGCTGATCTACGCCCTGTCGAACAACTCCGTACGCCCATATCAAGAACACCTCCGGCAAGTTCGTCGAGCCTTCCCTCGCCTCGGTAACGGCTGCCGCCGCAGGGGCCAAATTCGACAAAGACACCGATTTCCGGGTGTCGATCACCGACGCCCCGGGAGCCGAGGCCTATCCGATCTCGTCCTTCACTTGGCTCCTGGTTCAGCCAGACAACAAGGAGCCGCCAAGGCCAAGCCCATCCGTGACTTCCTGGCCTGGATGATCACCCCCGAGGCGCAGAAAATGGCGGCCGACTTGAAGTATTCTCCGCTGCCGCGCCCGGTGGTACCGCTGGTCCGAGGCACGGCTGCCGACCCTGAAGGCCGGCGGCAAGGCATCGAGATCGCAGGAGCGCTGAGGTCAACGGCCGGCCCCAGGTGCAGGCGTTTGCAGACGGCGGAGACCATACAGCTCTGGAGCTGGTACCTGAACTTAAACCGTGGACTTAGACCTGCAGAGAGCTCTGCTCCTGACACAGCCGGTGCTTGCATGAGGCTGGCGACCGCCGCCGAGCTCGGCCGGACGGCGCGGCGCACCGCAGGCGGAGGCAGCGCTCACCGGGGCCGGCGCAACCTTCCCCAATCCGATCTACACCAAGTGGTTCGACGCGTACGACAAGGAGACCGGCGTGCGGATCAACTACCAGTCGATCGGCTCGGGCGGCGGCATCCGGCAGTTCACCGAGGGCACCGTGGACTTCGGCGCCACCGACGGCGCCGATGACCGATGAGCAGATCGCCGCGGTGCAGGGCAACGTCCTGCACATCCCCACCGTGCTCGGCGCGGTGGTGCTGACCTACAACCTGCCCGCGATCGGCAACACGCAGCTCGAGCTTCGACGGCGCCACTGCTGGCGGACATCTTCCTCGGCCGGATCACCAGGTGGAACGACCCGCGGATCGCCGCGCTCAACCCCGGCGTCGAGCCTGCCCGACCAGGACATCATCGTGGTCCACCGCTCCGACGGCTCCGGCACCACCTACATCTTCACCGACTACCTGTCGCAAGGTCTCCCCGGAGTGGAAGGCGAAGGTCGGCAAGAGCCACCTCGGTCAACTGGCCGGTCGGGCTGGGCGGCAAGGGCAACGAAGGCGTCACCCAGCAGGTCAAGCAGTACCCGGGGCATCGGCTACGTCGAGCTGATCTATGCCATCTCCAACGGGCTGCCCTACGCCGAGATCAGGAACGCCGCGGGCGCCTTCGTCCAGCCCACCTCGAAGAGCGTGACCGCGGCCGCGGCCGGTGCCGAGCTCCGCCGGACACCGACTTCCGGGTGTCGATCACCAATGCGCCGGGGCAAGGATGCCTACCCGATCTCCTCGTTCACCTGGCTGCTGGTTCAGAAGGAACCCCGACACTGCCAAGGCCAAGACCCTCATGGACTTCCTCGCGTGGATGCTCGAGCCGGCGGCCCAGCGGATGGCGGCCGACCTGCACTACGCGCCGCTCCCGGTGCCGGTGATCGAGCTGGTGCAGCAACGGATCGGCCGTAAAGCCACCCTCCCCGTGACCAGCCGTTACAAAGCCGTGACGACGCCGGAGGCCCGGCGCTGGTAGACTCCTGAACATGACTGCCGACCGCCCGCCTCCGGAAACTGCTCCTCCCCGGCGCCAGCAGCCGTCTCTCTCGAGCGAGCCAACCACGGCGACCGGGTCTTCAAGGCGCTGCTTGACGCTCGCCGCGCTGGCGATCCCGATCCTGCTCGGGTTCCTGGTCTTCGAGCTCTGGGCCGGCGCCGGCTGGCCATCGCGCCGGTTCGGGTTCGACTTCGTCACCTCCAGCACCTGGGACCCGGTGGCCGAGGAGTTCGGCGCGCTTCCCGCTGATCTTCGGCACCCTGGTCTCCTCGCTGCTGGCGCTCCTGATCGCGGTGCCGCTCTCGCTCGGCGTCGCGATCTACCTCACGGAGTTCGCCCCCAAGTCGGTGCGCCAGCCGGTGGCCTTTCTCATCGGCCTGCTGGCCGCGATACCCAGCGTGGTGTACGGCCTCTGGGGCATCTTCGTTCTCGTTCCCGCTGCTCCGCACCACCGTCTTCCCGTTCCTGCGCGAAGCCTGGGCTTCCTCCCGTTCTTTCAGGGCCCGATCTACGGTCCGTCCATGCTGGCGGCCGGGATCATCCTGGCCATCATGGTGATGCCGTACATCATGTCGGTGTCCCGGGAGGTGCTGCTGGCCGTGCCGAACACCCAGCGGGAGGCGGCGCTGGCACTCGGCGCCACCCGGTGGGAAGCGGTGACCACCGCCGTGCTGCCCTACGCCCGGTCCGGGATCATCGGCGCCATCATCCTGGGACTGGGCCGGGCGCTGGGCGAGACCATGGCGGTGACCATGCTGATCGGCAACCGGCACGAGATCGCCGCCTCGCTCTTCGCGCCGGGCTACACCATGGCCGCGGCGATCGCCAACGAGTTCTCCGAAGCGGTGGGCGACCTGCACCTCTCCGCGCTGGCCTACGTGGCCTTCGTGCTTTTTCTGGTGACGGTGCTGGTGAACGCCGGCGCCCGGCTGCTGATCTGGCGGGTGGCCCGCGGGTCGGGCGCGGGGAGCAGCGCCCTGTGAGGCGGCCGGCGCTGAACCGCCGCGTGCTCCGCGAGCTTCAGCAACCTGATGGTCGGGCTGATGATCGGCGCCGTCGTCGTGGCGCTGCTCCCGCTGTTCTTCATCCTGCTGAATCTGGTGCTCAAGGGAGCGGGCAGCCTCTCGCTGGACTTCTTCACCCGGATGCCGGCTCCGGCCGGCGAGACCGGGGGCGGAGTGGCCCATGCGCTGGTGGGAACGCTCCTCATCGTGGGCATGGCCAGCCTCATCGGGCTGCCGATCGGATCGGGGCCGGGCATCTACTGCGCCGAGTATCCCACCAGCCGGCTCACCTGGGTCACCCGGTTCGTGGCCGACGTGATGAACGGCACGCCTTCGATTGTGGTGGGCGTCTTTGCCTGGGCCTGGATCGTGGCGCCAGCAGAAGCACTTCTCCGCGCTGGCCGGAAGCGTCGCGCTGGCCCTGCTCATGATTCCCATGGTGCTGCGCACCACCGAGGAGATGATCAAGCTGGTGCCCAACTCGCTGCGTGAGGCGGCGCTGGCGCTGGGATATCCCCGGTGGCGCACCAGCCTTTCGGTGGTGGTGCGCACCACGCTGCCGGGATCATGACCGGAGGTCTGCTGGCCGTGGCCCGGATCGCCGGCGAGACCGCGCCGCTGCTCTTTACCGCGCTGGGCAGCCAGTACCTGAGCTTCGATATCGACCAGCCGATGGCCGCGCTGCCGCTCACGGTGTTCACCTACGCCACCGGCCCCTACGAGGAGTGGCACCGGTACGCCTGGGCCGCCGCTCTGGTGCTGATCCTGGTGGTCTTCCTGCTGAGCCTGGGCGCCCGGCTGGCCATCCGCCGGAGGTTTAGCCTCAATGGCTGAGCCCGCCTTGAGCGTACCGCGGCCGTGCCGCGACCGCGGCCAGCCGGCGGCGGCCGACGCCGCCCAGGATCGTCACCGACAAGCTCACGGCCATGTACGGCAAGTTCACCGCGGTCAAGAGCGTGTCGCTCGGCTTTGCGCCCAACCAGGTGCACGCGCTGATCGGCCCGTCGGGGTGCGGCAAGTCCACCTTTCTCCGCACCCTCAACCGGATGCACGAGCTGTCGGACCATGGCTGGATCACCGGCCGGGTGCTGCTCGACGGCGAGGACATCTACGCGCCGAGGGTCAACGCCATGCAGCTCCGGCGCCGGGTGGGCATGGTCTTCCAGCGGCCCACGCCGTTTCCCACGATGTCGATCTACGACAACGTGGCGGCGGGGCTGCGGGTCAACGGCCGGCTGCCGCGGGCCGGAGCTGGATGCAGTGGTCGAGCGGGCGCTGCGCCAGGCCGCGCTGTGGGACGAGGTGAAGGACCGGCTCCAGCGCCAGCGCGATGGCGCTGTCGGCGGCCAGCAGCAGCGGCTCTGCATCGCGCGCACCATCGCGCCCTCGCCGGATGTGATCCTGCTGGACGAGCCCACCGCCTCGCTCGACCCGCAGGGCACCCAGCGGATCGAGGAGCTGCTGTTCGAGCTCAAGCGAGACTTCACCATCATCATCGTGACCCACAACATGCAGCAGGCGGCCCGGGTGTCGGACACCACCACCTTCTTCTATCTGGGCAGCATGGTCGAGACCGGGCCGACCCGCCAGATCTTCACCGCGCCGCGGCAGGAGCAGACCGAGGCCTACATCACCGGGAAGGTTCGGATGAGCACCACGATGCAGCCCGAGACCCGTGACGTGCAACGGGCACCAAGGGACGACGCCTACGCTCCCCGACGCTCCGATGCCGCCGCTCGGTCCGCGGCGAGCCCGGCGATCGATGTCCGCGACTTCGATTTCTTCGTACGGCCCGCGCCAGGCGCTGAGAGGCCTGAACTTCGCGATCCCGCGGCAGGGCGGTCACGGCGATCATCGGGCCGTCCGGCTGCGGCAAGTCCACCTTCCTCCGCTCCATCAACCGGCTGAACGACCTGATTCCCGGGCGCCCGCCACCAGGGCGACATCCTGGTCGAGGGCGTGTCGGTGTTCGGCCCGGGCACCGACCTGGTGTCGCTCCGGCAGCGGGTCGGGATGGTCTTCCAGCGGCCCAATCCGTTCCCCAAGACGATCTTCGAGAACGTGGCCTACGGCCCGGCGCTCAACGCGCTGGTGACCCGGCGCGATCTGCCCGATCTGGTCGAGCGCTGCCTCCGCCAGGCGGCGCTGTGGGACGAGGTGAAGGACCGGCTCGACGAGCCCGGCACCGGACTCTCGGGCGGGCAGCAGCAGCGGCTCTGCATCGCCCGGGCGCTCGGCAACGAGCCCGAGGTGCTGCTGATGGACGAGCCCTGCTCGGCGCTCGACCCGATCGCGACCCAGCGGGTCGAGGAGCTGATCTTCGAGCTGAAGCAGGACTACACCATCGTCATCGTGACCCACAACATGCAGCAGGCGGCGCGGGTGTCCGACTACACCGGCTTCTTCGATCGGGGCGAGCTGATCGAGTTCGATGAGACCGAGCGGATCTTCACCAAGCCGGCCCACGAGCGCACCGAAGCCTATATCACCGGGAGATTCGGATGAGCGTCGACGTCCATCGGCATTTTCACGACGAGCTGAGCCACGTCAAGGTGCGGCTGCTCACCATGTCCGGTGAGGCGGAGGCCGCGCTCGGCCTGGCGGTCGACGCGCTGCTGGAGCGCGACAGCGAGAAGGCCGCGGCGGGTGATCGCCGGCGACCGGGTGATCGACGCATGGAAGTGGAGATCGAAGAGCAGTGCATCAATCTCCTGGCGCTGCAGCAGCCGATGGCGCGAGACCTCCGCATGCTCACGTCGGCGCTCAAGATCGCCAACGACCTCGAGCGGGTGGGCGACCACGCGGTCAACATCGCCCAGTCGGCCGAGCGGCTGCTTCAGGCCCGGCCCATCGCGCCGGAGCCCGAGATCGTCGAGATGGCTCGACTGGCCCGGGAGATGCTCTCCGATGCGCTGGAGGCCTTCATTCGGGGCGACGCCGCGGCGGGGCGCGAAGTCTGCCGGCGGGACGACAAGGTGGATGCGCTGCACCGCTCGGTCTTCCGGATCCTGCTGACCCACATGATGGAGGACCCCCACACCATCGGCGCGGGTATGGAGCTGTTCCTGGTGAGCCGGAACCTGGAGCGGGTGGCCGACCTGGCAACGAACATCGGCGAAGACGTGGTGTTTCTGGTGGAGGGGCGCTCGATCAAGCATCACGCAGAAGACCGGGAGAGGCAAGAGAGCTGGGAGTCAGGAGCTAGGCCCAGCTACTCTCCATACGGAATCCAGATGTTCTTGATCTGAGTGGCTTGCTCGAGAAACTCTTCGCCCGCCCCGAGGCTGGCGTTGGCCCAATCGCGAGAGGCAGCCTCCTCGACCCAGGTCCGCTTCATGTTGCCGGCCGAGAGCCGTTCCACTTCCGCTCCAGTCTCCTGGTCCCCGAAGTACCAGATCCCATCCACATCGTCGTGAGTGGCAAGGATCCGTCCCAACTCCCGAGGGTCGCCGGTCACGATGTTGATGACACCGTCGGGCAGGTCCGAGGTCTCCAGCACCTGATACAGATCCGTGGCCGCCAGCGGGGCCGCAGCCGATGGAATCGCTACTACGCTGTTGCCCAGCGCGACGCCCGGAAGCACGGTGGACACGAAACCAAGCAGCGGCCACTCGCGGGGGAGCCACCACGCCCAGGACGCCGATCGGCTCCGGCATGGCCAGGGTGACGTTGCGATACGGCGTATGGTGGACCGCGCCATCGTACTTGTCGGCCCAGGCCGCATAGGTGTACATCCGCTCGATGGTCAGGGCGACTTCATTCTCGCCTGACCCGCCGAACGTTTGCAGTCGAGCCACAAACTCCTCGGCTCGGGCCGCCAGATTCTCCGCCAGGTAGTAGAGCACCTGAGCCCGGGCATGAGCCGTGGCGTGGGCCCAGGTGGCCGCCTTGTGCGCCGCTTCGACGGCATTGCGAATGTCTTTTCGGTTCCCCTGCCCCACTTCACCCAGGTGTTTCCCCGCCCGGTCCAGCACCGGGATACTGTAGCCCGAATCAGGCCGGACTTGTTTGCCGCCGATGTACAACTTGGGCGTGCGATCGATTGGCGGTAAGGCGGTAGGGCGGTAAGGCGGTAAGACGTGAGCGGATGACTTTGCAGTCGCGTTGCGGGCACCAGTTTTCCGGAACTTACCGCTTTTCCGACTTACCGTCTTACCGCCTTCCTGCCCCGCTGCCCGGCCGCCCCGCTCCCCTACCCATTTCACATACTCCCTCAGCCCCTCTCGTCCGCCTTCCCGGCCAAAGCCGCTCTCGCGGTAGCCGCCGAAGCCGCTGGCGGCATCGAAGACGTTGGTACAGTTGATCCAGATGGTGCCGGCCTTGAGCTGCGGGGCAATATCGAGCGCCAGGTTGATGTTCTCGGTCCAGACGCTGGCGGCCAGGCCATAGCGCGTGTTGTTGGCCAGCTCCACCGCCTCCGCCGGGGTGCGGAAGGTCATCAGCACCACGACCGGCCCGAAGATCTCCACCTGAGCGATGGTAGCCGCCGGCGAGACCTCGGTGAACAGCGTGGGCGGGAAGAACCAGCCGTCCCGGGGGCAGCTCCAGGAGGGCTGCCAGAGAGTAGCGCCCTCGTCTTCGCCTCGGCGCACCAGCTGCTGAATCTTCTCCAGCTGCACCGGCGCGATGATGGCGCCCATGTCCACCGCCTTGTCCAGGGGATCGCCCACCCGGAGCGTCTCCATTCGCGCCTTGAGCTTGGAGACCAGACGTTCCTGTGATCCTTCGTGCACCAGGATGCGCGATCCGGCGCAGCAGACCTGGCCCTGGTTGAACCAGATGGCGTCCACCACGCCTTCCACCACGCTGTCCAGGTCGCTGTCGCCGAACACGATGAACGGGGACTTTCCGCCCAGCTCGAGTGACAATTTCTTGCCGCTCCCGGCCGTCGCCTGGCGAATGAGCCGTCCCACCTCGGTCGAGCCGGTAAAAGCGATCTTGTCCACATCGGGATGCTTCACCAGGGCTTCGCCAGCCCGCCCATCCCCCGTCACGATGTTCACCACCCCGGAGGGGAGCCCGATCTCCTCGCACAGCTCTGCGAACCTCAGCGCCGTCAGAGAGGTGAACTCGGCGGGCTTGAGCACTACGGTGTTTCCCATGGCGAGCGCGGGGGCAATCTTCCAGGCCAACATGAGAAGCGGAAAGTTCCACGGAATGATCTGCCCGATGACTCCCACCGGCTCCCGCTCCGGCAGCTCCTGCTCCATCAGCTGGGCCCAGCCGGCATGGTGATAGAAGTGACGCGCTACCAGCGGCACGTCGATGTCGCGGGATTCCCGGATCGGCTTGCCGTTGTCGAGTGATTCCAGGACGGCAAAGAACCGGCTGTGCTTCTGGATTTGCCGGGCAATTGCGTAGAGGTAGCGGGCCCGGCCGTGCCCGCCCAGCGCCCACCATTGCGGCTGAGCCTTGCGTGCGGCGGCAACCGCGCGTTCTATGTCGGCTGGACTCGCTTGGGTCAGGGTAGCGAGAGGCCTCGCCGTGGCGGGATTCAGCGTCTCAAACGTCTCTCGGCCCGGCTCGCTCCACCGTCCCCCGATAAACAGCCCGAACCTCCGCCCTCGGTGCTCGAGCCATTCCTCCACCCGCCCGGGAGGCTCGGGCGCAGGCCCGTATTCCATTGAGTGGAAGATCTCAGGAACTGAGGCCACGAACCGTGCCTTTGTGGTGAGATGTCCTAGGCACTGGGATGCCGGTGGACTGCCGAGTACCTGCCGGTAACGTAATGCTCCAGCTGGCGCTCGATGTCGGAGAGCAGCGTGCTGGCGCCGATCCGGAATAGATTTGGCCGGAGCCACAGATCGCCCAGCTCATCCTTCATCAACGCCATCCAGTCCAGCGACTCTCGCGCCGAGCGGATCCCGCCTGCGGCCTTGAGCCCGACCAGGTGGCCAGTCCGCTCCTGGTACTCTCTGATAGCCCGACACATCACCAGTCCAACCGGCAGGGTGGCGTTCACGGACTCCTTGCCGGTCGAGGTCTTAATGAAGTCGGCGCCTGCCATCATGCACACCAGTGCGGCCCGGGCAACGTTCCGCAGCGTGGCAAGCTCTCCAGTGGCGAGGATGGTCTTGATGTGGGCGTCACCGCAGGCCTCCCGCATGGTCCGCACCTCGTCATAGAGCGCGGACCAGTTCTCGGTCAGCACATGAGCCCGGGTGATGACCACATCGATCTCTTCCGCACCGGCCTCGACCGACGCGCGTATTTCCGCGATTCGCTGCTCGATAGGGTGAAAGACCGGCGGGGAATCCGGTGGAGACGGCAGCCACTGGTATCCCAGAGCCCTCCAGTGCTGCCACCGCTGTCTCGACGAATGCGTGATAGACGCAGACGGCAGCGGCCCGGATGGGAAGCTGCCGCGCCTCCATCGACTCGAGCAGATCAACCCGAACCGGCCGCCGCGCCTTGGCGCAGAGACGCCGCACTCGGCCCGCCGTGTCGTCGCCCTGCAGGGTCGTCAGATCGATCAGGGTGATGGCCCGGAGCAGCCAGGCGGCCTGCCACTGCCGCTTAACGGTTCGCCTGGTCCGGAGCGTGGCCGTCCGCCGCTCGATCGCACTACGGTTGACCCGGACCTCCTGGATCCAGTCGAGCTCCAGGGGAGTACCGGGGTTTCTGGGGGTGACCGGCACCTCCAGGGCGCCCGTCGATGAGGAAGGAATTCGCGCCGGCGGCAGCGAGGGCATGTTGGAAGTTACCGGCCGCCTGGCATTCGACAACTGCAGCCGACTTCGTCAGGTCTGCTCGCGGTACCCCAGGGTGTCCACCGTGCGGGCCAGCGCGCGATGCTTGGACACCAATGCGGGATCGCGGAATATCGAAATCAGCACCGCGCCGGTGACGAAACCGCCGGCATGGGCCCAGAAGGCAACACCGCCTTCTCCGCTCGCCAACCCACCGCCCACCAGCTGAAGCAGGAACCAGTACCCTAGCATGAGGTACGCCGGGACCACGATGCGGGTGATGAAGATCCCCAGTATCACCAGCATGTGAACCCGAACTTTCGGGTACAGCACCACGTAAGCGCCCATGACCCCGCTGATGGCGCCCGACGCGCCGACCATGGGGACGGCGCTCCCTGGGTTGACCAGGGTCTGCGAAGCGGCAGCGGCAAGCCCACAGATGATATAGAAGAAGAAGTAGCGGATGCGGCCCATCGAGTCTTCCACGTTGTTCCCAAAGACCCAGAGGAACCACATGTTCCCAATGAGGTGAAACCAACCGCCATGGAGAAACATGGAGGTGAGCGGGGTGTACCAGCTGGGATCCCCCTCAATGACGCAGGCCATCGTGCGGCTCATGGGGATGCTGAAGCCGTCCGGCAGCCGGCCCAGAAACTCTCCCGGGATGAGGCCGAGCTCGCAAACCGAGCGGGAGAGGCTGGGTTCCGCGCCCATTCCCTGCACCACAACCCAGGACACCACGTTCAACCCGATCAGGAGCAGGGTAACGAGGGGTGTGGCGAGGGTGGGATTATCGTCTCGGTAGGGGAACATGGCTCAATATAGCCGAGCCGGTGGAGTCACTCAGACGGTGCTTCGGTATTAACGAGCTCGGGTTTGGAGACCGGCGGGCGGCGGAGCTCCTGCTCCAGCGAGGGACGGTCATCCTTGGTGAACGGCTCCAGCGCTACCGGCTGCCCGGTATCGGCCGACCGGTAGAGCGCGCGGATAATCCGGACGTCGGCCAGACCCTCCCAGCCCGAAGGCTCGGCGGCGTTTCCGTTGATGATGCTCTCGGAAAAGCTGATCAGCTCGGGCGCGAACTGGTCCCGCTTGGGAAAAGTCTTGCTCCGGGTGCGGCCCTCCACGGTAACCTTCTGCTCCAACACTTCGGCATAGTCATAGGCGGGATCAAGCACCAACTGTCCTTTGGAGCCGACTACCCGGTAATGGGAGACATCGGCCGCCCCAAAGCTGCAGGTAAACGTGGCCAGCCGCTCGCGCCCGGGGAACCGAAGAATGGCGCTGGTGGTCTCCTCACACTGCAGAAAACGCTGATCTCCCTTGTTGGCGCTGAACGCCACAACCTCCATCGGCTCGGCCCCAAACAGATTCCGCACCGCGTTGATGCAGTAGATCCCGATGTCGTACAGCGTCCCACCGCCAAGCTCCCGGGGATTGAGGCGGATGTCGCCGTCCTTCACCGTCATGGTGAAGACTGAGTCGAACAAGCCGAGGGTCTCCCAGCTTCCCACTCTGGACCAGATCGATCGCCTTCAGGTTGGCTTCCTCGAAGTGGAGCCGATAGGCGACCATGAGCTTGGCCTGATGTTCTTCGGCCACCCGGATCATGGAGCGGCAGTCTTCCTCCGTCACCGCCATGGGCTTCTCGCACAGGACGTGAATCCCGCGGCGGAGAGCCCGTTCGGAATACTCGCGGTGGAGATGATTGGGGAGCGTTATATAGACCGCGTCGACCGCACCGCTGTCCAGGCACTCGTCGAATTCTTCGTAGGAGTACCGCCCCCGGACCTTATACTTGCGTGCCAGCTTCTCCAGCTTCTCGGCGTCGCTGGAAACGAGGGCGGTCAGCTCGGAGTTTTCGGCGTGGGCAA
Source organism: uncultured Gemmatimonadales bacterium (assembly GCA_963842945.1). Taxonomy (GTDB): domain Bacteria; phylum Gemmatimonadota; class Gemmatimonadetes; order Gemmatimonadales; family GWC2-71-9; genus CAVVWJ01. Next base: position 199,548 of record CAWJIM010000021.1, read on the forward strand.
AAGCCGGCAGCACGGCGACCTGGGCGATGTGTCCCAGACCGACGACGGCGTAACGGACCTTCTCGGCGTGCGGCGAGACCTTGCGGGGCATCGGGACCGCTACGGCTATTGGCTATGAATCGGAGACGCGGTCACAGCCAATAGCCGTAGCCCTCTTTACAAAGCCCTTCTGCCCTGAATCAACTGCATCACGGCCATGATCACCGCGATGACCAGCAGGACGTGGATGAAACCCCCGAGGGTGTAGGATGTGACGACCCCCAGCAACCACAGCACCAGGAGTATCACGAAGATCGTCCACAGCATGGCTACCTCCTCCCGTTCGGTAAGCCTCCAAAGACCAGCCGTGCCCCAAGGGTGAGGCGAGATTCAACCTAACGCAGCCAGGGTGGCCACCGTCGTGAGCCATGTCACGGGTGATACGCTCCTTATTTGTGCCAAAACGGCAGCTTTGCACGGTATGGCGCTTGCTCCTGCACCCGCTCGACCCGTGTGCGAGTGACAGACTGGCATCCACGGCAACACATGAGCTATCGGAGTAAACATGGCATCTAAAATCATTGGCATCGACCTGGGCACCACCAACTCGGTTGTGGCAGTCATGGAGGGCGGCGATCCCGTCGTCATCCCCAATGCCGAAGGTGGGCGGACCACCCCCTCGGTCGTAGCCTTTACCAAGGACGGAGAGCGGCTGGTGGGCCAGGTGGCCAAGCGCCAGGCCGTCACCAATCCCAAACAGACCATCTTCTCGATCAAGCGGCTGATGGGCCGCCGCTTCAGCGAGGTCCAGGAAGAGGTCAAGCGGCTTCCCTACAAGGTGGTCGAGGGGCCCAACGGACTGGCCGCAGTCGAAATTCAGGGCAAGCGGTATACCCCGCCCGAGATCTCGGCAATGATTCTCCAGAAGATGAAGCAGACGGCGGAAGACTACCTTGGCCATACGGTGGAGAAGGCCGTCATCACCGTGCCGGCGTACTTCAACGACGCCCAGCGGCAGGCCACCAAGGACGCCGGCAAGATCGCCGGCCTCGACGTGGTCCGCATCATCAACGAGCCCACCGCGTCGGCCCTGGCCTACGGCCTGGACAAGAAGAAGGAAGAGAAGGTCGCGGTCTACGACCTGGGCGGCGGCACCTACGACATCTCGGTGCTGGAGCTTGCGGAGGGCGTGTTCGAGGTCAAGAGCACCAACGGCGACACCCACCTGGGCGGCGACGACTTCGACCAGCGGCTGATCGAGTGGCTGGTGGCGGAGTTCAAGCGGGACCAGGGTATTGACCTCTCCAAGGATCCCATGGCGCTGCAGCGCCTCAAGGAGGCAGCGGAGAAGGCCAAGATGGAGCTTTCGACCGTCACCCAGACCGACATCAATCTGCCGTTCATCACCGCGGACCAGTCCGGGCCCAAGCACCTCAACATGAGCCTTACCCGGGCCAAGTTCGAGCAGCTGGTGGACGACCTGATTCAGCGCACCATCCCGCCAATGCAGACCGCGCTCAAGGATGCCGGTCTCGATCCCAAGCGGATCGACGAGGTCATCCTGGTCGGCGGATCGACCCGGATTCCGAAGATCCAGCAGATCGTCAAGGATTACTTCGGGAAGGAGCCGAACAAGTCAGTCAATCCGGACGAGGTCGTGGCCATCGGCGCCGCCATCCAGGGCGGCGTGCTGGGCGGCGAGGTCAAGGATGTGCTGCTGCTCGACGTGACTCCGCTGTCCCTGGGCATCGAGACCCTGGGCGGGGTAACCACCGTCCTGATTCCGCGGAACACCACGATCCCGACCAAGAAGTCGGAGACGTTCTCGACCGCTGAGGACAACCAGACAACGGTCGAGATCCACGTCCTCCAGGGCGAGCGCCAGATGGCGATGGACAACCGGACCATCGGCAAGTTCCAGCTGACGGGCATTCCGCCGGCACCTCGGGGCATGCCTCAGGTCGAGGTCACCTTCGACATCGACGCCAACGGCATTCTCCACGTCTCGGCCAAGGACAAGACCACGGGTAAGGAGCAGAAGATCCGAATCGAGGCCTCCAGCGGGCTCAGTGATACCGAGATTGACCGCATGGTCAAGGCCGCCGAGCAGCACGCCCAGGAAGACCAGGCTCGCCGGGAGCAAATCGAGGCTCGCAACCAGCTCGACAGCCTGGTGTACCGGGTCGAGAAGGACAGCAAGGAATGGGCGGAGCGGCTCCCCGCCGATGCCAAGTCGAGATTGGACGCGGCACTCGAGGGCGGGCGGCAGGCGCTTCGGACCGGTGAGACCGACGGCATTCGTCGAGCACTGGACGAGCTGAACCAGGCCTACTCGGCGGCAGGAGCGTCGCTCTACCAGGCCGCCGGAGCGGGTACGCCAGGCGAATCGGGCGAGCCCAGCGGCGGAAGCCAGACTCAGGGCGGCGGCCAGGAGCCGGGCGCGTCCAAGGACGACGTCGTCGAGGCCGACTACGAGATTGTGGATGAAAAGAAGTAAGCGGTAAGAGGTAAGCGGTTAGCGGGGGTCTTCGAAAATCGTCGGAGGCCCCCGTGCCCGCTTATTCCTTAGCCGACCCTCACCTCACCTCTTACCGCAGTCTGGCCGAAACTCCCCACCGGGCTTCGGGGTAGGGTTAAATTGATCTCAGGCCGCATCACCCAAACGCTTTCTCGAAGGACCTTCGATGTCCGCACGATCATTGAACTGGCTGAAGTTCGGAGGGTTGGTCGCCCTGGCCTTTGCTCTTGGGCTGCTCTTCGCCGGCCTGCTCGATCTGCCCAGCCGTTCCTCGGCTCAGGTTCAGGGTCGTCAGGCTTCTCCGATAACCCAGGTGCCGGCTCCTTCGATCCCAGCCGCGCGACCCCTGCAGGACCTGAGTGAAGCCTTTGCCGCCGTCGCGGAGCACGTAAAACCGACCGTGGTCTACATTCGCTCTCAGCGCACCGAGCAGACCACGCGGCAGCGAGTTCCTCCCGGCATGGAACGGTTCTTCCCGCGGTTCCGGCAACAGCCCGACATCGAGCAGGGCAGCGGCTCGGGTTTCGTTATCTCCGCCGATGGTTACATCCTGACCAACAACCACGTGGTCGAAGGCGCCGAACAGGTCACGGTTCGCCTGCTGGACCGCCGTGAGTTCAAGGCCAAAGTCATCGGAAGCGACGCCAACACCGATGTGGCCGTGCTCAAGATCGACGCCAAGGGACTCCAGCCCGTGGCCTTGGGCAATAGCGACGATGCCCGGGTGGGAGAATGGGTGCTGGCCATCGGGAATCCCCTGGGTGAGGGGCTCACCTTCACGGTCACCTCCGGCATCGTGAGCGCCAAGGGCCGAGCGCTGCAAGGGCTGCCGGGCCGCGGCCAGGGCAGCATTCAGGACTTCATCCAGACCGATGCAGCTATCAACCCGGGAAATTCGGGTGGACCCCTGGTGAGTGTCCGGGGCGAGGTCATCGGGATCAACTCCGCGATAGCCAGCGAGACCGGCTTTTACTCGGGCTACGGCTTTGCCATCCCGATCAATCTGGCGCGCACGGTCATGAATCAGCTGATCGAGACCGGCTCAGTGCACCGGGCGGCGTTGGGTGTCTCGATCGACAACGTGACCCTCAACGACGCGGCCTACGTCGGTCTGCCGGAGATCCGAGGGGTCGTGGTCAAGGACATCCCCAGTGACGACTCGCCGGCCAAGGCAGCAGGGATTCTCCCGGGCGACGTGATCATCTCGGTGGATGGGAAGCCGGTCGAGAGAGTGGGTCAACTTCAGCAGGTGATCGGATTCCGCAAGCCGGGTGAGATGGTCAAGGTCGAGGTTGCCCGGAAGGGCGGAGTGCGGAAGACCTTTAACGTCAAGCTCCAGGCCCTGAATGACCAGCCGCAGTTGGCAGCCGCTGACCAGGGTGACTCGGATAACGCCGATAACACCGGCGGTTCGGCCATGAACCGGCTGGGCGTGAATGTGGAACCGGTCACTCCCGATGTGGCCCAACAGCTTCAACTGCCGTCGAACATGCGCGGGTTGGTGGTGACCGCCGTTACGCCGGGCGGACCGTCGTGGCAGACGCTGTACGACGACCCCCAGAACAACGGCCCCGACATCATCCTTTCGGTCGAGGGTAAGTCAGTGAGGACCGAGGCCGAGCTGCGGAATGCGCTCCAGGCCGAGAAGCCGGGCAGCATCGTAACCCTGGGCATCTATAACCCGCGGGCGCAGGGCCGCCGGGTGGAACGGGTTCGGCTGGCGGACAAGTAGGGCGGAACGACGGAACGCAGGAGCATAAGAAGTCCCCTGACATTGGCAGGGGGCTTCTTATATCTCCCGCCCTTCCCGTCCTGAAGTAACTTCCTCCTATGACTATGCGCGGGATGATCTTCGATGTCGACGGGACCCTGGTAGACACCAATCCGGCCCACGTCGAAGCCTGGTGCCGCGCCTTTCGCCGGCTCGGTTTTCAGATTCCGCCGGAGCGGATCGTGCCCGAGATCGGCAAGGGCGGCGACAAGCTGGTCCCTTCTCTTCTGGGTGCCGAGGTGGAGGAACGGCTGGGAGAGGAGCTTCGGAGAGCTCAGAAGGCCGAGTTCCTCGAGATTGCCCGGACCCAACGTTTCCGGGTATTCCCCGGCGCCACCGAGATCTTCAATGCCCTCCGGGGCCGGGGCATCCGCACGGCCCTCGCCACCTCCAGTGATGAGAAGCATCTGGCCGCAACGTCGGCAAGCGCCGGCATCGATCTGACTCGGCTGCCCGACGTGGTCGTTTCCAAAAGCCCGGACGAACCAAGCAAGCCGTCGCCCGACTTGGTGGTGGACGCGGTGCACAAGCTCGAGCTGCCGGCTTCACATTGCGCCATGGTAGGTGACACGGTGTATGATGGGGAGGCCTGCCAGGGCGCGGGTGTCGCCTTCCTGGGGGTTCTCACGGGGCCTGCCGCCGAGCAGCCGCTGCTCGACGTGGGCGCCATTGCAGTCTGGCGAGACGTGGGCCACCTGCTGAGCGAGCTGGACCGGGCCATCGATATCGCCGCCCTTGCCGCGACAGCCGGCGACTGACCGGCACAATTTCTTCCAGGAGCGCCGTCCGATGACGACGAGTGAAGCCACCGACTGGATGAACCATCCCGCCATCAGAGCCCTGGTCGATCAGGCGAACATGCTGGCACTGGAGGAGCGCATTACCCTGGTCAAGGGGCTGATCCCCGCTATTGCGAACGGGTTGTCGGACGAAGAGTACGATCGGTTCGTCACCTTCGTGCGGCTAAAGGGCGAGCGCTACCTGGAGGCCAAATCCCATCCTGGTACCGGCCGGGCGGAGCGGCACACTCCCGGTGAGCGAGAGCTGGAAGGGAGGTAAGTCGGCAGCGGGGCAGCGGGCAGCGAAAGATCCATGTCGAGCCTGAAAGAACTGCATGATCCAACGAACATCCCGAAGCATTCTTCTCGCGATGGGGCTCGTACTCGTGTCCTGTCGAGCTGAACCCCCGAAGGCGGCCGATACTTCCGGCCGCAACTCCGAGTCTCCTATTGAGACCAAGCTGGCCCAATACACCAGCGTCTCGCTGACCACCGATCTGACCAAGCTCAGCCCCCACGAGCGGCAAATGCTGCCGCTGCTGATTGCTGCCGCAAGGTCGATGGATGAGATCTTCTGGCGACAGGCCTATGGCGACCGGGAGGCCCTCCTCAGGAGCATCACCGATCCGGCGGTTCGGCGCTACGCGGAGATCAACTACGGACCGTGGGACCGGCTGGACAACAATGCGCCGTTCATCGATGGAGTGGGACCCAAGCCGCCCGGGGCCGGCTTCTTTCCCCGTGACATGACCAAGGAAGAGTTCCAGTCGGCCGCTCAGTCGAAAGCCGGAAAGCAGCTCCGCAGCCAGTACACCATGGTTCACCGGGATTCGGCCGGTCGGCTGGTGCCGACGGCCTATCATCAGGTCTTTGCCAGTCAGGTGGCAGCAGCAGCGGCCAATCTCAGAAAGGCCGCGGTGCTGGCGGATGATCCCGGACTGCGGAAATACCTGGAGCTGCGGGCCCGTGCGCTGGAGACCGATGACTACCAGGCCAGTGATCTGGCATGGCTGGACATGAAGAACAACACCATTGATCTGGTGATCGGTCCCATCGAGAACTACGAAGACCAGCTCTTCGGCTATAAGACTGCCAACGAGGCCTTCGTCCTGGTAAAGGACAAGGAATGGAGCGCTCGGCTCGCTCATTACGCGGCCATGCTCCCGGGACTGCAGCAGGAACTGCCGGTCCCGGCCGCCTACAAGCGGGAACGGCCGGGCACTGATTCCGATCTCAACGCCTACGATGCTGTCTACTATGCCGGAGACGCCAACGCCGGATCCAAGACGATCGCCATCAACCTGCCGAACGACGAGGAGGTGCAGCTTCGGAAGGGGACCCGGCGACTACAGCTCAAGAATGCCATGCAGGCCAAGTTCGAGAAGATCCTGCTGCCGGTGGCCGACGAGCTGATCGCCCAGGACCAGCGGAGTCACCTCAACTTCGATGCCTTCTTTTCCAACGTCATGTTCCACGAGGTGGCGCACGGGCTGGGGATCAAGAACACCATCAACGGGAAGGGAACCGTGCGCGAGGCGCTGAAGGAGCAGCATGGCGCCCTGGAAGAAGGCAAGGCTGATATCCTGGGCCTCTACATGATCACCAAGCTCCATCAGCGGGGGGAGCTGAAGGCTCCGCTGGAAGACAATTACGTCACCTTTCTGGCCAGCATCTTCCGCTCGATCCGCTTCGGCGCTTCCAACGCCCACGGGAGAGCCAACGCCACTCAATTCTCCTTCTTCGAAGAACGGGGCGCATTCAGCCGCGACTCCACTACTGGACGCTATCGAGTGGACTTTCCGAGGATGAAGGAAGCGGTGGATGCCCTGGCCGGCCAGATACTGCGCTTCCAGGGCGACGGAGACTACGTGGGCGTCACCCGCTTCATGGAGCAACGTGGCAAGCTTTCACCGGTGCTCCAGCAGGATCTCGACCGGCTGGGAAGTAAGGGAATTCCGGTGGATGTCGTGTTCGACCAGGGCGAGCAGATCCTGAAATGATCCGCCTCGAGATCCGTCGTGGCTAAGCCTGAGGTTCACGTCAGGAGTGTTCGGAGACGCCGAACCGAGCCTCCGACGCCTCCCCTGCCCCAGCCGCCGAACATTCGGAACTGGCTGATTTATGCGGGCATGGTAACGCTGGTTGCCGCCCTGATGCTGGACGGGTTCCTCCGGGACCACCCCCAACATCCCCTTCCCAAGCTGTCGTACGCGACCGAGGTGCGCTCGGCTCTGGCCGAGGTGGGCGACTCGCTTCAGGTCGTGGTCTCCTGGGACCTCACTTTGTCCGATCCGGAAGGACGGCCCGATTCCGTTCTGATCAAGGTCACTCACGGCCAGGAAAACCGGTCGGTGCTCGCGACCCAGACCGCAAGCCAGTTGTCGGATACCGTCTACCTGCCCTCGCCCGGGAGAGGCGAGACCCTGGCCGGGCTCTCCTGTGTCGTGACCGCACACCTGGGGTACCCGGTGGATGAGAGCTGTACGCCATGGCAATACGTTCGTCCCAGCGCCGCGGCGGCCGGGACGGTGAGTCAGATTGTGATCAAGCCGAACGGCCTTCAGGTAGATCCGGACGTGGGAGGGAAGTGCGCGCAGTGGCAGCGCGCTCACCCGGACCGCCCGGTCTGGATAGAAGTGAACGTCACCGCGGTTCCGGAGTGCACCGGTCCCAACCACAAGCCGGCCGTGGCGCAGTTCTGCGCCTTTGCCGTGCTCCCCGGCGGAAGGCGGGTCAAAACCGCAGCCTCGAGCAACAACCGCTACTGCGATGGGCTTTTTGTCGAATGGAGTCGGGAGCTGTATTCCTGAGCCTGTTCGCTGCGCTTGAGGTCGGTGACATCCCGCTGAGTTCCCCAGGCCCCCGCCAGCTGTCCCCGCTCGAAGATCCCCACCAGGTTGTTCACGAAATACTTGGACTTGCCGTACCGGTCGATCTCATGGGACTGGGCATCCTCCAGCCGATACCCGCTTCGGATGAAGCTCCGGAGGTAGGCGACGTTCTCAGGGTTTGACGGGGGACAAAACACGACCAGGCGGGTTCCGACCACGTCGGCGGCAGTCCGGAAGCCGTACATCCGGGCGAACGCGTCGTTACACTCCGCCAGGACCGAGTACAGATACAGATGCTCGACCTGCTCGTCCTCCGGCAGTGTGATGTCCAGGGGCTGCTCGTGACGAAACCGCCAGGTAGCTTCGGTGGTGACCTCGCGCAGAGGAGCCGAATCCGCTTCTCCGTCCGCCGTGTCTTCCGCGCCATGCCTCGGTGGCTGATCGGGCCGTTCCCTGGACGCGGGGCGCGTCGCCTGCGGGTCTGAGGGGGTCCGGTGGACGGGGTCGGTTCTCCGGAACCTGGAGCACAGCAGGACCAGAAGGACTCCGGCAACCGCGAGCACCGGATCGCGGGCTACCAGGGTCGCGAGTCCGAGTGCCAGAATACCCGGCCCGGTCCCGCCATAGAGTGCGCTCACCGCTACGGCTACGAGCAGAGCCGGGCGACCATCGTATGCCCCTGCCGCCAGCTTCCTCACACCCAGTAACAGCAGAACGCCCAAAGCCACCGACACCGCCGCAAGACCATACCGCAGGAGTGGGGTAGACAGGGTCGGAGGGGGGCGGAAGCGAGGTGAGGTAGACACCAGGAGACGGTTCCTCATCGGTGGTATCTGAAGCTAGAGCCGCTATCGAGGGGGCACAACCAAGACGATGCGTCACCCGCGGTCACCAGTCGCACAAAAGCCGGAGGGACACGATGGTCCCCCCGGCTTCAGGTACTCTCAGCGTGCTGTATTAGACCCGCGAGAGACGCCGCTCCGGCCCGCTGTAACTGGAATCATGCCGGTATCTCCGCTCGTTGCCCCGCCAGGCCTCGGTTTCGCCCTGACCGTTTGCGTCACCGGTACGCTCTACTCTGGCCTCTTCCCGGCGGACCGTATCGGATACCCGCTCGGTGCCCAGGGAGCCGAGGTCCCCGCCGCTCTCGTAGAGACAGGTCCGGGCCTCTTCAGGGCGGTTTCCGGGTGAAACCGTGACCAGGGTGCCACCCGCCCGGAACCCCTGATCGAAGTGCTTGGCATCCTCCTCGGGCACGCCCATCCCCACCAGGGCACCCAGGAGGCCCCCAGCGGCCGCGCCGATCCCGGCGCCCGCAAGGGTCGAGGCCAGCGTTCCGCCCGCGAGGATGGGGCCGACACCGGGAATGACCAGGGCGCCGACTCCCGCGAGCAGCCCAATCACCCCTCCCAGCACACCACCACCGATGGCGCCGGTGGCTGCGCCCTCCGCTGCCTGCGTACCGGTCCCCTGGATGAGATCCTCCTGCTTGCTGCGGTCCTTGATGGCTACGCCGATCTGACTCTCGGAGAAGCCCCTCTCCTTGAGGCGCTGAATCGCCCGCTCGGCGTCCGCCTGATTGTGAAAGAGACCCACCACCGTACCGCTGGTTCGGGTGGTCTCGTTGTTTCGATTGCTCATCATGAATCTCCTTGTTCTTCCATGTCGAAAACTCGCGTGCGATCACTGCCAGCCGACAACGTAGACCTCGTAAGAGGATGATGGAGTGATCAGTCTCACCGAAAATGCAGCGGGAGCAGAAGGTGGATGGGTTATACTATAGGCACGCGAACGTGGCGGAATCGGCAGACGCGCAGGACTTAGGATCCTGTCCCGAAAGGGGTGCGGGTTCAACTCCCGCCGTTCGCATTCGAGATGTTCGGCCCCGCTTCCCTCCCTTCCCCGCTTCCCGCTTCCCCGCCTCCACCCCCCGGCACGTCCATTGCTCTGTCCGCTCTTCCGGTCGTACTAGCCTCTGAAATCACGCTTTACGGAGTCGGGCCATGTCAGACAGACGGGTTAACGGGCATCTTGCGTCAACCGGCATCCTGGTCCTGATCTTGGGGCTGCCGTTGTTCGGCTGCGCGGGCAAGTCGGCTGAAGCCGCCCCGGCACCGGCGGCAGCATCCCGCCGGGCCACTACGGTGCAGCCGGCGGTCAGGACGGAGCAGGACCGGCGCATGTCCCGTCTGGAGCTCGCCCTGCTGGAGAAAACGGCGCAAGTCGAAGACCTGCAGGGCCAGCTGGACGAGGCCCGGGAAGAGGTAGTTCGCGCCATGGCCAAACTGCAGACCCTGGCCAGCAGAGCGGAGGCGGCATCGGGCATGGCAGAGGCCGAGGTTGCGCTCCAACCCCTCAAAGTCCGGTCGGCCCAGCAGACGGTGCCCGAGGCCACCCAGGCGACTCGGCTCCTGCGGGAGGCGTCCACCGAGTTCAACCAGGAGAATTACGGCGGGGCCTTATACCTGGCGACCCAGGCCAAGGCCCTGGCGGCCGCTGGTACCGGGCGGCTGTCAGGTCGGGATCGTACGGCTGACCGGCCCGGTGAGAAGCCATTCGCCGTCCCCGTCCCGCTCAAGGCTGTCGGCTCGGGAAATGTGCGTGAGGCACCGGGCACCACTGCCCCAGTGGCATTTGCGGTGGCGGGTGGGGACAGTCTGACCGGTTATTCCTACCTGGAGGACTGGGTTCGGATCAGCGATGGCATGGGGCGGGGCGGCTGGATCTTCCGGAAGCTGATTGTCCGCCGCTAGCTAGGCCTTTCCCTTCGACTTGGCCGGCTTCGTGCCGGCCCGCACCACCCGGTTCCGCCCGGCGCGCTTGGCGGTATAGAGAGCCTCGTCCGCATTCGCAATCACTTCCTCCGCCGTCTCCCCATCGTTCGGGAACTCGGCTATTCCGATGCTCAGGGTGATCTTGCGCCCGGCAAACTGGTGGGACTCGACCCGGGCTCTGATCCGCTCCGCCACTTCATTTGCCACCTCCCCGCTGGTGCCGGTTAGCAGCACCGCGAACTCTTCCCCGCCGTATCGGGCCGTGCAATCCTCGTCCCGGGTGGAGTTCAGCAGAATGGTCGCCACCTTCTTGAGGACCTCGTCTCCGGCCGGGTGACCGAACGCATCGTTGTACTTCTTGAACTCGTCGACATCCGCCATGAGGACGCTGAACGCCCCCTTATGGCGATAGGACCGGAGCAACTCCTGGGAGAGGCGCTGGGTGAGATAACGGCGATTGTACAGGCCGGTGAGCGAATCCGAGGTTGAGAGCCGTTCCAGATCCTCGTTCTGCTTGCGCAGCCGATCGTTCATCGCGTCCAGCTCCTGGCGACCCTGCCGGAGCCGGGCGACCATGTGGTTGAACACATCGGTCAACTCCCCGACTTCGCCGGTGGCGGCAGGCAGGTCCACCGCCAAGTCGCCCTCGGCCACCTCGACCGCGCCCTGAATCAGCCGCTCGAGCGGCCGCACGATCCGGATTCCGAGGCGGTATGCTGTGAAGCCGACGGTGAGCAGCAGTCCGCATACCATGAGCAGGGTCCCATTGCGGAATCGCCGGATCTGCTGAAAGGCGGCCTCGGCTGGAATCTCGGAGACGACGGCCCACTTGGCCCTCGGAATTCGCTTGAGGCTTCCCACCACTTCCGCGCCCGACAGGCCCTCGTAGCCGATCACCAGTCCCTCGCGCGACTTGAGCCGGTCAAGCGTGCGCGGCTTGAGACGTGACTTCATGAATTCGGCGGAGCTCTCGGCGGTCCCCACCAGCATGTCGCCGGCGATGGTGATCAGGAAGGCCTGGCCCCCGCGCGGGGCAAAGACCCGCAATCCTTTTTGCGCCCCGCGGAGGCTGAGCCGCGCCGCGAGCGCCCCGAGCATATGGCCCTCTCCACGCTTGACCGGCACCGCCACCACCAGCACCCCCCTGGTCAGCGACGCGTCCCAGCTCGCCTGGCCCACTAGCGCGTCATTGGTACTCAGCTCCTTGGCCCAGTCGGGCGGAAGGGCGATCGCCTTGCCCTGGGGACCGGTAGCGGCAACCGGCCGACCCTGGGGATCGAACACCACGAGATCTTCGTACTCGTTGAATCGGTCACGTACCGAGGTGAGATAGTCGTTGAGGCGTTCCTGCGAGTTTCCTGGCCGCTGCCGGGACAGCTTTTCCGACACCTCGTAGGAGCTGGCGAACACCCGGAGGTCGTACAGGCGCTCCTTCAGCCATACATCCATCTCGCGGGCTGCCTGGCCGCTGGAGCTGAGCAGCTCCTGTTTGATCTTTGCTTCCAGGGCGCGGCTGTTCTGACTATAGGAAATCCATGCGGTGAGCCCGGACGGCAGCAGGGCAACGATCAGCGCAAACACCAGAATCTTGCTTCGGACCGTGTCCAGTTTCAGCCGCAGCTTAGGCAAGACAGCTCCTCGGTCAGGTTAGGTAGCGCCGATAGGGTGAGGCCACTGAAGCAGGTACCAGGCCAATCCTTATGGCTATGGTGCGCAACGACATAGGTGGATGAAGCGGGGCGGAAAAAGCGGTGCGCTGCCGACGGTCTGGCAGATTCCCTGAGCCGGCCTAGTCTCGCGCCGGCAGCTTTCGGACGGTGCCGGTCAGGGCGGCAATGCGAAGCTTGTAGATGGTGGGAATGTCGGTCGGTAAGTTGACACTCAGCCGCGGGCGGTCTTAGCTTGCCAGCGAACGATCATCAGCCGGAGCAACAATGTATCACGGTCTGCGGCACCTCCTCGAGCTCAATCCCCGGCGGCACAACCGCTGGCTTCGCTGCGCACCGCGCAGAGACCAGGGAGCGTAGGCCTTAGCTAGAAGCTCGGACAGTACGTCCTGCACCCAGGCCCGCTCAAGATGAGCGGGTTTTTTGTTGAGCTTTTACTGGAGTCGCAATGACCAACCCGGCTACCGGGGATGTCCCGCGGATCGTGGTTCATCCCCCCGCCTTGCTGCCGTCCGAAACGAAGCCCCGCCCCAGCGAGGCTGAGACGGACCCAGCTCCGCTGCTCCGGACTGAGACCGGTGAGGCCAGGAAGCTGGGGACTCTGGTCGACGTCAGCCAGACCCTTGCCGGACATCTGAGTCTCCCGGCGGGGCTTTCAGGCGTCCTCCTGATTCTGGTCCGCCGCTGTTCGGTGCTTCGTGGAGCCGTGGCTCTCTTGAGCGAGCAAACCGGGGTCTTGGAGATCAGGGCCCAGGTAGGGCTGCACCACGATCGGGAAGGCGGTCACTACGGTGCCGCCCAGGGAATCCTCGCGGAGGCAGCCACCACGGGTGAGACTATCGTCATCGCCCGCCAGGTCGATGGAAACAGCGAACACACCGCGCTGGCAGTTCCAATTGTCTTGCACCGGCGCTGCATCGGCTCGTTGATGGTCGAAGTGCGATTTCGTCCCGAACGCGACGTGGATCGGCTGCTGAAATTTCTGCGGGTGGTGGCCTCCATGATTTCGCAGGCGGTCCGGATTCACCGGCTGCTCGAGGTGGAGCGGCAAAAGCTGGTCGCCGAGAACGCTCAGCTGCGCCAGGAGCTGCAGCAACGGAATCCCCTTTTCAATCTCGTGGGGGCGAGCGGCCCGATGCGTGAGCTCTACGAATCGGTGGCCAGGGTCGCCGGAAGTAACACCACGGTGTTGATCCGGGGCGAATCGGGTACGGGCAAGGAGCTGGTCGCTCAAGCCATCCACTTGCACTCGCCCCGAGCCAAGAAACCCTTCATCAAGGTGAACTGCGCGGCGTTGCCGGAGACTCTGGTCGAATCCGAGCTGTTCGGCTACGAACGAGGGGCGTTTACCGGAGCGCTGCAGCGGAAGAAGGGGCGCTTCGAGCTGGCCGACGGCGGAACGTTGTTCCTGGATGAGATCGGCGAGCTGAGTCCGGCCACCCAGGTAAAGCTGCTGCGGGTCCTGCAGGAGCGAGAGTTCGAGCGGGTAGGAGGAACGGAGTCGGTTCCGGTGGACGTGCGGGTGATTGCGGCCACCAACCGGGACCTGGAGAAAGCACTGGCCGACGCCAGCTTCCGGGAAGATCTGTACTACCGGCTGAACGTCTTCCCCATCTTCATCCCGCCGCTTCGCTCCCGAAAAGCGGACGTGCTTCCCCTGGCAGATCACTTCATCGAGAAGTACGCCCGGGAGCACGGGAAGAACATCCGGCGGATCTCCACGCCGGCTATCGACCTGCTCTCCAGCTATCACTGGCCCGGCAACGTGCGCGAGCTGGAGAACACCATCGAGCGAGCCGTCCTGCTGGCGGACGGAGAGGTCATTCATGGCTATCACTTACCGCCGACGCTGCAGACCGCGGACGCCACCGGCACGGTAGTGAGCACTTCGCTGGATGGTGCGGTCGAGGCCTTCGAGCGCAGTCTGATCGAGGACGCCCTCAAGACCGCCCGGGGTAATCGGTCCCGGGCCGCGAGGCTCCTGGGCACCACTCAACGGGTGATCAGCTACAAGGTCAGGAAATACGGGATAGATCCGGCTCGACTGAAGTCGTGACCGCCCTTCGCTTCAGGAGCCGCCTCAGTGCGGGAGGAGTAGGCGGCGACCGCGGCAACGAGCAGATTGGCCACGATGACCGGCAGCGCGTGGAGCATGATGCCGTACACCACCCAGAGGAGCGCGGCTGCGGCCTGGGTCAGGCGGAGAGCTTGCTGGGTCTTGCGGGAGTAGGAGGCCAGGAACACGGCCGTCGCGAGCCATCCCAGCGCGTCGGCGGCTCTCATGCGACCGCCGGGTGCTTATCGGGATGGGCTCCCCGGATGATCAGGGAGTCAGTCCGCGCCTTGTCCCACTCCTGCAGCACAAAGCCGTGGGAGCCAAAGAAGGCGCGGATGGCGCCGGCGTCGAGTTTGACGATCTCTTCCAGCACCGGCACCATCACGCTGAGCACGTCGTCGCTGAGCACGGTTCTCCGGGCGATCGGGGTAAGGAACTTGTTCTCGGACACCGCGACCGTCAGTCCGTCCATCCGGTTCACGTGCAGCATGACATGCACGTCCGACCCGCCGTCTCCAACGTAGACGATGCGATCGCCGCTCAGTCCCAGCTCGGCCCGAAGCTGGTCCAGCACGGCCACCTTCCCGTACCCGGCCGGTGCCCTGATGATGGACTGGATCTCGCCCGTTTCCGGGATCGTAGCGGAAACGGGTGCCGTGGATCCGCTCGGGCGGAACCATTCCGGCCAGCGCAGCACGGATCACTTCCTCCGGCGCGGCCGAGATGACGCAGAAGGTGAAGCGGAACCCCTGCAGTGAGTCCAGCACCCGGCCGAGCACCGCGATATGCTGCTTCAGGCGGATGCGACGGCCCACCTCTTCCAGGTCCTCCTTTCGAACCCGCCGGTATTCCGGATCGTGGAGCAAAAGATAGGAGAGCTCGGCGCCCTGATTCACCAGATGCATGGACGAGAGCCCCGAGCACTTTTCCTCGAACCCGCCGATGCCGAGCATCTCGCTCAGGAGGAAGCCGGAATCGTTGAAGCTGAGCGTCTGATCGAAGTCACTGGCCAGCAGATAGTGCTTTGGGTTCATGGGCGCTTGACCACCGTCTGTGACCGGGCGGCGACCTCCCGCCGCACGATGGCGGCGTCGAGAAACGCCTGCTCCAGCGGAGCCAGGCGCGGACGTCCAGCCTCGGCCGCCGCGCCGGGACGCTCGGTCAGCGGCGCCGGGGCGCAATGAATGACCGGCGCCGCCTGATTCCATTCCTTGGCGCGCTCTCTGGAGCGGGCTGCGAGCCTCGCACCGGTGTCGTTGGCCGATCCGAATGCCTGGCTCTGGGCCTGCAGCGCGCCAGCGCGACTCATTCCCAGCACCAGCATCATAGGCGCCATCATCGAGATTGTTGGATATCTCATCCGCATCACTCCTCTGAAAACATCAAAGCTTCGCCGCATGCTGACGCTCGGCGAAGACGATCGAGTCACGATTGCGCAACGAGCCGCGACTTTCGTGGGGGTCCAGCGATACGAAGGCAACCCGCATGCCACGCATGAGGCACACGAATCACCCTCGCAGAGGAGGGCTGCGCGAGATCGGACCTGAAGCAACCCGACCAGATTGTCGGAAGCCTTCGGTCCAATCGACAAAATTGTTAGATCGGATGGGTGACGCTATCTGGAGAATCGCCGGTCCTGCAGCAGTTCACGGCAGGTCGATTGCGCGGAGCAAGACCAGTCGAGGCACCGAGGATTCTGGTGGGCCCACAGGATTGAGTCGCCCAGGGGGCCGGAGTGTCCCGGCCGAGCGGCCGAGTGCTGGCTGGGGTCGGCCTGGGGTGCCATGGGCGGCGGCTGGTCCGATGACCGCCCAGTGCAACGATTGGCGCGGCGCTGTCCAAATTGACCCTGAGGTCAGCGTCAGGGTAGATTCCCGCACAATGAGTTCCATCACCGTCGAGAAGACTGCCGAAGATTCCGCCTCCAAGTCATTACGTGTGACGGTACCGGTAGACCGCATCCGCGAGGCGGAAGAGCGGGCCTTGAAGTACTACGCCAAGCGGGCCCGGCTGCCGGGCTTTCGACCGGGCAAGGCGCCGGACACCGTCGTCCGCAAACGCTTCGGCGATGCCATTCGCCAGACGGTACTCGAAGAGGTGATTCGGGAGAGCTGGGAAACCGCCAAGACCAATGAGTCGCTCAAACCGATTACCGATCCCTCGATTCGCAATCTGAAGTTCGAAGAGGGAAGCCCCATCGAGTTCGAGCTGCACGTGGAAGTGCGGCCCGAGCTCAAGCTGGATCGAACCGGCGGCTTCCGGCTGGAGCGCCGGGTGGCGCCGGTGAGCGATGAGGCGGTGGCGGAGCAGGTGACCCGAATTCAGGAGCACAAGGCTACCTGGATCCCGATCGAGGGGGCCAAGCCGGCCCCAGGGCAGATGGTTCGAGTGGAGGTTGCTCCGGTAGAAAACGGAGTGGCCGGATCGGCTCAGCCTCACGATCTGGTGCTGGGCGAGAACCAGGCCATTCCGGAGCTGGAAGAGCAGATCATGGGGCTCCTCCCGGGCGAGACCACGGAAACCGAGGTCCGCTTTCCCGAGGATCATCCTGACGAGTCCCGCCGGGGTCAGACTCGCCGGGTGCGGATCACGCTGCACGAGGTCAAGCGGCAGGAGTTGCCGCCGCTGGACGATGCGCTGGCGCGCGAGTCGGGAGATTTCGAGGGCCTCGATGCGCTCAGGGCCGCCATCCGCCAGGATCTCGAGCGCGAGGCGGGCCGCGAGGCCGATGCCCAGCTCCGGCAGCAGCTGATTGCCCAGATTGTCGAGGCTAACCGGGTCGAGGCTCCGCACTCCCTGGTTCACCGGCTGCTGCACGGGTACGCCGAGATGTACAAGGTCCCCCAGGACCAGCTGGAGGGGTTCGAGCAGCAGTTTCATGGGATCGCGGAAACCCAGGTCAAACGCGATCTCGTGCTGGATGCTCTGATCGAAGCGCACGGTCTCCGCGCCACCGAGGCGGATATTGACGAGCGAATCAACAGCATGGCCGCTGCCCGGGGAACGCCTGCCAGCCAGGTGTACGCTTCCCTGCAAAAGGCCAACCGGCTCCAGGAGCTGGAGCGGGTGCTTACCGAAGACAAGGTCTTCGATTTCCTCCTGAAGCAGTCCACCATTGAAGAGGTCAAGTCTTGACGATGGCCACTCTGTATCCGCCCTATATCATCGAGCGTTCCAGTCGCGGCGAGCGCACCTACGACATCTTTTCCCGCCTGCTGATGGACCGCATCGTGTTTCTGGGCGCTCCCATCAATGACGATGTCTCCAACATCATCATCGCGCAGCTCCTGTTCCTCGAGGCCGACAACCCCGATAAGGACATTTACCTCTATGTCAACTCGCCCGGCGGGGTGGTTTCAGCCGGCATGGCCATCTACGACACCATGCAGCACTTGAGGGCGCCGGTGAATACCATCTGCATGGGGATGGCTGCTTCGATGGGGTCCTTCCTCCTGGCGGCCGGGGCCAAGGGCAAGCGCAGCGCGCTACCTCATTCCCGAATCATGATCCACCAGCCCTCGGGCGGGGCCCAAGGGACTGCGGCGGACATCGAGATCCAGGCCCGCGAGATCCTCTATCTCCGCTCCAAGATGAACTCGCTCTACGCCCTGCATACCGGGCAGCCGATCGAGACCATCGAACGAGACATGGATCGCGACCGGTTCATGAGCGCGGAAGAGGCCAAGGCCTACGGTTTGATCGACAGCGTGTTCACGCCGCACAAGGAGTTGGTGCCACACACGAACGGCAAGGACCGCAAGGAGACTTGACGGTCGGGAGACCCGGGGGCACTTTACCCGGCACCCAATCACCTCCATCACGAAGCGCTCCATGTCCAACGACAAGCATCTCCGCTGCTCCTTCTGCGGGAAATCGAAGGATTCGGTCCGGAAATTCATTTCCGGCCCGTCGGTCTACATCTGCAACGAGTGCATTACGCTCTGCAATGAGATCCTGGCGGAAGATGAGGAACGCGAGGTCGCCGACAGCATCACCCAGGTCCCCACGCCCGCCGAAATCAAGGACGTGCTGGACCAGTATGTGATCGGACAGGAGCGGGCCAAGCGGACCCTCGCCGTGGCCGTTTACAAT
Organism: uncultured Gemmatimonadales bacterium; assembly: GCA_963842945.1. Classification (GTDB taxonomy): domain Bacteria; phylum Gemmatimonadota; class Gemmatimonadetes; order Gemmatimonadales; family GWC2-71-9; genus CAVVWJ01. Next base: position 218,015 of record CAWJIM010000021.1, read on the forward strand.
CACTACAAGCGGATCAATGCCTCCAGCGGCAGAGAAGGCGATGTCGAGCTGGACAAGTCCAACATTCTCCTGCTCGGACCCACCGGAGTGGGCAAGACCCTGCTGGCTCAGACCCTGGCCCGCATTCTCGATGTACCCTTCACCATTGCCGATGCCACCACGCTCACCGAAGCCGGATACGTCGGAGAGGATGTCGAGAACATCCTGGTCCGGCTGCTCCAGGCCGGCGAGTTCAACGTGGCCGAGTGCGAGCGGGGCATCGTATACATCGACGAGATCGACAAGATCGCCCGGAAGTCGGAGAATCCCAGCATCACTCGGGATGTCTCGGGCGAAGGCGTCCAGCAGGCGCTGCTGAAGATTCTGGAAGGCACCATCGCGTCGGTGCCGCCTCAGGGCGGCCGGAAACACCCGCAGCAGGAATACATCCAGATCAACACCAAGGACATCCTCTTCATCTGCGGCGGCGCGTTCGATGGGCTGGAAAAAATCATCGAGGCGCGCACCGGGCGGCAGCAGATCGGATTCAGCACCGACGAGCGCAAGTCAACGCCGCAGCTCAACAAGGGCAACCCCTACTCCGAGGTGGAGCCCGACGATCTGCTCCGATTCGGCCTGATACCCGAACTGGTCGGCCGTCTGCCCGTGGTGGTCTCGCTCGAGGCGCTCGATGAGGAGGCCCTGATCCGGATTCTGGTGGAGCCCAAGAACGCCCTGACGAAGCAGTACAAGAAACTGTTCGAGCTGGAGGACGTCGGCCTCACCTTTGATCCCGAGTCCCTCCGCGCCGTGGCCCAACGCGCCCTGAAACGCGGCACCGGCGCTCGCGGGCTCCGCGCCATTCTGGAAACGATGATGACGGACATCATGTTCGATCTGCCCAACCGGGAAGATGTCCGGGAAATCGTGATCACCAAGGAAGCGATCAGCGAGGGCACGTCGCCCTTGATCGTCACCGAGCGCGCACGGACCAAGCGGGAGGCGTGAGACAAGCAGGGCAGCGGGGCAGCGGGGCGGCGGCGGCAGAGCCGAAGCAGTCGGAAGGAAGTCTCAGGGGCGCACTGGGTGCGCCCTTCTCACGTGCGGCTGGTGCACCCAATCCACTGGCCTCCCAGCCGGTCGAGTTTGTCGGCTCGTTTCCCGACCCCGGCGTACGGCTGGAGCCTTTGCTACCCGAGATCGCCTTTATCGGGCGATCCAACGTGGGCAAATCGAGCCTGATCAATGCCCTGCTGGTCCGACCCGGGCTGGCCCGGGTCAGCGGCTCTCCCGGCAAAACCACGCTCCTCAATTTTTACCGGCTGCCATCGCTGTATCTGGTGGATCTGCCGGGCTATGGCTTTGCCCGGGCCAGCAAGGCCGACCGGGCCGGCTATCGGAAGCTCGTCAACGGCTATCTCCGGAGCAGGCAGATGCTGAGCGGGATCGTGTGGCTGCTCGACATTCGACACGACCCATCGAAGGAAGATCGGGAGATGCAGGAGTTATTGATCGAGAGCGGCCGACCCGTGCTAGCGGTCTTGACCAAATCGGATAAGTTGAGCCGCTCCGCCACTGCTGCCCGTCAGCGTGAGCTGGCGGAGATTCTGCAGCTCCGGACGGAACAGATCGAAATGACCAGCAGCCGCTCGGGACTGGGAACATCCGAGCTGGCCCAGAGTGTCTTGGCCGCCGTCCAGGGGGGAAGCCGATGAGCCTGCGTCATATTGGTCTTGCGGTTCTGGCGCTGGGGTGCGCTCACCCGGCCACCGGCCAGTCTCAGGATCAGGGCCGGCCCCTCCCCCAGGGGTATGGCAGCCTGACGCAGGACGATCTCTCGCTCCGAGTCGGGGACGATAACCTGGTCATCCGATTCGTCCCGCTCGATCCGAGATTGATGCCCCTCCTCGCTCGGGACGCCGCTCAGTCGCTCCGGTTCCTGCTGGACAGCCATAAGCGCGCAATCGATTCCGTGGCGTCGCGCGCCGGAGTGGCCACGCCGGGTATTGGGCTGGTCAGCTTCTTCGGACAACGCGCCGATGCCAGGTTCGACCCCCAGACCTTGACGATCCTTATCCGAAACCGGGTTTTCCGTCCCCTCGGCGTGATTGCCCTGAGCCCGAAGTTCAATTCTCAACAGCTCGGCGTACGAGAGCAGGCGAGTGCGCTGTACCTGTTCGAGGAGGAGATACCGGTGAACGACTCGTTCTTGCTGTCCTACGGGGTGTTGACCTCGGAAGACTGGGAGCGGAAGCTGCCGTTATTGGACCGGGAGCGAGCCCGGGTGGCCGCCCGTTCCCGAACCGAACCGATCGACACCGGCCGGTAACCACCCTCAAGGCCGGCGCTCAGTAACATTCCCAGGATTTACCAATAGTTGCGCTCATCAGCGGGTCGGCCTGGCTGGCCGTCCGGGCCCACCGCAATGACCCTGCCAAAGCCTGCGGCAGCCCCCATGGGAGAGCTGGTTTCAGGTAAACCCCACCACTGCAATCCCCACCACTGGTGTCCCAACTTCCCCCTGCCCATCATTAAACTGTACGCGCACTTCCACCCCCTCACGGGGACTGAACGAGACCCCCCATGGTCCTGCTACCGCTGCGCGCAGTCCGCCTGCCCAAGGCTACCGAACAGTTTTACGACGGCTGGCTGGCCGATCTCGAGGAACAGCTGTCGCAGCCGAAGGCTGACTGGCACCGGATCACCCGCGAGCTGCTGTTCCAGATCACCTACCCGGGCGCTCAGGATTATGAAGGAATGCTGCAGGACCCCAAGACCCCGGAGGCGAGCCGGGTGGCCCTGCTCTCCCTGGATCCTCGAAACATTACCCTCGAGCCGGAGTATTACGCCGAAGTTGACGCCGAGCGGTACGCCCGAGTGAAACCACTGATCTGGCTCTGGCAGAGCTTCGATCGCTCCCCGCTGGGGGGCGGGAACGTGCATCTCGGAGTTCGGCTCCGCCGAGTTCTCGCCCGACACATCTTTGCCCGGGTGGGCCGCAACTTCAAAGCGTTTCAGTTCGTGGAGTTTTCCTTCGGCTACAACCTGGAGGTGGGCGACGATGTGGTGGTCCACCGGAACGTGCTGCTGGACGATCGCGGGGGAATTACCCTGGGCAACCGGGTGAGCATCTCCGACTACGCCAACATCTACAGCCACACCCACAGCATCGTGGACCAGAAGGATGTCACCAACGCACGAACTGTTCTCGAAGACGACGTTCGAATCACCTATCACGCCACAGTACTCGCGGGAGTTCGCGTCGGTCGAAACGCCATGGTAGGGGCCAATGCGGTCGCGACCAAGGACGTGCGGCCCTATCACGTGAACGTGGGCATTCCTGCCAAGTCGATTCGAATCAAGCCGAACGCGCCACCGGAGGCCTACGTGACCGAGCGCGTGGTTCGAAGCCAAGCCCGGGAGCCCTGAGCTGGCGCGCCGTCAGGCTCCTTCTCCCCTCTCGATGGCGGCTGTTGCCGCCCTGGCCGCAGTGGTGTCCATCATTGCGGTGATCCTGACGACCCACGGACTGCCTCGGCTCCCAGTTACCCTGCTGCTCTTCTTTACCCTGGCGCTGGTGGCTGCATCGCACCTGCGCCGCGACTGGGAGATTCCGCTCCACCTCGTCTCTACCGTCCTCCTCGGGGCCATCGCCTGGTGGGCGGAGGAACGCGTCTGGTGGATCTCGCTGCTCGCCTTGTCCAGCGTGCTGGGGACCTTCTGGGTCGCGTTGCTCCGAGCCCGGCGGCGCTCCGTTGATGCGGAGGCCAAAGCCGATCAGCTGGCGGTGCAGGTCGACCGCCGCATCAGCGAGCTGTTTTCGCTGCAGGAGCTGAGCTATGTCCTGTCGGAGTCGATTCAGCTCGACCGAGTGGTGGACCAGGTGGCGAAGTATGCCGCTCGGTTCCTCCAGACCGATGGAGCCATCGTGGTGGTCGTCGAGATGGACGGCAAGGTGCTTCGGGTGGTGGCCGGATCGGGGACGCTGGAATCGATGGTCGGCCAGGTCAGCGCGGACTCGGAGAGCGCACTGGTTCGGTTCGCCATCGGCCGCGACCGGATCGAGGTGGCCCAGGGAGAAGAGACCCCCACCGTGGACCTCATCGGCGGAGTGCTGGTGCGCTCCGCCGCCGTGGCGCCGCTCCGGGCTCAGGGCATCACGATGGGTGCCCTGGCCGTAGCCGACCGGCGCGGGGGCCCATTTACCACCGAAGACCTCTGGCTGCTGTCTACCGTAGCGACCAACGCCTCAGTCGTCCTCGCCAACAGCCGCCTGTATGAGATGGTCCGCCGCGGCCAGGAGGAGTGGGAAACCGCCTTCAACGCCCTGGCTGAGGGCATTGCCGTCGTTGGGCCGACCGGCGCAATCCTCAGGGCCAACCGCGCTCTGGCCACCTTGGCGCAAGTGGCCGAGCCGGAGCTGGTAGGACGAAACTTTTCGGAGCTGTTTGCCGGAGCCGCGGAACCGGTATCCGGTATGATCCAGGCGGCCTATCGCGGAGAGAAAGGCGCTCCCCTGGTCGTCCGGCTGGACGAGAGTCATCAGGTGCTGAGGCTCACTGCAGCACCGTTGGCAGGGGTTGAGCCGGGCTCGGTGGTGATCCTCATCGAAGACGTGACCGAGCAGCGTATGCTCGAGGCGCAAATCATTCAGAACGACAAGATGGCCTCGATCGGGCAGCTGGTCTCCGGCGTGGCCCATGAGCTGAACAATCCCCTCACCTCGATAGCCGGCCTGGCGGAGCTGTTGCTGGAGCGACCGGCCCACCCCGATCTCCCCCGGGAGCACCTCCGGGTCATCCACGATCAAGCCGAGCGGGCCGGGCGAATCGTGCGTAATCTGTTGACCTTTGCCCGGAAGGGCGGAGTCAGCGAGAAAACGGCGGTGGACCTGAACGATGTGGTGACCCGGACGTCGCTGCTGATCGTTTATGAGCTACAGCTGCATGGTATCGATCTGAATTCCGAGCTGAGCTCCGATCCGGTCATCGTTCTGGGAGACCGCTACGAGCTGCAGCAGGTTTTGCTCAATCTGATCACCAATGCCGTGCAGGCAGTTACCGCACTCTCCGTCGAGCTGGGCCGGCGCATCACCCTGATCACCAGGCGGGAGGACGGAGAGGCAGTGCTGCGAGTGAGAGACAACGGTCCAGGAGTACCGCGGCATCTGGCGCCCTACCTCTTCACTCCATTCTTCACGACCAAGGCACCCGGAGAAGGTACCGGGTTGGGACTCTCGCTCAGCTACGGTCTGGTCAAGGCGCACGGCGGAGATCTCACCTACGAGCCGCCGGGTGACGAGGGCGCCGAGTTCCGGGTGAGCCTGCCCCTCTACGAAGCCGACCTGCCGGCCGAGGTTGCTGCCACAGGCACACAGAACGGCCAGTCACACCGTCGCATTCTCGTGGTCGACGAAGACCCGGCAGTGCACCGGCTGGTCCGCGCGCTGTTCGCCCCGGACGGGCACGCGGTGGAATCAGTGAGGTCCGGGGAACAGGCCCTCAGATTGGCACAGGAGGGAGAATACGACATGATCATCGCAGATGTGCGGATGCCGGCCGGATCTGACGAACCGTTCGCCGACGTGTTGCTGCACACCTGCCCCCACACTCGAAACCGGCTGGTCGTCGCCTGCCGCGGTGAAGAGGAGCTGCCCCCGCGCTTCACTGAACAATCGATCCACCGAGTCAGGAAGCCGTTCAACCCGCGGGACCTGCGGAGCGTGGCGAAAGAGATTCTCAGTAGCCTGCCGCGCTCGCCGGCTTCCAAGGGAGCACGCTGATCCGGCCCTTCACCTTGGCCGTGGCGGTTGACGCATCCGCGGTTGCCCAATAATTCCCGCCTGCCGCCAAATCCGGAGCCTCGATGAACCAGCGTGACGCGCGAAGAAAGATGTTGCCGGTCACCTCGCTGGCGTGGCCGTCCCCGTCCACCACCAATCCGTCGCCTACCCCATCGAAGATGTTTCCCCGGATCTGGGCCCGGGTGGTGTGCTCCATCACGATGCCCTGTTCCAGTCGCGATAGCCTGTTATCGTCGATCCGGTAACGCTGACTGGAATCGCCCGGCTGAGCCGGCGCCGCCACCCTGATCCCTACACCGCCCCCGATCACGACGTTCCCCAGAATCACGTTATCGTTGCCGTTTTCGCTTACGATGCCGACAGTTCGGGCACCAATGATGGTATTGCCCCTGACCGTCGACCCGCCTGAGTGCATCAGCCTGAACCCGATGAGGGCGCTGTCCGCCCGATTGTCCAGAAAGGTGTTGTTCCACCCGAACGACGACACAAACGCAGTTCGCAAGGCGGCAGAAGCGTCGTTGCGGTAGACCAGGTTACCGACCGACGGCTCTATCGCCCTCGCGTCTCCGGCCAGCAGGAGTCCCAGGCTGGATGCGCTGAGATCATTGTCGACGATGGTATTGGAGTCACTTGCGTTGCGGAGCAGCAGGGCCGCCGCGCCGCAGTCCGCCGCCGGCACCTGGGACTCACATCGCCGAGTATGGTCGGCCCGATTGCGGGCAATGACGTTGCGAGCCGACCGCCAGAGGTGAATGCCCCAGCCGTTGTTGGCCGACACATCGTTGTCGGCGATGTAGCTGTCGCGCACCTCCATCAGCGCTATCCCGTTTTGAGCGGCCCGGGCGGTAACTCCGGTGATGCTGGTTCCGCTGGTTCGTCGGAGCAGGATGCCGCCGCCATACCGCTCGAAGCTGTCCGCCCGAATCAAGTTCAGTTGGTCCGCGACTTCCGGACGCGCCGGCGTGGAGCGCACGCCCTGATCCCGGCTCCCGGAGAGATCGGCGCCGCTGACCCGATGAGACCGGCCACCCTCCAAACGAATCCCATAGCGGTAGCCATGGATCGCGCCACCGGTGATCGATACCGCGTCCACCCCCCGGCTGGTGATGCCGGCACCCACAAAACGACCCGGTACTGAGTCGCCGCTCTCCAGAATCACCCCCGTCAGATCGATCCGGGTGCCCGATGCCGCAGCGATGATGATGCCCTGCTCGTTGATGTCGGCGATCCGATAGCGGCCCGGGCAGACCCGCACCTCACCCTGGACCTGAGTGCCGGCACGGGTGGGTCGGATGCAGGGTGCCGTCTTGGGCGTGGACGGAGCCCAAATGGTCAGGAGCGGAAGCAGAAAAGGACTCAGCATACCCGCAACACGTCGTCCACCGCGCCGGCGTTCCCCTGGTTGAGCAAGAGCTCGATATCGTCGAGGGCGCGGCGCTCGCGGGGCCAGGCGAACCGGGCTCGCGCGGCTGCCGGGGTGAGCCACTCGAAACCGTCATGCTCCGGCCCGAGCCGAACCACCGCATCCGTCGCCACGAAGGCGGCGAACACTGGCACCAGAGCGATCTCATCGGTGCGGTGCTGGTAGAACAGCTCCACCCGGCTCAGGTTGTAGAGCGGGGCGGCTATCAGACCCGTCTCTTCCTCCAGCTCGCGCGCCGCCGCTCGGGCGGGCCGTTCAGCCGGCTCGATGTGACCATGAACGCTCTCCCATGAACCGGGGCAGCGTCCACCGGGTGCCCGGCGAAGCGCCAGGCATTGCAGCGAGCTTCCGACCCCGCGGAGAACGTAGACATCGACCAGCGAGGTGCGAATCGATGTCATCGCGGGAACGGTCGGGCAAACGATTCAAAGGTCATGGCTTAACAGTTATCCGCTTCCGGCATCCGCGCCAGGATCGGAGCGGCCGGACGGATCATCAGTGCGGGGTGACCGGAGTTTTATCGGGCGGAGACCGGCTCTGCGTTACTGGTTGGTCAAGGTCTGCGGCGGCTCAGCACCGCCTCGAGTCTTGCGGTGAGAGCCCGGGCCCGGAAGGGTTTGGTGACGAAGTCGTCGGCCCCCAGTTCGAATACCCGCACCTCATTGTCTTCGTCGCCCTTGGCGGTCAGGACCATGATCGGTATTTCGCGCGTGGCTGGACGGGAACGGAGCTGCGCCAGTACTCCGTACCCGTCCAGTCCCGGCAGATTGAGATCGAGAATGATCACATCCGGGGCGAAACGGTCGACCTCATCCAGCGCCTGAATGCCATCTCTTGCCTCGGCCACGCGATAGCCGTCGCGCTGCAGCAGGTCCTTCATGACCCGGCGGAGCTGTTCTTCATCTTCCACCAGGAGCACACAGGCGCCCTGCCCCCGTCCGCCCGCCACAATGCCATCGACATCGCCCGGCTCGTCGAGCAGCTCCAGTTCCATCGAGAAGTCGGAGATGGGAGTCGCCGCCGCAGGGGAGGGTGGGGCCGCTGTGGGAGTGGCCGTTCGGCCCGAGCGACCCCGGGGACCCGCGGGAGGCGGCTCCGCCGCCTCCTCCTCGCGCGGGACGTCGGTGACCCGCAGCAGCTCTTCCAGTGTGGACTCGCCGGCGAGCACATGGCGCAGGCCACTGCCCCAGAGCGAGCGCATTCCAGCTTTGCGGGCTGCTTCGGCGATCTTCTCCGCGCTGGCGCCGTCGGCAATCCGGCGCTCCAGATCGGGATTCATGGTGAGGACTTCCACGATGCTGAATCGGCCGCGGTAGCCGGTCATCGAGCAATCACTGCAGCCCACCGCCTGATACAGCGTGATCCCGGGAGGAACGAATCGCTGCAGCCGCTCGCTCACCGGCTCGGTCGCTTGCACCAGGCATTTCTTGCAGAGCCGGCGCATCAATCGCTGGGCGACGATGCCCCGCAGCGCCGGCGCGATCTTATAGGACTCCATTCCCATGTCGACCAGACGCGTCACCGTGTTGGGTGCATCGTTCGTGTGCAGGGTGGAGAGCACCAGGTGGCCGGTGAGCGAAGCTTGCAGCGCAATCTGCGCGGTTTCCTTGTCTCGAATCTCACCCACCAGGACCACGTCCGGGTCCTGCCTCAGAATGGATCGGAGGGCAGCCGCGAAGGTGAGTCCGGCCTTTTCGTTCACCTGCACCTGGACGATGTTCTCGCCCAACCGGTATTCCACCGGGTCTTCCACGGTCACGATGTTCACGCCGGTACCCTGAACCGCCCGCAGTGCGGAGTACAGCGTGGTGGTCTTGCCCGAGCCGGTCGGCCCGGTCACCAGGATGATGCCCTCCTTGTTCGACAGGAGCGCCCGGATCCCTTTCTGTTCATCCTCGCTCAGTCCTAACGAGTCCAGCGCCAGGGTGGTCGCTTTCTGATTCAGCACCCGGATGACCACCTTCTCGCCGTGTGAGGCGGGAAGGGTCGAGATCCGGAGATCGATCGCCTCGCCATTCACCGAGACCCGGGCTCTCCCATCCTGAGGCCGGAGCCGGTCGGCGATGTCGAGCTTCGACATGATCTTGATGCGCGAGATCAGGGGGACGCCGGCGCTCCGAGGGATCTTCATCACCTGGCGGAGGACCCCATCGATCCGGTAGCGAACGACCACGCCGCCCTCTACCGGCTCGACATGGATGTCGCTGGCTCGATTGGTCACGCCATCGGCAATCATGGTATCGACCAGCCGCAGAATCGGCCGCTGGCTGGCCTGTGCCTCGCTCGCGGCGGTCTCCTCATCGTCCTTGATCTGCTCCACCTCGAAGTCGCCGGAGATGCCTTCGAGCAGCCGCGCTACCGCTGTCTCGGTTTCGCGATAGATCTCGTCCAGCTTCGCTCTGATCTTCGAAGGTGATCCCAGCAGCATGCGGACCTCTCGCCCGGTGGCAAAGGCCAGCATTTTTTCCGCATCGATGTCGAATGGATTCGAGGTCGCTACTTCAAGGAAGGAGTCGGTCTGCCGCACGGGTACCACGTTGAATCGCCGGGCCAGCTGCTCGGGAACTGTGGTGGTAAGCTTGGGGTCTGCCTTGGAAAGCTCGGCCACCGGCAATCGAAAGCGGGCCGCGACAGCACTCAGGATCTGCTCGTCGGTGGCCAGCTTGCGGTCTACCAGAATGTCCCACAGCGGCGCATCGGGTCCCTGCTCCTGCCGCAAGGCCTTTACGGCCTCATCGGACAGGAGAGTCTCGATGGAGGGTACCAACCATTCGTCGGTGAACTGCATGATTGCTCTACAACGGCGGGTGGAAGGAAGCCTGGGGCCGGAGCCAACGCCGCAAAATAAGGGCGCTATAGCAGGCCCCACCAGTCCCGGTTTACGTCAATGGTGACGCCTACCCGCCCGTCCCGCAGGCCGACCCCCGCCTCCAGCCGAATGATCCGCATGAGCCATTCGACCGCGATGCCGGCAACCGGACGGATGCCGTCGGTCTCGGCCCAGGGCAGCGACTGGTAGGGCCGCCCCGCATAGCCCGCCGCGACGAACGGCGCCACGACCATATGCTGGCCAGTCGAGGCGTAAGAGCCAAGCGAGAGAGCCGGCGTGGGAACTTCGAACCTCCATTCCAACCGGCCCAGGGCCATTTCCCGGCCGCCATATGCACGGAACGGCTCCCCGACGAGCGTACCCCGGCCGCCGAGCACAAAGCTGCGGTGCGTCGGGAGCCCATCGGTTCCGGCCGCCAGGTATAGGGTCTGATTGGAGCTCGCTATTCCCGAATCGGGCGGTCCAAACCCCGCGCACCGCCCCCCGGACGTAATTGATCGGGCCCGTTTCCCAGCTCCAGCGATACCCGCCCCTGGAGATCGCGACGGAGCGCGATCCCGCCGCTGGCTTGCTCCAGCTCCAGGCGGGCTATTCCATAACTATCGCTGCCCAATGCTGGATTCGGACGGTAGACCCCGTTGGCCGGGGAGGCCTGAACGGTCACCGACTGGCTCTCCTCGGCCCCGATACTGCCGCGAAGCGAAGTTCGTCCTCCCAGGCGGCGGACGAGGGTGAGATCGGCGCCAGTGAGCATCACGTAGTCTCCATAGTCCTGGCCGGCTTCCTGGGACGTAAATGAGTTCAGCAGTGGAGCTATCACGGGAAGGTCGCTGAAATCGCTGATCCGTCTCGAGGCAGACACCTCCAGCCGAGTGCTGCCCAGGGTCCAGCCCGCGGAGAGTGAGCCGAGCCACCGGTGATCGGACGTGCCATAGCCGATAGCGGGACGCAGCTGAAGCCGTCCTCCACTCAGCCCGAAAGTCCCACCAATCCCCAAGGCGAGACCCTGAACCCGATTGACATGTGCGATATCGCTCAACGATCCGGTGGCGAGCCGCTGGGAGGGCAGTCCAGCTAGAGTCCGGGCGCCGGCAATGCGCTCCACCTCGGCTCGCAAGGACTCCATATCCTGCCGGTTTACCGGCTGGGCAACACCGGCTATTGCCTGGTCCAGCGGCTCGGTCCACAGAGAGTCACCCCCCGGGTGCACCAGGCCCCCGATGGCCGGCGCCGTAACTAGCTCGGCGGGCCAGGGCACATTCATGTCGTATCCGTCTATCTCCCAGCGACCCCGGATGATTCCCCGGGCTGGAAAATCCAGCCAGGTGGCCCGGCGGCGAATCTCCACCTCCTGGCGGTAGGGAAGCCAGAAGCGTCCCTCGTACAGCGCGTTCTCCAGCACCACGCTGATGTCTTCCAGCTGTCGGTCGAGATAGGAGGGCGGTGTGAAGCTGAAGCGAAATCGGACCAGCTCTGCCGTTGCGACATCGAGATACAGGGTGCCGACTACCAGCGGCCGGCTGAAAGAGCGGGGGCGTACCGCTATCTGGTGGACGGTCACCTCGCCCTGGGCGGTGCGGATCGCGATGGAATCGGTCAGGGCAAAGTCATACGCGGTGAGGCCGGCTGGGGAAACCGGATGGATGACGTCACGCACCTCATCTCCTTCCCCGATCCGAATCACGTTCCCGAAGTTGTTGGTGACGATGCCGAGATGGTCGCGATGGTAGCTGATATCGGTCGGCAGAAAGGCGCCGTCGCGCCACCCGAGGATCACCTGCTTGCTGTGGTTGGGCGCCTGCCAATACACTTCCACCTCGAGCTGGTCGGCTTTGACCAGTCGTGGGGGCTGGGCCAGCCCTTCTCCAACCTGGGCCAGAAAGAACAGAAACCCGTGAGCCCGCGCCCGATAGCTGGTGAGCGAACTGTCGGCCTGCACCGCTACTCGGCGATCGACCGCGCGGCGCACCAGGGCCAGGGTCTCGGGAGTGTTCCAGGATTGTGCCGGCAGCGGTGAGCGGTAAGAGATAAGAAGGAAAACGCCGAGCAGTACTCGAGCTCCCCAATGTGCTCTCACGCTCCTGGACATGGCCTTCTTACCACTCAAATCCTGCCTCTCACGCTGCCGATGCGCGCAATATCCCGGGACCTGAGGGCCCCGGCAACCGGGCTGCTGGTACTCGCGGCTGCTGCCTGCGGCAGCAAGAGGCCGGAGTGCTGTTGCACCTCCTACGGAGCCTACGGCCGCCAGAGTCGTCCCGCTGAACCGTGCCATCGTGCTGGAGACCTCAGGGCCCTCCCCATCGGATACTTCGGTGAGCTTCCCCGCAGGTACCCCACGAACAATCGTGCTTCGGCACGGACCTCCCGAAAACATCGTGTTCGCGCGGCTGTCGTTCACGGCCGGGGCGTTTCCGGACAGTGGTCAGGAGGTCACCGTCGAGGTGAAGCCGAGGCCGGGGATCTACGGAGTGGACATTCTCATGAGCAAGCCCATTCGGGGCGGCGCCCGGCTCACCTTCGAGTACGCACGGTACTTCTCCTCGCCGGAGCGGGCCCGGCAAGTGTATCGCTCCGACGGAGCATTCGAGGGAGCGCTCGCGGTTGGACACGTCCTCTCCAGCGGCGATCAGATCGAGCTGCTGCCCACCGCTCGGCTCGATCTGGACCACCTCACCGCGCCGATTGCTACCGCAGGACGGTACCTGGTGGCTGCTCCCCAATGAGGACCAGCTACGAGGCGTTCGCCGAACGAGCTCGCCAGGGCGGGATGGTTCCGGTCACCCACGAAGTCCTGCTGGATGGCGACACTCCGGTTACCGCTTTCGCCAAGCTTCACCAGGGGCCCTACGGGTTTCTGCTCGAATCCCTGGAGGGAGGCGAACGCTGGGCCCGATACACCTTCCTGGCCACCGATCCGACCGAAGTGTTTCGCTATCAGGAGCCGGGAGTGCTCCCGATGGACGGCGAGCACCGGATGGAGGCTGGAGGATGCAGATGTGGCCCCGCTGGACCACCTGGGCCAGACCATGCGCCGGCACCCGCCAGTGGAGGTGCCTGGCTTGCCCCGTTTCACTGGTGGGGCGGTAGGGTACATCGGGTACGACATCGTGCGTAGCATCGAGTCGCTGCCGGCGGCGCCGCCAGACGATCGCGATCTGCCTGACGCCATCCTGATGGTGGTGGACACCCTGCTGGTGCTGGACAACCTGTTCAATCGCGCGACCGTCGTGGCGACGGTAGACGTTCCTGGGGGCGCCTCTCCATCGGAGCTCCGGCGGCTCTACACCGGCGCGATCTCCCGAATCGACTGCTGGCTGGATCGGCTCACGGCCACCGGTCTCAACCCGGTTCTCCCGCTGGAGACCCCTCCGCTGCCGTCCACATCCGGGCCATATACCCAACAGCAGTTTCAGAACGACGTCCGCCGGATCAAGGAATACATCGCCGCGGGCGATACATTTCAGACCGTGTTATCCCGCCGGCTGGATCTGCCGGCCCCGGACCCGTTTCTGACCTATCGTTACCTTCGCGCGCTCAATCCGGCTCCCTACCTCTACTATCTCCACTGCGACGATGTCTATCTGATCGGAAGCTCGCCGGAGATCCTGGTGCGGGTGGAGGATGGGGAAGTCACCCTCCGGCCCATCGCCGGGACGCGACCGCGAGGGTCCACACCCGAGCAGGATGCCGCGCTCGCCGACGAGCTGCTGGCAGACCCCAAGGAACGGGCAGAGCATCTGATGCTGGTGGACCTGGGACGGAACGATGTGGGTCGGGTGGCGGAGTTCGGAACGGTCCGCCTGACGGCGTTCATGGCCATCGAGCGCTACTCCCACGTGATGCATCTGGTCAGTGAGGTTCGCGGGCGCCTCCGTCCCGAGCTGGATGCCATTGCCGCCCTGGCGGCCTGCTTTCCCGCCGGCACGGTTTCCGGGGCACCCAAGGTCCGGGCGATGGAGATCATTGACGAGCTGGAGCCGGTCCGGCGTGGACCCTACGCCGGAGCCGTGGGCTATGTGAGCTGGGGGGCCAGAACCCTGGATACCGCCATCGCCATACGAACCTGCGTCATGAAGGGCGGAACCGCCTGGATTCAGGCCGGTGCCGGGATTGTCGCCGATTCAGACCCCACCGCCAGAGTGGCAGGAGACCGAGGCCAAAGCTCGGGCCGTGCTGCTCGCGCTCGCCCTGGCGCACGGGCAGCAGGGCAGCGGGGAGGCGGGGCGAAGTAACAGTCTGCGCTGCCCCCCGCTCCCCCTGCCCCACCGCCCCGCATAATACCGAACATGCCCTACCGTCTCGTCAGCTTCTCTGGGGACCAAAGCTTCGAGCTTCCGCCCGGTCGTACCCTGGTGGTAGGGCGCGGCGTGACCAGCGACATCGCCATCTACGATCCGACCATCTCCCGGAGCCACGCCGAGCTGATCGTGGGGACGGATGGGGTGCAGGTAAGGGATCTGGGCAGCTCCAATGGGACCTGTATCAACGGCAACCGGATCACCTCAGGACGGCTCAGTCCCAACGACTCCATCACCTTCGGTAAGGTGCTCTTTCAGCTCAAGGAGCAGAGGGCCCCGGGGCAGACACCCAATCCCGTGCCCATTCAGCCATCGATCCAGGCCGGTGATAACATCGTCCGCCAGCTCATGGTGGGCAGCGGTGGACCGACCGGAATCACCAGCCGGAATCGCAGCTCGGGCTTCGGGCAGCTCAAGGTAGCGGCCAACACCGCCGAGGAACGCCAGGCGAAGAAGCTTTCACTGTTACTGGATATCTCGCAGAAACTCTCGGGTGAGTTCGACCAGGACCGGCTGCTGGGCAACGTAGTGGATATGATGTTCGAGGTCATGGATGTTGACCGGGTTTCCATCCTCCTCCGAAACGAGAGCACCGGTGAGCTGGTCCCCTCGATCTCCCGGAGCCGCCTGGGCGATGCCGCCTTTCAGCAGGTGCCGCGGTCGATCGTAGACAAGGCCATTCAGGAGCGGGTGGCGGTGGTGTCGGACAACACCCGGACTGACAGCCGTTTCAAAGGACATTCGATCGTCGCGCAGAGTGTGCGGAGCGCGATGTGCTCGCCTCTCATGGCGTCCGGTGACCGGATCCTGGGTTTGCTGTACGTCGACAGCGTAACCGCGGCAAATTCCTTCAGCGATGAAGATCTTCAGTTCCTGGTAGCCTTCAGCGGGCTGGTAGCGATCGGCATTCGCAACAGCCGTTACGCCGAGCAGATTCGCCGCGAGGCGCTGGTCCGCTCCAACTTCGAGCGGTACTTCGCGCCCAACATTGCGGCCGAGATCGCGCAGCAGGACGCGGTCGTTCCATTGGGTGGAGAGCGCCGGCCCATCGCCATCCTCTTCAGCGACATCCGCGGCTTCACCGCGATGGCGGAGTCCATGGGCCCGGACGCCATCGCCAGGCTGCTGACCGAGTACTTCAGTGAAATGGTGGAGATCATCTTCGAGCACGGGGGCACGCTGGACAAATTTGTGGGCGACGCGATCATGGCCCTCTGGGGCACCCCGATCGCCCACGCGGATGATCCCGACCGGGCGCTGCGCGCCGCTGTTGCCATGCAGCACGGCGTCGCCCGGCTGAACCAGCGCTGGGCGTCGGAAGGGCGGCCCGAGATCGGTGTCGGGATCGGGATCAACTACGGAGAGGTCTTCGCCGGTAACATCGGAAGTCACCGCCGGCTGGAATACACCGTGATCGGCGACGCGGTAAACGTCGCCAACCGCCTGTGCTCGGAGGCTGCTGCGGGCGAAATCCTGGTCAGCGAGGCACTGTGTCAGGTGGTGAAGGACCAGGCGGATTACGAGTATCTACCCGCCATGGCCCTCCGCGGGCGAACCCGGTCGGTGCAGGTGTATCGGGTAAAGGGAGTTACCAGTCACGAGACACGAGTCCCGAGCCGCGTCTCGGATCCCACGCTTCAATTGCCCAATCGTAGGTCTGGTCCGAGCTAATCCCCGCCTCGTGACTCGCGACTCGTGACTCGTGACTCCCGACTACCTCCCAAACCTGTACTCTCGACCCGCCTCCCGCATCAGGTTCAACACCAGCCGTACCGGCAGGCCCATCACACTGAAGAAGTCTCCCTCGATCCGCTCCACCAGCGCCGCCCCGTAGCCCTGAATCCCGTACGCTCCGGCTTTGTCCATCGGCTCGCCGGTAGCCACATAGGCCCCGAGAAACTCGTCGTCCACCCGCCGGAAGGTCACGTTGGTGACATCGGTGGCCTGGTGCACTGTTTCATCGGCGACCAGCGCGACCGAAGTAACCACCTGATGGGTCCGGCCCTGCAGCTGCTGCAACATGCGCAGAGCTTCCGCCCTATCGGAGGGCTTCTCCAGCACGGCGTCCCGGACCACCACCGTGGTATCGGCGCCGAGCACCAGGTCACCCGGTACGCTCAGCGCCTTCTCTCGCGCCAACCGCTCCACATAATCCACCGGAGTCTCGAACTCCCGGCGCACTTCCGGAATGTTCGGGGGAACCACCCGAACCGGGATGCCCAGCATTTCCAACAGCTGCCTGCGGCGGGGAGAAGAGGAGGCCAGCGTCAACTCGGCAACTGTCATGGATTGCGGTCCAGAATGAGGGTGACCGGGCCGTCGTTGTGGATCTCTACCTGCATGTCCGCACCGAACTCTCCAGCGGCGACCTGCAGTCCTCTTCCCCGGAGCAGATCGAGGAAGCGCTCATAGAGCGGCACCGCAACTTCGGGACGGGCAGCCGCTATGAACGAAGGCCGCCGGCCCTTCACCGAGTCGCCGTACAGAGTGAACTGGGATACCACCAGCACAGCTCCGCCCACTTCCTCAAGCCCAAGATTCATCTTGTCCTCGCTATCACTGAATAATCGGAGGCTGGAGATCTTCTCGGCCATCCAATCTACTTGCGCCGGGGTGTCGCCATGGGTGAACCCTACCAGCACACAAAATCCCCGTCCGATCGAGCCAGCCACCCGATCATGAATCCGGACCGTCGCCTGGGAAACGCGTTGAAGGACTACTCGCATAGCCGGGGATCATACCCGGATGCGGTGGCGAGTCTAGAGTCGCCGGCAGAGTCGCTGCTTCGCGCTGCAAGCGGTTAGACTCCGGTAATGACCTCCACCGAAATCGCTCCCGCTCCCCGGCGGCCCGAGCCACTCACCTGGCCTGACGATAGACTGACGGTCGGGTGGCTGGGACATGCCACCGTGCTCCTGAACTTTCACGGCTCCTGGCTGCTCACCGATCCCGCGCTGGAGCGGCGAATCGGCATTGGGCGTGGACTGGCGAAACTGGGCCCCCGGCGCCTGGTGCAGCCCGCGCTCCGGCCTCGGGAGCTGCCCCGGCTGGACGCAGTCCTGCTGTCCCATGCCCACATGGATCACACCGATATCGGGACGCTCCGGCACCTGCCGCGCGATGTCCCGGTCGTGGTGCAGCAGGGCAATGGAGACCTGGTTCGGCGGTTCCGGACCGTGCAGGAACTTGCGTGGGGAGAGTCAACCGAGCTGGGGAGAGTGCGGATCGAATCCACCCAGGCGCGCCATTGGGGCGCCCGCATGATCACCGACAAGCATCGCGGCTATGGAGGGTACCTGATTCAGAAGGATGGTCTGACCGTCCTCTTTGCCGGGGACACCGCGTACACCGACGTGCTCACCCCGCTGGGGCGCCGAACCAGGATTGACCTGGCCATCCTGCCCATCGGCGCTTACGACCCCTGGATCCACAATCACGCCTCGCCCGAGCAGGCCTGGACCATGTTCCGCCGGCTGGGCGCCACCCACGTTCTGCCGGTTCATCACTCGACCTTTCGTTTGAGCCGGGAGCCGTTGTCGGAGCCAATCGAGCGATTTCTGGCCGCGGCCGGACCCGAGCGCTGGCGGGTGGTGGGAACCGAGGTGGGAGCCACCTGGAGCATGGACGATTGAGCGGACTCGGCCGATCTGTTGCTCGGATGCCGCGGGCCAATACCACAAACGGCAGGAGGCGCTCCACAGAATAGTCCGCTCCCACTTCCGTCAGATGGCTCCTCCGCTGGCCTTCCTCTTGCACCCTCTGTTTCTGCCCTATCAGTCCTCCCCCCCAGAGGCCCTGCATGCGTCCGCGCTGGTTGCTTCTCGTCTGCGCCTCCTGGCTGGCGTCTGCGCCGGCCTGGGCACAGGCCCCCATAATTACGCCTTCGGGCGACCCTTCGATCCGGAACGACACCCTTTATAGGCTGGCGGTCGATTCCCGGAATTATCCCGGCGAGAGCGCGGTGCTCCTCCTGGACGACGGCGTCATCCGGTATGAGGCTGACGGTACCGGTACCGAGACCTACCGGCAGGTGACCCAGATCCTCACGCCCGACGCGATCGAGGAGTATGCCGAACACGAGTTTTCGTATGCACCGGGGCACCAGCGACTCACTGTCAACTGGATTCGAGTGGTCCGTCCCGATGGTACGGTGCTGAGTGAAGCGCCCAGCCAGGCTCAGGACGCCGACATTCCGGCGAGCCTGACCGACCCGGTGTACACCGACACCAAGGTTCGCCGGTACTCCCTGAGCGGAGTGGCTCCCGGCACCCTGGTCGACTGGAGCTACACGGTCGAGGAGATCAAACCATTCCTTCCGGGAGATTTCTTCGCAACCTGGAGCATCCATACCGATGCGTTTACCCGCCGTTCGCGGTTTATTGTCGATCTCCCGGCTTCGGTCCAGCCTCACCTGGTCGAGCGCAATATCCGGTTCCGGCCCCGTGAGACCGCGGCCCGGGGCCGGCATTCGTATCTCTGGACCGCCCACGACGTTCAACCGGTTTCGCCCGAAGAGTTCATGGCCGACTCGAACGGCGTACTGATGACGATCGGGCTCTCTGGCCCGATTACCTGGGAGACCATCGGCAGCTGGTATTCCGGGCTGTCCCGCGACCGGTATGCTGTCAACCACAGCTTACGGGAAAAGCTACGCAGCCTGCTCAAAGAAGCCCCGACCCCCGACGATACGCTGCGGGCACTGCAACGCTGGGTGGCCCAGGATATCAGGTACGTCTCCATTGCCCTGGGTCTTGGCGGCTATCAGCCACGGATGCCGGCCGAGGTCCTGGCCACCGGCTATGGGGACTGCAAGGACAAGACAACTCTGTTCGTCGCTGCAGCCCGGGCACTCGGCTTTCGGGCGTACCCGGTTCTCCTCAACAGCGGTGGTTGGGTTGATCGGGCACTGCCATCGCTCAGTCAGTTCAATCATGCCATTGCCATGGTCGAGCGATCTGAGGGGCGGGTATACCTCGACCTCACCGCCGAGCTGGTGCCCTATGGCGAGCTCCCCGAGTCCGACCAGGGGCAATTCGGGTTGATTGTCTATCCGGATGGAACCTCGGAGCAGGTCACGCTTCCGGAGTCTGCACCCAGCGCCAACCTGAACCAGACCAGGATCGCGGGCTCGCTATCGGCCGAGGGATACATCACGGCAATGTACGAGGAGCGAGGCCTTGGCAGCCGCCAGTACAGCCTGAGGAGCTTGTTCCTGGCCCCGGCGGACTCGAGTCATCGAGCCGAGTTTGCCCGCGCTATTGCCACCAACCTCTACCCCGGCGCTGAAGCTGACAGTCTGGTGGTCTTCGAGGGACGAGACCTGGCAGCGGATCCGCGGGTAGCGCTCCGTATCGTCCGGGGCCTGGCCGCGCGGACGACCGGAAATAACCAGACCCTGATTCTGAGCCTCCCGTTGACCAGCATGCGCGGCATGGCCGACGCTGCCGCCGCTCTCGAGTCGAGGGGCCCGAGACGATTCCCCATCGATGCGGCAAAGATTATTGGACCGATGGCCACCTTCACTGATATCACCCTTACTCTGCCGCCGGGATGGCGAGCCGAGCTGCCCCGGGATGTAGCGGCGAAAGGCAAATGGGGGACGTATACAGCCCGCTACGATCAGCAGGGCGCCACGCTGCACGTTGTCCGCAGTCTCGAAGGCGCCCGAGGCATCTACCCACCAGGGGATCTTCCCGACCTGACCGGCTGGCTTCGCGCAGTGGCCCAGGACGATGTGGCGTATCTCGTGATCGAGCGAAACGCCACGCCCTGATTGATACCCGAAGCCCCCGACAATCGGGGGCTTCGGTCATTCGGCTCAGCTGGCTTCAGCGTAGACAAAGCGCTCCAGAGAGACGGTGTGCTGGTTTGAGTCCGCCTGAGTCCGGATGCAGTACTGGGTGGGATAGTATCCCGACTTGCGATAGGCGGCGGGCTGCCGGATCTCGAAGCAGGCGTCGCTGGTGCGGCGAAGAAAGTCGAAGGTGATCATAGGCTCCCAGAAGATCAGCTCGCCATCGAAGGCCCCGTAGATGAACGTCCGGGTGAATGGGGTGGACGGCTCAATCAGCTCGGGCGACCGCGAGTCGAGCAGGTGATTTCCCATCCTCGGCACCACGATTCCGACGTCGACATGCCCCTCCGGCACATAGCGGGCTGGAATCGGCTTCCTGCCGCGCTCGAAGTCACCACAATCCACGAACTCCCCGCAGCGTCCCGGAGCTATCGCTTCGATCCGGTCCCGGTCCCAGGCAAAGAAGTGAAAATCGAAGTGGGGCCGGGCATAAATCGGCGGAGCCGGCGCCTCTCCCGGCTTGGGGGGAGGGGGATGATGTCCCTCGGCGTTCCAGTTGACGCTGATCCACTTGAAGGGAAGTTGAGCCCGGGCGACGATCTCGGTTGGCAGCTGGAGGATTCGTTCCTCATCGCCCACGCACTCGGAAGCGGCGATGCTGGCATCGCCATTCAGATCGAAGCAACGGCTGCGGTGGTTCTTGTGGATCGGTAGCTGCTCCAGCGCTCCTCGGGTGAGCATGAACGCCGACGGCCACGGGAGCGCCGGCGGGGGTCAGGACGACATAGCTCTCGACCCGGCCTTTGCCGATGGCTGCTGCGCTGCCGCTGTAGGTCCGGGAGTGCTCGGGAGCCCGCGATGCTAGCAGCCCAACCAGGCCGGCTGCGACAATCAGGGAAGTCAGGGCTCGGCGGCTCGGCGTCAGGACCGGCATGATACCTCCTTGAAAGGTTATTCGTTATAACGTCTATCGAGCCAAAACAATCAGGGGAATGCCCTGATCCCCGCCCGTACCTCGTCCAGCAGACTGCTGAGCTGCCGCAAGCGATCGGGGCTCAACCCGGCCATGACGGACTTGGTGTAGCGGTCGGCTGGGTCGTCCAGCCGGGCTAGCAAGGCCAGCCCAGCATCCGTGATCCGAACCAGAACGACCCGGCGATCCTCCGGATCCTGTTCCCGGCTTACCAGTCCCTGTTTGCTCAAACGGTCTACCAGGCGCGTGACGTCCGGATCCCGGTAGATCATCCGGTCGGCGATATCGCTGCTCTTGATCGCCTTGGGGCGCGCTCCCCGCAGAATCCGGAGGATGTTGTACTGGCTGATCGAGATGCCTTCCATCCGCTTGAGATAGGTCTGCCAGCTTTCCTCGATGGCTCGGCTGGTTCGCATCAGGCCGAGCACCGCCTGTTCGTGGGGCGACCCGATAGGCCTGGTTTGCTTGAGCTCCTGGTCGATCGTCTTGGGCATGGCTTCAGATTATCTGTTGTGAGGACTATTGTCAAGAGGGTAAACGTAGGGTAGGCCCGGCGGACTGGAGAACCACGGTTTACTCGACAGTTACCGACTTGGCGAGGTTTCTGGGCTGATCCACGTTGCAGCCCCGGCTGACCGCCACGTAATAGGAGAGCAGCTGGAGGGGGATGCTGGTCAGAATGGGGGTGAGCAAATCCAGGGTTTCAGGAATGGTGAACGTGGCATCGGCCAACCGCTCGATCTCGGTGTCTCCTCCGTTGATCAGTGCGATCACCTTGCCGCCCCGCGCCTTCACCTCTTCGATGTTGGACACGATCTTGGAGTGCACCGCGTCCCGGGGAGCGATGAACACCACCGGCATGTTCTCGTCGATGAGCGCAATGGGTCCGTGCTTCATCTCAGCCGCGGGATACCCCTCGGCGTGGATGTAGGAAATCTCCTTCAGCTTCAAGGCACCTTCCAGCGCAACCGGGAAGTTGACCCCACGGCCGAGGTAGAGGGCGTTCTTGGTGGTCTTGAGGAAGCGGTCGGCCAGCGCCTCGATCTCGCTGGTCCGTTCCAGAATCTGGGAGACCTGCTCCGGCAGCTGCTGCAGGGCATGAATGAACTGACGGCCCTGCAAAATACTGAGGTTCCTGAGCCGGGCGATGCGAAGCGTGATCAGGGACAGCGCGGCAACCTGGCTGGTGAACGCCTTGGTGCTGGCCACACCGATCTCGGGCCCGGCATGAAGGTAAATGCCGCCATCCACTTCTCGGGCTATGGTCGAGCCCACCACGTTGACCAGACCGACCGTACGGCCGCCACGCCGCTTGGCCTCCCGAATCGCGGCCAGCGTATCGGCGGTTTCGCCCGACTGGGAAATCCCGATAACCAGGGTCTTCGGGTCAACCACCGGATTCCGGTAGCGGAATTCCGAGGCGTATTCGACTTCCACCGGAAGGCGAGCCATCTCTTCCAGCATGTACTCGCCAATGATCCCGGAATGCCAGGAGGTGCCACACGCCGTGATGATGACGCGCTCGAACTGCTTGAGCTCGTCGTCCGTCAGGTTGAGGCCGCTGACGCGCGCGGTGCCCTCGTCTTCCAACAAGTGACCGCGAAGCGTGTTGCAGATGCTCTCCGGCTGCTCGCAGATCTCCTTCAGCATGAAGTGGGGATAGCCACCCCGCTCCACCGTGGCGAGGTCCCAATCGATCTGGTTCACCGGCTTGCTGATTCGCGCCGTCTCGAGATTGCGCACCCGGTAGCCGTCGCGGGTGAGCACAACCATTTCCCCGTCGTCCAGGTAGACCACCGCGCGGGTGTGCTGCAGCAGGGGCGACGCGTCAGATGCGACGAAGAACTCGTTTTCACCGACGCCGACCAGCAGCGGAGAGCCGTTCCGGGCCGCGACAATGACCCCGGGCTCGTCCGAGGAGATGAAGGCCAGCCCATACGCTCCCTCCACATCGCGCAGCGCGGTGGCCACGGCATCTTCGAGATTTCCCTGATAGAACTCGCCCACCAGGTGAGCCAGCACCTCGGTATCGGTGTCCGATTTGAAGGTGTGTCCCCGCTGCTCCAGCGCTTTTCGGATGGCGCCTGAGTTCTCGATGATCCCGTTGTGGATGACCGCGATGCGGCCAGACTGATCGGTATGGGGATGAGCGTTGGTTGTGGTGGGAGCCCCGTGGGTGGCCCAGCGGGTGTGTCCAATCCCAATAGTCCCCTGAGGCAGGTCCTGGTTCAGCTCACCTTCCAGCACCGAGAGCTTTCCCGCGGCCTTCATGATCTTCAGCCCACGACCGTTCACCACGGCGATCCCGGCGGAGTCGTAGCCGCGGTATTCCAGGCGCCGCAAGCCTTCCAGCAGCAGCCCGGCTGCCTGACGCGGTCCGATGTAGCCTACAATACCGCACATGGTCGTGAACCTCAGTCCAGGAGTTCTCGGCTCGCTGCCACAAGGGCTTCGGCCTCGGCTTTACTCGGTGCTTCAGCGATCAGCCGCACAATCGGCTCAGTGCCCGAGGGTCTAACATGCAGCCAACGGTCGGACCAGGCCAACCGAAGCCCATCGCGCTCGTCGGCGGCTGCATCGGAGAATCGTTGTCGGAGCCGCTGATAGAGAGGAGGCAGATCCGAGCCGCGAGGGGCCTTCGCCTTGACGATGGTGTACCGGGGAGACTCGGCCACGAGTCGGGACAGCGTTACCCCAGTCTGGGCAAGAAGATGCAAGATCAAGGCCACCCCTAGCGGCGCATCCCGGCCGATGTGCAGCTGCGGCAACATGACGCCGCCATTGCCCTCGCCACCGATGAGCGCACCCTCATCTCGTATGGTACGAGCCACGTTCGCTTCCCCTACGGGCGCACGGACAAGGCGGGCGCCACCAGCCCGGGCGGCGTCCTCCACCACCAGACTGGTCGAGAGGTTCACCACCACCGTGGGGACCGTACCGTCAGTGCGGCGTCGATCCAACACGGCTTTGACCGCGAAGGCGAGCGTATAGTCCTCCCCGATCGGGGTGCCGGTCTCGTCTACCAGCGCAAGCCGGTCCACGTCGGGATCCACCGCCAGGCCAACGTGCGCCCGAGTGGTTTTGACCAGCGCGCTGAGCTCGCCCAGGTTTTCAGGTATCGGCTCCGGCGCCCGGGGAAACCGACCGTCCATCTCCAGGTTAATCCCATGGACCCGGCAGGAAAGCCGCTCGAGCAGCGGGAGAATTGCCGCCGCGCCGGCGCCGCGCACGCAGTCGAGCGCTACCACGAAACGGCGCGCCTGGATGGCTGGCACATCCAGCATTGGCAGCGCGAGGATTGCATCGAGGTGCCGTTCAATGGCTCCGGTATCCTCCCGGGCGGTGCCAAGATCACCCCAGCCCGCTCGGGGCGGCCCCCGCTCGGCGAGCGCGCGCACGGCGTGGCCGGCCTGGGCATCCAGGAAGATCCCATCCGGGCCCACAAACTTCAACGCATTCCACTCGATTGGATTATGGCTGGCGGTGAGGATCAATCCAGCCGCAGCGTGGTGATGCTCCACGGCCAATTGTACGGTTGGCGTCGGCACGATACCCAGGTCGATCACCTCCACCCCCACCGACATCAGCCCGGCTGCGGCAGCTCGAGTAAACATGGCTCCGCTGGTGCGGGCATCCCGGCCCAACACGACGGAGCGTGGGCCCGATGGACGGGCGGAATGGCCATTGGCTTGTGAACGGGCCCAGGAACCCAGCGCGGCGGCGTAGCGGGCGACCAGCTCGGGGGTCAGGTCGGTGCCCACGTGTCCCCGAATGCCGGAGACGCTGATCATCAGAGTGTCGGACATGCGGGCGAGGTTCAGGTGATCGGGAGCTGCGAGCCGTAAGCGTAGGCGCTGAGAAACGCCTCGACAACGCTGGCATCGAAGTGGAGGCCGGCACATCGTCGAAGCTCGTCGATGGCCCGGGAAACAGGCAGCTGAGGGCGATAGGCCCGGTTCGTGGTCATGGCATCGAACGCATCCACCACCGCCACGATCCTGGCTTCCAGCGGAATCTGCTCACCCCGCAACGCGTCGGGAAAGCCACTGCCGTCGATCCGCTCGTGGTGAGAGCGAACGATCCGAAGCACACTGGGTGACTGCGACAGAAAGGGGGCCAGAATTTTCTCTCCCAGAGCCGAGTGCTCCATGATGTGCTGGAACTCTTCCGGAGTGAGCGGTCCCGGCTTGTTCAGGATGAATTCGCGGGTACCGATTTTCCCGATGTCGTGCAGCTCGCCCCCCAGTCGGATTTGCTCCGCCACCTCATCGCCAACACCGAGCTGAACCGCAGTCCGGGTGGCATAGCGGCTCACCCGGCTGGAATGCCCGCTGGTGTAGGCATCCTTGGCCTCGAGCGCCTGCACCAGCGTCTGCACGCCGTTTATCAGTGAGGAGCGGTTTTTCCGATCGAGCTCCTGCACCCGCATCTCCAGCATCTGCTGGTAGTAGCGGTTCTCCAGTACGAGCCGACGCTTTTCCAGCGCCTTGTGCAGCCGGGCCCGGACCTCCTCGATGATCACCGGCTTCGAGATGTAGTCCAGGGCACCCAGCTTAAGACACTCGACCGCGGTATTGACCTCGGCCATCCCGGTCAGCATGACCACGGCCATGTCGGGATAGCGCTGCAGCGCCTCGCGCAGGAAGGTCACGCCGTCCATTTCCGGCATGTAGATGTCGGAGATGCAGATCGGGATCTCGCCCACCCGCTTCAGCACAGCCAGGGCGTCGGCACCGGAGGAGGCCTCAACTGGGGACAACCCCTGCGTCGCAATGACACGCGACAGCACCTGCCGCACTTGCGCGTCGTCGTCCACAATGAGGCAGCGCGGACTGGCGCCATCGGAGATCGTGGCAGTCACGCAGCGAAAGTAAACGGGGCCAACAGCTAATAGCCAATAGTCTTGCCTGCTATTACGCTTCACATGACCCCTCCCTCGCAGGAGCCCATGACCCGCATCCTCGAGCACGACCACGAGCACGGCTTTGCCACCCGGTCCGTCCATGCCGGACAGATCATCGAGCCACTGGCCGGTGCGGTCATGACCCCGATCTACCAGACCTCGACCTACGTGCAGGAAGGCCTGGGCAAGAACCGGGGATACGAGTACGCCCGCACCCAGAACCCGACCCGTGAGGCGCTGGAGCGCAACGTGGCCAGTCTCGAAGGGGCCACCTACGGCTTCGCCTTCGGCTCGGGATTGGCCGCCCTCGATGCCGTGCTCAAGCTTTTCAAGACCGGCGATCATATCGTCTGCGGCGAGAACGTGTACGGCGGGAGCCATCGCCTGATGGAGCGGATCTACGGCAACCTGGGGTTGCGGGTGAGCTTCGTGGACATGCGAGATGTCGGCAATATCGAGCGGGCCCTCACCCCGACCACCCGGATGATTTACTGCGAGACGCCAACCAATCCGATGATGAACCTCACCGATCTCGCCGCGGTGGGAGACCTGACCCAGGCCCATGGCTACCTCTACGTCGTGGACAACACCTTCGCCACCCCGTACTTCCAGCGGCCCCTGCAGTACGGGGCCGATGTCGTACTCCACTCGACTACGAAATACCTGAACGGCCATAGCGACATGGTGGGCGGCCTGCTGCTCACCTCCAGGGACGACGTGGCCGAGCGGCTGGCGTTTATCCAGAATGCGGCCGGCGCCGTGCCGGGCCCCATGGACTGCTGGCTGGCGCTTCGAGGCATCAAGACCCTGCCGCTCAGAATGCGTCAGCACGATGCCAACGGCCGCCGCGTCGCCGAGTGGCTTACCCGTCAATCGATGATCAGCAAGGTCTACTACCCGGGCCTGCCATCGCATCCGCAACACGAGATCGCCTGCCGGCAAATGAGCGGCTTCGGCGGAATGGTGTCGCTGGATCTCGGTGATCCGGCCCGGGCGCGACGTTTCGTGGAAAGCACCCGGATCTTTGTGCTGGCCGAGTCGCTGGGAGGGGTCGAGAGCCTGGTGGGCCATCCCGCTTCGATGACGCACGCGTCGGTACCACCGGCCATGCGACAGTCCATGGGTCTGACCGACAGCCTGATCCGGTTGAGCTGCGGCATTGAAGACGTAGACGATCTTCTGGCAGATTTGGACCAGGCCCTGAGGAAATGCGCCTGAGATGAGCTCCAGCCTTCCCGCCCCTCGGCCTCGGCAGCGTTTCCCCGAAATCGCGGCAATCACCTGGGAGCACCCGGCCGACCGGGCAGCACTGCAGACCCTCCGCACCATACCGGGAGTGGACGAAATCATTCGCAAGGTGATCGCCCTGCTCGGCGGTGAACGCGGAATTCGCCTGCTGTTTCAGGGCAATGCAGTGCGGGTCGGACCCAACCAGTTTCCCAAGCTCTGGCACCTGCATACGGAAGTCACCACGACCTTCGACTGGAACACCGTCCCGGAGCTCTACCTCACCCAAACTCCATTCTTCAATGCTGGGGCCTACGGTATCGATGCGCCCTTCATCGTGGTGCACTCGGCGGCGGTGGAGCTGCTGGATGATGACGAGCTTCGCGTTCTCCTGTCGCACGAGCTCGGCCACGTGATGAGCGGACATGCCCTCTATCGCACCATCGCGGCCATTCTTGCGCTGGTGAGTCTTGGGGTCCTGCCGGTGTTGGCCGAGCTCGTGGTGCTGCCGGTCCGGCTGGCCTTTCTGGAGTGGTCGAGGAAGTCCGAGCTCTCCTCCGATCGCGCCGGGCTGCTCGGCGCTCAGGATATTGTGGCGGCGCAGCGACTGGACATGAAGATGGCCGGCGGCGGCCGGGGCGATGCCTTTGCGGGACAGCTCAACGTGGATGCCTTCATGCAGCAGGCCCACGAATATGCCGCGGCAGGCGAGGGGCTCGACGTGGTATACAAGCTCCTCAGTACTCTCGCGCTCACTCACCCGATGCATACGGTCCGCGCGGCCGAGCTGCAGCGCTGGGTCGGCACCGGCGAGTACGACCGAATTCTCCGGGGAGAGTACGTGCGGCGCGGGACCGAATCGAGTGAGCGCCCGCTCCGGGATGACGTGTCAGCGGCCGGCAGCTACTACGCGGCAGAGGCCCGTGAGCTGGCTGGACAGCTGGCCGATGTCGCCAAACGCGCCGCGGATCGCGCGCGCGAGGCGTTCCGGAACGCGCAGAAGCCGTGAGACTGCTGGTTGTCGGTGGGGGAGGCCGGGAGCACGCCCTGTGCTGGGCGCTTCGCCGGGAAGAGCCCCGGGCCGAGCTGTACTGCGCGCCGGGAAACCCTGGAACCGCGGAGCTGGCCCACAATCTCGACATTGCGGCCGACGATCTCGACCGACTGGCCGACGCAGCGGATATGTACGGGATCGACCTTACCGTGGTCGGGCCCGAGATCCCTCTGGCCGGGGGCCTGGCCGACCGGCTCCGAGCCGAGGGCCGCGCGGTGTTCGGCCCCAACGCCGCGGCGGCCCAGATAGAAGCCTCCAAAGCCTTCGCCAAGGATGTCATGGCGTCGGCGGGGGTCCGGACGGCGGCCAGCCGGTCGTTCACCGATCTGAAGGCCGCCCTGGCGTTCGTAGATGCCCATCAGGAGCCTTTGGTGGTAAAAGCCTCGGGCCTGGCGGCGGGAAAAGGTGCAATTGTTTGCACCACCCGGACGGAGGCTGCCCAGGCTGTCCGTGCGATGCTGGAGCAGGGCGACTTTGGTGCTGCCGGCAACACCGTGGTGGTCGAAGCCTACCTGGAAGGCGAAGAGATCTCGGTCATGGCCATCACCAATGGCCGAGAGCTCGAGCTGTTGCCGGTCGCTCAGGATCACAAGCGTCTGCTGGAAGGAGATCGCGGCCCGAACACCGGTGGGATGGGCGCCTACAGTCCGGTGGCCATGGCCGGGCCGGCGCTGTTGGAGCGGGTGAAACGCGATGTTCTGTTGCCGACGTTGGAACAACTCCAGCGGATGCGGACTCCCTTTGCCGGCGTGCTCTACGCAGGACTGATGATCGATGGAGCCGGCATCCCCTGGGTGGTGGAGTTCAACTGCCGCCTGGGCGATCCGGAGGCCCAGGTGGTGCTGCCCCTGGTATCTCAGGGGCTGATCGATTGCCTCTCTCGGGTGGCACGGGGCGAGGCACCCACGCGGATCACTCCCAGCCGCGGCGCCGCCGTGACCACGGTTCTGGCATCGAGAGGCTACCCGGACACCACGGAAAAGGGCGCGCCGATCCAACTGCCCGATGAGCTCCCCCAAGGGGTGACAATCTTCCAGGCTGGTACCAGCCGGGGCTCCGACGGGGTCCTCCGGGTCAATGGAGGGCGGGTTCTCACCGTCACCGGCGTGGCAGGCAGCTTCCCCCAAGCGCAACAGCTGAGCTGCCGCACCGCGGAGGCCGTCCAGTTCGAGGGAAAGACCTTCCGCCGGGACATAGGCTGGCGGGAAGCATCCCGGCAGCTGGCGCATTCGGCCCGAGGCTCATCCTCGTAGCGCCGCCCAAATCGGAATGCCCGAGCTTCCCGAAGTCGAAACCATCGTTCGAGATCTTCAACCACTCGTGGTTGGGCGCCGTATCGTGCGCGCCAGCCTGAGTCACGATG
This sequence comes from uncultured Gemmatimonadales bacterium, assembly GCA_963842945.1. GTDB lineage: Bacteria > Gemmatimonadota > Gemmatimonadetes > Gemmatimonadales > GWC2-71-9 > CAVVWJ01. The sequence goes on from CAWJIM010000021.1 coordinate 247,665, forward strand.
ATGTGCTCCGGGGCGTTACCCGCAGACAGCTGACCCGGCGCCTGGCCGGCAAGACCATTCGCGATGTTTCCCGCCGCGCAAAACACGCAGTGTTCGACCTGGGCTCGGAACGGCTGGTTATTCAGCCCGGCATGACCGGCTCATTGACGGTGCACCGGAGACGCCTGACTTCGGCCGAGAGCCGCTATGCCGTGCTGCGGGCCGAGCTCAACCGGGGCGGCGAGCTGGTCTACACCGACGTCCGCCGACTGGGCACCATTCTCCTGCTGAATGAAAAGCAGTGGGAGCTCTACGATCGGGCGCTCGGCCCGGAGCCGCTGGATCCAACCTTCTCGGTCGAGCAGCTGGGGAGCGCACTTGGCCGGAGCCGCCAGGCCATAAAGAAAGTCCTGATGGACCAGCGCCATCTTGCGGGCGTGGGAAACATCTACGCCAACGAAGCGCTGTTCGCGGCAGGAATCGATCCTTCCAAGCCGGCGAACCGGCTCGACACCACGGACCACCGGCGACTGCACGCCGAGCTTCGCCGGATCCTGAGCGCGGCCATTCGCTCCAACGGCACCACCTTTCGAGACTACCGCACGGGCACGGGTGAGCCGGGCAACTTTCAGCTCGAGCTTCTGGTGTACGGCCGGGAGGGCGAGCCCTGCCGCCGCTGCGGCACCCGGCTGACCGGAACTCATGCCATCGACGCCCGAATTTCGGTGTTCTGCCACCACTGCCAATCGTGAGTCGCTCGAAACATCAGCGGCTGGTTCCCCTCCCCTCGACCGATCTCGGACAGTTGCTCTCGCGGGTGCGCTCGCTCGCGGAAAACCGGCCCGCCGTCTACCAGATGGTGGACGCCACCGGCCGGGTGCTCTACGTGGGCAAAGCCAAGCGGCTGCGCACCCGGTTGCTCACCTATTTCCGGGCCTGTTACCCCGACGACAAGGCGGCCCGGATTCTCTACGCCGCACATGAGATTCGCTGGGACTATGTGCCCAGCGAGTTTGCCGCTTTTCTGGGCGAGCTGCGACAGATCCGGAAGATGCGTCCCTATTTCAATCACAAGGGAAACCGGACCCGCCGCTCGGTCTTGATCAAGATCGCGGGCGGCCCGGCGCCGCGGATCTACGGCGGTGGCAGCATAGCCCGCGAGGACGTCCGCTGCTATGGACCATTTCAATCCATGGCGAGGATGGCCGAAGCGGTGAGGACCCTCAACGATCTCCTGGGACTCCGCGATTGCTCCAGCTCGACGCCGGTGTTCTTTGCCGGCCAGGGCGACCTCTTCGAGCAGCCGCGTCAGGCGGCATGCATGCGGCACGAGCTGGGCTTCTGCACCGGTCCCTGTGCCGGTCTGGTCGAGGAACGAGAATACCAGCGGCGGGTGGATACCGCGGTGGCATTCCTGGAGGGTCGGACCATCCAGCCGATCGATCGGGTGATCTCGGCCATGCAACAGGCATCGGAGAACGCCCAGTTCGAAATTGCGGTTCGGTGGCGGGAAAAGTTCGAGCAGCTGGAGTGGCTGCTGGCGGCGACGAGCCGCGCCCGAAGCGCCATCGATCTGCTCACCTTCGTTTACCGGGACCCCGGCGATTTCGGGGACGACCGGGTCTATGTCCTGCGACGCGGAGTGGTGCGGGCCTCCTTCCCCTATCCCACGACGCCAATCGAGCATGAAGCCTTCCGCGCCGTAGTAGCGGAAGAAGCGCGACAGCCGGACCGCGCATCCGGTCCGCTGCCGCTGGATGCGGTGGATGAGGTGCTGCTGATGATGGCGTGGTTCCGGGCTCACCCGGACGCGCTCCGGCGTACGAGTCCGTACGAGCAGTGGATGTGATCACGGCGGCGGTCAGCCGCTGAACTTGACTGGTTATTCGGCTGAGTCGGTCAGCGGTACAATCCGGCCCCGGGGCGGAATTCCCGGTTCCAATTCCAGAATGCCGACCGAGGGTGCCAGCTTGAACCTCCTGGGTCCGGCGCTTCCAGGGTTCATCACCGTGACGACCACGTCGACCACGGTGAGCAGCGGACGATGGGTATGGCCATAGACGATGATCTGCGCATCAGGAAAGGCGGCGTTGAGTTTTTCCGGTGTGGGCGATCCCAGCTGATCACCATGAGTAACCACGATGTCGAATCCGTCCAGCTCTATCGTGGCGACCTCGGGCAGGCAACTGCGGACGTCGAATCCATCGGTATTCCCGAACACGGCGGTGACCGGTCCCAGGGTCTGAAGCTCAGTGAGGAGATCGAGGGATCCCAGATCTCCCGCATGAAGGATGTGATCCACCTCGGCAAAGGCATCGAAGACCTGGGGCCGGAGCAGGCCATGGGTATCTGCGATCACGCCCAGCCGCATCAGCGAGCGAGCGTGCGCAGCGCCACGGGGCGCGGGCCAATGCTCTCCCACAACCGGGAGAATGCGCCCAGAAGCTCCTGCGCCTCGAAGGTACAGTGGCCGAAGCGATCGACATCGATCTGAGTGAACTTCGTGTCGCGCCGGCGAGACCCACCTTTTGCCCGTAGAGTGCCGACTGGCGGAAGGGCACAATGGGGTCGCCGGAGGTATGCAGGTTCACCAGCGGGACGGTCAGCGACCCCGTGGTGGCAAAGCGGGCGAGACCGGATGGGCGGAGGGGTCGGCCTGATATCGCTCAACCCCGCATTCAAGGCGATGCGTCGTCCGAAGAACCGGCATACACCCGCGCGTGTTGTCGTAGGGTTGACCCCCAAGCCGCTGCTGGGCATCGGCGGTGCCGAACACGTTGTACCAGAGAAGCCCCACCACCGTTTCGGCAGTGGAGCGAATATCGATCCCGGCGACTGGGGCCTGGCTGACGTTGAGGAGCTGCCGGGTTGCATCGGGCCTGGCCGCCAGGGCCACAACGATTGCCGGCATATAGAAGCTGTTCCCAGCCGTCGCGCAGCGTGTCGGGAATGTTCAGCGCATCGCCCGGAAGAAGACCGGGGAAGAAGTAGTCGAACACGACCCGGAAATCGGCGATGTAGTCCAGCTGCGCCAGGAAGTCGCCGATAGGACCGCACCCCGCCAGCGCGCCGTCAAACCGGTCGGGATGACGTTCCACAGCTCAGGGTAGCGACCAGCCCGCCTTCGGAGAATCCCACCACCACCGCCTCGATGGGATCGGGCCGATAGCGTGCATCCATCGTGTCAACCAGCTCCAGCAAATCGTCCACGCGCGTCGGGCGCGATCAGGCCGTTGGCTCGGTAGCTGGTGGTGGCGTAGGCATAACCCAGCCCAGTCACCAGCGACGGAGCGGCTGGCCTCCTACCGACTCCTCCGGCATCGCGAGGTCGTTCTGGGGCGCGACGTAGCCGTGGGCGAACAGCACCAGGTCGCCGTTCCACTCGTGCGGAAAACAGATCCGGTACAGGCCGCCGTGCGCTAGCGACGCCGTCGGTGCATCCGGCCACGGCGCGATGCCCTGTCGACCGGGGTCCCGGTGGAGGTGGGGTGGGCCGGAGTTGTCCTCGATCGGAGCCGCCACAGGCGGCCATCCACGACGTCAAAATGAGAACGGCGCCTGAGAGCAGGCGCCGGGAGTTGTCCGGGTTCCTCTTCACCTTGCTGTACCTCCCCATCGTGGCGCGATCTCCAGATCGAGCCCAACCTGATCGATAATGCGCTGCACCACGAAATCTACCAGCTGGCTGACCTCGGTGGGCCGATGATAGAAACCGGGGGAAGCCGGCAGGACCACGGCCCCGCCTCGGCGACCATCAGCATGTTCCGCAGATGTACCACCGAGAGCGGCGCCTCCCGGGTGACCAGAACCAGTTTGCGCCGCTCCTTGAGAGTCACGTCCGCGGCCCGCTCGACCAGAGAGCGGCTGGTCCCGGCGGCTACGGCGGCTAGCGTGCCCATGGAACAGGGGCAGATGACCATGCCGGCGGTGCGCCTCGAGCCGGAGGCCGGGAGCGCTCCGCGATCACCGTCAGGATAGCTGACCACGGAGGACCAGTCGCCTCCCGTCGCCTGACGCAAGGCATCCAGTGACCCGATCGCACATTCCTCCTGCAACAGCCTCATCCCATGCTCCGACGTGATCAGCCAGACGGGAATCCGGTTGCGAGCCAGGATCTCCAGCAGGCGCACCCCATACGGAGCGCCGGAGGCTCCGGTCAGTGCCAGCACCAGGGGCAGCGGAGTAGTCACGTGATCCGGTCGATGAGAGCAAACCCAAACACCACCAGCGACATCACACCATTCATCGAGAAGAATGCCGCATCCAGGCGGGACAGGTCGCCCGGCCGCACCAGGTGATGCTCGTACGCCAGGATCCCCGTAGCCACGATCACGCCGGCGAAGTACCACGGCGCCAAACCCAGCTCCGTAGCCGAACAGCGCCAGGGCCGGGATAGTGATGCCGTGGAGCAGTTTTGCCAGCAGAATTGCCCGCGACTCGCCCAGGCGCACCACCGCGCTTCTGAGCCCCTCCGCGGCATCGAACCCCGCGTCCGGCAGCGCGTAGAACATGTCGAACCCGGCCACCCACGTGGCCACGGCCAGGGTAATGGCCAGCAGGAGCCAGATCGGATGGCTCCACTGCCCGGTCACCGCGAGGTATCCGCCCACCGGCGCAATCGCCAGGCTGACTCCGAGCCAGAGGTGAGGCCACCAGGTGAATCGTTTGGACAGGCTGTAGAGCAGAATCCAGGCGAGAGCCAGGGGACTCAGCAGCAGACAGAGCCGATTGAGCAGGGCGGCGGCGAGGAAAAAGAGCAGCGACGCCGCAATCACCGAGCCCCAGGCCTGTCCCAGCGAGAGAGCTCCCCGGGGCAGCTCCCGGTTGGCCGTCCTTGGATTCCGCGCATCGAACCCGCGGTCAGCGATGCGGTTGAAGCCCATCGCCGCCCAGCGGGCCGCGGAGAAGGCCAGCACAACCAGGACAACGGTCCGCCCGGTGACCGGCGCTACCCGGGACGCCGCGAGCACGCCCAGCAGCGCAAACGGAAGCGCGAAGACCGTGTGTGGGAGCTTGACGAAGTTGACATACCGGGTGAGCAGCGATTCGCCGCGGAAGGTTTGGCCTTCGCGGGCGGGCGGACAGGCGGTCAGGCGGTCGGCGGTCGAGACTCACTCGGTGATCCGGGTGACCGTCACCGTCTCGCCGTCTGACCGTTCCGACCACCGTTCCGCCAGATCTATTCCCAGCTTCTCCCACATCTCGTCCACCCGCCGTTTGGTTTCAGGGTCCATCGTGATCAGCTCAGGCCACTCGCGCTCGAATCCCTCTTCCTTCCACTTTCTCGTGGCATCGATCCCCATCTTGCTGCCGTAGGTGAAGGCTCGGCTGGAGTGGTCGAGCACGTCGATGGGTCCCATGGTGAACCGGACATCCCGTTCCGGATCGATGTTGTTGAGCGCGATCCACCAGGCCTCGTCGGGGTTCTGGACGTTCACCTCCTTGTCCACGACCACCAGGACCTTGGCCAGCGACATCAGCCCCTGGCCCCACAAGGCGTTCATCACCTTGTAGGCCTGACCGGGATATTGCTTGTCGATCGAGACGAACACCAGGTTGTGAAAAATTCCGGCAGCAGGCATGTGGTAGTCCACGATCTCCGGGATCGTGAGCTTGAGCAGGGGCAGGAAGATTCGCTCGGTGGCGTGACCCAGGTAGTAATCCTCCATCGGAGGACGACCCACCAGGGTTGCCGGGTAGATCGGGATCTCGCCGCGAGGTGACCGCCGTGACGTGCACCTGCGGGTAATAGTCGGCGAGGGAGTAAAACCCGGTGTGGTCGCCAAAGGGGCCCTCGAGCACCAGCGGCTCGGCCGGATCGATGTACCCTTCGAGCACCAGCTCCGCTTCGGCCGGCACGGCCAGATCCGACGTCAGCGCCCGCGCCAGCTCGACCGGCTGGCGGCGGATGAAGCCGGCAAAGAGAAATTCGTCGATAGTGGGCGGCAGCGGCGCGGAGCCGGAGTAGATGCTGGCCGGGTCGCCGCCGAGGGCAATCACCACGGGCATCCGCTCTCCCCGCGCCGCCATCTCTCGCCAGTGGCCGGCGCCCACCTTGTGACGTTGCCAGTGCATGGCGAGCGTGTTCCGTCCCAGGACCTGAACCCGGTACATGCCGACGTTGCGAATGCCGCGGGCGGGATCGGTGGTGATCACCATAGGAAGGGTGATGTATCGTCCGCCGTCCCCGGGCCAGGTGGTGAGAAACGGAATGCTGCTCAGATCGACCTCCTGATCCCGCTGCACCACCTCCTGACACGGCGCTCGCCCACCTTTTTGCCGAGGCGGGAACTTGCCGATCTCGGCCAATTTCGGCAGCATCGCCAGCTTGCCGAATAGCCCCTCGGGCACCTTCAGGTTCAACATCTCCGAGATCCGCTCCCCGATCTCGTTGAGATCAGTGACCCCGAGTGCCAGGTTCATCCGGCGGACCGACCCGAAGAGGTTGATCGCGACCGGCTGTGCGCTGCGCTGACCGTCGTCGAGCAGCACATGCTCGAAGAGCAGAGCGGGGCCTCCACCCGGGCTCTTCATCACCCGGTCGGCAATCTCGGCGATCTCCAGGCGGGCCCGCACCGGATGGGTGATCCGGGCCAGCTCACCGATGCCGGCGATGGCCTTGATGAACTCCCGGAGGTTGTCTAATGCCATAGTGCAAAGGCGTGAACGGTTAACGGTAAACCGTAAACTAGGCGTGCCGAGACCGGGCCGAATCCCCTGACTGTGCGGCACCCGTTCAGCGTTCACTTTTTACCGTTTACGCTTTTAGTGGCAACGTACAAGGCGCATACCCCACCCATCAGCAGCTCGTAGTCGACCTCCATGAACCCCTGGATTTTCATCCGGCGGGCAAGCTCGGCCGGAGGCGGAAAGACCCGGGTCGACTCTGGAAGCCAGCTATAGGCGGTCGTATGTTTTGAAATCACCCGACCAATCAGGGGCAAGACCCGGCGAAAGTAGAATTCAAAGACCGGCCGGAACAGCGGCTGAGTCGGCGTCGCCATTTCCAGCACAACCAGCCGGGCCCCGGGTTTGAGTACGCGCGCTGCTTCGGCCAGTCCGCTCTCGATATCCACCAAGTTGCGGAGCCCCCAGCCGACCATGGCACCATCGAAGGTGTCGTCGGGAAAGGGGAGGTCGAGAGCGTCGGTGGTGACGGGTACCAGCCGGGGCGCCTTCTTTCGGCCCAGCCGGAGCATTTGCGCTACGAAATCAGCGCCGACAATGCTGCCCCGGAATCCGGGCGCGCGGGCCAGGGTGGCGCCAAAGTCCAGCGTGCCGGCGCAGAGGTCGAGATAGATTCCTTCCGGAGCCCGCTTCCATCCCAACCGCTTTATTGCACGGCGGCGCCAGCCCTGATCGAAATGAAAGCTGATGATCCGGTTGAGCCGATCGTAGGTGGGAGCGATGGCGGTGAACATCGTGCGGACATACGCCCGCTTTTCCGGACCGCCTGAAACGGGTAACTGACGATCCGAGGCTAACATAGGCGCTGAATGTAGTCTTCGGGCAAGCCCCTTCGCAAGCGGAATGCACGAGTGGCCGGTCCTCGAACTGAGTGGGGCCGGCCTCACCGACCAGGAGGTGGTGCTCCGGGCTCGCTCGGGCCAGGAGGCGGCGTACCGCGAGCTGATCCGCCGCTACGAGCGCCCCATCTTTGCCCTCTTGTTCCGGATGGTCCGGGACCGGGAGCTGGCGGAGGACCTGTCGCAGGAGACCTTCGTCAAGGCGCTCAACGCCATCGACTCCTACCGGCCCGAATTCAAGTTTTCTTCCTGGATCTTCAAGATCGCCAATAACGCGGCAATCGATCACCTCCGCCGGCGTGAGTTGGATACGCTCTCGCTGGATGGTTCGCCTCACGCCGAGACCCCAGAGGCCATGCAGGCTACCGCGCTTGCAGATCGGGGCCCGGCAGGAGACTCCGCTCGACACGGTAGAAGCCAAAGAGCTGGGGACGGCCATCGAGGCGGCCATCGGATCACTCCGGCCCGAGTACCGCTCCTGTATTCTGCTGCGCCACGTCGAGGGGCGGCCTTACGAGGAGATCGCCGAGATCCTGAACCTGCCGCTCGGCACCGTCAAGACGTACATCCACCGGGCTCGCAACGAGCTGCGGCTCTCGCTCGCACATCTCAAAGAATGAAACCTTCAATTCCCCCTCAACGTAGGAGGGTCCACTTATGACCCGCTCTCCCGGATCGCATCTCTCCGCCGACGAGGTCGACGCCTGCCTGATCGGAGTGCCCGACTCCCGAAATCCAGCGGCACCTGGATCAGTGCTCCCAGTGCTTCGAACAGCTCAAGATCGATCGGGAGATCGCCGAGCAGGTGGCGGCCCTGCCGCTGATCAGTCCGGCTGCAGGCTTTGCCGACCGGGTCATGGCCCGGGTGATCGTACCCGATCCTTTCGCTATCCGCTCTCTCCAAGCCACTCGCCGCCGCCTCTTTTCCACTCCAAAATCCTTTGCCGCTGCCGCCGGGTTCGCGCTGGTCGCTCCTGGGCTCCATGGTCGGGAGCGTGGTCTGGTCGCTGGGCCATCAGGAGACGCTCGCCGCGCTGGGCTCGTGGCTGTTTGCCCAGGGGGGACAAGCGGTATGGCTCGGGGTCCAGGGGCTGGCGTCCAATCTGCTGGAGCAACCCTGGTACGGTGGACTCAAATCGCTGGCGGACAATCCGGGACGGTTGGCTCTGTTCTCCGCCCTGGGATCGTTCGCGTATCTGAGCGGGTTGATCGCGTTGCGTCGCCTCCTGGCTGCCCCGACCCAGCAGGTGGCCCATGTCGGCCTGTAAGCGCCTCCTCGGAATCCTCGCGCTTCTCAGCGTCGCCAAGGGTCACCCGCTCCGTGCTGAAATCCCGGTGGATGGGATCACCAGTCGCGCGGCCGACCTGGTAGATCACATGCGAGGGCTGATCACCGGTTTTACCAGGCCCGAACGACGGCACCAGGCTCAGTCGCGCGTTCACCCTCAGGAGATCGCCACCGGTGGAACTACGGTGGATCTCAGCAATCTCACTCAGCCAACTCTGATCGAGGATCGACTCGGTTCCGCGCTGAACCAGTCCAGCGGTGCGCTCAGGATCACTATTCCGAGCGGCGGGGCCCGTCGGGGGGACTTCAGCCTGGGCTCCTCCGAAACTCGAAGCGGGCATCTTCTCGTGCTGGATGGAACCGCCGATATCTACGGTCATCTGAACGGGAATCTGGTGACGGTCAGAGGAGATGTAGTGGTTCACCCCGGCGGGGTGGTCGGTGGTGATGTGCTGACGCTGGGAGGACGAGTTCGAGACGAGGGCGGCGAGATCGGCGGTGAGGTCCGGACCCTCCGGTCCACTACCCTTCTCTCCCCGGCCGCTCGGCCTGAGCCGGCGCCGCTGAGCGCCTGGCAGAGTGTTCTGCGCCGAACCGCCGGCGTGCTGGGCGTCTTTCTGGCGCTGACGCTGCTGGGGTTTGGTCTGGTCATGTTCGGGCGACAGAATCTGGAGATCGTATCGGACACGGTCTCGCATTCCTTCGGTCGCGCCTTTGTTACCGGCCTTCTGGGCCAGATCCTGCTGCTCCCTACCTTCGGCATGCTCGTAGTGGGATTGATTCTCAGCGTGGCCGGCATTCTTCTGCTCCCCTTCGCGGTCGCCGTTTTCGCCCTGCTGGTGGTGATTGGAGTTGTCGGCGGGTACCTGGCGGTGGCGCACGCCATGGGGGAGACCTACACCCGGCGGCGGATGGCCTTGGGTACCTTGGTCGGGTCTCCCAACAGCTACCGATATCTGCTGGTTGGACTGATCGCTTTGAGCAGTCTGTGGGTGGCCTGGGCCCTATTTCGGCTGGGTGCCCGTTGCGGGAAGCAATCGTGTGGGGTGCCGCGTTCTTCGCCAGCTGGCTCCTGGGTACCGCTGGATTCGGGGCGGCACTGCTCAGCCGGGCCGGCATCAAGGAGAATTTCGCCGGACGACTGCTGCCACCAGAAGCGCTTACCGACGAATACCTGTGGGCTACGCCGCAGTTCGGGGTGCCCGCGGGCCGTAAGCCGGGAACCCGAACGCCTTCGCGCGGGCTTTGAGATGGGGCGGAGCACAGCGGTCTTAGGCATGATGCTCTGGGCCGGCCTGGCCCAGGCTCAGACCATGCGCCCTTTCGAAACCTTCCGGCAGAATCACGGCGAGACCCGGCTGGGCGCGCGGGTGGAGTACGCTGCGGGAAGCCTGCGACTGGTGCCGGGCCAGGCGGACGAGCTCTATCGAATGGAGCTGTCCTACGATGAGGACCGCTACGTTCCGGTCAGTGACTTCAACAACCAGACCGGGGCCGTGTTGCTGGGCCTCAAACCGGCAGGTCAGGGAGGTGTGCGGGTGGTCTCCCGCAGTCAGCTGAGCCAGCAAGCCACCGTGGCGCTCTCGCCCGCCGTCGACCTGAGCCTCGACCTGACCTTGGGAGCGGTGAACGCCGATGTGGAGCTCGGAGGTCTCCGGATCAACAATCTTCATCTGAAAACCGGCGCCAGTAGGACCATACTTCGTTTTTCCCAGCCCAACGCGGTGCGTTGCGAGCTGGCGGCGATCAGTGCTGGTGCAGCCGAGGTGTCCCTTTTGGGACTGGGCAACAGCCGATGCGATGAAGTGGAGTTCGAAGGCGGCATGGGACGCGTCCTGCTCGATTTCGCCGGCCAATGGACCGCGAGCTCCCGGGTCGAGGTCAAGATGGCCATGGGAGAGCTCACCTTGCGACTCCCCAGGCGCATCGGGCTTCAGATCACCATGGACAAGTTCCTCTCCAGCTTCGAGGCCGCCGGGTTGACCCGGCGGGGGAACGCCTTCCAATCGTCCAACTACCAGAGCAGCACGCGGCACCTCGATCTGGATCTCACCACGGCAATGGGTGGGGTGAATGTGGAGTGGGTGGACTAGATTGCGTGCATGTCGCCGCTGGAAACCCTCGGCTTTGCGCTCGGCACCTCCTTCGCTTCGGGGCTGAACCTTTACGCCACGGTAGCAGCCGCGGGATTATTCCAGCGATTCGGAATCATTCAGCTCCCCGATAGCCTTCACGTACTCGCGAGTCCCGTCGTCCTGGGAATCGCGATCGTGCTGTTCGTCATCGAGTTCATCGCCGACAAGATCCCGTACTTCGACAGCGCGTGGGACGCCGTGCACACCTTCATTCGTCCCCCGGCGGCGGCCCTCATCTCCTATAGCGCCTTTGGCCCCGTGCCCGAGGAATGGAAAATCACGGCGGCGCTGCTGGCCGGCGGAGTGGCGCTGACCTCTCACGGTGCCAAGGCCACCACTCGCGCCGCGGCTAATACCAGCCCGGAACCGATCAGTAACTGGACCCTCAGCGCTCTGGAGGATGGCCTGGCCGTCTTCCTGGCCTGGATGGCCGCGTGAGCACCCGATTCTGACGGCAGCGATCGTGGTTGTGCTGGTGATTCTTTCGGTGCTGTTGATCTGGAAGCTGGTTGGCTACGTGCGGGTGCTGCGCGACAGGGTACGGGCATGGAAGACGAGACCGGCCGGTCCGCCCGGGAGCCCCACGTAGCGCCTCAGTCGAGTCTGGCCCGAACCCTCCCTCCCATTCCGACCCCAAGTCGCCGCGCCGCCGAGCCATCACGTACGGCGATCTCGATCACCCCTCCCGATCCGACGTAGGCCAAGAGGCTTCCGGTCGCCACGTCGTTGTAGGTTTGCTTGAGGGGGCCGATCTCCAGCTCGTCTATCTCGACTTTCGCGTGCGACGGCACCAGGTCGGCGGTGAGGTTGGTGATCAGACTGCCGAAGCGGTCGACGTATACCACCTCTCCTACCACCGCTCCCTTCTCCCGATGCGGCGGAGTGTAGGCCAGCCGCCGAGGAATGCCGGCGAACCTGTGCCCCAGCGTGGTCAGGGCGGCGCCCGTCGCCAGCGCGGCCGCGGCGGGAGCGAATAGGTCCCGGCCATGAAAGGTCCTCGACACTCTTGCCGGGACCTCGAGTTCGACCGCCTCGACCTCGGCGTCGTGCAGCACCGGGGTGAACACCCCGTTGTCGGGGCCCACGAACCGGTGTCCATGTACACTGAGGGCCAGCGCGGCGCGCGAGCTGCCAACGCCGGGATCTACCACGACGAGATGGATTGTCCCCCTGGGAAAGCGGTGCCAGGTACGCCCCAGAACGTAGGCGGCAGATCGAATGTCTCCAGGAGCGGTCTCGTGCGTCACATCGATCAGGGTGGCGCCAGGAGCACCACTGAGAAGGACGCCCTTCACTTCGGCGACGTAGGAATCAGCGGTGCCGAAGTCGGTCAGGAGGGTGATGAACGTCATACCAGGGAGCGAGCGTGAGGTGCGTGGCGACCGTTTCCGGCGTTCCTCACCCTCTCAAGATGGGCAGCGCCATGCTCCGGCCCGCGGTCTTTCGCTGCAGCTGCTCGGCGATATCCCGCAGAGTCTGAGCGGCGGGGCTCTCAGGCTGGGCAATCAGGATGGGCTGACCCTCGTCCGCTAAAGCGGCCAGCTGGGGCTGCAGGGGAACGCTGCCAAGCAGTGGAGCCGAAATCTCTTCGGCCAGCCGCTGGCCCCCGCCCGAGGAGAAGAGCTCGAACCTGCGGCCGGTTTCGGGATCGGTGAACCCGCTCATATTCTCGACCACGCCGATTACCGGAACGCCGACCCGCTCGAACATCTTGGCGCCCCGAAGCGCGTCGCCCACCGCGACCTCCTGGGGCGTGGTGACGATCAGCGCGCCGGCGACGTGCGTGGCCTGAACCAGGGAGAGCTGGGCGTCGCCGGTGCCGGGAGGGAGGTCGACGATTAAATAGTCCAGCTGGCCCCACTCTACATCCTGAAGAAACTGATTCACGATTTTCATGATGATGGGACCGCGCCAGATGGCGGGAGCATCCCGCTCCACCAGAAAGCCCAAGGACATGAGCTTCACGCCGTAGGCGTCGAGCGGCTGGATTTTCCCTCCCAGCACGGGCGGGCGATCGAACACGCCAAACATTCGCGGAATGTTCGGCCCGTAGACGTCTGCGTCCATCAGTCCGACCTGAAGGCCTGCCTGGGTCAAAGCGATGGCCAGGTTAACCGCGACGGTGGACTTGCCGACCCCACCCTTGCCGGAGGAGATCGCGATGATCTTTCCCAGATTGGGCTGCTCGGCCGGCTGCGGTGCCGCTGGTCCGGTTGGAGCCCCAGCTGCCGCCGGGGGCCCGTGCGTGGCCTGGGCAGGGCCGGCCGGATTGGTCACGTTGATCTTGATCTCGTCCTTCCGCACACCCTCGACCGCGGCAACCGCGGTCCGAGCGGCCCGCACCAGGGTGGCAGGATCCTCGGGAGCCAGCAGGAAGGTGAACGTTACCCGACCCTCGTCGGTCACCGTCAGATCGCGGATCATCCCGGCCGAGAGCAGATCGTTCTCCAAGCGAGGGTTCTGAATCCGGGCGAGCGCCGCCGTGACTCGGGCCTCGAGGGAATCGCTCACGGACTAGACCGCCTCCACGTGCTTGACTTCCGGCACCATCTCCCGGAGACGGGCCTCGATGCCTTGCCTCAAGGTAACAGTCGAGGCGGAGCAACCGTGGCAGGTTCCTCCGAGGCGCAGCAGCAGGATCCCGTCCTGCTCATCGAAGTCCACGACCTCGACCCGCCCCCGGTGCGACGCGATGTAGGGCCGAAGGGTGTCCAGGGTCCGCTCGATGCGATCGATGGTGTCCATGGTTCAAATATAGTGGGAGTCGTCGGCCGCAGTATAGTCGTCAGAGTCACAGTAAGCCTCACGACGCTGTCACTAGAGACGACTCGCGACTCTCCGATTCGCCCCCAGATACTCCCGCGCGGCCTTGAGCACCGTATCCTGCACCTCCGCCAGCGATCCGCTCAACGAGAGGCCGGCGGCTTTCGTATGTCCCCCGCCACCATAAGCCTTCGCAAAGGCGGCGACATCGACGTCGCCCACCGATCGGAGCGAGACCTTGACTCGCCTCTGGGCAATTTCGCGGAAGAGGAGCGCCATGCGCACGCCCTCGATCGAGCGAGGAAACTCGACCACCCCATCCAGGTCGTCCGATGAGACCCCGTAGCGCTCGATCGAGCCCGGCGGGACCGTTACCCAGGCCAACCCGTACTCAGGCTCTACCACCAGGGTTTGCAGCGCCTCAGCGAACAGGCGAGGCCGGCCTTCAGGCGCCCGGGCGTACACCTCGAGGTAGATCTGTTCCGGGTCCACTCCGAGCTCCAGCAGGTCGGCTGCGATCCTCAGGGTGTGAGGCCGGGTGTTGCTGAACCGGAACCCCCCGGTGTCGGTGAGCAGCGCGACATAGAGCGCGCGGGCGACCGCCTGGGATATCGGCCAATCGTTTGCCCGGGCAATCTCGAAGATCAGCTCGCCGGTGGCCGCGGCATCCGGATCCACGTAGCGCGGACCGGCCGGAAGCACCCCGGCGCTCACGTGATGGTCCACGCACGCGACGGGAACGCCGCGCTGCTTGACCGTATCGCTCAGCATGCCGAGCCGGGCGAGATCCGAGATGTCGAGGACGATGATCAGATCCGCCCGGCGCAGCTCCTTCACCGCCTCGGATGTCTTGTCGACTCCGGGGATGTCGCGGAAGAGGAACCCGAACCGGGGCGGAGTCGGGGTAGGGTTCGTGATGATGGCATCGATGTTCTGGGCCCGGAGGAGGTGAACCAGAGCCACCTCGCTGCCCAGACCATCGCCATCCGGGTTGACATGGGTGGTGATGCAAACGCGCTGGCCGGCCCGGAGCGCACCGGCAAACGATGCAGCCCAGGCGGCCTTCTCGGGGGACAGCAATAGCGGCATTTCCAATACTAACCGCAGACAACCACCGGCGCGAAACGCTTACGTGTCGGCGCCGGCTGCCAGCCGGGAATGCGACCGGCTATAGAAGAAGTAGATGGCCAATCCAATCACCAGCCAGATCAGGAGCCGGAGCCAGGTCTCCTTGTCCAGATAGGCCATGAGATAGGCGGAGGACAGCGCGCCCATCGGGGCCACGAACCAGACCATCGGAGTCTTGAACGGCCGCGGCAGGTTGGGCTCGCGAATCCTCAGCACCAGCACCCCACAACACACGATCACGAACGCCAGCAGGGTTCCGATCGACACCAGCTTGGCCGCGTCCCGGACGGGCAGAATGGCTGCCGGGATCGATACGCCCAGTCCGGTCACGATGGACGTGATATAGGGAGTGCGAAATCGGGGGTGAACCCGCCGAATGAACGGAGGGAGTAGTCCGTCGCGCGACATCGAATAGAAGATGCGGGATTGCCCCAACAGCTGGACCAGAATGACCGAGGTGAGTCCGGCGATCGCTCCAATCTTGATGAACGCGCCAAAGAATCCGAGGCCGGTATAATCCGCCACTTTAGCGATCGGGGCGGGGACGTCCAGGTCGGCATAGGGGACAATACCTGTTGCGATGGCAGACACCACGATGTACAGAACGGTACACGCGATCAGCGATCCGATGATGGCGATCGGCATGTCCCGCTGCGGATTCTTGGCCTCCTGCGCCGCGGTGGTGACCGAATCAAATCCGATATACGCGAAGAACACGATTGCAGCGCCGGCCACGACGCCACTGAATCCGAAGTGCTCCCGCGCCCCGGTGTTGGGCGGGATGAACGGGTGCCAGTTATCCGGGTTCACGTGCGGAGCTGCCAGGGCGATGAAGAGCAGGACTACGGCCACCTTGATCAGAACGATGCCGTTGTTCACCGAGGCCGACTCCTTGATTCCCACCACCAGCAGCGTCGTGATCACCGCGATGATGAACACCGCCGGCAGATTCAGCAACGCGGTCACCTGGCTGCCATCGGCCAGGGTTACCACCGTGCCCCGGGCGGCCTGCCAGTGGGCCGGGATGTGAATCCCGACCCCATCCAGAAACGAGACCATGTAACCCGACCAGCCGATGGCCACCGTTGTTGCGGCGAGAGCGTATTCCAGCACGAGGTCCCACCCGATGATCCAGGCGATGAACTCGCCCAGGGTGGCATATCCGTAGGTGTAGGCGCTGCCCGACATCGGAACCAGCGAGGCGAACTCGCTGTAGCACAGGGCGGCAAAGATGGAAGCGACCCCCGCCAGCACAAATGAAAGGACCACCGCAGGCCCCGCATTCTGGGCGGCTACGGTTCCGGTCAACACGAAAATTCCGGTACCGATGATGGCGCCGACCCCGAGTGCCGTCAGGTTCACCACTCCGAGCGCTCGTTTGAGACTATGGTCTGCCGCCGCTTCTGCCTGGAGTGCTGTTACGCTCTTGCGTCGGAAGAGGCCGTTCACGCCGATTTCCTCACTGTCTGGGCATCCCGCTCACGCTGGAGCACGCTGTGTTTGCGCCCGTAGCCGAAGTAGATCACGAAACCGATCAGCAACCATACCAGGAGCCGGAGCCAGGTGTCCCCCGGCAGAGTGGCCATCAGACCAAGGCACGCGAGCACTCCCAGGATTGGCACCAGAGGTACCAGCGGCGTACGGAAGGGCCGGTCGAGATCCGGACGTTTCCGCCGCAGTATCCAGACGCCCAGACAGACCAGCACGAAAGCGAGAAGGGTCCCGATGTTGACCAGTTCGCCCAGGATCTGAATGGGGAACGTGCCGGTAATCACGGCGACGATGAGTCCCACATAGATGGTGGAGAGATACGGGGTGCGGAATCGGGGGTGCACTTTCCCGCCCCAGGGACCGATCAGTCCATCGCGGGACATGGAGTAGAAGACGCGGGACTGTCCCAGCAGCATGACGAGTACCACCGATCCCAGGCCCAGCACCGCCCCCAGCGTGATGAAGGGACGAAGCCAGGAGAGCTGGCTCACATGCTCCACGGCGAACGCCACCGGGTGGGCTACGTTCAGCTGATCGTAGCGGACCAGGCCGGTCAGGGTCAGCGACACCAGCACGTACAGCGCGGTACAAACGCCAAGCGAGCCCAGAATGCCCACCGGCATGTCACGCTGAGGGTTCTTGGCCTCCTGCGCGGCCGTGCTTACCGCGTCGAATCCGATGTAGGCGAAGAAGATCAGACCGGCTCCCCGAAAGACTCCGCTCCAGCCGAACTCGCCGAAGACCCCGGTGTTCGGGGGAATGAACGGTTTCCAGTTTTCGGGGTTGACGTGTTGCAATCCGAAGATGATGAACAGCAATACCACCGCGATCTTCAGTATGACGATCAGATTGTTGACCTTGGCCGACTCCCTGATGCCAACGACGAGGATGGTGGTGGCAATCAGGACAATGATGACGGCGGGCAGGTTGAAGAGTGAGCCGGTGCGGTTCCAACCCTCCTGAGCACAGGCCGCCACGGCATTGGTGACGTCCGCCGCGCTGCACCAGCGAAGGGGAGCGGAGGTAACGGCCGTGGGGAGATGGAGCCCGAAGTAGTCAAGAAAGCTGACAAAATATCCGGACCAGCCCACCCCGACGGTCGCGGCGCCCATGGCGTACTCCAGCACCAGATCCCATCCAATGATCCAGGCGACGAACTCGCCCATGGTGGCATACGAGTAGGTGTACGCGCTGCCGGCCACAGGTACCGTGCTGGCCATTTCGGCGTAGCAGAGACCGGCGAGGCCGCAGGCAATGGCCGCCACGACGAACGAGAGTGGCACAGCAGGTCCGGCATGGAGTGCCGCCGCCAGGCCGGTCAGCACAAAAATTCCGGCACCGATAATAGCCCCGATGCCCAGCATGGTGAGATTCATCGCGGTGAGCGCACGCTTCAGCGAGCGCTCATTGGTCGACTCGGCTTCAGCTCGGAGTGCCGCGATCGATTTCGTGGCCCATAAATTCATACGACGGTCACCTCGGATAGATGATACGTCGAGCAGGATACTCGGGGTTTCTGCTAGGCGCTGTAATTCGGGGCTTCCCGCGTGATCGTCACGTCATGCGGGTGTGATTCTCTGAGTCCGGCGCTGGTAACCTGAAGCATCTCCACGTCACACTGAAGCTGCGGAATGCTGCCTACGCCACAGTAGCCCATCCCGCTCCGCAGTCCTCCAACCATCTGATACAGCACGTCGGCCACTGGTCCCTTATAGGGGACTCGGCCCTCGATGCCCTCGGGCACCATCTTGGACGCGGCCATCTCTCCTTCCTGGAAATACCGGTCGGCCGATCCGTCCTGCATGGCCGAGAGGCTTCCCATGCCCCGGATCATCTTGAACCGCCGGCCCTCGGCCAGAACCGACTCGCCCGGACTCTCTTCGGTTCCGGCCAGCATGGACCCCATCATGACTGACGACGCTCCAGCGGCCAATGCTTTGACGACATCTCCCGAGTACTTGACCCCGCCGTCAGCGATGATGGGAACATCATCGGCTCCGCGTAGTGAATCGAGAATGGCCGTCACCTGGGGCACGCCTACTCCGGTGACCACTCTGGTGGTGCAGATACTCCCGGGCCCGATGCCGACTTTGACCGCGTCCACCCCCCGGCGAACCAGCTCCCGGGCTCCGGTCTCGGTGGCCACGTTGCCCGCAACGAGCTGGACTTCGGGGAAGGCTTCGCGCAACTGGTCCACCGTGCTGAGAACGCCTTCGCTATGACCGTGCGCGGAGTCGACGACGATCACATCGACGCCGGCACCCACCAGACTGCGGGCGCGCGGAATGGCATCGGGTCCCCCGCTCACCGCCCCGGCTACCCGGAGACGGCCGTGCTGGTCCTTGTTGGCGTTGGGATGTTCCCGCCGCTTGAAAATGTCCTTCACCGTGATGAGGCCTTTGAGTACGCCCTGTGCATCCACCACAGGCAGCTTCTCGATCCGGTGCTTGGCCAGAATCCGCTCCGCTTCATCCAGCCCGGTGCCGACCGGGACGGTGACCAGTTTGTCCTTGGTCATGACAGCGCGAAGGGGCTGCTCGAGATTGCTCTCGAACTGCAGGTCGCGGTTGGTGATGATGCCGACCAGCCGCCCCTGGCCGTCCACGATGGGCACTCCCGAGATCCGGAAGCGCCGCATCAGCGCCATGGCTTCTTTCAGGAGGCGGTCGGGGCCGAGCGTGATCGGGTTCATGATCATCCCGCTCTCGCTTCGCTTTACCCGATCCACCTCGGCGGCCTGCCGCTCGATGGTCATGTTCTTGTGCAGGACACCGATGCCGCCGGCCCGGGCCATGGCGATCGCCATCTCAGCCTCGGTAACCGTATCCATGGCGGCCGAGACGAGCGGGATGTTGAGGGAGATGGTGCGGGTCAGGCGAGTGACGGTCGAGACTTCACGCGGGTGGACGGTGGAGTGCCGGGGAACCAGCAGCACGTCGTCGAATGTGAGGCCAAGCTTGGGCCGGATCACACTCATGTACAGCCCACCCTACAACACACAACGGCCCACCGATGCCCGGTACAGGCGAGCGGCGGGCCAGAGTTCAATCGGTCCATCGCCAAGACTAGCAGTCGGTTGCGTTTTAATCAAGCTCGGCGCTGGGGATGAATAACAGTGACGACCATCAGGTCCGGCGGGCCACCGCGAGCAGGTGCGCACTCACGCCCAGGAGTGCCGGCTCCATCTCCAGCGCGGCGACTGCGTCGAGCAGGACTTGACGGCGCCGCTCCCGGGCAAGCCGCGCGTCGAGATCCGGCAGGAGCCAGCCGATGCCTTCCACTGCACAGGTGGCCGTGTGCTCCAGCCCGGCCGCTGCGCACTCAGCGGTCAACTCCTCGGGCCGGTGGAAGTATGCGGTAGTGAAGAATGCCGGATTACCGGTCGGGTTCCGATGTCGGCCGTCCAGCCGGTCTCCCGCAGCGATGGCCGCGAACGCCGGGTCCTCCAAGTAGTCGCCCCGGAGACCATCCAGAGTGGAGGCAAAGCGCGAAATGCCTGCGGCAACAATCACCCCACCCGGGCGGCACACCCGGCGGGCTTCGCCCAGCGCCTGGATCCGGTCGGCTCGCTCGGATAGATGATAGAGAGGACCGAGCAGGAGGATCGCATCCATGCTCGCGTCCGGGAACGGGAGCCAACGGGCGTCTCCCACCTGGACGCTGGCGAGTACCGCCGAGGAGCTGCTGCGCGAGGCAGTGCGCGCCTGCTCGATGTGGAGTGGTACCGGATCCACCAGATGCACCCGGTATCCTCGGCCGGCGAGCCAGAACGCGTATCGGCCCGGCCCGCCGCCGACGTCCGCCAGCACGGCGGGAGCAGCCGGAAGGTATCGCTGGAGCAGCTGCTGAGTCCGTAGCAGCTCGAGCGCGCCCTGCCCTGCCGAGAGCCGATCGAGCTCTAAGCCCCGGGCATAAAAGGCCGCGATCTCGCCCTTCTCATCGCCCATCAGCTCCTCACGACGCGCAACCGCGTCTTCAGCGGAGACTGGTCCGCTCCCGGGGTTGCTCAGTACGCCGACTCGGTTACCAATTGACCGTTTTCTTCAGCCGGTAAGTCTCCGCGAAGAAGGCGGCCAGTTTGTCGTGGGCTTTCCGCACGGTAGCCTCGCGGTTCTGGCCTGATTCCCTGACAAACAGCATGGTACGAACATGGGTGATCTTCACGCTGAACCCGCCGGTGGGGTCCTGGGTGACCTCAATCTTGAGCTCCCCATCCGGCAGCCGGTGGGCGCGCCTCCGCTCCTTCGCGATGATGAGGCCCTTTTTACTCTTTCCCGGCCGCCGCAGCACCAGGTACAGCATGGGGACATACACCGTGCAGAGCGACACCGGCCAGCCGGTCGACGCCCATTCGGCCATGCCCTGGGCCAGTTGCATCTGGTTGGACGCGATCACAGCCATCCAGGTGCCCACCACGTAGACCGCCATCTCCAGGCGGTTGGCGGGTATGAGCGCCAGCGCCACCAGCTCGTAGGGCAGGGTGGTCTGGGGGATGAACGCCATACCCAGCAGGAGCCGGGCTTCCGGCGAACGCCATTTAATGGCGGCGAGTAACAGCAGGAAACCCATTGGCCGCAGGATCGGCGGCGCGAGAAAGGCGTTGTCGGACGGTAGTGCCAGCCACCACTCTCGAGGCCATGACGGCTGAATCGCCAGGCTCAGGGCGAAGAAGAGGATGGCTCCTAGAACGGCCAGCCAGGAGGGCCGGGTAATCCAGAGGGCGGCCGAGATATTGGGCCGCACAGCCAGAAGAAAGCCGAGAGCCGGCAACAGAATCGCCGCTACCATCAGAGGCGTGGTCTGACTGCTGGCCATGGCGAACAGGTAGGCACCCGACACCAGAGCGAGCAGGCCGTTGGGGCCGCGAAGCTTCCACAGGGCGAAGGCGAATGCCCAGCCAACCAGCACGTCGAAAAGGGGCCGCGCCACGGCCAGGGGCAGGAAGCTGAACGGGACCGCGAGAAGGACCGCGGGCAGCGGGTAGGGAAAAGCCTGGGCCGCCGTGGGGTATGCGCTTTCGCCTCGAACGAGGCTTGCCGCCGCCTGATAGAGCAGATCGAAGTCGCTGGACTGGCCGGGAAGCCAGGCGTACAGCAGCAACCGGCAGGCGAGGACCAGAAGGAGGGCAAGGAAGAGGACCACCAGCGCGGGGCTGATTCTGGCGGATTTGGCCGGCATCCGTTTGCCTATCACGGCTACATCGCTCATCCCAGAGGCTCCCTGTAGAGAGCTAGGACTCCCGCCCTAGACCCCGTCCACGTTACAGAAGTCGACCCCTAAGTTTCCGCACAAACCTCCATTTCCTTTAGCCCGGAGCTCCGGTTACCGAAGCTTGCCGATCTGCTCGGCCAGGTCACGGGCAATCATCTGGAGCTCGACATGCTCCGGGTGGAGCGTCCCTCGGCCCGGGGCCGTGACACTGGCGCGAACCGCTTTGATACCTTCGATGGCGCGGCGCAGCTTCAGCCGCTCGACCCGCACCGGTGCCTGGGCTCCCTGTCCAGCGGAAAGGACGGCCCACATGTTGGTGCGCAGGGTATCGACCGAGCGCTTGAGGTCTTCCAGGCCCTCAGGAAGCACGGGTGCGCGGGTCAGGCGGGCATCGACCTCGTCCAGCAGCTTGCGAAGGCTGACCAGTTGTTGCGGGAGCGGCTCGTTTTCCATTCCGGACTTTCAGTTGAAGTACCGGCAGCTGCAGCCGAAGGTCAGGCCACCCGATTTCTCCGCCAAACCAGGTACACTGGAATTCCCAGAGCCACAATCAGCAGACCCAGAGCGGAGAACTTCCGCTGTTGGGGGTCGGCCAGCAGTACCACAAGCAGAAACGCGTTGGCTGCCATGTACAGCGCCGGAAGCACCGGATACCCGAACGCCCGCACCGGCCGGGGAAGATCGGGCCGAACTCGGCGGAGCCGGAAGAGGGAGAAGGTGGTGAGGAAGTAAAAGATGATGGTAGCGAAGATCACGTAGTTGAGCAGCTCGCTGTACGTGCCGCTGATGCAGAGCACCGAGGTCCAGATCCCCTGCGCTACCAGGCCGAACACCGGAGTACGATAGGTCGGGTGCAGCTTGCCGGCCTGCTGAAAAAAGAGATTGTCCCGGGCCATGGCGTAGTACACTCGGGGCCCGGCCAGAATCAGCCCGTTATTGCAGCCAAAGGTGGACAGCAAAATCGCGATCGCCATGATGGTGGCCGCTCCCGCCCCGAGCGCTACTTCAATGGCCGCCGTGCCCACCCGATCCTGCGCCGCGTACTGAATGCCTCGCGCCACCACGTCGCCGCCCTGAGGATCCCCATAGAAGGGGAGAACGTTGAGGTAGGCCACGTTGGCCAGCACGTACAGGGTACACACGAGGCCGGTTCCCAGCGCGAGCGCCCGGGGCAGGTTCTTGGTCGGCTCCCGCACCTCGGCCGCCGCAAAGGTGACGTTGTTCCAGGCGTCGGCAGAGAAGAGGGACCCAACCATCGCGGCGCCGATCACCGGAAACACGACCAGCCCCCAGTTCCCGGTGCCCCAGAAGCTGGAAAAATTGGCTGCCGCCACATCGGGCTGACGAAAGAGGGTGAGGCCCAGCAGCACGAGCACCGCCAGTGCACCGATCTTGGCCACGCTGAACACCGTCTGCACTGCGGCACCCAGCTTCACCCCGCGAATGTTCAGCAGCGTCAGCACCACGATCAGCAGGATTGCCACGATTCGTTGATAGGAAAGACCCAGTTCCACCGGTGTCGCCGTACCCGGCAGGTGCAGCTTCCCCAGCGAGAGAAACACATCAGGGGTGACGCCAGGTAAGAGCACGCCCAGGAACTTGCCGAACGCCACCGCCACCGCCGCGATGGTGCCGGTCTGAATCACGGTGAACAGGGTCCATCCGTAGAGAAACCCGGCCGCAGGCGAGAGCCCCTCCCGGAGAAACACATACTGTCCGCCCGCCCGCGGCATCATGGCCGCCAGCTCCGCATAAGCCAGGGCGCCGGTTACCGTCATGGCGCCGGTAATGATCCAGACCAGGAGCAGCGCGCCCGGCCCCCACTGGGAGACCTGCCGGCTGATGTCCGCCGAGACGATGAAGATGCCCGACCCAATCATCGAGCCTACCACCAGGGAGATGGCGGCAAGCGGGCCGATGCCCCGGATAAACTCCGATGGCGCGGAGGTTTGAGGAGGAGGAGCCTTTGCCGGTGCAGCCATAGGTTGCGTGGGTTAGGGCTGGTTGCTCAGGGGCCGTTCTCTGCGTCCGGCCGGGTCAGATCGGTCCGGGCGGGAGCCTCGGGCTCTACTCTATTCTCGGCGGCCTTTACCGCTTCCTCCACCACCGCCTGCCCCGCCGCAGCGAGTCCCTTCATGACTTTGGCGGCGCTGTCCATCAAGCTCATCGTGCCGGTGATCGCCTGAACCGGGAGCTTGCCGGCCCGCATCGTGTTTTCCACCGTCGCAGTGATCTTGGACAGGATGCCGTCCGGCTCCGACCGTGCGGCGTACTTGCTGCTGATGAATTCGGCGTAGTCGAGTACCTGGTACGCCTTCTCATCGTCCAGGGACTCCAGGAGCTTGGTGATTCGCTGGCGAAGGAGATCGTTCATGAGAGTCGAGAGTCACGAGTCGCGAGAGGGAACGAGGGAAACCCTGTATGCCCTCGGTGGATGGACCAGGAGGCTTGTAATCTAACAAGTCTTCGGGACTCGCTACTCGGACTCGGGACTCGGGTCTCAATCACCAACCCGCCCCACATACTCCACCACCGGTGTGGTCAGATACTTGGTCCGCGCTGCCTTGACGATCACCCGCAGGGTGAGCTCCTGCAGCGCCGGCAGCGTCCCGAACTCGCCTGCCTGACTCGGAGTCACCGTGACATACACGAACCCCGGCTCCGGCAGCGGCCCTCTGGTGAGCAGGTAGTTTTGCCCCTTCCTCATCTCGGTCCGCAGCTCGTCGGCGGTCTGCACCGAAATGAGCTGCAGCCGCCATTCCAACATCTTTCCGACGTACCGGGGCGGATCGGATCGGACATCGGCTGCGGTGATGCCGGTGAGCGCGCCCCCCGCTGCTTCTTCGAGATCGGCCTCACGCACCCAGCCCTCGACCCGGACCCGGACCCACTCGCCGGAACGTCCCATCACCCGGGCCGGGGCACCGGTCTGCAGCCGGGCATAAGGTCCGCCCTGCGGTGTTGCATATAAAGGAGTCTCCCGCGAGACCGCGGCCCGATCAGAATCGGCCGCCGTGGAGCTCGTGGCTGATGCGGTTGAGGAAGCAGCAGGGGCTGGGCTCTGGGCCACGGAAGGGGTGTCCGCCGGCGCGGCAGAGTCCTCGGCGGCACGGCTGGGGGCAGAGCTGCTGACTGCAGTCCGGGGAACCCAACCGGCTCGGCTCACGTGGGTCCAGGTGCCCTGAGTCTCCCGTTTGCGAAACAGGGCACCGTTTCGAGCCCGGCCGATTACCTGGCCATTGGGCGACTCCCGGATGTTCTCTCCGCCGCTTGCGGTCACGACCAGATCGAACCCGTCACGATTGGTCGGGGCCATGGAGCTGGTGAAAATCCAGCCGTCTACTTCGACCTCGTGCCAATCGCCACGGGCCTCCCCAGCTTCCACTTCGGTGCCGGCAGGCAGCGAAACCAGCGGGGTGCCGTCCGGCTCCTTCCGGAGCCGGGTGTCACTGGAAATTTCGCTTTGATCTTGAGCCTGAAGCGGGAGTGCCAGCACCAATGAAACCGCGGTTACGCAGGCTGGTAGCCAACGCAGGGCCGGACTAGATTGCGGCGCGTAAATCACAGTGGCGCATTGTAGAACACGCGGAGACTCATGTCAAACGGAAGCGCTCCACGGGTAGTCCTCGTTGTGCTGGATGGTTGGGGCTACCGGACGGAGCGGGAGGGCAACGCCATCGAGTTGGCCTCCACGCCCAACTGGCATCGGCTCTGGCGATCGTATCCGCGCACTCTGCTCGAGGCCAGCGGCCTGGCCGTGGGCCTGCCTGAAGGGCAAATGGGCAACAGCGAGGTGGGCCACCTGAACCTCGGCGCCGGCAGGGTGGTGCCTCAGGACCTGGTCCGCATTTCCCAGAGCATCCAGAGCGGCGAGTTCTACCAGATCGAGCCTTTGGTGGAGCTGTGCGCCACACTGCGGCACACTGGCGGCACACTTCACCTCGTCGGCCTGCTCGGTCCCGGCGGGGTGCACGCTCTCGACCGACACCTGCTGGCCTGCGTTGAGCTCGGCATTCGACACCGGGTTCAGGCCATCGCAATCCATGGCTTTCTCGACGGCCGGGACTCGGCGCCGACCCTTGGCGCGGAGGTGGTTCGCACCCTGTTGATGGACATGCGGCGGATCGCCGGGTCCAAGGTAGACATAGCCTCACTGACTGGGCGCTACTACGGCATGGACCGGGACCGGCGGTGGGACCGCACCAAGCTGGCGTACGACGCCATGGTACACGGCATCGGAACCCCGGTGGAGCACCCCGTGCTCGCCATTCAAGCCGCCTACCAGAAAGGCGAAACGGACGAGTTCATCCAGCCGCGGGTACATGTTCGGAACGGGGTACCCGTCGCCACCATGCGCGACGGCGACGGTGTTCTGTTCTTCAATTATCGCAGTGACCGGATGCGCCAGATCGTGGCGGCGCTGGCGGTGGACGGCTTCGAGGGCTTCCCGGTTCGGAACCGGCCCCAGCTCTCCTGCGTCACCATGACCCAGTACGATCAGACCTTTGTCATTCCTCAGGCGTTTCCGCCTTTCAGCCTGGCGCGAATCCTGGCACAGGTGCTGGCGGAGCACGGCCTCACCCAGTTTCGTACCGCCGAAACCGAGAAGTATCCTCACGTCACCTATTTCTTCAACGGCGGCTATGAGCCGCCCTATCCGGGTGAAGAGCGCTGTCTCATTCCATCGCAGCGGGTCGCCACCTACGACATGGCCCCGGAGATGAGCGCCCCGGGAATTACCGACGCGCTGTGCCGCACGATTGAGAGCGGGAGCCATGACTTCATTCTGTGTAATTACGCCAACGCCGACATGGTGGGACACACAGGCGTGCTGCCGGCGGTCGTTCAGGCGGTGGAGACGGTCGACCAGTGTCTGGGACGGGTGCTCACCAGCGCAGATAAGGCGGGAGCCAGGGTGCTGATTACGGCCGATCACGGCAACTGCGAAATGATGATCGACCCAGCCACCGGAGGAGTTCACACGGCGCATACCACCAATCCGGTTCCGCTGGTTGCGATGGGCACCGGTGCCGCGTCGCTCCGGGCCGGTGGTTCGCTGCGGGACGTGGCCCCTACCGTCCTGGGTTTGCTCGGGGTCGAGCAGCCGGGAGAGATGACGGGGCGGGACCTGAGAGAGTGCGACTGATGCTGCGCGTGACAACCCTGGCCGTCATGGCTCTGGCACTCCACGTCACCAGCGTTGCGGGACAGGTGGGCCACGAGCCGCAGTCGTCGCCCTATCGAGACATCCGGAAGGGACACACCTTCACCGCCATCGGCGGTTATTTCGGGGGGGATGGCGGTGACTTCGGTATCGCTCCCCACAACGGCCCGATGGTTGGCGGCCGCTATGACATCCGCACCGCGGACGCGATTCAAGTCGGACTCGGCATCGCCTACGGAAGCCTGGAGCGATTCATCGTCAATCCGTTCGTCACCCTGGCCAATCGCCGCAGCGGACCGGTCCAACAGGATGTGATCTTTGCCGATCTGAATGTGCAGTTCAACATGACCGGCGGAAAAACCTGGCATCATATTGCACCCTTCATCGGCCTCGGCGGCGGTCTCGCTGCAGCATCCGACACTCCGGCCGATACCAGCGGATTCAGCTTTGGGTCGGAGTTCTACCTGTCGCCCAGCGTGGGCCTCCGCGTGTTCCTGGGCGACCGGCTCCACCTCCGCGGCGAAGCGCGGGCGACCTTCTGGAAGGTGGATTATCCCACCACATTTATTCAGGAGCCGGTGGAGGAGCCGGGTACCCCGGGCAATTCCAACGCGGTGATCCCCAGTGGCAAGCTGGATGAATGGACCTCCAGCTCCTGGCTGCAGGCCGGGCTGGGGTATTCGTTCTCGCTCTGATGCCTGCGTCGTTGACCCGAACGGTCAACTTCAGGGCCACCCACCGGTACTTCCGGCCGGATTGGACCGAGGCCCGCAATCGCGAGGTCTTCGGGCCGCTGGCCGAGCCGCCCGGACATGGGCACGATTACCAGTGCGCCGTCACGGTCGCCGGATCGATCAATCCCAGCGGAATGCTGGTCGACCTGGGGCTGCTCGATAGCGTTTTGAATGAAGAGGTGGTGCAGCCGTTGATGGGGAAACACTTGAATCTGGACGTGCCCGCTTTCGCGTACGGGCAAACCCTGCCGACCTGTGAGGCGATTGCCGCCTACCTGTTTCCCCGCATCGCCGCTCGCCTGCCACGGGACGTAGTGTTGGAGCGAGTGCGCATCATGGAGGACCCCACGTTGTATGGCGACTGTACCGGACTCGACTGACCTGAGTCAGCCAACCAAGCGCGGCGGACGGATGTCCGAGGATGCCGCGGTCGAAGAGGTGCCGGTGTGGCTGCAGGTGAACGGCCGTCCGGTCGTTACCTGGATGTGCACGCCCGATTTGCTGGAGGAGCTGGCGATCGGCTGGCTTCACGGCGAAGGCTACATCGATTCCATTGACCAGGTGCACCTGCGTCCTTGCGCCACCGATCTTGGATTCTGGGCCGAAGTCCCGGAGGAGAGGCTGCTCGCCGTGCAGGGCGAAGGCCGACGGTCTGTGTTGGCATCGGGCTGTGGTGCCGTCTCCACCTTTCTGGCGGACCCTGCCACCATCGAGGCTCAGCCGGCGCGCGGCGTCGTCCCGGAAGTCGACCAGTTGCGGGCCCTGTTCAAGGCGCTGTTCGCCAAGGGCGAACGGTACAAGGACACCGGAGGCATTCATGCCGCCGCGCTGGTTGACGCCGCCTCGCCGGAGCTGGTCGCCCACGCCGAGGACATCGGCCGCCACAACGCGGTGGACAAGTCGCTGGGAGCCGCGCTGCTGGCCCGCCGCCCCGTCCAGGGCCTGGGACTCCTGGTGACCGGACGCATTTCGGCGGAGCTGGCATTCAAGGCCGCGCGCGCCGGCCTGGCGTACGTGGCCACGCCATCGGTTCCCTCCACCCTGGCCGTCGAGATCGCCCGGAGAAGCGGCATGATTTTGGTGGGCCGGGCGGTGAGCGGTCATCCCCAGCGCCACGGAGCCCGCTGAGGGTGCCACCCGACAGGACCCGCCTGGCAGAGCTCGTCGGAAACGCACGTCGGATCGCCGTAGTCGGCCTCAGCCGAAAGCCTGACCGACCCAGTCACGGAGTAGCCGCGTATCTGCAGCGAGCGGGCTACACTATCATCCCGGTCCACCCCGCTGGAGGCGTGACTTTGGGCGAGCCCGTGCATCCCGATCTCCGCTCCGCCGCGGCTGCAGCGGGTCCCATCGACATCGTAAATATTTTCCGCCGGTCGGAGCACATTCCGGCCTTGCTGGAACAGCTGCTCGAGGTCAGGCCGCAGCTGGTCTGGATGCAGGTAGGCATTCGCCATCCTGAGGTTGCCCGCAAGCTGGATGAGGCAGGGATCGCGGTGGTAATGGATCGCTGTCTCGCGGTAGACCACCAATTCCTGGGGGACTGATGGCGGTCCGGAGGCTCGTCTGCGGAACCCTGGCGCTGGTGGGCTGCCTCTGGGCGCACCCGGGCTGGGGCCAGACCAAAGACCAGGCCCGGCTGATATTCACCATTTCCGGTGGAGTGGTCCGAGGCACCGATCTCTGGGAGGTGGATGCTCAACCGGTCCAGTTCATCACGCCGACTGACACCATGGCGTTGGGCCGACAGATTCGGTCCAGTCTCGCGCTCGGCTTCGCGGGAACCTATTTCCCCGGAGACAATCTCGGGGTTGCGGCAGAAGCCTTTCTGATCGGATTGGGATTCGAAGACAGCTGCCGCATGGTATTCTCCTCCGGAGCCTCTGACGTCATCACCACCTGTGAGTCCATTCAGGGCGCCACCAAATCGGCGAGTGCAGTCTCGCTCTCGGCAGGGCCGGTGTACCGCTTCAACAGCCGCAACCTGTTCTCGCCCTACTTCCGGGCCAATCTCGGCGTGGTTTTCAGCAACCAGAGCTCGATCCGAATGGTGGGACACTTCCCCACCTCCGAGGGCGAGGCGGATCTGATCATCTACGACGACGACCACGAGTCTCGGGTTGAGCCCCAATTCACACTCGGGGCGGGGTTCACTGCGGCCATTGCCCCCGGCTACCAGCTTCGGTGGGAAATTCGGGATAACATCACCGGCGTGCAGACGGTCACGGCCGCAACCCCCCAGGCCCGAACCATCCCACCGCACGAGGTCACTTTCAAGCATCTGTTCAGCTTGTCTATCGGCTTCGATGTGGTGCTGGAGCGGAGGAAGGGGAGAAGGTATTGAGCGAAGCTGAGGGAGTTCGAGGGGCAATTTTAGCGGGGGGCGGCGCCACGCGGTTCGGTGGAAAGCCCAAAGGACTGGAGCTGGTGGGTGGGCAGCGCATTCTCGATCGGCTGGTGCGCACGATGGAAGAAGCGCTCGGCGAGCCTCCGCTTCTCGTTGCCAACGCTCCGGATGCCGCCGGGTGGCGGCCCGATCTCCGCACCGTGAGCGACCTGCGCCCGGGACTCGGCTCGCTCGGCGGCATCTACACCGCCGTGGTCGCGGCGCCCGGCACCGGTGGTGTGCGTCGCCTGGGACATGCCCTTCGTCTCGCACACTCTGGTCCGCGCTCTGGCGCTGGGCCTGGCCGAGTACGATGCCATGCTGCCGCAGAGCGACGGGCGCCGAGGGGTTGAGCCGCTCTGCGCCGCCTACGGTCCGGCGTGCGCCCGGCAATCTCCGCCAGTCTGGACCAGGGTGACCTTCGCGCCATCGGCTTCCACCCGTTGATACGAGTCGGTATCCTCCCCCTGAACCGGATCCGGACGCTGGCCGATCCCGACCTGCTCTTCTTCAATGTGAACACCGCGGATGACCTCGCACGGGCGGACGAGCTGTGGCGGCAACACGCATCATCTCCGTAATTGGCCGAAAGAACGCCGGCAAAACCACCCTGACGGTGGCTCTGGTCAGCGAACTGGTTCGTCGAGGCCACCGCGTAATGACCATCAAGCACGGCCATCACCCTGCCGATGCCGACCGGCCGGGCAGCGATACCTGGCGTCACTTTCACGAGGGCCACGCTGAGCGGGTACTGATCGCTTCACCTGACCTTCGAGTCCTGTTCGAGCGCAGTCCGGACGACTACGACCCCGATCGGCATTGGCTCGGCACTACATGCACGGCGCCGACATCGTGCTCACCGAGGGGTACAAGTCGTCGGCTCTTCCCAAGATCGAAGTGTTCCGCCGGGCGGCATCGAGCACTCCACTCTATCGATCCCGCGGCGACGAATGCGGGTCAGTGGGTTGCGGTAGTCACAGATGACCCGGATTTCAGGGCCGACTGCGCCGTACTCCATTTCCACGACACAATCTGGCTCCAGTTGCTCGCCAACCTGGCATGGGATCGCTCGCTCATCCTCGACCAGTGAGCGCGCCGCTGAGCGCCGCGGAGGCAGCGGAGCGCATCCTGGATGAGGTGCGTCGGCAGCCCACCCTGCGAATCCCGCTGGACGACGCCCTGGGGAGTGTACTCGCCGAGGATGTGGTGAGCCGCGCTGGACATTCCCGCCTGGACCAACTCAGCCATGGACGGCTATGCCGCGCGGGGGAGCGACGTGCGGGGAGCGAGTCAGAGCCAACCGGTTCGGCTCCGGGTGATCGAGCAGCTGCCGGCAGGACACTTCCCTTCCCGATCGATCGGTCCTGGCGAATGCGCCCGCATCTTCACCGGCGCGCCGCTCCCCGAAGGGGCCGACAGCGTGATCCGGCAGGAGGACACGGATGGCGGCGCGGACTCCGTCACCATTCTGAACGACCGAGATGTCGGGGTGAACATCCGGCGGGTGGGGGAGGACATCCGGAAGGGCAGCACGGTGCTGCATTCGGGAGCCGAGCTGGGACCCGCACAGCTGGGCGTGCTGGCGTCGCTCGCCGTAGCTCATCCGCTGGTCTACCGCAGGCCGAGGGTCGCGATCCTGGGAAGTGGCGACGAGATCGTGGATATCGACCAGCCCGAAGCGATTCTCAGCGGCCGGAAGATCGCCAGCAGCAACACGCATACCCTCGTGGCCCTGGTGCGACAGGCAGGCGGTGAGCCGGTCAATCTGGGTATTGCCCGGGACACGCCGGAGAGTCTAAAGGACCACCTCGCGCGGGCACGGGACTGCGATCTCCTCGTCACCACCGCCGGCATCAGTGTGGGCGAACACGATTACGTTCGCGCGGTGCTGGAGGAACTCGGAGGAGAGCTTCGCTTCTGGAGGCTACGGATGCGTCCTGGTGCACCCGTTGGCTTCGGACTCCTGGACGAGAAGCCCTGGATCGGGTTGCCGGGCAACCCGGTGAGCACCATGGTCACCTTCGAGCTGTTTGTGCGCCCGGCTATCCGAAAGATGATGGGCCACGCTCTGCCCTTCCGCCGCTCGGTCAAGGTCACCGCAGCCGAGCCGATCAACGTCAAGCCGAAGCTACAGCACTTCCTGAGAGGAGTGGTGACTGAGAACAGAGGGGGACCGGAGGCCAGACTGACCGGCCCCCAAGGCTCCGGCATTCTCACGTCGATGGTGCAGGCCAACGCTCTGCTGATCATCCCGGAAGGCCAGTTCGAGACGGCCACCGGCGCCACCCTCGATGCCCTGATCCTGAACGATCCGGTGCACCAGGGTCGGCCCGGGTTTTAGCCGCCACCTCCTGCTTTTTGCCTCAATCACCCTCGTTGACGATAACCTGTCGGGTCGGTAACTTTATGCCCTGAGAAGGGGAGTAGCTTATCCGCCGGATGGCGGACGGATGGATCGTCAGGACTGTTCGCCCAGTGCGGGCACGGTCCATTTGGAAGGCGGCAGGAAGCCTTAGAGCGAGACCTTCGTCCACGCGAAAGCGGAGCGGACGGGGTCTCGCTCTTTTTTTAGACCCCACCAGGGGGACGTATGAACAACGTCAAGACCTTTGTACTCATGGCCGGGTTGCTCGGCCTGTTCCTGCTGGCCGGCCAGCTCATCGGCGGCTCCAGCGGACTCCTGGCCGCGCTGGTCATCGGCAGTCTCTTCAACTTCATGATGTACTTCTTCTCCGACCGGCTGGTGCTCCGGATGTACGGGGCGCAGGTGGTGACCGCCCAGGAGGCGCCGGAGCTCTACGCCATGGTGGATCGGCTCCGGCAGAGGGCCGGACTTCCGATGCCCACGGTGGCGGTGGCGCCCCACGAGCAGCCCAATGCCTTCGCCACCGGCCGCAGTCCCGATCACGCGGTGGTGGCGGTGACCACCGGCATCCTCAAGTACATGCCGCAGGACGAGCTCGAGGGCGTCATTGCCCACGAGCTGGCGCACATCAAGAACCGGGACATGCTGATCTCGACCGTGGCGGCGGGCATTGCCGGCGCGCTCAGCAACCTTCCCTATCTGCTGATGTTCGGCGGTGGCAGGGACGACGAAGGCGGACACCCGTTCGCCCAGCTCGCCTTGCTCCTGCTGGCTCCGCTTGGCGCGATGCTGATTCAGTTTGCCGTATCCCGGCAGCGGGAGTTCGAGGCTGACCGGGTGGGAGCCTTGATCCTGGGCCGGCCCCAGCCGCTGGCGCACGCGCTGGTCCGGCTCGACTCGCTCGCCCACCAGATTCCCATGCAGGTAGCGCCTGCTGCGGCACCGCTGGCTCAGGTCAATCCGCTGGCCGCCCGGGGCGGAGGGCTAGCCAAGCTGTTCAGCACTCACCCGCCCACAGCTGAACGGGTGGCTCGGCTCGACGCTATGGCCCAGGCCCGCTAAGTGGGCGACCACAGCTCGGCCGTCTGGCTCGGCTTCACCGGGCTGGTGGCTGGCGCTGCTGGTGCTCGACCTGGGGGTGCTCAACCGCCGCGTCGCACGTGCTCACGCTCAGGGAGGCGATGAGCTGGAGCGGCGGGCTGGTCGCGCTGGCTCTCCTGTTCGGCCTGTTCGTGCTCTGGCAGGAGGGCACCCAGCACGCGCTGGAGTACTACACCGGCTACCTGATCGAGCTGTCGCTCAGCGTCGACAATCTCTTCGTCTTCCTGCTGATCTTCTCCTACTTCGGGGTGCGGGCCGAGGCGCAGCCCAAGGTCCTGAAGTGGGGCATTCTGGGCGCGATCGTGATGCGGCTGATCATGATCGCGCTCGGCGCCCTGCTGCTGCAGCGGTTCAACTGGATCGTGTACGTCTTCGGGGGCCTGCTGGTCCTGACCGGCATCCGGATGTTCACGCAGAAGGAAGAGATGGTGCAGCTGGAGCGGAATCCGGTGGTGCGGCTGGCCCGGCGGTTCCTGCCGATCTGCGAGTCCTACGACGGGACCAGGTTTTTCACCCGCACGGCCGGGGGAGAGCTGCTGGCCACGCCCTTGCTTCTGGTGGTCCTGGTGGTGGAGTGGTCCGATCTGGTGTTCGCCATCGACAGCATTCCGGCCATCTTCGCCATAACCCGGGATCCCTTCCTGGTCTACAGCTCCAACATCTTCGCCATCCTCGGGCTGCGGGCAATGTTCTTCGTGCTGGCCGGCATGCTGGACAAGTTCGTGTACCTGAAGACCGGCGTGGCGTTCATTCTCGTCTTCGTCGGCCTCAAGATGACGTTGAGCGCATGGATCCACATTCCCACTGCCCTGTCGCTGGCGGTGATCGTCACTCACGCTGGCTGCTGCCGTGGGGCTGTCCCTGCGCCACAGCCGCCAGGAAGCCCGGGCCGCCGCCTGAGGCTGGGATTCAGGGCGGAGCTGCGCCAGCACCGCCCGGGCGTTCTCGTTGGACGGATCGAGCTGGAGCGACTTCCGGTAGTGCTGAATGGCTGCTTCCCGGCGGCCCGCCGCGAGGCAGGCTTCACCCAGAGAATCCCACGCGTTGGCCGACTCGGGGTGCTCGGCGGCATTGAGCTCGAAAATGGCGATCGCCTGCTCGATGGCGCTTCTCGCTGCAGCAGACGATAACCCAGGGAGTTGAGCTCCTCCTCGGTATCCACGTACCGGTACTTCGGGTCGGCTCGATAGGCGCGGTAGCGGCGTAGCGCTTCCGACAGATCGCCGGAATCCAATGCAGCGGCCATCCGATCGGCCACCGGTGGCTCGGCACGGTAATCCAGGACTGCCTGGAGCGCCGGATCCACGGTTGTTCCGGTAGTCCGCCGAGGTGAGCTCTGCGGCGATGTCGGGCGCCTTCCATTGCCGGGTATCCCGTTCATCCACCTGCCACCACAGAGTGGAGACCCGGACGGTGATGCCGCTGTGGGGCAGGGTGATCTTCCGCGAGTCGCCATACGAGTTCGCTTTCCCACCCGATGGCTCCCCCACGAACACGGCGTCGGTATAGTGCTCCAGCTCGTTGACCAGGAACTGGGCCGCGGAGAAAGTGCTGCGCCCGATGAGCGACGAAGAGCTTGCCCGGGCCGTCCAGCTTCCGAGCCTTGATCAGGCTGAGCAGCAGCGGCGGTTGAGGGTGCCATTTCCGCCGCGGTTGAGCCGGAGATCCAGCACCAGGCGGTCGCACATCGGCGGTATCCAGCAAGCGCCAGAAGCCGGCGGGAGAAGTTGGCGATGCTCTCACCCTCCTTGTCCCCACCTTGTTGTACTGGACGTAGACCAGGTGGCTGCTCAGGGAGATACTCGAGCCAGTACTGGTCGCGAGGGATCGTGGCGAAGCCAGAGCGGCGTTGGGTTCGGCGCCGAGTCCCGCATGTCCACCCACCCGCTGTCGGGCCACCAGCTCACGATCGGTGTCGGGCGGCATCAGCGGGGCCGGGCCGCTGGGGCTCAGCGTCACCGTCGATCGCCGGCCGCCCCGTTCGATCACGAATTCGGCGACTCGCTCCATGTCGGTACTGATGATCCGAGGGCATGCAGCACCTCCGGCATCGCCAGCAGAAAGGGCGCGAAGAAGCGGGCGTCCATCTCGTTGTCCGCCCGACCAGCTCCCGCACCTGGCGTAGGCCTGCTCCGGCGTTGCCTGCCCGATCTGAACGACCCGGGCGCCGGCCAGGTCGGCGTGCGGCCGGTCTGGCGGCTCGGACGAAGAGGCCGTCCTTGAAGAAGTAGAGCTTGACCGGCAGGGTCCGGAACCCGATCTTCGGATCTCGGGTTGGCGCGATGTTGGTGTGGCCGTCTCCCACCAGGGCCGACGATCCGGGCCAGCTCGACGATGACCTGATGCCGTGCCAGCGAGGGAATTCGCCGATCGAGGGCCGCAACCGCGCTGTCGAACCGCTCCCGCGAAACGGTGTGGTACAGGTTTCGGTGGCGGCGGGCCATCTCGGCCGGGCCATGTAGGCCAGATCCTCCCGCCAGGCGACCACTTCGCACTGTCGAGCGTGAGCGGGTACCGCGCGGAGGTTCCTGCGGGCTGCTGCAGGTAGGGCCCAGGATGAAGGCGAGGGGCAGGCGAAGCCTGCGTTCGAGAAGACGTCGTTCATGGTCGCAGTTTGACTCCGCGACCCAGCGGCAAAAGGTTGCGCGGCTCTTACCGGGCGTACCGCGGTTCCGCCTAAGCTTCCCGGCCATGCCGCTCGCATCCCTCTGTCCCGCCTGGGACTGGACCGCCCGGAGCTCCGGGCGTGGGCGATGTACGACTGGGCCGCCTCCGCGATGCAGACCACCATCATGGTGGCGGTCTTCCCCATCTACTTCGTGAAGGTCGCCGGCGCCGGACTGGCCGAAAGCGGCGCCACCCAGCGGCTGGCCACGGTGAATACGGTGGCGCTGGTGATCATCGCCGTGCTCTCCCCCATCCTCGGGCGCGATCTCGGACTATCGGGGAACCAAGAAGCGGCTGCTGGCCCTGTTCATGTGGATCGGGGTGCGCGGCCGTGCTGGGGATGTTCTTCATCGGCCGGGGAGACCTCGACCTCGCTTCGATCCTGTTCGTGATCTCGCTGATCGGCGCAGCGGGAAGCTTCGTCTTCTACGAGGCGCTGCTGCCGCACATCGCCCGGCCGGACGAGATCGACCGGGTGTCGACCGCCGGGTACGCCCTCGGCTACGTCGGCGGCGGCGTGCTTCTCGCTCTCAATCTGGCGTGGATCCAGCGGCCGGACTGGTTTGGCCTCCCCTCGGGCGCCGGACTCAGCCCCGCACAGGCGACGTTGCCGGTCCGACTGGCGTTTCGTTTCGGTGGCGGTCTGGTGGCTGGTCTTTTCCCTGCCGCTCTTTCGCCGGGTTCCCGAGCCGCCGGCGTCACTCGAGCCGGACGAGCACCGGGGAGAGAATCCGATCAGGATGGCGTTCGTCCGCCTGGGCGAAACCTTTCGCGAGCTCCGCAGCTACCGGCAGGCCTTTCTCATGCTGTTGGCCTTCCTGATCTACAACGACGGGATCCAGACCATCATCAAGATGGCGACTGCCTATGGCACCGAGCTCGGCATCGGCCAGAGCGCGCTGATCGGCGCCATCCTGCTGGTGCAGTTCGTGGGGATCCCCTGCTCCTTCCTGTTCGGCATGCTGGCCGGCCGGATCGGCGCCAAGCGGGCGCTGTTTCTCGGGCTGCTGGCCTATACCGCCATCAGCGTGCTGGGCTACTTCATGAAGACGGCAACCCACTTCTACATCCTGGCCGCACTGGTGGGGACGGTTCAGGGTGGCACTCAGGCGCTGAGCCGCTCGCTGTTCGCCAGCATGATTCCGCAGCACAAGTCCGGGGAGTTCTTCGGCTTTTTCAGCGTCTTCGAAAAATTTGCCGGGATCTTCGGACCGCTCATCTTTGCCGGCACCATTGCCGCCACCGGCTCGAGCCGAAATGCGATTCTCTCGGTCATCGTGTTCTTTGCCGTGGGAGCACTGCTGCTCTGGCCGCTTGACGTGGCGGAAGGCCAGCGGGCCGCCCGGGCAGCCGACCAGGCGGTTCGCCCCGCCTAGCCGGCCGGCAGCAGCATCACCGGAGCAGATTGCGCCGCATCAGGAGCGGCTTGCTGTTCTTGCCGCCGTCCTTCCCGCCATCCTTCGACTCCCGGGCCAGTACGTGAACGACGGAGCTCTGGGCCTTTCCCAGGGCGCTGGCGGTGACCGTCACCGTCCCCTCCATCCGGCCCACAACACCGCCATTGGAGCCGACCGTGGCAATCGCGTCGTTGCTGCTCTTCCAGCTGACGGAACTCGTCGAGCACATCGCCGAACTCGTCTCTGATCCGGGCCTGAAGTGTCACCACCTGCCCGGCATGGATGGTTGCCGGTGCTGGGAATTACTGTGATCGCCGCGGGTGGTGCCGGCGCGGAGTCGAGGGTGACAGGGAGTCCTCACAGGCCGCGATGGCCGCTACGGCTCCCATGGTTGTGATCAGTCGTGACAGGATGATGGCGCGCATTGTAACCTCCAGCCCAAGCCGTGTGTCGTTTCGGCGAATACACAAACGAAATTAAGGATGGAACGTGAATGAGCCGTGAATTGGCGAGGATTGATCTTGCAGCAGCCCACCCGCTTTTCTAGCTTATAGCGGCTCGTCACCCAGAATCGGCCTGCCTAGCGCAGCGCTCTGTTTTCTCTCGATCAGGAGCCCCGCCACGTCGGTATCGCTGGCGGGGCATCTCATTCATGGATGCACTGGAACTGACTCGAGCACTCGTCGCCCTGGAGACGCCCACCGGCTCCGAAGGACCGGCCACGGACTTTCTGGACAACATCCTGCAGCAAGCGGGCTATCACACGGTGCGCCAACCAGTCAGTGCGGGCCGGGAGAATCTCTACGCGTACCGGGTGTCGCCCACCGTGGTGTTCTCTACCCACCTCGATACCGTTCCGCCCTACGTACCGCTGTCCGAGGACGCCGACACCATTCATGGACGGGGAAGCTGCGACGCCAAGGGGCTGGCGGCGGCAATGATCGCGGCCGCCGAGCGGCTGGCGAGCCGGGGTGAGCGGCGGATCGGACTGCTGTTTCTGGTGGGTGAAGAGAATGGCTCCGATGGGGCCCGGGCAGCCGGAGAGCTGAGTCCGCGGGGGCGCTTCTTGATCAACGGCGAGCCGACCGAGAACCGGCTCTCGATTGGACAGAAGGGTTCGCTTCGGGTAGACCTGGTGGCCCAGGGCCGAGCCGCGCATTCGGCCTATCCGGCCGAAGGGGTCAGCGCCATCGCCGCACTGCTCGATACCATCGAGCGCATCCGCCGAATGCCTCTCCCCAGCGACCCGCTGCTGGGGCAGTCCACCCTCAACCTTGGGCTGATCGAGGGAGGGGTGGCGCCAAACGTGATTCCTCCATCGGCCACGGCCCAGCTCCTGATCCGGACGGTGGAACCCTCGGATGCACTGAAGAGCGGCATTCGAGCGCTCCTCGCTCCCGGAGTCACCGTGGACTTTCCGGTCGAGCTGCCATTCCATAAGGGCGGAAACGCCCCGGATGGTTGGGAAACCACCGTGGTGAGCTACGCCAGCGACCTGCCGTTTCTTTCGGCTTGGGGCGAGCGGTATCAGCTCGGTCCCGGGACCATACGAGTCGCCCACACCAGCCACGAGCACATCCGGAAGGCTGATCTTCTTCGTGGCGTCGATCTCTACGAGCGATTGGCTTCTGATCTGTTGAAACGGGCCCCCGCGTGAGCCAGAGGATTCCGGTCGCGGTTCTGGGTGCTACCGGCACAGTCGGACAGAAGTTCGTCCGCTTGCTGGCGGAGCACCCCTGGTTCGAAGTGGCCGCCGTGGCCGCCTCGTCTGCCAGCACCGGGCGGACCTACGCGGAGGCGACCCGCTGGAGAGAACCGGTGCCGATGCCGGCGGAGGCCGGCCGGCTCACCGTGAAAGAATGCGTTCCTCCCAGCCCGGGACCAATCGTCTTTTCGGCGCTGGAGGCGGAGGTGGCCGGCCCAATCGAGCAGGCCTTTGCCGCGTCGGGCGCAATCGTGATTACAAACACCCGCACCCACCGCATGGATCCGGATGTTCCGCTTCTGATCCCTGAAGTGAACGAGGACCACCTTTCACTGGTGGACTGTCAGCGGCAGTCTCGCGGCTGGGACGGCGCCATCCTGGCCAACCCCAACTGTTCCACCGCGGCGCTGGCGCTGGCGCTGGCCCCGCTCCACCGGGCTTTCACCATCGAACGACTGTTCGTTTCGACCATGCAGGCCATTTCGGGGGCCGGGTATCCGGGGGTGGCGTCCCTCGACATCGTGGGCAACGTGATCCCGTTCATAGCCGGTGAGGAGGAGAAGATCGAGCGGGAGAGCCGCAAGATTCTGGGGACGCTTGCCAGCGGCGTCATCGAGCCGTCTCACTTCTCCCTCAGCGTGCACGCCAACCGGGTGCCGGTAATAGATGGCCACATGGCAACCGTGTCGGTTGGGTTCCGGCAGAAGGCTGATCCGGCTCAGGCCATCGAGGCACTCCGCGCCTTCCGCGGTTCGCCCCGGGTCTGCCAGCTGCCCTCATCTCCGGTCCCACCGATCGAAGTGGATGAGCGAATCGATCGTCCGCAGTCAAGGCTCGATGTCGACCGCGGCGCCGGTATGGCGGTCTCGGTCGGGCGCGTCCGCCCCTGCCCGGTGCTCGATCTTCGCATGGTGGTGCTGGGACATAACACCGTGCGCGGAGCAGCCGGACAGGCGGTTCAGATCGCCGAGCTGCTGGTGGCTGACGGAAGAGTTGCCCAGCCGGCAGGAGGGTCTCGATGATCGTCGCCAAGTTCGGGGGAACCTCGGTGACGGATTCCGAGGCAATTGGGCGGCTCATCGACATCGTACGCGGCCGGATTGTGGACCAACCGGTAGTTGTGGTGTCAGCGTTGGCGGGAGTGACCGACCGGCTGCTGAGCCTGGCGGCCGAGGCCGAAACCGAGGAGTCGGGCACGCTGGATCAGGCGCTGCGCGCTCTGCTCGATCGCCACGTGCAGATTGCGCACTCTCTGCCCGGAGCGGATGGAGCGCTGGACAGCATACTGGCCGACGGGGAAACCCTACGCCTGGAGCTCAAGGGCCTACGAGATCGGAGCCCGACCCCGGCTCAGCTGGATGCCATTGCCGCGCGAGGAGAGCTATGGAGCTCCAGGCTGGTGGCCGGCGCGCTGGGTGGCTGCCGGCATCAATGTCACCTGGATCGACATCCGACCGATCATGGTGACTGACGCACGGTTCACCCGGGCCACTCCCTACATGCAGGTCATCAACACCCGGGCTCGGGAGTGTCTGCGGCCGCTGTGCCAGGCAGGACAGGTTCCGGTCACCCAGGGGTTCATCGGCGCCACCGCTACCGGCGCCACCACCACCCTGGGCCGGGGAGGATCCGACTTTACCGCCGCGCTGCTCGGGGCGGCGCTCGAGGCCAGCCGGGTCGAGATCTGGACCGATGTGGATGGCCTCATGACGGCCGATCCGCGCATCGTGTCCGGTGCTCGCACGCTCAAGGCGGCGAGCTACGAGGAGGCTGCCGAGCTCGCCACTTTCGGGGCCAAAATCCTCCACCCGGCAACGGCGCTGCCACTCGTGCGGTTGGGCATACCGATCGTGATTCTCAACTCCCGGCACCCGGACCGCACCGGAACCACGATCGAACCGGAAGCCGTGATAGAGCAGGTGGGAGACTCGCCCATTCGCTCGATCTCCTGGAAGCAGGGGATCACCGTGATCAACATCCGCGCGCCCCGAATGCTGGGCGCCTTCGGCTTTCTTCGGGCGCTGTTCGAGATCTTCGAGCGACACGAGACGGTGGTGGACGTACTGGCGAGTGGCGAGATCAGCATCTCCATCACCATCGAGGACCGCTCCCGGCTCACCCCGCTGCTGCGCGATCTGGAGGAGCTGGGCGAAGTATGGGTCGAGGAGCGGCGGGCGATTATTGCGGTGGTGGGAATCGGTCTGCGCAACACCCCAGGCCTGGCGGCGCGGGTCTTCAACGCCGTCTGGCCGGCCAATGTCGAGGTGATTTCCCAGGGCTGCTCTTCGATCAACATGACCTTCGTTGTGCGACAGGAAGACGGTCCTGACGTGGTGCGGAGGCTGCACCGTGAATTCTTCGGGAGCGACTGACGCAGGCTACCAT
This sequence comes from uncultured Gemmatimonadales bacterium, assembly GCA_963842945.1. GTDB lineage: Bacteria > Gemmatimonadota > Gemmatimonadetes > Gemmatimonadales > GWC2-71-9 > CAVVWJ01. Next base: position 289,090 of record CAWJIM010000021.1, read on the forward strand.
GCGGATTGCCATCATCGGCAACGGGAGGATGGGCAAGGCGGTCGCGGCGCTCGCCCGGGAACGAGGGCACATCATCCATGCCGTGATTCAGCGCGCCGAGAATGTCGATGGCCAAGCCCTGACCGAAGAGCGGCTGAAGGGCGTGGACGTGGCGGTGGAGTTCACTCGGCCCGACTCCGTACTCAGAAACCTGGAGCGGCTGAGCGAGCTCGGCATCCCAACCGTGACGGGAACGACGGGGTGGGGAGACGAGCTCGCGCAGGTGAGTCAATGGTTCCAGCAGCGGCGGGGCGCCTTGCTCCACGCGGCAAACTTCGCCGTGGGAGTCCACCTCTTTCTCCGCGCTGCCCGGGAGCTGGCCCGAGGATTTCGCGCCTTGCCGGAGTTCAGCGCCTCGATCGAGGAAGAACATCATCAGTCCAAACTGGACGCCCCTTCAGGCACGGCGCTCCTGTTGCAGCGCCAGCTCCGGGCTGAAGATCACGGCCGCAACATTCCGATCTCCTCGATCCGCCAGGGTAATGCCGTCGGCACGCACACGCTGACCTACCAGAGCGCGCACGAGACCGTCACCTTGCGTCACGCCGCCCAAAGCCGGGAGGTGTTCGCGGCGGGTGCCTTATCAGCGGCTGAATGGTTGCCTGGCCACGAGGGCGTCTTCACCTTCGAGCAGATGTTGTTCGGACCTGCATGACACGCCTGCAAGGGTGTGGGACGGCGCTGGTCACTCCGTTTACCGATTCGGGATCGGTAGATTTTCCGGCGCTGCGGGCCTTGGTCGATTGGCAGATTGCCGAGGGCGTCGATTTCCTGGTGCCCTGCGGATCCACCGGTGAAGCGCAGACCCTGAACGATTCCGAGCGTGAGCGTGTCGTAGCCGCCGTGGTGGAGCTCGCCAACGGCAGAGTGCCGGTCATGGCAGGTGCTACCAGCAACGACACGGCCAAGGCGGTCGACGAAGCTCAGCGCATGTGCCGGCTCGGCGCCGATTACGTGCTCAGCGCCACTCCCTACTACAACAAGCCCGGCCAGGAAGGTCTGTTCCGGCATTTCAGCGCCGTCGCCGATGCCGCCACCAAGCCGGTCTGCCTGTATAACGTCCCAGGGCGCACCGCGGTCAATCTCCGGCCCGACCTGGCGCTCCGCCTGGCCGAGCACCCGAACATTATGGGTATCAAGGAAGCCAGCGGCGATCTGAGCCAGATCATGACTCTCCTTCAATCGAGACCGGATGACTTCGCGGTGCTCTCGGGAGACGACTGGCTGACCTTACCGGTGCTGGGCGCCGGCGGCGATGGCCTGATATCGGTTGTCTCCAACGAAATTCCAGCGGCCATGACCGCCCTGGTGCACCTGCTTCTCTCGGACAACATCCATAACGCCCGCTCGCTCCACTACCGCTTACTCCCCCTGATGAACGCCAATTTTTTGGAGACCAACCCCGCTCCGGTCAAGGCTGCGCTCCACTGCATGGGCCGGATCCAGAACGTGCTCCGGCTTCCGCTGCTGCCGGCCAGCCAGGCAACAGTTCTGGCCCTCCGCCAAGCGCTGCAGGGGGCCGGGGTAGCTCTGTGAAAGACAGCGGGCGGTCTCGGGAGGAGCTGAGAGCCGAGATCGAGCGTTATGCCACTGGGGTGCCTCAAGGAGACGAAGCCAAGGCGCTGCGAGCCTTTGAGGCGCTCAAGCAACTGCTCAACAGCGGCACGGTACGAGCCGCCGAGCGTGCCGCGGATGGAAGCTGGCGAGTAAACCCCTGGGTCAAGAGCGGCATTCTCCTCGGCTTCAGGCTCGGACGGGTAGCTGAGGTGCTCACCTCCGGCCCCTTTCCGTTCTTCGATAAGGACACGTACCCTTTGCGCACCGTCAGCCCGGCAGACGGCATCCGCATTGTCCCTGGAGGCTCGGCCATTCGGGATGGGTGCTACGTGGCTCCCGGAGTGGTGTGCATGCCGCCGATGTACATCAACGTGGGCGCCTATGTCGGCGAGGGGACAATGGTCGACTCACACGCCCTGGTCGGCTCCTGTGCCCAGATCGGGCGACGGGTCCATCTGTCCGCGGGGGCACAGATCGGGGGAGTGCTGGAGCCGGCAGGTGCCCTTCCAGTGATCATCGAAGACGAGGTGCTGGTTGGGGGCAACTCCGGGGTATATGAAGGGACCATCGTGCGGGAACGCGCGGTGCTGGCTCCGGGCACCATTTTGAGTGCCGGCACCAGCGTCTTCGACCTGGTGCGCGATCGGGTCTACCGCCGTGAGGGAGATCGTCCGCTCGAGATTCCCGCCGGCGCGGTAGTTGTGCCGGGGACCCGCCCGGTCCGGTCCGGTCCCGGCGCCAAAGCCGGTGTTGCGTTGTACACGCCGGTCATCGTGAAATACCGGGATGAGAAAACCGATACCGCGACAAAGCTGGAAGAGCTGCTGCGATGACCAGCCATACGCACTATCTCTGGTTCGAGACCAGGAAGCGTCAGGAGATCATCGACATCACGGACCAGGTCGCGGAGCAGGTGCAGGCCAGCGGGGTGCGTGAGGGATTCGTGCTGGTCTCGGCCATGCACATCAGTGCATCCGTGTTCGTCAACGATCATGAGTCAGGGCTGTGGCAGGATATCCTGGCCTGGCTGGAGAACACCATAGCGCCGTGGGACCCCGGCCGATATCAGCACAACGAGACCGGAGAGGACAACGCCGCGGCTCACCTGAGGAGCCTGACCGTGGGTCACGAGGTGATTGTCCCCATCACTGCCGGTAAGCTGGATTTCGGCCCCTGGCAGCGGGTCTTCTACGGTGAGTGGGACGGCCAGCGCCGCAAGCGGGTGGTGATCAAGGTCCTCGGCGACAAGAGCTAGAAATGACAAGGCCAGGGCGCTCACCGACGCCCTGGCCCTGCCGCTAGCGACTTCTATTTTAGTGGCCGAAGATTCGGCGAATTACCGGCCCACCCCTCGGCGCGCTAACGAAGCGGAAGAGCGCTTCGTGAGTGCTGCCATCAGCCAGCGTCAGCACAAACACGCGGCAAGTGCCCGCCCAGCTCGGATTGGTCTTCCATACATAGTTGTAGCTGTACCCGAGCGACCGGAGGCCAGGGAGTACGGCCAGGCCGGGACGCACGACATTCTCCGGGGCACCCGCCGGACACGCCACCTCAGTAGAGGTCGGCGTCTGCAGCAGGACGCTCCTACCCCGGTATCCACCCACCGTGAACTTCACGGGGATGGCGCTTCCGGCCTGAACCGCGTTCACGTACGGCATGTTCCTCAGTGGCGCAAAGAACCCGGCGAACCTCATGGCGCCCGAGACGGTGATCGAAACCGCCTTGGACGCCGCACTATAATTGCCACTGGCCGGCGTAAACTGCACCGACAGAGAGTAGGTTCCGGCGGCGAACGAGGTCCCGGCCGCGGGAGTATAGCTGAAGCTGCCGGTCAGAGGCGCGCCGCCCACACCGGTGGCCGTCGCATTGAGCTGCGAAGGACCGAGCGGAGTGCCCGACCCCAGCGAGCCAGGCGTCCAGTGCAGATCAGGAGCGGCCTGACGGATGGTCAGAGTTCCACTCGCCGCCGGGGCCTGGTAATTCGGGTTATTCAGCGTCGCGCTCACCACGTAGACGCCAGCGTTGATCGGCTGGGCCACCGGGGAGCCGTTCAGGGTATAGCTGACAGTCACGCCACTCAGCCCCGAGGGGTTGGTGGTGATGGCGGCACTCTTCACCGTTCCGTCATAGGTGAACTCGGTACCGACCGCGATGCTGGCCGGCGCCTTGGTAATCGCAAAGGTCCGCGAAACATCGGCAGCGGGGGCATAGGCATCGTTACCCGCCTGGTGGGCGGTGATGGTGCACGAGCCCGCGGCATTGATCGACACACTGGAACCGACTACGGCACAGTTGCCGGTCGCCGTGAAGTTCACCGGCAGGCCGGAGCTGGTCGAGGCACTCACTGCAAACGCCAGGTCACCAAAGACCTTGTCGCCCAGCGGGTCGAAGGTGATCGTCTGGGGCACGGCAACCACGGCACCCGACGCCGCAGCCCAGCGGACCGCGTTCAGATACAGGTGCTGCACATTGGGATCCTGCAGCGTCAGCAGGTCGTGCAGGTTACCGAGATCATCCCACGGATAGTTCGGGGCAAAGCTGAAGTTGACCACACGGCCGGACCCCAGCTCACGCACCAGCACGGCGGGGCCGCCGGTAGAGACCTGCATCAGCACGGTCGCAAAATCCTTGGCCGGACCTGCGTCGTGACCGTCCGCCGGCACGGAGAACGACGCCGGTAATCCGGCCAACACCGGGTGGCCCTGACCGGCGGTTACGCGCTCATAAGTCACAGTACAACCGCTGCAGTTATGCTCCGGGCCGCCGGGATCGAAACCGGTGCCGAGCAGGACGAGCTCGGTAAGACCGGCTTGCGGCTCGTAACTGTCCCACTGGGAGCCGACAAAGCCGCCACCATTCTGGACGAAGTTGGTGAGGGCCTGCTGGGCCTCGGCCGACAGCGGGAAGTCGTAGGTCGCACCATTCAGGTGAATGACGACGTCGAAGCCATTCAGGCTTGGGTTCGTTCCGTCCCAGGTGTACTCCGGGGCCGGACGAAGGGTGACCTGAACGCCGGAATCCGCCAGGCTCGCGGCCAGGGCACTGGTCGCGACCGCGTCGGTGTCGGCGAGGATGAGTACGCTCGGTCCCTCACCGGCGGCCTGACCGACACCAAAGCTCGGGCTCGCCTTCAGCGAGACGAGAGCCTTGGCCGGACCGGAGCTGGCCACCGCCATCGAGGACGGAGCAAGCTTGGCCCTGGGGTGGGGACCACTGGTCGCCACCAGGGGCTGCGTCTTTATGGAAGTCGTGGGTTCGGTAGGCTGGTCGCTACTGCACGCCAGCTGTCCCGCCAGAATGATTGCGATGAATGGCAGGAGGAGCCGAGCCCGTCGGCGGTGCGGGTGCAAGGTCAAGAACAGTGGGCCGGTCATATTTCCTCCAGTGCCGCGAAGGTGGAACTACGGTTAAAAGCCCTCATCGTTGAGCGTGAACTAGATCAGACTCCGGGGACCTGTACGAACTTGTTGTGTGATCTGACTACCCCTGGTCCTGGTACTAACCTGTTGTCTGTCCCAACTCACCCCTGCCTTTACCGGCCTTTCTTCTCCTTCCTGGCCGGTACTACAGCCTTCGACTTGGGTGCCACTTCCGGAGGCTCGAGCACGAACGTAGCCCGCGCCTCGGTTCCCCTCACTGCCGCCACCAGCGTGCGTCTGCCCTCTTTGCTCGCCGGCGTCCACCGGGTGTGAGCTCGCCCGTGGGCATCGGTCATCACTCGAGCCGGACTGACGCTCCCGAACTTCGTGGTGAACACCACCGGTTGATCGGCGGCCGGGTTGCCGTACGCGTCAGTCAGATCCACATCGAGTGACTGCACCGCCCTGGTTGCCGTTCCCGGCTTGGGAGTCACGAAGGCCAGGTTAGCGGGACTCGCCGCCCGGGCTCGTGCCGTGATCTCCAGTGGTCGATCGATCCCCTCCACTCTCACCTTCAGGTGCTGGGCCCCGATGGAGTGCCCCAGCGTCCAGGGAAGCTTTGCCCGGCCAGTCGCATCGGTGGTGATCACGCTGTCGCTCACCGAGCCGGCCTGCGGCTCCAGCGTGAGCGGCACGCCGGGAACCTCGTTCCCCGCCAGGTCCACCACCTTGATCTCAACCGCGGGCCGGAGGGGCTGTCCCACCGTGCCCTCGTACTTGGCGGTACCCACGGCCGCAGCCTTGGCCGGCGCTCCGGCCACCGCATTCGCCGCGACCACAAAGCGAGGCACGGTCCTGGCGCTTCCTACCTGGACGTAGGCTCGCTGCTCTCCGCTCCGGGCTCCGAGTGTCCAGCGGGCCCGCGTCTCGCCCAGAGAGTCGGTTCGCGATTCGGCCGCCACGATGCTGCCATCGTCCGCCGCCGACCACGCCACCGGCACATCCGCCAGAGCGACTCCGCTGGTGTCCGTCACTCGTACCGTCACCGGCTCGGGCAGCGCGGAGCTCACCGGTCCCCGAAGCTCTTCGGTCACCACGGTGAGCCTGGTATTGGCCGCTACCGGCTCCGCCTCCGCCGTCACCACGGTCGGTGTCGCCACTCCATCGGCCATTACCGAGAGGGTCTGACGCCCAGGCGATCCGCCGAGAATCCAGCTGGCCCGAGCCACGCCCTGTGCATCCGACGAGTCGGCCTGGGGCTCGGCTCGTCCTTCGTTCTCCTGCAGGACAAACCGCACCGGGATCCCCGGAACCGGCCGTCCACTGCGGGAGACCACCTGCACCGACACCGGCTGCGGCACTCGGCGTCCGGCCGGTGCCCGCTGTCCGTCTCCTGAGAGCAGCGTCAGCGACGAGGGCACGGGGTACACTTCCACCGGCAGCTGCGTCGCCATCGCGTTATTGCTGACGGTGAACACCGTCTTTCCCGGTGCCACTCCCACCGCGTTCCCCACGCTGTCGACGCTGGCCACCGAAGGGTCGGCAGAACGCCACCGCACGATCGCCCCCTGGATCTCGTTGCCTCTGGCATCGACCAGCTTTGCCGCCACGATGCCCTGATCACCTTCGGGCATGCCGAGGATCGTGTCCCCAGTGACGGTCAAGGCTGCCGGTTGCTGCTGCACATACACGTGGGCCCGTACCGTCTTGTTGCCCACCGTGACCATGATGACGGTCGCTCCACCACCCTGAGCGATTACCGTTCCCGCGCTATCGACCGATGCCACGGTCGTGTCGCTGCTATTCCACAGCGTGGGGGCTCCTGGTAAGGCGTTCCCCCGCGTGTCCGTTGCCGTCACCGCCAGTTGAATCGTGTCACCGATCGAGGTCGCCGTGTCCGCCGTGGGCGTGACTCCGACCCATCTCACGGTGGTGACACCCAGCGAGTCCGCCTCGAACTTGGACTTGAGCGAGTGGGTGTACGAGAGAATCGACACCAGACCCGCTCCCGCCGAGATCACACCTGCGCCCCAGCGCCACGCATTGCTGATCAAGCCCTGAGGTGGCAGGACTCTGGGCATTGCTGGCTTGGATGCAACCACCGGTGCTGGTTTACTCCATCCGGTCACAGAGCGGCACCCTTTCTTCACCCGCCATTTCTCCGTCGCCGTCGGTCTTCGGGAGCTCCGCGCCATTCAGCGCGCCGACAAAGACGACGCAGCTCCGACCCGGCCGCGTTCGATGGGTTGCCTTGGCGCGCCACCCACCCGGGCCGGCGCCAAGAATCTCAACCTTCACATCCGCATCCGGATCCACCTGCAACGCCTCCAGGGTGCTCGCGAATCCCGGATGCGACGCCCGATACTTGTCCTGGGCGGAGACCACCGTCCGCAGTGAGCTCTTGAGGATCGATGCCGGCGTCGCCTGCCACGCTGCGCCCACAGTCTGGGCTGGAGCGCCGCTAGGCGCCCCGAGTCCCAGTCCGAGAACCAGGGCGTGGGCTGCGAGTTGTCCCGCTCGAGACATCGCTCCTCCTGCATTCGGACCAGCGTACGACGCTGACGAGGGTTCAGCCGCTCGTCTGTCCCTCACGTGCCGAAGGCTTTGGGGCACAGGTATTTTCGGCAAGAAGCCCTAAAGTCTCAATTCGTAAGAAAGTGACAGCGTATAGAATGCAGGCAGCGCTAAAACGGCAGGAACGACAAAACTGCAGAATCAGTTGTGCGGCACGAGGCTACGTCATGCAAGCGATCGCAGCGGCAGGCTGCAGCGGGTCACATAAGCCGGTACTTGGGTCCGCTCCCACCCTCCCGGGGCGTCCAGCGCGGACCCACCACATCGGTGGCCTTACAATCGACACAATTGGGCGCGTTGACCCGGAGCTGTCCATCGACCACCTCATAGACGCCCGCGGGACACAGGTGGGAGTAGAACTGGGCCAGCTCCGGACTCACATCCCGGCCAACCAAGAGGTGGGAAGGGATGGTGTCGCGAGTCGCATTTCCTGACTTGAACACCGCGTCGAGCTTGCCGAAGGTGAGCACGCCGTCCGGGCTGAAGGGCGATGCTCCATCGCTGACGCGGGGCACCGATGCATCGGATGGCATCGCGATCCTGCCGCCGGGAAAACGGCCTCCGGTCAGGGTCATCAGTCCGGCCTTGGCGCCACCCAGAAAGAATCCGTCCTTGAAGGCGAGCCTCATGTTCCGAGTGCGATACAGATCGCTCGCGATATAACTGTCGGCCACCATACGGTCGTATGCTCCGAGCGACGCCGCCGAGTTGTCTCCCGATTTGAGGGCCTGAAAAGCCACTCGGGCCGCAAAGATTCCCGACTGCATGGCGTAATGAATTCCCTTGAGAGAGGGGACATCCACAAACCCGGCAGCGTCGCCCAGGATCATGACCCCCGCGCCGTACCGCCGCTCCGGCAGCGAGTAATAGCCCCCTTCGGGAATGGTCTTCGCTCCCCATTCCAGAAGCTGCCCTCCCTCCAGGTAAGGCCGAAAGAGTGGATGCAGCTTCATCCGCTGGAGCAATTGATGGACATCAAGCGCCGCATTGTGGTAGTCCAGTCCCACAACCAGCCCGAGAGCTATCTGGCTCGAGCTCAGCGGATACATGAAACTTCCACCGAACGCGTCAGTTGGCAGCGGCCATCCCAGAGTATGGACCACGCGGTCCAGCGGGCGTTTAGTCTCCCACACCTCTTTGACGCCGAGGGCGAACAGTTGTGGATTCGGAGAGCCGATCTTCTGCCACTGGGTGTAGGCCTGGGAGAGAAGTCCCCGAGTGCCCTCGGCCAGCATGGTGATTCGGGCGGTGACCTCAGTCGGCTCGGTGTAACCGCCGCCGGGTGTGCCGTCCCGACTCAAGCCCGACGGCGTAGTGCGCACTCCGCGGACCGATTCCCCATCCACTAGCAAAGCATCGACCGGGAAGCCGGCAAAGAGATTGATGCCCGCTTCCTCCGCCCGCTGACCCAGCCAGCGCACCACCTCACAGACAGATGCCGTGTAGTACCCGGAGTTGTGCATGGTGGGCGGAGTGGGAAGCCGCTGAGCCCTGCGTTCGGTCAACAGATAGACCGCCTCGCGCGACACCGCCTGGCGAAAGGGCATCTGCTCGATAGGGAGGTCGGGAAAGAGCTCGCGGAAGGCGCGGGGATTGATGACCGCACCCGACAGGTTGTGCTCACCCAGGCTCTCGGCCTTTTCCAGCACCGCGATGTTGAGCTCGGACATACCTCCGCCCGTCTCCTGCTCCTGCTTGGCCAGACGGCTCAGCTCGATGGCGCAGGCCAGCCCGGCGGGACCGGCGCCCACAATGAGCACATCCATCTCCATGGCTTCCGGCCCCGGCGGCTGGCGAATGATCAATCGGTCAAGCGGAAGCGCGGGCTGGTGCTGGGCGGGAAGGACGGTGGCCACTCGAGACTCCTGAACCTTCAAGGGTTTCTAGCCGTGGCTTCTAACCTTCTTCACCTCGGCAGTGAGCCGGGGAACGATCTCGAACAGGTCGCCCACGATTCCGTAATCCGCAATCTTGAAAATGGGAGCGTCCTTGTCCTTGTTGATGGCCACGATCGTTTTGGCAGTGCGCATCCCGGCGAGATGCTGTATGGCCCCCGAGATCCCCACCGCAATGTAGAGGTCGGGGCTCACCAGCCGTCCGGTCTGGCCGATCTGGTCCGTGGCAGGACGCCAGCCGTCATCGGTGACAGCCCGAGTGGCTCCTACCGCGGCATTGCCGATGGCGGCAGCCAGGTCTTCTACCAGCTTGAAGTTTTCCGCCGCGCGCAATCCGCGCCCACCACTCACGATGATCGGGGCTTCGCCCAGATCGAGCTTGGTCGTGCTTCGTTGAGCCAGCTCAGTGACCTGCACCCGTGCCGCCGCTGGGTCCATGGCGGGCTCCAGGGTCTCCACTCGGGCATCACGCGGCTGCTCGGCCGGGGTGACGAAGCCGGGACGGAGCGATATCAGCGCGGGAGACCCTGTTAGTCTCAATGTGACGTTCACCTTGCCGGTATATCCAGGGTGCTGCGCAATTACCGCATCATTCTGGATCTCGAACTCCGTCACATCTGAGGCGATGCTCACCCCTAGCCGGGCCGCAACCCGTGGGGCCAAGTCCCGTCCCTCGGCCGAGGCGGTGAAGAACGCAGCCCGATATTGGCCTGAACGTATCCGCTCAGATAGCGTCGCCGAGTACACCTCCGGGTTGTACCGCTCGAGACCGGAATGCTCCACCACGTACACGACGTCGGCGCCGTTCCGGCCAAGGGCTTGAGCATGTTGGGCCACACCGGGAGCACCGACGAGTACGGCGTGCACCTCGCCGCCACCAGTCGAATCCGCCGCTTGCCGGGCCGCAGTAACCGCCTCGAACGCCACCTTCCGCAGCCCGCCGGCGCGAGTTTCGGCAAAAGCCAGGAACCCGGACATCACAACACCTTGGCTTCGGTTTGCAGGAGCCGGAGAAGCTCGGGCACCGCATCGGCTCCCTCCCCGATTATCCGTCCAGGGGGCCGATCTGCCGGCAGGTCCATTTGCTGCACGGTGAGATTGGCGGGGCCCAGCTGAGCCGGCTTGGTCTCGAGTGGCTTCTTCTTCGCGGCCATGATCCCCTTGAGCGAGGCCAGCCTGGGCCGGGCGATACCTTCGTCGATCGTGAGCACGGCGGGCAGAGGGAATTGAACAGTTTCCGAGGCTCCCTCCAGATCTCGTCGGGCGGTGCCGCTACGATCGGCCAGCTCGAGCTGGGAGATTCCGGTGACGCAAGGGAGGTCCAGCAGCTCCGCGGTCATGGGCCCAACGGTGCCATTCGCCGTGTCGGTCGCCATCCGCCCGAAGAGAATCAGATCGTAACCGCCGCTCCGAAGCTCCTCCGCCAGCGCGTTCGCTATGGCCAGGCCGTCGAACGGGACCTGATCGACCTTGAGCTGGACTGCCCGGGTGGCTCCCATCGCCAGACCCTTTCGCAGAATCTCCTGCACCCCATCGGGACCGAGCGACAGAACGACCACCTCCCCCGGACCATGCTTCTCCGCGAGCTGCAGCCCAACCTCGAGCGCATACCCGTCGAAGTCGCCCATTTCGTATTTCATGCCGGTCTGATCGAGCGAGGTGCGGTCGGCCGCGATGCTGAATCGCATCTCCATGTCCGGCACGCGCTTGATGCATACAGCGATCTTCACGTCTGGCTCCGTTGGCCGCGAGTCGTGTCTGGTCGCGGCAAAGCTATCCCGCCTCCGGATGCAAATGCAACGAGGCCACCGTGGGGTGGCCTCGCGTTTCGATTGGGCGGAGGCTTACGAATTGTCGCCGCCGCTGCGCCGATCCCGAATTCCGGGGCGGCCTACCCTCCGGCGATCAACCGTGGCACGCTCGATCCAACCATTTCCTGCAACGCCTCTGGAGCCCTGGGTGGCCTGCGAATGCTGGGCCATGTCCTGCACCTCGTGGCTCATGCCCTGGGCCTGATGACGAGCGGCATTGGCTGCCCGCTCCAGCCGTGGCCCTGCCTGCTCGAGATTGCGGCCCGCCCGGTCGAGCATCTGCGCCGCACGATCCCGACCTCCCAGCCCGAAGGCGAGGCCGAAGGCCAGGGCAAGCGCGCCCACGATCGCGACCAGCAGTGTGTTGATGATCGTGGTGGCGATACCCAACTGATTGACCGCGACGACGATGGTAAAGCCCCAGACGGCAACCCGGGTGACCGTGGCGAGCATGTCGGGATTGGTGAATCCGGCTTCGGCCGATGCGCCTCGCACGAGCTGTGAAAGCGCTTTGGCAGCAAGTCCGCCGATCACCAGGACAACCAGGGCAACCACCAGGTTCGGCAGCCACAACAGCAACTGCTGGAGCACGTTTGAAACGGCCGGAAGACCGAGGGTGTCGAAGGCCACCACCAGGGTGATCAGCCGGACAAACCACTTGACGATCCCGGCGATTACCGCGGAGGAGTCGTCTTTGACGCCCATCTTGTGCACGAAATCGGCGAGTCCGGCCCGGCGCGCCAAGTCGTTGAATTTCACCGCATGCAACAGGGCCTGCACCCCGCGGGCCAGCAGCGAGGAGATGATCCAGCCGACGATGAGAACGACAACAAAGCCGATGATCCGGGGAATGGCCGCAAAGAAAGTGTTGAGCGCTCCGGTGAGCGATGCCTTCAACGCGTCGCCGGTGTCCCGCACCGGCACCGCAACCGCTGTAGCCTGCATTGTGCGCCTCCACCGCAAGTGAGCCCGTCCATTTAACCTGCAACAGTCTGAGGGCCTCACCCCTGACGGTCGGTGATTGAGGTCACGGGCTCCCAACCGAATTTTGGGGTCGAGTGGCTACTGGGCGTCTCCGCCGAACGACCGGCGGACGACGAGCTTGAACGAACGGGCGTTGAGAGGAGTGAGGAAGCGCTCCAGCTCGCCCGTCTGCCGGTTCTCATTGAAGGTCCCGAAGATGGGCTGGTGGGAGTTGAAGACGTTGCTGGCAATGGCTGAGACGTCCCAGCGGGCGTGGCTGAAGCCAAGGCGCAGGTTGCCCACAAAGTACCCGCTCAGCGGAGAGGTCTCATTGGCCTCATCGCCCCGGAGCCACTGTCGTCCGATGTAGCGGCCGTCCAGCCCGAATTGAAAGCCCGAGGAGGTGGTATACAGCCCGCCGAACTTCACCTGGTGGTCGGGCACCAGGGGCAGCCGATCACCCTCGGCCACCGCGTTGGGGCCAGACAGCGAGGCTCCCGCGAATGCACTGTCGGCTCGGATGCTGAAAATTTCGGCAGGATCGCGAAACGTGGCCCGGGTGAAGCCGTAGTTGGCGTATAATGAAACATGCTCGCTGGGGATGACCTGCACCGAAAGCTCGACGCCCTCCCGCCGTGTGGTCCCGATGTTATCGAAGAACCCCTCGAACACCGCGTTCTCCGACTGAATGAACGAGATGTCGTCCTGAACATTGGTCCGATAGAGCGACGCGTCGAATATTGCGGGGCCGTGGACCCACTTGCCTCCGATCTCGAATGTGGTGCCAACCACCGGATCGAGCGGTGGATCATCGCCCAGAGCAAAGGGCAGCGGACACGCGGCTGTTTCATCGGCGCAGGCCAGCTCGAGAATAGCGGGAGCCCGGAAGCTCTGCCCCACCGACAGATAGGCCGAAGCTCCGGGCGCGATGTCGAAGCTCAAGCCACCGCGGGGACTCAATCGGCTGAAATTGTTGGTGGTGTCGGCCGTGGGATCGAGCTGGTCCTGAAAAGGAATGTGGATGTAGTCGAAGCGGAGTCCTCCGGAGAAGGTCACCTCGTTGATCCGCAGATCGGCAAGAGCGTAGCCGGCGACATCGTAACTGGGGCTCTTCACATCAGTGGTGAGGTCACTGGTAGAGGGGACGGTCGGTGTCTCCTCCAGCAGCTGAATGTGCACCTGGTTGGCACCACCATCCGCGCCGAGCCGGAGAGAGAGGTTCCCATTGGGCCGAGGGGTGCTCCAGCGCCAATCCAAGTTCCCCCCGATAGTCCGGTTGTTGGTGAAGCTGCGAACATTGTTATCGGGAAGCTGATTGACATTGAAGCGCTCGGCCGTGGTGCGCCTGATGTACCCGGTAAAGGCGGCCTGGCTGCTTCCCCAACGGGTATATCCGGAGAGTGAAGCCTGCAGCTGATCGAGGTCTTCGAAGTCACCGACGGTAAAGTTGGTGCGGGGGGCGGTGTCGAAGATGCTTTCCGGAAGCGATCCCGCGGTTTCGGCCCGGGACTCGGCTCCAAAGGCCTGGAGGCTGAAGCCCCGTTCGGGCCCGCGCCGACCCAGATTGAGAAAGCCGTTCAGGTTCTCCGCGTTGGTGGCATCACGCCACCCATCTTCATTCTCGTAGCCGCCGGCGAGATAGTAGTCCCATCCGCGTCCGCTGGAGCCGGCGATCGACGCCTCTCCCGAGTATGCGCCGTACGAGCCGCCGGAAATCTCGGCCTCCCCCTCCATCGGTCCCGACCCTCGCCGAGTGATCAGATTGATCGCTCCGCCCAGTGAATTGGGCCCGAGCAGTGAGCCGGAGCCGCTCAGGAGCTCGACCCGTTGCACGTGCTCCATCGGGAGCAGATCGAAGTTCACCTCGGCTGCGTCAGGCTCGTTCTGGCGTACTCCGTCGAGGAATACCGACACTCCCGGCGGCAACCCTACCACCGGCCCGACGTTGAAGCCGCGGGTACTGAGGTTGAGCTTGAACGGCGAGCCGAGATCGTCGTACAGCGAAATGCCGGGCTGGGTGGCGAGCGCGTCAGCCAGCAGCCGGGGTTCCCAGGCATCGATCGCCGCGCCGGTTACGGTCGAGATTCGGGCTGGAATTCCGGAGCCAATCGTGGGCCCCGCCGTCGGGGCGATGGAGCTGGTCACCTCGATGGTCTTCAGCTGAGTGACCCGGGTCGTGTCGGTTCGGGTGGTGTCGGCTCGAGTGGTGTCGGCTCGAGTGGTGTCGGTCTGTTGGGCATTCCCGGATGAAGGAAGCACCACCATGACAAGCGGAAGGATAAAGAGCGTGCTGGAAAATCGCATGAAGACTGCCCGAGGAGGAGCTGCGTCGGTCACGTCATGAACGTGGATAGCTGGGCTCGGTTCCGGTGGCTTGAGTCGGGGCAAGCAGCGTGATCTTGAAGAATGGGCATCACAGGATGATGAGACCGGTGTCTGGTGGCTAAGGAAAGCCCCCCGAGCGGTGCACCGGGGGGCTTTGGAAATGACGCTCGGCGAAGGCTCACTGCCTTCCAACGTCCATTGCCGGTCGGCTCCGGTTGGCCTCCAGCCATCCCAATATTTTTTCCTTGACCGATGCGGGAGCCTCTCCCGGCTCTGCCGCAAAGCTGGTCAGGGGTGCTCCCTCGTGCAGCAATTGCCAGGTCGAGGCTGTATTTGCTTCGGCAGCAACGCCATTCTGCCTGACCGCGTCGTATTCCTCACCCTCCCACCACACCGTGACCCGATTTGCCATTGCTGAAACTCCTGTAGAGGTCTCAACGCCTCTACAGGGTCGTCAGTTAGAGCTTAAATGGCCGTGACGAGGGTCACGTGTATGCGGCGTGCCCGGTAATGGCCTCGCCCACGATGAGGGAATGCATATCGTGGGTGCCCTCATAGGTATAGACCGATTCGAGGTTGGCCATGTGGCGCATGGAGTGGTACTCGGCCAGAATGCCGTTGGCCCCGAGGAGCCGGCGGGCCTCCCGGGCGCATTCGCAGGCCATGCTCACATTGTTCCGCTTGCAGAGAGACACCTGATAGGGCGTCATGGTGCCGGCATCCTTCAGCTTGCCGAGCTGCAACGTCATGAACTGAGCCTTGGTGATCTCGGTGAGCATCTCCACCAGGCGGACCTGCTGGATCTGGGTGGCGCCGATAGGCTTGTCGAACATGATCCGCTGGCCGGAGTAGCGCAGGGCCTCGTCGTAGCACGCCATCGCGGCGCCAATTGCTCCCCACGCAATTCCATACCGCGCCTGGGTGAGACACATCAGCGGGCTCTTCAGACCGCCTGACTTCGGCAGGACGGCGCTCTTGGGCAGCTGCACGTCTTGCAGGTGGATCTCACTGGTGTCCGAGGCCCGAAGCGACAGCTTCCCCTTCTGATCCCGGCCGGCGTATCCCTTGGTATCGGTGGGAACGATGAATCCGCGGATCGACTTGGGGTCTCTCAGATCGCCGGTCTTGGCCCAGATGATCGAGACGGTGGCCTGAGAGCCGTTGGTGATCCACATCTTGGTGCCATTGAGGACCCAGCCATCCCGGGTTTCTCGGGCGGTGGTGACCATGCCGCCGGGGTTCGAGCCGTAATCCGGCTCCGTCAGGCCAAAGCAGCCGATCTCCTGCCCGGAAGCGAGCAAGGGAAGCCAATGCTGCTTCTGCTCGTCACTGCCAAAGGCGTAGATCGGGTACATCACCAGCGCCCCCTGAACCGAGGCGAACGATCGAATGCCGCTGTCGCCCCGCTCCAGCTCCTGCATGATCAGGCCATAGGCCACGTTGTTCAGTCCGGCGCAGCCGTACTCCTCGGGAAGGTTGGCGCCGAAGAGGCCCAGCTCTGCCATTCCCGGAATCAGCTGTTTGGGAAACTTTCCCTCGATATACGCCTGGCCGATGATCGGAATCAGGTTTTCGTCCACCCAACTCCGGACGGTATCGCGCACCGCGCGCTCTTCCTCGGAGAGCAGCGTGTCGAGGTTGAGAAAGTCGACGCCGGTGAACTGCGACGTGCCTGTAGCGGTGGCCATTCGTGCCTCGTGGAGAGTCAGTGACTAGGCTGGGAATATAATGCTGCGGGTCGGACGAGCCGCCGGTAGGCCTCGAGATGCTGGGCGATTGCCGCGTCGAACCCGTATTTCTCCGACACATATGCCTGCGCGTCCTCGCCCTTCCTCCGCCAGGCATTGTTCTCCAACAGCAGGCGCAGACCCCGGGCAAAATCGTCGTCCTCCACCCGGTAGCCGAAGCGGGAAGCAAAACCGTCGGGATCGACTCGGCTGAGGATGGCGCACTTGAAGGCAGCCGCCTCGAGAAACGAACGGGGCAGACCTTCTCGCAGCGCGCTGTTCACCAGAATCCAGCTCTGAGCCAGAATCTCCTGAAACCGGGTGGAGGAGAACTGATCGACGAAGCCCTCCAGCTCCAGGTTGGGAAGCCCACCGTACTGCTGGTGTAGCAGCTCGGTCAGCTCCGCCGTGCGGGCCTGACCCATGGCGATGAACCTCACCTGAGGAAAAGCCTGGGCCAGGCGGAAGAAGATCTCCGGCCGCTTCCGCCGGTCCCACCGCCCGAGGAAACAGACCGTGGGCTGCTGAGCCTTCTGAATCGGGACAGTCGGAGGCCGAACCGGGTTGGGCAAGAAACCGGGAAGCTTGTCCAGCTTGTACTTTGCCTGGGCTATCGGGCGGGAGAACTCGTTGGGACAATACACCGCGTCGGCCGCGCGGACCGACCGGGTGACCAACAAGTTGTTCTCGTAGGGGAAAGTCAGCAGGGTCCGGAAGCTACGGTCCAGGAACCACGACCGGAGCTCGATCAGCCAGTCGGCGGAGACGCGGGTGTCGCGACAGGTGACGACGTGAGCGCTCCGGGGAGCCGCTTTTCGCGCCAGCCAGGTGCCGAGCGAGGGCTCCTGCGAGTGATAGACGTCGGCTCGGCAGTCGCGCAGGAGACGAAACTGGGTTCGCAGCGACTGTGCGGGGTAGGACAGCACGGTCACTCCCTCTACCTCCTCCCGCTCCGGCTGAGCCCCCCGCGCCGGGGTCACGACGGTGACGCCGAAACCCCGCCGCACCAGCTCGGTCGCCAAAACACGGGTGGCGGTGCCATACCCGCCGTACTTCCCCCACGCAAAAAACTCGCTGACGATGAAGCACACCCTCATTCCTGCGTGGCGCGCTCCCAAATCACTCGATGATAAATGTCTTCGGTCAGCTCAGCCGACCGGCCCCAATCGTGCTTGTCCTGAACCAGCCTTCTGGCGTTTTGTCCCATCGCGCTGGCCAGTTCGGTGTTGGACAGCAAGGTGAGAGCGCCCTCGGCGAACCCGTCCACGTCTCCGTCCGGAACCAGCCAGCCGGTCTGCTGATGACACACGCCCGGCGCCGATCCGGCAAAGGACAGGACCGGCTTCCCCGCGGCCATGTAGTTGAGGAGCTTGACTGGGATGCCATCGCACTCGGTGCGCGGGTTCACCGCCACGGTCGCGCCGGCCAGCAGCATGGGGATGTCCTCGAACTGAGCCCGGACCAGCTCGATCGATCCGGAGACGCCGAGCTCACGGGCCAGCGCGTCGTACTGCTCAAACGATGACTCGGTGACGATCTTGAGCTGCACGTCGCTTCTTCGGTTCAGCACCTTGCGCAAGGCCAGGAGCATGAGATCGATGCCCTGGTAGGGAGCCAGGTTGCCGGTGAAGATGAGGGTTGGACGGCCGTTCGCCGTCTTTGCGGCGCGATTCCGGCTGTCGGAGAAGAGGTCGCACTCCACGCCGTTGGGCACCACCGATACCCGCTCTTCGGGAACCCGGCCTAAGCGAAGCAGCCGCTGCCGAATCCGCTCGGTGACCGTGATGACGTGGTCGGCCATGCCGGGAAGCCGCCGGTCGAACGAACCGGCAATGCTGTTGGTGACCCAGCGAGGGAGTCGGAGCGGATAGAAGGGCAGCTCCGACGTCAGCAGGGTATGCGCGTCGAAGACGAGTGGAATTTTCCGCCGCAGTCGGGCGGCGGCGGCCACCAACAGTCCTTCGAAGTGGTGGGCGTGAATGACGTCCACCTGATGCTGCCGGAGCACCTGCCACAGCTTGACCGTGAGCAGCGGGTCGAGCAGCCCCAGCTTCACGTAGGTGGGGCCGGGGGACAGGTTCTGATAGGACTTGATCTGAGGGATTCGGTGAACTGAGAGGCTGGGACCCGGCTCGGAACTCCCGTAGTGATAGGTCACCACGTGGACCTGGTGTCCGCGCGCAGCCATGCCCTCCGCCAGTCGCTGGATCCGAATGGGCGTACCCCGGCGAGCCGGGTACGGACAGGCCGCGACCATGGCGATCTTCGTAGTGAATTCCTCCACCCGGCGCGGCGTCCGCTATCCCACGATGCCGCCATCGGCTCGGGTGACTACGGGTCGAGCACAGGCCTTCTAATTCATTGCTGGAGAAAACGTTACAAGGCGGGACCGGGCCTGGGTGAAGCTGAGCCCGCTCAACTCACCTTTAATAGAGTATAGCGACCGTAAACAACTAGTACAGGGGGGTTAGCCGGCGCCTGCGGACATACCGAGGCTCCGCCGAGCTGCCGGCAGTACGCCAACCTCACGGGCTTTGGCTCTAAACCGGGAACCATGGTCCACGGGGTGTCCGTTTTCCGACTGCCATTGATGCACCATCTCATGGAGCATCGTGTGCTCGACTTCGCTCCAGGAATGTCGGGCGACGTGCCTGCGGCTGATTCCGATTTCCTTGATACTGTTGTCGTTGTGGTCGACTGACAGCTCACCAAGGCGGGTTTTCATCCGGCCCGAAAGCCGGATCGGGATTGAGCTCAGAGACCCGCCGAAATGGCGGATGTTGAGATCCCGGTGCATGGCCTCCAGGCGTCTGAGCAGTGCGCCGTCGCCGGGGCGGGACCGATCTCTGCGAGGCGACCGCTCTGAGGGCCGGCTGTAGGCCCAAACCGGAAATCGGAGAAATTCGCGTTCAGCTTCCTGCCTCAGGTGCCGAGGCACGCGTGGGCTGAGGAACCGAACGATCGCCTTCAGCACTCCATCGGGCGCAAATCCGTAGCCCCGGTGGATCCGCAACACTCGCCGATTCAGGCTGAGCATCACGGTCCGATTGGTGTGGGTCAGGATTCTGTCGACGTCTCGCAGACCCAGCATGCGCAATCGGTCGGATAGAGAATCCTCGAACAGAAAAAACTGTCCCGCTGTCGCGCTGCCCCGCCGCCCCGCCTTCACAACCCCTGGTCCCCGCCTGCCACCGAGACCGCCACCTTCGGTGCCCCCCGTCGGGCAAAGGAGAACTTGTCGGACGCAATGAACTGCCGGTCGGCGGAGACCCAGCGGAAATGCTGGATGTGCACCGATTGAGCTTCGAGGGTGACCAGATTGAACACCGACGGTCTGCCGCCCCGCTGGCGGTAGCTGTGGGTGCCGGAGGTGCTGACCGCCACGCCGCCCTCGATCTGACCGGCGCCTTCATAGTGATCGTGCCCGCAGAGGATGACGTCGGCACCCGTATCGAGCAGCCGCTTGTGGGCCGCTCGCCATCGCGCCAGACCCATGCGACCGGTGCCTCCGGCCAGCACGTTGTGGTGAACCACCATGACCTTGGCCAGACCAGGCGGGGCCTGCTCGAAGAGCTTCTTGATCCGTTTGGTCTCCGATCTGGGGAGGTGTCCCTTGACCGCGATATCGCGCACGTTCCAGGTGAGTGAGCCCAACGAGAAACCATAGCTGCTCAACGCTCCGGCGGCGATCATGCCGGGGGCCTCCAGTACCGGCCGGAGCTCGCTGTAGTAGCGGAGATATTTTGCGTACTTCCTCTTCTCGCCCAGCAGTCCGAGCGGACTCTTCCACCATTCGATATCGTGGTTTCCGGGCACCACGATCGCCGGGATCTTCATCCGCATGCGATGCATGAACACATGCGCCGCCTGAAACTCTCCATGCCGGGCGCGCTGGCTGAGATCGCCGGAGACGACCAGCGCGGTGAGATTGAGGGTGGGGAGAAATTCCTCGAGCGCTTCGATCTGTTTGAGGTCGGCATATCCGCCGAAGTGCAAATCGGAGAGATGAGCGATGGTGACGATAGTCACCAGATTACCCGAATGCGATAGGTCAGCACCGCTTCTCCCCGGGCCGGCACCCGCACCCGGAAACGGGTGAGAGTGGAAGAAACTTTTTCGGCCGGTACCGAGCTCGCCAGCACGCTCCACTCTCCGGCCCGCTCCTCCTCCACCGCGATCGTCGTCGCGCTGTCGGTGGCGTTCTTCAGGGTAACCCGGTAGTCGGCCGTAGCCACTGTGTGCACGCCCTGAGCCTTGGTGCTGTCCCGCCGGGTGACGTAGCTGGTCTGCACTCGCCTGGCGGTCAGATCGAAGGCGTTGCCGGCGTTCAGCCGGAGGTCATTCCCTGCGGGGGTGTGATCCAGCGACGCCTCACCAATCAGCTGCAATCCGCCGGAGCTGTCCGGCTGGTACAACCTGGCTACGCCTGCAGGGAGCGGCCGATCGCCAAAGTCCGTCTTACGGGGACGCTCCAGGGTATACGTCACTTCCACCGGTGGCTGCAGCTCCTCACCCTGCTGGGGGAGAAAACCCCAGTAGGGCACATCTCCATGTACCACATAGCTGCGCCCGTACTTCACCTGGACCGGATCGAACAGGGCCACCGACGTGGTTTGGCCGGGCTGCAGCGTGCTCCGCCCCGGCAACGTGTACAGGTGAAACTCGCCGACCCGCTGTTCGGTCGCAGCGTCGCGCGCCATCATGTCGGCGGCAGCAAGAGCCTGCTTCCGGGCCAGCGGTTGTGGAGGAGCACCCGGCTGCTCGGCCCGTCCGACTGAGCCGGCCAGAAGGTGGACTTCCGCATTCTCGGCCCGCAGCGATTCGGACGGCAGTACGGCCATGCCGGTAACTCGGGCATCCTCCCGCGCCAGCACCATTTGATAGCTCGCCTGCCAGGAGGCTCCGCTGGTGAAGTAGCCCAGCCGCATCTGATCTCGAGAGCGGGCGCTCCGAACGGCGAGCGACACGGTGGGCTCCACGACCACGACGTCGCGGGGGTAGAGCGCCAGGCCGGGCGGAGTGAAGCTGATCCGGCCGTCCGGCAGCTGCAGCCGGAGCGGGTCCACCCCCAGCACCAGGGCGCTCACGGTATCGCGGGGATCGCTGAGCCGAAAGACCAGCCGCTTACCCACCGAGCGCCGTAGCACGCTGGCCTCATCCACCGCGCCGTCATAGGAAACGCGGTCCACAATCACCGACGAATCCAGTGAAAAGATTGTTGCCGGATCCAGCGCGCCCAGCGTCAGCCGCTGGTTGGAAGCTCCCTTGGGGATAGTGGCCGGAACACTGCGCCGGACCAGCACCCGGCCGTCGTTGTAGATGGTGAGGGAGGTCTGGGCGTGCAGAGGAGCAGCGAGGCAGAGGGGCAGCAGGGCAGCTATGGCAAGAAGCGTGGCCGAACTGCGCAGCAGTGACCCGACCGAGCCTACCCATTCGCCTAAATGGCCTCGACTGAAGTTCTGCCCCGCTGCCCTGCTGCCCCGCTGCCCGTCTGTCATTTCATATACTCCATTGCCACTTGAGTGGCGATACGACGAACGATGATGTAGGTGGCCAGGACCGCGATGACCCCGTACAACCGCGCCATGGGGGCGCCGGTCATGCGCAGCGCAACGTACGCCGCCATCAGCACCGTTGCGGCGAGGGAGATGCGGCTGGCAAGTCTTCTTGCACGGACCTTTCGCTCGCGCAGACAGTCCGGGCACAGCTCGCCCCAGCCCAGTCCCCACACCCGCCGCCCGCACCGGCCGCAGGGAACCTCAGGCTGCCCGTCTCGCAACCGCATGTCCGAACTCCTCCGTGCTGGCGGTGCCTCCAAGGTCCCGGGTGCGGATTCCGTCGCTCACGATCGTGGTGACAATGGCATTCCGGATCCGCTCGGCCCGGTCCAGCTCACCGATATGATCCAGCATCATGGCGGCGGCAAACATCTGGGCGGAAGGGTTGGCGAGGCCCTTACCGGCAATGTCCGGAGCGCTTCCATGCACGGCCTCGAAGATCGCGGCCTTGGCCCCGATGTTGGCGCCCGGCGCGAGCCCCAGTCCGCCCACCAGACCGGACACCTCATCACTCAGGATGTCGCCAAACATGTTTGTGGTCACCATGACGTCGAACTGCTCCGGGCGCATCACCAGCTGCATTGCGGTGTTGTCCACGATCATGTCGTTGGATTCGATTTTGCCTTCATAGTCCTTGGCAATGCTGCGGCCCACCTCCAGAAACAGGCCGCTTACCATCTTCAGGATGTTGGCCTTGTGCACGATGGTGACCTTGCGGCGGCCGTGCTTTACGGCGTAATCGAAGGCATACCGGATTATCCGCTCGCAGCCCCGCCGGGTGACGATCGCCATGGACTCCCCCACCGCCCGGGGATCATCGCCGATGGCGATAAAGTGCTCCACCCCGATGTAGAGTCCCTCGAGGTTCTCCCGTACCAGCACGATGTCCACGTTTTCGAAGCGTCCACCGGGAACGATGGTGCGGGCGGGGCGAACGTTGGCGAACAACTCGAATTCCTTGCGCAGGCCCACGTTGACCGAACGAAATCCGGTGCCCACGGGCGTGGTCAGCGGTCCTTTGAGTGCCAAGGCGTTCTTTCGGATGCTCTCCACCGTGGCGTCGGGGAGCGGTGTACCGGTGGCTTCCACCGCGGCCACGCCGGCCAGCTCTTCGTCCCAGTTGAAGCGGAGCCCGGTGGCCTCCAGCACCTTCACCGTCTGCGTGGTGATCTCTGGTCCAATGCCGTCGCCAGGGATCAACGTGACATCGTAGGTCATGGACTTCCGGACACCGGCAGAAGAGCGGCCATCGCTGCCTTGATCGCCTGATCGGGCGAGCCCCCGCGGCCGTAAGAGACACTCCGCCACACCACTTTGCCGCTTCGGGTATCCGCCAGGACCATCGTCAAGTCGGCCCGGATCTGGCCGTTGGGCTCGGGGCCAAAACCGAGCGAGGCCGGCACCAGGGCCATCCTGCCCCCGACCAAGGCCACCAGCCCGCGCAGGGAAGACCGGAGGGGATCCGGCACCTTGGTCATGTTGGGTGAGCGAAGCACGGCCTGTCCCATCTGATCGGGGTCCTCGACAAAGCCGGCCGCCCGGCGCGCAACTTTGCGGACTTCGGGTGGAAGCACCCAGTGGACCTCGGGGCCTCGGCTCACCAGCCCCTCACCAATGAGGGAATCGGCGCGAAGCAACGCCGGCCGGTGCTCCTTGTAGGGAGCATAGGCGGTGCTGGTCTCGAGTTCGGGATCGGCGACGACGAGAGTGATGGGAAGGACTGCAATGTTCTGGCCCGAGAGCATGCCGACGGGCAGCACCGGGACCGGCGGTAGTGGCTTCAGCTCGTCTTGCGCGTGCAGACTGCAGGCGACCAGCGCCAGCAGCCCCGCGTGGAACGCGGACCAGCAGCGTCGGGGAGTGGGAGGCATCGTGAAAACTTAAGTGGTGACTCTCACTCCAGGGAGAGTCCTCCGTCCACCACGATCGTCTGTCCGGTGATATGACGGGCAGAGTCAGAGCAGAGAAAGGAAATGACGTGGGCGACATCGTCGGGCTCCGCGACCCGGCCGAGCACCGAGCTTTTCTGGGCTCGTTCGATCACCTCGGAGGGAAGCATTCCCATTCGCTCGGTGCGGATGAATCCGGGGGCAACCGCGTTGACGTTGACGTTGGCGGGCCCCAGCTCCACCGCGGCGGCGCGGGTAAGACCCAGCAATGCTGCTTTGCTGGCCGCATAATTGGCCACGCCGAACCCGGGACGCTCGGCCTGATGCGCGCTCACGCTCACGATCTTCCCGAAGTGCTGGGCCCGGAAAATCGGTGCCACGGCCCGAATACAATTGAAAGTTCCGGTCACATTGGTCTCCAGCACCTCGGACCAGGCTTCCTGAGAGAGACGCCAGAGTGCCCCGTCGTTCGCAATGCCGGCATTGTTGACCAGGAAGTGAACGCCGCCCAGCCGCTGCTTGGTTTCCCGCACGAATTCCTCGACCGCTGCACGATCGCGGACGTCGCAGCGTTGGGCGTAGACCTGAATTCCCGTTCCCGTGAGAGCGGTCTCGGTCAACAGAGCCTGCTCGCTCACATCGCGTCCAGGCATGCTGACAAAGCAGAATGCCACGTGGCAGCCCAACCGGCCAAACTCCATGCAGATGTGCCGGCCCAGTCCGGTGGCTCCCCCGGTGACGATGACCACCTTGCCGCGCCAGCCCCTTACGATGGGCTGGCGGCGGGGTTCCTCGAGGGCGGCACCGGTTCCCTCCGGTGCCTCATACTCCCATGAGGGCCGGTGACCGAAGCCAAACGGTGGCAAAGGCATGGAGGTCGAAGCTACGGGCGGGAATAAGGACGGGCAAGACGGGAAGGACGGGTAAGACGGGAACCTTTCCCCTACTTCCTGTCTTCCTTAACGTTCGAGCATGCTGCTCAAGTATCTCGGCTGGCTGGTGCTGGCCGTCGCCGGCGCGGTTGCCTGGGGCATGTTGGGCCTGCATCGCGGTGAGACCATCAGCGCCGCCTGGTTGGTGCTGGCCGCTGTGGGCACCTACCTCCTGGCGTATCGCTTTTACAGTCGCTTCCTGGCCACCAAGGTGTTTGGACTCAACGACCGGCGAGCCACTCCGGCCGAGCGCCTGATGAACGGCCGAGACTTCGTGCCGACGTCTCGCTGGGTGCTCTTCGGACATCACTTTGCCGCTATTGCCGGAGCCGGACCGCTGGTAGGCCCGGTGCTGGCGGCTCAGTTCGGTTACCTGCCCGGCGCTATATGGATCGTCTTTGGCGTGGTGCTGGGCGGAGCAGTCCAGGATTTCGTGATCCTCTTCGGCTCCATGCGGCGAGACGGCAAGTCGCTGGGGCAGATGGCCAAGGAGGAGACCGGCCCGATCACCGGCATCCTCGCCATGGTGGCTGTGCTGGCCATCATGGTCATCCTGCTGGCGGTTCTGGCGCTCGTGGTGGTCAACGCGCTGAAGGACAGCCCCTGGGGAATCTTTACCATCCTCTGCACCATACCGATCGCCGTCCTGATGGGCTTCTGGATGAAGGTCTGGCGCCCCGGCCGCACACTGGAGGCATCGGTTGTGGGCGTGGTGCTGCTCCTGCTGGCGCTCGTCGGTGGGAGATACGTCGCAGGATCACCCGGTCTGGCTCCCTACTTCACCGCCTCCGGATTGACCATCGCCTATGGCTTGATCGCCTACGGGTTCATTGCCAGTGTGCTCCCGGTATGGATGCTGCTCTGCCCCCGGGACTATCTCTCGACCTTCATGAAGATCGGGACGATTCTTCTGCTGGCCGTGGGCATTCTCATCGCCCTGCCTCCGCTGAAGCTTCCGGCTCTGACTCGATTCATCGACGGCACCGGCCCGGTCTTCGCCGGCAAGCTCTTTCCCTTTGCCTTCATCACCATCGCCTGCGGCGCGATCAGCGGGTTTCACGCCCTCGTCGCCTCGGGCACCACGCCCAAGATGCTGACCCGCGAAAGCGATGCCCGCCTGATCGGCTATGGCGGAATGTTGATGGAGTCGTTCGTGGCGGTCATGGCCTTGTGTGCCGCCGCCTTGCTCGAGCCGGGAGTGTACTTCGCCATCAACGCTCCGCTCGCGACGCTCGGTGGAAGTCTGGAATCAGCGGTTGGGGTGATCCGGAATTGGGGCTTCACGGTTACGTCCGAGCAGCTTCAGGGACTGGCTTCGGCTGTGGGCGAGAAGAGTCTGCTCGGCAGAACCGGCGGCGCACCGTCACTGGCGGTGGGCATGGCGCACATCTTCAGCTCCGCATTCGGCAGCGGCCTGATGGCGCTGTGGTATCACTTCGCCATCATGTTCGAAGCGCTGTTCATCCTCACCACCATTGATACCGGAACCCGGGTGGGCCGCTTCATGCTGCAGGAGCTGGCCGGGCATGTCTGGCGTCCGCTGGGCAGAACCTCCTGGTACCCGAGCACCGTGCTGGCGTCCGGGCTGGTGGTGGCAGGCTGGGGGTACTTTCTGGTCCAGGGCGTCCTCGACCCGCTGGGAGGCATCAACTCGCTCTGGCCCCTGTTCGGCATCAGCAATCAGCTGCTGGCGGCGGTGGCACTGTGCGTCGGCACCACCCTGATCATCAAGAGCGGCAGAGCCCGCTACGCCTGGGTCACGCTGCTGCCGCTGTGTGGGGTGCTGACCGTGACACTGACCGCCGGCTGGCAGAAGATTTTTGCGGCCGACCCCAGGCTGGGCTTCCTCTCCCATGCTGCAGCGGTAGCGTCCCAGATCTCGGCAGGGACAGTGGACCCCACCCACGGCGCCAGGCTGATCTTCAACGACCGGCTGGACGCCGTACTGACCATGATCTTCATCGTGGTCACGGTGCTGGTGGTGCTCTCCTCGGCCAGGGAATGGGTGTTGATCCTCACCCGGCGTAAACCTGCCCGAGTGCAGGAGTCTCCTTTTGTGGAGACGGCATATGCGGGGTGAAGGCAGGGCAGCGGGGCAGCCGGGCAGCGCGTCAGCCGGCGTACGGGCGGTGCTTCGGCGTGCGCTGTCAGCCGTGCGGCGCATTGCGGGCATGCCGGATTACGTGGCCTACGTGGAGCATCTGCGCCGTCACCATCCCGACCGGCCGGTGCCGACGGAGCGGGAGTTCTACGATGAGTTCACGCGGGTGCGCTACGGCGATGGCCCCACCCGCTGCTGTTAGCTCCCAGCTTCTAGCTCCCAGCTTCCAGCTTCTTCACCCAGTCGGTTAGCCATTGGCCCGGTCCGCGAAATCACCGCGGAACTGTCATTGGCCAGAAAATCGTAGCCACCCCGCGCGAGGCTGGAATCCGCATAGACGCCTCGCCTCCGGGCCTCCGCTCGGGCGTCCAGCAGCGCTTGCAGACTCTCCTCGGTTCCGATCCAGAGCAATCCATCCGATGCCCTGATGGCGTATCGCTTGGGGACTCGGAAGCTGTCCGGCGCGGCGTAGACCCGGGCAAGCAGTGGGATCAGCTTCGGGTCGGTGAAATACGACAGCAGCGTGAGATAGCGAACCCGGAACTCTTCCGTGTCTGCGGTGCGGAAGCGGGCGGCGACCGAATCGGCGGCACCGGCTTTCAACCGCCCGAGGACCCAGGCGTCACCATGGTCGTAATCCTTGTTCGGAATCCGCCGCAGGATGTCGGCCAGAACGGCCGAATCACCCTGCACCGTGCGCCGTCGCTCCAGGAGGATGGCCTGAAGAGACGGCAACAAGTCCTCCGCCTTAAGACCGGGATTGCCGGGGAACGGAGGGAAGGGCGCGCCCTCCAGCCGCCGGCGCAGTTGGCCCGCGCTATCGGCATAGAGTCGACTCCTGAGCTCGGCGAGACGCGTCAGCCCGATCAGCGCCGAGTTCCAGTCTCCCGTTCCGGCCAGCGCCGAGCGCATCAAGCGCCAAAGCCGGGCGGGCGAGCGGGAGCGCTGGATAGCGGTGACGGAGTCGGCCTGCGGGGTTCCGGCTTTCAGGGCTTCGTGCAGCTCGGAATAGGTGGCCCGGGTGGAATCGCCCACCCGAACCTGAACCTGCCCGGCGGCGGGTCGCGGGGACACTCCGGCCAGAGCCAGAAAGACGACGAGCGCTCGCCGGCTCACGGTGCTCCTCCACGGGAATCTGATTGCGCCGACACCGAACCGGTGCCTGCGGGCGAGACCGCCAACCAGGCTACCACCGATGCCAGCATTCCCGCGGCCGAAGCCCATAGTGCCGCGTGCCCTCCAACTGATTGATAGAGCTCCCCAAATACCAAACCCGCCGGGAGTGCGGCGATCCCGGTGAGCGCGTGGTAGGCCCCGAACCCCCGCCCCATCCGCACCGGGGCGAGCCGGGCAATCATGCTGCGCTCCCCGGACTCGGTGAGGCCGGCGACCAGGCCTAACACAAGGAACAGGGTAACTAGCCGCCACCGGCCCGACCATGAGGCCGAGGGCAAATGCGATCAAGGCAAAGAGAATCCCGCCTGCCGCGACCACCAAACGGGCCCCTCGCCGGTCGGACAGACGGCCCCCGGGATAGGAGCTGGCACTCCGTACCACATGGAGACCGGCCCAGATCAGGGGAACCAGAGCAACCGGCACGCCGCGGTCCTGCAGCCGAAGGATCAGGAGAGTCTCGGGAAGCCGAAAGAAGCTGAGGGCGGTAAGGGCGAGCAGGGGGGGCCAGAGCGAGTCGCGAGTCGGGAGACTCGAGTCGCGAGTTGACGGTTTCGAGTCTGAGGTCGAAGGGCTGGACCCGGACGTAGTCTCGTGACTCGTGACTCGTGACTCGCGACTCGCGCGCAACACCCCCGCCAACACCACGAAGGCCACCACTCCGGGCACCACACTCCAGCCGATGACGCTTCGGACGTCGGCCCCCTGCCGCAGGAGCCACCAGGCGGCGAGTGAGCCGAGAACCGCGCCGAAGTGATCGGCACCCCGGTGATAGCCGAAGGCGCGGCCTCTGAGCTCCGGGGGGGTGATCTCCGCGATCAGCGCGTCGCGCGGTGGGGTCCGGAGGCCTTTCCCGATCCTGTCGACCACCCGAAAGCCCACCACCTGCCACGCCGCACTGGTGCTCGCTATCAGCGGGCGCACCAGAACGGCGGTCGCATAGCCTGCCAGGATCAGAGGCCGCCGCCAGCCGGGTCGGTCGGCCAGGCGACCGCTGATCCACTTCAGTGCGGACGCCGTCAGCTCCGACGCCCCGTCCAGCAGGCCGAGCGTCACCGCACTGCCTCCCAGAGTGCGGGTGACAAAAGCCGGAAGGAGGGGATACACCATCTCGCTGGCGAAGTCGTTGAACAGCGAGACCAACGAGAGCCCTTTGACCCCAGCCGGGACCCCGGAGTCCTCCCCGCCCTGCCTCGTGTCAGGGGCAGCCATATCGGTCCGGTTTGAGGGCATAGGCGGAGAATGTAAGTCGGTGACGGCGGTCCGGCTCCGTGACGCCTGACCTGCGGCGGATGAATGGGCGGCTATATCTTGTCGGCATGCATGCCGAACCCGCCCGGTTTCACGAGTCCAACCTCTGGTCCACCCCCATCCGGGATCTCGGTCTCACCATCGAAGGCACCCGGCTGGAGCCGATCCTGGCCGAGTTCACCGAGGAGCTTCGCCGGATCGGAATCACCCGGGTCCGGCCCCGGTTCTATCTCTCCACCGAATGGGGCGTCCCCTTCGAGACCGTGGCCATAGCGATTCCCTTCTACCTGGCCCGGCCCGATCTCACCGCCCTGCATGCTGAAAGGGTGGGGCACGTGGAGGGTTTTGACCGGGCCGACATCCTCAAGTACCTGCGGCACGAGATGGGGCACGTGATCAACTACGCCTACCGTCTTTACGACCAGGAGGAGTGGGTCAAGCAGTTCGGCTCGATCACCCAGCCGTATTTCGAGGAGTACCGGCCCGAGCCGTTCAGCCGGCGGTACGTCCGACATCTGCCGGGCTGGTACGCGCAGAAGCATCCGGATGAGGACTGGTCGGAGACCTTTGCCATATGGATGACCCCGGGCCTGGACTGGCGGGCGGAATACGGCGGCTGGCCCGTGGCTTACGCCAAGCTCACCTACTGCAGCCGGACCATGAACGCGCTGCGTGACAGGGACCCCGAGGTGACCAGCAGTGAGCTGGATGAGGACGTGGCGGAGATCGAGTACTCGCTGGACCAGTACTACGGCCGCTCGTCCGACTCACCCGGGGAGTTGCCGCCCGGTCTGGATGGGGCCATTCGGGCCATCTTCGAGGATCTGGGAAGCTTCGACCGCCCGTCGCTCGACGGTCCGCTCAAGCCTGCCGCCGACCTGATCCGCCGGCTGGAGCCCGAGCTCATGGCCAACGTGTTCCGCTGGACCGGTCATTTTCCGGAGCGGACCCGGGTTCTGCTCCGCTATCTCGCGGAGCGCGCGGCCCAACTGGAACAGGGATATCCGGGGGAACGAGAGGACTCGGCCATCATCGGCCTGACCACCCTGGTGACCGGGCTGGCGATGAACCACGTGCAGCGGGGAAGTTATTTGCCGTGATGGGAAGGACGGAAAGGTCGGGCAGGACGGGAAGGTATGATGGATAGGGAGTAGGGGGTGAAGGGGTATGCGCCTTGCTGCCTTTCGGCCTGTCCCGCATACCTTCCCGCCCTTCCCGTCTTTCCCTTCTACCTCTTATACCGCTCAAGCGCCAGCTCCACAATCCGCTCGATCAGCTTGGGGTACTCGATCCCCGCAGCCCCCGCCGACATCGCGAACTCACTGGAGCGCTCGAGATAACAGCTGGCGTTCACCTCGAGCACGTAGATATCGCCGGTGTCGGTGAGCCGTAGGTCCACCCGGCCGTAGTCGCGAACCCGGAGCGCCCGGTAGGCATCCACCGCGACCTTCTGAAGCCGGGCCCTGAGCTCGTCCGGAAGGTTCGCCATGACCGATTTCGTACCCTTGAACTCCTTGCTTCGCTCATCCCACTTGGCCTTGCTGTCCAGCACCTTCGGCGCTCCCTCGGGGAAGCCGGTGAAATCCACCTCGACCGGCGGCAACGCCCGGGGCTGGGAGTTTCCCAGCACCCCGACGTAGAACTCCCGGCCATCGATGAATTCCTCAGCCAAGGCGGAGTCGTTGAGCTCCTTCCGAATGACAGCAACCCGTTCCATCAGTGCGCCGGCGTCGTGCACCAGCGACTTACCCCCGATGCCGATCGAAGAGTCGGATCTGAGCGGCTTGACGAAAAGCGGCATCCGAAGATTGCCGCCGGTCTCGAACGCCTGCTGCCGGGAGAAGACCGCGAAGCGCGGATAGAGGATCTCCTCGAAGGCGAGAAGCTTCTTGGTCAGGCCCTTGTCCTGGCTGAGATACAGCTCGCCGGGGCCACTGCCGGTGTACTTGAGCCCGAGCAGATCGAGCAAGCCTGCCACCGGAATGTCCCCGAAGACATTGTCTCCGAACATCTCCATGAGGTTGAAGACCAGGTCGGGCTTGCGGCGGGAGAGCCCGGCGATGAGCCGCTTGACGTCTACGTGCACGCCGAGGATGGACACCCGATGTCCCAGGCTCCGCAGGGCCTTGGCGACCTGGGGAACGACCGCCTCGTACTCCTTCGAGTTCTCGTCTTCGCTGTCGAGATACGTCAGGACGGTGATCTTCATGGTTACTCCGGCAGGTCCATGCCCCAGCGAGCCAGGGAAACCGGCAGGCCCCCATACTGCATCAGATCATCGTGAAACCGGCGGAGATTACCGCCTCTACCAGCGCGTTGCTGGTATGACTGTCGCAGGCTCAGCAACTCCCGTCGTCCAACGGCATAGGACAACTGGTATGTGGGCCATGCGCAATATCGCCTGACTTCCGCTTCAGCATTGGGCCGCTCGATTGGCAGGTGCTCCACCATATAATCGGTGGCTTGAGCCGGCGTCATGCCGCGAGTGTGCAGCCCGACATCGAGCACCACCCTGATGGCTCGCCACAGCAGGTTGACCAGGCGAAACAGGCGCGTCTCGGTGGTCTGATAATAGCCTGCCTCCTCCATCAACTGCTCGCAGTAAAGCGCCCAGCCCTCCACCATGATCGGGGTCCAGACGTGACGGCGAACCTCGGACCCGAGTCCTTGCAGCGTATCCAGGTGAAGATGGTGGCCGGGGTACACCTCGTGCGCCACCATCACCGGCAGCGCGTGGCGGCAATGACCCCGGAGTTGCTGGGCCAGAGCGGCAGGTGGGAGCTTGGGGTCGGGCTCGGTCACATAGAACCGGCCCCGGTGCCGGTCCAGATAAATCGGCGGCGGCTCATAGGCGGCAAAGGGCACCAGCCCGGCCAGATAGGCCGGCGTCGGCACCACGTCCACTCCGCTCTCCGGCACCGTGACCAACTCACGCTCGGCCACGAACCCGCAGGCCCGCTCGACTTCCGAACGGTAGACCGAGAGCAGCTCGCCTGCTGGAGGCGACTCGCCCTGGAGCTTCTCCACCATCTCTCGCCAGGGCCGTCCGTCGAGCTGCCGAGCCAGGGTCGCGAGCTCCTGCGTCGTTTCCTCCTGGAGCTGCTGCCCGTATCGCCACAGCTCTCCAGGCCCCGCCATCAGTGCGTGCTCGTGCTGCAGTCTCCGGTTGAATTGTTGCTCGCCAACGGCAAACGCCTGCGGGTCCGAGGCGGGCTCGATCTGGTCGCGCAGCGCGGTGCCGAACTCGACCAGCGCCTTGAGCGCCGCTTCTCCCGACTGCTTGAGCTCGTCGGCGAATTCACCAGCCACGCCGCCGAAGCCGGCAACGACCTGGGCAACGAGCTGTCCTCCGCCAGGGAGCATGGCGAGCGCCGTGTCGACGAAGACCGCCGGCGGTTCATCGATGGTAGCCCGGGCTGCCTCCAGAAACGCTGGGGTATCCCGCAACCGAGCCAGCACGGCCGATGCCCGAACCGCAGGCTCCGGCTCACCGCGGGTCAACAGCGAGTACAGAGCCTGGAACAGGTGGGAAAGCCAGAATCCCGGATTCCGGACGTGGGGCTGCTCCTCGGCAAAGCGATATCCGGTGCTGCGAATCTCTCCCAGCAGTGCCGTGCGGTCGATCTCGCTCTGGAGATCGTCGGTTTCCAACTCCTCGATCCCACCAGAAACCGACCGGAGAGCCGAGAGGTGCTCCCGGGTTGTCTCGACGTCGAACCTGCCCAACCGGCTGTCGGCGCTGACCAGGCCCGCCGAGCTCGCGGCGGCTGGATCGAAATGGTACTTGAGATCCAGATAGGACCGGCAGAGGTCGTCAACCGGGGAGTTGGGCATCAGGCCCGGTTGGCGGTCGCTTCGGAATGATCGCCCAGGCTCGCACTCCCCCGGAAATTCTCCAGGATGACGCTGTTGCCCAGGAGCGAACCCTCCAGCTCCACTCCGGTGAGCCGGGCGTCCCGGCCGACAATCGAGTTGCGAACTCGGCTGCCACTGATCCTGGTTCCCCGCTCGATGGAGACGTTGGGTCCGATCTCGCTCCGCTCGATGCTGACTCCGTCCTCGATGTACACCGGATCGTGCACGGTGACGCCGGGGAACTCCACTCGCCGAGCCGCGCCTTTGCGGAGCAGGATCTCGTTCGTTTCCAGCAGCGTGTCGAGCTTACCGCAGTCGTACCATCCTCCGACCTCTGCGGTCAGGATTCGCTTTCCATGCTCGATCATCCACTGAAAGGCATCGGTCAGATACCATTCTCCCTTGTTGGCCGGATTGGCGAGCACGTGATCGATGCCTTGCCACAGGCTGTCGGTGGCCTTGATGTAGTAGAGCCCGATGTTGGCGAGCTTGCTGATCGGCGTCGAAGGCTTCTCCACGATCTTTGTCATGTAGCCTTTCGCGTCGGTGACGACCACTCCGAACCGCTGATAGTCCTCTACCTCCTTCGCCCAGATGATGCCGTCGGCGTCGGTGCGATTCACCAGGCTGAGATCGGCTTCGAACACGGTGTCCACAAAGATGATCAGTACCGGGCCGGTGACATAGGGCCGCGCCAGGTTGATGGCGCCTGCGGTGCCGTCTTGGACCTTCTGTTCGATGTACCGCGAAGGAATCCGGTACCGCTTGCGGGCAAACTCTTCGACCTGCTCCTTCAGATGCCCGGTGATGAAGATCAGCTCGGTGATGTCCAGGCCTTCGAGCCGGTCCATCACCCAGTCCATGACCGGCCGGCCTGCCACCTTGAGCAGAGGCTTGGGCACCAGGTGGGTCTGAGGCCGGAGGCGGGTACCCTTCCCGGCGAGTGGGATGATCACTTGCATCTCAACCTCTTCCGTAGCGGTCCTCGAGGCGCACCAGATCATCGAGCTCGGGCGTCGATGCCTCGAGCACGTCGCTGTCCACAACCGCCTCGATCTGGTGGACCAGCTTGGCGGGGATGTGCACGGTCTCGCCCGCCCGGAACGCACGGGTGATCATGCCGTCACCTTGCCCGGTGCGGAGCTTGAGCTCACCCCGCAGCACGTGCATGGTCTCGTCCTTGAAGTTGTGGTACTGGAGGCTGAGCACGTGTCCGGCCTTCACGTGAAGAATCTTCCCCACGTATCGGTCGGTGCGGGCCCAGATCAACTCGTAGCCCCAGGGCTTCTCCACCCGGTAGGGGGCCTCAGGCACTCACAATCTCGACAGACTCGGGTTTGAACATGGGCGGGAATATACGCGGGGCAGTTGTCAGCGGGGCAGCGGGGCAGCGAGAGGAGCAGGGGAAAATGTCAGAACGGCTGCTCGAAGCTGAACACCCAGCGGAAGGCGACGTCCTCATCTCCGGCGGTACCATCCGGCGCCAGCTCCGGGCGAGAGACGAAGAAGGGGAAATCGAATCGGGTGACGAACTCCGTATCGCCGATGCGATGCGCCGCGCGAACACCGAGACCCGCATCGGACAGGAAGCGGATGGTGCCGGTAGCCGGCGTCTGGCTCATGCTGCCGATGCCCTGGGCCAGGTCGGAGAAGAGGGCAATGCCCACCCGCTTGAATAGATGGGACTCGGGGCGGGAAAGCAGATCGTGCTCGACATCCAGATTGAGCGCGGCAATGGCGGAGGTGGACAACCGCGGGTCGACCCCCCGCACGCCGGCCCCACCGGGTGAGTGGTAGTGGATGTCCTCTCGGACCAGCAGAGCGCCACGCGAGCGAAGAAATGGGTTGTACAACTGGCTCAGCGGATCCGAGCCCTGGAAATAGACCTGCCGCTGCTTGGCCGCATCGTGGTCGCTCACGCCGGCCGCCAGATAGCCTCGCACCCCCAGACGGAGGCCCCGCGCCAGATCTCGCCGGGCGATGCCCTCGATGAATCCATTGAAGTAGAAGGGATCCAGGTCGGATCGTCCGCTGGCCGCCAGGCCGTCGCGGTTGTAGGCCAATCCGCCGCCGAGCGAGCTGCGAGCGGAGAGCTCCCATTGGCCGCTCTCGGTCGAAATTCCGCTGCCGAATTGCAGCTCAACGATCCCAACGTCGTCGTAGTAGCCCGGATCCAGATACCGAGTGTCGTCGATCGCCACCCACCGAAGGCTCATCCGATGACTCCGGGTCGGGCCGAAGGTCAGGTGCGCTCGGCGGGACCATTCGAGATTGGCGGCGGCACCGTAGCGTCCTTCGATCTTGAAGGCATCGAAGGTCTGAGACAGGTTCGGCCCCCGGAGCACCACCGGGTTCTTGCCTCGGAGGAAGAAATCGATGTCCTTGACGTCGTCATCCACTCCCCAGCCCGTGCTCCCCCAGAGCATCGCAACGTTCTGCTCGAAGCGGCCGAGATAATCATCCCGGCTGCGGAGACCGAGGGTGACTCCTCCGGCATCGTTGTACCACAGCGTAGGCTGCACGCCGACCGTGAGCCCCTCCCGGCGGGATCGGGTGGAGAAGTACGGATGGAAGTAGAAATCGGTGTTGGGGGGCGGGAGCAAGGCTCTGAGGAAGGGCCAGCCACCCAGCCGCTTCCGGTTGTTGAGCATGTTCCAGTCGTGAGTCTGCACCCGCGGGTCGAGCACCACTTCCTTCGGCTTGCTTCGGGTTCTCAGCGTTAGCCACTCCCGTTCGGCGAGTCCTTCCACTCGATTTACCGTAGTGTCCTGCTGGGCGATCACGGCCACCTCTACCGGGATTCGGCCATTGCCCCTCCGCACTACTTCAACCCGGGTCAGCCAACCGTCCTCACGTTCCGCAGGGCCCCCACGTTCCTCAGGTTTCTCACGTGCCGTCTTTACCTCACCCACCGCATAGTCGTAGAGCTCCGTCGTGTGCAGCCACTGGGCAAAGAAGGTCGAGAGATCCCGCTGGGACACTTCCTCGGCGACCGCGCGGAAGGCGGCCTCGTCCACGTGCTTCAGCTTCCAGCGCTGGTAGAACGTCTGGAGGATGCGATGCATCGTCGCATCGCCGACGATGTACCGGAGCTGCTGAAAGAACAGCTTGCCCCGGACGTAG
Organism: uncultured Gemmatimonadales bacterium; assembly: GCA_963842945.1. Taxonomy (GTDB): domain Bacteria; phylum Gemmatimonadota; class Gemmatimonadetes; order Gemmatimonadales; family GWC2-71-9; genus CAVVWJ01. The sequence continues at coordinate 325,222 of CAWJIM010000021.1, forward strand.
ATCGCGGTGTTGTAGGAGCTGAAATCGCGATAGTTCTCCGCCACCAGGCTGGGCGGTTCCGACTGGTCCTCGAGATCCAGCTGCAGGATGCCGGCCTCGGTTTCCTGGTACGTGCTCGGCCGGCCCATCACTTCCCAGAACAAGTCGGTCTGAAAGCTGCTAAATCCCTCGTCCAGCCAGCCTTCCCGCCATTCATTGTTGGCCAGGATCCCCATGGTGTAGTTATGCCCCAGCTCGTGGACGATCAGCCCCTGATCGACCGAGCCGTTCATCATCATCATGGGGAACTCGGTGCCGCCGCCCTCGATCCGGTGGACGTTGGTGATCTGCGGCCAGGCGAAGGGGCCGTACAGCTGGCCCAGCCAGGCCAGCGCGGTCTCGGTTCGCTGCACCGCGAAGTTTCCACCCCAGGTGCTCTCGTCTCCGGGCTGGTAGAGGACATGCACCGCGACGTTGCCGTTGCGGCCTCCCTCGTAGCGGTAGTCGGGATTCAGCGAGAGCGCGAAGTGGTGTACGTCTCGGGCATACCAGCGCACAATCTTTCGTCCGGCGGCTGCCCCGTCGCAGGCCGCGGGCGGCGTATCGGGGCCGTAGTAGTCGCGCTGATACTCGATTGGTCTCGAGCGGTTGCGGTTGGCCCGCTCCCATCCGGGATCCCCGCACACCGGAACGCCGGTGGCGCCGATGACCTGATCCACCGGCACGTCGAGGTCCACCAGGAAAGTGGCGAACTCACCGTAGAACTCGCCGGCAGGATACAGCGGATGTTCCTCCCAGCCGTAGCGGTCGTAGACCACCACCTTGGGATACCACTGGGCAAAGTCGAAACGGCGGCCCTGCCGGCCCTGCCGCCGGGGCACGGTGGAAGGTCGCGCGTCCCACTCGAGGTCTACCGAGACCGAATCGCCGGGCCGGAGCCGCTGGGGCAGAGCGAATCGCACGATGGTGCTGTCGGGCGTAAAAGGATAGACCGGCTCTACCGGGGTTCCGCCGATGCGCACGTTGCGCACGTGATTGAAGGCGAAGTTCGGCTCCTGAAGATCGTTGAACCGGCGCCGTCCTTCGGCCGAATCCGCGTCGGACCAGCGGGAGCCGGGCCGGAAAGCGTTGAGATAGAGGTGGAGAGAGAATGAGCTCAGCGTATCGGGCGACCGGTTGACGTAGCGGATCTTCTCGGTCCCGCTCAGTACCCCACGCGGCTCGTCGAGGTGGGCGGAAATCTCGTAGGCAACCTGCTGCTGCCAGTAAGGATTTGGGTTTGAGGCTGGAGCGGCGGGTTGCTGAGGCAGAAACAGGATCGCTGCGAGAATCACCGAGGGCTCGAGGTCAAGTGGTCTGAGTACCCCTGTGGGGATGGCCCGCAACATAAATCTCGCCCGGTGATTTAGCACCACAGTGCGCGGCCATGGTGGAGACGCGGAGGGCCTTTGGGGCTACGGTGGATCGCTCTGGCAACCCGGCATTCGGTATCCATGGCTGACACGTATCTGTCGTTGCGGGTCCATCTGGTCTGGGCCACCAAGAACCGGAGGCCCTGGCTCGATCCGGAATGGAGATCTCGGCTGTTCGCCTCTGTGGCCGCGGTTGTGGCCCGTCGGGGTGGCGAGCTACTCTGTGCCGGTGGCACCCGGGATCACATCCATCTCTACCTGGAGCCTCCCAGCACCCTGGCCCTCTCAGACCTGGTCGCCAGTATTAAGACCACCACCACCAGGTGGATTCATGAAACATTTGCCCACCGACGAGATTTCCGTTGGCAACACGGATACGGGGCATTCAGCGTTACGCCATTCGAAGACAGCTACATCCGCGACTACATCCGCAACCAGGAGATCCATCACCGGGAAGAACGGTTTGCCAACGAATACACCTCCCTGCTGCAACGCCACGGTGTCATTTTCGATCCGGCGCACGTAACGGATTAATGGGGCCGTGCAGATCGGGCGGGGCAGCGGTTTGCGGTCCGGAGGACCGCCGATACACAAGAGGGCCACCCTCATGGGTGGCCCTCACACGTGATGGGAATCGCAAAGCCGCGGCGTCACCAACACACGCGATTGGGACCGCAACGCCGCGACACCATCAACGGGATAACAAGTGCCGCCGCAGCTTGGTCATCCGGCGCCGGAGCGATCCGTCGAGCACCCGCTCGCCCACGCGCACGATGGCGCCGCCGAGGATTTCGGGGTCTACCGAGAAGGCGGGTATCACCTGTTTCCCCAGCTGCCGGCTCAACGCTTCCTGGATGTTGCGCTTGAGCTTCTCATCGGGAGTCCGGGCCAGCGTCACGCCCGCCCGGACCCGGTCCAACTTCTGGTCCAGCAGATTCATGTACTGGATGGCCACGGCGCGCAGAATCTGCTGGCGGCCCCGGCGCACCAGAGCCTGCAGGAACAGCACGAATTCCCGCGGCGTGTCACGCAGGGCTCCGCCCAGGAGCTGCGCCTTTTCCGACTTGTGAATCCGGGGCGACATCAGGATCGCCTCGACTCGAGGGGTCTGCTCCACCGCGGCTGCCACGGCATCGAGCAGGTTGGCGTAGAGCTCGACGTTGCCGCTGCGCTCGCCCAGCTCGAACAGGGCTTCGGCGTAGTTCCGGGCGACCGTCTCGGTTCTCAATGGTTGCTTCCCAGACTGGCCAGATACTCCTGCACGATCTTGCGATCGTTCTCGGAGTTGAGCCGCTCACCGATCAGCTTCGACGCTGCGGCCAGCGAGAGATCCACCGCCTCGCGCCGGAGCTCGGCCACCGCCCGCTCCCGCTCGGAGATGATGTCCCGGCGAGCCCGCTCCAGCAGCTCCTCCTGCTCCTGCCTCGTCTTTTCCATCGCCAAAGCCCGCTCCTTCTCCGCCGCGGTTCTCGCTTCGGCCAGCAGCCCATGCGCCGCGGTGCGGCCCTCGGCCAGGAGCTTCTGGTGCTCCGCCAGGAGACGGGCGGCCTCGGCTCGATTCCGCTCGGCCTCGGCCAGCTGTTCCTCGAGCGCGCGTTCACGGGCCTCCACCGCTCCCAGAATCGCGGGCCAGGCATACTTCCTCAGAATCAGGAGCAGCGCCACGAACACCAGCACGGTCCAGATCATGAGACCGGGCTCGACCGACAGCGGGCCGCGGGCCACGTGTTCTTCCTGGAGGAGAGCGAGCGCTAGCATCTGTTGTCCTCGAGTCTGAGGTCTAGAGCCTAGAGTCTAATGCGCGGTTCGGCACCTAGACTCTAGACTCTCGACTCTCGACTGGCTTTAGAACGTGATCTTCGACTGAATCAGGAACCCGATTACCGCCACGAACAGGGCAACACCTTCGATCAGGGCGGCCGCGATGATCATGGCCGTCTGAATCCGCGCCGTTGCGTCAGGCTGGCGGGCAATGCCCTCAGTGGCCGAGCCACCGATTCGGCCGATGCCGACCCCGGCGCCTAGCACGGCGAGTCCGGCCGCCAGACCGGCGCCGATGAGACCTAATCCGCGGCCTGACGCCCCAGCGGCGGCGGCCGTTTCCTGCAAGAGAGCGAGAATGTACAGCATTGTTCACTCCGCATGAGCGGGAGACCCAGAATTCACCTCTGCGCTCGCCAGCAGCGATGGCCGACTCTCCCGAACGGCCTGCCCTGGTGTCCCACCATCGTTCCCAAGGGAACAGTGGGCTTCGTCCGCCACTCGGCGGAGTACGTCACGGCCGGTTAGAGCGCCTCCCGACCAGGTCCCTCGTTCGATTTCTCCTTCTTCCACACTCTTCCGCGCTTCCCTATCTTCTTCCCCTGCCCCGCTGCCCCACCGCCCCGCTGTCCGACCTAGTGCTCCGCCCGCATCAAGCCGATGAACACGGCGGTGAGCAGGGTAAACACGAAAGCCTGCAGGAACGCCACGAATACCTCGAGCAACATGACGCCGGTCGCCAGGATCGAGGCTCCGATTCCGACGTAATAGCTCTGAAAGAGGAACGTCAGCCCGAGCAGTGCCAGCACCAGCACGTGGCCCGACGTCATATTGGCAAACAATCGGACGGCGAGCGCAAACGGCTTGGCCAGCTTCCCGATGATCTCGATCGGCGTCATCACGATGAGCAGCAGCACCTTGAGTAACGACCCGCCGATCCCGCCCGGCAGTCCCGGAGGCAGGTAGAAGATCGTCTTCATGTAGCCCTTGAAGCCAAGCGCGCGCATGCCGGTGACTTCGATGACCAGGAAGGACACGATCGCGAGCGCCGCAGTCACCGCGATGTTGCTGGTGGCGGTCGCACCCCAGGGCAGCAGCCCCAGCAGGTTCATGGCCAGGATGAAGAAGAAGACGGTCAGCAGATAAGGCGCGTAGCCTTCGCCATGGGCACCGACGTTGGGAAGCACTACCTCCTGGCGGACCCAGAGCGTCATCGCTTCCATTGCTCCGGGAAAGCCCTTCGGCGGCTGACCGCGTGATTGCTGCCGCACCAGGATGCGGGCACTGGGGATAAAGACCAGGGCGACCAGAACTGCCGCCAGCAGCATGTAGACCAGGTGACGGGTGGGGGAGAGATCGAGGTATCGGGGTTGCCCGTGGGCGTCGCGGCCCAGGGGAATCTTCCAGTTGGTGGGCAGGTGGAGCACACCAAACGGGGTCTCCACGTCACTGGCGTTGCCGATGTGGTGGGCGATGTCCACTTCGTTTCGGCTGGCCTGATGCTGGGACTCGGCGGCAACCGCCTCCCGCCCCACGTCTTCCGCCCGCTCCTGCGAAACAGCCGGAGACGAGAGCCCCAGCGCCTCCGAGGAGGACCATCCATGCCAGAGCGATTGCGCGATTCTTTCCCGTCATCTCACTTCAACCTGGAATGTTCCCGAACCGCCGTTACCGCCTCGACCAGGAGCAGTGCCAGCAGGGTCGCCACCAGCGTCAGAAGCAGGGCGCCTGCGTCCCAGCGGTATACTCGGGCCAGGACCAGCGCTGCCAGGGCGACTACGACAATGCGGATGATCATGCCACCCACCCAGACCAGCTGGAACTTCTCGGTTCCGATGCTTCGAAGCGTCCACCAACCCAGGGGAGCCTGAACCAGCAGTGCCATCAGCACGCCGGCCCCGACCTCGTGCTGGGAGCCGGGAGGCGCTACGGCGGCTGCGATTGCGCCCACCATGCCCACGATGAGCAGGCCGAGCAGATACCGGCCCCGCCCGCTCAGTCGCCCTGATCCTTCTCTTTAAGAGAGCGGATCAGCCAATACATTGTGCCGCCGAACCCAACGAAGGCGAAGATCACCGTCAAGAGTCCGCCGGTAGCGAAGCGGCGATCGGCCCATTGCCCGATCCACACGAAAACCAGCAGGCTCACCGCGAGCTGCACGCCGAGCCCGGCGTAGCGCATCCCCGTGCCCCGCTTCTCCGGTTCAGGGGTTTTCACGGCGCAAACCTACCCGCTTGTGAAATTTTTCGCAAGCAAATTCTCCTGCGTCAGAATGGCATCTGCTAGCGCTGTTCCCTCGGTCCCGGTTAAATCTCACCTCATGAACCTCATTCAACGCTCGTGACCGTCACCCAACCCGCAACCCACGACGACGTCCAGCAGCTCGAGCGGCTGGTCGGCGCGGTCTCCGGTCTCAAGCGCCAGGTGGCCCAGCGGATCGTGGGCCAGGAAGACGTGGTGGACGGCATCCTCACCGCGATCCTGGGCGGCGGGCACGCCCTGCTGATCGGCGTTCCCGGTCTGGCCAAGACCCTGATGGTTCAGACGGTATCCGAGGCGCTGGACCTGAGCTTCAATCGGGTGCAGTTCACCCCCGACCTCATGCCCAGCGACATTACCGGCACCGAGATCATCGAGGAAGATCTCTCCACCGGCCGGCGGGCCTTCCGCTTCGTCCAGGGGCCGATTTTCGCCAATGTGGTCCTGGCCGACGAGATCAACCGAACCCCACCCAAGACCCAGGCGGCGCTGCTGCAGGCCATGCAGGAGCACCAGGTCACCGCCGCCGGCCGGACCTACCGCTTGCCCGATCCGTTCTTCGTGCTGGCGACCCAAAATCCGATCGAGCAGGAGGGGACCTATCCCCTGCCGGAGGCTCAGCTCGATCGTTTCATGCTCGAGCTGCGGGTCAGCTACCCCAGCAAAGTCGAAGAAGAGGCGATCGTGGAGCAGACCACCGGCACCGCCCGATCGGCGCTGCATCCGGTGCTCGACGCCGAGTCGGTTCTGGCGATGCAGTCGCTGGTGCGACGGATTCCGGTGTCACGAGGGCTGATTCGAGCGGCGGTCAGTCTCGCCCGAATGACCCGCCCCGGCGACACCGACGCTCCCGGCTTCATCAAGGAATATGTCGAGTGGGGCGCCGGGCCCCGCGCGTCACAGTATCTGGTGCTCGGCGCCAAGGCCCGGGCAGCGATTGCCGGCCGGCCGATGGCCGATCTGGAGGACGTCCGCGCGGTGGCCGCATCGGTCCTCCGCCACCGCCTCGTCACCAATTTCGCGGCAGAGGCCGCCGACCGCACCAGCGAAGATCTGGTCCGGGAACTGGTTGGGGGAAAGGGGTGGTTGGGGTGACAGCGGGGCAGCGGGGCAGCGGGGCAGCGGGGCAGCGGGGCAGCGGGGCAGCGGAAATAGCATCACTGACAAAAAGAGAAAGCCCGGCCGCTATGGTCGGGCTTCTCGTGTTCAACTCACTTCCTATCTCAGCCTACTGCCCCGCCGCCCGCTGCGCCGCTCTCATCATGCCTGGTCGAATAACGCTCCAACCGGGGCCAGCATCTGATCGAAGGAGACAAAGGCATTCGCCTGCAGCTCGAAAACCCCGTCGAGCGCCTGCAGCTCGTCATCCGTGAGCGGCGTCCCATCGCTCCGGACGATCGTCGTGGTGGTGCCGTCGGTGGTAATCGTGGCGAAGGCATGCCCATTGACCAGGATATTGAACGTCCCGGTGGTATCGGTGAACTGACCGGTCATGGTGATGGTGCCGTTGGGGCCGGCCATGACCAGGTTCACGTTGATGGGACTGTTCTGCTGGCTCACGTCACTCACGTTGACGCTGAGATCGATCGAGACATCGCGCTGGGGCAGATCCAGCGAGTAGGTCAGGGTCAGGCCGGCGGTAAAGGTGATGGTCGACCGCAGGTTGATGTTCGCCTGGGTGGTTCCATCGGTTACCATGCCGATCACCGTGACCCGGCCACTCGAGGTTCCGCTGGTCGCGGTGACGGTGTAATCCACGTAGGTCGTCCCGCCCGACACCACCAGCACCCGCGCGGCCTGGGTGGTGCCGCCGCTGAGATCGATCAGATCGACGTGTCCGGTCTCGACCAGTGGCTCGACCGGGATGTAGCTCACCGGATCCACCGCATACACGATGAAGCGGACCCCGTTGTTCGGAGCGCCGGTCAGATCCGAGAGGACGTACGCCTGGGTGCTGGGATCATAGACAAAGGTCTTACCCGCGACTTCAGCGGGGACCGCCGCGGCCGCGACCCGGCCCGACTGCAGCGAAGCTCCCTGCCGGCGCTGGAGCATGGCGCCCAGTCGCTGCGCGCTTCGAACCGCCGCCGCGCGCATGCCCTGCGCGTTCTTGCCGCGGACGTCGATCGCCGCCACCGACGAGGAGATGATCGGCGAGCCGCCCAGGGCGGCGTCGAACATCACGCTGAAGGTCGAGAAGCTCGCGAACGCGTCCGAGCCAAAGGTCGAGTTCATCGCCTGAAGATCAGTCGAGGTGCCGGTCGGGTTGAACGGCGCATCCGGAGTCGATCCGCCTTCGCAACCGGCCAGTACGACCGACACCAACGCCACCGTCACGACAGATCGCTTGGCGAATTGCAGCACGCGCATGGGTTCCGCCTCCATCAGGAGTGAGCAGTTGAGGGCGGCCCGTGCGTTGAGACGCGGGTCGAAAGCCGCCAAATCACCGACAGAAATGCTCTTGGGGGTGTCCCCAGGCCCTGCACTCTTCGCGCAGCGGCCCGGGACTGGGGCGGGATCAGGCAACGGCTATGCCAGCGTTTGCATTTCCTCTCTGGGTTCCACGGGAAATCCTTCGGCCTGCCAGGCTGCCCAGCCTCCTACCAAGGCTCGGGCCCGGGGCCATCCTCCCGCTCGAAGCTCTCGCGCCACCCGGGCGCTTGTGGCTTCGTCCTTTCACGCACAGTAGAGCACTACCGTGGCGTGATGGTCGAGCCCCAGTTGACGGGCTCGTCGGACCGCATCGTCAGGCGGAAGACGTATGGCGCCGCGAGCGATGAGTTTGTCCGCCGAGAAGCTGCGGTCGGTGCGGACGTCGGCCAGGATCACCGGCGCGCCGGCCTCCTGCAGCTGCCGCAGCTCGTCCAGGGTGATGCGCTCGGGTACCTGGATCTTCAGATCCGGCTCGGTAGTCACCGGAGCGCTGGTAACCGCCGCCGGCTCGGCGACCTGCCCTTCGCTCTTGCGGAGGAAGATCGCGATGCCGGTGCCGTGCAGCAGCACGGACAGCAGGACCACCAGGCAGGTAATGACGAAGAGGCGCTCGCTTCCGGGCGCCCCGGCAAACACCGGCAGCAGGACCAGCAGAAGGGAGCTCAAGCCCCGCGGTCCGGCCCAGGCAAGGATGCGGCGCGTTTTCCGCTCCACCCCGAGACGGCCCAGGACCGGCAGCAGGACCGCTGTCCGAGCCAGCAGCGCGACACCCGCGAACGCCAGTGTGGGTAGATCGACGGCGCCAAGGCCGCTCCAGATCAGGCCTGCGCCGAAGGCGACAAAGGTGAACAGCAGGAACATCTCCGCCGTCGCCTGACCGTAGTCGAGGAAGCAGTCACAGAGCTCCACGTCGAGCCGGGCGATCACCACACCGGCCGCGAAGGCCGCCAAAAATCCGCTACCGCCCACTGACTCCGCGGCAGCATAGGCGGTGAACGCCACGCCCAGCGCGTATAGCGATTCGTAGTCCCGCCGCACGCTCACCCGCTTTCGCACCTGTTCCAGCAGCGTGATGGCGACATAGCCGATCAGGGCACCGAGGAGAGGCCCCAGGAGAAAGAGCCCCACCGCGTGCCGGCCCAGCTCGGACTCGAGGTCGGTATCGGAGTGGAGCGCCAGCATGCCGAGCACCACGATGGGGAGCAACACCACATCGTTGATCCCACCCTCCAGGCGTAGCGCCTCGCGGGCCGCTGGGGGAAGGCTGGAGCGCCGGGTCAGACTCCTCAGCATCACCGGATCGGTGGAGGCCAGAGCCGCGCCCAGAATCAGCGAACGAATCACTCCCAGATCGAGCAGCAGCCAGGCCGCTAGCGCGATGAGTACCGCGGGAATCAGCGTTGCCGGACCGAGGATCGTCAGCAGGAGCCGGCGGGGCCGGCGGATCTCGCTGAAGTCCAGCGCGATCGCGTCGGTGAACAGCACCAGCACCAGGCCGAGCGTCGCGATCCACTGGAGGGTGGGTGAGGCCAGCGTAAGCTCGACCAGATTCAAGCCCTGCGGGCCGACGATGACCCCGAGCAGGAGGAAGATCGCGACCTGGGAAACTCCAGTCCGCTCCACCAATCCGGACAGGAGCGAGGAGACCAGGATGACGATCCCGATCAGGGCGAGCGCGGGCGCTAAAGATTCGGCAGCCATGCGCGAAGTATGCTGTCAGCAGGAAGTCATTGCGAGGGCAAGGTCATTGCGAGCCCGCGGAGAGCGGGCTAACCTCGCCCATGACCTCCGAGCCCGAGTCCACTGCCCTCCTGCTCACCACCTGCGGCGTCCTGCTCGGCGTGAGCGTGGTGTTCAGCCGGGCATCCCAGCGGACCGGTGTGCCCATCGCGCTGCTCTTCATCCTCGTGGGAATGCTGGCCGGCTCCGAGGGGCTGGGCCACATCGCCTTCGACGACTATCGCTTCGCCTTCCGGGTGGGCACAGTTGCCCTCGCGCTGATCCTGTTCGATGGCGGACTCAACACGCCACTCAGCGCGGTCCGCAAGGCCGCCGCCCCAGCCGGCGTACTGGCAACCGCGGGTGTCGCGGGCACGGCGCTGTTGGTGGCGGTCGGGGCAAATGCCGTTGGACTGGGTTGGCCGGAGGCGTTGCTCCTCGGCGCCGTGGTCTCGTCCACCGATGCCGCAGCCGTCTTCTCGGTGCTCCGCGGCAGCGGACTTCAGCTCAAGCGGCGGGTCGGCGTCACCCTGGAAGTAGAGTCGGGCATAAACGACCCGGTGGCCTTCATCCTCACCACGGTGCTCACCGGTAATCTGCTCCAGCCGGGCTCGGCCGCGGGCCTCCGCATCCCGCTCGAAATCCTGTTTCAGCTGATAATCGGCACCGCGGTGGGAGCCGGTGCCGGTTATGGCGGTCGCCATCTCCTGTCGCGGCTCCGCCTGTCGGCCGGTGGCCTCTATCCGGTACTGACGCTGGCGCTGGGGCTCAGCGCCTTCGGCGCGGCAACCCTGCTGCACGGAAGCGGTTTCCTGGCGGTGTACCTGGCCGGACTGCTGCTGGGCAACGGTCCCCTGCCCTATCGCACCGGACTCCTTCGGGTGCACGACGCTCTCGCCTGGCTGAGTCAGGTCGGCATGTTCCTGATCCTGGGACTGCTGGTGTATCCCTCCCGCCTGCTCGACGTGGCAGCTATCGGCCTCGGCCTCGCGCTGCTGCTCGCGATAGTCATCCGTCCGCTGGTGGTCGCGCTGTGCCTGCTTCCCTTTCGCTATCCCGGGAGGGAGGTGCTCTATATCGGCTGGGTGGGACTTCGCGGAGCGGTTCCCATCGTGCTCGCCACCTTCCCGGTGCTGGCCGGTGCTCCTGGTGCCGGCCGCCTGTTCGATCTGGTGTTCTTCATGGTGGTGGTGACCGCGCTGGTTCCCGGCGCCACGGTAGCCTGGGTCACTCGCCGGCTCGGCCTCCAGAGCAAAGAGCCGCCCGCGCCTCAGGCCGTCCTCGCCATCGAATCGCGCCAGCCGCTCCAGGGTGAGCTGATGTCCTTCTATATAGATGAAGCGCTGGTGGTAGCCGGAATGCCGGTGGGAGAGCTGCCGCTGCCTGAAGGATCGGCCGTGACGCTCATCGTGCGGAACAACCGCCTGCTTCCCCCGGCTGCCGATACGCGGCTGGAGCCGGGAGACCACGTGCATCTGATCGCCCAGCCGGAGGACCGGGGGCTGATTCAGCTGATGTTCGGCAGACCCGAGGAGGAGTGACTCGCCAGCAGGCTCAGAGCCAGCGTGTCCTGAAAGGCGTGGGCCACCACCACCGGCCAGAGCCGCCTTGTGCGAACGTAGTACAGCGTGAAGACAATTCCGACCGGTAGCACCGTCACCAGAGCCAGCGGGCCCTGGTACCCATGAGCCAGGAGCCGGAGAGCGGCGCTGAAGGTTCCCGCCACTCCCATTCCGAACCGGCGGAAGGCGGCAAAGCCGAGGCCCAGCCAGAGCAGCTCTTCGAACACCGCATTGATGATCGAATAGGCGAGTGACAGCGAGAGCCGGGGACCGCCCAGGATCTCGGTCTCCTTTGCCACCGCGAAGAGGTGGGGAAACACCGTGCGGCAGACCAGCACCCAGAGCGCCACCGCTCCAACGGCGCAGGCCCAGAGGACCATTCCGCGGGCGAGATCGAGCGGCTGAAACGGGTAGGTGGCGGTTTTGAGCGGCCGCCAGCCACGGCGCCAGAGCCAGTAACCGATGGTGACTGCGAGCACCAGCTCGATCGCGACTCGCCTCAGCAAGCACCGTATCGCTCAAGGCGATGGGCCGCGGCACTGCCGTCCTTGTACGAGAGGGCAGACGGCAGGAGCATCAGCGCAACCGGAAGCAACAGGCCTACGGCCGCAACCCGTTCGGAGAGCTGCTCCGGGGGTAGCGCCGAGCTCGCAGGCGGGTCGGTCAGCGCGTTGGAGATTGCCGTTCCACCGCTGGGGACAGGTCGAGCTTTCGCATGGCGTCCACCGCCACCTCCCATGCCCCCTCAGCGCAAAGACCGCGCACCGCAGCATCTTCATACGCCGCCAATGCCGCGCGGATCAGCTCGGCCCGGACCCGCTCGGTCATCCGCTGAGTCTCAGGCTCCATCGCCCGTTCCCTCAGCCCGGCATAAGCCACAGGTCAGCCTCGTGCCGAGCCGGCTGCCTCGACCCTCGCTGGAGAGCACCCACGCGCGCTCCTGCCAGGGAGGATCGTGCCGCACGTGCTGGTTGTGACCGCAGTCGAGCTCCGCCACCCAATCACCCTCCTGGTCCTGATGGAAACCAATAATGAGCCGCTCGGAGCTTGCCTTCATCGATAAACATCGGTGCTAAGAATGTTGAAGGTTCCGTCTGCCTCAGGGCTTGAGCACCGTCCACTCGATTTCATTCAGCAGATTTCCAACCGCCTCCGCGGAGTCGCTGGTGTAGGAGAAGCAGCCGGGTCCACCCGTAGCGCTGACCCCATCCAGCCGACCTACCGTATTGCGGACCCAATCGTCCTCAGTAACGAGCGCCGGAGACAGAACTTCACCTGGTAGGGCTTCTCCAGCTTGAGCGGGCGGAGCTCGGCCGCCTTCACCCGTCGGACCGCCCGTGCGGCGGCCTGCCGCAGCAGCCGGTGGACCGTTGCCGGCGGGAGGACTGCCGCCGCGGAACGGGAGAAGGCGGTCTTGGTGGTAACCGTCTCCAGCGGTCCCAGCATCTCCCGCGTCTCCCTGGTGAGCACGTCGTCGCCACTGGCCAGGGCCATGGGCACGCCCATCTCGCCGCCGATGAACCCCGCAATGCCTGCCTCGTTGAGCGGCTTGCCGTTCACGGTAAAGGAATCGAAGGCGAAGTTGTGCGAGATGACTCCCGGACTTCCGGCGTTGGCGTGGGCGCCGACGATCATCATCGCATCTACCATCGGGATTCATCCCGGTGGACATCACGATCGGCTTGGGATAGCCGCGGATCAGGATCGCCTCCGGATCGAGCCGGTCGACCAGAATGTTGCGGAACAAGGTTCCGCCATGTCCCTCGTTCACGATGAACTGGGTGGCGCCGGCCGACCGGGCGCCCGCGATCAGCGCATTCACCTCATCGGTCAGCTCCTGGCGAAAGCGCTCGTGCTGGGGCGACCCGCCCCGGCTCACCGGACGCATCTCGGTGGCATTCCGCACCACCCCGGCCAATCCCTCCATGTCGGCGATGATGTACACGCTGAAGCCATCGCGCTGCATGTCCTGCTCCAGCTTTTCCCTCGCCTGGCGATACTCGGTGACTCCGAACGCGGCGGCCGGCGGCGTGGTGTCGCGCGGCGCGCTGTCGCGGGCAGGTTGTCCCTGGGCCCAGACCCGCGTGGCAACCAGGAGCGCGGTGACGGAGAGGAGCCGGATCATCGGAGCACCGCCTCTTCGATGGCGTCCAGCAGCCAACCCATCTGCCGCGCGCTGTCGGTCACGTAGCTGAAGTGCCGGTCGCCTTTGCGCTCCAGCTTGAACTCCTGCGAGCCCTGCCACCGCCTGAACGATGCTGTCGGCAAAGGTTCGCCTGAGCGCAAACTCGACCCGGTAGGGCCGCTCCATGGTGAACGGCTTGAAGTCGCCCCGAAGCTCTCGCTTGACCGCCTCCGCGGCCCCGTTCTGCAGCATCCGCCTGACCTTGGCCGGGCTGTAGGTGATAGCAGCGCTTCGGCCCACCGCCCGCTTGGTCACGATGGCGACAAAGCCGTTCGGCAGCATTTTCTTGGTCTCGTCGATCAGGACGTCGTCTCCACTCACCAGCGAGACCGACACGCCGAGCTCGCCGGCGATCAGGGCGTTGATCCCCACCTCGTTCAGCGGCTTGCCGTTCACCGTGAAGGTGTCGAAGGCAAAGTTGTGCGCCAGCACGCCGGGACTGCCCGCGTTGGCGTGGGCACCGGTGAACATCAGGGTGCCGAAGCTGCTGTCGATCCCGGTGACCATCACCAGCGGCTTGGGAAAGCCCCGCACCAGGATCGCCGAGCTGTCCAGCTCCCAGGGCAGCACGTTGGCGAACAGGTTGCCGCCGTGTCCCTCGTTCACCACGAAGCTCCTGGCGCCGGCGCTGCGGGCGCCCCGGATCGTGGCGTTCACCTCCCGAGTGAGCAGCAGCCGAAAGCGGTCCCAGTAATCCGGGCTGGTCAGCTCCTTGTAGCGCTCGCCCTCATTCCCGGCAATGACCTCGTGGATGTCCACCGCGCTTCCCATGCCTTCCATATCCGGGACGAGGAACACCCGGAACCCCGGCTCGTGGGGGATCTGCTTGTCGCGGAAGGGGGCCGATGAGCGGCGGCGGCGGATTCTGCGCCTGGAGCAGCGAGGCCAGGCACAGCAGGGCAGGAACCAGAAGCGGGCGCATCAGTTCTCCAGAGGAGGAAGTCGGTTCACCGGAAGTACGGCGCGACGTTTCGGGCAATTCGGTCGAGCTCCTCCGGGGTGAGCGGTAGCCGGCGAATCGCCGCCCATCCCTCCCGCGGCCGGAGGTTCCCACCGACAGCCGCATCCGAGCCATACAGGACACGGTCCACTCCGACCCGGCGAATTCGCTGCACCATCAGCGCCGCCTGGGCGGCGCTGATGCTCGAGTCCATGATTCCGGCCACGTCGAACCAGAGATGGCCGGTCCGCGGATCCTTCCGGTGCACCGCCTCGGCCAGGAAGGCCATGACGCTGTCGGCCGGAGGATCGTCGTAGCCGGGACCGGTACCGGCGAGATGGGCCACCTGCACCGGAACATCGGGAGCCTCGGGCAGGAGCTGCTCCAGAAAGGCGCGGGCCTGGGTGGGCCCGTAAGGGCGCTTGCGGGAGATGGACGCCCGCATGTGCAGCACGATGGCCATGCGGTGCTGGTTGGCCGCCCGGAACACCTGGCGGAGCCGCGCGACGTGATCGGGATTCTCCAGCTGCACGTCCGAGTTCCCCAGGTGAAGCTTGATCCCGCGGTTGAGACCCGGGGTTCTGGCGCAGCGGGCTAGCTCGTCCAGCGCGTAGTCCTTGAGCGGATTGAAGCTGCAGAAGGCGATCAGCCGGTCGGGGTACTCGGCGGCCTGCCCGGCGGTCCAGTCGTTCTCCGCCCGCACCTTGGCGTACTCGTCCTCGACCGTCCGCTGTGGACTCCCGTACATGTACGCCACCGAGAGTATCACCGCGCGCCGGATGTGAGCGGAGTCGAGCAGGGGGACCACGTCCCGGGCAGTGAGCGCCGGGGGAGCGTCGGGCCCTCCGCCGCCGAGCATTGTCACCGCGGCCGGACTGAAGAGGTGCTGATGGTGGTCCGCTACCGGCGCCTGCTGGGCAGCGATGGAAGGTCGCGCGGAGCATCGCAGCCAGGAGCGCGAGGCGGACCCGCGGCCTGAGGCCCCGCCTCACTCCACGAAGGTGGCGCATCCGCTCTCGTCGGTGATCACCGCCAGACCTCCGGAGAAGCCGAACGCGATCCGGCGGGGGACGCGGCCGCAGCTGTTGATCGTCCGGGCGATCGTTTTCGAGGCGGCGTCGATCACCTGGATCAATCCGGGATCGCTGCTGGTGATGACTCCGACATATACGGTCGAGCCATCGGGCGACATGGCCAGCCCGAAGGGGCCGCCGATGCTGGTCGTTGCGCCCGAGGGAATGGACGCTTCCACGACGTTGCGCACCAGGTTCAACACGTTGATCGCTCCCGAGCCGGCTTCATCGGCGACAAACAGCTCGTTCCCGTCGGGCGAGAGCGCGAGACCCTGGGGCTCGCCCCCCACGATCAGCAGGCGGGCCACCGACTGGGACGCGACGTCGATCTCGGAGATGGTGCCGGTGGTGAACGAGCTGGCGTAGAGCAGCGTGCCGCCGGAATTGAATGCCAGGTGGTTCGCCCGGCTGTCGGACACTCCCAGATCGATGGAGCCGGTCACGGTGGACGAGGCGACGTCGAACACCAGCACCCGTCCGTCGTTGGTGCCGAGATAGGCGGTCTGGCTGTCGGGCGCAGTGATCGCGGAGAATGCCGGCACATCGAGCGTGCACCTGGGTCAGGACCTTCTCGGTGGCAAGGTCGATCACGCTCGCATCGTTGGTGTCGGGTCCCGACGGCGTCACCAGAGCGGTGCCGTGCCCCAGCAGCGCAATCGAGGTCGGCGTGCCACCGCCCAGGTCTCCGGTGGTGAAGTCACTGACCGGATAGAGACTGGAGGCCACTCTCCCGCTGTTGGTCTGCGAGATGAAGATGTGGCCCTCGGCATCTACCGCTACGCCGAAGGGGCCGTCGCCCTGACCGTCCCCGGGCAGCCGGGCCGTTCTGGTGGTGGTGCCGAGCGGGTGGCCCGAGCCCAGACCGCTGTAGGGGATCACCGTGAGCAGTTCACCGCCGCTGACTCTGATCTCCGCCGGGCCTGCGCCGATGTACGTCACCAGGCCGCTGCCGGAGACCGAGGCTCGGCGCGGATCGCTGGAGACGAAACTCAGCTCGACTCCGGGAACCTCCCCGCCGCTCTCGTCGAGGACCTTGGCCGAGAGCTGCCGGGACATTCCGAGTCCCATGACCAGTGTGTCGGGGGTGACGTCGAGCGTGTGTGCGGGAGCCGCCGGGGAGGTCAGCTCATCGGAACCGCAGCCCGTCGAAGCGAGAGCGAGAGGGATTGTGAGTAAGCAGATCAGGCGGCGGAGGTCGTTCATTCTATACCCGGATCTCTGGCGACCGAGGGGCCGCATCAGCTTCAGCGATTAACCGAATCTAGGCTCAAAAATGAGAACCCGGGAGTTCCAGAATGGGGAGATCAGGCGGCCAGCTTGGTACTGGCAACAACGACTTCATGCGGGTCTTAATACCCTTCAAGATTTTGGAGCCTCGCTAATCGCTCAGGAACGGGCCCGATTCATCAGCCAGGCGCCGCCCACACAAACCGCAGCTCCCAATATGGACAGCGCGGCCACGTGCTCGTGCCGCACCAGGACGCCGAGCACGAGCGCCACCGGCGGAATGAGGAACGCGGCGGAGGAAGCGCGGGCCGATCCGACCCGTCCCGCCGCGATGGTAATTATTACGAACGCGACCCCGGTCCCGAGCACGCCCAGCGCCAGCAAGGCGAGCACCGGCCCGGTGGCCCAGTGCGCGTGCAGGAGATCGGAAAGTCCCAGTGGAGCTGTGAGCACCAGGGCCGCGGCCTGGGCCCGCCAGACGATCGGTAACGCGCCGTTCCGCTGCTGAAGCGGTCGCGCGAGATTGATGGCGAATCCATAGGAAATCAGTGCGGCCAATATCAGCAGCACCCCCAGCACGCTGCTCCGGCCCTCGTGCAGCGCCGGCCAAGCCATCAGCACTGCTCCGCTCATTCCAACCGCCAGACCGCCCACAACTCCGCGCGAGGGAAGTCGTCGAGCCACAACCGCCGCGACCATGACGGCGAACAACGGCACTGCAGCGTTCAACATTCCAGTGAGCGCCGAGGAGACCCGCTCTTCGGCGAAGGGAAACATGCTGAGCGGAAACGCCATCCAGACGAGCCCAAGCAGCGCCGTCCCGCCGCGATCCGCCTTTGCCACCGGTCGCCGCGCCGCCGGAACCAGCGCGAGCGTCAGAAAGCCGACCAGAATTCGCGCGAAGGTCACACCTTTCGGCCCAACCGATTGCAAACCTTCGGCAATAAATAGAAATGACGCGCCCCAGATAATCCCCGGCAGGGTAACCAGCAGCCAGTCTGTGCTGCCCTGAGCGGCGGGAGGGGCCGTGCTCGCCATAGTCGGCGTTTCCGAATCGACGGAGGGGTTGGTAGGGCTTCAGGTAGCGTGGGCTCCGCACACCCAGTCCGAATCTTGGCAAGCCGCATTTGATTAACGGCAGGTGACTTCCGGTGGCCCGTGTGGATTCCGGTGGCCCTGGCCTTAGTGGCTGCTGGCGTTGGGATCGGGCTGGAACGTCACAAAGCCGCCGAGGGTCCAGGTCACTCCGCCATCCCGTGAGCGCTCGATCAATTGTTCGTAGCCGGCCTTACGCGGGACGCCAGGTAAGGCGCACCTGAATCGGGACACCTTTATCCAGGCGGGTCCGGAAGAAGCGCCATTCGGCGGCATCCCGTCGTCCCTCGTAGACCTGGGAGTTCAGCTGGTCATCGACATAGTGCACCATCCAGCGCTGAGTGGAAGCATCGTACGCCCGTATGACCTTCGCGGTGAAGAGCACCTGATCGTCTTTGATCGCTTCCCAGTGCTCCTCCAAGGCACAACGACCAAACAGCGACTGACTGTGCACCTTCATCAGGGCATCCAACACGGTATCCCGGCCGGAGACACTATAGCTGCGACCCTGCCAGTGGCCTTGAAGGAACGCGACAGTCTTGGCCAGGGAGTCGGCACACGCGGGCGGGGCTGAGGCTTGGGCGTGGGCTGCGCCGCCGACACTGGAGAGTAGCGTGGGGAGAAGAAACATTAGCGGGGGACGCATAGGAACTCGTGGAAGGGCTTTTCACCTCTACGGTCTGGCGTGAAATGAAGTTTCGTGGGCTCCATGACCTAAGAGGGTCTTTCCCATTGGCGAGCCCCGGTGCGATCTTCTCCCAAGGTCATCAGCCCGTAGGAGCAGCATGACAGAGAAGTCTCTCAGGACACTGGTCGCCGGACTCCGCGCGGAACTCGCCCAGGCACACGACCTCGATGCCGATGCCCGGGAGGCGTTGCACAACCTGGCTGAGGAGGTCGAGGCGTTGCTTCTACGTCCGGCCGCAGGCTCTCAGCCGGCGGAACCCCCACTGCGCGATCGTCTGGCTGATCGCGTGACAGAGTTGGAAGCGTCACACCCGGCCCTCTCCAGGACGGTCGGCAACATCGTCGACACTCTGGCCTTCTACAACCTGTAGCGACGCGCCTGAGCTGAGACGAGGAGGTACGCCGCCGGTGACGATCAGATTGGCGCCGCTGATGTAGCTGGCCAGGTCGGATGCCAGGAACAACACCGCTTTGGCGATCTCGTCAGCATGGCCCGAGCGGCCAGCGGCATCCGGGTGGTCAGCATCTGGGCGAAGGCCCCGCTATTCACGCTGGCCTGCAATTGTTCCCGGCCTTGCCCATCGGCGTGTCGGATGCGCCGAACGTGCCGCGGCGTCGGTAGACAGCAGGTTGATGATGCAGCCGCCGTGACCGGCGCTAATCATCGACCTGGCCGCGAATTGGGCAAGGCGTTGCGCCGCCTCGATCGGTTACTTGAAGATCAGCTCTCGCAGCTGGCGGTTGCCGACGATGTCCCGCATCTCGCTGCGTTTCGCCATCGCCTCCTCGGACTTGTCCAAGGACCCGTACACCTGCCGGGTGATTGGGTCCACCCGATCGCGAAGGTTGTCCAGCGCCGCCATGTTCTTGTAGTCCGTCGTGAGGACGATGTTCCAGTCGTTCTCGTCCCGGTTATCCGATTGGTACGCTGCCCAGCCGGTGATCACCCCCGCCTTCTTCTGCGCCTCCATCTGCTGCTTGTAGGGCCCGGCCAGGAACGTCATGTACTCGTCGAAGTGGCCCGGTTTCACCCGGATGTACTGTACCTCCCTGACGCCACCATCGGTGTAGGGGCGCGATGTCTGTTGCGCGGCGGCGGGCACTGACAGCACGAGGGCAACGCCAAACAGGGACAGCGAACGATAGCGCATGACTTACCTCCGGAGGGAGCTGCGTGAAGAGACCGGTTTCGACCGCGGGCGTACGCCGTTGCGGCTTTGGATGGTGACGTGGTGCCGAGACTTACAGGCTGGTACCGGCGCGGTCAATGAGACGACGAGATCAGCGGCTGGCTGCTGTCCTGCCTTGCCGCAGTAACGTTTGGCGCATACCCTCAAAGACCGGTGGCGGTCTCTCCCCTGGAAAGACAGCGCGTATACCAGTTGCCGCGATCCGCGGTCGCGGATCCGCATTGCCAACCAATGGCCAGGATGATGTGCATGCGTTTGATTCGGCGCGGTATGGTCCTCGGTGCCGTCATGATCTGCTCCGCCACTGCACCCTTGACGCGCAGTCGGTGCAGGCGTCGAAGAAGATCCTGATGCTGTACTCGTACGACCCCAACGCCCCCGGGACCGTGGCGTTCGCGGAGCAGTTGAAGGCCGTGGTGAGTGAGCAGTTTCCTGACCGCGCCGAGATCTATGACGAGTATCTGGACACGAACCGCTTCCCGGGTCGAGACCGCTCCCTGGAGTTCGCCCGCTACTTTGCCGCGAAGTATCAGGGGTTCAGACCCGACGCCATCGTGGCCCAGGGGACGCCGGCACTGCGATTCGCTACGGAGCGGCTGAGTAGCCTGTTTCCGGGCGTACCGATCGTGTATGGGCAGGCCTTTGAACCGGGCCTGGATTTCTCCGCCCTCCCCGAAATGTCACCGGCCGGCGACAGCCGTTGCCGTTCGTCTCGACCTACTCACTGGCGCGGGCGCTCCAGCCGGATGCGAAGCGGGTGGTCGTGGTAACCGGCGCTGCGCCGATGGACTCCCTCCTTCTCTCCGTGGCGCTGCGCGAGATCACCCCGCGCTTGAACGGAATGGAGTTGAAGGTGCTGCGGGATTGGTCCTATGAATCCCTGATCGACAGTCTCCGTCACATCCCGCCTCGAACGTTAGTGATCTTCTCGTCCTTCTCGAAGGACCAGTACGGACGAAAGATCTATGTCGGGGACCTCATCGCCAGCCTCACCCGCCTGGCCTCCGCTCCGGTGTACGGGATCGCCCGCAACTGGGTCGGAAACGGAATCGTGGGTGGCGCGGTGATGCAGTTTGCGGACGACGGCAGGCGTACGGGCGGCCTCCTCGTGCGGGTCCTTCGGCGGGCTCCGGGTCAGCCGATGCCCCCACGGGAGGTGGCCCCCACCCCGCTTGTCGTCGATTGGCGGGAGTTGCAGCGCTGGGGCTTGTCCGAAGACCGCCTTCCGCCGAACACCGAGGTCCTCTTCCGCACGCCGTCGCCCTGGGAGCGCAACCGGACGACGGTCCTGGCGACTCTCGGCGTCCTTCTGCTGCAGTCGGCGTTGATCCTGTGGCTCTTTGTCGAGCGCCGCGGGCGCCGCCGGAGCCAGGCCGCGCTCCGGAAGAGAGCGAGCAGCGAGCTCGCGCACCTGGGGCGCGTCGCGCTGGTGGGCGAGCTATCGACCGCACTGGCCCATGAGATGAAGCAGCCCCTCGCAGCAATCATGGCAAACGTGAGCGTCGGCCAGCGTCTCCTGCAAGCCGACGGTGCCGCGACGGCTGAGCTGCGCGCGATCCTCGAGGACATCGCTGCGGACGACCGGCGCGCGAGGGATGTGATCGACCACTTGCGCGACCTCGTCAAGAAGAATGGGACCACAGCGCATCTGCTGTCGACGAACGCGGTCGTCAGCCAGGTGCTCGCGTTGGTGCGCTCCGATCTACAGCGTCGTGGCGTGGTGGTCAGCACCCGGTTCTGTGAGCCCGCGCCGCTGGTCCTGGGGAGACCGCGTGGAGTTACAGCAGGTGGTCTTGAACCTGGTGATGAACGCATGCGATGCGATGAGTGACACGCCTCCTGGCGAGCGCCTGCTGGTCGTCTCCACCACGGCGCAGGGTGGCGCGCGAATCGAGGTGCGCGACCGGGGAAGCGGGATCGCTCCCGATGCCCTGGCAAAAATCTTCGAGCCGTTCGTGACCACGAAGCACGACGGGCTGGGACTGGGGCTCGCGATCTGTCGCTCGATCGTAACGGCCCACGGCGGAGACATATCGGCGAGAAACAATCCTGAACGCGGAGCCACATTTACCGTCTCCTTTCCGCTCACGCCGCCGCCCCCCCGATGTTGATTCCCACCTTGGCTCATCTTAAGTCCTGAACGCTGAGGTCTTGGTCCTCACTGCGATGCTTCAGCCGCCCCGTCTTTCCCAAGAACGCCAGACAAGGACCTTAATGAGACCAACGGCACGCGTCCGGCATAATCCTGTGCTCAGGACAGCGGCAAAACTCTGCCGTCAATATCTCAAATGGTTCGGCAACGCGAGCTATAAGCCGGCCCGGAATGGTGAGCGCTGGCTGCTGGAGAGCCTTCGCGCGGAACCGATTCATACCGTGCTGGATGTGGGGGCCAACGTGGGCAACTGGTCTCTCATGGCCACGGAGCTCCTCCCGCAGGCGACCATCTACGCCCTGGAAGTCGTCCCCAATACCGCGGCAACGCTTCGAGAGCGGGTAGCAGGACACGACCGAATCAAGCCTTTCTCTCTCGGGCTTGCGGCCGAGACGGGAACCTTGTCTTTGCAGTACAATAAAGTTGCGAGCACTCACGCAACCTTCACTGATTATCCCCACAGCTGGGCAGGAGACCGGATCGACTGCCCGGTCATGCAGGGCGACGAGTTCTTGGCCAAGGAGGGGATAGGCCGGGTGGATTTTCTGAAGATCGACGTGGAGGGCGCCGAGCATCTGGTGCTGCAAGGACTGGAAGAGTCATTGCGGAAGGGACGGATCCGCTTCGTGCAGTTCGAGTACGGGCTGGTCAACATCCTGACCCATTTTCTTCTGCGGGATTTCTATGAATTGTTCCGGGGATATGGCTATGCGGTGGGAAAGATCTACCCCGATTACGTGGAGTTCCGAGAGTACGATCTGAGGGACGATGACTTTCTGGGACCGAATTACCTGGCCTGCCGGCTCGACGACAAGGCGTTACACCATCTCGCTGGACGACAGGTCAAACTCCCTGGTCAATTCCCCAGCCCCCACTCCGTTCCTCGGGTGAGAGATTTGGCCGATACATGATGACCCGGGCCCGCTCGAGGGTGATGAGGCCGCCACCGATCATACTGTCCAGCTCCGGAAGGATTGACTGGATCTTCTCCTCGGTCTCCACCACCTCGATCACCATCGGCAGGTCCAGAGAAAGCACTTCGATCCGGTCGGTGCGTACCCTCGCGCTGGCGCCGAAGCCTGTCATGGCCCTGAAGACGGTGGCCCCAGCGTATTGTCGTTCTCGCAGGAGATCCACAATGGCCTTGTAGAGTGGCCTTCCTTTCCACTTATCCGATTCGCCCACGTGGATGCGCATCAGTGTGCGCTCTCCCTTGAAACCGTGCATGGCCACCTCCTAGGCTGGGTGCCGAAGATCGAGCAACAGCCGGGCCCCTGCCAAACCGATCATCGTTGCGCCCAGCGACCCGAGCACACTGAGCACCACGTAGAGCGCGGCGCGACGCCAGTCCGCATCTTGAATGAGAGCCACGGTCTCATAGCAGAAGGTGGAGAACGTGGTGTAGCCGCCGCAGAGCCCGGTGGTGAGCAGCGCCCTGATCTCCGGGCTGATTACGGATGTTTGGAGCACGTATCCGGCGAGGAAACCGAGGAGCAGACAGCCGGTGAGATTGACCAGCAGGGTGCCGATTGGAAAATCCAGACCGCTCCGGCTCTGAACCGTCAGGCCGACTAGGTATCGGGCCACGCTCCCAACAGCCCCGCCCAGTGCGACGTACCAAACCATTTTTGCGGCCTCCGTATTGGGCGCAGCGGGCATACAAAAGCCCCTACGCCAGGACACTCACGTAGGAGCTATCAGCCGGACCACGACACGGCGGTTCAGGGGTGAGCCCCATCACCCGATCTTACTTCCAACCTAGCTCCGTGCGAGCGGCTGTCAAATCAGCAGGGACCAATCGATCAGCTCCCTCGCGCCTGCCGTCGCGCGGCAAGCATAATCCACACTGAATGGCCCCGCCCCGGTGGCCGCAAGGTAGAGGTAGATGAAGCAGTAGAGCACGGTGTGCTCACCGCCGTTCAGAATTGGCCAGAAGTTACGGGGCGCGTGGGCCGTGAAGTACGCCACCGCCATCTCGCCCGCGAGCAGGAACGCCACCGGACGGGTGAGGAGGCCGAGGACGATGAGGAGCCCGCCGAAGGTCTCGAGCACGCCGGCAAACCAGAACTGGGAGAACATGGGCGGCGGGCCGTGCCAGGGCTGGGACGGGTCCACCAGCAGTCCGAAGAGCTTCTGGAGCCCGTGTTCCATGAAGAGTGCGCCGGTGATCACCCGCAGCAGCGCATGCGCTGCGCCGGGTATCCACGCAGGCGTACGGGTGCCCATCCTGGTACTGGTCATCCTGAATTCTCCGTTAAGGTATCCTGCCCCTGGCTTTCCTTCCCTTCTACGACAGGCCGGCGGGTCGATGAAAGGTGTAGCCCAAACGATAGTCTCTCCCCACCGATCACCAAACCCTCATTCAGGACTGAACTAGTTTCTGGTCAATGAACGTGTACAGCTTTGACACGACGCAGGCCACACGGCAAGATCGTGCTTCGTGTGGCCTAGACACCTTCAACGAGTGACACGGCCATGAGGCCGATGATGCCAGACCACCGCGGGAGCTCTTTATGCGCAAGGCGCCGATGACCCCAAAACGGTGCTCCTGGGTCCGCGGGGATGATCCCCTGATGCTCCGATATCACGATCGCGAATGGGGTGTCCCAGTCCACGAGGACCGGACGCACTTCGAATTTCTTGTGCTCGAAGGCGCGCAGGCCGGATTGAGCTGGGCGATCGTCCTGAAGAAGCGGGAAGGTTATCGGCGCGCTTTCGCAGGGTTCGATCCCGAGAAAGTCGCGCGATTCTCGGCCCGACGAATGGAGAAGCTCGCGTCCGATTCGGCGATCATTCGCAACCGGATGAAAATCAAAGCGGCCGTGCGGAACGCACGCGCATTTCTCACCATCCAGGAAGAGTTCGGAAGCTTCGACTCCTATTGCTGGCGTTTCGTTGGCGGACGTCCGAAGGTGAACCGGTGGAAGACCATAGGGCAGATCCCGGCAACGTCAGCCGAATCTGATGCCTTCAGCAAGGACCTGAAGCAGCGCGGATTCAGCTTCGTTGGCTCGACGGTCGTCTATGCCCACATGCAGGCCGTCGGAATGGTAAACGATCACCTCGTCGATTGTTTCCGGTATCGGGAGATCCGACAGGATTTGAAGAGATCGTGAGAAGTTGATGAAGCGACCTCCGTGTGTCGAAGGGAAATCTAGGGGTGCGCGTGCGCGACTCTCTGCTCGATTCGCCGATCCGGGATCAGCCACATGAGCGCGCCCGCCCCATACACCACTCCGGCAATCCACGGACGCAGAAAGGCGAGCGCAATCCCCAGGGCATAGAGCAGCAGAGAGACTCTGCCCTTCCGATCCTTGCCCACCGCCGCCGCCAGCATCGAGTGCGGCCCCTCTCGGACGAGGATGGCCCGTTGGAGCAGCAAATACGCGCAGGCGGCGAGCAGCAGAATCACTCCATACAACGCCGTCGGGAGGGCCGCGAATCGATTTTCGCCCATCCAGCCACTGGCGAAGGGGATCAACGACAGCCAGAACAGCAGGTGCAGGTTGGCCCAGAGGATGCCGCCGCTCACTTCGTGGGCAACACTCAGCAGGTGATGGTGACCGTTCCAGTAGATGCCGAGATAGACGAAGCTCAGCACGTAGCTCAGGAAGACCGGAAGCAAGGTGCTCAGAGCCGCGAGGTCGACCCCATGGGGAACCTTCAGCTCCAGCACCATGATGGTCATGATGATCGCGAATACCGCGTCGCTGAACGCTTCCATCCGGGCCTTGCTCATCACTCCGCTCCGCGACATTGCTTATTGAGCCGGCACCAGCACCGGGGCGCCTTGTGTTCTTCAACAGCAGCACCAGAAACTTGGCCGGCTTGGTGCTGCTGGCGTTCCGGCCGACGACATGGACATCGTCCGGCCCCTCATAGAACGTCTGCCCCGGCTGTCAGCGTCACCGGCTTTCCTCCCTTCAGCTGCATCACGATCGACCCCTCCAGTACATAGACGAACGCGTGCGCATTGTGCCGGTGGGCGGCGTCTTTGCTGCCAGGCGGGTACTCCACCGTGATCATCAGCGCCTCCTTCCCCGGCATGTCCGGCCAGCTCCTTCGTCATCAGCGGCGTGACCACGGCCTCCTGGGCGATCAGCCGACCGCCGAAGGGAGACAGGAGGACGGCCACCAGCACTGCTTTGCGGATACTCACGCTCCGCTTCGTGTTGTCATTCGTCATGGGGCAAATCACTCCTTATAAAGAGGCAACCGGCCCGACGTGACCGCGGTGCTAGCCGCGTCGCGCCGGAACATTGTCGTCAGGCGTGCACGGCCTGGGGCGCGGAATTGCCGAGCCAATCCTCGAAGCGGATCTCGCCCAGCCTGGCGTCGGCCTCGGCACCAGCGTACGCTCGTCCATCCCGGTGCCGAAGTAGCGCGCCTGCGGGTCGGCGATGACTGTCCGCGGATCCTGCCGTGCAGCGAGCCCCAGCCTGATGAATTCGTCGAAGCGAAACTGTTGCGGTCCGCCGATCTCGACCATGCCGTTCAGCGGGGCCGACACGGCGACTCGAGCTCACCGCCTTCGCGACGTCCTCCGCCGCTATGGGTTGGAACAGCACGGGGCGCGATGCGCACCGTATTCCCGTCGGTGGCCTCATCTGCGATGCGCTTGAGGAACTCGAAGAACTGGGTGGAACGGATGATCGAGTACGGGATCGACGAGTTTCGGATCAGCTTCTCCTGGGCGACCTTGGCGCGGAGGTAACCGCTGTCGGGCGCCCGGTCGCTGCCGACGACCGACAGCGCGACGTGATGGCCCACACCCGCCGCCGCTTCGGCGGCCAGGAGATTGCCGGTCGACGTCTCGAAGAACTTCAGCACCGCCGCGTCTTCGAACGACGGCGAGTTCGACACGTCAACGACGACGGCCGCACCGGTGAGGACGTCGGCCAGGCCCTCGCCCGTGAGCGTGTTGACGCCCGAGTCCGGAGACGCCGGCACGGCCTCGTGGCCCTGCTCCCGAAGGCGGGTGACGAGCTTCGACCCGATGAGCCCGCTTCCGCCGATGATCACGACCTTCATGGTAAGTCCTTTCAGCGAGTGGTTGAGGGTGCGGAGCTCGGCTGACCGATCTTGTTCCTCTGTGCCTCTGTGGTGAATCCTACTTCCCGGTACTCCTCGAACGGGGCGTTCATCAGGAAATCCACGGTAGACGGCCGCTGGTAGCCGGGCACGAAACGCTCCCCGAAGTCCCCAGCGAAATTGTCGTAGGTGGTCTCCGGCTTGGTCTGGACAATGCGGCAAACCGAATCCTTGAAGCGCCGCTTCATCTCGAGGCGGGGAAACGCGGCGAGGATACTCTGCATCTCGTTCGGCGGGATCCGATCGAACTGGAATCCGAATTCGACGCCGATTCCAGCCGTGCAGAGCGCCACTTCAGCCTCCTTGTTGAGGCCGATCGAAGGTGTGGAGTTCAAGGCGACACTGTCCCAGATCAGCTGCAGGCGACGGTCGTCGTCGAGACCTTGCTCGCGCGCAAAGGCCCGCGCTGCCTCGGCCCCTTCTATCTCGAAGCGCTTGGGACCGGTGAACCTGTCCGTGAGCCCAAGGTCGTGGAGCAGCGTCCCGACGGCGACGATTTCCGCGTCGTGAGGCATACCCTGCAACTGCCCCAGCCGTGCCGCGAAGAGCCAGGATCGGACGGCATGGTTGAAGAGATACGGCTCGGAATGGACGCGGGCATAGTCCATTGCCCGGGTGATGAGCGGCGTGTCGATCACCGTAATGCCACCCAGGACTCGGGTCTTGCCGCTCGTGACGGTCGATTCGGCGGTTAGTGACATGGTCAGCTCCTAGCGTTAGGCGCCGCGTCCGGCGAGCGAGACCACGTGCCGCTCGGCCCACGAGAGCGCGTAGTCGGCGATCTCCTCCCAGCCGCGCTGCGCGGGGAGCAGGTGAGAGCGCCCCTCGAACACCGTCACCTCGGTGAGCGTCTCCGCCGTGTAGTGGGCCGCGTTCGAGTGCTGCACGACCGGCGGCATCAGGTGGTCCTCACCGCCGGAGATGAACAGCAGCGGAGGCCGCGCCGCGTTGCGGTAGTTGACCGCGGTCGCCTGGGGCCCGGGCTCGACGTTCGCGAGCACGGTGTCCCAGACAAGGCCACCCGATGCGGGCACGTGATACCGCTTGTACGACGCACGCGCCTCGGCCTCGGGGAACGTGTTGGTGAAGGTGTAGCGCCACTGCTCGTACGTGAGGCCGACCGCCCGGTGCCGGTTCGCCGGGCTCTTGAGCACCGGGAACGTCGCCCGGATCTGCGACCACGGCGCGACGAGGACGCCCTCGGTCGGCGCGGAGTTGAACGTCACTCCCGCGGCGCCGAAGCCACGGTCGAGCAGGATCTGCACGAACGTACCGCCGGCCGAGTGGCCCATGAGGATCGGTGGGGCGTCGAGCGCCCCGATAATCGACTCCAGATGCGCGATGACTGAGGGAACCGTGAGCCGCTCGACCGGCGTCGGGTCGGCGTTGAGCGCCTCGACCTCGACCTCGAAGCCGGGGTAAGCGGGGGCGAGGACGCGGTAGCCCTTGGCCTCGTAGTACGGGATCCAGTGCTCCCAGCTGCGCGGGGTCACCCAGAAGCCGTGGACCAACACGATCGTGTCGGGAGAGCGCTCTGAGGCGCGCGGTGTCATTGGCGTCGGCATGTTTGCTCCGTGCGGGCAAGGGTTTGTGGCGTCGCACGTCGAAGGCCCGGGCCTGTAAAAAAAACGACCGCCAAGCTGACCTTCACGCAGCTCGGCGGTCTTGAGACTTCGCGGCACCGCCACGACGGCAGCGCAGAGGGCGAGGACCCGTGGCTTTGCGACCCCGGCTTTCGCCGGGTGTGCCTATATCGGGCGACGAATTTGCCCATGCTAGGCCCCGGAATCTCACCTGTCAAGATTGATCACAGACTAGTTACGAACCACAGCTGCTGTATCCTACCCCATCGGCCTTACCCGCGGCCCGATCCGTAGCTCCCGCCCCTCCTGTGACAGGAGCACTTCCGCCGCCCGGCGCGCGTCCGCCGGGAGCGGCCGGTGCGTTTCCCACCAGCGCTCCGCTCGCTCGACGGTCCAGGGTTGTTCCCACGAGACGGCGTTGAGCCGAGTGCTCACCGCATCCGCGCTGGCCGGGCGGCGCGCCGGGTCCTTCTCCAGACACTCCATGACCAGGTCCTCGAGCGGAGCCGGGATAGACAGCTCAGACCTGGACGAGGGCCGGGGTGGCGGCGTGTGGGCGTGATGGAACATCACCTCCACGACGCTCTTTCCCGCGAAAACCAGCTTGCCGGTAAGCAGCCAGTAGGCGACACACCCTAGCGCATACAGGTCGACCCGATGATCGGTGTCAGCGACGCCGAGCACTACCTCGGGCGCCATGAACGCCGGAGTGCCGCTGGCGCTGCCCTCGCTGGTGAGTTTGATATCGTCCTCGGCCTTCCGCGCGCTGTCGAGTTTGACCAGTCCGAAGTCGAGCACCTTGGCAAAATCAAAAGTGGTTCCCGCCCGGCTGACCACGACGTTGGCCGGCTTGATGTCGCGATGCACCAGCCCGTTGACGTGCGCGTCCTGAAGTGAGGCGCAGACCTGGCGGAGAAGGTGAACGACCCGCTCCGCCGGAAGCGGTCCGTACTGCCGGACCAGGGTATCGAGATCCAGTCCGTCGAGCAGCTCCATCACGTAATACAGCCTGCCGTCTTCGGTGGCGCCGAAGTCGTAGAGCTGCACCGTGTGCGGCGACTTGAGCGCCGCAGTGGCGCGGGCCTCGCGCTCGAAGCGCCGGAGGAGCAGCTCGGGATCGCCGGACATCTGGGGACGGATCAGCTTGATCGCCGCCGGCCGGATCAGCAGGCGGTGCCGCGCCCGCCAGACCTCGCCCATCCCGCCGCCCCCGATCTTCTCCTCGAGAACATACTGGCCCGAGCTCGTTGGCTTCGGCCACCTGCCGGCGGAGTCCGTAGGTGACCCGGGAAGTAATGGTGGCCAGCGTGGTCCCCAGGACACTCCAGAGGACCGTGTTGAGGGTCATGTACTGCTTCTGGTAGGCCGCGCTGAACCCGGGCAGGAGCGCCGTGGGGTGATGGCGCGCGATGCAGACGATCACCGTCGGCAGGAAAACCAGCGCCGAGAGCAGCATCGTCCGGCCGGGCCGGGACGGCACCAGGATCGCCCGGATCATGACGGTCACGATGAGGGCCAGCAGCACCTGCAGGATCTGGCCCTCGTCATTCATTGTCATGAGGGATAGGGAACCACGGGCCACCACAAAGCTGACGGCATCGAGCGCCCCCAGGCTCCGCACGCGAGAGCCTGGCGCGCCGGGCCAGGAGCCAGAGCAGGGCCATGGTCGAGCTGGCGCCAGGTGGCCTATCGCGACTGGACTGGTTACTACCGCGAGGAACGGGGCGCCGCCGACCAGCACCTTGCTGGCGAGGAGGAAGAGATAGAATGCGAACGACACGAGGAAGAGCGTCTTGCCGACCAGCGCCAGACGCTCCTGCACGAAATCCAATCCGTTGGAGGTGTCGAGTCCCCGTTCCAGAACGGCGGTGTTCGTCGTCATCGTCTCAGTGGGTCCCATGGCCATGGTAATGATGTACCACGGCGTGTCCCCGCCCCCGCGAGATCAGCCAGCGATTCACCGGAAATGCGGCGCTCGCGGCCAGCAGCAGCGACAGCACCAGGCTCCCCCAGAACAGCCCGGAGTCGAGCGGTGCGTTCATCGCTCCCGGGATGACCAGCATCAGCGCATTGTCCACGACTTCCATGATGGCAATCGAAGCAGTGTCCGACGCGAATGCGAGCCGGAGCACCGTCCCGGTGGCGATTCCGGCGCGGAGCAGCGGCCGCACGGTGAGACCGTAGCCGAAGAAGAAGGCGAGCACCACCGACAGCACCACCGTCGGGAGGTTTCGCCAATTCAGCGCGGTGCCGATGACCATGCCCATAACCTCGCCGATGGCGCAGCCCGTCAGACAATGGACGGTGGCGGCGAAGGCCAGCCGGTTGAGCGATGCTTCCTTCATCAATGATGCATGTGAGGGTCCGCGGCATGCGGGCCGGCAGCCTCGAGCAGCGCCGGACGGACCCGAACGAACACAGCCAGTCCCACCGGTGTTCGGCTGCCGTACTCACCCTCCAGATCTTCCGGCACGAAGTTGATCGCACCGCGAGCGCCGACGCCGGCGGTGGCGCCTCCAAATCTGGCCAACTCGCGCACGTATCCGAAGGACAGCGCGCCCACATCGAATTCCTGTTCGGTTAACGGGGCGGGCAGCGCCAAGTCGTCCCCCGCCTTCCGCACGTATTCTGCCCGGCCGAAGACGGTGTTGGCCGCGTCGAGCTGAAGGTTCGATTCCAGAATCACGCTGTGCTCCCAGTCCCCTGCCGGCCCCCCGTGCGGCCGCCGTTGATTGGCGCCGTACACCAGCGCCGAGGCCCATTCGCCCCGCTTACCCAATGGCGCGGTGTGCAATACCGATGCGCCGAGCCGGTCCTGATCCTCATCCGGATGCAGTGCTTCGGGCTCGACCAGGTGACCGTAGCTCGCGGCCAGCGCCCAGTTCGGATCCGGCGCAACCGAGAGCCGGGCGCCGTAGGAGTCGAGCGGATGGAAGTCCGGGTCGTACCGGTCCTCGTCCGGCTCTCGGCCGTTGAACACGGTGCCCTCGAGCTTGAGTTGACGGGTGAAGACGCCGGCGGTGATCACGCCGTAGGTGATATGGGTGGCGTCGGTCCAGTGGTGGCTCAGCGGAGCAAACGGATCGTTCAGCGCGGAAGGCCGGTGCATGTACGCCACCGGCCCGATCGCGGGCTCGCCCACCGGAGCGACATAGGCCATCACGCCCCAGGAGCCCGCCACTCTGCGCTCGTACATGGCCGAGACTTCCATCAGGAGATCGTGAGGATGCTGCCGGTCGTGCAGCGGCTGGCCCTGGTAGGTCTCGCCGGTCTGGAGCAGCAGCGGATAGCCTTGCGCGCCGATGGTCAGCGGCTCGGCGCTGGCCATGGCGTGCAGATGCAACGTGCCGCCACCCAGCTGCCGCATCGCCATCAGCATTCCCCAGTTGATGCTGCCGAGCTGATCGTCGCCGCGGGGGCCACCCTGGGTGTCGTACTGAAGGAACGCGTCACCGTGGACCATCAGCATCCACGAGCCGGCACCGAAGTGCCAGGCCCGCATGGCGGAGGCATCCGGCAGCCACGCGGTGCCCGAGCCCATCCGGCTCATGGGAATGCCGAAGGGACGCTCCGGCATCTGCGCCGGAGAGTGCTGGGCCTGGGCCCGGCCGGCGAAGGAGAGCAGGAGCGGCGATGAGCGGCCAGTCTCCAGTCGCCAGTCGCTAGCCGGCAGCCATTAGGCGTCGGTAGCTCGGGATGAAGAGGGCCGGTTTCGGATCAGGATCCCTGACGAGGGCTGAGGACTGAGGACTGGGGCTAGGACTGAGGACTGGCGACTGGTCACCTTCGACACGCGCAGTCGAAGCAGCCGTGCTCGAGGCAGGCTCCGCAGCATCGCACCACCTGCTTCCGAAGCGCTTCCCGCGCCCGGTGCAGCCGTACCCCGGCATTCCCCGGAGTGATGCCGGCCTCCTCGGCGTAGCTCCGGACGCTGGCGCCCTCGAGCTCCACCCGGCGCAACGCAGTCTCGTACTCCGGCTTGAGCGTCTCCAGCAGGCTCATGACGCAGGCGCAGACCACCGCCTCCAGCTCCTTGTCGGGCTCGGTCGCAGATTCCGTTTCCGCCGCCAGCCGGTCGATCGCCCGGCCCCGGCTGTCCCGCCGCCGATAGTAGTCGGTGAGGGCGTTCCGCAGCACCCGGTAGAACCAGGTGATGGCCGACGTGGAGTCTTCCATCGGCGGCGCGCGCTCCAGGCTTCGGACGAACGCCTCCTGCAGAATATCCTCGGCTTCCTCCCGCGATCCCACCCGGCGTTCTAGAAACGCCAGGAAGCGGGAGTGGTTTTCCAGCAGGACTCTGAGCGCATCCGGATTTGCAGGCTCCGAGCTCGAGGCTACGGTGGGCATGGTGGTCAGGAGTCAGCTGAGATCGCGAGACGCGAGTACTCCGGCTGAGCCGGCTCGAGAGGTGACTCGCGACTCGTGTCTCGCGTCTTCCAACTTACTCGCAGCCGCAGCCGCAGTTACAGCCGCCCAGCTCGCAGGGGCAGTCGGCCCCGCAGGAACAGTTACAGCCACAGGGACAGCCCTGCTTGGTGGTCTCATTGCTAGACATGATACGTCTCCTCAGGTGTGGGTTGCCAGCTTTGGCCTTCACACCTGCAGACGCAGAACCGGCTGGAGTATTACAGGGAATGGCGAACGGAAGAGCGGGCGGGTACGGCTGGTATCACTTTCCGGGGAGCCGTGGCTTCTTCCGCCGCTCCACCGGGCTGGCCTCGGTCGTGCGGCGGCGCTCCAATGCCTCGCGGACCTTGGCCAGCGCCTCGTCCCGGGTATACGGCTTCGCTAGAAAGGGGACGTCCAGCGACTGAAGCCCATGCTGAACCAGAACTTCGGCGGGATGGGCGGACATATAGAGGATCCGCTGGTCGGACCACTCCTCCTGGATCATCTGGCCCAGCTCCACTCCGTCGCAGTCGGGCATCACCACATCCAGCATCACCAGGTCTATTCGGCCCCGGGCCTGGCTGAGCACATCGAGCGCCTCAGGGGCCGATTCCGCCTCCAGCACCCGGTACCCTTCCTCACTCAGAATTCGATAGGCGATGCGCCGGGAGAGCCGCTCGTCGTCGACGACCAGTATGGTGGTGGCAATCCGGGGAAATGGAATGGACAGGTTTGCCTCACGCCCAAAGGACCGCACCGACCTTACCTCCCGGTACCGGTTGGCGCAGTGATTTATGGCCCGGCTCGGTGTTCTCGCCGCTGAAACTCGAGAAAGGTGTGAATCGCCCGCAGTGCTTCGGCGTCCCCTGTCATGATTCGGACCTCACCCCCCAATGGTAGCTCTCGGTACTGGTAGCGGATAGCCCGGTGCTTCTCGGCCATGGTGCGCGCGCCCGGAACTTCCCCGGCGTGCACCATCGCGGGGGCTGCGAAATCACCCTTGGAAAAGGCCTCCACGATTGCCCTCAGATGGTCTCTGATGGCCTGCACCCCGGCGCTGTCGGGCCGGTTTCGCTGCAGCTCGATCCGCCCGCCGTCCGGCAGATTTTCGAAGCGATGGGTGGAAGCGTACTGGTCCACTCCCATGGCCACCCGGCCGCGGGACTGCATCGAGGTAAAGGCTGTGTCTCTCGCGTCCTGGGCCGAGGATACTGTGGCACCGGCCGAGGCGAGTACCGCGACCGCGAGCCAGTGCCGCGCATTGAACGAACACATGGAGTCGCTCCGTGAGAGATTCTGAAGCGTACCCTCTGCCCAGCGGGACCGCAGGAACTTTTGTTCCCTTATCTCCGTCGGGAATCCCATGATCGATCCCTGCCTGCTGTCCAACACGCCGTTGTTTGCCCATCTGTCTCCCAGGCTCGTCGCCAATCTGGCCCACCGTTCGATCGAACGGCGCTTTGCCGCCGGCCAGCTGCTCTATGCCGCCGGAACCGTTCCGGCCGGACTGTTGGTCGTGCTCGAGGGGAGAGTGCGGGTGGTCCGGGGCAACGGACGGCAGCACGTGATCCATGAAGAGGGTCCGGGCGGCGCGCTGGGTGAAGTGCCGGTGTTCGATGGTGGCACCTATCCGGCCACCGCCATCGCCGGGGAGCCGACTCGCTGTCTATTACTCCCGACCGAGGCACTTCGGTCGGCCATCCGCTCCAGCCCGGAGACGTCGCTCCTCTTTCTCCATCGCCTGGGCGAGCGCACCCGCCACCTGGTGGACCGGCTCGACGGCCTGGCCGCCCACGATGTGAACGCCCGGCTCGCCCGACTCCTCCAAACCCGCCAGCAGGCAGTCGGGCCAGGAGCTCCCTTCACCCTCGGCCGAACGCAACTGGAAACCGCCGAAGAGTTGGGCACCGTACGGGAGGTCGTCGTGCGGGCGCTTCGTGAGCTTCGGCAGGACGGTATCATCGAATCGGCCGGCCGCGGCCGGTATGTCGTGCGGGATGATGGGAGACTGGCCGGTCTGATCCCCACCTGAAGAAGACCCTTGACATATCAATGAAAGTTGATACAATCCAGGTATGGCAACGCGCACCAAACCAGAGACCGAACGGTCCGTGCGGCTGTTTCACGCGCTTTCGGACAGCACCCGTCTCTCTATCCTGCAGCGGCTTCGCTTCGGAGAGCGCTGCGTCTGCGATCTCACCGATGCCCTGGACGCGGCCCAGTCGCGGCTCTCCTTCCACCTGAAGGTGCTGAAGGATGCCGATCTGGTAACCGACCGGCCGGAGGGCCGCTGGATGTACTACACCCTCAACCCCGACACGCTGAACGAGCTGGCCGAGACCGTGGAG
The DNA here is from genome assembly GCA_963842945.1 of uncultured Gemmatimonadales bacterium. Classification (GTDB taxonomy): domain Bacteria; phylum Gemmatimonadota; class Gemmatimonadetes; order Gemmatimonadales; family GWC2-71-9; genus CAVVWJ01. Next base: position 360,307 of record CAWJIM010000021.1, read on the forward strand.
GCGCTGGCGTCGCCACCGTCTCCCGCCGAGCGGAAGACCGGCTGCTGCTGATCCACTTTTTATTTACGAAAAGCATCAAAAAATCTTGTTAGGAGGTTGCAATGAGCGGTGAAGACCTGAGAGCCACGGTTCGCGAGCGCTATGCGAAGGCGGCCCGGGAGGTGGCAGAGGGAGCCAAGACCTCCTGCTGCTCCACCACCTGCTGCGGCGGGAGCGCCGGCGATCCGATCACCTCGAACCTGTATCAGGACGCCGATACCGCCGTTCTGCCGGAGAAAGCCGTGCTGGCCTCACTCGGCTGCGGCAATCCCACCGCGCTGGCCGAGCTCAGTCCCGGCGAGGTGGTGCTCGACCTCGGGTCCGGCGGCGGCATCGACGTCCTGCTTTCCGCCCGGCGGGTGGGTCCCACCGGCAAGGCCTACGGCCTGGACATGACCGACGACATGCTGGCGTTGGCGAGGGAGAACCAGCGGGCCGCCGGTCTGGAGAACGTGGAATTCCTCAAGGGTGAGATCGAGGCGATTCCGCTTCCCGACAGCTCGGTGGACGTGATCATCTCCAACTGCGTGATCAACCTTTCGGCCGACAAGGCCAAGGCGCTGCGCGAGGCGTTCCGGGTGCTCAAGCCGGGCGGCCGCTTTGCCGTGTCCGATGTGGTCGTCCGGGGTCAGGTGCCGGCGGAGGTGCGCCGCAGCATGGAGCTGTGGGTCGGTTGCGTGGCCGGGGCCCTGAGCGAAGAGGACTATACCCGACTGCTTCGGGAGGCCGGCTTCGAGGAAATCGGAATCGAGCCTACCCGGGTCTACCAGTTCGAGGACGCCAAAGCCTTCCTGGCCGGCAGCGGACTCGAAACGGACGAGTTCGCCCGTGAGGTGGACGGCCGGGTGATGGGCGCTTTCGTCCGCGCCACGAAGCCACGAGAGAACGGAGGAGCCAATGGAGACTGAGCTCAAGAACGGGCAGTGCGTGGAGCTTCGCACCGCGAGCGCCCCTGATCTCGAAGCGGTGTTCTCCCTGCTCGACCGGTCCGGTCTGCCCACGGCCGGGGTAGCCGACAACTTTTCGCAGTTCCTGGTGGCCGAGGCCGATGGAAGGCTGGTCGGAGTGGTCGGACTCGAGCTCTATGGGGAGTCGGCGCTGCTCCGTTCGGCCGCGGTGGAGGAGAGCTGGAGAGGAAGCGGGGTGGGACGGGTGCTGGTGGAACGGGCGCTGGACCTGGCGCGCGAGCGCGGGATCGAGGACGTGTATCTGCTCACCACCACCGCCGAGAACTATTTCCCCAAGTTCGGGTTCGTCTGCGTGCGCCGGGATGAGGTGGCGCAGGGCGTACGATCTTCCGTGGAGTTCCAGACCGCCTGCCCCGCGTCAGCGACGGTAATGTGCAAGCACGTCAACTGAGATCGCGGAACGAAGGTGGGAGGCCTGACGACTAGCGACTGGTGACTAGTGACTCAAGCACTGACCGCCTGCATCTGCCGCACGCAGGCCAACAGCTGCTCCGGCTCAAACGGCTTGGTCAGGACGGGGCCGGGAAGCACCGTAGCATCGAGCTCGTTCACGTAGCCGGTCACAAAGAGAATCGGGACTTTGATCGCCAGCGCCAGCATGTGAGCGGCCAGCTCGTAGCCATCCATCCGCGGCATCCTGATGTCGCTGACCACCAGGTCTACCGGCCGGCCCTGGAGCAACACGCTGAGGGCCTGAAATCCCTCGTCCGCTTCGCAGACCTGATAGCCCGCGCCCTCCAACACCTGCCGCATCAGCAGGCGCATTCCGTCCTCATCCTCCACCACCAGAACCGTCAGCGAGCGGACCGGGACGGACGCCACCATGGGACCTCTTCTACATAGAGAAATTGAAGGACCGGAGAAACTACTGCCCGGCAATCCTTCCCGGAAGAAGCGTTGCTGGCGGCAACGTCGAGCCGGAATTGTGTGATCCAGATCACCACTGAATCGCCGAATTCGGGTCACCTTAGGCGCCGCACAACTTTCACATGGTGGTGTCTCGTGGGACCACTTCGCCGTACTCGATTGGACCCGAAGTTCGGGTCGCTCTACCCGGAAATTCCTGCCGGTCACTGGATCCCGGCCTGGCAAGCCGCGACCCGGAGGGCGGAGCGGCTTTGGCGAGAAGCCGGCCCCGACGCCCTGCTGGAGCGACGCATCCTTCCCGAAGAGCACTTCCAGTTCCGAGGGGGACGATCCAGGGGCGCAAGCTGGTACGTAACTCCCGAGCGGCTGTCGGACCCCACCCCAGCCGAGATCGGGCCGGCCTAGTCCAAACTTCAAGTCGGCTCCTTCCACAACTCGGGACGTTCTTGCCGTCCCCGAGTGCGGGCCGTACTATAGCCGCACCTCTCTCCCCGAATCGAATTCGCGATGCGCCCATTGTCGTGCGCAGGCCTCATCTCGCCGGCAGTTGTACTCCTCAGCGGCTGCGCAGCAGCCACTACCGGAACGTCGGGAGTCAGTGATTCGCTCAGCGCGCTCCGGCCCCAATACCCGTCCACCTACGTGCGACACCCGTCGGCGCCCGTCGTTATCCGCAACGCTACCATCCTCACCGCCTCCGGTCCCGAGCTCAAGAACGCCTCGATTGTGTTTCAGGATGGAAAGATCACGGCGGTGGGGCCTGAGGTAACTCCGCCCGGCGACGCCACCGTGGTTGACGGGAGCGGGAAGTACGTCACCCCCGGCATCATCGACGCGCACAGCCACCTTGGGGTCTACGCGGCGCCCGGCAGCGAGAGCCAGAGCGACGGCAACGAGGCCACTGACCCGAACACGGCCCAGGTCTGGGCCGAGCACTCGTTCTGGCCTCAGGACCCGCAGATCCCGCTGGCCGTGGCCGGAGGCATCACCGTAATTCAGGTGCTGCCCGGCTCGGCCAATCTGATCGGCGGACGGTCGGCCATCCTGCGATTGATTCCGGCGCGCACGGTGCAGGAGATGAAGTATCCGGGCGCTCCCTACGGCGTGAAGATGGCGTGCGGGGAAAATCCCAAGCGGGTGTACCAGGAGAAAGGTCCCTCCACCCGGATGGGCAATATGGCGGGATACCGGGCCGCGTTCGCCAAGGCGGAGAAGTACCGGCGCGAGTGGGATGCCTGGCTGGACAAGAAGGAGGGAAACCCGCCCGATCGCGACCTCCAGCTGGAGACCCTGGCCGACGTGCTCCGGGGCAAGGCCTTCGTGCAGAACCACTGCTACCGGGCCGACGAGATGGCGCAGATGCTGGATCTGGCCCGGGAATTCGGCTTCCACATCCGCGCCTTCCACCACGCGGTCGAGGCCTACAAGATCGCCGACCTGCTGGCGCGCGACAGCGTGGCCAGCGCGGTCTGGGCCGACTGGTGGGGCTTCAAGATGGAGTCGCTCGACGGCATCCCCGAGAACGCTGCCCTGCTGCAGCAGGCCGGCGCCCGCGCAATCATCCACTCCGACAGCGAAGAAGGAATCCAGCGGCTCAACCAGGAGGCGGCCAAGGCGATGTACGCCGGCCGCAACGCCGGGATCAACATCACCCGGGAGCAGGCGATTCGCTGGCTCACCGCTAATCCGGCCTGGGCGCTCGGCATCGACAGCACCACGGGAACGCTCGAGCCGGGCAAGGCAGCGGACGTGGTCGTCTGGTCGGGCGATCCCTTCTCGGTCTACAGCAAGGCCGAGCGGGTGTACAACGATGGCTGGCTGGTGTTCGACCGAAGTGATCCGAAGAACCAGCGGAAGACCGATTTCAATCTCGGTACGGGCGAGCCTGGGGTGGGACAGTGAGGGGGCGGTCGGGCAGTCGGGCGGTCAGGCGGTCGCTTTCGGCGCTGATGGGTGTTCTGGCGAGCTCGCTGGCGACTGGCGTCTTGTCGGCCCAGACCATCGCGATAACCGGCGGCACGATCTACCCGGTTTCCGGACCGAAGATCGAGAACGGAACGCTGCTGCTGCGGGACGGGAAAATCGCTGCCGTGGGTGCTTCGGTGGAAGTCCCTTCCAGCGCCACCCGGATCGATGCCAAGGGCGGCTGGATCACGCCGGGGCTGATTCACGGCGGCTCAACCCTCGGACTCAAGCTGTTCGATATCGGGGTCCAGATCGAGACCCAGGAGGACACCGCCAGCGGCGACATGAAGCCGTCGTTCAACGTGGCCGAAGGGCTCGACCCCGCGAGCATGGCAATTCCGGTCGCCCGGCTCGAGGGGGTAACCAGCTCGATCAGCAAGCCGGCGCTGGGCCTGATCCCGGGACAGGCGGTCCTGATCGATCTGGCGGGAGACCGGATCGAGGACATGGTAGCCCAGTCGCCGGTCGCGATGATGGCCGACCTGGGCCAGGGAGGCAAGGAGGCCGGCGGCGGGAGCCGGGCCCGGGCGACTCAACGATTGCGGAGGGTTCTGCGGGACGCGCTGGAATACGAGAAGCGGCGGGACGACTTCCGAAAGGGCCAGATTCAGCCGCTGGCCGCATCGGCCGAAGACCTGGAAGCGCTGCTGCCGGTGCTCAAAGGAAAGCTGCCGCTGTTCGTGATCGCCAACCGCAGGAGCGACATCGAGACCGCGCTCCGGATTGCCCAGGAGTTCAATCTCAGGATGGTGATCTGGGGCGGTGCCGAGGGATGGATGGTGGCGCCGGAGCTGGCCCGGGTAAAGGTGCCGGTGCTGCTGGAGCCGCTCACCGATGTGCCCCGGTTCGACGCGCTCAACGCCCGGCTGGACAACGCGACGCTTCTCTGGAAAGCGGGAGTGAAGGTCGGGGTGGCGCAACAGGACGCCGCGTTGTTCAGAGATCTGCGTCAGGCGGCGGGGAACGAGGTGCGGAACGGAATGAGCTGGGACGACGCGCTGCGCTCGATCACGCTGTCAACGGCCGAGGCCGCGGGCGTTGGCGACCGCTACGGATCGCTCGAGGTGGGGAAGGTGGCAAACGTGGTGGTCTGGACCGGCGATCCCCTGGAGTTCTCCAGCCGGGTGAATCACCTGTTTATCCGAGGGAAAGAGATCCCGTTGGTGAGCCGGCAAACCGAGCTGCTGAACCGGTACCGGAGCTTGCCACCCAGATTTTGAAGGTTGGGGACCCCACTTCCGCGCCTGTTGTCCCACCAGCACTTAACCCCGAAGCCATCGTAGCACCTCACCAACCCATAGGAACCGAGCGGAACGGAGAGGAACCGAAGTACACCCAGCGAACTACCGCCGGTGCTACCGGAGTGAAAGAACAAACAGGGCAACACCGGGCCGCATGTCTTCAAGCTGTCAGGCTCCTATCGGTTCAACTTCGGGCTTACCGCGGGAACTCAGATCGCGTGGATGAGCGGCACTCCCCGCAACGAAGACGCCCTGGTCTTCTTCGGTGGCCCACCCATTTTTCTTCGGCCGAGAGGCTCTGCCGGCCGAACCCCAGCCGTGTTCGACGCTGGTCTGCGATTCACCTACGCGCTCCGGCCGTGGGCCGGGGCATCGCTTAGACCCAGGCTGTATCTGGATCTGTTCCAGCTCGGGAATCGCCGCACGCCCATCGACTTCAACGACTTGCATTTCCTGGAGCTGGACGCCAATGGCAATCCAACAAACCCGAACCCGGCATACGGGAGACCACAATTATTCCAACCACCCATGAGCGCACGCCTCGGCTTGTCCGTGGATTTCGGCCCGCCCGACTAAGCACGGTCTTATCAGGGCTCGGCGACCAGCGCTGCCAGATCCGTGCGCACTCGCTCGACTTTGGACCGTAGCCCTGGCTCAGGGTCGGATCTGAGCGCAAGGTAGTGCCGGTAGGCCTTGATCCCAGCGGCGGTATCCCCGGTGAGAGCGGAGAGCCGGCCTTCTTCGCGGAGACAGGTCGAGAGATACCAGGGCTGAAACCCATACGACCGCCGCAGGATTGCCGCCAGGGCGCCTCGCGGGTCGTTTACAGCCTCGCGGAGCCGCGCCACGACCAGGTTCAAGGGCAGCGCGACCGTCACTTCGGGATCCACCGCTCCGCTCAGTGAGAGCGAGTCCAGTCGATTCAGCAGAAGAGTGGCGTCGGACCGTTTACTGAGCACGGCCAGCCAGGTCTCGAGCACCGTCGCGCAAACGGCAGCTCGGGATCCAGTGCGGACCGAGTCGTCTGACCCGGCGCCTTCGTGAAATGCGGTCCGAAACCGCCTAATGGCTGAACTCGCCCCCGCCGCATCTCCCAGCACGAGCCGCCATTGTTGTTCTGCACAAAGGTCCCGGAGCTGCGCTTCGCGATCTTCCACACTCCGCACCGGAAGGGCAGCGGCGTGCCTGTGGAGCTCGCGCACGGCCTGGGCGGCTGCGGCATTGTCACCATCCCAATAGAGCGCATCCAGAACGCGCCACCGAAGACGCTCGTGCTCGTTGTCCACCTGCATCCGTTGCGAGCGCGGCCATCGCTTCGCTCGGCCGTCCGCGATTCAGGGCAAGCACATGGGCGAGTATCCAGGCTCCCGGATGACCAGTCCGAAGGCCGGCTGCGACAGCCAGCTGGGCATCCCTCCAGCCTACGCCCATCTCCTGGCTGGAGTTCGCGATGGTCGATGAGGCTGCCTCAAAGCCCATCTGAGGGAAACGATCCCGCATGGATCTGATGGCTGCGCTGTCACGGGACGCGGTCGCCCTGACCCAGCGTAGAAACCCCGCCTCGTCGGTTAGGGAGTCCGCTGTCAATGCGGTGGTGACGAGCCGCCGGACCGTCGCCGTGTCTCCGTCGGTTGCCGCAATCTGCGACGAGGTGGAGAAGCGGCTCGGCAAAGGTGCGATAGACGGCACTCGCCGAGTCGAGGGCCAGACTCCGCCGAAAGGCCTACTGCCGCGCGTGAGCGCGGGGAGTCCACCCCGAGCTGCGCTCCGAAATGGAAGATACTCGTCACCCAGCTCATGCCACATCTTCCGGGCTGTCGGGGGCCGCCGCCACCCCCCGCTGCGCGGGCCGCAAGAAACTCGGCGTCCGGCGTACGGAGCGGGGTAGCGGGGACCGACCCGCGCCAGGAGCAAGGCAGCGGTCGCGCGGGCTTAGCCGAGTCGCGATTTGCCCACGCGAGCGCTGCCCCGCGGCCCGGGGTCGGTGCCCGGCGGCCAGAGGCCGCCCGCAAGCCACTGGGAGGCGGAGAAGAGGCTCATCGCCGCAAGTGCAAACGTCGAGTCTGTCTGGATTGCTCTTGAGAACTCCCGCAACGCGGCCGCTCCAGCGACCGAGGCGATAGGCCCTCTGACCGTCGAAGTAGGCACGGAGCGCCGGAAGCGAGGTGAGTGACGCCAACTCGGTCCGGCCGCCCTCGCCGGCAAGCAACTCCGCTGTCAGGCGGTCGACCAGCACGGGCACGCTATCCGGCGGCCCTTCCACACTGACGGGGGACGAGTGCTTGCCCACTCGGGATCTGGAGCACGGAGGCCGTGAGCGTAACATGCTCCGGAGTTCCCACGACTCCGCCATCGATCAGCCGGCCGGCCCCAAGGCGTCGAGCAATACCGACCGCGGCCTCCGGTGTCGGCCTCGTGAGCTGGCCGAGCCGCCGGCGCGGCGCCAGGCGCTGAGCACCGCGCGCGGATCCGCCGCACGGGGTCCGCCTTCACCCGTGAGCTTGATCGCGAGGAGATCGACCATCCCTTCCCGCAGGTATTGCAGCGCCGGATCCGCCCCGGCGACCCGGAAGGGGAGGACGGCGACGACCCGGGCGTCCGCTGGTCCGCCGGACAGCCCATGACGACGCCGGAGCGGTAAACGCACTACCGCCGCACCGATCGCCGCGACAACCGCCGCCGGCAGCGACAAGGCCCCGTGCGTGACCGGCGTCTCCGCTGAGGCTCGATCGACCGTCTGGCCGTCCAGCGAGGCGCCTGGCTGAACTCCGTGGCCGTGGCAAACCGATCGGCAGGCACTTTGGCCAGCACCCGGGTGACGGTCCGCTCGAGGGACTCCGGCACGGTCGGCCGCACGCTTCGGAGGGACGGGACCGGGTCGAGCGCGTGGCGAGCCATGAACGCCCGAGCGGTCACCCCGGTAAACGGGGGCTGTCCGGCGAGCATCTCGTAGAGGACGCACCCGAGCGCATAGAGATCGCTTCGCTGATCCAGGTGCGTGCTCCCCGCTGGCTTGTTCGGGGCTCATGTAGGCCGGGGTCCCTAGCGCGAGCCCGGTCTCCGTGAGCCGCTCCGCACCGGCAGCGTCGACCGCCTTCGCGATGCCGAAGTCGGCCAGGAAGACGCGCCAGCCGGCTGACGTCCCCCGATGCGGAGGGTAGCCTGACAAGCAGAATGTTCTCGGGCTTGATGTCACGATGGATGACACCCTGCTCGTGGGCGTAGGCGAGGGCGGCCGCCACTTCGCCCGCGATCCGGAGCGCATCCTCCACGGGCAGCTGATGCTCCCGCGTCAGCCGGCTCCGCAGCGACTCCCCCTCGACGAACGGCATGGCGTAGTAGAGACCCGGCGCGCCATCGGCCAACGCGAAAGTACCGGAGTCGTACAGCGGCAGGATGTTCGGGTGACTCAGGCCGGCGGCGAATCTGATCTCCCGCAGGAATCGATCTGGTCCCAGCGCGTTGGCGAGCTCCGGGTGCAGCACCTTGAGCGCGACTGGGCGGTCATGCTTGAGGTCGTGGGCAAGATAGACCGTGGCCATACCGCCACGCCCGAGCTCGCGCTCGAGCACATAGCGGTCACGGAGGGCTTCAGCTAAGGCGGAGCCCGTCACGTCGGTCACGGTCGGGCCTTGGGAAGGGATGCCTTGAATGTGGCTTCGCGTACGCTCGATCGCCAGCAACGGCACGGAACGGTGCTATGTAGGAGAGGCGGTAAGCCGAAATGGACCACTGACATTCTTTAAAGTTGTCTTCCTGGGCAGCGCTCACCTACCTCCTCTTGGTAGGCCTGCGGGGCCGCGACGGAATCCCGAAGTGCCTCGTAGACCAGACCACGCAAGCCTGCGTGCACGCGCCACCCGACCTTCACTGCGCGCCGAGGTCTAGATCGTCCTTCAGTATTCCCCGGCTTACTAGAGACCCGAGCCAGTTATCATCATGGCAATTGACCAAGACGATATGCTGTCGTTGCGTAAGGCCCGTGCTACCGGGGAGAATCAGGCCAATGGCGACTGACACGTTGACGCGCCTTGTAACCTGAGCACCACTGCGGTAACGGACACATGGCCGCCGGTAACTGACGCAAGCCGGTACGTAAACGGGGGCGGTCAGGCTCGGCGCTCCCGTGTTTGAGGGAAGTTCGCCCTCACCGGGCGCAGGCGCTCGGTTTGACAGTCTTTATGCCAATCCCCGATCTGAAGACCTCACGGGAGCAGTGTAAGGCCAAAGTACCGAGGCTTCAGTCGCTCTCGTTCCACCAGTTCCCTGCGCCGTTGAAGACGGCCGGCAAGAACTTTTTCCACTACAACCGCGGCGAGCTCCCATGTATCGGGAAGGAGCCACGGGTACATGTGCCCGTACTCCGGACGCAGGCGTGCCTCCCGCCATCGAGATACCGACAATCCTTGGTGTTGACCAGGCACTGCGTTTGGAACCTCAACATCCCGGAACTCGAAATGCTTGTCCGAAAGCACCCGGGGCCGAAGCACCAGCTTGGTGGATCCGACAAGCTCGGGGTTCTTCTCGCTCACGGGACCCCTTCTGAGATAGACGATTACGGGGTATTTCGCAGTGGGGTGCCGACCAGCGGCCCCCCGCAAATTTGCCGGCTAATACGCGACAGCATACCGGGAGAAATGGTCGATATCACCAATGACTTCGGACGAGTCCTTCGAGTCCACAGACGGAGGCAGCTCCAGAATCCGGAGTCCCCAGCCGATATAGGCCAGGCGCAGGTCGAGGTCGACCGGGACCACGCATTCTTTATAGCTCAAAGTCAGCTTGGCTGACTTCGCGAACTGGAGTCCCTCGGGATAGAAGTCCACGTCCACCAGTGAGCTGGTGGGCGCCTCCGCAACGATCAGCTCCTCTCGAGTCAGCGCCCCTTCGGGATAGACCAACTGGTGCGCACCGATGTGCAGCGTACCTCCATCGGGACCAACGATGGCGGCCTCACCCTCGAATGGCCGGGGCTTGCAGCGCAGCAGGTCGACATCCAGGAGCGTGCTGGCCTGATCAGTCTTCGACTGTTTCAGCAGCTTCCGATACTCTTTCCAATCGTGTTTGAACTCCTTCCACTCATCCCGGGCAAGCTCGTACGCACCCTTGCGCAGGTCCTTCTCCTTCTTGATTCGCTCCTTCTGCAGGTTGAGGAGGAGCTTGAGCTGCTCATGGCGCTGCTCTCTCTCTTCCTTGGTTGCCTCCTGCTCGGCTGTGCTGAAGCTCGGCGACAGGTCCGACGGGTTCGTCGGTGCGCCGGCATCAGTGCAGGCAATGCTGACGCCGCCCACCAGCACCAGCATAGCCACCACGAGGTGCCGTACGTTGAGCATCTTCTCCTTTCCCCCCGGATCGATGGATCGACTTCAAGGCAACAAGAACGCGGTGCATCCAGGGCTCGAGCCGAGGACGCACCGCGCATGTCAGCGCGCTGTGACCACCTTCGGCACCGAGCTATCTCACGGCCCTCGTGAGACCCCTTGGTTTTGCGGCCCCGGATCGCTCCGGGTGTGCTCTTATCGGGCAGTTCAGCATTGTGGACGACTGGTTCTGCGAAGGGTGTGTCTCTGCAAAGTGCAGGCCTCCAGGCACTTACGGAGGTTTGTTCTGGCTATGCAACCGGGTGCGGTGCGCGCTGGTCCCTATCGCGAACCGACATCAGTGGTGTCCTCGAATTAGCAATGTCAATAATCTTGACCTCGTAAGCCGATGCAGGTGCACAAAAGGGCATCTCAGACTTCCTGCATCTCGCGAGGATTCGGGTGAACCTGCCTGAGCCGCAAAGGGGTGCCGCCAGGCCCTTAACCATCCGGGCCGCCGTACCGACTTGTTCAAATCCTGCTATTGATCTCGGTCGAAGTTCACTTTCTCCTCCCGTCGGCTTGGCGGATCTTCCACACGGACAGGGGAGCCACCACGGAACTCGAAATGCTCTGGTCGCAGCATCCGACTTGCCTGCCCGACGCCCGGATCCGATCTCCGCACTAGCCACACCATGAGCCGGTGTGCCATCGCACTAGCCGAATCCCAAACGCCGGGTTTAAGAGGAGGGTAGAGGTGAGCGAATTCCGGCTTGAGCCGAGCTTCTCGTCTGCCGGGACGCGGACTCACGGAACTTGAACTCGTTGCGTGTCCCGATTTCCCATTGTGCTCAGGCTCCCGAGCGACGATGCGGCTCCTTGCTGGTTTGCCCTGCCGTAACCCGCACGCGCCTCGGGGTCGGGCCCAGAGGTGGTCGACTTTTACTGTGGGAGAACACCATATCGGGGAGTTTTATGGTGTGATAGGCCCCAGTTGCGACAAAATAGGCCCCTTTTGCGACATGTTCAGGGCGGCCCGTGGGGCCGAGTGATGTCGAACACTTCCCACACGGCACTAATCAGGGATCTGGGCAGGTGCGCCAGCTCAGCGTCGAAGGCAAGCATCTGGGACCGATCCCCGAGGGACCAGAAGCATCTGGGGGTTTAAGGCGGCCAGCACCGTCTCGAGGCAGCTGAAACGCAGCCGGTCGAGTGCAGGGCAAGCGCCAGCAGATCCCCTGTTTCCTGGCGGACATTCTGGTCATCTCCGAGGGCACAGGGCGGCGGATCGGTGCGGTGACTCCGCTACCAGGACCTGCGACCATCGGATGGCCCACACGGGAAGATTGCTTGGCCAGCGGCCACCGACAAATCCGGCAAGAGTTGGCTCACGCCCATAACGCCCGAGGTGCGAGCCAGCTATCCAAGATTGACGTGATCGGCCAGGGCTCGGCCCAGCCCCCTGTTCCCTACCCCGCGTGACCTGAGCCAGCCGACCGGGCGCAGCAAGTCTACTGGTCGGCGATCGTTACCGGACTATTTGAAGGGTGTCTGCCCTCGTTCGGCCAAGGCCGGCGAAGCCAGAGGGGCCAAAACCCCGAGATTTTGACCCGAAACAATTAGGGTCCCAGTGACCACGGCGTTTCGCGAGATCACCTTCGTCTGCTCGTGAAACATGAATTGGTCGTTGGACCGGGAGCGGCTTACAGAGGACTCTCGGGGGCCTGTGCCAGTCCACACCAGGTCTACCCTGGCGGGTACCAGTGTACCGCTAGTCACGTCAGTCGCTATGATCGTCCCGTGTAAGGTCGCTCTGTCCAGATTGCCTCGTTCGTCGAAACTAAGTGCCTCGTCAACCGGAGCAGAAAAAGTAAAAGACGTTCCTGCCCCGCAGACATCTCCGGCCATTCCGTACAGAGAGTTGTTTGGTAGTTCTTTCGATGCCCGTAGCTGTCTGGGTTTGCTGACTGGCTTCGTTGATGAAAATTCCAGTTTGAAGACAGGGCGGGTCTGCCTCCTCGCTGAAATTCGCGAAGGCGAATGTTCCGCGACCATGAGAATGGAACTTGTCGCTCACCTTTGCACTAAGCGTTAGTGTTTCATTCGCTGCCGTCGGGACAGCATTGTCAGTGCAGGCAAGCTCGAGGCCAGCGAGCGCCGCCGCTG